>JAIOZK010000025.1 GCA_021740625.1 Bacteroidales bacterium
TTCTCAAGTTTGCGGGAGCGACTCATAGTTAAAAGTTCTTGCTTCTCGTCCAGAGTTAATTGTATTGGTTTTCCTATCCTTGCCATATGGCAAAGATAATAATTATTTAGTTAACCAACTTAGTAATTATAACACTAGCTCACAGAGCAATGCTATTAACTCCTAGCGATGCAGAAACATTGCTCAGGCGCTCCATTGTTGATTCTTTCGATTCAATTTTGTCATACTCGAATCTAGAAGAAACTTGTAACATTGACAAAATAGATGAATGGTTTGAAAAGTATTCATTTGAAAATGTAGAAATAGAAATACACAAATCATCTAATAAGGTTACGATTGATAATGAAGAAAGAAAAAAATGGTTACAATTAGGTTACAAGGAGTTCACAGATTATATTCTTAAAAAGAATAGAAAAGAATCTTTGAATGAAAAGCAATTTACAAATTATGATCGCAATGGGCTTTATAAAAATGTAAAGATTTGTTTTTATAAAGAAGGATATCATGATGAAGAATTTGCAATTGTAACGCATCACAAAAACAATACAGTAATAAATTCAAAACTCCCACAACTAACTTTAGGGGTTGTAATAAAAAGAGATGAAAACTATTATTTGTGTATTCAGCAAAGCTGCGATAGTGTTCGTATACCAGAAGGAGAAAGCCGAAATTTCTTGTTTCTCAAATTATCAGAAGAAGGTGAATTTCCTATTGTCTTAATTGATCCTCAAGAAGTATATAAAACACTAAAGGTAGAATGTAAATATAGGAATCTTCATATTATTGAATACGACCAAACTGTTAATGGCACTGTTCAAGCGAATGAAGAGGATGGAGGCTATATATTTAAGGATATTAATGATAATAGTTATACCTGGATACTGGATCTAAAAGAATCTCATGCTCAAAGAATTCTTAATAAGTTTGCCTCTGAAATTTCTAGAGTAGGTCTAGATGAATCGGAATGGCTAAGGCGATGGAAAGGATAATTAATTATAAAAATATTCACTTGGATACATTATCTTAAATTCTGTTGAAATTGGATTGGTCAAATATAGAAGTTGAAACAATAATCTCCGATTATTTCTCAATGCTCTCCTTAGAAATTTCAGGGAAGTCATATTCAAAAGCAGAACATCGCCGCGCATTGCTTCCGCTTTTAAACAACCGCTCCGAAGGCTCGATAGAATTCAAGCACCAAAACATCAGTGCCGTTTTGATAAAACTTGGGCAACCATATATCAAAGGATATCTCCCAAGGTATAATTATCAAAGAATACTGGAAGAAAAGGTTATAGAGTATTTGAGCGCTCACTCTCAGATAGAAAATCATTTTGAATCTTTTGCTTCCAGACAGATATTTAAACCTGAGTTGGATTATGAAAATTTACTTGTGTCTCCTCCCGCATCAAATATATTTCATGAACCAAGCGAAACATATAGTCGATCACCGATAAAAGTTAACTATCTTGAAAAAGAACAAAACAATGCCAAACTCGGAATGTTTGGTGAAGAAATAGTGATGGAGTATGAAAGACGAAGTCTTATAAAAATGGGAAAAGCAAATCTTGCTGAAAAAGTAGAATGGATTTCGCAAGAAAAAGGGGATGGCTTGGGTTTCGATATTCTTTCAAGATACGGGAATGGCAAGGACAAATATATTGAAGTAAAAACGACTAAACTCTCTAAGGAGTCTCCATTTTTCTTCACCAGAAACGAAATGCTGTTTTCTTTAGGTCATAAATCCGACTATCATCTTTACCGTTTGTTTGATGTGGATAAAAGAGCAAAAATGTTTGTCAAGCAAGGTGACTTGAAAACTATCTGCCATTCTGTTCCAATTTCTTTTAAAGGATTCTTTTAATGCCTAATTTTGCCTTAAATTATAAGGTATCGACATTTATTCAAAACATAAGCGCTCTGCAATCATGTCCAAAATCTCCGGCAAAGAAACCAAACCGGAAATCTTGGTCCGTAAGTTCCTTTTTTCACAAGGTTTCAGGTATCGTAAAAATGTAAAAGGCTTGCCGGGTTCACCTGACATCGTTTTGCCAAAATACAAAACCGTAATATTTGTGCATGGTTGTTTCTGGCATGGTCACAAAGGATGCAAAAGTTCAAAACTTCCGGAAACAAATACAGAATTCTGGGAGAAAAAAATAAGCGGGACCAAACAACGGGACGCCCACAAATACAAAGCATTAAAACAAGCCGGATGGAAAGTGATTGTTATTTGGCAGTGTGAAATTCGAAATATCGATCAAAGAAAAAAAAGATTAAATCAACTAATCTCTCAACTAAAGGGTTAGTTTATAACTAAGGTGGATAATTCGGTTTGAACAGTGCCACAGATTTCGGGGTATCAGTGCCAGTAATTCCGGTTCAAACAGTGCCACAAAAACGGTTCTAACAATGCCACTTTAAAAGTGGAGAATCCGGACTATACTGACCCCCTTACACGGAGATAATTCCGGAGCATACTGACCCCGCTCTGGTTAGGTTATTTATTTTTTTGAGCATAAGTTTTGGCAAGCATTTCCTGTGGGGATACCACCGGCAGCAACACATTAGCAATACCTGCATTGTTGAGTTTTTCGAGAATGATGCCTCTTGCGGTGGAAAAACAGATACCCATCAAAGTGGCTACAAAATGGCCACTAAAAATGGGTATTTTTTCATCCCTTAGGCCGTAAAAATTTGAGAGATTCGTAATATGAAAATGAAAATCAATTTGAAAAAACAACAAAGGTTCTTTATCGCCAAATGAAAAGACAAATTCAAACTTTACACGCTCATCATTCAGATTAAGTAATAGTTTATGCCCTACGTTCAGCTTATGCTGCTTTTGTTTTTTAAAAGCATTCACATCCAACTTTTGTTGAACTACCTCTATCTGTAACAGGTGAATGTCTTTAACTTCTATGGGTGCTAATTTCTTTTCCATTACATTACATGGCCAAAGCAAATTCTTGCATTTCACAAGATTCGGTGTAATCCTCTTTCTTTTTTTGTAAATCCTGATCACTGCTAATTACCCCTAAAAATACATATTCATATTCCCTGACAGGTTCGCAATGAATCAGGTCTATACCCAAAGCAGTTTCCATTTTGATGATGCTTTTGAGGGTTAAATTGTGCATCCCGGAGAGCCATTTGGAGACTTCCGAAGGAGATTTGCCCATAGCTTCAGCAAGTTGTCCTTTGCTCCAACCTTTAAATTCTAGTGCTTGCCTCACTTTTTCAACAATTGCAAGGTTCTTCTCAATGAAATGGTCTATTTCCTGATCCCCATGTTGATCTAACCAATCTGATATAATATTGTTTTTTTTCATAATTTACTACCAGCTTAATTCTAAATCATCTTCAAACTCGATGTCTGTTTGTTTACTATTCCATTCAATATAACCCGGCTCCCAGTTTGGATTGTCCGGAGGGAGCGCTGAAACATCGGCTGTTTCAGCTTCGTTTCTGAAATAATCCGCTTTTGCGGAATATTTGTTCACGATCCATTTAATCCAGCTCAGGATATGATTTAACCTCTCCTTGTTTTCCCGGGTATGTTTTGTAATGAAATGTTCAAAAAGTGAAACATCTTCGTCTTCGAGACATACGGAATAATACTCGACAAACTTAAAAGAACTAATGTGTTTTATTTTTGCAAAGTTATTCACTTCTGAGTTAATTAGCAAATTTATTTCACTTATAAGTTCAGTTTACTCGCCTTCCTCATATTCTCTCACAGAATAAGGTGGCTCCCGGTAAAACACCATTTCGTAATCAATGTATTCGTTATCCTGCGTTGCCTTCCAGGGTTTGTCATTGTGGGAGTATTCGCTGATCTTTTTGGCAGACCAGTCCGAAAAGCGTTCCAGCACTTTATCGATCACATCTTTTTCCGCAGCGCTCATTTTCCTGAGATCGGCTTTTTGCAGAGGAATATACCGGGTTTGGAGAAAACCGTGATATTCTGTTTTGATCCTCTGCACCTGCCCTTTTTCAGTCATCTGCCTTAAAATGCCATCCAGCCGCTGGGGTACCGGCCCATAGGGTAATTTTTTATACCTGGCTCCGCTCAAATGCTCTTCATAAATTTCATAATAATTAAAATCGGAAAAATAAAGCAATTTGTACAAAACCGTTTCCCCCACATTGGGCTTGCCTGCACATCGCTCAAGTATATACAGTAGTATATGCTTAAACTTGTCCGTTTGCATTTTGGGAATGGAAATTCTTTCCTGCTTTGGTAAAGATTTGTTGTTTTCGGTTTCAGCTTCAAATTCAACTTCAAAATCCTCCGACAAAAGCTGATCGATTGAAAATCCCAATACTTTCGATAATTTTCTCAATTCTTTCAGGGAGATATTCCGTTTACCCAATTCCATCTGGGTAACAGAGGATCTGGGTATTTCCAGGAACCTGGCAATATCTTGCTGGGAATAGCCTTTTCCTCTGCGTAAGCGGGCTATCCGGGAAGCTGTTTTGGTATCGGCTTCTTTTGTCATTGAATCGGGATTTTAAGCAAATATACACAATGTTCGTAAATATAACAAATTTATGTGTGATATTCAAACATTCGCAAATAAGCTGATCATCATAACGGTTTTCAAAGTATCATGTCAACTGGCCTAAGCCCAAAAAATTCAAAATTCAAAATTCAAAACGCTGTTCTTCTGTGTTCTGACAATTTCCCTATCTTTATTCCAAAGCATTAAAACATCACAACATGCACAACAAATCCCTCGGTATCCTCATCCTGCGCCTGTTAGTAAGCATTTTGCTATTGCTGCACGGCATCAACAAAGTCATACATGGCATCGGCGGCATCGAGAACATGCTGGCGGAAAAGGGCCTTCCGGAGTTCATTGCCTGGGGCGTTTACCTGGGCGAGGTGATTGCGCCCCTGCTGGTTATCATCGGTTTCAGGACGCGCATTTTCACCCTCATCATGTTTGTGAACATGCTGGTGATCATGCTGGTTTTCAAGACCGACCTCCTCTTTTCCATCGCAGGTACCGGCGCCTGGGAACTGGAACTGCAGGGGCTTTACCTCTTCGGCAGCCTCGCCCTGTTCTTTACCGGGGCGGGGAAGTATGCGGTATCGACCGCGAGTAAGTGGGATTAAAGGGAAAGAATCTGGCAGCCGCAGGGCTGTGAAAAATGTATAAAGGAATTTTTAAACTTAGAATTAATTCATAACTCCGCGGTTCTTTGCGTCACCTCCGGGTAACTCCGCGTAATAGCTTAAAATTGCTACGCGAAGAACCGCTGAGATTGCGCCAAGAATAATACAGATAAATCCCCGGATATTTTGCACAAAATTCTTACATTTGAAATCAGGCAACAAAACAATTATGGAAGTAAATTACGAATTGCGGGATCAGATTTTCGAGATCATCAAAAATCAAATAAAAAACAATGATCCCCCGGAAACAAAACAGACTTACAACAGGCTTAAGAAAATGGGATATACGGATTTTGTGACCAAACAATTGATCGGCCAGTGTGTTGCCGTTGAATTGTTCAATGTCATGAAGTTCCAGGAAGCTTTTGATGAAGAACACTACATTGAAAATTTGAAAAATCTCCCTGAAGAGCCCTTCGAGGATGAAGAGGACGAATAGATCATTTGAAAAGCATTCAACATCATGCGTACTCATGTGTCCTCATGTGCCTTATGTGGTTCAAATTACAAGCCGGATAAGCAATCTTGCGATTTTGTTTCGATTCGCCCTGCGGGCTCTGTCCTTATTTTCTATGCTAATCGCACGGAGTCCCCGCATCGCTGGCGCTTGCGGGGTTTTTACCCGCCGTAGTTTTAGCGAAGGCGGGAGTTCGGCTATGCATTTTTACTGCGCCCTGCGGGCTTGTAAAAATGCAGCCTCACTAATTTAGAACAATTCCAGTCTTTTCTTTTATCGCTTTTTTCTACATTTGAGAACCAAATCACGGAAGTATGGATAATGTTATGAAAAAGGATACACCAATTAATGCCCAGGTGGTTAGCGAGAAAATCAAAGCCAACAATATTACCGATTTTGACAAAGCCACCATACGGCAGATCAAGAAACTTGTAGACGATATACAGCATGAAACCGGAGATAAATTCATCAGAATGGAAATGGGAATTCCCGGCCTTAAGCCCAACCCCATTGGCATAGAAGCTGAGATCAAAGCCCTGAAAGCAGGCATTCCAGCCATTTATCCCGATATTTACGGAACAAAAGAACTGAAACATGAGATCTCACGCTTCTGCAAATTATTCCTGGACATTGACGTGAACCCGGAAGGCTGTATTCCCACGGTGGGCTCTATGCAGGGAAGCTTCGCCTCCTTCATGACCATCAACCGCATCGATCCAAAAAAGAATACCACCTTGTTCATCGACCCCGGATTCCCCGTGCACAAGCAACAACATCATGTGCTGGGGATACCTTTCGAAACATTCGATGTGTACAATTACCGCGGAGAAAATCTCAGAGCCAAATTAGAATCATTTCTCAGTAAGGGCCATATTTCCTGTATCATCTATTCTAACCCCAACAACCCATCCTGGATTTGCTTTACCGACCGGGAGCTGAAAATCATCGGCGAGCTGGCCAACAAATACGGGGTGATCGTGATCGAAGACCTGGCCTATTTCGGCATGGACTTCAGAAAGCATTACACCATCCCCGGGGAACCGCCTTACCAGCCTTCCGTTACCAAATACACCGATAATTTTGTTTTGCTGATCTCAAGCTCCAAAGCTTTCAGTTACGCCGGACAAAGGATAGGTATGATGGTGATCTCCGATAAGGTGTACAACATCAAATCCGAAAACCTGCTAAAAAATTACATATTCGACACTTTCGGCAAAGCCATGATCTTCGGGACCATTTATTCGCTGAGTTCCGGAACGGCCCACACACCGCAATATGCCCTGGCTGCTATCCTGAAAGCCGTTAACAACGGGGAGTACGATTTCAGAAAAGATGTGATGGAATACGGTGAAAAAGCGAAGATCATGAAAAAGATATTCCTTGATAACGGTTTCAGCATCGTGTACGATATGGACGAGGACAATCCCATCGCCGACGGCTTTTATTTTACTTTTTCCTATCCGGGTTTCGAGGGCAACGAATTACTTGAAGAGCTGATCTACTACGGCATCAGTGCCATCACCCTTAAAATTACCGGAAGCGAACGTACCGAAGGAATACGCGCATGTACCTCACTGATCTCAAGGGATCAGTTCCCCGATCTGGAGTACAGGCTGAGGAAGTTCAGGGAAGATCATCCGGTGGAGTGAGGAAATGACAAATAACAAATCACAAATAAACACAAATTTCCAATCCCGATAATTATCGGGACAATGTTCAAAACATCCTTAACATTAGCAAGAGTTTTGGTCATTTGAACATTGTGTATTGGAATTCTTGACTGCCCTGTCTGCCGGAAGGCAGGCGTCAGGCAAGTTAATTGTATTTTGTGCTTGTGATTTGGTGTTTATTAATTGGTGCTCATGATTTGAGATTTGAGTTTTATTTAATTTCAAGGATGGATCCTTACATACTGTTACTTCTTATGCAACAAGACTTCAAAAAATACTACAATCCCGAAGACTTCAGAGAACAGGGTCATAAGCTGGTGGATCATTTAGCGGATTATCTCCATGCCTGCCTGGATCTGGAAGATTTTCCGGTTTTACCATGGAAAGATCCTGAAGAACAGTATCAATACTGGAAAGAATATTTCGAAGATGACAAGGTCAAAAATCCGGAGCACTTTTACACCGATGTATTGAAGCAGTCTATCCACGTGCACCATCCCCGCTACATCGGTCACCAGGTGGTCCCTCCCCTGCCCCAGGCCGCGCTGACAGAATTGCTGGAAGCATTCAGCAACAACAGCATGGCCGTATATGAAATGGGGCCTGCTGCTACGGCTATTGAACGTGTCCTCATCGAATGGATGGCCCTGCAGTTTGGCTGGGGCAAAGAGTCTGGAGGCTTTATCACTTCAGGAGGTTCACTGGGAAATTTAACGGCTCTGCTGACAGCCAGGCAAAACCATCCTAAAGCAAAGCTGCCATCAGAAAAACTTGCCATGATGCTCTCTTCAGAATCCCATTACAGCAATGACAGGGCGGGAAAGATCATGGGTTTATCTCCAGAAAATATCATGTTCCTGCCTGTGAAGAAGCACCGAATCCTCGTCGACAAATTGCCCTCTTTACTGAAACAAGCCGATTCGGAAGGAAAATCAGTGTTTGCCTTAACAGCCAATGCCTGTTCAACCTCCACAGGAATTTATGATCCTTTGGATGAGATTGCAGCATTTTGCAAGGAGAATAACATATGGATGCATGTTGATGCTGCCCACGGCGGTCCTGCCATTTTTTCGAAAAAATACAGATATCTCCTGCAGGGCATCGAAAGAGCCGACTCTATCGTGATCGATTTTCATAAAATGATGCTCACCCCTGCATTAACAACGGCAGTGCTATTCAAAGACGGCAAAACCCCTTATAAAACTTTTCAACAGCAAGCTGCCTACTTGCTAAGCCGTGAGAAAGAATGGTTTGACATCGCCAAACGAAGCATCGAATGCACGAAAAAGCCCATGGCGCTGAAGGTTTTTATGATGATCAAGACTTATGGCAAAGAACTTTTTAAAGAATATATCGAATATACTTATGATCTGGCAAGGGAATTCGCCGACATGATCAAAAACAACAAGAATTTTGAACTGGCTACGGAACCGGAGTCCAATATCGTTTGTTTCCGGCTCATTGATCAGGGAAAATGCGATGATAAATTGAACAGTCTCAACAGTAAACTGCGAGAGCAAATCGTTAGAAGCGGGAAATTTTATATTGTACAAACCGATATCGGAGGCAAGATATATTTGCGTATCACTATTATGAATCCCTTCACAAACAAAAAAAGCCTGTTATTGCTACTAGCAGTCTTACAAGATGCGTCAGAAGTCTCTTTAAAATGAATTAGTTCTATACAAATAGCTGACTGCTCAATCAAATAAAACGGTTCTTCTGACCTGCGCGTATTTATTATTTGTAAGCTTGATAAAATAAACACTGCTTGTTAACCTGCTACCGTTCTGGTTGCAACCATCCCATGTGAGAGAATAATCGCCAGGATTCATTTTCTCTTCTTTGATTGTTTTAACCAGGTTTGCATTCAAATCATAAATGGCCAACTTTACGTATTGCGGCTCATTATAAATGCTGAACTTAATTTGTGTTTGATGTGAAAAGGGATTGGGTATATTGGAATGCAGGCAGAACGGTTTCTGACCTTTCTCAGCAGAAACCTCTTCATTATTGGTACTGTATACTGTTCCACCCACAATGGTCATAACAACATTTGCATCGAGGATTTCAGCCGGAGTTATGTTGTAAAAATTTCTGGTCCAGACCGTCATATCAGCATATTTTCCGATTTCTATCGAACCTTTAACATCCTCATCAAAGGATGCGTATGCAGCTTCATAGGTATGTGCACGCAATGCTTCCTGCATGCTTATTCTTTGTCCCGGGGCAATAACCAGTCCCGATGAAGTTTTTCTGACAAGGGCACCCCAGAGGGCAACACGTGGATCAAGTTCAATAACAGTAGGAAAATCGGATCCCAGTGAAACATGTAATCCGGAATCAATCATTGCCCGCAGTGGCATTAATCGATTGATATCATGCTCCCAGTAATAGTTATAATAGTCTCCACCTGTATAAATTGCACCCGGTTGCATGCAAGCAAGTACATCAAGTTCTTTCATCCGATGCAATGATTGGGCTGTCGGGATCATAACATGTTCAAGACGATGTCTGATATCAGTGATAAATGTATCTTGTTGTGCTTCCTCGATAGCATCCAGGGCCATATCGATCGCCGCATCACCCATTACATGGAAAGAAAGCTGCCGGCCATCACGATGCAACATCTTAACATATTTTTTTAAAGTATCTGCATTCCAGGTTGACACATTCCAGGAAGGTCCAGGGTGAGGATCATAAGTAAAAGAAGTTGGTGGCTGACCATCAAGGAGAAACTTACATCCGCCGTGAGAAATCATCGGATATTTGAATAAAGGAATATGTTCGATGGCAACAACAGCATCATGGGGTTTTTCAATGGTGAAATGCATATACGTCCTGATTTTCAAATCCCCGTCATAAGCTGTTTTGCTGTAGGCAAATATGCGCGTTCTGCCGCGTGTATTAACATCCTGGATACTTGTCAGCCCATCAGCAAGGTAAAAATCCTGGGCATACTTCACATCATAAATTAATTCTGAAGTATCAAAAGCCGGAATGTGTTTTCTGACCAGGTCCATACCGGGATGGTTCCACAAAATGCCATTTACTTCTCCTGTAATGGAATCATGTTCAATAAATCCCCCCGGTGGATTTTCGGTGGCTTCTGTTATACCAGCCGTATCAAGTGCAATGGAATTGGCTGTACCAAAATGTCCACCCATACTGTTTAATATTACCGGATTGTTCGGTGATACCGGATCGAGATCCCATTTTGTTGGAAGCCTGCCATCCTCCAGCCTGAAAAATCCATCGCCGACAATCCAATCCCCAGGTTCAACTTCATTAACCCGCTCTTCAATTTTGGCTAATATCTCTGCAATTGAAGTAACCTCGGGAGGTCTCAGGTTCACATACTGGTTTTCGGCCTGGCCAAAATAAATCATATGGGTATGTGCATCAATAATTCCCGGAGTAACTGTTAGGCCATCCAGATCAATAATCTCAGTTTGATCTCCAATATATGCCTGAACTTCCGTATTTGTGCCTACATAAATGAAAAGACTGTCTTTTACTGCTACGGCTTCAGCTATATCATCAGCCGGGTTCACCGTGATAATATTACCGTTGAACATAACCAAGTCAGCAGCTTCCTGACCAAATAAAGTAAAACCAAGACAAGAAAACACCAATGACAACAAGGCTTTCCTTAAAACCGAGCATAACAATTTCGAAATCATAACTAAATAATTTATCTAACGAAGAGCTTTTGTCAGTAAATATATACATTTTTTACATATAAAACCAGATTAATTAATAATCATAAGTTTACATCGGTCTGAATAATACCGCAATCACTTCTGCCTCCACATTGTGAAAAAAAATACACAAAACTATTTCAGTAAAATTTAAAACCGGGGCTCTATTATTTTCAGCAACAATTCCAACTTAGTCCATATCTCTAATTACCAGCAATATACACCGATTAATGAATTGTTTTTAGTTTTTTTGGCTTCAAGCTGCAATCCAGGTTCTAAATCGGCAAACAATTAGCGGGATATAATCATAAATTGAAATATAAATCCTAAAAAAGCAATTGTTTATGAACAGAGTAAAAGATAAGGTAATCATTGTAACCGGCGGTTCGCTGGGTATTGGAAAGGCAAGCTGCGAAATTCTTGCAAAAGAAGGTGCAAAAGTAGCGCTTACGGATATTAAGGATGAGGAAGGTAAAAAAGCTGTTGAAGAGATCAACAGAAACGGTGGTACGGCCAAATACTGGCATCTGAATGTTGCCGATGAAGATGAAGTAAAACAAACATTTCAGGAGATAAATGATGAATTTGGCGGCATCGATGTGCTGGTAAACAATGCCGGAATTGCCGGAGTGGATAAAAAAACGCATGAGTTAACATCCGCGGAATGGGATAAAGTAATCGACATCAATGTAAAAGGTGTTTTTCTTTGCACCAAATATGTGATCCCCTATTTCAGAGAAAAGGGCAATATCATTAACCTTTCATCAATATATGGAATCATCAGTTCGCCCGATATCCCGCCTTATCACGCTTCAAAAGGCGCCGTCAGGCTGATGACAAAAACCGATGCCCTGCTTTATGCAAATGATAACATACGGGTTAATTCGGTGCATCCGGGATTTATCTGGACTCCTCTCGTTGAAAATCTGGCAAAAGAAATGGGTCAGGATGTTGAGGAGTTCAGGAAGAACCTGGATAAAGAGCATCCGATAGGCCATGTGGGCGAGCCAGATGATATTGCATATGGAATCTTGTTCCTGGCCTCGGATGAATCAAAATTTATGACTGGAAGCGAACTGGTCATTGACGGTGGGTATACGTGTAAATAGAGTCTGTCCAGAAAGTCTCAATTTTACCACCACCCTCCGCACCCCCTTTGTCCCCTGAAGGGGTAATCCCCCACACAACCAAGGGGTTGGTTGGTTCTCTCCGCCTCAGGCGGAGAGTTAGAGGGGTTTGCGAAGGAGGGCGAGTTTATGGACAGACTCTAAATAGACTGCATGCATAATCAATTTTCAAATGTGGTTGACAAGATTTGGGTTATTTGATAACCCGTAAATCATTCCGTAAATTCACATTAATATGAAGCTGTCGGGAAGCTTAATTTTTCTTTCCTACTCAGACAGCTTCCTTTTTTTATTCATCCCTCAGTTAATCAAGAAGACAAAATCTATCAGCCAGGGTATTTAAACCAATTCTAAATTACCCTCAGATCAGCCAATTTATAAGACCATTCTAAAACAGGTTCGATGAAAAAGTGTTAATTTCGTAACAATTATTTAACAAGCGTTAGCTAACAAATAGAGAGGTTGAATTATGGCTAAAGTCAAAGGAGCAATCGTAATAGATACAGAGCGCTGCAAAGGCTGCGAAGTCTGCGTTGGTGCTTGTCCCACCGATGTGATCGCAATGGCAAACGAAGTAAACAGCAAAGGATACCACTATGCATATATGGCGCAACCCGATGAGTGCATCGGTTGTTCCAATTGTGCAATTGTTTGTCCCGACGGAGTGATCACGGTATACAGGAAAAAACTAGTATCAAAATAAAAAATTCGATACAATGGGCGAATTAAAATTAATGAAGGGAAATGAGGCGATTGGAGAAGCCGCCATACGGGCAGGCGTAGATGCCTATTTTGGATACCCGATCACACCTCAATCCGAAGTAATAGAATATCTTACCTCAGAAAAACCGGAGGAAAGAACCGGGATGGTTATTCTGCAGGCGGAAAGTGAACTGGCGGCCATCAACATGGTATACGGTGCGGCAGGTTCCGGTAAAAAAGTAATGACATCTTCTTCCAGTCCAGGCGTGAGCCTCAAAATGGAAGGCATTTCTTACATGGCAGGTGCCGAATTACCCTGCGTGGTGCTCAATGTTGTAAGGGGAGGTCCTGGTTTGGGCACCATACAACCCTCACAGGCCGACTATTTCCAGGCAGTCAAGGGCGGTGGGCATGGCGACTACAGGATGGTCGTACTTGCTCCTGCATCCGTGCAGGAAATGGCTGATTTTGTAAAGCTTGGTTTTGAACTGGCTTTTAAATATCGCAATCCTGTGATGATGCTTTCCGACGGAGTAATCGGCCAGATGATGGAAAAGGTTGAATTGGGTGAACAAATACCCAGATGGACAGAAGAAGAGATCATCAGAAAGAATCCCTGGGCCACTACCGGAAAAAAAGGACGTGAAAGAAATATCATCACTTCCCTGGATCTGGATCCTGCCAGGCAGGAACAACACAATCACAAGCTCCAGAAGAAATACAGACAAATGGAGGAAGAGGAGGTCAGGTTCGAAAAATTTGAATGTGATGATGCCGAATATCTCTTTGTGGCATATGGCTCCAGCTCGCGCATTGCACAAAAAGCTGTCAAAATCGCCAGGGAGAAAGGCCATAAAGTAGGTTTGCTCAGGCCAATTACACTGTTCCCTTATCCTGCAAAGGAAATCCAAAGCATGCTTGGTCAGCTCAAAGGAATTCTTTCACTGGAATTAAGCGCCGGGCAAATGGTTGAAGACATCAAACTTGCGGTGGAGGGAAAAGTTCCTGTCGATCACTACGGTCGTATGGGAGGAATCATTTTCTCCCCCGCCGAAATCGTAGAGGTCTTTGAAGAAAAATTTATCGGAGGTTAATCATGAAAGAAGAAAATATTACAACACAAGATATCATTGCTGAAGAAAACCTGGTTTACAAAAAAACCAGATTAATGACAGACAAAGTGTTAAGTTATTGTCCGGGTTGCGGTCACGGAACAGCACACCGCATCATCATGGAAGTAATTGATGAAATGGGACTTGAGGAAAAAACCATCGGCATTGCACCGGTTGGATGCTCTGTTCTTGCATACGAATTCATGAATATCGATATGCAGCAAGCTGCCCACGGAAGAGCTCCTGCCCTGGCAACAGGGATCAAAAGAACGTGGCCCGAAAAGGTGGTATTCACTTATCAGGGTGATGGCGACCTCGCTGCCATTGGTACAGCGGAAACCATCCATGCCTGCAACCGGGGTGAAAATTTCCTTATTGTGTTTATCAACAATGGTATTTACGGCATGACAGGCGGACAGATGGCGCCCACCACACTGGAGGGCATGAAGTCGAGCACAACCCCTTATGGGAGAAATACAAAATTAATGGGTAACCCCTTGAAGATGACTGAGCTTGTGGCCGAATTACCCGGAACCTATTTTGTTACCCGTCAGGCCGTGCATACACCGGCCAATGTGAGGAAAACAAAGAAAGCCATCAAAATGGCCATTAAAAATCAGTTGGAAGACAAGGGAGGATTGAATTTTGTCGAAATCGTTTCCAACTGTAATTCCGGCTGGAAAATGACACCAACGGATGCAAACCAGTGGATGGTTGATAATATGTTCCCGTTCTTCCCGCTGGGAGATATTAAAGTAGATGGTAAAAAAGTAAAAAAAGATTAATCCTGAAAAATAATCAGATATGACTGAAGAAATAATCATTGCAGGCTTTGGCGGTCAGGGTGTTTTATCCATGGGCAAGATTCTGTCGTATTCCGGCATCATGCAGGGACAGGAGGTATCATGGATGCCTTCATACGGACCCGAGATGCGGGGCGGTACTGCCAATGTTACTGTAATCATCAGCGATGAAAGGGTAAGTTCACCCATCCTGACCGAATTCGATACAGCAATCATTTTGAACCAGCAATCCATGGACAAATTCGAGCCTGCTGTAAAACCGGGCGGTTATTTGTTGTACGATCCAAATGGTATCACCAGGCATCCCGAAAGGAAAGATATCAACGTATACAAGATCACGGGAGCCAAACTGGCTTCGGAAATGGGAAATACCAAGGTTTTCAATATGGTTGTAATGGGAGCCTATCTCAAGATGAGACCCATACTGGAGTATAAATATGTTGTGGAAGGTTTGAAAAAATCATTGCCCGAAAGATATCATAAATTGATCCCCCTCAATGAAGAGGCGATCAAAAGCGGATTGGAACATCTCGAAGAAGTTCATAAACTGAATTAAAAAAAAAGCCTCCTGTTACGGAGGCTTTTTAATTTCTAGTACACGACTTCCATTTCATTCACGACCATATTGGCCCCTGCTTCATATGCATTTTTAACAGCAGCTTCCCTTTCAACTCTGGTATCGACAGTTCCTGATAAACTAACGACTCCCTGATCCACCTGGATATTCAGATCATCCAGATCTACAAAGGGCGACCACCAGATCTGGCTTTCCACGGCAGCTTCCAGGTCTTCATCGGTGATACCTGGCCGGTAAACACTTTTTGTATATTCTGCGGGAAATAAATGATCCCAGTCATGGAAGTCATATTCATATTTCCTGGTCTGCACAAGATTGTAATCACGCACTTCAATGTTATTTGCCACATCAACAACACCGTATACCGATCCGGCGATTTCTTCGGCTTCAAATTTTTCAAAATAACTGTTCACCATGCCTGAGAGATAAACAATGCCATTGTTGACATCTACTGTAAATTCAAAGTTCTCCAGGTATGGATTTCTTAACAGTGATTCGGTCACTTCCTTTTCAAGTGTTATATCGTCCGGGATCTCAGGCCTAACCTTGATCAGGTTATTTACAGTATGAACACCCACGATATTTTTGGCCGTTCTCTCTGCTGAGTTTTTTGCACTCAGGTTGTCAACAATTCCCTGCAATGTAACCATACCATCCGTGGATTCAACTTCAATCTCAACCTCATTTACCCTTGGATTCAAATCAAATGCGCTTTGGATGGCCTCTATGATCTTCTCATCCGCCTTATCCAGGTATTTTTCTTTCCTGATTAACTCATCCCGGGCCCAGGCCTGTATATTCAGATTATCCGAATTAACCGAACGAACACCACTCGTCCAGGAAAGGACAATGGCCTGAGACTTTTCGGCAAGGCTACCGACCGTTCCTGATAATTGTACCTTACCATCATTCACCTCAACATCGATCAGGGCATCGTCAACCCTTACATCATTTTCCAGGGCATAAACGATATCATTTTGAATTTCGTAATCGGGTCTGTTTTCAACAACCTTAAACCCGATGTTGTTCTCGACCTTTTTGACGCCTTTTACACCTTTCACAACGTGTTCAGCCAGCTTTCTTTCCTGGTAAGATTCCACTTCTCCGCCAAGCTTTACTTTGCCTTCATTCACCTGCACATCAATCTGGTACGATTCGGTAACAGGATTGATAAAAAGCTCTGATTCAATATCTTGCTTTAAGGCCTTGTCGGGTCGCTCGGGCGTGAGCACAATAATTTCATTGATCACTCCCTTTACACCTTTCACAGCGCTGGTAATTTTTTCAGCCCGATCTTTGGCCAGGATATTTGGGCTTGTCCCTCTCAACATCACAATCCCATCGTTTGAGGAAACATCAATATTGTTTGACTGCACATCTTCATGCAACATCAATTCTGTTTCAACAGATGCCCGTATCTTCTGATCATCAATTTCTTTTTCCTGAGCCATTGCCTGTGCAGGAAAAAGAGCAATTAACAATACACTTGTTATTGTAAAAAAACGTAAGGTAGATTTTAACTTTTTCATAAATCAATTCCTTTCTTATCCAATTTTCGTTTGTGAATTTCTATATTATCAAACCATAAATGATCAAACCGCCCAGTGCGACCACAGTAATCCAGAAAAACACGGTGATTGCACCACCCGGAGTATCGGGAGATGTTGCCGGTTCTTCCATTACGATTCTTTTGGGTCGTTCGGGAGGAGTAGCGGCTGCCAGGATCACTGCCATAATCAATCCAATAAAAAGCAGGGGAGCCCAGGCTACATCCATCCATACCGGTCCTGTGTCGGTAAACCAGATAGCAGCGCCCCAGATCACCAGAAACATGATCAAAAAGAAACTCCAGAAGGTACCCCAGGGGCCCCTGTTCCTGAAGCCATAAAAGAAAATAGCTGTAAAGATCAATGCAATGATCAATGCAAAAAGAAAACTTAAATAATTCATAGCTTGTTAATTTTGTTTGTCAAACTTGTAGAAAAAATATTCCATTATCCGGAAAAACCTAACAGAATCAGTATTTCATACTTATAATCAACCTTTTAACTACTTAGATCAACATTGCAAACATCCTGCATAGATATGTAATATTTTTACCTATGTGTGGAATGACATCAACATATCCAAGTTTTTGTCTGTTCTGCCAATACGATTTTGTATTTTCACAAAAAATTTTGATTATGAAACCATCAGAAGTAATTGATTTGATCAGGGAAGGAAATGAAGGTTTTCTGCAAGGCAAGAACACAGAATTTTTCAAAACACATTCGAAAAAACAATGTCCCATGATCACTATGCTGACATGCTCCGACGCCCGCGTTCAAAGTTCTGTTATACTTCCCGAACCAGTAAACAATATTTTCTGCATCGAAAATATTGGCAATCAGGTTTCAAATGCTGAAGGCAGCCTGGATTACGGTATCCTGCACCTGGAAACACCTGTATTGCTGATCCTGGGGCATTCCGATTGCGGTGCCATCAAAGCTTATACTGCCGGATATGACCAGGAACCAGCTAGCATTCAGCGTGAATTAAACAATCTTCAACCTGCATTTGTCAACATCCATGATGAGATCGACCTGTTGGGTCGTATTCGCAAAAACATTGATTACCAGGTCAGGGTTACATTGTCTAAATATAGTGAAAAGGTAAGGCAAGAAAAACTGGCCATCTTAGGTGCTTATTATGATTTCGCAAATGATATGGGAGCGGGATACGGAAAATTGCATATTCTCAGTATCAACGGGAAAACAGTTTAAGCGCTCATCCCGTTTTGAATTACTGAACATATAGGAAACTAAAATTTGAAACTTGAAATTGAAATTTGGAACAATCCTGTTTAAATAATTCAAACAACTTAAAAGATTTTCTTGAATTCAAGTACTGGCAATACAATTCGCCTGATTTTATAAAAATGGATCCGGTTTCTATCCCACATCTGTTTAAAAAGAAGGAAGATATTGAAATTGCCGCTTACCTTGCAGCCACTATTGCCTGGGGCCAGAGAAAAACCATCATTCGAAATGCCTTGTCACTCATGGCAATGATGGATAATGCACCCCATGATTTTGTCCTGAATGCCAATGATGCCGATTTTAAAAAATTTTTGGGATTTGTACACCGTACATTCAATGGCAGTGATTGCATTTATTTTCTGAACGCATTACAAAACATATATGTAAAACACGGCGGCCTGGAAAAGTGTTTCGAAGAAAAGGACGTAAAAGAAGGCATTCTTAAATTCAGGAAAATCTTTTTTGAGCTACCACATCTGCCCCGAACGCAAAAGCACCTTGCCAATCCGGCTGCAGGTGCCTCAGCCAAAAGGATCAATATGTTTCTGCGCTGGATGATCAGGGATGACGGTGCCGGAATTGATTTCGGCATCTGGAGGATATTCACACCTTCCCAGTTGTATTGTCCCCTTGATATCCACAGTGGCAATGCTGCCAGGAAACTGGGATTGCTGAAAAGAAAACAAAATGACTGGAAAGCTGTGGAAGAATTAACCCGGAATTTGCGTAACTTCGATGCTGAGGACCCTGTAAAATATGATATTGCATTGTTTGCACTGGGTGTTGAAGAAAAATGCTGAATCATGGAAAAAAATAATTTCAGAGAAGAACTCTTTAGAATCATTTTTAAGGCGGAATCCCCCGCAGGGAAGACATTCGACATTATATTGCTGATTTCCATCATCCTGAGTGTTATTATCGTATTTATGGACAGCGTGGCCGACCTGAATGCCAGCTACGGTCCTGAGCTCTATGTCGCCGAATGGTTTTTCACCATCCTTTTTACCATAGAATATATACTCAGGATTTATACCGTCAGGCGGAAATGGAAGTACATTTTTAGCTTTTACGGCATCATTGACCTCCTGGCCATCCTGCCAACATACATCAGCTTGATTGTTACCGGTACACAGTTCTTGTTGGTGATCAGGATTCTCAGATTGCTCAGGGTTTTTAGAATTCTGAAACTGGACCGTTTTGTTGGAGCTTCCGGTTACCTGGCAGCTTCCCTGAAAGCCAGCCGGCACAAGATATTTGTTTTCCTGAGCACCATATTGTCCATCGTGGTAATCATGGGTGCCCTGATGTACCTGATCGAAGGACCCGAAAATGGTTTCGACAGCATTCCCAGAAGCATTTACTGGGCCATTGTAACACTGACAACTGTTGGCTACGGCGACATTGCTCCCAATACGTTCTGGGGACAGGCTGTGGCCTCTCTTATCATGATCATGGGATATGCCATCATCGCGATACCTACAGGCATCATTACGGTGGAAATGACCCGGCACAAAGACCAGCCGGAGATCACCACATGCAATAACTGTGGTAAACGCAATCACGAGAGCAATGCAAAATATTGCAGCCAGTGCGGCTCTCCCCTTCGATAAACAAAGCCAATCCGCTGTTAAAATTTAGTTAAACAAACATTCCTCTTTTTCATTTGTTATCTGTCTGGATAATTTTGTCACAATGAAAAAGAAAACCTACAGTTTCTCAATCGGGCTTAAAGCATTGCTGATCACAGGAATGTTGCTTTTTACCTTTGCATTCATCTCGTGCGAAAATCAAAGAGAAACAGTTCAGCAGATTCCCGTATTGAATTTCGAAGAATTCGAACCCTATCTAAAAAAAAATAACGATACCACCTATGTGATCAATTTCTGGGCTACCTGGTGCAAACCCTGTATCGAAGAAATGCCAGCTTTCCTGAAGCTCGACAGCCTGTATTCCGGGCAAAAATTCAAACTCGTACTGGTTAGCCTTGATTTTCCTGATAAGCTGGAAAGCCAGGTGATTCCATATATCCGGGAGAATGATATTGAATCAGAAGTTGTTTTGTTACATGCTACCGATGCGAATTCATGGATCAACAAAGTGGATTCAAACTGGAGCGGGGCCATCCCGGTTACGCTCGTTTACAATAAAAACAGCCGGGAGTTTTATGAACGGATATTCACTTTTGAAGAACTCCAAGAAATTGTTCAATCAAAAATTTAGAAAAATGAAAAATCTCAGTTTATTAATATTTTCTTTGTTTATCGGTTTATCATTGATGGCCGGCGGTTATGAAGTTGGTGACAAAGCCACTGATTTCAAATTAAAGGATGTGGATGGAACCTATGTATCCTTAAGCGATTACGAAGATGCAAACGGTTTCATCGTGATCTTTACCTGCAATCACTGTCCTTATTCAGTGGCCTATGAAGACAGGATCATCGAGATTGACAAAAAGTATAAGAATAAAGGTTATCCTGTAATTGCCATCAATCCAAATGATCCTGATTTGTATCCCAGCGACTCCTATGAAAACATGAAAGTAAGGGCAAAAGAAAAAGGATTTACATTTCCCTACCTTTTTGATGATGGTCAGGAAATTTATCCGCAGTATGGAGCAAAACGTACGCCCCATGTATTCTTACTCGACAAATCAGGAAGCGATTACATCGTGAAATATATCGGAGCCATTGATGATAATTATGCGGATGCCGATGCAGTCGAAAAACCTTATCTGGAAGATGCCATAGACGCGCTGATGGCCGGAAATGACCCTGATCCTGATTTTACCAAAGCCATCGGTTGTACGATCAAAACCAAATAATAAGGTCAGTTGACCGGATAGTGGATATCCAGTGCTCGAATCTCTCCAGTGTTTTTCACCTCAAGAATCACCGACTGATATGGTTTAAAGACCAGTGGAATTTCACGGGAAGTTTCTTCATGATTGATCCTGAGCATGATCATTGTTTCTTCAGGCTGCCGGTTTGAAAACCCATGCTCAAGTGGGTATTTCAGATTCCAGGCGGCAGGATGTGAAATAAATATCAACAAAGCTTCATTGGTTTTTCTGCACCAGTATTCAGACTGTGGCTCCCCATCAAGCAAAGGAGGAGGCAATTCCAGGAGATCAAAGTCCCTGCTCACATTATCCAGGCGAAACAATTCATTTTGCCGTTGTTCAAATGCATTGTCTTTTACATGACCGGCCTGCAGCGCATCCTGTTTCATCACAATCGGGAGGCCCTGCTTTGCAAGATAAAGCAGTGTTTTCAGCAAGTCCGCGTCCAGGTATTTCGCATCTACATACAGGCTATGAAAAACCGACTCTCCCACCACAAGTTGTTTATCATTTATCCTGGCCTTTTCCAGGAATGCATGATTGATCCACATCGGGTGGTAAGCTTTCAATTCTTCCGGGAATTCCATGTACCTCAACTCATATGCTCCCCAAGCCCAGGGCAATTGCAATTCCTCAGGATATTCACCGGCGATCCAGGCATCTTCCAGCGGCAGGTAAACGGCAACATCCGTATAGGGTCTGCCTTGCCGCATCAATTTCGAGACTTCCGTAAGATATTGATTGAATGATTTGAGATGGGGCGAAAGACTGCCTTTTTTTCCAACATGCACGGTCGCATAAAAACGGGTTTCGTCATTTTTAGTAAAACTGAAAGGTTTGCCATGCCAGAAAATCTGGTTCACCCCATTGGCAAAGCAGGCGTCGGCCACCATTTTCAAATCGCCGATCTTTTCTTCCATCATATGCTCCCTTGGCCAGCCATAGAGACAGGTAAAGGTTTCAGAGCTGACCACCGGCTTTCCTGACAAAGCGGTTGCAGAAGCCACAATGCGGCTATATGAGGGATTGTACAGCATGACCTCTGTTTCGGGCACGTCCACCACCGAATATGCCTTGATGAGATCTGTGGGTGAGCCGGCACATTGCACCCGGGAGAAGGCATCCAGTTCTCGGGATTTTTCCGCAAAGGGAATATAGAAATTATCGATCACCAGCTCCGAGACCAGCTTCATATAATCATAGCGCTGCCCTTCGAAACCCGGTTCATAGATATCGTCCATGAAAGGGAGAATATCGTATCCGTATTCCGCCTCAAAAATGCTGTCAAATCCCTGCGTCCATATTTTTCTTGTCTCCACTTCCCATGAATCGCAGAAGAGGGCGGATGGTTTTCCATTTTCCAGTGCCGGCTCCAGGGCATTTCCCATCACCGCGGCATATCTTTCAAAAGCATTCCGGTTGAGATGATCCAGCACATTGCCCGTATCGGGATGGGTCCAGGAGAGACGGAGAGGCTGCTTGAAATCCGGATCGCCGAATACGCGGGTGCGGTCAGCATCGCTCACAAAAGTCCCTCCGAAAGGCCATAAGGTGCCGAAGGTGAAGTCACAGCCCAGGCCAATGGAATCGGCATAGATTTTAGCAAAAGTCACGGCTTCCCTCCATTCAGGGCTGAGCCACTCGAAACGCTTTGCTTCAGGATCTCTGTCGACAGGATAAATAAAAGATATCTCTACACCACCGACCCCCCTGGCTTTTACCCAATCCAATTCTCTGATGATATCTTCTTTTTCATATTCAGCAGCAAACCACCACCAGCGTGTATAGGGACGGGCATCCTCGTAAAAATCATTTTTGGGTTCATGCTTGTCTTCCGAAACCCCTGAACATCCTGCAAATACCAGTAAAGTAAAACAAATAAAAAGGAGAGACCAATTCTTCATCTTCTGATGTTTGATTCAAATGTAGGAATTTTTGTATTAGTCGTTTAGAGACTTATTTGCTCTCAAACAATTTATTTCAGGGTCACTTTTATATTAGCTCGTAACTTCAACCCTGCATATTGCAAATGTTGCCCTCTTTTGAATATTGAACGTAGGTTAAAACCAAAGCTTTCTTTCCAAAATCGCAGTGCAACATAAAAGATATCCGAACTTTCTATCCTGGCTTCAAGTCCCAGTTTGTGGATGATTTCCTGCATTTCTCCTTTAAAACCATTGGGCGAATCGGAGAAAGACTGGAATATTCCTTTGAAAGCAGATACGTTAGGATCCTTACCCTCGATCACCATATGCAAGGTATCGGGACTAAACACAGGCTTAGAAGGTACAAGGTATTTTTCAAAAAGTCTCATGCTTCGACTTCGCTCAGCATGATGCTAAATCTCTCCTTGACTACGTGTCGCGATTGCGTTCTACCGGCCTGCCCCTCCAAAGTTTATTGGATTACTAAAACAAATGGCCACTGCTACTGCTACTGCCTTAGCATTACAATCTTTCTCACCCTCAAATGATTCGGCGTCACCTCCAGGTACTCATCCTCATTGATATATTCCATGAATTGTTCGAGCGATAATTTCCGTGCCGGGGCGATGCGCATCTTCTCATCGGAACCACTGGCGCGCATGTTCGAAAGTTTTTTGGTCTTGCAGATGTTCACCGTGATGTCGTTGCCGCGGTTGTGCTCCCCGACCACCTGTCCTTTGTATATTTCCTCCCCGGGATCCACGAAGAAAATACCCCGGTCCTGCAATTTGTCAATGGCATAAGGGATTGCTGTTCCGGTTTCCAGGGAAACGATGGCCCCATTCCTTTTGTTGACGATCTCTCCTTTATAAGGCTGGAATTCAATAAAACGATGGGCGATGATGGCCTCCCCTTCTGTCAGTGTCAGAATACTGCTCGTCAGCCCGATCAGTCCCCTGGACGGAATATGGAATTGCAGGCTGTTGCGGTCGCCCCTGAATTCAATGTCCATCATTTCGCCCTTGCGCTGCGTGGCGGCTTCTATCACCTTGCCCTGGAAACTGGCCGGCACATTAACCGTGAGATGTTCAACAGGCTCCTGTTTTTGGCCATCCAACTCCTTGATGATTACCCTGGGTTGTCCGAGCTGGAATTCATAGCCCTCGCGCCGCATGGTTTCCACCAGGATGGAGAGATGTAGTATGCCCCTTCCGAAAACATTGAAAACATCTGCCGAATCGGTTTCTTCCACCCGCATGGCCAGGTTCTTTTCAGTTTCCCTGATCAGCCTGTCGCGCAGATGCCGGGAAGTCAGATATTTTCCATCCTTGCCATAAAAAGGGCTTGTGTTGATGGTAAAAACCATGCTCATGGTGGGTTCGTCGATATGAATGGGTGTAAGTCCTTCCGGTTCTTCAGCATCGGCCACGGTATCGCCCAGTTCAAAACCGCTCAGCCCGACCAGGGCAACGATCTCCCCTGCTTTAACGGGTTCTTTCACCTTTTCTTTTCCCAGGCCCTCGAAAACAAACAATTCCTTGATCTGTGTTTTTGTAACAAAACCATCTCTTTTCACCAGCGAAACCGACATGCCCATCTGCAGGCTACCCCGTGAGATCCTTCCCACGGCGATCTGTCCCTGGTAAGAACTGTAATCCATGGAAGTGATACGCATTTGTGGAGTACCTTCTATAAAAGGTGCCGGTGGGATCTCTTCCAGGATCACATCCAACAGGTAACTAACATCACCTGTAGGTACAAGATAATCCGGCCCCATCCAGCCGTACTTGGAAGAACCGTATACGGTAGGAAAATCCAGTTGTTCTTCGCTGGCATCCAGGTGCATCATGAGGTCGAAAACCTGTTCCTGTATTTCGTCGGGTTTGCAGTTGGGTTTATCCACCTTGTTGATCACAACGATGGGTTTGAGATTCAGTTGCAGGGCTTTTTCCAGTACAAAGCGTGTTTGTGGCATGGGGCCCTCGAAAGCATCCACCAGCAGCAACACGCCATCGGCCATGTTGAGCACCCTTTCTACTTCTCCCCCGAAATCCGCGTGTCCGGGTGTATCGATGATGTTGACCTTAACACCTTTATACCGCACCGATACATTCTTGGAAAGTATGGTAATGCCCCGCTCCCGCTCCAGCTCATTGCTGTCGAGGATCAGTTCCCCCATCTCCTGGTTTTCGCGGAACATTTTTACCTGGTGCAGGATGCGATCCACCAGAGTTGTCTTACCGTGATCCACATGGGCAATGATGGCTATGTTTCGTATTTCTTGCATTGAATTCTGTTTCAGGATGCAAAGTTAGGGTTAAAATGGATATGGGGGATTCGTTTGTTGGTTTATTGGTATAACTGTTAATTTGTTGAATGGCATGGTAGGAAGATTAGGTTTGGTGACCTTCGGCTACTTCTTTGGGAATAGTAGTTAATTTTATCTATATTAGTCAGGTAGTATTACAATAAAAACTGACAGCTACCTCAAAAACAGTAACACTTAAAATTAGTAAATATGTATTATAGAAATCTTAAAGATTAGAGCTTGATAATACTATTTAATAGAAGATGATTAATTTGTTGCGAAACTAAAAGATAGATTGAAGTTATTAAATGAATTAATAATTTTTAATACAACCAACGATTTTCAAACATAGTATGTCAAAAAAGCCAAAAAGGACTGTGAAAATATTCCGAAAAATACTTGATTTCATCCTTTTCAGACATTCATTTGAGATTGAAACTGAAACTGATCAGGAAAGGATATATGAAAAGATACGGGAAAGATGTAATATTGATAAGAGCTTCTTATCCCCAGTCTTTGAAAAAAACAAATTCGCTTTTTCACACAAAAATTTCATGCCCGCAATCTATAATTTCAATCTGATAATATTCGAAGGGAAGATAGTTAGAAAAGAAAAGACTTCGGTAAGCATTTCTGCGACAATACAAACATTTTTTATTTGGATATACATATTTGCAGTCTTGGTAAGTTTGATTGGTTATGTTACAAATATGGGAGGAATGAAAAATGAATTTCAAGATACTCCATTCCCGGTAAATCCATTGTATTCCCCCATCTTTATGTTGATTCCTTATACTTATTATGCCTTCAAAATAAGTGATGTAAAAGCAATTATCCGAAACATTATAAAGAGAGAAGAAAGACAACAAAAACTTTAATGAAAAAATATGGGCTCACATCCAATCAACTTATTAATTCGCTTTCTGCTTGAAATAGCCGCACTTTTTTCAATCGGTATGTGGGGCTGGGAACAAAGTGAAGGATGGATTCGGTATGTTCTGGCATTGGGGATACCCGCAATCTTTGCCGTTGTATGGGGCATATTTGCAGTACCCGGTGATCCCAGCCGTTCGGACAAGGCTCCCATCGTCACAGCCGGGCCTGTTCGCCTGGCAATCGAACTGGGCTTTTTCGGCCTTGCCACATGGTCGCTCCATGACCTGGGATTAACTGAAGCAAGCCTGGCTTTTGGTATCATCGTAGTTCTTCACTATGCGGTATCCTACGACCGGATTAAGTGGTTGGTATCCCGCTAATGTTGGCGACGGCATGGATATCCTACTCACTATTCACTACTCAACCCCTGTCCGTTTGGCTTTCCGGTACGACCACATCAGCACCCCTATCCCCACAAGAATTGAAAAGATCGCGATCCCGAAGGTGATCATGAATCCGAACATCTCATAAAACAAAACCCCCAGAATGGGTGAGGCAATGGATCGCATCCCGGTGAGGGAGAGATGAATGGATTGATAAGTGCCGGCCTGGTTGGCCGGACCGAAATAGGCTGAGCCGATGTTCCACAACAGCACCATGGTTGCGGCAAAGATGCCGTGGAAGATGATGTAAAAGATCAGGGTATAGTAAACCGTGATGTTGAAAAATTCGAAATTTCCCCTTAAAAACTCCGTGAGGCTCAGGAAGAAAATATATAGCGCCAGGGAGGAAAAAGTAATGACACCAAATTTGCGTGGATCGATATCGCCAAGCAATTTCCCAAAGAAAGGAAGCAAAATGATGGCCAGGATATTATAGGAGTTGCGGTAAAAGGCCACCGAGGTATAATTCAGGTTCAGGGCATCGTACCAGAAAATGTTGATCACGGTATAGGAACTCATAAAAGCAAAACCATATAACATAAAGGCAATCTCAAAGTGCAGGTAAGGCTTGTTCTCTTTCAGGATCCCAAACATATTCATGATACTGCCACCCACTGATTGCCAGAATGTCTTTTTCACTTCCGGCAACTCTTCTTTTGGGTAATCAATCATGGATAACAAATAAACCGAAATGATCCCAAGCACAGCTGTCACCGGAAAAACATAAACATAGAAATAGTTGTCGTAATCAAGCAAAAGTCCGTAAACAAAAGTGGTAATCAGGAGGATGATCTTATTCAAGGACGTGGAATAACTGTATAGCTTTCCGAAGTTCTGATGCCGGTAATTCGATTTTAAAACAAAATTGATGTTGGGGAAAATAATGGGGTTGCCAAAATAATAGATCAGAAATATCCCCAGAAAGATATAATGATAAACGGAATCGCCCTGCATGGCTTCCTCGCTATGCGGAAAAAACAAAAGCAGTAAAAGAGGCGCCCGGGTAACAATGCCGGTAATCCTGAGGAGTTTCTTGCGGTCTTTGACCCTTTTGATAAATTCATTGAACAAGATCAGAAAGGTAAACACCAGCATGCTGAACTGAAACAGGAAACTCATTTGGTAGTTGGAGCCGTGCAGGCTTTTCAGGAAAACGAATTCGTTCAAAGCGATCACACCCAGGATCACCCCTTCAATAGCGGCATAAGCCGTATGCAGTTTGAAGGTCTTTTGCTCCTGCGCGTTTAAATCCAACTTCCTGAGAAACATGAATCTTTTGTTAAGCCTGCAAAGTTAGTTCAATCTGCTGAAATGATTTTTATACTTTTATGAATAAATCAGCAATATGAACCGCAAGGAACGCGAGAAATTGCAATGGCCGCCTGAACCTGGAAAGGCTCGCACCAGGTGTGTACTTTATCTTGCTGAGGAATGATCATCAGCAGTCGGCAAAAAAGCTGATCAAACGCTGATCCTAATTCGTCTCCGGGTTGATCCTGTATTGTGTCATCGTGGGGAAGGCGAATTCGAGTCCTTCACTGTTAAACCTGTCGAGGATCTCCAGATTCACCTCTGTCTGTGTTTCAAGGATATCCTCACCAGCTTTGATATAATAGATAAAAAGGATATTCAAAGAAGAATCCCTGAATGCATCAAATGAAAGAAGTACTTTTTCTTCTGTATGCTCATTCTTGCTGATAATATCTTTCAGGATATCCATGGCCCTTTTCATTTTTCCGGGGGGAGTATCATATGTCAGGCCCAGTTCCAGGACAATCCTCCTGGAGGGTTCTACAGAAACATTCTCAAGTTCCGTACTTGTGAACACCGAATTGGGCAAACTGATCAGGGTACCGGCAAAAGTCCTGATGCGGGTTACCCTGATTCCTACTTCCTCTACAATACCGTCATAGCCTTTGATCTTGATGCGGTCGCCCACCTGAAAACTCCTGTCCGAAAAGATGGCAATACCGCCGAAAATGTTGGCAGCGGAGTCTTTGGCTGCCAAGGCAATGGCCAGTCCGCCAATACCCAACCCGGCCAGCAAGGCGCCAACATCATAACCAGCCTGTTTCAGGGCAAAGATGATGGCAATGACCCAGACAAATATATTCACCACGCTTTTTAGCAGACTTAAAACCTGTTTCTCCATTTTCGATCCGGAGTCTTCAACTTTTTGCCTGGCAAATTTCTCAATAAAAGTGTTGAAGAGGTTGGCCACCAGCCAGGCAATGTTCAGGGTGATCAAAATATAATACACGATTCTTATGCCTTTATCAAAAGCGTTTTCGAAATTGAGATGCTGCAATGCCAGCCAGAACCCGAATATCACAACACCAAAAATAATGGGTTTCTCCAGCAGATCAATAAAGATGTAAATGCCAGAGAATTTTTCCTGCCTGGCCCTGTTCTTTTTAATGCTGTTGAATATCCATTTGAGTAACCTGCTCAAGATGATCGTAGCCACAACATAAATAAGGGCGAAAAGCCAACTCTGCATCGTGTTGTTTAAAAAAATATTGTTCATAGATTTAGGTTTTCTTCAGCTATATTGATAGAATCTTCCTCAAAAATAAGTAAGAAAGTGAAAATAAACAATTTTTCTTTAGGTTTGTTTAAAATTAAATTCTGAAAAACATGAAAAAATCATTGAAACTGATAACACTATTTTTTATTATTTCAAGCTTTGGTGTTATGGCACAAGACAAAAATTTTCACAGTTTTACGGTAGAGGATATTGATGGAAACGAATTCCAGCTTGCCAATCTGGCAGGTAAAAAAATACTGGTTGTGAACGTTGCTTCCAAATGCGGTCTGACCCCGCAATATGAAGATTTACAAAAATTATACGAACAATATGGTGGTGATGATTTCACCATCATCGGATTCCCTGCCAACAATTTCATGAACCAGGAACCCGGCACGGATGAGGAGATCAAGACATTCTGTACCGTGAATTACGGCGTGAGCTTTCCCATGATGTCGAAAATTTCCGTCAAGGGCGATGACATACACCCACTGTATCAATGGCTTACCCAAAAAGAAGAAAATGGCGTAATGGATGCAAAAGTAAAATGGAACTTCCAGAAATTTGCCATTGACGAGGAAGGAAATCTTGTGAAAATGTTTACTCCCAGGACCAAGCCGATGGATGAGGAAATCATTGCATGGATTACAGAATAGTTATAAACGCCTTCTTTTTACAAAAGACAGCACTGAAATAGATATTGAATATTTTTTATTTGATATTTGTCAGATTGATCAATGACCAATTGTCAATGTCTTCCTTCACCAGTCAAAAAAAAACTTGTTATTTAATAAACTTCACGGTTTTACTCGTTTTATCATTCTGCAATTGCAGGAAATACACTCCCCTGCTGATTTGCTCCAGTCCGCCAATATAAATGCTTCCCTCTGTGGGAGATTTTTGATAGGTTTTAATCACACGGCCGGATTGATCAAAAATTCTGATTATGGCAGTCTGGTTTTCAAGGGATAATCCTGTTTCAAGTTTTATTTGATCCACAACAGGGTTGGGATATAAGCGCAAAGCATCTTCCTCAAGTGCAGAATCTTCGATAACGGTAAGGATGGTATAAGCATCCAGGTAATTGGGGATCCCCCATCCATAATTATTGTTTGGATTGATGGAATAACTTCCGTTTTCCATCAGTGCATCCATGATTTCCAGGTTGGTTTTTTCTGGTACACCTTGCCACAGGCAAGCCGACATTCCAGCAATGATGGGTGAAGAAAATGAAGTTCCATTTCCGTAAGTAAAGGATCCGAATGGATCGGCCACCAGTGTTCCGGCACCCTGTGCACAAACATTGGGCTTGATCCTTCCGTCATAAGTAGGCCCGCGGGAACTGAAACTTGCCAAATTACCATCCGCATCAACTGCACCAATACTAAAAACATAATTGCCATCAGCAGGAGCTCCGATATAATACCAGGAATCATTGCCCGAATTCCCGGCACTGTTTACCACAAGCATTCCTTTGTCTGCCGCGATATCCGCACCAATGGTGATTGGCGTTGTGTTCCCGTCCATATCCTCATAGGAATGGTCCTGCAAGGCGTCATCAAAAGTTGTATAGCCCAGTGAAGAATTGATAACGTCAGCCCCGGCACTGTCAGCATATTCTGCACCAGACACCCAGTTGTATTCTTCAATGATATATTCCGATGCACCATCTTCTGTCCTGAGCAGCCAGTAATCAGCATGTGGTGCTGTTCCTACCATCTGTCCCGGAACATTTGCTCCCATGGTCGACAAAACAGCAGTTCCATGGGTATGGTAATCATAGACGGTTCCGCTGTGGGCTACAAAATCTTTTGTTCCCAGGATCTGTCCGTTCGCAAACAAACTGTCAAAAGCAATGTGCTGATCCGTTCCATAAAATCCGGCATCAAGCACTGCGATCACCATACCCGATCCTGTTAATCCCATGTTATGAAGATCTTCTCCCCTTAACATATGTATTTGGTTGTATGCCATACCATAATCAAGGAGTGTAGCATTTTTCTCTGGAATTATTTCTTCAACAAGTGGCTCATAGAACTCTTGTTTAAAAAATTCTTTTTCATCTCCGTCAGCTTCAGATGTTCCCCTTCCATTTAATGCATATACTCCCTCAACATAAGACAATGCAAGAATAGCATCGATCACAGCAGGACTTGATGTAAAAACAGTAACTCCATTGAGCCACTTTGTCGGATTGAGTATGGCAGCTCCTTCAGATGCCACACCTGATATGTATTGCGGGTTAACGGGTAAATCTTGTTCGGTGATCTCAATTCCAAAACGATCGCGTCTGTCGATCGCACGCTGGCTCAGAAATTCCTCCGGCTGATCGATCGAATAGGGGGAATTGTTTTTATCGGTAAACTGAATGTAATACTTATTCGGAGCAACCTGGGCAATTCCCGAATAAATCAACATGCTTGTCAGAAATAAGAGTATAATTTTTTTCATTATTCTAAATTTTGCGACGAATTTACTAAACTTATGTGAGCTCTAACGTTAAAAACCTGCTAAAAAGTTTACAGCTAAAACAATCACAAACATATTAACAATTATTTCACAACAATTGATCATGATTCATAAAAAAATTTCTAACTTGCATTTTCCCAAAAAACCAAATAATATTATGAGAAGTTTGCAAAGAGTGGACTGGCCTGTCCTTTTTGTCGATGACCAATTAAAAGTCGATAATGCAGAAGGAGCAATACTGCAGAATATCCTTCAAATACTGATTGAAGAAAAAGATTGCAGTACAATCACAAGCACAACCTACAGCGATGGTTTCAATATACTTGTCTCCAGGGCTGACATAGGCTGTGCAGTAGTCGATTGGGACATTGCCTCAGAGGCAGGCATCAACGAAAAGCAGAACAAACCTTCAGGATTTATCCAGCAGATCAGAATGATCAATGACCTGATTCCCATACTTGTCATGACTGACAAGGAAAGTATCTGGGATGTACCAACAGAAATCCTTGAGATCATCAACGGATACATCTGGAAAAATGAAGACACACCTGAATTTATTGCCGGGCGTATACAAAGGGAAGTGGATCGATATACGGAAAGAATCATGCCGGTATTTTTCAAATCCCTCGTTAAGTATGCCGAAGAATACAAATATGCCTGGCATACTCCGGGCCATATGGGCGGCAATGCCTTCTTGAAATCCCCGGCCGGTATTGCTTTTCATAAATATTTCGGGGAAAATGTGTTGCGATCCGATCTTTCTATCTCAGTGCCAGAGCTTGGCTCCCTGCTGGATCATGAAGGAGTTACGGGTGATGCAGAAAAAGAAGCCTCCAGGGTTTTTAATTCCGATCAGACATATTTTGTGCTGAACGGAACCTCCACGGCAAACCAGATCATCTGGCGCAGTCAGGTCATGGATGACGATATAGCACTGGTCGACCGGAATTGCCATAAATCGCTCAATTACGCCATGGTCATTACCGGTGCCACTCCCATCTATCTTGTACCCACAAGAAATCCATATGGCACAATAGGTCCGATTCACAACAAAGAATTCAATGCCAGTGTTATTCAGAAAAAGATCGATAATCATCCCCTGATCACAAACAAAAAGGCGAGGATCAAAATGTGTGCAGTGACAAATTCCACATACGATGGCCTTTGCTATAATGTGCTCGGGATTAAAAAGAAACTAAGCAAACGCGTGGATAACATCCATTTTGATGAAGCCTGGTACGGCTATGCCCGCTTCCATCCAATTTATAAGAATCATTTTGGCATGTCGGAGCATGAGCTTGATCCGGATCATCCGCCCATCTTTGCTTCCCAATCCACCCATAAATTGCTGGCCGCCTTTTCGCAGGCATCCATGATACATATCAGGAATGGTGGTAAAAAGAAGATCATACCCGAGGAGTTCAACGAAGCTTATATGATGCATGGTTCCACATCACCAAACTATCCAATGATTGCATCTCTTGATGTAGCCACCAGAATGATGAAAGGTAATGCAGGGCGAAAATTAATGAACGACACCCTGGCCGAACCCATTATTTTCAGGAAGAAGATGGTAAACATAGCAAAAGAGCTGTCAGACGGAGAAAATGTAGACAAATGGTGGTTCGAAGTATGGCAACCCGAAAAAGTCAACATCAGGGGGAAAAGCATGAACTTCGAAGAAGCTGATGTTTCCGACCTTATGCAAAACCAGGATTGCTGGACCCTCAAACCCGGTGAAAGCTGGCACGGATTCAAGAATATGGAAAACAACTACATCATGCTGGATCCCATCAAGGTTACCATAGCATCTCCAGGAATCAATGCAGCCGGAAAGCTTGCTGAATGGGGAATACCGGCAAGTATCGTCACACGCTTCCTGATCAACAGGGGTATCGTGGCCGAAAAAACGGGACATTACAGTTGGCTGATGCTTTTCAGCATGGGAACCACAAAAGGTAAATCAGGTACCTTGATTGCAGAACTTTTTGCTTTTAAAAAACTTTATGACCGGAATGCACCATTGACAGAAGTTTTCCCAAAACTGGTTAACCTGGCCCCTGAAAAATATGCGCACCTGGGCCTGAAAGACTTTTGCGATCAGATGCATCAATACCTGAAAGAGCAGGAGATCATTGAAACCATGCTACAAAGTTTTGATGTCATCCCCGATCCGGTCATGATCCCCCGTGAAGCATATCATGAAGTCGTTAAAGGAAATGTGGAATATGTTTTCCTGGACGATCTGATGGGACGCATACCGGCAGTAATGGTTGTTCCCTATCCCCCGGGTATTCCTATTATCATGGAAGGTGAAAAATTCAACGAAAATTCCAGACTCATCATCGACTACCTCAAAAAAGTAGAAGAATTTGAATACCAGTTTCCGGGATTTGAAGGAGATATCCATGGTGTGGAGAAAGAAAAAAAAGCCGACCGGAACTATTTCAAGATATACTGTATTAAGGATAACTAAAATTTTAAATAAAAAATCTTACAAACAATGAGTGATAATAACAAGAAAGTAGGCCTGCTGGGTTTGATCGCCATCGTTTTTGGTTCCATGATCGGTGGTGGTATATTCAACATCCCGCAGAACATGGCGGCTCATTCTTCACTGGGCCCCATCATCATAGCCTGGGCCATTACCGGATTCGGAATGCTTTACCTGGCATTTACTTTTAAGAACCTTTCGAATGCCAGACCTGATATCAAATCAGGTATTTACGCATATGCCAGGGAAGGTTTTGGACGATATGTCGGATTCAATGCAGCCTGGGGGTACTGGATCGCCGCAGCAGTTGGCAATGTTGCCTTTGCTGTAATGCTGAACGATGCTGTTGGTCATTTCTGGCCCGTGTTGCTGGAACATGGATGGCAAACCATCCTTTTCGGATCGGTACTGATCTGGGTTATGAATTTTATCGTTCTGAATGGGATCGAGGGTGCTTCCAGCCTGAACACCATTTCAACCATTGCCAAACTGGTGGCCCTGATTGTCATCATTATCATTATGATCCTTTTCTTTAGCATAAAAGATTTTAGTTTTTCTTTTTGGGGAGAAGGTTTAAAGCTTGGCAGCATTGGACAGCAGATACGAGCCCCCATGCTTGTAACACTCTGGTGCTTTATCGGTATTGAAGGAGCTGTTGTAATTGCAGGACGGGCCAAAAGTCCTGCAGATGTCGGTAAAGCCACCGTGATCGGACTGCTGTTGGCCCTGCTCCTGTATGTTCTGCTGAGTGTGCTTGCATTCGGTTTGATGCACCAGCCCGAACTTGCGAAACTCAATGATCCCTCAACAGCTTACCTGCTGCAAAATGCTGTGGGCGAATGGGGCATCGACCTGGTCAACATTGCGGTAATTGTTTCGGTGGGTGGAGCATGGATCGCCTGGACCATACTCGTAGCAGAGGTGCCCTATGATGCTGCCAAAGAAGGTGTTTTACCAAAAATATTCACAAGGGAAAATCGTAAGGAATCCCCCATGGCTGCATTGTATATCTCCAGCTTGATCATGACCCTCTTTATGGTCATGGTTGCATTTGCCAAAAATGTTTACATGGCAGCAATCGATATCGCCAGTATCATGATCCTGCCACCTTATATATTAAGCGCTGCTTATTTGTGGAAAGCTGCAGAACGTTCTGAAATTCTGGAGGAAAAATCCAAAAAAAGAAGAAACGCACTCATTACCGGCATCATTGCCACTTTTTACTGCGCATGGCTGATCTATGCCGCAGGAGTAAATTATGTATTGCTCTCGGCAATTTTTTATACAATCGGGATCCCATTTTACCTGATTGCGCATAAAGATGAACTCAAACAGGGCAAAACGGCTTTTAAACCTTATGAAATGTTGATAGCTGTTATATTCATCATTGCTGCTGTAGTTGCGATCGACATGCTTGTAACAGGAAAAATTAGTTATTAACACAGCAAAAGAAATAATATGGAATACAATAAAATGTTTCAATTCCTGATCATCGACAAAGAGATCAACGAACTCAATGTTTCAGGTGATTTGATCAGAAATATATCTGAAGCGATTAAAGAACGCGGCTACCAGGTAATTACGGCCAATGAGCAGTTTGAAGCTGAAGTTGCCATTATTAACAATCCGACAATTGGCTGTATACTGATAGATTGGGATGAAAACAGTGAAAATTTCAGTACAGCGGAAATTATTTCTTTCGTGCGCGAGAAAGGACTCGAAATGCCCATTTTCATTGTTACTGAAAAAGAAAACATTTCAGACATCCAATACGACATTCTGAAAGATATCAGGGGGTTTATTCATCCGGAAGAGGAAACCGCATCTTTTGCAGCCAAATACGTTGCACGTGCTTACAAAGAGTACATAAGTTCTCTCAAAACTCCATTTTTCGGTGGAATGATTGATTGGGTGGAAGCCGGCAATGAAATGTGGCTTTGCCCCGGACACAACGGGGGAAATTTTTATAAAAAATCACCGCAGGGAAGAATTCTTTTTGATTACCTCGGTGAACAGTTTTGGCGTTCGGACTTCAACTTTGTCCCTGACCTGGGTGATATACTCACCCATACCGGGGCTTACCTGGAATCCGAGAAAGAAGCAGCGAAAACCTTTGGAGCCGACCGCACCTATTTTGTATTGAACGGAACCTCCACCTCCGTTAAAATGGTCAATTGTGCCCTGATCAAACATGGTGACCTGATCCTCTTCGACAGGAACAACCACAAATCACATCATCACTCAGCCCTGATGATCAATGGAGCCATCCCAATATTTATCGAGGATGACAGGAATGACTTCGGCATGGTTGGGCCCCTGAAGCTGGATGCGCTTGATGAAGATAAAATCAGACAGTCGATCAAAAACAATCCGCTTGTCAAAGACAAAAATGCCTGGAAAAAGGAACGTCCCTTCCGTGTTGCTATCATCGAAAACAACACCTACGACGGCACAACTTATAATGTCAAAACCATCATGGATAAGATCGGTCACCTATGTGATTATGTATTTTTTGATGAAGCCTGGGGAGCATTTATGAAGTTCCATCCCTTATTTCAAGGACGATATGGTATGAGCCTGGAGCTGAATGAAAAAGATCCTGGCATTTATGTAACACATTCAACGCATAAACAGCTCGCAGGTATGTCGCAAGCTTCACAGATCCATGCCAAAGACAATCATATCAAGGGACAGCCCAGACGCCTGAACCACAAGCGTATGAATGAGGTTTACATGATGCATATGTCAACTTCACCCTTCTACCCTATGTTTGCCTCACTGGATGTAGGCGCACAAATGATGAAGGGGAAAAACGGATTTTATCTCTGGGATGATGCCATTAAAACATCTATAGAGATCCGGAAGAAAGTCAGGGAACTCGGTGAGCAATTTAAAAAGCATAAGGATCCGAAGCAGCGCTGGTTCTACAATCCGTTTGTACCCGATAAAGTTAGCCTTAAAAACTCACCCCATCACAAAGATGTGAAGGATGTAAAATGGGAAGATTTGCCAACGGATGTCATAGCAGCCGAACAACAAGCATGGTTGATGCGGGAAGGCGCCAGTTGGCACGGATACAAATCCATTAAAGATGATTTTGTGATGATGGATCCCAGCAAAATGTTTTTCATCACACCCGGCATCGACAGGGAAACAAATGCCTATGAAGACTGGGGATTACCGGCACCCATGCTGGGCAAATACATGCGGTCGAGGGGAGTTGTGCATGAAAAAACGGATTTCAATTCTATCCTGTTCCTCATCACACCCGGTATCGAAAAAAACAAGGCAGGTACCCTGCTGGCAGAATTGCTCAGGTTCAAAGATTTATTCGATAACAATGCCCTGATGGATGATGTTTATCCTGAACTGACAAAAGAAAACCCCGATCATTACAAAGGCAAGGGAGTCTGGGATGTGGCACAGGTCATCCATAATATATACAAAGATCATGATGCCAAAACATTGCAACAAAACATGTTTAAGAAGGAACACTTCCCTGAAATGGCCATGACCCCGCTTGAAGCACAAAACAAACTGGTTGCTGGAGAAGTGAATTATGTTCCCCTAACAAAGGCACATGGCAGAATTGCAGCTACACTTGCACTGGTATATCCTCCAGGCATCGGAGTGATCATGCCTGGCGAGCGCTATGATGAGAAAGCAAAACCCATGATGGATTATTTTGCTCTCTTTGAAAAAACAAACCCTTATTTCCCCGGTTTTGAGAATGAGATTCAGGGAGCATACCTCGACACAGATGCAGAGGGCAATGAACGCTACTACACCTATGTTGTGAAAGAATAAACCTGCATACAGACAGGACTAAAGCAGGAGTTTAAACCCAAGCCTGAACAGTACATGATCCATCCGGTAGGTGGTCTTCAGTTGTTTATGCGGCTTATCGGGATCCTCATTGTCGGTACTCTCATAAATGTCGACAAATTCAATCTCTCTTTGCGATACATCCAATTCATCAAGAGCATCCTCGCCCATTTCAGTATACTCAATAACTTCAGCATTGAGTGGTGTGTAGGAATTGTGGTTATAGGTAACATCAATATTTACGAACAGGTCTTTGGCCAGATACCAGTCAAAACCCAGTCCACTGACAAAACCAAGGCTTGCCTTTTTTTTATACTCCAATTTCATTTCATAACTTTCCATGGGGTAATACTGCGGCATGTTATTATACAGATGCAGATTATTCGATTCTTCCATGCTGTTGATATTGTAAAGAAGGCCGGCATTCAGTCAACGTAAAATCGTTGTGCATATGCGCACTGAAACATAATGAATCCCGATAACAAAATAAGCAAGCTTAATTTTTTCATGATAATTTGGTTTTGAGAGTTAGAATTGATTATAGATGGTTTTATAAAGACACATGATATGGGTTTATAAAGTAAAAATCACTGGCGCAAATGTATGAAATAGGATCTATTTCCTAATAAAATTGCCTTACTTTTTGATATGTCTCATATTAAGCTTATCTTTTACCAACAAAATGATGAATTATGAAAAGTATTAATCCATACAACAACCAACTAAACAAGGAATACAAAGAGCTTTCGGGCAAGCAGATCGAAAGCATCATTGCAAATGTTGAGCATGCGCAAAAAAAATATAAGCACAGCACATACGGAGAAAGATCCGAAAAAATGAAAAGCCTGGCTGAATTGCTTCGCAAGAACAAAACCCAATATGCCCGTCTGATGACCCTCGAAATGGGGAAGCTTCTGGGGGAATCGGAAGCTGAAATCGAAAAATGTGCATGGGTTTGTGATTATTATGCTGATAATGCAGAGATTTTCCTGGCTGATGAAGTGATAAAATCGGATGCCTCCAGAAGTTATGTTCATTTTCAGCCGCTGGGCATTGTGCTGGCTGTGATGCCATGGAACTTCCCTTTCTGGCAGGTCTTTCGTTTTGCTGCACCAGCGCTGATGGCCGGCAACGGGGCACTTCTCAAACATGCCTCCAACGTTCCCGGCTGTGCCATGGAAATTGAAAAAATCATCCGGGAAGCCGGCTTTCCCGACAATCTTTTTAGAACACTTCTCATTCCGGGTAAGATGGTGGGTGAAGTAATTGAAAATCCACTTGTTAAAGCTGCAACTCTCACAGGTAGTGAAAAAGCGGGCAGCAGCGTTGCGGAGAAAGCAGGGAAAAACCTGAAAAAGACAGTCATGGAGTTGGGGGGCTCCGATCCTTTCATCGTGCTGGAAGATGCCGAATTTGAAAGCTGTTGCCAAACTGCCGTTACTGCCAGGATGATCAATACCGGTCAAAGCTGTATAGCTGCCAAGCGCTTTATTGTTGTAGAGGATATCGCCAATGCTTTTGAAGATCGTGTAAAAGAACTGATGCAGGATAGAAAAGCCGGCAATCCGGCAAACAGCGACACACAACTTGCCCCTCTGGCCAAACCTGAGTTTGTCGAAGACATCGACAGGCAGGTAAAGGAATCCATTGAAATGGGAGCCACCCTCCTGCTGGGAGGCAAAAGGATGAAAGGGAAAGGAAATTTCTACGAACCCACGGTTTTAACCAATGTCACCCCTGATATGCCTGTTTTCAAGGAAGAGACCTTTGGGCCGGTACTTTCTGTGATCCGTGTTCAAAATGAAAAAGAAGCAATTGAAATGGCCAATCAGTCGCAATATGGATTGGGAGGATGTGTCTGGACCAGTAGCGTTGAAAGGGGAGAAAAAATTGCCCGTACCGTTGAAAGCGGGGCCATGTTCGTAAATGGAATGACCAAATCCGATCCCCGCCTGCCTTTTGGCGGCATTAAAAACTCCGGTTACGGAAGGGAATTGTCGCATTACGGCATCAAGGAGTTTGTGAATATTAAGACCATTTGGATTGCTTAAGACATGGATGATTTGTTGGATGGTTTGATGATTGGGTGATTGTAACTTGCACAATTGAATGTAAAACCCAACGGGCCTTCTTCAATAAAATGTTTGGCTTTCAGGCAGGGCTTTACAAGTTGCCTTGATTTGTAAAAATCAACTCCCATTTACCAGGCAAATCAAGCTCCAGAAGCTATAGTGACAATCAATCAAACAATCATTCATTCAAACCAGCCGCCAATTTTCGTAATTTTGCCAAAATAGCAGTATCATGCGCATCGACATCATCACCATATTCCCTCAAATGTTTGAAGGGCCTTTCAATCACTCCATTCTGAAAAGGGCTGTTGAAAAAAGCCTCGTGGAGATCCACCTGCACGACCTGCGTAAATATACCACCGATAAGCACCGCAGTGTGGATGATTATGCATTTGGCGGAGGTGCCGGCATGGTAATGATGATAGAGCCCGTTGACCGCTGTCTTGAGAGTCTGCAATCCGAAAGAAATTATGATGAAATTATTTACCTTAGCCCAGACGGCGAACTCCTGGACCAAAAAATTTCAAATAATTTATCCCTGAAGCAAAACCTCATATTCTTGTGCGGGCATTATAAAGGGATCGATGAAAGGATTCGGGAACACCTGATTACCCGTGAAATTTCAATTGGCAACTACGTGTTGTCTGGAGGTGAAATTGCAGCAGCAGTGCTTACCGACAGCATCGTGCGCTTGCTGCCCGGAGTCCTCAATGATGAAACTTCTGCCCTCTCCGACTCTTTCCAGGACGACCTGATATCACCACCCGTTTATACACGTCCACGCAAATACAAAGACTGGAAAGTTCCTGAAATTTTATTGTCGGGGAATGAAAAAAAAATTACTGAATGGAAACATGAGCGTTCCCTTGAAAGAACAAAAAAGAGACGACCCGGCATGATTTAATCGTTTTAAGTTTTTAGGTTTTTTACTCTCAGCTTAGTTTTGTATCTTAGATTCAAACCTAAAAAATCTACTCATATGTCATCATTGAAGAAATTCTTCGGATCAGTTTTTATTCTGTCCGGATTAATTTATGCAGTTTGGGCATTGCTTGGTGGAGGAATAGATTTTTATCCAAATCAAAATTATATACAAGAAAGTCCTTTACAGGAATTGCTGAACATATCCCTGACACTTATGGTAATAATTGTTCCCGGTGTTGTAGGATTTATGATTCTGCTTCGGAACAGAAAAAAAGCCAAAATATAAGCCATCGTGCAATATTTTTAATAATTTTGACGCTTTCTTATTGGATTGTGCTGATGGGGGTTGGCACGATCACATGTGAAAACAAATCCGGGTAATGAATAAAACACCTTCTCAGTGGAACGGTATGAAAGATAAATTTATGAAGAGGACGATCGTATTCCTTTTTATAAGTTTAAGTTTTCTGGCATCCCGTGGACAAAAATACCTTGTTGAGCAATATACTGAAATTGATGGTCTTTCCAACTCAACGGTTTTTGATCTGGAGCAGGATAAGCGGGGCCAGATGTGGTTTGCCACAAAAAATGGCATCTCCATGTATGACGGTAACTCCTGGAAAAACTTTGGCAAGCCAGACGGACTCAACAGGAGAAGTTATTCCGAAATAGAGATTGACCAGAAGGGTCAGATCTGGGCCCTTGCCCGAAGTGGAACTGCAAAACTTTCTTATCTCAAGGATGGTAAATGGATTTCTGTATACAATAAAAAACCGAGTCCGGTATTTTCAAAGATCAATTTCCTTGAGATTCTCTACGACAGGGAAGACAATTTGAACGCCCTTATCGCCCCAAATAATGATGGAATATATATATACAAACATGGCCGCCTGGAGCACCTTAACCTGAGCGATAACAGAAGAAGTGATAAAGTATCCGGCTTGAAAAAGACTGGTGATTCTATCTTAATCGCAAGTCATGGCGGATTGCATCTTTTTCACAATTATCAGGTCTATAAGAATATAGAAAAGGAATACGGTATAGATCCCGATTTGTACGGCCTGGAGATACAGAAACTCAAGAATGGGAAAACCCGAATCTGGCTGGCAGGCAAAAACTGGATAGGTTTTATCCAGGACAATGAATTCAGGGTTGTTGCAAATCATTTCGATTTTGTTACCGATAAACAAACCTACTTTGTTGGTATGGAAGCCGTTGACCAGGGTATATATATTTACAATCCCTTCTTTATCTTTTATCATGATTTGAAAACAGGGGAAACAGAACACCTGGGAGAACAGAGTGGCCTGATCAGTGAAGGAGGAACTGATATCCTGATCGACCGTGAGAAAAACATCTGGATTGCCAGTTTCAGGGGCGTGAACAAAATTTCGTCAAAATTATTATGCTTTTATGATGAAACCAACGGGCTTTATAATGACGAGGTTACATCAATCGAAAAATCACAGGGGCAGATTGTTCTGGGATATCACGGAGCCATCAGTTTTTTTGACGGTCATACATTTGAACATCTTGAACTAAACCATCCTGGCAAAGACCACCAGCTTGAAAAACGAATACAGGACATCGAAATAGATTCACAAGGGAACATCTGGGTGGCAGCTTCAAAACTGGGCCTGGCGAAGATCGATGAAAACAGGAATATTTCATGGCATTATACTCCGGATTCAATCAATGAATATGCTGTAAGTGTTTTGGAACATAAGAATGGTGAAATATACTTTATTTCAACAAAGAACCTTTTCAGGCTTACAAAAAATGATGATGTTGTTAAGATTGGATCATCCGATAAGGATTATTACATGAGAAAACTTTTCCATAAAGACGACGGCTCCCTGCTGATAGGCTCTCTTAGAAACGGTATCATTCAGTATAATAACGGACAATGGTCACAAATTAAAAGTCATGATACCAGTGCTTCAAACAGCGTATATGCCTATTGTAAGGATTCTGATGGAAATGAATGGGTTGGTATGCAGGATGGCCTGTATATTATACAAGAACAAGAACTGAAAAAAGTCAACAATTCCCAGCCCAATGTGGAGCGATCCATTTACTTCATCAATGAAGACTCAGAAGGAAGACTCTGGTTTGGAACAGATTATGGCGTATACATGTGGGATGGCAAGGAAATGAACCACTTTACTACACTTGATGGTTTGGCTGGAGAGGAACTGAACCGGGACGCTTTTGCAGAAAGCGGGGTTGGCAAAATATATCTGGGAACAAATAACGGTTTATCCTGTTACCAGCAACGGTACAAACATCCTGAAGCAATCCCTCCTCCCATTGTATTCCTGGAGTTTTGTGAAGCCGGAAAAGACACAATCAATCTGCATGATAATGCCTGGCTTTCGCATAATCAAAATACGCTCTTCTTTCATTACAAAGCCTTATCATTCATCAATGAAAAAAAATTAGCCATAAAATGCAGGATGGAAGGCCTCGACAAAGACTGGAGTAATGAATTTCAAGCTTACAATAACATTGTGAGATATAATAGCCTCCCACCAGGAACCTATAGATTCTGCCTGAAGGCAAGAAATGCATTGGGGATATGGAGTGATCCTGTATGTTCGGGCAAGATACAGATCAATCAGGCATTTTATTTATCATGGTACTTTATCAGTTCCGTTGCCCTGTTCACCATCATCATCATTTATTACCTCATCAGGTATTTTATTAATAAAAGGTATACATACAGGTTAAAAAAGCAGGTTGCAATCAGAACCCAGCAGTTGAAAAAGAATGAGAAAAAACTCAAAGAACTGAACAGCAACAAAGACAGGTTCTTTTCCATCATTGCGCATGATTTGAGGAGCCCTTTCAATGCAATCATGGGTTTATCCGAGTACCTGCTTGAAAGTGATCATGAAATTACGTCTGAAGAAAGAAAAGGCATCATTGGCAATCTTTATCAATCGTCCAGAAGTTCTTATGAGTTGCTGGAGAACCTGCTAACCTAGGCAAGAACGCAGGAAGGGAAATTACCTTACTATCCCGAAAGGATTAATATTTCAGAAATCATCAACGACAACATCGAGTTGATGAACAGCTCGGCTGAAAGGAAAAAGATCCATCTGCTGCAAAGCAATAATAGCGCACATTATGTTTTTGCTGATCATAATATGGTCAATACCATCGTTCGAAATCTGATCTCCAATGCCATAAAATTTACGGCAGACAAAGGTCTGGTGAATATAAGCACCAGGATACTTGATGAAGAAATCCAGGTTTGCGTCAGGGACTCCGGAATTGGTTTACCGGAAGATATTGTCGACAAACTATTTGTAATGAACGGAAGCACGGAAAGAGAAGGCACCACAGGAGAAAAAGGAACAGGCCTCGGTCTTGTTCTGTGCAATGAATTCATAAAAAAGAACAAAGGAAGAATCTGGGCCCAAAACAACAATGGTAAAGGTGCAACATTCTGCTTTACTTTACCCAGAGCCTGATCACGAATTCAGGTAGGTATGCTTCATTTATAAATTAGCAATAGGACAATGAGAATCATGATCACTGCAATGAATGATGCTGCGATAAATGTAACAGAAATACTAAATGCCAGGTAGATCCATCCCATCACAAGCGGTCCAAGGGTTTGCCCCAATCTCAAGACACTTCCGTTAATACTCATAAATACGGCTCTTATTTGTATGGGAGCTTTCCCTGCAAGCATACTTTGCACAACCGGAATGTTAATACCCTGGGCCAGGCCGAAGAAAAACACGGATATCAGAATATACCAAATGCCTGGCATGAAGAGTATGCTGATCATTGATATGATATAACTGCCAAAGGCTATGATCAGCAAATATTTTTGCCTGATATATGCATTGAGTTTTTCCAACTGACTGGAGGTGATGGCTGTGATAACCGAAGAAAATGATAGAATAATCCCGATCTGATATGCCTCAGCCCTGTAATTTTCATCCAGTAAAAGAGGAATATATGTGAGGAATGCACCGTAAAGTATGATAAAAGTGAGGATACTGATCAGAAATAAACCGATCACATCTCTTTTTCCAAGGTAGCGGGAGGCTTGTTTCATATATGTCCAGAAGGGAAAATCATTCCGGGGTTCCGGATTTTTTAGTCTCAGGATAACCAGTATACCAACCGGAATGGCCAGAATGGGAAAATAAAAAGGGAAATGCCAGCCAAGCATTGCCAGAGCTCCTCCAATAGCCGGGTATGAAGCTGTTCCAATGCTCAAAACACTCGCGTTATAGCCCATTGCTTTTGATAGGTTCTCCCCGGAATACAGGTCCCCGACCAATGTTACGTTAAGGGATCCGATCGCTGCTCCCCCGATCCCCTGTAAAAAACGAAGTCCTACCAGCAGCTCAAAGCTCCTGGCAAAACCACAGGCTGCCCCTGCAATCGCGAAAAGAAAAAGAGAAGGTACAATAATGGTTTTTCTTCCGAAACGATCGGCCATAACTCCCAGGAAAGGTGCAAGAAATATTCCCGGTAAAGTAAAAGCAACAATCAGGTAACCTACTTCCTCTTTGCTTACATCAAAAACATCTTTTACCTTCGGCAGTATAGGAGAGATACTGGACACCCCCATAACGGCCATAAGCGTAATGGCAAAGATTATCTTTAAATTAAAATCGTGCAGCAGCCTGGATTTTTTTTCAGATATCATCTTTCAAAAATATTGAATATTACGCGCAAACAAGGTAAAATTCCATTCGAGATGTTATTGGAAAAATAATCAAGTATCATTTTGTTATTTTCAAAAATAAAACCGTATATTTGCACCTCTTTTTGAGAACAGCAAAATTATTCGAGTGATGGGCAAAAAGGAATTAATACAATACGTCGACAACCTTACAGAATTAAAGGAATTGCCTGATTTTAAAGCAGGTGACACCATAACGGTTACTTATAAGATCCGTGAGGGCAACAAAGAAAGATTACAAAATTTCCAGGGAGTTGTCTTGCAGAGGAAAGGCAGTGGGCCTTCTGCTACTTTCACAGTGCGTAAAATTTCAAGCGGTATTGGAGTTGAAAGGATCTTTCCGGTTTCATCGCCTTTTATAGAAGCCATAAAAGTAAATAAAAGAGGTAAGGTGCGTCGTGCAAGAATTTTCTACCTGCGTGCACTGCGTGGCAAGAAAGCCAGAATTAAGGAAGCAAGATACTAATGATAGCAGGCTGATATTGAGAACCCCGGTTTTTCGGGGTTTTTTTATGCCCTTTGTTTTCACTTTTAGTTTTATATTTACAAAACAAAACATAACATACCAGGCCGATGGAATATGAGCTGCTTAAGGATGTCATCATACTGTTTACCTTATCGATTGTCGTAATTTATGTTTTTCACAGGCTAAAGATTCCGCCCGTGATCGGGTTTCTTCTCACGGGCATCCTGGCAGGACCTGATGTGTTCAGCCTAGTTACCAACCAGCATGATATAGAAGTACTTGCCGAAATAGGTGTCATTCTGCTCCTTTTCACCATCGGCATTGAGTTTTCCATCAAAAAACTGCTCGAAATTAAAGTAACCGTCCTGCTGGGTGGATCCTTGCAGGTATTTGTTACGGCGGCTCTGGTTTGGCTGACTGCCAGTCAGTTTGGATTAACCACCACCGAATCTATCTTTGTAGGTTTCCTGGTTGCCCTCAGCAGTACGGCCATTGTTTTGAAGATCATGCAGGAAAAAGGCGAGGTGACCACATTGCATGGAAAGATCACCCTGGGCATTCTCATTTTCCAGGACATCATCATTGTTCCCATGATCCTGATCACCCCTCTGATGGCTGGAACAGAAGGCAACATCGGCATGGAACTCCTTTACATGACTTTAAAAATCATTGGTCTGGGTCTTTTTATGTTTGCTTTTGGAAAATGGGTAGCTCCCAGGATTTTATTCCAGATTGCCAAAACACAAAGCCGTGAGCTATTCCTGCTTACCATCATTGTACTGGGATTTGCTGTTGCTTTCCTGACCTATTCCATTGGATTGAGCCTGGCACTGGGAGCATTCATCGGAGGGCTCATCATTTCCGAATCCGAATTTAGTGAGGAAGCCTTCGGGAACATCATTCCTTTCCGTGATGTTTTTACAAGCTTTTTCTTTGTTTCTGTTGGCATGCTGCTCGATTTCGATTACCTGCTGAGCAATCCAATACTTGTACTGCTGGTCACCCTCGTGGTAATCTTCCTGAAAACATTTGTTTCAGGGGTTGTTGCTTTCATACTGGGGTATCCGTTCCGCACAACTGTAATCGTAGGACTTACCCTGAGCCAGATCGGAGAGTTCTCCTTTATTCTCTCCAAGATCGGAAGGGATTACGGCATCTTTGCCCTGGACAATTACCAGTTATTTCTTTCCGTAACCGTGCTCACCATTGCCGTTACGCCTTTTATTATCAATGCAGCTCCCATGCTGGCAGACAGGATATTGTCCTACCCGATTCCGAGGAAAATAAAATGTGGTTTGCAAAACATTCCCGAACAAGTTGAAGAAAGGAAGAAAGATCACCTGATCATTGTGGGGTATGGCATCAATGGTAAAAATGTTGCCAGAGCAGCCAAATATGCCAACATTCCGCATGTGATCATCGAGCTGAATCCGGAAACTGTGAAATCGGAGCAAGCCCGCGGAGAGACCATTTATTATGGAGATGCAACCCAGGATGAGATACTGGAACATGCCAACATACAGGAAGCGCTCATCCTCGTGGTAACAATTCCCAGTCCGCTTGATGCACGGAGAATTACTGCTACAGCGAGAAGACTTAACCCGAAGACACACATCATTATCAGGACCCGTTTTATCCAGGATATGAAAAAACTTCTTGAGCTCGGCGCTGACGAAGTAATTCCCGAGGAATTCGAAACCTCCATCGAAATATTTACCCGGGTTTTGTCGAAGTACCTGGTACCGCGCGACAAAATCGAAAGCTTTGTTAACGATGTACGTTCGGATGGTTATGGTATGTTCAGGAGCCTGTCAACGCAGAGTCCGGGTGCATATAAAAACCTTTCCGTAAAAACGCCGCAGACAGAGATTAATACCATACGTGTATGCAGGAATTCCTCCGCAGCAGGGAAAAATATCACTCAAGCCGGGATTACAAAAGAAAAAGGGCTGAAATTACTTGCCCTGAGCAGGGATGGCAAAATTTTATCCGATATGGAAAATGATTTTGTTTTGCGTGAAAATGACGTTCTGTTTTTATTGGGGAACCCTGCTAATTTTAATAGTATCATCGGATATTTCAAGGATGCAGATGAAGAAGGTGCTAAAGACTGCAACATTGCATGATGGAATGAAGTGCCCTGCCGCAGAACAACCGCATATTAATAGGGAATTTTATTTTCTATCGCCTCAAATAAAGGTGAATATAAGCCTGTAGATCCCTGATAGGACTCCGGGATCAGTTCAATCACTGGTTTAGCTTCTTTGCTTCAGGCATTCAAACATCATTATTCCGGCTGCAACTGACACATTCAGGGATTGAATACCGCCCAGCATTGGAATGCGTAAAACATCATCAGACAAATCAAGAATTTCCTTACCCACTCCTTTTTCCTCCGAACCCATGACCATTGCCAGGGGGTCTTTCATATTTACTTCATAATAACTCCGTGAAGCCTTTTCAGAAGCAGCAAGCAGCTTGATGCCGCTATCCTTTAAATAAACACATACCCTTTTCAGGTTTTTCTCACGACATACCGGTATCTTGTTCAACGCACCCGAAGATGTTTTCATGGCATCCGGGTTTACCTGCGCTGATCCCTTTTCAGGAATAAGGATGGTATCAACTCCTGCACATTCAGCCGTTCGTGCTATGGCTCCCAGGTTCCTGACATCTGTTATTCCATCCAGTATCAGCACAAATGGTGTTTTACCCGATTCAAAAATCAACGGAAGAACATCTTCAATTTTCTGATATGAAATCAGGGAAACATAAGCAATCACACCCTGGTGGTTTTTCCTGCTGACCCTGTTCAACTTTTGTACCGGAACAAATTGATATGGGATGGAACGTTCACTGACCAATTTGAGAAGCTTGCTATGCAACTCGCTTTTCAATCCTTTTTGAATCAGTAATTTTTCAATTTCTTTTCCGCTTTGAATAGCTTCAATCACTGGTCTGCTTCCATAGATATAATTATCCTTCATAAGATTCCTGATTTACCTGCGTATATTGTCAACTGAATAATACCAGGATGTTTTGTATTTTGGTGATTTGATCAATTGATAATCATTCTGGGTGAAGGGATTGACAACCTGCACAAAGGTGAACTCAATTGAATTCAGGGAGTTGGCCCTGCCATATAACCAGGTTTCATAACCCTTTCCACGGTTCATTTTGTGTGGCGGTCCATATATCATATAGATCAGGCCACGGTCGGTTTTCCATCCTTCCTGGTAAGACGAAAAATACACATTGGCCTTTTCTGCAGAGGAGTAATAACTTTTGATGGCATTCCTGGCCCTGATCTCATCCCCTTTCAATTCAAGCCAGAATTTATCAACTGCCATTTTGGTGTTATCGCTTGATTTCAAATCCTCAAACTCGCTGCTGCTGGATATATACCTCAATGGCTGCAGCATTTGTTCGGGTGTGGATATTTCGGGAAAGCCTTCCCCAAACCTGAACAGGGTTAATCCCTCCCGCTGACTGGTATCGGATAATATATGATAAAAACCCTGTTGCTGCAAATCAATCAATTCTGAAACACCCTTTTCCAGTTTGACAGAAAAAATACTGTCGGGCCTGTAATTAAATGGCTTTCTTTTTTCAAAATGAAAAGGGGTCTGAGCAATCGGAAAATCCCTGTGGTAATAATAAACCCACAATAACTCCTTTTCAGGATGAGCAGTTTTTACCCTGACTTCCTGATCTTCTCCAAAATAATTATAAATTAATGGTCTTTTATCCAAATCGAGCAACAGATAATTTTCCGGGGCATTCCGATCCTGCTTGTTCATTTCTATAAAAAAAAGCCTGTTGCCCGATCCTGAACTCAGACTGAGCTCCAGAACAGTTTCATGGGGTTCTGGAACCGGAATATCGAAGAAAAACAAACCACTTTCCGAGGCATTGACAGTAAGGGTATCCGAAAACAAAACCTGGCCCGACTCCAGGTCATCGTATATATAATATTCAGCTCGCACGCTGTCAGGATGCTCAATATTCTTATCCAGTGACATGAACTGAAAATAAAGCCTGAAGTTTTTTTCATTGTTCCTGAACACTTTGGCCTGCAAAAAGACTTTCTTTTCCGAAGCATACAGGAATGACAGATCTCTCAGTATAATGGTTTTCGGCCCTCTGCAACAAAAGAGAAAAAGGGCGAATAAAATCAACATCCATATGTTAAATCTCTTAATCATCCATCAGCTTATTCGGTAAATCCTTGCTGGTTTTAGCACCCAGCTCTTTCAACCTTTCTGATTTCCTGATCAGGTTGTCTTTTCCGCTGGAAAGTTTTTTATGGGCTTCATCATAAGTTCTTTGTAGCGTATTCAACTGACTGCCGATCCTTTCCAGGTCATTTAAAAAAGATACGAACTTATCATAAAGTGCTCCACCCTGCCTGGCGATCTCGTTGGCATTGCGGGTTTGCCTTTCATGTTTCCAGATGGATTCCACTGTTTTCAATGTTGCAAGCAAGGTTGTAGGACTTACCAGTACGATCTTGCGGTCCCAGGCAAAAGAAAACAGCCCGGGATCATGCTGGATGGCAAGACTAAAGGCCGACTCAATGGGCATGAACAAAAGCACAAAATCCGGAGCATCCAATCCATCAAGCATCTGGTATGATTTATTGCTGAGGTTTTTAACATGCGACCTGACCGATTCCAGGTGTTGCTTTAAAAATTTCTCACGCTCCTGATCCGATTCACTGTTGGAAAAAGAATCGTAAGCTACCAGGGAAACTTTAGAATCAATGATGATATTTTTATTTTCGGGGAGATTGACAACAACATCTGGGCGTTGCAGCAAACCGCTATCATCCCGAACAGATGGCTGAATAACATATTCCTCGTTCTTGATCAGTCCGGAGCGTTCCAAAACGCGTTCCAGGATGATCTCACCCCAGTTACCTTGCTTTTTTGTATCGGATCTGAGCGCACTTGTCAGGCTCCGGGCATCTTCATCCAGTTTGATGCTCAGTTCATGCAAACGTTTCAACTCCACTTTCAGATCAGTTTGATCCTTAACACCCTTTTCGTAAGTATCCTGTACCTTCTTTTCAAAATCCCTGATCTTTTCCCCCAGAGGTTTCAGGATCTCATCAAGATTTTCTTTGTTCTGCAAAGTAAAGCGCCTGGTTTTTTCTTCCAGAATCTCATTGGCGATGTTCTTGAATTCGGTGCTGAATTTTTCCTGGAGATTTTCAAGTTCCTGTTTTTGCTCCGAAAGCTTTTGTTGAAGGTTTTGAAAATCCGAATTTTTCGAACTCAATTGGCGGTTCAGTTCCAGGATAGTCTCCTGGCTGTCACTCAGTTTTTTTTCAAGCCCTGCATTCTCTGTTTCAGTATCTTTTAGTTTTTCTTCATGCAGGCTCATTCTCAGCCGCAGTTCATGCTCAACACGACTGGCCCTGTTGCGCGAAAGCAGCCAGCCAATTACAAATCCTGCAATCAAAGCGACGATCGAAACAATATATTCCATTTGGAGAAGATTATTTTCTGAATTGTCTTCTAATTATTTTTATATTTACAAATGTAACGGTTTTTAATCTTTAATGCATGCTAAGATGATCATCAGGATTGCGGCATTACTATCTTACATTATCATTTTCATGCTGAATTCTTCAACATCTCAGAATTTTGAAGAAGCCCGGTACGTTGGTACAAAGCAGGATTTCAAAGATTTCCTGTGCAATGAAATGATCTACCCGGAAGAAGCACTTAACAATCATATCCAGGGGACTGTAAAAGTCAGTTTTGTTGTCGACAAAAGTGGAAAAACAAAAGATATTAATGTTAAAAATTCTGCTGATCCCTTGCTGGCTGATGAAGCGAAAAGACTTGTGAGGCTTATGCTCTGGGAACCAGCTACTCAGTATGGGCTTCCGGTTAGCAGCAGGCATGAGGTAAAAATAGCATTCAGGCATAAAAAATACAAACGGGATTGTGATCATAGAGGGTATCAAAAACCAGCTTTCGCGGGTGAAAATCAGGATACTTCGTTCAGAGTATATTCTTACGGTCAGGTTTATCCCACACCGGTTCCTTTTTTTAAGGATGAAAACATGAATCTTTCAAAGTTCATTCAAAAAAACCTGAGCTATCCTGAACTTGCCATGCAACAGAGCATCAAAGGAAATGTCAGAATAGAGTTTGTGGTGGAAACGAGCGGCAAAGCCTCTCATTTCAGGATCATTGAAGGAATCGGCGGAGGTTGCAATGAAGAAGCCAAAAAAATCATCAAACTCATGCGCTGGGAACCGGGAAAACTGGATTCAATACCCGTAAGAACCAGGATGAGCATGGAGATCAGGTTTAACCTAAATGAATCATCAGATATTAACTACTTCCACAACGATCAAAATCGTTCCTTTTAAAACAGGATATATTAACAATTTGTTAGAAATTTAAATATTAAAAAAGTCTACTTTTGCAAAAAAATCAATAAAATGAAAAAAATTGTTATTCTTCTTATATCGATGACCCTTATCTCCGTTACAGCTTTATCCCAGCAATCCAAAGATACAGCGTGGAAATTTGCAGGTGAAACATCCATTAATTTCTCCCAGGTTTCTTTGATCAACTGGTCAGCAGGGGGTGAAAGCTCCATAAGCGGCAATGGATTTTTTAACATCGCTGCCATTTACAAAAAGAACAAATCCGTTTGGGAAAACAAACTGGAACTTGCTTACGGAATGATGAAACAAGGTGAAGAGGATGTCAGGAAAACAAATGACAAGCTTTTTATCTCAACTTCATACGGATACAAAGCAGCAAAAAACTGGTATTACAATGCATACCTGAGTTTTAAAACCCAGTTTGCCGACGGTTTTGATTATTCAAACGACACTTCTGTTTTCATTTCCACCTTTATGTCACCGGCCTACCTGCTGGGGGCCATCGGTATGGATTACAAGCCCAACGACTTTTTTAGCCTCGGTCTTTTGCCCATATCGGGCAGACTTACCATCGTTAACGATGATTCCCTTTCTGCAAAAGGAGCATTTGGTGTGGATTCTGGGGATAAAACTAGACTTGAATTTGGTGGTACGGTCAATTTGAATTTCAAAAAGGAAATAATGAAAAATGTCGAATTTGCGACAGCCTTGCAACTTTTCAGCAATTATCTCGATCACCCCCAGAATATAGATGTGAACTGGGAAGTTTTTATCAATATGAAGATCAACGAATTTCTTGCAGCCAATATAAACACAAACCTGATTTATGATGATGATATTAACATCACCGACAAGGATGGAAATGTAGGTCCACGCACACAGTTTAAAGAAGTTTTTGGAATCGGGCTGACATATAAGTTCTAATAATGATGACTAGGATCGGGATCATATCCGACACCCATGCTTACCTTTATCCCGGGATTACGAAACAATTAAGCAAAGCAGACCTGATCCTGCATGCCGGTGACATAGGAAATCTGGAAACACTGGAACGCCTGAAAAACATGAAGCCTGTGAAAGCAGTTTACGGCAATATTGACGGAACGGATATCAGACAGGAATGCAGTGAATACCTTGATTTTGAGATAGAGGGAATAAAAGTCCTTATGATGCATATCGGAGGATATCCCGGCAAATACACAACCCAGGCCAGAGAGATGATCCGATCCATCAAACCCAAGCTGTTCATCAGCGGGCATTCACACATTTTAAAGATCATGCCCGATAAGAAAAATAATTTACTTCATATCAATCCGGGTGCATGCGGAAAAGCCGGCCTTCATAAAAAAATAACATCAGTTTTTCTGAATATTCACAATGGAGAGTTTAAAGACCTGGAGGTATATGAAAAAGATAGATAAAAAAATAATTACTGTTAACCCAAAATCTTAAGAAATGGAAAAAACACAGGAAATTCTAAACTATTTGTATGAATTAATAACAAAATATGGATTGCAGATACTGGGCAGCGTAATTGCTCTGATTATCGGTTTGTGGATCATTGCAAAGCTTACTAAAGTGCTTTCCAGAACCATGGAAAAGAAAAATGTTGATGAATCACTCAGAGGATTTTTCCGGAGCTTCTTCAACATTGCGCTCAAAGTACTTTTACTCGTATCAATTGCCTCCATGTTGGGCATAGAAATGACTTCGTTTATCGCAATCCTGGGTGCAGCAACCCTTGCCATTGGATTGGCGCTTTCAGGCACATTGCAAAACTTTGCCGGGGGAGTTATGATCCTGCTTTACAGACCATTTAAAGTTGGCGATTTTATCGAAGGACAAGGATATATGGGCACCGTGAACGCCATCCAGATTTTTAACACCATATTGAAAACTCCTGATAATAAAACGATCATTATTCCAAATGGTGGTCTTTCTACCAGTTCAATCGTAAATTTTTCAGCAGAAGAACTTCGAAGGGTCGACTGGACCTTTGGTATTGGATACGGTGATGATACGGCAAAAGCAAAGAATACCATTCTCCGCTTAATCAATGAAGACCAGCGAATCCTGAAAGATCCCGAACCTTTTGTTGCGGTGTCGGAACTTGCCGACAGTTCAGTGAATTTTGTTGTGAGAGCTTGGGCAAAAACCTCTGATTACTGGGGAATATTTTTCGATATGAACGACAAAATATACAATACCTTTAACAAGGAAGGTATCAACATTCCGTTCCCGCAAATGGATGTGCATATGCATCAGTAAAACGCTTTCATTAGCGGAGCCGGTCTGCCGAACGGACCAGTTTCTCATCCCGAAGAATGGCCCTGTAACTCAATACCAGGAACAACAAGGATATCAGGGGAAATGAAACTGTAAGATAATGATAATCAGCAGTTGTTTCCAGCTTGGTTTCAATGGTATTGACAAAAAAGAAAAAGAAAACAACGATTAAAAGAATGTTTAAAAAGATATCAATTTTAATAATGCGCATCTGCATCAGTCGGGTCTTATATAAAAAGATGGTAATCAGGGCCAGCAAACCGATTACGATCACCCCGGCAGCCAGGGGGAGCATCATGGTATCGGCAAATAAATTCTCACTGCCAGGCACCATGTTGGAAACCTGGTAAATATATAAATGATAAACATAAAAAAGGTTCTCATTCTCAAAAGTAGCGATCGGAAAAAAGAATATCAAAACATTTGCAGCTACAACTATCAATAATAACAGGCTTTGAATACGTTGAATCATAATTGTTTTTTTTGCAAAGATAGCGTAAATCAAACAATTTTCTTGAACAAATCCTGCCATGCTTTGTTATTCATTTAACATTATTTTTAACATCTTTACCTTTGTTATGAATAAATATTGTATATTTGCACAACTTATTCAATAATCCTATTGAATTTCAACAAATAAAATCTAACAATAAATAGAAGGTACAGAATTTTCTGATCAACGAGAAATGAAAACCGTGTACCGAAAAATACCACTGATATAAATTAAAACACTGAAAAATGTACGACATTATTGAGCTTAATGGTAAGCTGGTATCTGAACTGAGAGAGATAGCCAAGGAATTGAATATTCCGAAATATGACAAATTACTGAAACAAGATCTCATCTATAAGATACTTGACTACCAGGCCCTGAATCCCTCCAGCGAAGTTCTTGCGAAGGAAAAGAAAGACGCTAAAAAACCCGGTAGGAAAAGGACTTCCAGAACATCCAAAACATCCGATTCCTCCAAAAGAACTGCTAAGAAAGATACTGCAGACGATAAAGCTTCCAAAAGCAGAACAAAGAAAGAGGCTGACAAGGATAAAGATAAAAAGAGCAAATCAGAAAGCCCGGATGTAGAAGAAAAAAAGGATGATAAGGAAAAAGACAACAAGAAAGTCACTGAAAAGCAAACTTCTGAAAATTTATCCAGGAAAGAGCCTGCTAAACCGCAGGAAAGAGATTATCGCCAGAAACGAGAAGAAAAGAAAAATGAATTCTCTTTTGAGTTCGAAGGAATTGTAACAAGTGAAGGAGTACTTGAGGTAATGCCCGACGGATATGGTTTTCTTCGTTCCTCAGATTACAATTACCTGAATTCACCGGATGACATATATGTGTCCCAGTCACAGATCAAACTCTTCGGACTAAAAACCGGTGATACCGTGCGCGGGAGCATTCGTCCCCCGAAAGACGGTGAAAAATATTTCCCACTGATCAAAGTGGAATTGATCAACGGAAGAAATCCAGAGGAAGTCAGGGATCGTATTCCATTCGATTTTCTTACACCCCTTTTCCCGGAAGAGAAATTCCAGCTTACAGGACATAAGTTGAACAATATGACCACCAGGATCATCGATATGTTCACACCAATTGGCAAAGGCCAGCGTGGATTGATCGTTGCCCAGCCAAAAACAGGTAAAACCATGATCCTGAAGGATATTGCAAACGCGATTTCAGCCAATCATCCCGAAGCTTACCTGATCATTCTTTTGATCGATGAGCGCCCGGAAGAAGTAACCGATATGGAACGCAGCGTGGATGCCGAAGTAATCGCTTCTACCTTCGATGAGCCGGCAGAAAGACATGTCAAGATTTCCAACATCGTTCTTGAAAAAGCCAAACGAATGGTTGAGTGCGGACATGATGTTGTGATCCTGCTGGATTCCATTACACGGCTGGCCAGGGCATACAATACTGTTTCTCCCGCATCAGGCAAAGTATTGTCAGGCGGTGTGGAAGCCAATGCCCTGCAAAAACCCAAACGTTTCTTTGGTGCAGCCCGTAAAATTGAAAACGGTGGTTCACTAACCATTTGTGCAACTGCACTGATCGACACCGGATCTAAAATGGATGAGGTGATCTTCGAAGAATTTAAAGGTACCGGTAATATGGAGTTGCAGCTTGACCGCAAGCTTTCCAACAAGCGAATTTATCCTGCGATCGATATTGTTGCCTCCAGCACGCGCCGCGAAGACCTGCTGATCGACAAAGACCAACTCCAGCGTATCTGGATCCTCAGGAATCACCTGGGTGATATGAATCCGCTCGAGGCCATGGAATTCCTGAAAGATAAAATGAAGTTCACCGATACGAATGAAGAATTCCTGATCTCGATGAATGGATAAAAGTTGCAGGTTGCAAGTTACAAGTTGCAGGTTGACAGCAATGAAAAGATAGACAGATGAATCAAAAAATCAAAAGAGGGTTTCGGCCCTCTTTTTTTATTTTTTGATGATTTCATCCGCCAGTTCCTTAAACACAAGTCCATCGAAATTGCCGGAACTCATGAGCAGCAAATTCTTATTCTTCCAGTCCTTTTGCAAGAGTTCGTTTAAAAGAGATTCCCTTTGGTTGAAAATTTTTAAATCTGACCTTGCGAAGCCCTTTCTGACATCCCATTCAGAAAGAAATGGCAGACCTTTGATCTCGAAGGCATGAGGGTTATAGAAAACCACTGCTTCATCAGCCAGCTTCATTGTGGATTTATACTCGGGAAGAAAATCTTTGTTCAGGCTGCTGTATGTATGCAGCTCCATAACCGCAACCAGTTTTCTTTCAGGATTCCTCGACTTTACAGCTTCTATGGTAGCCCTTAATTTGGATGGAGCATGGGCAAAATCCTTAAAAACAGAAACGGATTGATTTTCACCCAGCAATTCAAGCCTTTTTGCAGCCCCTTCGTACGTTTCAATGGCACTGAAGAATTCCCGGTCATTGAGCCCCAGTTCGCGGCAAACCATTCTTGCAGCATTCAGGTTCTTCATATTGTGTTTTCCAAAGACCTTTATCTCATGCCCGATACCATCGTACATGACGAATGTTTTACCATCCAGGGTTTCATTCTCTATTTCACCATATGGAATCTTCCTCAGAGCAACAGGGGCTCGTTTCACGACCTTCCTGGTAAGCGGGTCTTCATCACAGTAAAAGAGCGTACCGTCTTCTGCGATTAAATCACAAAACTTTTCAAACTGCTCAATGTAATTTTCTTTGGTCGGGAACACATTCATATGATCCCACTCAATCCCACTGATAACAGCAATATGCGGTTTGTAGAGATGAAATTTGGGCCTTTTATCCAGGACTGAAGTGAGGTACTCATCTCCCTCGAATATCATCAAAGGGGCCTCATCCGAAAGCTGCACCATGATCTCAAATCCCTTTAGCTGGGCTCCTACCATGTAATCGAAATCCATCCCCTGCTTTCGCAGTACATGCATGATCATGGCAGTAATGGTGGTTTTTCCATGGCTACCACCGATCACGACCCGCTTTTTGTCTCGGGCATGCTGATACAGGAATTCGGGAAAAGAAAAGATTGCGAGACCCAGTTCTCTGGCTTTAATCAGTTCAGGATTATCATCTTTGGCATGCATCCCGAGAATGATCGCATCCAGATTTGTGTCGATTTTTTCAGGATACCATCCCTCCTTTTCCGGAAGCAAACCAAATTTATTCAAATTGCCCCTTGCCGGCTCAAATATTTCATCATCCGATCCGCTGACCTCGTCTCCTTTGTGATGCATAGCCAGCGCCAGGTTGTGCATTACACTGCCCCCGATGGCAATAAAGTGAACTCTCATGGAATGAATCAATTAAAGTATTTAACTACCCGAATATGAAATAATAAAATATATTTATCTTTGCAGGCACAAATCTATGCATTTTATGTTTAGAGAAGACTCAGCGGAAAATCACCACAAAACCGAAGCACTGCAGAAAAGCCTGCAGGGAAAGCCTGCAGACACGTCGATTGCTGCAGTCTTGAAAGAGTTTGGTGATCATATCACTTTTTCCAGCAGCATGGGCGCTGAAGATCAGGTGATCGCCTCTTTGATCGCCTCTATTGACAAAAATGCGAATATCTTCACCCTCGACACAGGCCGTTTGTTTCAGGAAACATATGACCTGATAGAACGTACCCGGAGTCGTTACGGAATTGAAATAAATATTTTCTTTCCCAATGCCATTCGAGTTGAAAAGATGGTCAATAAAAAAGGCATCAATCTCTTTTATGAAAGCATAGAGAACAGGAAGCAATGTTGCCATGTCCGCAAAATTGAACCCTTACAAAGAGCACTGCGAGGGAAAAAGGCCTGGATCACAGGACTGAGGAGGGAGCAATCACCTACACGAACGAATCTAGAGGTAGCAGAATGGGATGAAACCAATGGACTCATCAAGATCAATCCTTTGATCGACTGGACGGAAGAGGATGTGTGGAATTACATCCGCGAAAACAATGTCCCATACAACAAACTGCATGATAAGGGTTTTAAAAGCATTGGTTGCCTCCCCTGCACAAGAGCCGTAAAACCGGGCGAGGATCCCCGGGCCGGTCGCTGGTGGTGGGAAAACCAGGGACATAAAGAATGTGGCCTTCACAAAAGGTAAAATTCCAATTATTTAGAAACTTTCCGTATTATCCGAACTGTTGGCCATATATCCAATTTGAGCTATGTTTGTAGGCTAGACATTGGACATTGGACATTGGACATTGGACATTGGACATTGGACAATTGGACATTGGACAATTGGACATTGGACATTGGACAATTGGACATTGGACATTGGACATTGGACATTTGGGAGCTGAAGTCAGGTAAAGGATACATTGCTAACAGCCTCAAACTTCCAATATCCGGTTTCAAACATAAAAATTCTAACTTATGCCAAGTTTTGTGATAACCGATAAATGTGACGGCTGTAAGGCCCTGGACAAAACCGCCTGCCAGTATATCTGTCCAAACGACCTGATGGTACTGAATATTGAAACCGGCAAAGCATTCAACCGTGCCCCCGAAATGTGCTGGGAATGTTACAACTGCGTCAAGATTTGCCCAACGCAAGCCATCGAGGTACGAGGATATGCTGATTTCATGCCACTTGGAGGTTATGTACAACCCATGCGCTCCAGCAATGCCATCATGTGGTCGGTCAAATTCAGGGATGGACAATTGAAACGATTTAAATTCCCCACCCGGACAACACCCGAGGGTAGTGCAGAACCCGATGCCGGTTTTGAAACCGGGACCGATAACATCAAATCCCCCCTCCTGCGCACAGAACCCCAATCACTGGGACTTGAAGAACTAAAAAAGATTGAAGAATGAGTTTAGGTGATCATTTCAAAACCATAGCAGTCAATACCGACCTGTTGATACTCGGCGGGGGTATGTCGGCCTGTGGAGCAGCATACGAAGCTGCATATTGGGCTCGTAAACACAACAAAAAAGTCACAGTGGTTGACAAAGCCTCCATCGACAGGAGCGGTGCAGTGGCCATGGGACTTTCGGCCATCAATATGTACATTGGTTTAAAAGATAACGACAACACGATTGAAGATTATGTAAAGTATGTCAAGAACGACCTGATGGGTATTACCCGGGATGACCTGGTGGCTAATATAGCCCGCCACGTGGATTCCTCGGTACATCTTTTTGAAAAATGGGGGCTGCCCATCTGGAAAGATGAAAATGGAAAGTATGTAAACGAAGGCCGCTGGCAGGTAATGATCCATGGTGAGTCCTACAAAACCATTGTTGCAGAAGCTGCAAAAAATGCACTAAGCAGCCTTGGAGAAAATGGGAAGTATTATGAAAGGATTTTTATTACAGAACCTATCATAGAAGAAGGCCGATGTGTGGGTGCTTCCGGATTCAGTGTCAGGGAAAAGAAGATTTATATATTCAAGGCCAAAGCCGTGCTGGATGCCATGGGTGGGGCTGTGCATGTATTCAAACCCCGTTCTGTCGGCGAAGGATTGGGAAGGTCATGGTATCCTCCTTTCAATTCAGGCGCCAGTGCCTATTTCACCATCAGGGCAGGTGCGGAAATGACATGCCAGGAAGTACGTTTTGTTCCCGTGAGGTTCAAAGATGCTTATGGTCCGGTTGGCGCCTGGTTCCTGTTATTCCAGTCGAAAGCCACCAATGCTGCGGGTGAGGACTATATGCAAACACGTGCGGATGAATTAAAAAAATGGGCCCCCTATGGTTTGTCCAAACCGGTTCCGGCCAATCTCAGGAACTACCTGATGATGCTGGAAGTAATGGAAAGCAAACATCCTATCTATATGCAAACAGCGGAGGCCATCAAAAACATCGCCGGACAAATAAAGGATGAAAAAGAAGCCAGAAGAAAACTGAAACACCTGGAAAACGAAGCCTGGGAGGACTTCCTCGATATGACTATTTCCCAGGCATTGCTATGGGCTTCCACCAATATCAAACCCGAAGAAAATCCTTCTGAGATCGCCGCCTGCGAACCTTATTTTATCAGTTCTCACTCTGGCGCTTCCGGTGCATGGGTGAGTGGACCCGAAGACATGGCCCCGGAAGGATACAAATGGGGATATCCCAACATGACTACTGTGAAAGCTTTGTTTGCATGCGGAGATGCTTCAGGGGCTTCCAGCCATAAATTTTCAAGCGGTTCATTTACCGAAGGCCGGATTGCTGCCAAAGCAGCTCTTGCCTTTTGTATGGATAACAATGACATCCCTGAAATCACTTCAGAAAAGATCGATAAACTAAAGCAGGAAATACTGGCACCACTCGAAACTTTCGAGGCAAATAAAGCATATTCAAACGACAAGGACATCAACCCCAACTTCGTGAAGCCTAAAATGTTCATGTTCAGGCTGCAGAAAATCATGGATGAATACGCAGGCGGGGTATCCACTCATTTCATGACCACAAAACCCCTGATGGAAAAAGGTTTGGAGTTCATTCAATATATGAAAGAAGATTCGAAAAAACTCGCAGCCGAGGATTTACACGAACTGATGCGCTGCTGGGAAAACATCCATCGCCTCTGGCAGGCCGAATCGCATATAAGAACAATGCTCTTCCGGGAAGAAACCCGCTGGCCGGGATATTATTTCCGCAGCGATTTCCCGAAAATGGACGAAGAAAACTGGCACTGCTTTGCCAATTCCCGTTGGAACCCCGAAACAAATGAGTGGAAGATGATGAAGCGGGAGATTAAGGAATTGGTGAAGTTGGATGCTTGAAGTTAGAAGTTAGATGCTTGAAGTTGGATATTTGAAGTTGGAAGTTGGTTTGCGTTGAATTACCCCCAACTTTAGTTGGGGGATGAAGTAAAGCAGGAGTTAAATTGGGGCTTTAGCCCCATAACCAAATATCAGATTGGTAATTAATTACGATAGTAATTATAAAGCAATCTAATCAAGAAAATAATGATTTTTTAAAAAGGAAAGAAAAAGTTAACCGCAATGGGTGCAAAAAAAAAAGCAATGATCGCAAAGAATAATAAACCTATCATATGCTCTTTGCAGTCTTTGCAAAATCATAGCGAACTTGGGTACGCCACGAAGCGTACGTTTATATAAATTAAAAACCTAGTAATATGAAAGGATTACACAGACCAATTTGTCGTTCAGTCTGAAGCAGTTGTGAGGTACGGGGATGAAACAAACCGTGCCGAGTTCACAACCAGGCG
>JAIOZK010000026.1 GCA_021740625.1 Bacteroidales bacterium
GATCATTTGATATATCACCGTCTGAAGAACTTGATCCAGCCAGAATATAAAAATTGTCATCATTTGTTGGTAATATCCTTTGCCCCCCATCACCATAAGAACCACCATAACATTTTTCCCAAATCATGTTGCCAAGAGTATCTGTTTTTATAACCCAAAGATCATCCCCGCCATGGTTGTAACTTACATCCCCATCAGTTGAATTGGTTACACCAATCAGCAAATATCCTCCTTCTGTGGTAATGATATCCGTAGCATAGTCCTGGTATGTTCCTCCGAAGCAATTCTGCCATGTTATATCAAATACCTGGGCTTGAGAAAATACAAACAGAATGGATAATAAAATAAATGTGATAGTTTTTTTCATTTTATTAGGTTTAAAGCTCTACTCCACCACCACCTTAGCACACCCAAATCCACCATTGTCAAACCGGACTTTAACGAAATACAATCCCTTTTGCCAGTTGGTGACATCGAATTCTATTTTATCCTGTCCTTTTGGAATGCTTACGTCTTTTACCTTTTGGCCAACAACATCAAACACCTGTATGCTTGCATTCTCAACACCAAACACCAAACAACGAACAACAAACAAATCTTTGGCAGGATTGGGATAAACCTTGATATTCACATTCCCCGAACCAATTTCCTCCACACCCACACAATTATACACCCAGGTCTTTTTCACTTCCGACCAATCAGAGTTTCCGCAATCGTTGTAGCTTCTTGCAGAAATTTTAACTTCTCCTTCATATTGCTGGTTCCACTGAACATAAGCCGAGAGGGAATCTTCGATTAAGTTCCCGGCATTTTCCGGTTCTATCTTCCATTCATAGCCCCAGGCTTTGGAAGCAGGGCTGATGGAGAAGGCGCTTGTGGAATCTGTTGTGTGGCAGAGGGTATCTGGGCCTGTTGGTTGGGTTGGAGTTTGAGGGGCATAGAGGGAGCAGTCTTTGATTTCGAATATCCAGAAATCTTTGTGGCCCAAATAACTATGTAGTTCGCATTGGACATCCCCAGTAGCAACATTGGAATGACCTGCAATAATATAGTTTTTAGAACCCTTATTAATTGCACCAAAGTCAATATTCTCCTCTCTGGTGCCTCCAAAACATTGCTGCCAAATCATATTTCCATCAAAATCCAATTTAGCAAGCCAAATATCATTATCCTCACTTTGAGGTAATGAGTGATTTCCTGAAACATCACCATCATGTGATTCAGTATTTCCAATAATCATAAAGCCCTGATCATTTGTTGGAAAGACAATTTTAGCAAATTCATTACCTGAACCGCCAAGACACTTTTGCCATATAATATTACCAATGTAATCCACCTTTACCACCCAAATATCAATATCCCCATGGAATCCAGAAACATCACCATCAAAGGAACTTGTATATCCTGAGAATAAATATCCGTCGTTAACTTCCCCAACCCGGGTTGCTCCATCATAATCACTACCACCATAACACCTCTGCCATTCAATATTTCTGGCTGAATCGAGCTTAACCAATACTGCATCAGCCTGATCATGCATATTGCATTCCAGGTTTCCACCCGGCTCCACAATAGCTGACCCGGCAACCAGAAATCCGCCATCACTTGTTTGTATGATATCATAGCCAATGTCAAAATCCGAACCACCTAGTGTAAAATCCCATACAACCGAACCTGTACTATCTAATTTAATCATCCACATGTCATAATATCCGTACCATTCTGTCATATCCCCATCATTTGTGGATGACCAGCCAATGGCAATCACCCCTCCATCATTTGTAGCAATTCCGCTCGATAAATAATTCAATTTAGAAGAACCTACAATTTTATCCCAGATAATTTCCCCTTCCGAATTAATTTTTATTATCCAGAAATCTATTGAGTTAGGGTATGGATCATTAGAAATAGTTCCATCAGAAGAATATGCTGTTGCAAGAACAAAATAATTACCATCACTCGTAGCCAATATACGTTGTCCAATATCACCTTTTGATCCCCCAAGACATTTTTCCCATATTAAATTACCAATCGTATCAATCTTAATTAGCCAGAGATCATCTGCTCCGTGATTGAAACTTATGTCCCCATCCGTTGAATTTGTAGTTCCAATCAGCAAATATCCTCCGCAGGTAGCAATTATATCCGTTGCATAGTCGTGATATTTCCCTCCGAAGCAATTCTGCCAGGTAATTTCGAATTCCTGAGAATACAGGGATATTATTGATAAGAATAAACTAAAAAATATCAATATCTTTTTCATCTTCTTTTTGGTTGAAGACAGATGAGGCTTTTGATTGCCTCATCTGTCATTCATATTTAGATTTATTTGCTTATCACAATTTTTCCCGTTTTAGTTCCTCCTTTTGATTCAAAAGTGTAGAAATAAACACCGGAATCAATCATACGGGTATCCCAAACAATTTGTCCCTGTTTACCTGTTATTCTGAATTGCCTGATCATCTTACCGGAAGCATCACTAATGCTAATGTAACCAAAGGAATCTTTGGTTTTCAGTTGGTAATTGAAAGCGACCCAGGCATCCGCCGGATTGGGTATTGCAGTAATGTCCGGCCCGAAAGCTTCCCTGAGTGACTTGCTAAGGCTGTTGTTTGCTTTATAATAACTGCTGTCACCGCTTTGCAAACAATTACAAAACTGGTAATTGTAGCCGTAAGAAAGTATGCTCCTTGCCATACCACGGGCGCTTCGGCTATTGCCGCTTGCATACTGCTCCAGAGTTACAATATCAGTACTGTCAAGTTGAAGAATATTCTTCCCGGACTGATGCCAGTTCATATGCAATTGTAACAGGTCTTTATAGTGGTTGAAATCATCCGGATATGAAGCATTCACCGGGTGACTCAAAGTCACCCGGTGAATAACTAATGTCATTACCTGCCGGTATGTGCTTGCTACATTTGCCAAACCTCTACTCCACCACCACCTTAACACATCCAAATCCACCATCTTCAAACCGGGCTTTGATGAAATACAAACCCTTTTGCCAATTGGATACATCAATCTCTGTTTTGTTCTGTCCTTTGGGAACTTTTATATCTTCAAGCCTTTGGCCCATAACATCAAACACCTGAATGTTAGCATCTCCAACACCAAACTCCCGATAGCTATCGGGAGAACAACAAACAACAAACACACTCTTCGCAGGATTGGGATACACCCTGATGTTCACATTCCCCGAACCAATTTCCTCCACGCCCACGCAATTGTAAACCCATGTCTTTTTCACCTCCGACCAATCGGAGTTTCCACAATCGTTGTAGCTTCTTGCAGAAATTTTCACTTCTCCTTCATACTGCTGGTTCCACTCGACATAAGCCGATAAGGAATCTTCGATTAAATTACCGGCATTTTCCGGTTCTATTTTCCATTCATAGCCCCAGGCCTTGGCAGCAGGGCTGATGGAGTAGGCGCTTGTGGAATCTGTTGTGTGGCAGAGGGTATCCGGGCCTGTGGGTGGGTTTGGTGTTTGGGCGGCGTAGAGTGTGCAGTCTTTGATTTCGAAGATCCAGGCGTCCATATCATAAGGGCCATAAAGATCACATTCAACATCCTCCGATTCTCTAAACGCTTGTCCGGCAATAATAAAATTATGATCGTCTTTCTTCAGTATACCATGCAATCCATCGAAGTCCTCGCTATCCCCACTGCCAAAACAATGTTCCCATATTAGATCACCGTGTTTATTAAGCTTTACCATCCATATATCTCTTTTACCGGAACCAGGAATTCCATGGTTGTTTGAAACATCTCCATCATGCGATATTGTGGTTCCAATAGTTATGTAGCCGGAATCCGTGGTTTGTGTGATATAATTAGGGTATTCCATGTTAGAACCGCCAAGGCATTTTTGCCAGATGATGTTTAGGTCATGATCCAGCTTTACTACCCAGAAATCAGTGTTTCCATGATAGCCAGTAACATCACCGTCATATGAATTTGTATAGGCAGTAAAAGCATAACCTTCTTCAGTTTTTACAATATCATGGCCAAGATCAGTTTTACTCCCACCGTAACAGGATTGCCTTAAAATATTACCATCCAGGTCCATTTCCACCAGCCAGATATCTGTTCCATCCCAGGGGCCCATAAAATCACATTCAACCATTCCGCCATTACCATTGAAATTGGCCAGTACGACAAAAGTAGAATCGGAGGTTAATTTCATTTTTAGGGCATTATCATAGCCCTGGTTACCGATAGTTTTTTCCCAAATAATCCCTCCAAGGGAATCAATTCTGCATAACCAAATATCTCTGGCTCCATAATACTTGCTAATATCCCCGCCTGCTGAGGTAGTCCTTGACATGAATAAAAGACCGCCATCGGGGGTTAAAAAAGCGTCACGAACTTGTTCTGTACTGGGGCCCCCATAATTTTGTTCCCAAAGAATGTTTCCTTGCTTATTAATCTTCACTACCCATACATCACCCCAACCATTATTCCCGGATTGAACATCCCCATCGGTTGATTGAGAATAATTGAGTAAATATAAGCTTGTATCGTTAATTGGAATGATTTTATGACTTGCTTCAGCATTGCTACCTCCGTAACATCTTTCCCACTTCACAGTTCCGATACTATCAATCACAACAATCCATGCTTCGGTACTCCCGTGATAATTGGTCATTCCTTCTTCTCCTGTATAAACCGTAATACCAAAAAAATAATCAGCACCAAGTTTTGCAACTGCCTCAGCATAATCTTTCTCACTTGATCCCAGGCACATTTGCCACATGATATCTGTTGTCTGTGAAAAAAGCCTGGTAATGAGTAAGATTGCTATTGCAGCTAAAAATGCTTTTTTACTTAACATATGCATCTTATTAAACAGGTGTTGGAAGAATTAATTCCTCCAGCACCTGTAAAGTTAAATATTATTTGATAACAATTTTTCCTGTAGATATCAATCCATCAGACATCAATGTGTACAGATAAACTCCCGGTTTCACCATTCTGGTGTCCCATATTTGTTGTCCTTTTTTACCCTTAAGAACGAATTGTTTTATCACCTCACCGGTAATACTTGTGATTTTCAGATAACCCACGGATTCTTTATTGTTAAGTTCATAATTGAAAGCAACCCAGGTATCTGCAGGGTTGGGTTCGACTTTTACTACTGGCCCGTATGGATTGTTCAGAGAATTCCAATTACTGCCATGTGATGATTTATAGTAACTGCTATCATTCAATGCAAGACAATCGCAGAAGTTGTAATTGTAAGCAAAGGAAAGCATGCTTCTGGCCATTGCCCGGGAACTGCCACTGCTTCCATTTGCATAAACCTCCAGGGCAGCAATATCCGTACTATCCAGTTCAAATATATTTTTACCGTTTTGTTTCCAGTTAAGTTGCATGAGGACCAGATCTTTGTAATCATTAAAATTATCCAGAGCCTCACCTTCCAGTTCGTAGAGATCAGGGATCATATTCATCAATGTCATTGCGCTTGCTGTATCATCTTCTGAAAAATAGGAAGAGATGATCTGTTTGTCGGCCTCCAGGCAACTCATATTATCAAGCCAGTTGCGGTAATCGGTTACATCAAGCACAGAATCATTCAGGATGCTGCGAACAATATCCTGGGCAGCCTGCATTTTTCTTGAATAATGATCGGCCATTTGATTCTTCAATATGGTTTTATGGGTAATATTTCCGATTGCCAGGTCTCTCAACATGCTGATCATGTAGTCAGGTAAAGGGTCTTCTTTGTTCTCGAGATAACTCAACAATGTGTCCTCTTTAAGTTCATCCGGGTTGGCCGCCAATATGTCAAATAAGACATTATCCGGGAATACGTCGGTACGGTCTGAGGTTTCCATTAAAACTTCCTGGGAAAGGTGAGGCGAATCCCCAAGCAACTGGGCCCGCAGGTCCCACATGTCATCAGGTTGTGCAGCTTGAACATCGTTCAGTTCGGCTTCGGTGTCCCCACCATCTTTGAGTGATTCGTATTGAGAGAGAACAGCATTATAATCAATCAGGTTTTGGTTATAATCCGACTCCTTTTGTAATCTTTCATCCTGCACAAGCCTGATCCCGCCGCCACCTGTGTAATGATCGGGACACAGATTTTCTTCCGCATCATCAATGAGCTCAACGAAATAATCGGTAATCTTGTCCTCATCGGGTACTTGCAGGGGGTCATATTGATAATAATAATAACTGATCACCTCCTCTCCGTCATTTCTAATATGCCATTTAGTAGCTGTATCCTGTGAAAAGGTATTTCCTGCTGCGGTATCGTAATTTCCGATATGATCCCTTATTTTTGCATTTTGAATAATTGTGTCCGTCACAATAAAATCATTTATATTGTCAATGTTTGTATTGCAGCGGTATTCCAAGCCTGTCTCATCACCGGTTTTACTACGGTTATTACCCTGGGCATAATTTCCGTAACTTAGACCCACAAAATGGTTTCGGTAAATGATGTCGTTGGGCGAAGGGCAATCCTTGGCACGTATTCCAGCATACTCACCTAATGGTGCCTGGTTGAATTTTGTAAAAGTGTCGTTTTCAATGGCAAAACCAAAAGCCTCCTGCATATCAATCCCAAAACCTTCGGGTTCTCCGCATATTCCATCTCCCAGGTTAGCCAGTCCCACTTCAAAATCACAATCGATTATGGTAACAAAAGGCACAGCTATATCCATGATGCCTTTTACATTGTTTGAGAATTGGGCTTCGGAAACATTCATTCTGTTGGTGTAGCGATTGTTGTAATATGTTGCAATCCCCCTTCTAAACCCCTCAAAGCTACTGCTAATCCAATGTCCTGCCGGGCATAGATCCCCAATCGTATTACAAACCGACCGCACAGTAAATCCCGAACCATAAGCGGCTATGCCCATATTCCAGGTATCAACCCCATCAATGGCGGTATTGCTAAAACTGCATCCTTTGAAGTCGATTCCCAACACCCCGTGCAGATCGACATGTTTGTAAAAGGTGGTGCTGTCGATATAGGCAGCGTTAAGCTCAAAATTACACAGCTCAAAATCGCTGATGTTCTCGATTGTTTTTAAGGTATAGGGATGGTAGTTGCGATAGGGAATGAAATGCACGGCCCTGGTATTGTTGATGAAATCGCTGTTTTTGGCAATGAGGATACCCCCGGCGCTGTCCCAGTTGATCCTGCGCTCGTATTCATTTTCATCTTCATTGTAAATATAATCACATCTGTAGAGGGATACGCCGTTTTCCGCGTTTTTAATCCTGGCGTTGTTTTGCATGATCAGTCTTCCCTGAATAAACTCACCGGCCTGGTTCCATTGAGAACTGTCCGACATGCCGGCTACTTCCACGCCGCGCCACTTTTCACTACATTCTTCATAATAGTCAAGGGTGCTGTTGTTAAGGGTCAGGGTTGCACCTGGTTCGATAACGATCCTGCCGTATTTTCCAAATACAATCGTGGAGTTGCTTATCGTTATGTCTGTGGTTATCCTGAATCCTTTTTGGTAGCTGGTGTTTAAACCGGTCCAAAACTCCGGATCGTAAGTATCATAAGTTATGAAATCATCCAGATCAAAATAATAATCACATACCACTATCCTGAAGGTGGTATCCGCTGTTCTGTAGTTGCTATCGGTAACAACACATTTGTACTCTCCTTCGATAAGACCCGTGAATGTATATTCGTTTTCCTCCGTTGTTACGGGTTCGTCATAAAGTTGCCATTGCTCATGTTTTTTGATGAACAGTTCATAAGTAAAGTCGGGATCTCCGTTGGTTACATACATCGTAACCCTTCCGTCATCCGATCCCGGGCAGATACAGTTGAAATCCAGCTCAAGGGTCATATATTCATATGTTTGTTGATTTTCAGGAAGAATATAATAGTTTTCATTATCAAATACCCTGAAAGTTGAAATGATGTAACCTTCCTGTGCTCCAGGAATTGTAAACACATCATCTTCAAAAATCCCGCTTTGCATATTTATCCTACCTAAATGGGCACCGTCATTGGAAACACCGTAGATGTGTCCGTCAGGGGCTGTCTGCAGGTAGGTTCTTTGAAAATCACCCGAGACAATAGTGGAGCCTACCTGTCCTGTAGTTATATCAAATTCAACAATACCCGTATTGCATGACACGTATAAAATATCGTCATAGAGCGTGGAGAATTCAACTCCCCTATCCTGCCCAGGTCAAGATCATAAACCTCAGTCTGGTAATCCATATATAGAAATATCTTGTCAGTTGAGCCAGTGTTGTTTGTAATCCATGCAATGATTGGATCTTCTGATTCATCAAATTTCATTTCAAGATTATAGGCTGAAAAATCATCAGCAGAAATTTCTGCATTTGCTAACTGAAGGTCAATACGGTTGGTAATTTGATTCTCATCGGTTAAAGTCCATTGCCTTAACCCAGCTGGATAATTTTGCCCTGTGTTACCGAAAAGAAGAAAAGATTGAGATGTGGTGAAAATCAATTTTGTGTCCTCAATTTCTTCTGAAATAGCAAATCCTGCATAAGAGTTTTCTGGTAATTCACCAAGAAAATCATAGTAATCGATATTTTCAGGGAGACTCGTCTGCTGATTAATCCCAATTTCATTATAACCAAAGTGGTTGTGATTTGCTTTATCTACACCCCATTGGGTATAAAAAATAAAATATTTATCATCATATCCTGGACGGTTTATCAGTTGATATTCAGGACTAAATAAATTGTCTCCATGTGCAGCCCATAATTCATAGTGATTGTCATAGCAGAATTTATCATCTAAGAAATAGAATTGAAGATCGTAATTTGTATTATATCCTGCTGCACCCAGGCGACAGTTTGTACCATCATCGGTTATCAATAGATTTTCTGGTGAAAGTGAGACATTTCCATCTTCAAATTCAATTAGAAAGGTTTCATGTAGATAACCGGTTTCAATTGGTAGAATCCATTTGCCATAAAATTGTGCAAATGATGTTTGACTAAAACAAGTAAGTAAAATACTTGTGAGAAGAACGAAAACTGATTTTTTCATGATAATGTGTTTTGGTTTATAAAATATGACTTGAAGTCTACTGCATAAGGATGTATTAAAGGATGGCGTGTTACCTCTTTTATTCCGGAAAAGTTTTTTTGAAAGGATTGCTCTAAAAATTCTCTCTCTCTCTCTCTCTGCGGAATCGTGGGTTGGAATTGTTTTCATGGTTTTACTTTTATTTCTATTACTTAATTCGGAAAAGTGATAAAAGGTAACCCTGTTTTTTGATAAATCGTGTAATTTATAAAGATTATAAATAGCAGATATTGAAGTCATCAAATGATTTTTTTTGCAAAATGCATAATCAACTTATTACAATAAGCCCCTTTCCACATGCCGGTACCCTTTAATTTTTACTTCTGCAAAAAACCAGACGTGGTTTCACCCAAAACCAAGTGTGGTTTTGTAAGCAATACCAGATGTCTGATAATCTGCATATTCGCAACATTCGCCGGACCGGTGAATCACAAATGGCATTACCTTCCGGTATGTGCTTGCTACATTTGCCATACCATTACTCCATCACCGTCTTAACATATCCAAATCCACCATCTTCAGACTGTACTTTAACGAAATACAATCCCTTTTGCCAGTGGGATACATCAATCTCTGTTTTGTCCTTTCCTTTAGGAACGTTTATGTCTTTTACCCTTTGGCCCAAAACATCAAACACCTGAATGCTAGCTTCTCCTTCATATTGCTGGTTCCACTCAACATAAGCCGATAAGGAATCTTCAATTAAATTCCCTGCATTTTCCGGTTCAATCTTCCACTCATAGCCCCAGGCTTTGGCAGCAGGGCTGATGGAGTAAGCGCTTGTGGAATCACTTGTATAACAAAGTGTATCAGGGCCTGTGGGTTGGTTTGGTGTTTTGGCGACGTAGAGGGAGCAGTCTTGGATTTCGAAGACCCAGAAAAATTTAAAACAGCTCTTAATAACTAAATAGCCAAGCTTTGCTGCAATAAAAGTTAATTCTCACGTTCTAAACAACCTCCTTCAATAAATTAATCTGTGGCATATTTTTCAATTGAAATAGGTTTACCCATATAAAAATCCAGTATGGTGATCATGAACAGAAACTCGTATTTGGCGCTGATCAGTTCAGATTGGGCGCTTGTGAGCTCTTTTTTGGTATCATTATATTCATAAGAGGTGATCAATCCAACATTGAACTTTTGCTCCGAATATTTAAATGCTTCCTCTGTAGCATGTACCTTTTTCTGTGCCGATCTGTATTTCTTAAAGGCAGATTCGGCATCGTTATATGCCTGGTTGATCAGTTTGTTCAGATTCAGTTTTTCGAGTGCCAGGTTGTATTCCGAAATATTCCTGTTGATCTTGGCCTTTTGAATGGAAGAGCGTGCCTGCCATCCATTGAATATCGGAATGTTCAGGTGGATCATGAAAGTCTGGTTGTTGTTGTCGTCGATCTGCTCACTAAATGGCTTGACTTTATAATCACCATATTGGGTGATATCGGAATAAACCAGGATATCGTTGGCCGTATAACCAATCGGGATGGTTTCCATATAGGGGTTTTCACCGATTTTATTGGCCCCGGAATAACCCGATCCCCAGGAAGCACTCAGCGAAAGACTGGGGCTCAGCGAACCTCTTGCAATGCTCAGTCCTCTGTCCGAAGCATCCAGCCTGGCTTCGGCCGCTTTGATCTCGGGTCTGTTGATAACGGCATAACCGTAAACGTTATCGGGGCTGGGTAAAAGTTTGATGTCTTTGTCAATTTCAATATCAGGTTTTTCAACTTCGAAACCTTCGGGACTTGGCAAATCCAGGGCCTGCGTTAAATCGAGATAGGAAAGCTGCAATGCGTTCTGGGCATTCACAACCACCAGCTCCTCCGCTGCAGCCTGTGCTTCCACAGTCAGCAAATCACCTCTGGCCAGGGTGCCTGCATCAACCAGTTTCTTCGTCCTTTCCACTTGCTGTAAGGTTACTTCCAACTGGTTTTCGGCTGTTTTAAGGCTTTCAATATTGTATAGAACCTGTAAATAATAGGTTGCAATGTTCACCGAAATATCGTCCATGAATTTATCGGCGTCGTATTTTGTTGCTTCCAGGTAGAGCTTGCTTTGCTTGACGGTATTGAGCAACTGAAACCCGTTAAAAATCGTTACACTGGTCTGCGCATAAAAATTGTTTGACCGGACTCTTTCAGTTGCAAACTGGTTTGTAAAGCGGTCGATGGTTTGACCCCAGTTGTAGCCATGGGAAGCATATCCGTTCAGATCGGGTAACATGGTAAGCTTTGATTGAAGATAATCCTCTTGCTGCAATTCTATGTTCAACTCCTGCTGCTTGACCTGTATGTTATTGTCGAGTGCATAATTTATACAATCTTCAAGCGACCATACTTTTTGGGCATAAATTCCGCCTGTAATGATGAGTAAAATTGTTATGGCCAGTGAAATGTAAAAATCTTTTAATAAATACCTTCTGTTGCTCATTTGCGCGTTGGTTTTTGGATTGTGCGGTAAAAATAACGAAAAATATGCCATAAACACAGGTGGCTGATATTATGATGCTTATAAAGGTTTTGAGGGATTTTGAATTGATTTTGTGTTCGTTTAACAACAGTTGTTGTTCAAATGTGAACAATATAAATTGCCCGGATCAATTGATGAACAATTCGGATGATATTGCTTATTTTTACATACGAAATTTTCAAAGTAATTATCATGAACAAATATTTTACTCATTCAATTTTGCATTATTTGATCTTGACCTTGCTGGTATTTTTCAGGATAGGGTCTTCAATGGCTTATTCTGAAGCCGGCGACACCACTGATGTGGTCCACTATGAGATTCATATTGAGAACATCAATACAAATACACAGGAAATTCAGGCCTATGCCGAATTACTCTTAACACCCCTTTACGATAACATTAATAAACTCCATTTGCAACTCATGAACCTGACAGTTGATTCCGTTACTTCAGAGGAAATCGGTATAGTTTCATTTCAGCATACAAGTCCCGACCTGTTCATCAATTTGCAGGAAAACATAGGATTGTCGGATAGCGTGCATTTAAAAATATTTTATCATGGTATTCCTTTTCATGAAAACTGGGGTGGTTACCATTTTGCCGGGGATTATTCTTTCAACCTGGGAGTGGGGATCAGTTATGTCCCGCATAATCTTGGTAAATCATGGTTTCCCTGCGTAGATGATTTTACCGACAGAGCCACCTATGATATTTATGTAACCCTGGGAGAAGGGCTGACCGCTGTGTGTGGTGGTACGCTTGAAGATAAAACGGACAATGGAAGCAATGCATACACTTATTACTGGACGCTTCCACAAAGTATCCCGACTTATTTGGCATCTGTGGCAACCGGGTATTATGAACTGACTGAATGGACTTACAATGGAAATAGCGAGGATATCCCAGTGCAGATTTATACAAAGCCCAGCGATACTTCCAATGTTTCCGGTACTTTCGCCAATTTAAATGATATCACAAATGTTTTTGAAAATCATTTTGGAGATTATCCCTGGGACAGGATAGGTTACGTAGGTACGGCGATCGGAGCCATGGAACATGCAACCAATATTGCCTTTCCGAATTCTTACATAAATGGCACGCTTTCATCAGAAACCATCATGGCACATGAACTTTCGCATATGTGGTTCGGCGATCTGGTAACTTGCGATAAAGCAGAAGAAATGTGGTTGAATGAAGGCTGGGCAACTTTCTGCGGCGCTTTTTACAAGGAGTTTTTATATTCAGAGGAAGACTATTATGAAGAGATCTGGGAATACAATGCAGATGTTTTGCAATTTTGCCACACACCATCGGGTGATGGTGATTATTTTCCACTCAACAACATACCACAAAGCCATACTTACGGCGTGACTGCCTATGACCGGGGAGCTACTGTGATTCAAAGCCTGAGGTCATACCTGGGAGATTCCCTGTTTTTCCAGGGAGTAAAGGATTATCTTACAGAGTATGCCTTTAATCATGCCTCTTCGGAAGATTTACGAGATGCGCTGAGCAATTCCACGGGTGTAGATATGCATGGGTTTTTCGACAACTGGGTTTTGAATGCCGGCACTCCTCATTATTCAATTGATTCTTTTACGGTATCCGAAAACGGAGGGTTATGGGAAGTTCATCTTTATCCCAGACAAAAAAGAAAAGGTCCACAATATACAGGAGATGCCAATATCATTGAAATTGGCTATGTGAACGATGCATGGCAAATGATTTACGACACCCTGAAATTTGACGGGCAAAGCGGACACTCGGTAAAAACCCTTGATTTTAAACCTCTGGCTGTGTTTACTGATCCCGAAGGGAAAACCTGTGATGCCACTACAGACGCAACAAGCGTTATTCATGAAACGGGTGATTATTCATTTAGCAATACTTTTTTTACATTGAAAGTAAATGAAATTGCTGATTCTGCATTGATCATGTTAACACACAACTGGGTAGCACCGGATTCATTAGTGGAACCCATTAACGGGCTCACCTTATCGGATTACCGTTACTGGAAGATCGAAGGAGTTTTCCCGGAGGAATACAATGCTACCGGAATATTTTTATACAGTAAAGGCAGTTACCTCGACAATAATCTGATAAAAAGTGCGGAGGATTCGGTGATCATCATGTACAGGCCTGATCCCTCTTATAACTGGCAATTTATTGATTTTGAAAGAATAGGATCGTGGGTCACCGGTAACCTGTATGTCGACAACCTGCAGAATGGTGAATATACACTGGCTGCCTGGGATAAGCAATATGTTGGTAAAAATGAAACAGCAGTTCAAACAAAGGCACAGCTTGAAGCTCATCCAAATCCTTCCAATAGAGTTTTTACGATTCAGTGGAATGATGATGATGCTTTCCTTTGTGAAATATATGATAATAGAGGACGACTGGTCGATACTATTTCAGGGCTACAAAATCGCAATATGCTGAAATGGGATGCAGGATATTTGGGGAAAGGCGTTTATTACATTATTTTGTTTGATAAGCAGCATATTGTACTTGGACATCAGAAATTAATTTATCAATAAAAGGATGGAAGCAAAGGAATATTTCGCGCCCTTGTTGCAAATGATGCAGGTTCATGCGAATCCTGCAGAGGCCAGCGCTATGAAAAGATACATGAGAGATCAGTATGAATTTTATGGCCTCAAGCAAAAACCCAGAAGGGAAATATGCAAAAAATTTATTGAGGAATACGGATTACCGGGATACGAAAATCTTGATGAATATGTCAGGTATCTGTGGGAACTACCCTTCCGTGAATTGCAACATTTTGCCATGGAGCTGGTAACACGTCAATTGAAAAATCCGGAGCGCGATTTTGTCCTTCTGATGGAATACATGATCACCCATAAATCATGGTGGGATACCGTTGATTATATTGCAGCATGGCATGCCGGTAAGTTTTTTGAAAATTTTCCTGATGAAAAAATCCCCCGGACTGAAAAATGGATAAATTCCGGCAACATCTGGCTGCAAAGATCAGCTTTGCTGTTTCAGTTGAAATATAAAGACCAAACTGATTTTGACCTGCTTAAAAAGTATATTGAACGTTTGAAGGATTCCAAAGCGTTTTTTATTCGAAAGGCGATTGGGTGGTCATTGAGAGAGTTTTCGAAAACTGATCCGCAGGGCGTTATTCGCTATGTCCATGCTACGGATATTTCAAATTTTAGCAAGACTGAAGCCTTAAAATGGTTGAAACGCAAGGGAGAACTTTCCTAGTTTAAAACAGATGTTTTGATCTCAACCCAGTGATCCTTGCCATCGGTTTGCAGCTTTTTTGCTGCTGATCCATTTATTATTTCTTCTTCCTTCAGTTTCTTGTAATGATGGAAAGTGATCTTTTTCCTGGATAGGAAAACTCCAACAGCGCCCAGTATCGGTGTTAGCAAAATGCTGATAATTAGTGCTGTCCAGAAACCGATCTGCCTGCTCCTTGCTTCTGCGACAATTAAGGCAACCAGAAAAATGTAAACAGGTATGATAATTAGCCAGTTCATGTTGGCACCTCCTTCACCAAATAATATACCAGTATTTTTATATATCAGACAGACAGGGGTTTACATGGCTTATTCTTTCTTCATACTTACTAGCATGACATCAGTAAATGGAAAATCCTGCAAATTAGATGCTTTTGATATCAGTTTGTGTAACATATTCACCGGAAACGGAGAGGGATATTGTTTTTAATTCTAATGGGCTCATATCGGAAGAAAGATCTGGGTAAAATCTTTGATTTGCAAAAGAAAAGATCAGGTATTTCTTGACAAATATCTTTTTATCTTCTCAATATTTTTTAATTTCCGGCTATTCAAATGTTTCCTGGCATATTCTGTAAAATACTCATGTGAATAGAGCAAATTCAGTGTTTTATGTAGATAATCCTGCAGGCTGAGTTGCTTGCCCGTTACCATGTTGATTTCCTGTCTTAATTTATCTGAATTTTCAATCAGAGTATCTTCGGAAAGATGGTACATATCGGCATCACACAATATTTTTTCTATAAAACTCCCGGGGTTTTGAGGCATGCGTGTGGCTAGTATGCATGATTCCACATGGTCGAGGATTTTATGATTTATAGAACCCAGAAATTCCCTGGCGATTTCAACTCCTTTTTCTTCGTGATGGTTGTAATCCCGTGTATATCCGATATCATGAAACCACGCACTGAGTGTTAATATGGTTAAATCTTTATCATCTACATACGCATGCTCGCCTATTTCTTGCACATGTTTAACCACGCTAAGTGTATGGTTCAGGTTATGATAAGGATAACCTGAAGTAGGTTCTTTCTGTAATAAATCAGTGGCAAATACTGCAGCCTTTTCTATCAAACTCATCAGTAAATATTAGATTTCAACAAGTGGATTTCCTTTCGTTTGTAAAAGTATTAATAATTTCACAATCGTATTTGTAAACATATTTAAACTGAGATCATTCCGAAAAGCAAGATAAACGAGCATTCATTATCTTTGTTTTTTCTAGATAGTAAATTTTATGGCGAATCAAAAAGGACAGTCAACCATTGACGAGATACAGGAGGATATTATCAACATTGTGAAATACCCATTTCAGAAATTTTTCCGAATGGAATCATCCAGTGGGATATTGCTGCTGCTATGTGCAGTTTTTGCATTGATCATGGCAAATTCACAGTGGTCGTCAGGTTATTTTGCATTCTGGGAAACACATATCAAGATCGGGGTAGAGGGTTTTGTGCTGGATAAATCACTCTTGCACTGGATCAATGATGGTTTAATGGCGATTTTCTTTTTCTTTGTCGGTCTTGAAATAAAACGAGAGATTATGGTCGGGGAATTGTCAAAGATCAGGATTGCATCTTTGCCCCTGGGAGCTGCTATTGGTGGTATGTTAGCACCGGCATTGGTTTTCATTTTTTTTACTTCGGGTTCGCCCGGCCAGGATGGCTGGGGTATTCCCATGGCAACCGACATTGCTTTTGCTCTTGGTATATTATCATTGCACGGAAACAGGGTTTCCCTGCCCTTGAAGATATTCCTCACAGCCCTGGCCATTGTGGATGACCTTGGTGCAGTGCTGGTAATCGCAATTTTCTATTCTTCCGAAATAAACCTGATTGCCCTTGGCGCAGGCGGTAGTATCCTGGCAGCATTGTTTCTTTTAAATGCACTCAAGATCAGACATCCATTTTATTACGCCATCCTGGGTATTTTCCTCTGGGTTGCATTCCTGAAATCCGGTATGCATACCACAGTAGCTGGTGTATTGCTAGCACTTACAATTCCGGCGCATACCAAGATTAACCGTGATGATTACATCCGGAAGGTAAAATATTTCTTCAAAAAGTTTATCCACTCCTGCGAAAAAGGAAGTTCATTGCTGACAAACCAGGAACAGCAGGAAGCAGTGCAATCAATCGAACATGCCTGTCATGAGGTGGAATCGCCCATGCAAAGACTGGAACATGATCTGCAACCCTGGGTGATCTATTTTATCATGCCTGTATTTGCACTGGCCAATGCCGGAACTTCATTCGACACCGAAATCATGAGCAATGCAGACAGCAACTTAACCCTGGGAGTCATGGCCGGACTTGTCCTCGGTAAACCACTGGGTATTCTTTTATTTTCATTTCTGATGGTAAAACTTGGATTTGCCGATTTGCCCCGAAAAACCAACTGGAATCATATCATCGGCCTTGGTTTTCTGGCCGGGATTGGTTTTACCATGTCTTTATTCATCAATAGCCTTGCATTTGAAGGAACATCAATGTTAGCCATGTCTAAATTCGGGATTCTGGCTGCATCACTTCTTGCCGGCATAATTGGATATACATGGTTGCATTTCACTTTGCCACGAAACAACGCACCCAAATCATGAGCTGCTTATTAAAAAAAGACTGTTAATTCTTTATGAATTTCATTTTAATTAAAGGACAATAAAACCTTAACTTTGCGTTTAATTCAAAAATTTGAACCATCGGTAATCTAAAAAAAATATGGCCGGTCTTACTATTGACCATGTTGATACTTTTACTGGGTTCGATGTCCTTTCAGGGTACACAACATGAATATGATACAGATTTGCCTGAATCATACCGAATCCCAGGTGAATTGATTATCAATCTTGATCAGATTACACTCGATAAAAAGGCATATTATCTCGACAGTATCTTTTCCAGATTGCATAAACGGATAGGATTCAATGGTACTGTATTATATGGTGAAAAGGGACGGCTGGTTTACAAAGAAGCTTTTGGTTTTGCAGATAAACGGAAAAATGATAGTCTTACAACCACATCCGCATTTCAACTTGCTTCCGTTTCCAAAATGTTCACCGCCACTGCCATCATGATCCTGGAAGAAAAGGGAATGCTGGATTTTGATGACACCCTTACAAAATTCTTTCCTGCTTTCCCTTACAAGAATGTTACCGTGAGGCATTTATTAACCCATCGCTCGGGCCTGTCCAGATATATGTCACTGGCACATGAAAAATGGAAGGAGAAGACCCAGCCTTTTTCGAACCGGGATATGGTAAACCTTTTCATCCGCCATAACCCCAGGCCGTATTTTAAGCCCGATCAGGGTTTTCATTATTGCAATACCAATTATGCACTCCTGGCCAGTGTCGTTGAAGAGGTTTCGGGGCAGAGTTTTGACAAGTTTGTAAAAATGCACATCTTCAGACCGCTGCATATGGATGATTCCTTTGTTTACAATCATAATTACGATACTGTAGTACCTTATTATGTGGAAAGAGGGGTCCCGGGTTATGAATACTACGGCTGGCGTTTGCGCGAATGCCGCGACTATTATTTAAACGGTGTGATGGGGGATAAGGGCGTTTATTCAACGGTTGAAGATTTGTTTAAATTTGATCAGGCCCTTTACAATGGACTAATCCTCCAGGAAAATACATTGAGAGAAGCTTACAAACCAGGTAGTCCTAAATACTGGAAAAGAAAGGATAATTACGGTTTCGGGTGGCGCATCCATTCCAGGGAAGACAGTTGTGTTTATCATTATGGCTGGTGGAAAGGATTCAGGGCCTTTTTTATCAGGGATCTTGAACAGGAAAAATCTATCATTGTTTTAAACAACAGGTCCAAAGGTTTTAGTTCCTCGGTTTTATGGGATATTATCCACAATCGTGAGAACGAACTCGGCTATATTCAACATATGGATCCTTATCTGTACCTCACTTCTCTTTGAAAAAGTTTTTTACTGATCTGTTGAGTTGATGACGAGTTTGAAACCAATCCCGTGAACATTCAGCAATTCCACATTCGGATCTTCTTTCAGGTACTTGCGCAATTTGGTAATATAAACATCCATGCTACGGGCATTGAAATAACTGTCATCCTGCCAGATGTTTTTAAGTGCTTCGCTGCGATCAAGAACATTGTTGACATTCAGACAAAGCATTCTCAGCAATTCCGATTCTTTCGAAGTCAGTTTTTGCTCTTTGCTGTTGATCTTCAGCAACTGCCGGTTATAATCAAAAACAAATTCGCCCAGGCTAAAGACATTGGCAGATTTCTCTGTTTCATTTTTTTCCATGTACCTGCGTATGATGGCCTTCATCCTGGCCAGCAATTCTTCCATGCTGAAGGGTTTGGTGATATAATCATCAGCGCCCAGTTCAAATCCTTTCAACTTATCTTCCTGCATTGATTTGGCGGTAAGAAAAAGGATGGGGATGCTTTTATTTTCTTTGCGGATGTCTTTGGCAAGTGAAAATCCATCTTTCACAGGCATCATGATATCGATGATGCAAAAATCGAAGGTATCCTTCTGAAATGCTTCGTAAGCTTCCTGTCCGTCGACGGTCAATGTCGTGGGAAATCCTTTTGCTTCCAGGTAGGACTTCAAAATAGTGCCCAGATTTTTGTCATCCTCGGCCAGCAATACATTAATTTTCCTGTTTTTCATTTCTCATAATTTTATTCCTCAATCGGTAAAACAACTTTGAATACCGATCCTTCTTTTGGTTCGCTTTCAAGATCAATCTTGCCCCCGTGCATTTCCACGATCGCTTTTACATAACTCAAACCAAGTCCGAATCCCTTAAAGTTATGAATATTTCCCGTAGGCACCCTGTAAAGTTTATCGAAAATCTTTTGTTGTTCGCTTTTGCTGATCCCGATGCCGTTGTCTTTCACATGAATTTCTATGCTTGAGTTCAGGTTGTAAGTTGAAATTACGATTTCTGGTGTGTCAGGGGAATATTTATTGGCATTGTCGACAAGGTTGAAGATCATGTTCGTAATATGCATTTTATCGGCATATAAAACGCTTGTATCTGCGTGAAAATCCCGGATAATGTTTCCGTTGCGCTTTTTGATTTGTATGTCAATCTTGCCGATTACATCCGAGATGATCTCATGGATGTTGATCCATTCACGCTTTAGGTTCAGACTTCTCTGGTCAAGTGCTGCTGATTGCAAAACTTTCTCTGCCATGCCTCCCAGGCGTTTGTTTTCCTGGTTGATCACATTAATATAGTAATTGTAAATCTCATCCGATTTTTGAATGTCTTTGTCAGATAGGGCTTCGCAGGCAAGAGAAATGGTAGAGATGGGTGTTTTGAACTCATGGGTCATGTTGTTGATGAAATCATTCTTCATCACGGAAAGCTTTTTTTGCCTGAAGATGATATTGATGCTGACCACAAAACTGAAAATAATCATGAGGATCAGTATGACCGAAATGAGTAAGAGCACCCATAACTGGCTGATCAGGAAACTTCTTTCATTGGGGAAGTAAATCATCAGGTAGTGCGGATCAGGTAAAAGGTCATTCGGATATAATGTGCTTGCAAAGCCTTTTTTCAGCAACTCGGAAGGATATTGCCCGGTTTTTTGCATCATCATGCTGTTGAAACGCGGTCGGTAAATACCGAATTCGTAGTTTGTATTAATCCCTTGTTGTTTTAATTCAATGCCGATCAATGAGTCAAGCAAATGCTCATCCAGACGGCTCTCTACCGGCCTTGGCTTTTTCAATTCCAGTATGTCCTGCAATACATCCTGTGCCAGCATGGATTTTTTCAAAAAGCTCCTGTAGTCACGTTCATTTTTGATGTTCGAAAAATCCTCGGCAAGGTTCTGGTTCACTGAATCAATTTTTTGCAATATTGACATGTCAGTTTTTCTGTCCATCCTTTTATTCAACTGGTATGACATCTCCATCTTTTCCAGTTTCTGAACCACTCCCGATAAAGCCTCGTTCACCGTCCTGACAAAATTGGCTTCCTTCACTGTAACAGCATTTCTGATCCAATAGACCTGGATGACCATAAGCCCTATCAAAGCCACAGTTAACAATATGATCACAAATATGACAGTATTCTTCCGCATCAGCACAAAAATACCTTTTAAAAGGTATGATAAACAGTGGCTTAACAAATTTTAACTTTTCTTAATGAACCTTAACATCTTTGGCATGTTATATGTTTTAATTTTGCAGCTTTAGTACTAGCGTTACTATAGAATAATCCCTCGAAGGCTAAAATTTTATGTTGGATTATACATTGCGCTTCAAAAAAAGACATAGGTTTTGGTTTTCGAACCCGCGCGCGATCAGCCTCCCAGGCTGATCGCTTTTTTTTAATGAGACCGGATTTCTGCAAGCCCGCCAGGGCGCAGCAGAAATCGAAAGTCGAATTAATCTGCTGAAGCTTTAGCGAAGGCGGTTAAGGCGAATAAATATCAGTTTATAAATTCGTATTTCAAGCCCGCTGGGCCCAGCAGAAATCCAAAGTCGAATCCTGCCTTCACTGACCTACGGCAGGTGAATTCGTCCTCGCCCTGAGGGGGTAGAGGTGGGTTCGTAAATGGTGAAGTATTTTCCAAAAATGACTTTTCGTCATTTCATCCCCCAAAAACGGCAACTTATCGATTTTGTCTTTCTTGTAATTTCTGCTGATGCTAGTTTTGTTTCAAAATTGATAACTTTAAAAACTCAAAAAAATGGAAAAAGTAAATAATCATGTTCATGCAAACAAAAACCCTATGAAAAAGTTCGTATTTGGTTTTATCGTAATGGCCGCAGGTGCCTTGCTGCTGTTGTTCAATTTTGATATCCTGAATGATGATTACAAGCACATTTTCTTTTCCTGGCAGATGCTGCTGATCGCCCTGGGTGTGATCAATATCTTTTCATGGAAGGACAGGTTTGTGGGATGGATCCTGATTGCAGTTGGTGTTTTCTTCCTGGCTCCGGATGTATTGCATTTTGACTTTAATTTCGTCAAGTTGTTTTGGCCTGCCCTGCTGATCTTTATCGGTATCATGATCATCTACTCAGGAAGAAAAATCAGGCGTTGGAAACATAGGGAAAAGGACAGCAATCTTGACAGTGGCTACATAGATGAAACCAATATTTTCGGTGGCTCCAAACAAAGATTCACAAATCAGATATTTAAAGGTGGGAAGATCGCCAATATTTTCGGAGGTTCAGAAATCGACCTGAGCCAGGTAGAATTACAGGAAGGAAAAAGCGAACTGGAAATTAACTGCATTTTTGGCGGTGTTGGACTTGTTGTTCCCAGCGACTGGAAAGTAACCACAAGGGTTTCCAATATCCTGGGAGGTTTCAGCGATAAGCGGCAAATAATCACTGCATCCAAGGATTCAAGCAAGGAACTTATCATTACAGGTACCATGATCTTTGGTGGTGGCGAAATAAAAAGCTATTAATTGGTCCCGAAATGGAGCATCCTGTTTTTTACAGCAAGAGATCTCTGGTCATTTATCTGGCAGTCTGGACGGCAATAACTGCTGGCCAGGTTGCCTTTTTATATTCATTTTATTTGGATAACCTGGGCCTCGCAATTGGGGATGCCGCAGTGTTCAACATTCTTTTCGCTTTGCTTGGTTTGGCCGTCTGGTATCCAGTGCATTTTACACAACCCGGCAGAAACAAGGTCATCAATCTCATCATAAATCATATTACATCATTGATCATTGTATTGTTGATCTGGATAAGCCTGGGCAATTTTATATTAAGCAAAGCCATTCCTGAACAGGCCTATCAGGAATTCCTGAATGAGGCCGTACCCTGGCGGATTATCAGTGGTGTTTTCTTTTATTTCATACTTGTTCTGATCTATTATCTGATTAAATATTATAATGATCTGCATGAACGACAGATGTTGCAGGCCAAAATAATGGGGAGTCTCAAGGAGGCCGAGTTGAACCTGCTAAAATCCCAGATCAATCCACATTTTCTGTTCAACAGCCTGAATTCTGTGAGCTCACTCATTATTACCGATCCGGAAAAAGCAAGGGAAATGATCATCAAACTCTCCGATTTCCTGAGATATACAGTTTCCATGGAAAGTGACAAATTTACCTCACTGGAAAGAGAGATAGATAACATCAGAAAATACCTTGAGATCGAAAAAGTGAGATTTGGGAACAAATTGCAATTTGAATTTCAAATAAAGGAGGAATGTCTGAAACAAAAACTTCCCCTGATGATTCTGCAACCGCTGTTTGAAAATTCCATTAAACATGGGGTTTATGAGAGCAGTGAAACCATTCTGATTAATACACTATGTACTCAGAAGGACGGTTTTATGGAGATATCAATCCGCAATAATTTTGAACCCGGTCCATCCTCAAAAAAAGGTGCCGGACTGGGATTGAAAAATATAAAAGAACGGCTGAAGCTTTTGTACCAGTCGGATCAACTGATGAAAATAGAAAAATCGGAAAACAGTTTTGAAGTAAAACTTTTAATACCCGTAAATCATGAAGGATAAGATCAAAGCCTTTATCATAGAAGATGAGGAACCGGCGCGGCTGCTGGTGAAAAACTACCTGGAAGCATTTACTGAAATTGAACTTGCAGGAGAATTTGAAAATGGTTACAAGGGGGTCAAAGCGATCAACGAAACAAAGCCCGACCTGATCTTTCTGGATATACAAATGCCTAAACTCACAGGTTTTGAAATGCTGGAATTGCTGGAACATATGCCAGTGATCATCTTTACCACGGCTTATGATCAATATGCCATCAAGGCCTTTGAAATGAATGCTACCGATTATCTGCTAAAACCTTTCTCAAAGGAGAGGTTTGGGGATGCCGTACAAAAAGCCATTCAAAAGATAAAGAACAGTACCTCAGAAAAAGAGCAGATTAAAAATCTCGTGGAACAAAAGGACGAAGAAATTGATCATCTGCAACGTATTGCCGTGAGAACGGGAAAAAAAATCCATGTATTTGCCACAGATGATATTCATTATATCGAATCCGACGGAGATTACGTGAAGATCCATACCGCCGAAAACAGCTACCTCAAAGAAAAAACCATGAAGTTTTTCGAGAACCATCTTGATGCTTCACAATTTGTCCGCATCCACCGCAGCTATATTGTAAATGTGAATGAGATCGCCCGCCTTGAGCAATACGAAAAAGAAAGTTATATCGCATTGCTGAAAAACGGAAACAGGCTAAAAGTAAGTAAAAGCGGGTATAAGGAAGTGCGGGAGGTTTTGAATTTGTAGGATTTAACCGTGAAGAGCGCAAAGAAAGCGCAATGATCGCAACGTTCATTCATTCAATTTTTTCCTTTGCGGTTAAAAACTTAAACAAGGAACAAACAACAAGAAACAATTAATTGGTAGCTGCAATAATTCCTTATTCCTTGTCCCGATACAAATCGGGATGTTCGGATGTTTCTTGTTTCAAGAGTTATAAATGTATAAAGGTATAAAGGAGTAAAAAATCCTTTACGCTTCGCGCCCTTTGCAAAACATCGCGACCATTGCGGTTTAATTTGATGTTAATTCGGGAAAGTGCTTTCTGTAAAAAGCATTTTTTTGATATTTTGTTTTTTATAGAGAGCATAATATGTTATTTTTGCTTTTTATAAAAAGCAATATGGAAAATCTAATTCTCAAATCGGAAAAGAAAATCAGGAATGTACCCATTAAATTTATCAGGGATACAATTCATGAAATTGACTGGAATGACAGATTGATCGGGATTAAGGGAGCAAGAGGGGTTGGCAAAACGACACTTGTCCTGCAATATATCAGAAAAGAACTGTTTGGAAAAGCCAAAGTCCTGTATGTTGGCCTGGATGATCTTTATTTTGCAGATAACAGGCTTTACGATTTGGCGACAGATTTTGCCAGCTATGGTGGAACATATTTGTTTCTGGATGAAGTGCACCGCTATCCCGACTGGTCGAAAGAAATAAAGCTGATCTACGATGATATTCCTGAGCTAAAAGTTGTATTCACCGGTTCATCCCTGTTAAGCATTGTTAATACGAAAGCCGATCTGAGCAGGCGGTCTGTTTTTTATCAAATGCAGGGATTGTCTTTCCGGGAATATCTTGCATTTAATTATGGATTCAATTTTAAAAAAATTCCATTGGAATCAGTACTTTCAGATCACAAGGAAATTGCTTTTGAAATTAATTCGCAGTTTAAAGTTTTGCCTTCATTTAAAAATTACCTGAATAAAGGATACTTCCCCTTCTTTAAGGAAAATCCGGCCAATTATTTATCCCGGCTGTCAGAAATCGCAAACATGGTTCTCGAGGTAGATATACCTGCACAACGAAATATAAAAAGAGAAGCCATTCCGAAGCTTAAGAAACTCCTGTACATCATAAGCAATTCTGTTCCTTTCAAGCCCAATATTCAAAAGCTAAGCGAAATAGCTGGGATTACCCGCAATACCATCGTTACCTATATCAACTATCTTGAAGAAGCAGCCATCCTGAATCTTTTACACACTGATGCAATCGGAATCGGCTATCTGAGAAAACCAGAAAAGATCTACCTCGAAAACACCAATTTGAATTTTGCACTCAGTGATTCCAAACCAGAAACCGGCAATCTGAGAGAATCTTTTTTCCTGAATCAACTGAAAAAAAACCACAAGTTAACGTACACAAAAACCGGTGATTTTATGGTTAATGAAAAATACACATTTGAAATCGGGGGTAAAAACAAAACCCTTAAACAAATTGCAGGCTTAGGTAATGCATATCTTGCTCAGGATGATATTGAGGCAGGGATTGAAAACAAAGTTCCACTTTGGTTGTTTGGGTTTTTGTATTGAAAAGGGTCTAAGACCCGCAAGGCAAATTTGATGAAATTTGCATGGCTTTCACAGGCGGGTCTTAGACCCTTAAGTCATTTCTTCGTACCTTTACATTTCCATAAAAATCAAGCAGTATGGCAAATTTGAAATTAGATATCAGGAATGTATTGAGTTTCATTGATGAAGAAGTAATACTTTCTTATCAGGAAGAAATTGAAAAACATTTTGAGGCCCTCTACGACAGGAGCGGCAAAGGAAACGACTTCCTGGGCTGGATGGATCTTCCCACGGGGATTTCAAAAGAACGAATAGATGATATCAATGCAACTGCTGAAAGGATCAGGGATATGGCCGAAGTTTTTGTGGTCATCGGAATTGGGGGTTCTTACCTGGGCGCCCGTGCTGTGATCGAAGCACTTGGTCATCATTTTTATGAATTAAAAAAAGAAAAGGATTACCCCCTGGTGATTTTTGCCGGACAAAACATCAGCGAGGATTACCTGGCCAATCTGCTTGAAATCCTGGATGAAAAGGATTATGCCGTTTCGGTGATCTCCAAATCAGGAACCACCACCGAACCTGCCATTGCCTTCCGCCTGATCCGTGAGCACATGGAAAAAAAGTATGGTGTGGAAGAGGCCCGCAAGCGGATCATTGCCATCACCGACAAGGAAAAAGGCGCCCTCAGAACATTGGCTGACAATGAAGGCTACAAAACTTACGTGGTCCCCGATGATGTTGGCGGTCGTTATTCCGTGCTGACTCCCGTGGGATTACTGCCCATCGCCATGGCAGGTTTTGATATTGAAAAACTGCTGCAGGGAGCCGAAAGCATGAAAAATGAAATTGCCGAAAGTACGGATATCAAAGAAAATCCCGTGGCTTTGTACGCAGCTACCCGGAATGCCCTTTATCAAAAAGACAAGATTATCGAGATCCTGGTGAACTACCAGCCCGAGTTGTATTATTTCACCGAATGGTGGAAACAACTCTATGGTGAAAGCGAAGGCAAGGAAGGCAAAGGTATTTTCCCGGCCGGGGTGAGTTTTACTACCGATCTGCATTCTATGGGGCAATATATACAGGATGGTTTGAGAAAGATTTTTGAAACGGTGATCTCTGTGGAAAATCCGAACAAGAAGCTTCAGATTCCGAAAGATGAAGAAAACCTTGATAAGCTAAATTACATTGCAGGGAAGAGAATTCACGAAGTAAACCTCATGGCCGAAAAAGGAACCACCATTGCCCATGTGGATGGGGGCGTACCCAACATCAAAATAAGCATACCGCAGGTAAATGAAAAATCGCTGGGTGAACTGATCTTTTTCTTCGAGATGGCCTGTGCGCTGAGTGGTTATATTCTCGGCATCAATCCCTTCGACCAGCCCGGTGTGGAAGAATACAAGAGGAATATGTTTGCCCTGCTCGGCAAACCCGGATTTGAAAAGGAAACGGAAAAAATCCGCAAAAGACTTTAATTATCGGGCATGAAAAAAACGTATTATCTCATTATGATTTTGGGAGTTTTGGTTTCCTGTGGAAATCACAGCAAGCCTGAAAAAGCATTCAACAAATTAAAAAAGCTGGAAGGGCACTGGGAATCGAACAACAACATCATTTTCTTCGAAAACTGGAAAATAACAGATGATTCCACACTTTCGGGAAGCGGCTACAGCTTGAAGGACAATGATACGATTTTTTCGGAGGTGTTGACCTTAACTTTACGAAATGGAAAGATCACCTACCTGGCGAAAGACCCCGAACAAAACCGGGCAGCGGCCATACCTTTTTTGCTTGAAAAATCTAGAAGGAATAAATTCGTTTTTGAGAATCTTGAACATGATTATCCGCAAAGGATCATTTACGAATTTGAAAAAGATACATTGTTAAATATAAGGTTGGAAACGGCGAAGGGGACGAAGGGAACGGAGTTCGTGTTAATTAAGAATGAATAATGAATAGTGGGGGGCTGAAGCCCCCTTGTTAGTATTTTGTGGATTGCCGATCCCCACGCTGAAGCGTGGGGAAATTATGCAGTCTTGATGTGAATATTTAATTACCCCAGGCTTCAGCCCCAAAAATTGAAAATTGATTTTGAATGAAGAACTTTTTAGAACTCGTAAATGATCGGCAAAGCGTACGTCGCTACACTGACAAGGCCGTGGAAAAGGAAAAACTTGAGTTGTGCCTCGAAGCTGCCCGCCTGGCGCCTTCGGCCAGCAATTCCCAGCCCTGGCATTTTATCGTAGTGGATGATTCTGAGCTGAAAGATAAAGTTGCCCATCACACCTATGATCCCCTGATCTCTTTTAATAAATTTGTCCCGCAGGCCCCGATCCTCGTAGTGATCGTGCTGGAAAAACCCAAAGTGATCACCCAGATTGGAGATGTGATCAAAAAGAAAAAATACCCGGTAATAGATATGGGAGTTGTGGCGGAACACTTTTGTCTGCAGGCAGCAGAGCTCGGACTTGGTACCTGCATGTTGGGCTGGTTCAACCAGAAACCCATACAGAAATTATTGAATATTCCTGAGAAAAGAGAAATTGGCCTGATCATCACCTTGGGATATCCCCCTGAGGATTACAAGCTAAGAAAAAAGATCAGGAAAGACATCAACGAAATCGTAACATACAATACTTACAAATGAAACAAGAGGAATTATGAGGAATTTATTTTTCGCAACAATGGCGGCACTGCTAATCGTTTTTACAGGCTGCGAATCTATGCAAAAGGAAAAGAAAATGACAGCAATGGAAGTTAGCCCGATCGATCAAAAAAACATTGGAAATACAGTTGCCGAACTGAAAGACAAATACGGAGGCGATCATGCCTTCAGGATTGAAAAAGGTGTGAAACAAACCGCAGAGCTCTGGCGTGAAAAAGATGGAAATGCGGATGTATTCAAGGATTTCTGCATGAAGAATTTTATTGCCGGGCAAACCGAACTCGACACTTTGTTTTTCAGGCTGAGCCGGAATTTTGAGGTGATCAACGGCAGCCTGCTCAAGATCACAAAAGACCTGAAGCGCCAGTTGCATCTGGATATGGGCGAAATTCAAAATATCGACCTGATGTTCGGAAGCTATAATCCCTATGCCCATTTGAATGAGGATTTTTTCAGTAATAAAATCGCATTTGTCGTAACCCTTAATTTCCCGTATTATACCCTTGACCAAAAAACGGAGAAAGCGGATGAATGGAGTCGAAAGGAATGGGCTTATGCCCGCATGGGCGGACTTTACACAGCCAGGCCACCGGCGGAACTTCTGCAAAAAGTATCAAATGAATCTACGGCTTCTGATACTTATATATCCGAATACAACATTTATATGGGAAAGCTGAAGGATGAAGAAGGCCATACATATTTCCCCGATGATCTGAAACTGATCACCCATTGGGGCCTGCGCGATGAACTGAAATCCAGTTATGCCGAAGAAGACGGCTTGAAAAAGCAAAAGATGATCTACCAGGTGATGAAACGCATCATCGATCAGAGCATCCCGGATAAGGTAATCAACGCAAAGGATTATTACTGGGATCCTTACAACAATATGATATTTGATGCCGATGGACAGGAAGTGGAGTTTGCCGGTGAACCGGATACACGCTACAACTATCTCTTGCAGAATTTTAAGGCCCAGGAAGAGTTGGATGCTTATTATCCCAATTATGCCAACTTCATTCAACGCAAATTTGAAGGAGATTATGAAATTCCGCAGGAAGATGTGGAAAATCTTTTTAAGGAATTCGTTTCATCTCCAACGGTAAAGAAAGTGGGCGAATTGATCAGCAAACGACTTGGCCGTGAATTGCAGCCTTTTGATATCTGGTACGACGGTTTCAAAGCCAGGAGTGCCATTTCCGAAGATAAACTCGACCACATCGTGAAAAAGAAATACCCTACACAGCAGGCCTTTGAGGATGACCTGCCGAATCTGCTGATGAACCTGGGCTGGAAGAAAGACAAAGCAAAAAAAATTGCAGACAAAATCCAGGTGGATCCATCCCGTGGAGCCGGCCATGCCTGGGGTGCCGAGTCGAGGGAGTTCCCGGCTCACCTCAGAACGCGTGTTGGTGCAGACGGCATGAATTACAAAGGCTACAACATCGCCATGCATGAATTCGGACACACTGTCGAGCAGACCATTACCCTGCACGATGTGGATTATTATATGCTGCGAGGCGTGCCCAATACTTCCTTTACAGAAGCCCTGGCTTTTATTTTCCAGAAACGGGATCTGGCCATGCTGGGGCTTACCGAAGAATCTACTGAAAAAGAAGCCATGATGGCCCTGGATAATTTCTGGTCGAGTTATGAGATCATGGGGGTTTCGCTGGTGGATATGGAAGTATGGAAATGGATGTATGAAAATCCGGATGCCTCGGCTGCAGAATTAAAACAAGCAGTGATTGTTATAGCAAAAGATATTTGGAATCAGTATTATGCTCCGGTTTTTGGAATGAAAGACGAACCCATACTGGCCATATATTCCCATATGATCGACAATCCGCTTTATCTTTCGGCTTATCCTATCGGACATCTTATCGATTTTCAACTGGAAAAAGAAATCGCCGGTAAGAACTTTGCCAATGAAGTGACCAGGATCTTCACCCAGGGAAGACTGATCCCCCAATATTGGATGAGACAGGCAGTCGGGAACAGGATCTCGGGTGAGCCGCTGATTGAGGAGACGGAGAAGGCGCTGAAAGTAGTGAAGTGAAATTCGCATCGTTTTTCGATAGATTTTTCTCAAAATATGTCGACCGAATTCGCCAAATATTTGATCTTATAGGTTTTTTAATATAGAAACCCAAATAACCATAGAGGTACCTTATTCAAAGTACCCGTTTCTATATTATCTGCGGCTATCAGATAATTTTGAAGATGTTGAACCTGTTTTGATTTTTTGCTTTTTCCTCCTACCTCAATTGTTAAATCCTCAACTAAAAAATCACCTCTATCCGGAGCAAACACCTGTAATCCTGCACTCAATAGTTGGTTCAGAACAAAAGTTTCCCTGATATTTCCATGATCAGGGGAAGCTTTTAATGCAAATGAAAAGTTGGTATTTTCGAGAAATACTTTTTCGGGTTTTTGTAATGTAGAAATTCCTTTACCCTGTTGATTCAGGATGTTAATCAATCTTGCTTTTGCAAGCTGATTGATATATTGATAAATACTGTCGCGGCTTAAATTTAATTTGCGGGACAGTGCAGCAATATTGGGCTTAAAAGGGGCTGATTCTGCTATTACACCCATCAGCTTCTTAAGTTTGACGGATGTACCAGAGTTAAAAGACTGAATATAGGCAAGATCGCTATCAACAACAGTATTTATTATTTGCTCCAGTTTGATCTGATAGCTGTTTTCACCTTCAAGGAAAAAGGGCAAATAGCCCGATTTCAAATATTTGTTGAACAGGGGTATCGGTTTTATTTTTCGAATAATTTCAATGCTTAAATCACGGTGATCTTTTTTTATTTTATCCAGAGTAAGGGGTTCAAATTTATGGCTTTCAGAAAAATAAAGATATTCTCTAAAAGATAAACCGGGAAGCAAATAACTTATCAGCCTCCTACTCAGATCTGCTTCACCTCTGTATAGATCAAGAGCTGAAGAAGCAGAAAAAATGATCTTCATCCTGGGTAGGCCATCATAAATATTTTTTAATTCGGTCGACCATCCCTTGTATTTATGCACCTCATCAATGAAAAGAATGTTCCCGCCCTGTTTGCTCCATTCAAAGGCGGTTTCAAGCAAGGAATTTTTGTAAAACCAGGTATGATCTGCCGTGACATACAAAGCATTGTTGGGGTGGTTGAGATCAAACTTTAAATGCTGCAGCATTAAAGTTGTTTTACCTGCTCCACGAGGTCCTTTGATGGCGATCATACGCTCATTCCAATTGATATTGTCGAGCAGAAAACGCCGCCGGTCATTGCTAATGCTTTGCAGTAGATTGTCCTGAAATTCAAATAGTATTTCCATAATTATGTCGAATATATTCGACAAATGTAGTAATAAAATGTCGAATACGATCGACAAAATAACAATTCCTTGAATTAGATTGCAGGATCATTCAACAGGATAAGCCTTCAGACCAGCCTTCATAGCGCCTTCGATGGTGCCATCGAGTTGTCCCACGCCCGGGAAATAATCTTCCTCCGGGTCATACTGCTCAATGCTCCATTTAAAAATGGCAAAATCCCAGTTATTCATTTTTCCCTTGTAGGTTAACCTTGCCACCGGAGAAACATCAAAAAACTCCTTTCTTTTCAGGTAAAGGAATTTTCCTTTGAATTCTGCTATATACTCAACTTCATCTTTCAGGTGAGCTAAATGCTTATTGTTGAATTGGTCGATTCTTTGTAAGACTTCTTCTTTAATTTTCTGAGGAATTGATGGTCTTTTCATTTCAGATGTCAGGATTTATCAATGCAAAAATAGTTGTTTACTCAATAAACCCAAAACATGGATAAACCATTTGCTATCACTGTTTCGGTCATTCGAAATTTTAATTTGGTGCTTATTTGAGTTTTGTGAGTTGGTGTTTGTTATTTCTCGCACGCTTCTTCTCCACACCCACAACTCAGCGTCTCACTGCTGGCTTTATCAAAAGCTTCGCGCCCTTCACTGAAGGCAAACCAGGCAATGGCCAGGGAACCGATCACATCGATATATCCGATCCTGAAAATTTCATACAATCCGCTTGAGGCAAGCAAAATAATGCTGAGGTAAAAGCAGGTTTTGGTGCAATTGGCATCGGCAATGATGGCATCGGAGTTGAGTTTACGGCCGATCTTCTTTTTGTAATACATCAAAAACCACATGGTGGCAATGCTGATGGAGGAGATGATCACACCTACGATAGTGGTTTCGGGTTTGCTGCCCTGTATCACGTTCATCGAGGCACCAAAAACAAGTCCTGCTGTTAGCAGGTAAAAAGCAAAACCGGTGATACGAAGGGCGGTCCTTTCAAATTTGTCCCTGGAAGCCGGATCATTACCAATTCGTTTCATCCTGATAACCATGTGCAGAATACCGATACCGGATATCACTTCAACAAAGCTGTCCACGCCAAAACCCAGCAATGCAAGAGTTTCGTCATCCAGCCCGAAATATATGGAAATAAGTCCCTCTGCAAGGTTATAAATAATGGTAACCAGGCTGAGAACCAGCGCAATGTTTATCAGTTTCTTTTGATCACTCATATTTACAAATATACGTTTTTGTATTTGAACCTTCCTTCAGGTTCATTTTGGCAGACAAGAAGGAATGGTTTGATACCGTTTATTGCCGGAATACCCTTAAGTTTGATAGTTTGTTGGGAATAATTTCTGATTTTGTTTTATGTCAGCAGATTTGCCTTCAATCTGAGAAGAATTACAAAAGCATTCTCATATTGCCCGGAGGGATTGATGATGTATTGAAAATCGGGTTGAAGGTTGATCCAATTGAGCAGAGAAAAGCTGGAAGTAAGTTCCACCACTGTCTCAAATCCTTTTACCTCCCGGTAGGCACCTTCTTCTATTGTATTGAGTTTTACGCATCCCAGGGCTAACCCTACCTGCTCCAGAAGGATCTGAGATGAAAATCCTTTCAGGGATATTCCCCCACCATAATAGGCAGAGGCAAAGTTTTTCTTTTCCGGTGTAATTCCCAATTGAACAAAAGCATTCAGATTTTTCCCTGAAGGTGCACGCAGGAGGGTCTGATCACCTACAAAATAAAAACCGTGGTTTTTTTGATCAGGGCATCTTGCTGCATGATCTCCGTTCTCGTGCGGTTCACAATCCTTTATAAAAGCTCCGATCTTATATTCTCCTGTAGTTTCATCTCCGGCAATAATGCGATAGCATAACTCTGTCAGGCCAAGATAGCCATGCTGGTATAAATGATTTTTGAGTCTGAAGCTTTCTTCCTGTGCAAAATGATGATTCAGATTATACAATGCCACAGAAATGTCGAATTTTTCCCGGGAATAGCTTAGGTATCCTCCCAGTGTGGTCACCGGGAAAATGGATACAGGCATGTTGATGCTAACGGTCGGTGCAATTCCGAAGGAACTGTTTATGAAATCACCGGCATGCTTGCTGAACATGAAATCCGCATTCATATCATGCAAGCCGGCCGAAATGATAAAATCTCCCAACTTTTGCTTGATATACAATTCATAAATGAAGCGGGACGAGCGACCTTCGATGTTGGATGCAATTTGAATGTCGCCGATGAGATTTTCAGAGGGGGAATCTCCTGCAGTTTTCAAAAGATGGCCGTGAAAGCTGGTATTTTTAAACACTCCCTGACGGGGATTATAATCCAGGCTGAAACTTGCCAGCGCTAGAAATTGACTTCCTTTTTTGATTCCTCCGGAGAGATTATTAACCACATCCAGAATTATATTCGCCTGGTAATCAAATTCTTCAGAAGCTGTCTTTTTATGATTTTGTGCATACGAAGCAAAAGACAGCAGCAGCAATTGTAGCAAAAATATTTTCCTTGTCAATCTTGTCAGTCTTTTCGGTTCTGTCAGCAAAACTAATCAGTGCCTTAAAACGAAAAAATCCCAATAATTTGGGATTTTAAAGAATAGAATGTATGGTCGTATTTTCAACTAATTGTTCATCCTTCCGATGGCACAGCTCACATAAGATTTCACTTTTGCACTCGTGCCTCCTTTCCCCTGCTCTGGATAACCGAGCCGCTTGAGTTTTCTGGTGAACCCTTTCAGCAAGTCGTCATTGCCTTCATGATCAATGATGACCGCACCTCTTTCAACTTCCACGCGAACATCTTTCACATGTTCAAATTTTTTCATTTCGCGTTGTATGGTGTTGGCGCAACCATGGCATTTTATGTTGTCTACGAATAATTCAATGGTTTTCATAATTCAGTATTTAAGTAGTTATATAAGTCAATAAAACAACGTAAGTCTGTGTGTTTTTTGTATACAGATGATTTGTTCGTTTGAGATTTAACTTTGCCAAACATGTCAGGTTTGGTCAGTTTCGGAGCCACACTTTGTTTTCTTAATTACATAAACCAACACCTCCGAAGTTGTCATGGCTGCCCCGTTTCAATTTTCTACAATGAACTACCCCGCCGCAGAGCAGCGGAGTATCAAAAGAAAAAACTTGTCCGCCTACTCACGGATTAAATAAAGCGCTCCGTGCTTCCTACGCTTGCATGTGAACCGATCTGTTGAAAAACTGTATGATCAAAGAAAACAACGACTTACGATCGAACGGATTACTTTCCCACAGCACATCCATACATTCATACACCATACATCCGTCCCTTCATTAACGCCATCAATGATGGTGGCCCTCGTGACCACCATTCATATCGTGCTGCGATTTACGATCGTACTTGCAGCATCCCGGCAGCCCTTCATAAACCTTATCTTCGGCTTCAACTTTTTCTGTATCGTGACCAACTTTGGCGATTGCTTTATGAACGTCCATCAGCATTACTTCATTTTCATCATATTTCACCAACATCATCTTGGTTTTTTTATCCCAGTCGGCTGATTCTACTCCATAAAGATCCCTGGCAGCCTTTTCAATACGAGATTCACACATACCGCAGTTGCCATATACTTTGAATTCTTCTTTTTTAATTTCTGATTGTGCCTGCAGGCTTCCGAAGCCCAGCAGCACGATTGCGAATGTTACTATTGATTTCATCATTTTCATATTTGTAGTTTTACAAGGTTTAACATTGTTTTTTTAACCGCAAAGCCGCAAAGTTTTGAATTAGTGAGATCGCAAAGATTAATTACATAAATACTTGCGATCTTTGCTTTTCTTGGCGTTCCTTGCGGTTCATATTATTTTTCTATCACTTCCCTCACCTCCCCGCACTTCAGCATCATATCCCCGTAATAGGGATTCCTGATTTGTTCCTCGGTGCTAAGCCAGTAGGCGCCGCGGTCATCATCGGCCATGGGGCAATACTGTACATATGAGGTTCCTTCATCCAGACCGAATGCCTTGACCGTATTGATCATGGCATTGGAGAAGGGCTTGAAATGCTTTCGCTGCATATCGATGCTTTCGGCCGTTTGTATGCTTTCTGCCTGTTGTTTCAATGGCTTCAGCATTTCCATCCAGTACATATGCGCATCTCCTTCGAGCAGACCCATGTCGACATTTTGCAATGAAGCCTGGAAATCTTCGGCTTTGGCTGTAGCTTCATCCTTATTGGCTGCCACCAGGGCGTCTTTCAAATCATAATAGTGATTCAGGCTTTGCGATAGTTGCTTTTGAAATTCCGAAGGGGTGGAAGCGGTGAAGTCCCTTTCCTCCATCTCCATGCCTGCATCGGTGTGTTCATGCCCTGTTAAGGGTTCGTTATGCTGATATACATCGGTGGTCATTGGCTCTTCGGCCTGGTTCATCATGCTTTTTTTGTTTTTAAGCTGTGCGGCCGCATCTATGGTAAAGGTGCCGTTGGTGACGATGCGTTCGCCGGCTTCAAGACCATCTTCAATGATCCAGTAAGAACCCAGGTTTTCACCGAGCAAAACTTCGCGGTATTCGAAGGTGGGCTGCTCGCGCTCGGGATCAAAAATATAAACAACCGAGCGTTTGCCCGTCCACATCACCGCCGATTCGGGTATGGCCAGAACTTCTTCTTTATCGTCAAGTCCCGAAACGATTTCCCCGTTGACGAACATTTCGGGTTTCAGAAGCAAATCGGCGTTATCGATTTCGGCCCTCACCTCAGCCGTCCTTTTCTGCGGATCGATCAGGGGATCAACCCAGGTAATTTTGCTTTTGTATGTTTTGCCGGGAAGCGATTTGATGTTGAATTCGATGCTGTCGCCTTCTTCAATAAAAGAAAGGTCTTCTTCATACGCATCAAAAATCACCCAAAGCTTGCTCAGGTCGGCTATCTTAAACAATTCCGCTCCGGCTTTTACATATTCCCCTTCGGATACATTCCTGGCAAGCACATACCCTGAAATCTCCGCATAGATATCAATGGTTTCCCTGACCTGTCCTTCCTGTAGTATGCGGTTGATCTGCCGGTCGCTGAGCTTCCAGTATTTCAGTTTATTCCTCGCCGCTTCCAGCAGTCCGGTTCTTCCATCATCGTACCTTTTGGCTTCCAGCAATTCTTCCTGGGCGGTGATGAATTCGGGCGAATAAACGGAAGCCAGACGCTGACCTCGCTGCACTTTTTCACCTTCAAATTCAACATACAATTCTTCGATCCTGCCCGAAAAGTGCATGGCCTGGGAATTCACTTCTGTTTCATCCGGCTGTATCTTTCCCTGCAGTGTTATCACTTTTTCAGGCTCGATATAACCGACTTCGGTGGTTTGCACATTGGCCAGCTTCACTGCCTGTTCGCTCAGGGTGAATTCCACCTGGCTTTCCTGGCCGGTGTCGCTTTCGGCGGGTATCAGGTCCATTCCACAGATGGGGCAGTCGCCCGGTTCGGCTTGCTGTATCTGAGGATGCATGGAGCAGGTCCACGTAGTCTCTTCTTCACTTTCCTCGATGATCTCTTGTGCAATGCTTGCTTCTTTCTCACCATTGCCGCCAACGATCATCCAGCCCAGCAGCAGTCCCGCGATCAGCACTGCCAGGTAAATGATGATTTGTTTTGTTGATATGTTTTTCATTTTCACTTTTTTTAATGTTTTCAAATTGCGCTGGCCCCTCGACTACACTCGGGGTGACAGTTCTGGCAGGGTGTCTGGGAGGGCGGGCTTAAGCCCGCCCGCATTCTCACCCACAACATTTGCCGTCACCCTGAGCGAAGTCGAAGGGCCACTCATTCCTTTCATTTCTTTTTTTACTCATTCCTTTGTGATTTCTTAGTGCCCTGGTGCCTTCTTGGCAAAAGCATTCGTGCCTTTCAAATATTCAAAATACGCCATCGCCACATGAAAATCCGTCAGCGCTTTTTCCATTTTCAATTCATAGTTGAAAACTAACTGTTGCATCGCGATGACTTCATCATAGCCCTTTCCAGTTGAGGAATATTCCCTGGTCAGCAGCCGCATGGCCTGCCGGGCTTTCCGGCTTTGCGATCGGTTAAGTTCAAGATCACGCAAGGCCTTGCGGTACGTGATCAGGTTTTCCTCGTATTCCGAGATCAATCGGTTTTTTGTGGCCTCGATCTTTAGCTCCGCCTGTTCGCTTTTCAGCTCGCTCTCGCGAATGGCAGCCTTGTACTTTTTTTGATTGATTGGCAGACTGATGCTGAACATGGGCATGATGGCGTCCATACCATTATCGGAAAGTGAAACATCATCCCTTTCACCGATGATGGCATAATCAAGTCCCAGTCCGAAACCCGGCAGGGCATTTTTCCTGGCCACTTCAATCTGTTTTTGTGTGGCCTCCAGCTCCACTTCCCTTGCCTGCAGTTCTTCATTGAATTCAAATACCGAGTCCATCAAAACAGCCCGACTTTCCTGCGCATAAATATTCAGGGTGTCGGGTAACTCGATGTTCAGTTCTTCCTTTGGATCGAGCAGCTGTAGAAAATCAGTTTCCAGCCATTGTTTCCTGTCCTGCAATTCCTCCAGCCTGGCCTGCTTTTCATCGATCTGCATTTGTATCCTGATGATATCGGCCATGCCGGTTTGCGCCGTTTCGTATTTCTTCAGGACGATCCTTTCAAGAATCTCCAAAGTCCTGATCAATTCGGCCGTAATGCGAAGCTCCTCTTCATTTTGGTAAAGCAGGAAAAACTGCCGGCTGACCCGGTAGGCCAAAGCATTCTCTTTGGATCTGTATTCCTGCAATTGTGCTTCGGCCCTGAGCAGGTCGGCATCTTCTTTCAATCCGAGCGTGCCGAACCAGGGAAACATTTGCGAAATAGATAATTTGGCCCTTTGCGGCCCCACACCTGTTTCCACGGGGCTAACGAACACACCTGCCGACAATTGCGGATCGGGCAGGGCTTTGGACTGATCCACCCGTTCAAGGGCCTGTTCGTAGCTTTTATAATTTGCCCTTACTTCAGGATTGTTTTCCACTGCAATGCGGATATAATTCTCCAGAATATTTTCCTGGGCCGAAAGCCGGAAAAAAGCACCGGCAGCGAAAATTATCAATATGATCAAACTTAATTTTTTCATGCTACACCTCCTTTCCTCACAACATTTTCTTTCCATGCGGAATAGATCACCGGTATCACGAAAAGTGTGATAATCTCGATCAGCATCCCGCCCACAATGGGAATGGCCATGGGCACCATCACATCCGAGCCTTTGCCTGTTGAGGTTAAAATAGGCAGCAGGGCCAGAATGGTGGTAGCCGTGGTCATCAAACAGGGACGCACGCGGCGCGAACCGGCTTCGATCACCGATTTCCTGACCTCATCTACACTTCGCGGTTTATTCTTACCAAAAACCTGTTTCAGGTAAGTGGTCATGATTACTCCGTCATCCGTGGCAATGCCGAATAAGGCGATAAAGCCTACCCACACAGCCACACTCAGGTAAACTGTTTTCATCTGGAAGAGGTCCCTGAAGTTTTGCCCGAAGAGGCTGAAATTCATGAACCAATCCTGGCCGTAAAGCCAGATCAGGATAAAGCCGCCTGAGAAGGCCACGATGATCCCGCTGAAGACCAGCAGGGTTGAGCGCACATCCCTGAACTGGAAATACAGCAACAGAAAGATGATCACGAACACCACCGGGATGATCAGGCTAAGTCTCTTCTCGGCCCGGATCTGGTTTTCGTAATTTCCGGTAAATTGATAACTTAAGCCTGCCGGCAGATTTATCTCACCTGCGTCCAGCTTGTCTTCAATCAGGTTTTGCGCATCTTCCACCACCTGCACTTCCGAGTAATCGTCCTCCTTGTCGAATATCACATAAGAAACCAGGAAAGTATTTTCGCTTTTGATCACCTGCGGCCCTTTCACATATTTGATGTCAGCGATTTCGCTGAGGGGAACCGAGATGCCACCTGCAGCCGGGATCAGGATCTTTTCGAGTGTTTCGGGGGAATTGCGCAATTCCCTTGGGTACCTCACCCGTATGGGATAGCGCTCCCGGCCCTCCACAGTCATGCCCAGCTTCATGCCGCCCACACCCACTTCAAGGTAATGCTGAACCTGCCGGATGGTCAGCCCATAGCGGGCAATTTCCTTCCTGTTGATGTGGATCTCCAGGTAAGGTTTCCCGACAACCCTTTCCGCGAAAACAGAAGGTTCCTTCACACCGGGCACTTCTTTGAGCACCTCCTCCAGTTGCAGTCCGAAAGATTCCAGACTGTCCAGGTTGTTTCCCATGACCTTGATGCCCATGGGCGCCCGCATTCCTGTTTGCAGCATCACCAGTCGGGTTTCGATGGGTTGCAGCTTGGGTGCGCTGGTCACGCCGGGGATGCGGCTTACACTCACAATTTCATCCCAGATATCATCCGGCGTTTTGATGTGGTCCCGCCATTGGCGATAATACTTGCCGTCTTTGTCAGGGATCAGTTTTCCCTTTTCATCTTTTACAAAACTGCCTTCATCATCTACTTTGAAGCGTATCCGCCGGCCGTTCTCATCCAGCTTGTATTCGTTTTTGTAATTGATCACATTTTCGAACATCGATAGGGGGGCGGGGTCGAGCGAAGAAGTCACACGTCCGGCTTTTCCAACCACCATTTCCACCTCGGGGATGGAGGCCACAGCCATATCCAGTTGCTGCAGCATTTCCTTGTTCTTTTCAACCCCCGTATGTGGCATGGAGGTCGGCATCAGCAAAAAGGAGCCTTCATCCAAAGCCGGCATAAATTCCTTGCCGATCCCGGGAAACTCATGATAAAGGGTATTCCATACCGCCGTTTTTCTCAGGTTCATCCCGATGGAATCGAAACCTTTGGCCACAAAACCGAAAATGTTCCCAAAGCCCATCCAGATCACGAATCCCCAGATAACCAGAATGCTGGGAACAGTTATGAATAAAACCTTGTGCTTTAAAGCCCATCCCAGGATCTGTTTGTAATACCGGATGAAGATCAGGAAAAATGACAAGAGCAGCGCGATTATGATGAATACGAAGAAGTAATTGCTGAAATAGCTTTTGGAAACACCAAGGGGCATCCATTCGTAGGTTAAAATGTACAATACCCCCAAACCGATCAGCAATACGTTGATCAGGGGCAGTCTTCTGTTCAGGTCATTATTAAAGGTACCGTAAAAATTGATGCCGCCCAACAGGATGATGACCAGCCCGACCCAGACATTGCTTAGTATCATGGTGACAATCCCGGCCAGGATTAAAATTGAATTCACGATCCTGAGCACAGAACGCCTGGTGATCTTAAAACTAAACAACCAATGTGCAATTGCCGGCAGGATCATGATGGCCACGATGATGGAAGCAAAAAGAACAAAAGTCTTTGTAAAAGCCAGCGGCCTGAACAGCTTTCCTTCAGCGGCTTCCAGGGTGAATACCGGGATGAAGCTGATGATGGTGGTGGCAATGGCCGTCAGCACTGCCGGGGCCACTTCCACGGTGGCTTCGTAGATCACCTGCCGGGTGTTTTTGCCTCCGGTATTGGCTTTGATGTGCTGGATCATGTTTTCCGACAACACGATCCCCACGTCCACGATGGTTCCGATGGCAATGGCGATTCCCGAAAGGGCCACGATATTGGCGTCCACATTGAAATACTTCATGGCGATGAAGGTCATGAGGATGGCCACCGGGATCAGGAAAGAGATCAGTACAGAGGCCCGCAGGTTAATCACCATGATGATGATCACGATGATGGTGATCAGGATCTCCAGGCTGAGTGCGTCTTCCAGGGTGCCCAGGGTTTCCTTGATGAGGCCGGAACGATCGTAAAAGGGAACGATCCACAGGTAGGAGATGGTTCCGTCATCCAGGGTTTTGGAAGGCAAACCGGGGGTGATCTCCATGATCTTTTCTTTTACCCTGTTGATCACTTCCATTGGATTGGAGCCATAGCGGGCCACCACAACGCCACCCACTGCCTCGGCGCCCATTTTGTCGAGGATGCCTCTTCTTTCGGCCGGTCCGTAACTTACCCTTGCCACATCCTTCACCCGGATAGGGGTATTGTTTTCAACCTTCAATACGCCTTCTTCCAGGTCTTCCAGGTTTTTCACATAGCCGATCCCACGGATGAAATATTCGGCTTTGTTGATCTCCACGGTGCGGGCGCCCACATCCAGGTTGGAATTTTTTACTCCTTTTATAATATGATCCAGGGTGACATTGTAAGCCCGCATGGCATTGGGATCCACATCGATTTGGTATTCCTTTACGTAACCTCCTACAGAAGCCACTTCGGCAACGCCATTCACCGAAGCCAGTCCGTATTTTACATAGTAATCCTGAATGGACCGCAGTTCATGCAAATCCCATCCGCCTGTGATATTGCCATCTTTATCACGGCCTTCCAGGGTGTACCAGAAGATCTGGCCCAGAGCGGTTGCATCCGGGCCGAGGCTTGGCTGAACGCCATCTGGTAACAAACCCCGCGGTAAAGAATTCAGTTTTTCCAGGATGCGTGATCGACTCCAGTAAAACTCAATGCCTTCTTCGAAGATCACGTATATACTCGAAAATCCGAACATGGATGAACTCCGTATGGTTTTCACCCCGGGGATTCCAAGCAAGGATGTTGTTAAAGGATAGGTGATCTGATCTTCAATATCCTGCGGCGAACGGCCAGACCACTCCGTAAAAACGATTTGCTGGTTTTCCCCCAGGTCCGGGATGGCATCTACCGGCACGGGATCTCTGGGTAAGGGATCCAGATCCCAGTTAAAGGGGGCTGTCATGATCCCCCATCCGATCAGAAATACCATCAGGATGGAAGTGACCAGTTTGTTCTCCAGAAAGAACTTGATGATTTTGTTTAACATTTCTGCATTTAATTAAAAAATTAAACCAAACAAGAATTATACATCAACCCATGATTATCAGCAATCTCAGGTTGTGTGGGTATTGGAAAAATTGCAGAAATATTAAAGAAGGAAAACCTGTGTATATTCTTCCCCGCATTGTTCGGGGGGCGGTGATTTATCTTGTTCGAGGCAGGCTTGGGTCTTGTCAGTCCCGAAAAGGTCCTGCACCAGCTTTTCATAAAGCAGGGTGATGGCTTCGGTGAAATACACTTTGGCCAGGTCGAATGAGGAAGAGATAAATTCATCTTTAACCTGGTAGGTTTCCGATTCTTCATGGCAGCAGTCGCAATCCACTTCACAACAAGAGTCGGCTTCTCCGAAAAGAGCCACCGAATACAATTCTCCAGCGGAGTAATGCTTGTTCACGGTCACCCCTATGGTGGAGAGCACCAGTAATAAAGCCAGTCCGATGGAAAATGTTCTTTTCATAGTTTAATCTTAGAATTCACAAATATAAAACACAAGACGACCAAAACAAATTGTTTAAATTTCTTTAACAGGAGTTTAACACTGTTTAACAGGCTTTTGACTTAGTCTCATTCCAACATTGAAGTGGAATAGCCTAATGATCATGGTGCTCTTCAGGCTTCGTGCCATCAGCACGTTCATAATGACAGCAATGATGCAAATTCATGTATGTATCATCATCCGCTTTCATTTTGTCTGTATCGTGACCCACTTCGACTATTGCTTCATGTATTTCGATCAGCTTTACCTTTTCCGGATCAAATTTAACTTTGATCTTTTTTGAGAGTTTATCCCATTCGGCTGATTTAACGCCATCAATTGATTTTGCTGCTTCTTCAATACGATCTTCGCACATTTCACATTTGCCATAAACTTTGAATTTTTCTTTCTCGGTTTTTTGTGCGAGCAATGCTGTTGTTACCAGCATGCATGCGATCATAATGAAAGATGTTGTCATTGTGTTTTTCATAATGCTTTATTTTTTGATTTAATGATTTCCATGTCCTTTATGTTCCTCCGGCATGGGGATGCTGTAGCGCATCCCAAAATAGATTTTTCTCCCCAGGATGGGGCCCCAGATCAGCGAGGTATCAAAATATTTACCGAAGGGATCATCACTGCCAATGATGGGATCATCCTGTGTAAAATTACCCAGGTTTTCTCCCCCCAGATACAACTCCCATCTGCCCAGATATTTTGTAATCTGTGCATTGAAAATGGTGTATTCCCGGCTGAGTGCCGGCCGCCTGTATATTTCCGGATATTGCTCTGTATCGGGCAGACGGGCATCGCCATTCAACTGGGCTGTCAGGTCGAACTGCCATCCCAGGTTTTCCGTTGTATAGGTCATGCTTACCAGACCTTTGTAGCGGTTGACCAGTGGTTTTCTTTGCAATTGATCATTCAGCGTTATCTGTACGTCATTATGACGATAAGCTGCAGTCATCTCCAATCTTGGAAAAAGCTCATAATTGGCTTCTGCCTGGAAACTGTTGGAAAAGGATTGTCCGTCCAGGTTGTAAACGTTCACCTCAAAGATATCCTGGTCCATATCCACGATCAATTGATTGATGAAGCTTGTCCGGTAAAAATCCAGATTGACCATCAATTGTTTGCCTCTGATATCGCTAAATTTCGTCAGGCTGAGACCGAAATTCCAGGCTTCTTCCATTTCAGGCTTTTCCTGTACGATCAGCTTTTTTGAGGTAGCCAGAAGGTAGCTGTTCTCGGCAATGACATTTGGACTCCGGTACCCTTTCCCGGCGGATCCTCTGAAGATCCAGTTCTCATTTGGAGCATAGCGCAGGTGCAGGCGGGGTGTGATCAGTGTTCCATAAAGATTGTGAAAATCGCTTCGCAAACCCGCCAGCACTGTCAGGCGCTCTTCAATTGAGTAGGTGTATTCCAGAAAGGCCCCCGTTACCCTTTCCGTTCTGGAAAAGGCACTGTCGTTCAACACTTCATCATATTCATCATACACATAGCTGAGCCCCACAGTATAATCATGATGTTCGTTGAACAGATACGTCTGATACATCAGGTTACCGTGGTAATTAATCTGTTTGCCCGAATAATCGTTCAAACCGAAATACGACTTCTGATCATGATAGATCAAGGAATTGATAATGCCAATACTGGTTTCTGGTCTTTCAAAAATAAAGCCTGTTTTGGTAAAAGCCTCGTAGCGCCTGGTTTCTATACGGATACCATAGGGATTGTTAGTGTCTCTCGTCATGCCTTCATCAAATCCGGTCTGTCCGCCGCCTCTGCTTTCATCCAGTGCTTTGATCCCGATCTGCCCATGCATTTTTCCCGGATTCTTAAATTTCCATCGGTTGAAAAAATGGTATTGTTCAATTGTGGGTATATCCAGGAAAGTGTCGCCATTTTTATCGATTTCGGCTTTGCTGTTTACCACATTCCCCAGCAGCATGGTACTCCAGTTCTCATTCAGGCGGAAAGCGGTATTGAAATTCCCTTCCACTCTGCCCAGGTTATTTACATAGGTATTCAGAAAAAGCTTCTCGCTGTTGTGCGGCTTTTTGTATTCCACATTGATCTGACCGGTAATGCTCTCGTAACCTGTTTTTACCGAAGCGGTTCCTTTGGAGATCTGTATGGATTCCATCCAGGTGCCGGGGACATATTCCAATCCGTAGGTACTGGAAAGCCCCCGCAGGTTAGGAATGTTTTCAATCTGCATCTGGCTGTATTTTCCGGCAAGTCCCAGCATTTGTATCTGTTTTGCCCCGGAAACGGCATCGCTGAAAGATACATCAACAGAGGCATTGGTCTCAAAACTTTCCGAGAGATTGCAGCAGGCCGCCTTCCTGAATTCATTTTGTGTTAAAGTTTGTGTCAAAACTGGATCAAGCCTTGATATAACACTTCCTTTGGCAATGCCTTTAATTTCGACTTCCTGAAGTGTTTTATTCAATGAAAGATTCACTACAAGCATATGATCTTTATCCACATTGCTCACATCAATCGTATCTTTTCTGAATCCCACAAAACTGAAAACAAGTTTATTGGTTTTACTATCAATATTGTCGATACTGAATTTTCCGTCAATGCCGGAGACCGTACCCTGTTGGGTTCCCACCCAGTAAATGTTTACACCCGGCAAAGGAACTTTTTCATTTTTATTCTTTATCTCGAAAACAATGCCCTTGTATTCCTGGGAGCGTGCGTTCGAAACAAATACAATCATGAGAAAGATTGTGAATGCGAAAAATATTCTGTTCATGAATTAATGATTTGTGGTTTGATCAATTTCTGGTAAATGTGTTTGTAACCGATGAATATCTTTCATCAGTTAAAAAGCAAAGCATTGGTAAAGCATAAAATTGATCAAAGCAGAAAGGCCTGGCTGAATTCCTGGCAGATATTTTTTCCGGGAGGTGATTTGTCTTTTTCAAGGAATGCTTTCTTCTGCTGCATGACAATATGATCCCCGGTAATTATTTCAGAATGCTTAAGGATGGCATTCGTAGATAATACTTTATCCAGTTCGTATGAGGAAGTTATAAATTCTTCTGTTAGCCGGTAAGTTTCCGATTCCTCGTAACAGCAGCCGCAGTCCATCTCACAGCAAGGATCGGCATTACCGAAAAGAGCAACGGAATATAATTCTCCATGGGAATAATGCTTATGAATGGTTATCCCTATTGTGGAGAGCACCATTAAAAAAGCCAAACCGATGGAGAATGTTCTTTTCATGCACCTCTTATTAAGAAACACAAATATATAAAGGGACAGTTATTTTATTTATTGTTTCACATATTTTAACAGGACATTAACACGGCTCAGGGTATTAACAATATGAGGTTAATGAACCACATAAGGCATTTAAGTTCATATAAGAGAATTAAAATAAATTATACAAATCATGAAAACAACAAAGAAAATTTTAAAAGACCTGGTATACCAGGTGAATGGAGCTGCTATAGAAGTTCACAAGGCATTGGGGCCTGGACTACTTGAAAGTGTATATCACAAATGCATGAAGCATGAGCTCAGGTTTAGAAGAATAAACTTTACATCAGAACATATCATCCCTGTGAAATACAAGGGGATTGAGATAAACTGTGACCTCCGATGCGATCTTTTGGTTGAAAGTATGCTTGCTGTCGAATTAAAAGCTGTTAAGGAAATACTGCCAATCCACGAGGCCCAATTACTGACATATATGAAATTACTGAAATCACCCGAAGGATTGATGATTAATTTCAATACCACAAATATCTTTCACGAAGGACAGCGTACTTATGTAAGCGAATTGTATTACAACTTAATAGATCGGTAAAAAAATAAAAACATTAACTTATATACCCTTAAATGCCTTATATGGTTAAAATCTATCTCATCTGTTGATTTCAAGCAACTTGTATTTAAACAATTCCGCCAACAGCAAATAATACTCCTTCTCTGTTTCAAGAAGTTCATCCCGGATATCATACAGATAAACATATTCGGAGTAAAAATCAATCCTGTCAATATTTCCTTCGATTAAGGCTTTGTTCAACTTGTCTTCAAAACGCATTTCCTTTAATGTTTTATCAAGGCTATTCAGGCGTTCCCGGGCAGACAGGAAGGATTCATAAGTTTCTTTGATCTTATAATAATGCGTGTTTTCGTGCTCTGCTATTTCAGCATGCAAATAATCCGTTTTCAGTTTGCTGTACTTAACCCTGTTCCTGTTTTCCCATAGGGGAATACTGATCCCGAAATGCAGTCCGTCGAACTTATTTAGAAACTCCTCTTCGGATTTATAACCCACTTCAAATTCAGGATAGGATTTTGCTTTCGCCAGGCCTACTTCAAGATCGGATTCCTGTATGCGCGCTACAATGATTTTATTCACCGGATCAAGCCTTTCCATTTTTTCAAATAGACTGTCGATTTGCGGGACCGGTTCGAATTGTGGATATACGGAGTCTTCAAAAAGAACCTTCTCCCCACCATTTAATTCCTGTAAGTGATTCAATTTTACCCTTATTTTTGAGCGTATCCTCCGCAGTTCATTCCCGATCAGTTTTTCGTGCAGGCGGGCCTTATCAACTTCCAGTATATTGCCATAGCCCTGCTCCAGTCTTTTTTCCTGATTTTTTAAAAAGATGCCGGCTGCCGACAGGCGCTCAACATATTCACCCTCCAGCCTGTTCAGATAGATCAATTCTAAACACAACAAGCTGGTTTTATGCAAAATCTCCCAGGTGAATTTTTGCTGCTGAAACATGAATTTTTCCTCTTGTTTATTCGCGATTTTGTTTTGTTTGGTATAAACCGACGGGAAATCGAACTCTTGTGAAATACCAATTTCCCTGAGATAGGTTCCGGGTTCATCCCCCCATAAATAATCCATCTCAAATGATGGATTGGAGGGCGTTAAGTTAGTTTTTGCCCCCATGATCCGGGACTGTGTAAACTGCTCATATTTCTGTATGCTCTTGTTGTTTTGCTGTACCTGCAAAAGGACTTCCTGTATTGGATCCTGGGCATGTGCAAATAACATGTTCAGGAATAAAAATCCGGTCGCTGATATGAGTTTAGTTTTCATTGCTTTGCTCCTTTCTGATTCTACTGTAAAAAACAATGGGTATGATGAATAAATTAAATACGGTGGCAGTGAGCAGGCCTCCCAGGATGACGATTGCCATGGGACTTTGTATTTCATTGCCCGGCAGGTCTCCGTTCACTGCCAGCGGGATCAGGGCGAGTGCTGCAGAGAGGGCCGTCATCAAAATAGGATTGATCCTGTCGAGCGAACCTTTTATAATGACCTCTTTTGCAGTTTTTGTCTCATCATGGATGCTCAAATATCTTGATACCAGAAGGATCCCATTCCTTGTGGCAATCCCAAAAAGTGTGATAAAGCCGATGATGGATGGGATACTGATCACACCCGAGGTGATCCAGATGGCAAAGACACCTCCGATCAGCGCCAGGGGAAGATTGAGCAATATGATGGCTGCTACCTTTGTATTTTTGAATTCCTGGTAAAGGATCAGAAAGATGAGGATGATGGCGCCAATGGAAGTCAGAAGCAATGTCCTGGAAGCGCTGCTCTCACTTTCGAATTGTCCGCCATATTCCATGTAAAAACCTTCTGGCAGTTCAACATTTTCATCGACTGCTGATCGGATGTCATTCACAACACTTCTCAGGTCGCGGCCCGAAACATTGGCTGAGATCACGATCTTTCGCTGCACATCTTCACGACTGATGCTGTAAGGACCTGATGCAGATTCTATCTCAGCTACCTGTTGCAAGGGGATCTTCTGGCCATTGCCGGCATCGATCATGATTTGTCTCAGTGACTCTATATCATCCCTGTAGCTTTCTTGAAACCTTACGATCAGATCGAACTTTTTTTCTTCCTCAAAAACATCCGATACTTTGAGGCCACCCAGGCCTGCACTGACAAGGGTATTGAATTCATGAACCGGAATGCCAAAACGGGCAAGAAGCTCCCTTTTAGGCCTGATCTGAATTTGGGGTGTTTCCACCTGCTGTTCGACGAAAAGGTCTACAACTCCGGGCGTACTTTCAATATGACCTTCGATATTTTTTGCAAGGGTGTACATTTTTCGAAGATCATTGCCAAACAATTTAATGGCTATGTTCGATCTGGTGCCGGAAAGCATATGGTCGATGCGGTGTGTGATGGGCTGCCCCACTTCAATGATCACGCCCGGGATTTTGTTCAGCCGGTTTCGTACATCTTCCAGGAAGTCCTCTCTTGAACGGTCTTTCAATTCAAAAGGAACTTCGATCTCGGAAACATTGGCGCCAAAAGAATGTTCCGCCAGTTCTGCCCTTCCTGTTTTTCTGGAGGTGGTGATCACTTCAGGAATTTCCAGCAAGATCTCCTCGGCCTCCTTCCCGATCCTGTCAGATTCATCAATGGCCACACCGGGATAAGTTGCCACATTGATTGCCAGGGAACCTTCATTAAAAGGAGGCAGGAATGTCCTGCCAAAAGAGACCAGTAAGATGATCGCAAATACAAACAAAGCGATTGTTCCGGATAAAATACTTTTTCGATACCTCAATGCACCCTGCAGGGCTTTTTCGTAATTGTCCTTGATTGTTCTGACAAAACGGTTGTCCTGTTTTTGATTCAGCAGCGTGCTTTCATTGGTCAGCAGGTAGCTGCAGAGCACAGGTGTTAGTGTTACCGCCACGATAAGAGATGCAAAGAGAGAAACAATGAAAGCTATACCAAGTGGCTTGAGCATGCGACCTTCCATTCCGCCCAGGAAGAACAAAGGAATAAATGCCACCAGGATGATGAATGTGGCATTCAGAATGGAAGCCCGGATCTCGACAGAAGCATCGTAAATAACAGGCAGCCATTTACGTCGCCCTGCAGTTGGTTTCCTGACATTCTCTTTTAATCTTTTGTAGACGTTTTCCACATCAATGATGGCATCATCCACGATGGCCCCGATGGCAATGGCCATACCCCCCAGGCTCATGGTATTGATCGTGAGTCCCATTAATTTCAGGCTGATTACGGAAACCAGCAGGGAAAGGGGAATTGCCAGGACGGAAATAAATGTTGTTCGAACATTCATCAGGAAGATGAACAGAATGATGACCACCAGTACGGCCCCTTCTATCAGTGCTTTCTGGACATTTTCCACAGCTACATTGATGAAATCGGCCTGCTCAAATATATTCTGATGAATGTGTACCCTGGCAGGAAGTTTATTTTCCAATTCCACAATAACCTGGTTGATTCTTTCAGTTAACTTGAGGGTATTGACATCGGGTTGTTTGTTAACCGTGATCACCACAGCCGATCGGCCTTCGTATGAACCTTTTCCGATGATGGGGGAAGATGCTTCTTCAATTTTTGCTATATCCCTGATCAGCACCGGGTGGCCGTTATGCACTTTTACCACATTATTACCGATTGCCCTTTTATCCGAAGTGCGTGCAATGCCGCGAACCAGGTACCGGTTTGTATGTTCCTCGATAAAGCTGCCGGATGAATTGTTGTTGATATTTTCGCTGGCACTTAGCAGTTCCTGCAAAGAAACATCATAATATTTCATCTTTTGCGGATTTGCCAGGATCTGATACTGTTTGGGTTCACCCCCGATGATGGTCACCTGGGCAATTCCGGGAACAGAAAGCAGGCTCGTCCTGATATCCCAGTCGGCCAGGGTGCGCAACTCCATTTCACCCAGCGAATCCGAAGTAATGCTGAAAATGAGAATTTCACCCAGAAGGGAGGTCTGGGGGGCCAGTACAGGTTTGTCCACATTGTCGGGTAAGGATTCATTCACAGTAGCCAGCCTTTCGGTGATGGTCTGGCGGGCCTCATAAATATCGGTGCCCCACTCAAATTCGGCCCATACGATAGAGAAGCCCATGGAAGAGGATGAGCGCACCCTTCTCATATTATTTGCCCCATTGATGGCTGTCTCAACCGGAAAGCTCACCAGTCTTTCCACTTCCTCCGTGGCCATGCCGTGCGCTTCCGTCATGATCACAACTGTGGGCGCATTCAGGTCGGGAAAAATGTCAATATCCAGCTCCCGGAGGATATATATGCCTGAACCAAGCACCAGGAGGGTGGCAGCCAAAATGATGAGCCGGTTATACAATGAAAATTTAACGAGTTTATTGATCATAATGCTATCCTTTTGTTAATGTGCGTGACCATGTGATGGAAGCTCTCCTGCCATGGAGGCCAGCTTGATGCGATAGGCCCCTTTGCTGACCACCCAGTCACCGGGTTTCAAACCTGAAGTAACCTCGACCATGTTCCCGTCGCTGCCTGCAATATCTATGTCCTGCCGCCTGTAGCTTTCTCCGTTAAGCTGCACATACACATAGTGATTCCCTTCATTTTCCATGATTGCTGATTCAGGAATAAGCAGGGCATCTTCTCCATTTGTGAATTTTAAATAAATCTCGGCATATGTCCCGGGTATCAGTTCACCCGGGTTATTAATTTTGAAATAAACCGGTAGATAATAATTCTCAGTAATGTTTGCTTTTGATACAGCCATCAAATGTCCGCCCAGACTATCGGTGTGATACAATTTGTTTCCGGCAGATGTTTTGAAATTTGCCGATCGGAGAAAGGCCAGTTTGTCAATAGCATTTTGCGGCACGTCTGCCTTGAGTATCAGTTTTTGTGTTTTCAGGATGTTGACAAGTAAATCACCCTGTGAAACATAAGACCCGTTTTCCTTATGAATTGACGAAATCACTCCTTCGGCTGGAGAGGCAATGATCTGCCCGTCGTCCTTGTAATTCATTCGAATGCTTTCGAATTCGGCCCTGGCTTTTTCAAATTGCGATTTCACCGCGTCAAATTCACGCTTTGAAATGATCTGATCCTCAACAAGGCTTTTCGCCCTTTCATAGTCAGATTTTGCCTGTTCATGTTCGGATTTCACTTTCACATATTGCGTCCTGATATTCTTTCCGGCAAGTTTTCCCGATTGAATATGGAACAATACCTCTCCGTTTTTCACTTCCTGACCAGGCAGCAGGTTTTCCCTGTTGTATTCAAGAATACCGGAAGCATTTGCGATCACATTGTAATTTGCAGTTGGCAAAGCCCGAATTTCACCGGAAACCTTTAATAGATTGGCAAATGGCATTCTTCTGACTTCACTGATGCCGAAATCCGTTTTCCAGGCCTGTTCTTTGAGAAAGCTGATATCTCTTGCTTCTGTCACTTTGTGTTCATGTGCATTCAAAGCCTGCTTTTTCTCATAGATGTGAATGTCTTGAATGTTAAATTTTTCCTCTATGTCTGGATTGCCAACAATAAGCTTTATCTGAGCATGTCCGGCTTTTCGGGGAGCATAATTCGCCAGGTATATCCCGGCCTGCTGTGGTAGTCCGATTACCTGCCTGTGATGTTCCGGCCCTGAAATTTCCAGAACAATTGCTTTGTTTGTTAAGGGTTTATAATCAGAAAGCCTCGTGAGGTGAATTATGAAATTGGAGGTGTCACCTGCTACCAGAGGATCAAACTCCATGAATAGCTCATAATTCTTTTCAAACAGGGTAAAAGAAATGGCTTCATGAGCATGTTCCTCATGTGCTTGCTTTTCATGTCTTTCGCAGGATTGCAGGGTAAAAACTGCAATCAATGCAAAAGAATAATAGATTCTTTTCATTGTGATTTTAATTTTTGGGTAAAAGAATTGAATGTCGAATGTGACTAAAATCGACGAATAAAAAATAAAATTGATGAGCACTTTATGATATCTGTGGAGGCGCCCGGGAGGATAATGTCAGGTGGTAATGTGTATTGAATAAATCTATTGAATCTTGATAGGCGGTTGAGATTTTCGCTGGCTTGATTTCCAGCCGTATTTTTTTTGAAGGAAGAAAGGAATCAGACTTGATTTTATGATCTTTGGCAATCTTAATCTGATCGTGCAAACTTTGTCCTTCATTGCAAAAAAAGCAATCATCATACAGGTGGTTGCAGTCATAAGAAAAAAGGATTGTCGTTTCTGATTTCTGATCGGACTCGGATAAGATACACGCATGCTGTTCGTGTGATTCATGATGATGATTGTGTGAAAAAACATCATGAAACAGGAATGTAAGATATACGATCAGGAACAAAGATGATAATATTTTTGCTTTTGTATTCATTAATCCTATTTCTCCGATTGCCGCAAATTTAGTAAAAATAAAGCGTAGCATAAAATATGCAATAAATTGAATATATAGATCATTGTACTACCGAGGTTATCTGTGACAATTGATTGGATGCCTGATTCGCAATAAATTCTTAAATTTGAGGCTTCGAACCTTAACCGAATCAAAAAATATGGATTACGAAATTTTAAAAATTGAATTTACCGGCGAAATTGCACAGGTAAAGATCGACAGGCCGAAAGCCCTCAATGCACTGAATACACGCTTTTTTCAGGAAATGGCTGAGGCGGTGAAAGAAGTTTCCGGAAATGATAAGATCAAAGTGATGATCATTACCGGTGAAGGAAAGGCTTTTGTGGCTGGTGCCGATATAGCCGAAATGGTGGATAAGGATCAGCAGGCAGGAAGCGAGTTTTCGAGGCTCGGACAAAAAGTGTTCAGCAGTCTGGAAAAAATGGAGATACCGGTCATTGCTGCCATCAACGGATTTGCTTTGGGCGGCGGATTGGAGCTGGCCATGGCCTGTGATTTCAGGATCGCCAGTACAAAAGCAAAATTCGGACAACCAGAAGTGAACCTGGGCATGATTCCCGGATATGCCGGAACACAGAGATTGCCACGACTGGTTGGTGTGGGAGATGCACTTTATCTGCTGACAACAGCTGAGATGATCGATGCACAGGAAGCTTTGCGCATTGGGCTGGTACAAAAAGTCTATGAACCGGAGCAACTGATGGAAGAGGTCATGAACATTGCCAGAACCATTGCATCCAAAGGTCCCAAAGCGATCAGAAAAGTAAAATATGTGACCCGCCAGGGCATGCTCTCCGATTTTGAATCCGGAAGCAGGCTGGAATCCGAGGAATTCGGATCCTTGTTCAAGAATGAAGGCGAAGAAGGAATGAGAGCATTTCTGGAGAAAAGAAAGCCAAACTGGTAAAATGGATACTGAATTTTGGATCCTAGATGCTGGATACTGCTTGGGGCTGAAAAACGTTACGAATTTATCCAATATCCAGCATCCAGCATCCAGCATCCAGAATCAAGTATCAAGTATCAAGTATCATTTTGCAAGACACAAACTAATTCGATTTAATTAATTCTTATCAATAAAAAACATTTTTATGGAATACGCAGACAGATTAGAAAATGTAACGGTTCTGGGAGCTGCCGGAAAAATGGGAAGCGGCATTTTGCTGCTTACCGCGGTCGAAATGGCAGAGCTCAACCTATTGCCTGAAAACAAAAACAAAGTATTCGTCCTGAATGCCATGGACGTCTCCCAGGAAGGCCTCAAAGGTGTGATGCGATACCTGAGGGCCCAGGTTTTGAGGATCGCTGAAAAGAAAACCGTCATGATCAGGAAAATGTATACCGATCGCGACGACCTGGATGAAAACTCGGATTATATCCGTCAGTACGTTGAAGACGTCATGAGCGTTGTCAGGCCAACCACCCGGCTTGAATCTGCATACGAATCCAAACTGATCTTTGAGGCGGTTGCAGAGAACAAGTCACTGAAAGTTAAATTGTTTTCACAGATTGATAGCAATAATCAAAACAAACCCTGGTATTTTACCAATACCTCCTCTGTACCAATCAATGAAATGGAAAAGGAAGCGGGACTGGATGGAAGGATCATCGGTTTTCATTTTTACAATCCTCCGGCCGTGCAAAAGCTGGTTGAAATCATCAAGACAGACAAAACAGCTGAGGAGGTAAACGAATTTGCGCATGAATATGCCAAAAGGCTGAGAAAGATTGTGGTGCCCTCCATGGATTTTGCCGGGTTTATCGGTAACGGTCATTTTATGCGGGATGCCCTCCACGGTATGAAAGAAGCAGAAGAACTTGCAAAAGATTATACACTACCCGAAGCCATTTACATGGTGAATAAAGTTACCCAGGAATACCTGGTTCGCCCGATGGGTATCTTTCAACTGGTCGATTATGTTGGTATTGATGTGGTGAATTTTATCATGGGCGTGATGAACCCTTACTTGCCCGATGAAGAACTCAGTCATAGGCTGCTCGAGAAAATGCTTGAACTGGAAGTGAAAGGCGGACAAAGATCCGATGGTTCACAGAAAGACGGTTTCCTGAAATATGACAAAGGAAAAGCTGTAGCCATTTTTGATCCTGATAAGAAAGAATATGTTGATATCAACGAAATCAAAGAAAAATGTGATGAAATATTGGGCCCTTTGCCCGAAGAGCATATCGTCTGGAAAAAAGCAGTGCGGCTCAAAGGAGAAGCCAAAGACGAGATTCTTGCTAAATTTTTCAACGCTCTTAAGAATATGGATACGCTGGGTGCCGAACTCGCCATCAATTATGGGAAACGTTCCAAAGAAATTGGAGAACAACTTGTCAACAGCAAGGTGGCTTACAAGGAGGAAGATGTGAATACGGTGATGCTGACTGGCTTTTTCCATGCTTATGGACCGATTAACCAGTTCTTTGATTGAGACAATTGAAATTCAATGGAAATTCAATGGAAATTCAATAGACATTCAATGGTCATTCAATTGTAAATTTTACGATGGAAAAAGCTAAAAACAGGGATTTATTAGATGCAAAAATCCATGGTGAGTTAACGCAGTTGATTAAAAACCTCGGAGTTAAACTGAATATTTTTATTGGTGTTATTGGAACCAAATCACAGCAAAAAAACGACCGAATGACAATCGAATGACTATGAATAAAAAATGCCAAACAAGCGAAAATAAATTACGATATTAAAGGAACAAGAATCAAAAGATAATTCAAATGAAAAAATTAAGAAAAAAAGTATACTTAACTGCCGGGTACAATACCATATCCCTGGGAACAGGCCGCAGCGAATTTAATCCCAAAAAGCCCATGCCCGGAATAGAACATTATATTTCTGAGGCAGGACAAAATACGCTGAAAAAAATAGGGGGGCCTGATAAAGTTGATGAAATAGTAGTGGGAAACTTTATGGCAGCCCGTTTTAACAAGCAAGCGCATCTGGGAGGATTTTCAGGAATGATCGACAAAGGCTTGGAATTCAAACCAGCGACACGGGTGGAGGGAGCTTGCGCCTCAGGCGGATTGTCTGTGCTGACAGGAATTAAGAACATTATGGCTGATTTTTCAGACGTGGTATTGTCCCTGGGCGTTGAAGTACAAAACAGCATGAAAGCCATTTATGGTGCCGACGTACTTGCCGGAGCCGGATGGTTCCAGAAAAGAAAAAACGGCCATGCCTATTTTTTCCCCGGACAGTTTTCCGACCGGGCTGGTGCTTATTACGAAAAATATGGCTTCGATTATACCAGGAAAGGCCTGGGGCAGTGGTTCGTAAATGCAATAGAGAATGCAAGGTTGTGCCCCACCGCGCAGGAGCATGAAAACAAAGTACCTGATCTGCATGCCTTGTACAACAGCCGAAAACCCGATGGGAGATTCTTTGTGGATGACCTGACCGTTTTCGATTGTTCCAAAGTTTCTGACGGTGCATCTGCCATTGCCATAGTTTCTGAGGAAGGCCTCGAAAGAATTGGTGTGTCGAAAGAGCAGGCAGTAGAAGTGATGGGTGTTGGTCATAGGGTCAGAAATATTACCCAGGATCCTCCCAATATGGTTGAATTGACTACCATCAAAAAAGCTGCACATGATGCCCTTGAAATGGCCGGCATTACCATCGATCAACTGGGAACTATTGAAACACATGATTGTTTTTCCATTGCCGGTATCCTGGCCACCGAGGCACTCGGGTATGCTGAGCCAGGCAAAGGTGCTGGCTTCGTGGCAGAAGGGAATACTTCGCGAGAAGGCAAAATTCCTATGAACACAACAGGCGGCCTCATCGGCTGGGGGCACCCCACAGGTGGTACGGGCGTGCATATGGCAGTTACTGTTTGGGAACAACTTACCGGAAACGCTGGTAATGCCCAGATCAAATTTAATGAGGACAAGCCTTATGCAATGTCAATCAATATGGGTGGTGATGATGTTACTGTTGTGGCCATGGTTTACAAGAAAGCTCAATAGGTTTCTCCTGTTTGTAATTTATTGGTGAGTCTGTATTTAAAGGATATTGAATAAAAAATTGCCACCAAGTCACCAAAAAACGAAGGAGGCACAAAGAAAATGTGAAAGATCAGTTGTTTTTTTGTGTGTTCTTAGTATTCCCTGCAGGAGAATGCTGCATTAATGGCAAAAAATAAACTTTTTAAACAGCCTCTTTTTTGTTAAATTATTCATAACAATTGATTTAGCCTTCCCGATTGGTTATATTTGTATATAGATAATGTAATGACTAATATTGAAATGTATTTTAATCCCGCATACTAACTCTATATTAGCGTATTACAAAGATTGACACAAGGTCAAGATTATATTCATACTATGTTCAATTAATTTTTAATATCATGTTACAAGGCAAAATCAAATGGTACAATACCGAAAAAGGATTCGGATTTATCATTAATGAAGAAGGTAAAGATATCTTTTTCCACAGGTCAGGTATTGATCCCGAAACCAAGAATAAAATCGCAGATGGAGTTGCGGTCTCTTATGAAATGACCCAGGGCTTGAAAGGCCCGCAGGCTACCCGGGTGAAAGTTGTTTAACAAAAAAGCTGGATTTTTTCCAGCTTTTTTTTGTCCGTTTACTTTTTACTATCCGCCGTTTCCTGATTTAACGAGATTATTCTTACATTCATTAGTAATTTTGAAGAAAACCAAAACTTTAAATTATGAAATCCACCATACTATTTCTTGCAATGTTTATTTCATTTCAATTGTTTTCCCAAAAAACAATTAGTCCAACTAGAACAAGTAAGTTAATTAAAGTCACAAACAATGATTATTCACATAGTAATTTGAATATTATCTGCCAAAATGATACTGCATCTACTACTGGTGGAATGGAGGTGAATGTTAATGTTTTAACAAATGATGAAAATACAGGATCGGATACGATCTATGTTTTTGGCGCTTGGTATAAATCACCAATTAAAGGTGGCGTTTGGCATTCTGATAGCATTGTGAGCGTTGTTCCATTCATGAATCATAATGATGGAACAGATACAATTATTTATCGTGTTGCTAAGAAAAATACCACAGCACCCCTGGATACTGCCTATCTTATTGTACATGTAATAAACAGTCATTCCTACGACTCTTTGTGTATTAATAATATCAATGCCGGGGTTAACTCTTTTAATTACCTTTTTGGGAACATGGGATATTTGGAAAAGGATCACAGAATTGATTTCGAAAATGTTAAGCCCCATTTTGAGGTTCCAAAAGGTAGCGGGAAGCATACAATCTTTGCTTGTAATTTATGGGTCGGTGGAATGAACAATGGTGAGATTTATTTCGCGGGAGAACGTTACAGGCAACCTGGACCTGATTTCTATACCGGACCGGTCTCTGAGGTCTATGATTCACTTTACTTTGCAAAATGGGGTCGTACCTGGAAGGTATCCCAGGAGGAGATATCTTATCACATTTCCCATTGCAATGATCCTGGATACGAACCCATCGAAGTGATCAGGAACTGGCCGGGAAACGGTAATCCGGATCTTGGACAAAGCTTGAAAATTGCACCGTTTTGTGATTACAACAGTAATGAAAAATATGAACCTGAATTAGGAGATTATCCATTGATCAGAGGCGATGAGGCTATCTTTTACGTGTTCAACGATTCAAAGTATGAGCATTATCAATCGGGAGGATCAGCCCTTGGAATTGAAGGTCACATTATGGTATATGGATATGATGATCCTGATGACTCCGTACTCCAAAATACCATTTTCGTACATTTTGATATTGTAAATAAATCAAACAATAGATATAATAATACATACGCAGGTCTTAATTTCGATGGGAACCTAGGTTACAACTGGGATGATTATGTAGGTTGCAACGTGAATGGTGGTTACTTTTATACCTGTAATGGTGATTCATTAGATGAAAACATTGGAAATATTAATAGTTATGGTTTACATCCTCCGGCACAATCTGCAACCTTCCTTGCAGGACCCTTAAAAGAAGCAGACAATCTTGATAATCCCTATGGCGAATGTGATGAAAGTATCAACGGTTTGGGATTTGGTGATAATGTAATTGACAATGAGAGATTGGGTATGACAGGATGGCTTTATTATCTGGACAATCATGATCCAATAGTAGGCATCCCTTCAAATGATTCAAGTTATTATAATTATCTCAGAATGGTTTGGAAGGACAATACCCGTGTGATGTATGGGGGAAATGGACATCCCTTGTACGGATCAACTGAAATACCTGCAAAATTTATGTATCCCGGCGATTCGGATACATGCTTTTGGGGAACAGGAGGAATACATTTTGGTGGTGAGCCTTGGACGGAATTTTCGGTTGGAAATCCGCCTTCTGATCGCCGGAGTGTTGGTTCTACCGGCCCCTTCACTTTTGAATCCGGTGAAACGGTAGAACTGGACATGGCATTCGTTTTTGCCCGCGACTACAACGGAAATCACCTGGATGCTTTGCCCATACTTGAAGAAAGGAATGCAAACCTCAAAGAAAAAGTGAAAAACAGTGAACTGATCTACCTGCCGGATTGTTCACCAAGTTCAGTCGAAGAACATAAGCATTTGAATCAGATTCATATATACCCGAATCCTGCAAAGGAGTACGTAATCATAAATACATCTCAGAACAATTCAAAAATCAGCATATATGACCTTACCGGTAAAGTTCATTTTAAGGGATTGTTTATTGAAAAGGAAGTCAGGATTGATTTGAATTTTCTGGAAAATGGATTTTATCTTGTTGTGATGGATGACGGTATTATGAGACAAACATCAAAACTAATTAAACTGTAAAACTACTGTTAATTCAGTGAGACTAATTTTTAGGAGCGTGAGCTAAAAAATAATAGTCGAACTGATCCCGAGCCTCCGCGAGCGCTGAAGCTACTCAGCGGAGGCACTGTCAAGGGATCTCAAATGTTAATTCCTCGCCCTTTGGCGCGATAAGATAAATAAATTTCCTTACTCTTACCCCTTTGCTTTGCGGCGGGGTTGTTCATTTGAGACCTGCCGCGTAATCTTAGCCCATGAATAATGTTTCTTG
>JAIOZK010000049.1 GCA_021740625.1 Bacteroidales bacterium
AAATCTGAAAAATCATAAAATCTTAACCCACACAATACCAACACCATAAAAAATAGCCTCATGTGAATTGTTGATAAATAGTAGGGTTATCAACAGAAATCTTTTATCCGGTGGTGTTTTTTGCGCAATGTGGGTTAAGGATAAAACTCCCATGGATGAGATCCCCGGGATCGACAAAAATATGTACCAGAATTTTGATATGTTCCTAAAGAACTATGAAAATATGCGGGATCAGATCTCTGAAGAATTGTTGCAGAATTTCGGCGAACCCATGAAAAAGATGATCGCCGACTTGGTGGAGCAATTGAAAAACGAAGTGGGGGATGATTTTGAAGAAGAAAATCAAAGTGTTGAAATGAAAGAGTTCAGGCGTGATGTGGCACAAATTGATGAGTTGTTGAAAAACCCCGGATTGTCGGAAGAGGAGGTTGATCAGTTGCTGGACGAACGCATGAAACTTAAGAACAAAGAAGAATGATTTCCTTCTTGTAGCTTTCCTGGCAAAGGCATATATTTAATGTATATTTGTACAGAAAACAATAAAATTAATTCCGGATGAAAAAATTAACCTTACTGTTTCTAAGTTTTGTGATCATTTTTCCACTGCTGGCCCAGGATCAGATAAGCGATGAAACCAAAAAGAAATTCAGCATCGGCATTGACATTTTTAGCGATATCTGGCAGGATACACCCGATGATCTTGATCTGAGCACGATCAACAGGGGGATTAATGTTTTCGGTATGTATAATTATCAATTTGGAAAAAGTAACTTCAGCGTGGCCATTGGAGCCGGGATTGGAGCACATAATATGTATTCCAATGGAATTGTTGGCAGCATCAACGATTCTACCGTTTTTGATACCGAAATCCTGGATACTATTTCCTATAAAAAGAGTAAGATAAACCTGACTTTTCTGGACATACCTTTTGAATTCCGTTTGAAAACAAGATCCAAATTCCGCATGGCCATCGGTTTTAAGATAGGATTCATGATTGGGAAACATGCCAAGTACAAAGGTGATGCACTGAATGGAGAAGATTCCGGAACCATCATTACAAAATCCACCGACGTCAGAAACCTGGAAACTTTTCGCTATGGTCCTACCTTCAGGATCGGCTACAAATGGATCAACCTTTTCGGTTATTACCAGATCAACAAAATGTTCAAACCCGACCAGGGTCCCCAGATGTATCCCATCACAGTTGGTATCAGCCTCATGCCTTTTTGATTCAATGAGACTATCCTTTCAGGAACGCTAGTGAACTGAAAGGATTTAGTCGAATTGATCCCGAGCCTGTCGAGGGATCCCCTTGTAAATATGAAATTCAGGAACGTTAGTGAACTGAAAGGATTTAGTCGAATTGATCCCGAGCCTGTCGAGGGATCCCCTTGTAAATATGAAATTCAGGAACGCTAGTGAACTGAAAGGATTTAGTCGAATTCTTGCCTGCTGAAATGTGTATGAAGGCAGAGATTCCGTATTCCTGCGATTGCCACAACTTCTTACCAGAGAAACTGTAAATTATATTCATTCGAAAAGTCCAATAAGGTAATAAGGTTTAGGAAACCGGTTTGAATATACTACTTAATGAACTACCCAGCCGCAGAGCAGCTGGGTATCAAAAGAAAAAACTTGTTCGCCTAATGGCGGATTAAACAAAAAGAAATAACAAGAGCATAATAACCGCACTACTCAGAAACCCAATATAAATCTCCGGTGGCTTATGTGCCTGCAGCTTTAATCTGGCAAAACCTGTCAGGCCGGCAATGAGCAGGGATAAGAAGATCAGGTTGGGGATGCTGATATAGAAAGTCAGCGAAAGACCCAGCAAGGTGCCGAAGACTGCACCCATGCCCATCATATGAATGCTGATCTTCCAGAAAAAATTCAGGATCAGTGTAATTACTGCAACAAAGGTGGCTCCAATGGCAAAGTAGGAATAAAGGGGTGAAATGTTGACTTCTTTGATCAGGTAGTAGGCCAGGTAGAAAAATACCACGGTGGTGATCAGGGGCAAAACCCGCTCTTCCCGCGAATGCATTTCAAAAGAACGGATCAGCCTGATCCGGATCATCAGATAGGTGATCAGCACTGGGAAAACAAAGGTAATGGCAAAGACCAGAAAAATGATTCTCCATTTTGCTTCCTGCGGAATTACCAGGGCAAAATAGGCATGAATGTTCAACAGGATAGCCATCACGTAGGTAGGCATCAGTAAGGGATGAAACAAATAAGAAATTATTTTGGCTGTTGTTCTTTCCATGAAAAATCCGATCAGGCTGCAAAAATAGGAAAATCTTCTGCTAAAGTTCTTTTCTCAGTCGGGCAACCGGTATGTTAAGTTGTTCACGGTACTTGGCAACTGTCCGCCGGGCAATATTATAACCCTTTTCTTTCAGCAGCCTCGTGAGATTTTCATCTGTAAATGGTTTTTTCTTGTCTTCCAGTTCGATGGTTTCGGTGAGTATGCTTTTAATTTCGCGGGTTGAAACCTCTTCTCCATCGTTGGTTTGCATGGATTCTGAGAAAAAGCTTTTCAGCAGCAGCGTACCGAAGGGAGTTTGAACATATTTGCTGTTGGCCACGCGCGATACGGTGGAAATGTCCAGTCCGACGATTTCGGCAATATCCTTCAGGATCATAGGTCTCAGCTTTCTTTCATCACCGCTCATAAAGTAATCACGCTGATAATCCATGATCGCCTTCATGGTAACATAAAGCGTATTCTGCCTTTGCCTGATTGCATCGATGAACCATTTGGCAGAATCTATCTTTTGCTTTACGAACATATAAGCATCCTTTTGTCGCTTGTCTTTTTTATTGTGGGCATAAGTCTCGAGCATATCGATGTAGGAACGGCTCAGCTTGAGCTCCGGAGTATTCCTTGAATTCAATGTCAGTTCCAGGTCACCATTGTTGTTATAAATGATGAAATCGGGGATCACATAGTGATTTGTCCGGGCCGACTCACTCATGGTATTTCCGGGTTTGGGGTTGAGCTTCAAAATAATCTCCAGGGCGTTTTTTAGTTCTTCCTGGCTCATTTCGCTCTTTTTCAGGATTTTGTCGTAATGCTTTTTGGTGAATTCGTTGAAATATCTTTCCAGGATCAATTCGGCATTTTTCAGGTCTTCATTACCGTTTTCCTCCCGCTTTAGTTGAAGCAGCAGACATTCCTGCAGATTGCGTGCACCCACACCGGCCGGATCGAAATCCTGGATGACCTTCAATACTTCTATAATCTCGTCTTCACTGGCTTCTATGTTTTGTGTAAAGGCCAGGTCATCTATCATGGATGTGATATCCCGGTGCAGGTAGCCGGAGTCATCCAGGTTTCCAATGATATATTCACCGATCTGATGTTGTTTTTCATTCAGCGGTCTCAGGCTTAGTTGAGTCATCAGGATCTCGTGAAAAGATGTGCCGGAAGCAAATGGAATTTCTTTTCTTTCATCGTCGGCAGAGCGGTTGTTAGCAGAAAGCTTATAGGAAGGGATCTCGTCGTCATCTAAATAATCATCCAGATCAAATTCGTCTTCCTTGTTTTCTTCAATCTCGTTTTCATCTTCATCCTCTCCGTTTTCTTCCTCTTCTTTATCTTCGGGATTGTCCAGTTCACCGATCTCTTCCAGGGCTGGATTTTCTTCGATCTCCTGTTTAATCCTTTGTTCGAGTGCCATAGAAGGGATCTGCAAAAGCTTCATCAGCAATATCTGCTGAGGCGATAGCTTTTGTAACAGTTTCTGTTGTAGTTTTTGGTTTAACATCCCTTCAATATATTAGCAATAATTCAATGCCTGATTTCAAAATACTAAAATACAAATAAAAATGCAGAAAACAAGAATAGAGATCAGGTATAGCGTTTAAAATTCGGCATTCTGGGGGGTTCTTGGAAATGGGATCACATCCCTTATATTGCCCATTCCGGTAACAAAAAGCATCAGCCTTTCAAAGCCCAGCCCGAAACCACTGTGTGGCACGCTGCCAAAACGCCTCGTATCCAAAAACCACCAAAGTGTTTTTTCATCAATTCCCATTTCCTGAATTCGTGCATACAGCCTGTCATATTCCTCTTCACGCTGAGATCCCCCAATGATCTCACCAATCTGTGGAAATAGTACATCCATTCCCCTGACGGTTTTGCCATCATCATTTTGCTTCATATAAAATGCTTTGATATCCCTGGGATAATCAGTAATGATAACGGGTTTTTTATAATGTTTTTCCACCAGGTAACGCTCGTGTTCACTTTGCAGATCCATGCCCCATTCCTTTACCGGGTAATGGAATTTACCTTTTTTATTGGACTTGGAATTTTTCAATACCTCAATGGCAGTAGTATATGTGATCCTTTCAAATTTATTCTCCAATACAAAGTTCAGCTTTTCGATCAATTCCATCTGCCGCTCTTCTTTCTTTAAGTTTTTTTCCTCATCCTGCAATCTTTTGTTTAAAAAATCCAGGTCATCGCGGCAATGCTCAAGGGCATAATGAACCAGGTATTTCAGCATTTCTTCTGCCAGGTCCATATTGTTGTCGATATCGAAGAAAGCCACTTCGGGTTCTATCATCCAGAACTCTGCCAGATGTCTTTTGGTATTTGAATTCTCGGCCCTGAAAGTAGGCCCGAAAGTATATACCTTTGTCATGGCCAGGGCAGCAAGTTCCGCTTCAAGCTGACCTGAGACGGTGAGATTTGTTTCTTTTCCAAAGAAATCCTCCCTGAAGTTTACTTTACCATCTTCGGTAAGCGGAGGGTTTTTAGGATCCAGTATGGAAACACGGAACATTTCCCCGGCGCCTTCCGCATCGGAGCCCGTAATGATGGGGGTGTGGATATTATAAAAGCCACGGTCGTTGAAGAACTTATGTACGGCAAAGATCATGGCATGCCGTAACCTGGTAATGGCCCCGAAGGTGTTGGTTCGGAAACGCAAATGCGCGATCTCCCGCAAAAACTCCAGAGAATGTTTTTTCGGTTGCAAAGGATATTTTGCAGGGTCGGCAGCACCATACAGGTGGATTTTGCCGGCGACAAGCTCTACATTTTGTCCGGCACCCTTCGATTCAACGAGTTCGCCTTCTGCTGCTATGGCTGCTCCCGTGGTAATTTGATCAAGAATCTCCCTGTCGAATTTATTCACATCAACTACCACCTGAATATTATGCAGTGTAGATCCATCATTCAGATTGATAAATGCCACGTTTTTACTGGCACGCTTTGTACGTACCCAGCCATTTACTGATAATGTATCACCGATTTTTCCTTCTGCCAGGATTTTCTTGATTTCCACACTTTGTCGCATAAAAATAGAGTGCTTTAAAATTTTTACAAAAAAACGACTTTTTCATTGTATAATCAATGATTTCATAAATTTTCGGGATTTCTTTGTTAATTTTGTTTCAGACAATTACAATAAAATGAAATCCTGCAGCATTTTCTCTATGACAGAAAGGGACCGGAGAAATGGAAATACAAAAACTTACAAAGTGGTTTGATACAGATGGTTTGCCTCTGATAATCAGTGGTCCGTGCAGCGCCGAGAGCGAGGAGCAGGTATTGAGCACAGCAAAAGAATTATCAAAATACAAGGAGATCAAAGTTTTCAGATCGGGTATCTGGAAACCCCGTACCCGTCCCAATTATTTTGAGGGCGTGGGCGAACCGGGATTAAAATGGTTGAAAGAAGTAAAAGAACAATATGGTTTTAAGACCACGGTTGAAGTGGCCAAGCCACATCATGTCGAACTTTGCCTGGATCATGATGTAGATATTCTCTGGTTGGGTGCCCGGACCGTTGTCAATCCTTTTTCGGTACAGGAGATTACGGATGTTTTGAGAGGGGTGGATATTCCTGTGATGGTCAAGAATCCGGTGAATCCGGACCTGAAATTGTGGCTTGGCGCCATCGAAAGGGTCAACAAAGTGGGGATAAACAGGATCATTGCAGTCCACAGAGGATTTTATAGCCTCAGCAAATCCCTGTTCAGGAATCCGCCCATGTGGGAGATCCCAATCGAGTTGAAACGCCTGGTCCCGGGCTTGCCTGTTATTTCCGATCCCAGTCATATCTGTGGGAACAGGAATATGTTGTACCAGATTTCCCAGAAAGCCCTCGACTTGGAAATGGACGGTCTTATGATCGAAAGTCACATCGATCCCATCAGCGCTCTGACTGATTCAGAGCAACAGATCACACCGTATGAATTGGGTAAGATCTTCGACAAGCTGGTGATCAGAAGGGAAACAACCACCAATGCATCGCATGACAAATTGCAGGAAATGCGTGAAAAGATCGACAGGCTCGATGAAGAAATGCTGCAGACCCTTGCCAGGAGATTGGAAATTGTGAAGGAGATCGGTGATTTCAAAAAACAAAAAAACCTGACCATCCTCCAGATTAAAAGGTGGAGTTATGTATTTGAAGACCGGCTGGAAAAAGGTGTTGAACTTGGTATCGAAAGGGATTTTTTAAACAAAATGCTCGAAATCCTGCATGATGAATCCATCCGGATTCAAACCGATATCATGAACGAAGATTAAATGGTTTGCAAAAGGTCTTATGCCTTTTAAGCCATAGATTCCGGCATTTTATCATATTTTTGCATTGACAAAAGAGCGGATTTGAAATGACACCTTTACAGGGAAAATTACTGGAAAACATCGACTATCCTTCCGAACTGAAGAAACTCAAAGAGAAGCAACTTCCTGAACTGTGCAAGGAACTGCGTGAATTCATCCTGGATGTTACCAGCAGCAATCCGGGTCATGTAGGTGCCAGCCTGGGAGCTGTTGAGCTCGCTGTTGCGTTACACTACATTTTTAATACCCCAAATGATAAAGTGATATGGGATGTCGGCCATCAGGCATATGCCCATAAGATCCTTACCGGCCGGAAAAGTGTTTTTCAGAATTTGAGAAAATACAAAGGCATCAGTGGTTTTCCCCGAATGAGTGAAAGTGAATATGATGCTTTTGGAACAGGACATTCATCTACTTCCATATCTGCTGCACTGGGCATGGCCATTGCTTCAAAAATGAAAAATGATGACCGGCAGCATGTTGCCGTGATCGGGGATGGTAGCATGACAGGCGGGATGGCCCTGGAAGGTCTGAACAATGCCGGAGTTTCCAATACCAACCTGCTGGTGATCCTGAACGATAACGGCATTGCCATTGACAAAAGCACTGGAGCCCTCAAGGAATACCTGATACAGATACAAACTTCAAGAACATACAACCGTATCAAAAATCTCACCTGGAAGTTGCTGGGCAAAGCCAGCAAATATGGTCCCAATTCCCAGAGAATCGTGCAACAGATCGAGAATGCCATCAAAGGGTCCCTGCTCAAAAAAAGCAATTTGTTTGAGTCTTTTAATTTCAGATATTTCGGGCCTGTTGATGGAAATGATGTCGTGAGGCTGACAAAGGTGCTGCGCGATCTCAAAGATATTCAGGGTCCAAAGATATTGCATGTGATGACCGTGAAAGGGAAAGGTTTAAAAGAAGCTGAACTGCATCAGACGACCTATCATTCTCCGGGCACTTTCGACAGGAAAACAGGAAAGATCATCGACGAGAAATGTCCCGGGAAAATTCCACCCAAATGGCAGCATGTATTTGGGAAGACCATCATAGAACTGGCCGAAAGGAATGAAAAGATCATCGGCATTACACCGGCCATGTTATCGGGATCTTCCCTGAACATGATGCTGCAGAAAATGCCCCACAGGGTTTTTGATGTAGGCATTGCCGAGCAACATGCAGTTACGTTTGCTGCCGGTTTGGCAGCCGCCGGCATGAAGCCCTTTTGCAATATCTATTCCACTTTCATGCAACGTGCCTTCGACCAGGTAATACACGATGTTGCCCTGCAAAAACTGGATGTTGTTTTCTGCCTCGACCGGGGTGGACTGGTCGGGGAGGATGGCGCAACACATCACGGAGCTTTCGATATGGCCTATTTCCGGAGCATCCCCAATATGATCGTTTCCGCGCCCATGAATGAATCGGAACTGAGAAGCATGATGTACACAGCACAGTTGACAGGCATGGGGCCTTTTTCCATCCGTTATCCCAAGGGCAGGGGATTTTTGCCCAACTGGAAAACACCTATGCAGGAAATCGGGATCGGGAAAGCCAGGAAACTCAAAGATGGCAAGGATGCAGTGATCCTGAGTATCGGTCATGTCGGGAATTTTGCCCTGGAGGCTTGTGAAGCACTCGCGAAGGATAATGTAGATGTGGCCCTCTATGATATGCGTTTCGTGAAACCCATGGATAAAAAAGTTCTTCGTAATGTATTTGATAATTTTAATTATGTGCTGACTGTTGAAGACGGATCTCTTCAGGCTGGATTCGGTAGTGCTGTGCTCGAATTCATGGAAGACCATCACTATCAGGCAAAAGTAAAACGCCTTGGTATTCCTGATGCGTATATCGAGCAGGGTTCGCTGGAGGAACTTTACAAAGAATGCGGTTATGATACGGAAGGTATCATTTTGGCAGTAAAATCACTCATCGAATCCTGAAAAATCTTCAATCTTGAATGGTTTTTCTTAACCGGAGGATATCAAAAGAAACAAACTAATTTGTTGTCAGATAACATATCCATATGTGCCTGCGGCTTAAGTTTGGAATACAAGATAGAAGCGGAGTCGAAGTGTGACGGTCCAGTCTTCGACTCTCAGACTGACAGCCAATATCATACACAATCAAACCGTTTAAGAAGTTATATCCTATCTATAACTTATGTATACTTATATACCTAATGTGGTTCAAAAAAAATTGAGATATTAACTGCAATTCTCAATTCTCAGAAACTTTCTAACTTTACGCAAAATTCAGAAAAGTGCCGAAGAAGAGATTTGAATTTGCTTTAAGCCTTTTGGTATTCCTTTTTTTTATCACTGCCTTATCAGCGCAGGAAACCCAAGTCTCTGAAGATACCGGCAAATTTGAAGCTTTCCAGCATGAAATCACAGAAAATGACCTTTCAGTAAACTATTTCCCCATTGTTGTAAAAAAGGTTCCGGTGAATTTTACCATCAGCCTGTTGAACAAAGAACTCAAAAAGGATATGCATTATGAGCACATCCCGGTCTGGATCAATGATTCTCTTGTAGATTTGAAATTCATCAACGGGATTGCAAAATTTAAACATAGCTTTCATGAAAAGGAGGTCATTTCGATCAAAGCAGGGAGTTTTTCTTTTGAGGATGAAGTCAATCCCATCCCCCTATGGCTTTCTATCCTGCCGCCCCTGATCGCGATCTTCATGGCTCTGGTCATTCGCGAAGTCTACTCTTCACTATTCACAGGCATTTTGATCGGTACCACCATCATTTTCTATTACCAGGGAAATACATTTTTTACTGCCCTGTTCAAAGGATTGTTCTCGATCGCCGATACATATATTCTGGATTCCATCAGCGACAAAGGGCATTTATCCATCATTATTTTTACCATGGTGATCGGCGCCATGGTGGGACTGATCACCCGGAACGGGGGCATGAAAGGGGTGGTGAATATTTTATCACGTTATGCACGAAGTCCCCGCTCAGGACAATTGGTGACCTGGCTACTGGGTGTTGTGATCTTTTTCGATGATTATGCCAATACCCTTGTGGTTGGTAACACGATGCGTCCGGTGACAGACCGCCTGAAAATATCCAGGGAGAAATTGGCCTATATCGTCGACAGCACGGCCGCACCCATTGCTGCTGTGGCCTTTGTTACTACCTGGATAGGTGCGGAGTTGAGCTACATACAAAACGGCGTAAACGACATCGGGCTGGAGGAGAATGCATACAGCATCTTTTTCAATTCACTGGCCTATTCCTTTTATCCTATATTTACTTTGATTTTCATCCCGATGCTGGTGATCAGGAAAGTGGATTACGGTCCCATGCTGAAAGCTGAAAAGAGAGCCCGGGCTGGCGAGATCGGAAAAGCTCATGAACACCTGAATTCGGAAATGATCTCGGAGGAGGAAAGAAATACACTGGTGGAAAAGGGCAAGGCAAGATGGTTCAATGCCGTGATACCGGTGCTGGTGATCATCCTGGGAACTTTTGCAGGCTTGTTATTTACGGGATGGGATCATCAAGTGTGGAATGATACGGGGATCAGTTATGCCAGAAAAGTTTCTATCATCATAGGCAATTCTGATTCTTATCTTGCACTGCTCTGGTCTTCCCTGTCGGGTGTGATCATTGCATTGTTGCTTACACTCAGTCAGCGCATCCTGAGCCTGAAAGATAGTGTGGAAAGCTTGATCAATGGCTTTAAAACTATGCTGACTGCCGTTTTGATACTGGTGCTGGCCTGGGCACTTGCGCTGGTGACTGAGCACATGCATACCGCCGATTTTATTTCACAAAGCATGCTTGAAATCCAATTATCCCCTTATTTTGTTCCGGCAATCACCTTTATCCTGGCAGCCCTGGTTTCATTTTCCACCGGTTCTTCCTGGGGAACCATGGCGATACTTTATCCTCTGCTGTTACCAGCTTCCTGGCTCATTGCCGAGCAATCAGGATTGGATTATGATGCTTCTATGCTGATCTTTTATAATGTGGTTTCCTGTGTGCTGGCCGGCTCCGTGCTGGGGGACCACTGTTCACCCATCTCGGATACGACCATTTTAAGCTCCCTGGCCAGTTCCTGCAATCATATCGAACATGTACGCACACAGTTGCCGTATGCCCTGTCGGTGGGTTTCGTGGCCATTATTGTGGGAACCATTCCCTCGGCTTTCGGCATATCTTCTTACATCCTTTTCTCTGCGGGCCTGGTCATCCTCGCAATCGTGGTATTTGTCTTAGGTCGCAAAAGTTCGCTTGTAACAATTCAAAAAAGCTGATATGGACTGGATTACTGTTATCATATTGATCGTGGCGGGTGTGTTTGTCGGATTTATCAATACCCTGGCAGGTGGAGGATCTGTCATTTCCCTTTCAGTGCTTATGTTCCTGGGCTTGCCGCCTACCGTAGCCAACGGCACCAACCGCATCGCCATCCTGATACAAACCTTCACCGCTGTTTCCAGTTTTAAAAAGCAAAAGGTACTGGAATCGAGGAAGGCCCTATTACTGGCCATCCCGGCAGCCATCGGATCTGTGGTGGGAGCATTCATCGCGGTTGACATAAACGAGATCATTTTTGAACGTGCCTTTGCAATCGTCATGCTGGTTATGCTTGTATTCATCCTGTATAAGCCTCAGAAATATTTGTACGGAAGAAAAGAACTCATGAATAAGAAGATCAATGTATGGCAGATCCTGCTGTTTTTCCTGATCGGAATATACGGCGGTTTTATTCATGTGGGCATCGGCTATTTCCTGCTGGCGGGCATTGTGTTAAGTGCCGGTTTCGACCTTGTAAAAGCCAATGCTATTAAAGTGACCATTGCATTTTTTGTTACAGTGGTTGCTCTGCTGGTTTTCTTTTTCAGTCATGAGATCAATTTGCTGTATGGTATTGTTCTGGGGCTGGGAACCATCGCAGGTGCAATTATTGCCAGCCGCATGGCAGTGAAAAAAGGAGTGAGTTTTGTCCGTTGGGTGATCGTGATTCTGATCATTGTCTTTTCCATTCATTTTCTGGGGATTGTGGATATTAAGGAATTATTTGTGTCGATGGGGAATTCCTAATGTCATCCCTACGGGATTTTTGTGTTGATAGATCGCCATTTGAATCTACCAAAATGCCGGCCCTACGGGCCTGAATACATAGAGATTTTAACTTTTTCCTGACTTTTACGCTTTATCATATTGTCACGCTCTGTACCTCTTTATTTTCAAGGCTGGGTTTAAGAAAGTGGCTTGTAGTGCCTAATTAACATTTTATAGTTAATATCTTTATTAAAAAATTGATTGACCAATAGTTAT
>JAIOZK010000003.1 GCA_021740625.1 Bacteroidales bacterium
CGGTTAGAACCGTTTTTGTGGCATCATTAGAACCGATCCCCTAGCATAATTAGAACCGTTTTTTGTGGCACTGTTTGAACCGGAATCACTGGCACTGATACTCCGAAATCTGTGGCACTGTTCAAACCGAAATATCCACATGAAATTATAACTATTGATAAGGCTATAATTGCAATAAATTTAACAACTATCCACAGTTTTTCTATACAGTCTTTATTTATGTAAAATGTATTCATTTAAAGATGTGTGTCAAATTTATTGATAATTGCTTCAATATCCAGATCACTATTCTCATCAACCGGAAAAACAAAAACCCCCGATTTTCCAGTAAGACTATACGTAATAATTTTTTCCCTGGGACTTAAAAAAACCACCCGATCATTATTACAAGTGAAGACATATCTATCTTCGGGGGTTTTGCTAATTTTTTCAACTTCCATCAATTCATCATTCCCATTATCATGTCTAATCACAATGGCTTTATTTTCTGGTATGAATATAAAGTCGCCTGCTAAATTCATGTCTTTGATAATTTCCAGATTTCCATTCTCATTAAGTGTTCCAAGTTGGGTTGTAGTAAATGTTATCTTTATCCCATTCTTTTCAAAATCACTTTTGCTTTGTGAATTCATGCATGATGGAAAGAGGAAAGAAAATAGTGCTATTAGAATGCCTGGTGTTAATTTCATAATAATTTTGATTTGGTTAGCACACGGAAAATTATTAAAAACTTCTCATTCTATCAATAAATTTTTATGATACTTTTCAAAATTTCAAAAATGGATGAAAATAACGAAATGATTAACGATAATTCATCATAGAATTCGGGTAACGCAAAATCGAGAAAGTAAAAAAAAATTCAAACTTCAAAAAAGGTGCTGTCCAAAAAGGTTTGTTTTAATTTTGCGAAGGAAAACCACTTTATGAAAGTTATACTTTTACTGAACCTTCCAATTAAATAAAGCTAAATATATGTCCGTTCTGACATACCCAAGGTAAAAAAATATCTTCAAGACTCAATACATCGAACAAAGGGTGTTTGTTTATTTTAATTTTAACATTTTTTTTAACAGCCTTGGTTTATTTGCTATTGTGAGCGTAGTACTTCCCAGCAACGAAAAAACAATAAACAGCAACACTAAGAGTAAGAATAATTGTTATTATTTCTTGAAAAAATATAGCATTCAATAATGCCAAAATGACAAGAATAAAACCAATCAAAAAATATTCCGATTTATTATCTTTTTGATGCTCCATAAAAACTTCTTTAGCAAGCAGATCTAAAAATGTTTAACAAGGTACAAAATATCCTCTGTAGTCGTTTTCAATAAAAGAATATTTTGTAAATTTGAGTTTAGAAACTTTTTAGACATGGATCTTAGCAGCTATATCAATTTGAATTCATTATCAGAAGAGGCACGTAAAGAACTCAAGATATTTTATGATTTTCTTGTTTTCAAGTATCAGAAACCAAATCGGAAACATAATACTGAAGAAGAAAAGATAAAATCATTTGTAAATTTTGCTGAAAATCACCAAATAGAATTACCTAAAGATTATAAATTCAACCGTGAAGAAGCAAACAGAAGATAAAGTTTTTATTGATACAAATATCCTGGTTTACTACTTTCAACAGAAGGATGAGCAGAAGAAAGAAATTTCAAGAAATCTTATTCATACTTATTTCACCCAAATTAATATTAGTACACAGGTATTAGGAGAATTATTTTCAGTCATCACAAAACAAGGTAATCCAAGTGAAAAATCAACAAAAATTGTAAAAGCCTGTAAAGAGTATTTTGAGGTAAATGATGTTACAGTAAATACTGTAGATGATGCACTCGAAATACATAAGAAATACAAATATAGCTATTACGATAGTTTAGTTATTGCTTCAGCTTTGCAGGCTGGATGTACCATTTTATTTTCTGAGGACATGCACCATGGTCAGTTGATTTTTAAACGAATGAAAATTAAAAATCCTTTTAAATATTTCCCAAAAGTAAATCAATGATCTCTTTGTGTGCAGGCTAACCGCTTGGAATGAAGAATTAACAATTAATAATTAACAATTGGCTTGGTAATGCCATGTGTCTCCTATATATAGGATCAGAGTGGGGCGATGACATACCTCCTTATAATGATCCGGTGATTTTAGATCACCGGATCATTCTGTTTCAGGATCAAATTTGATGGGAAGATTTAACTGTGTCCGCACCGGAATGCCCCGTTGCTTTAATTGGGATTTTTGCTTTTGCCCTTTCAGGGCGCTGCAAATGATACCCGAATGATCCTTTCATGGGGCGATCCCCCATGCTATGGTATGCATGGCTTTCAGCCATTTGGTCCTGTTGCTGATTGTTTGTCCGATAGGAAGGCTGGCCGGAGAGTTTCCCGTATTTTGAAGTTTGAACTAATTGCTTATGACATGTGGCTTCCGGCCCGAAGGGCCAGGATAACATAGCACAGGGCAACGCCCTGTGTCAGGATCATCAATGCACATCCTTGCCCTGAAAGGGTGGCATAAAATCAGTTAAACATTTTCAAGACCCTTTTCATAAGGTTTGGTATAGTTCCTGAATGTTTCAATATTCAGTTTAGGGATGATATAGGGTGCAAAGGATTGTATGGGCCGGTAGAGCGCAGAACCTTCTTCCAGTTTGGGGGTAAGTAGTTTGTTATCATCATCGAATAGCTGAACGATATAGATCAGGATACTCAGGATAAATGCCCATTTCAAAACGCCGAAAACCAGACCAAAAAGCCTGTTCACAAAACCAAGCATCAGGATATCGATGAATTTTTCAATGATCCTACCGATCACATAAATCACAAAAACCACAACAACAAAAGTGATGATGAAAGCAATGATGTTGACCCATTTTTCCGACATGTCGAAATTCTGATCCAGCAATTCAGCTGCGTAAAATGAAAAATTAATGGCAGCATAAATCCCCAGGATCAATGCGGCAAGCGAAGCGATCTCGATCACGAAACCTTTGCGGTATCCCGCCCATGCGGCAAAGATCAAGGGTACGATCAGGATAATGTCCAGTACATTCATGCAGCTTTATTTTAATCTTTTGGTGAGTTCGGTTGAAAATACGAAATCGTTCAGTTCTTTATTATCCGTTTTCAGGATTTCATGCTTGTTTCCTTCCCACCAGAGCTCTCCTTTGTAAATGTAGGCAATCTTATCCCCGATGTTCAACACGGAGTTCATATCATGTGTGTTGACTACCGTGGTCATCTGGTATTCTTCGGTTAACTCGCTGATCAGGTCATCGATCAGGCCGCTGGTTCTGGGGTCCAGTCCTGAATTGGGTTCATCGCAAAAAAGATATTTGGGGTTCATGGAGATGGCCCGGGCAATGGCTACTCTCTTTTTCATCCCGCCACTCAGTTCTGAGGGAAGCAGTCTGTTCACATTTTCCAGGTCTACACGATCCAGGCAGAAATTGACCCGTTCCAGTTTCTCTTCATAAGATTTATCGGAAAACATATTGAGTGGGAACATGACGTTTTGTTCAACAGTCATGGAATCAAAAAGGGCTGCACCCTGAAAGAGCATCCCAAGTTCTTTCCGTATGTCTTTTTTCTGCTTGAAGGACATATCCGAAATATTTCTCCCGTCATATTCTACCCTGCCTTTGTCGACATCAAACAAACCCACCAGGCATTTCATCAAGACCGTTTTTCCCGAGCCGCTTTGCCCGATGATCAGGTTGGTCTTGCCGGGTTCGAAGCTTGCGCTGATGTCTTTCAATACATCATTGTCGCCAAAGGATTTCGATATGTTTTTGGCTTCTATCATGTAAGGAGGATCTGTGTGAGAATCAGGTTGAAAACAATGATCAGGATGCTGCTGTAAACAACGGCTTTGGTACTGTTGGTGCCAACCTCCAGCGAGCCACCTTCCACATAATATCCCATATAACCCGAAACCGAGGTGATGATGAAAGCGAATACGACTGTTTTCACCATGGCATAGAAAACGGTGTAACCATCGAACCAGAAACGAAGTCCCTCGATGTAATCCTGGGGTGTGACAAGATTGGTCAGGGCTGCTACCAGCCATCCGCCGAACAAAGCAATTCCAATACTGATGATGATCAGGGCCGGGTTGATGATCATGGCAGCAGTGATCTTGGGCAGGATCAGGAAGTTTGGTGGATTTACTCCCATGATTTTCAATGCATCGATTTGTTCGGAAACCCGCATGCTGCCAATCTCGGAAGCAATCCTTGATCCGACCTTTCCTGCAAGGATCAGGCTCACAATGGTAGGGGAAAATTCAAGAATGACGGATTGACGGGTTGTGAATCCGACCATGGTCATAGGAATCAGGGGTGAATCGATATTGTAAGCGGTTTGCATAGCTACAACAGCTCCCATGAAAATGGATATGATGGCCACAATACCGATAGAATCAACACCGAGGTTTTTAAACTCCCTGAAGAGGTGTGACCAGAAAACACGGTCCCTGTCGGGGCGTTTGAATGCCTCGGTTATTAATATGCAATACCGGCCGGTATGATAGAAGAAATTGTGCTTCATTTTACAAATGCTAATTTAAACATAAAATACAAAATAAGCACTGGATTGAAATTTCAATCCAGTGCTTATTTTGTATAATGTGCTTACTTTTGTTTCGTTTTGATAGGTGAAATGAAAGTTATTAAAGGTAGCATAATTTTGATATTCATCGTGATATTTCTTTTACCTGCATGTTCCAGGCACCATCATCCCGGGCGTCGTAAGTTAAAGAAAAAAGATTGCGATTGCCCTTCTTGGACTTATCAGAAAAATGTCAAACAGCTTCCTGATTTGAAAAGCGATGGAAAAAAGATATAAGGACATGCTGCAAAAATATATTCCGCAGGCTGCAGTTGAACAGGTTTACGAATGGTTGCGTGAATATAAAGTACATTTGCGTATCAGCCGAGCAAGAGCTACCAAACACGGTGATTACCGTTCCCCCCTCAATGGAAAGGGTCACAAAATATCCGTCAACCACAATTTAAATCCATATGCTTTCCTGATCACACTTGTGCATGAGCTGGCCCACCTGATCGTTTGGGAAAACCACAAAAACAGGGTCAGCCCGCATGGAAAAGAATGGAAAACAATTTTTAAAAACCTAATGCAACCCTTGTTGATGGAGGAGGTATTCCCGGCAGATGTAGAGAAAGTGCTCGGAAAATATCTCAGAAATGCGAAAGCTTCCAGCGGTTCTGATACCGAACTTACCAAAGTCTTGAACCTTTACGATCAGGTTACAGGCTTCATACTCGAAGATCTTGAAGAAGGAAGTATTTTCCGTGTGGAAACCGGGAAAACATTCCGAAAAGGGCAAAAGCTTCGTAAAAGATACCAGTGTGTGTGCCTTGATAACAACAGAAATTACCTTGTGAACCCTGTGGCCAGAGTTACTCCTTTAGATCAAAGCTGATCAATTGAAATAGAATGTAATGATGCTGGGTGCTAGAAACTGGACTAGATACTAGATCACTGCAATCTGGTTATACGCCAAAAGATTCCCTGGCTCCTTGCCTTGCCGGTAGGCACGGCGCTGCTAATGACGTACTTTTCAACTATCTGTATTTCAAAAATAATGTCGAATGTCGAATAATGAATAACCAATGTCGAACGGGGCAAAGCAAATATCCAACTTCCAGAATCCAGCATCCAGCATCAAGCTTCATTTTCTTATCTTTGTACGGCAAACCGAATATTATTAATTATGAGCAAAAAGGAAAACCGCTATTGCGTAATCATGGCCGGCGGGGTTGGCGCCAGGTTCTGGCCCATGAGCAGGACTTCACATCCCAAGCAATTTATCGACATCCTGGGTACAGGACAAACGCTGATACAACAAACTTTCGAACGTTTCGAAAGAGTTTGTCCGAAGGAAAATATCCTGATCGTAACCAACGAGATATACAAGGACATGGTGCTTGATCAGCTCCCGGGAATTAACGAGGAGCAGGTGGTTTGTGAACCGGCTCGCAGAAATACTGCCCCCTGCATTGCATATGCCAATTATAAAATACATGCAAAAAATCCCAATGCAGTTGTGGTGGTGGCTCCTTCCGATCATATTATCCTAAAAGAAAAAGAATTTGAAAATGTAATACTTTCCGCTCTGGAAGCTGTAAACGAAAATGATTGGCTGCTTACCTTGGGAATCAAACCCAGTAGACCTGATACAGGTTATGGCTATATACAATTTAATGATGATGAAACATATGAAAAAAATACACAGATCAAAAAGGTGAAAACCTTTACCGAAAAACCCAACCTGGAACTGGCTGAATCCTTCCTGGCAAGCGGGGATTTCCTATGGAATTCGGGCATTTTTATCTGGTCTTTGAACAGCATCATGAAAGCTTTTAAAAAATACCTGGATGATGTTGATGTTATTTTCAGGGAAGGGATCGGGAAATACAACGGGCCTGAAGAAGCCGGATTCATTGACAAAGCATATTCCATCTGCAAAAACATTTCAATTGACTATGGTGTCATGGAAGATGCCAGCAAAGGGGAAGACAGCAATGTTTTCGTGCTGGCATCCGATTTCGGCTGGTCTGACCTGGGTACATGGGGCTCTCTTTATGACATACGATCGAAGGATGAAAATCAGAATGCCATCATTGGCAAAAATGTTCTTACGTATGATACACAAAATTGCATCGTGAACGTACCAAAAGACAAACTGGTGGTTTTGCAGGGTCTGGATGATTTTATCGTGGTGGAAGATGAAGGAATCCTGCTGGTATGCAACAAACAGGATGAACAGAAGCTGCGTGAGATCGTAAACGACCTAAAGGCAAAAAAAGGGGAAGAATACGTATAAATTGCAAATGAGGTGTTGTGCGGTTTGAGTGTAAATAATTAATAATCAGGGTCACACTGAGCGAAGTCGAAGTGTGATGGCCCAGTCTTCGACTCCCTGCCTAGCCGGCAGGCAAGGCGCTCAGACTGACAGCCACTGTCTTACAAAATCGAACCGCACAACGTGTTATAAATAACGAATTACAAAAAACAAATAAAATCCAATTTACAAAGGACAATGACCAAAACCCGCGATTATTTGCTTCGATTGTTTGGAAATTCGAATTTTGATCATTGTTACTTATTTGGTATTTGATATTTGTTATTGGTGTTTGGTTCATTTAAGTTATTTTGGAATTCCCGACTCCACAGGATTTTTCGGATCATTGCTCCATTCAAACCAACCTCCATCATAAACGGATACATTGGGCCAACCCATCAGGTAGGCATTTAGAAAAGCCTCGCTACCGCGCCAACCGGTTCCGCAGTAAAAAGCATTGTGCTTGTCTGCTGTGATGCCGTCCTTTTCCCAGTTTTTGCTTACCTCATTCTGTTCTCTCATGCTGTGATCCAGGTTGCGGTAGTTTTCCATATGATAAGCATCGGTGCCGCAATCGGCGAAAACAGCCCCCGGGATGCGGCCTTTCTTTTCAATGTAATTGTAACCGCTTACCTCCCCAATGTATTCGGGCCAGCTTCTTACGCAAATCAGGTTACCTTGTTTTGAGGTGATCAGATTTTTGGCTTCAGGCGTGTCGATCATCAACTCAGGACGTTGTGGAATTTTCTCTCCGAAACCTTCCGCAGTATCTGGTTTTGTTTCCCGGGTTGTGATATCATAAGCTGCGTCCAACCAGGATTGCATTCCTCCATTCAGTATCCTGACATCCTTTACACCTGCATAAAGCATAATGGCCGCACAGCGCATGGCGCCCAGTTGTCCTGCACTGCTACCTGGAAAAGGATCTTCATTCTTCGGAAAATCAAATCTGCCGTACAGGACGACTGTTGTATCATGCGTGATCCCCAGGGAAGTTAGATTTTTCTCGAGCTCTTCAGGGCTTCGCCTGTTCCAGGTTTTGGGTGATTCGAGCAGCAGTGTATCAAGGGCTATGGACCCGGGGATATGTCCCTGATGATAAATATCGGGATTGCGATAATGCGCATGGCAAACACGGAATTTGTCATTGTCATAACCAGGCGGATTCTCCCCTTCCAGTAAATTCTTTACCCACAAAGGATATACAAGTTGTTTGTAGTTTTTCAAATATTCCATTGGGAGTTCTGGATCTTCTACCCATTCCTCCAGGAAATGTTCATAAATGCTGATATTTTTATACCCTGCCGACAGGAACATTTCAGCTACCTTTTCTGTTTCTCCCGGATCATAACCATAAAGAATGAGTTGATGATGTGGCCTGATTTCTTTGTTCCTGACGATCTCTATCCAGTCAATGTACGAAGCCCATTTTGCTGAGAGGCTTTTTGCCCCGGCAATATGACCACCCCTTTTTTCTCCCATCAGGTTCCATCCGTTATAAGCATCCACCGGCCTCACATCGATGGTTACATGATCTGGTGATTGCATGGATTTTATTACTTCTCTGGTGGATATACTTGAAATAGATTGCTTCATAAAAATAATGTAATTTTTATTGTGCAACCAGCCATTGTCAAGAGCCAATAATTGACCAATGACTGATGACCAGCGACCAATTTCCTTTAACACAAGTATTACTGCCCATGCAAAGTTAGCATTTGTTTACACTTTCGTTTTTAATTATCCGATTGTAAACCCAAACATACCGTTTGCAGTATTTGTGATTCATTTATCGTTTACCTTCAGGCAGTTATTCAAACGATTAAATATTCTTGCTAATTTTGCAGGCGACAATCAAATACTTCATTAAACTGAAATTATCATTATGAAAAAGATCATCATTGCAATTTTCATCGTTTTGTTTTCATTTTCTACTGCTATCAAAGCAGACGAAGGCATGTGGATTCCCATGCTGGTGGAAGAACTGGTATACATGGAAATGAAAGAAATGGGCCTGGAACTTACACCTGAACAGATATATAGTGTAAATAACTCCAGCCTGAAAGACGCCATTGTAATTTTTGGCGGGGGCTGCACAGGAGAGATAATCTCCCCGGAGGGCTTGTTGTTGACGAATCATCACTGTGGTTATGGCGTGATCCAGGACATCAGCACTCCGGAGAACAACATGTTGAAAAATGGTTTCTGGGCGAGGAGTAAGAAAGAGGAGATTCCGATAGAAGGCTTGCGCGTAACTTTTCTGAAAAAGATTGAACCCGCTACCGACCAGGTACTGGAAGGTGTTACAGAAGATATGACCGAAGAGGAAAGATCCAAAAAGATCAGGGAGAATATTGACAAGATTACCGAAGAAGCCAAAGAAGGCAATGATTACCGTGTAAGGGTCATGCCTTTTTTCGAAGGAAACCAGTATTATACTTATTTTTATGAAGTATACGAGGATGTACGTTTTGTGGGAGCGCCCCCGGAAGCCATCGGAAAATACGGTGCCGATACAGACAACTGGATGTGGCCAAGACATACGGGCGACTTCTCAATGTTCAGGGTGTATATGTCACCCGATGGGGAGCCTGCAAAATATTCCGAAGAAAATGTCCCACTTAAACCAGAGCATTTTTTACCCATAAACATCAGCGGTGTTGAGGAAGGTGATTTTACCATGATCATGGGATATCCCGGAGGTACCGACCGTTATATGACATCATACGGTATCGAGCGAGGCATCAGTAAGTACAATCCTAATTTTGTGGATATACGGGCCGAAAAGCTGGACATCATGAACCAGGAAATGGAAAAGGATTCCGTAGTGCGCTTGCAATATGCTTCCAAATATGCACGCACAGCCAATTACTGGAAATATTTTATCGGCATGACCAAAGGCCTGAAAAGATTGAAGGTTTACGATAAAAAGCTTGCACTGGAGAATAAATTCCGTGACTGGATTTCCGAAGATCCTGAAAGAGAAGCAAAATATGCTGAAGCTCTTCCGGATATTGAGAAAGCATATAAGGAGATTCGCAAATACGATATGGCCCAACTGTATTTCATGGAAGGCATATACCGGGGGCCGGAGATCCTGGGATTCAGTCTCAGGTTCAGAACGCTTTTGAAAGACCTGGAAGACAAAAAAATCGAAGAATCCAAGATACAGGAAGATATAGAAAAATTGAAAGAAGCTGCAAAGGATCATTTTAAGGATTACAGTGCAAAAGTTGATCAGAATATGCTGGCATCTATGTTGCGCCTGTATTTTTATAATGTGCCCATGGAACAGCAGCCTGAGATGTTGAAAAAGCTAGCCAATCAATATAATGCCGATTTTAAACCTTATGCAAAAGAAGTTTTTGAAGAGTCAATCTTTGCCAGTCTGGAAAAAGTAAATGAATTCCTTGAAAACCCAAAAGCCAGAAAAATTGAAAAAGACCCGGCTTTTGAATTGATGAAAGCCTTTCGTGAGAATTACAGGGAGATCAGAAAGGAAACAACAGAGGCCTATCAATTGATGGATAAGGGCAGAAGGCTTTTTATTGCAGGACTGATGGAGATGCAGCCGGACAGGAAGTTCTACCCGGATGCCAATTTTACCATGCGGCTGACTTACGGGATTGTGGATGACTATTATCCCGCCGATGCGGTGCATTATAATTACTTCACCACCCTCGAAGGAGTTATGGAAAAAGAGGATCCAACCACCTGGGAGTTCGTGGTACCCAAAAAATTGAAAGAACTTTACGAGGCAAAAGATTATGGGCCGTATGGCGAAGGTGATGTGATGAAAGTTTGTTTCCTGACCAATCATGATATTACCGGTGGGAATTCCGGAAGTCCTGTTATTAATGGCAGGGGAGAGCTTGTTGGTCTGGCTTTCGACGGCAACTGGGAGGCCATGAGCGGCGACATAGCATTTGAACCGGAGCTGCAAAGGACCATCAATGTGGATATTCGCTATGTGCTTTTCATTATCGATAAATTCGGTCGGGCAACAAACCTGATCGAGGAAATGAAAATTACAAAGGCCAAACCCAGGCAAAAAATTGGCCCGGCAGAAAAGGTGGGTATGGAGAAGGAAGAAGCAAGTAAAGAATGAAGCACCAATAAACAGATTTCAAATCACAAATAAATCATAATGTTCAAAATTCGAATATCCAAACAGACGAAGCAACAGATCGTGAGTTTTGGTCATTGAAAATTGTAACTTTGGATTAGACCAAAACGAAAGTGATCATGATTCCTTTGTTCAAAAGCAGTAAAACGGTAAAAAAACAGCTGGATGATTTTTTCAATAAGGTGGACGAGAGCGGTTTGATATTTGTTGATGGAGTGAGGCACTATCTTGATCGAAACCCCAAACGCTTTGCCGATGAACTGAAAAAAATCGACCGGGTGGAAGGAGATGCAGACGAACTGAGAAGAAGTATTGAAAACGATCTCTACAAGTATTCTTTGTTGCCGGAGTTCAGGGGAGATGTGCTGCGCCTGCTCGACAAGCTGGATGACCTCATCGACCGGGCCAAGGAAAACATGATGCGCTTTGATATCGAGCAACCGGATTTTCCGGAAGATATGCACAGGCTTTTCCGGGAGCTCTCAGAAGCAACAACCAAGTCCATAGAATATCTGGTCATTGCGGTTAGAGCTTTTTTTAATGATCTGAAAAAAGTTAAGGATCAGCTACACCGGGTTTATTATTACGAAAAGGAGGCTGACGACATTGCCGATGAGTTGAAGCGTAAACTTTTTGGCAAAGATTGCGATCTGAGCCAAAAACAACATCTACGTTATTTCATTGAACATACTGAAAAATTATCCGACCGGGCAGAAGAAGTTGCCGACATGTTGTCCATTTACGCCATAAAAAGAAGCGTATAATCATGTTGTTGTTCTTTATCAGCAGCGGATTATTCCTGGGCTGGGCCCTGGGCGCCAATGATGCGGCCAATGTTTTTGGCACTGCGGTGGGTACCCGCATGATTCGTTTTCGATATGCTGCCGTGATCAGTGGTCTTTTCGTAATCTTTGGTGCTGTGGTGCAGGGATCGGGAACCACGGAAACACTTACGAATCTTGGCAATGTGAATGCACTCGCCGGTTCATTCACCGTGGCACTTGCAACTGCACTTACAGTTTTTTTCATGACCCGTTATGCCATACCGGTTTCCACATCACAGGCAATTATCGGAGGGATAGTCGGGTGGAACTTTTACACAGGTGTACAAACAAATTATGATTCACTCATCAGAATCGTTCTTACCTGGGTTGCCAGCCCAATTCTGGGCGCTATTTTCGCGATCATCCTTTTTCTTTTACTTCGCAATACGATTAACCGGGTTCGCATACACATCCTGAACCTGAATGCCGGGATCAGGATCGCTTTGATCCTGGTGGGTGCTTTTGGTGCCTTCAGCCTGGGAGCCAACAACATCGCCAATGTGATGGGAGTTTTTGTACCGGCTGTGGATCTGGATCAGGTTCATTTGCTGGGATACAGCTTCAGCAGTGAGCAACAGTTGTTCTTTCTCGGAGGACTGGCCATTGCTTTCGGGATTTTCACTTACTCCAAACGTATCATGGAAAGAGTAGGAAATCAGATCTTCCGCCTGTCTGCTGAGGCTGCCATTGTTGTAGTACTGGCCCACGCGCTGGTATTGTTTGTTTTCTCTTCAAAATCATTGCAACAGGCAATCGTCGGCCTGGGTTTGCCGGCCATACCACTTGTTCCGGTTTCCAGTTCACAGGCTATCGTGGGAGCTGTGATGGGCATTGGTATTCTGAAAGGTGCCAGGGGCTTGAATTTCAAAGTGCTTGGACAGATCGGCCTGGGCTGGATCATCACTCCCGTCGTAACGGCGATCATTGCCTTCTTCGCCCTGTTTTTCGTAAACAATGTGTTCGAACAAAAAGTAAGTCAATCTGAAGCAACGGAAAGTCTATCGGCAAAAAATCTTAATATTGAAAATCCCTCACAAACAAAGTATATCATATGCCCAAAGAAATAGAAAGGAAATTCCTGGTAAAAAATGACCACTTTAAAAAGGAAGCTGAACGCATCTATATCAGACAGGGCTTTTTAAGCCGTGCAAAAAACCGTACCATACGGATCAGAATTGCTGATGACAAGGCTTACCTGACCATCAAAGGAAAAAGCAATGGATCCGTGCGTCGGGAGTATGAATATGAAATTCCGAAAAAGCATGCCGAAGAAATGATGGATCATATGTGTAAAAAGCATATTATCAAAAAGTACAGGTATCTTGTCAATTACCAGGGCAATACCTGGGAGGTGGATGAATTCATGGGTGAAAACGAAGGACTCGTAGTCGCGGAGATTGAATTGGAAGAAAGGGGTCAGCATTTTGCCAAACCCGCCTGGGTAGGCGAAGATGTTACGGATGACCCGAAATACTTTAATTCAAACCTCTCCAAAAAGCCGCATAAAAGCTGGCGAACAGTTACTTGATGATGGATTCATGATAGAGTGAAGCCTTCACTGAACTGGCTGCGAGATAATCGTTTCGCTCAATATCCAGCATCCAGCAATCTGTAAATAGCCTATACTCCTGCTTCCCCATTTCTGCATTAATTTAATTACTTTTGTCTCTTCATGAAGGCAGCAAAATGGAACTGATTACACCAAAAGATTTTTTAAGTGCGAACAAGTACCTGAAATACCTCGGCGGAGAAGCTGCCGCCAAAAGGTTAATGAAGCTCACCAAGCTTGACAAATTCAATGAAGAATATGCAAAACTGACCAACCTTCCTGCGCAGGAATTTGTGGAGAATGCTATTGAGAATCTTGGTTTTAGCTGTAGTGTCGAGGAAAGTGATCTGGAAAAAATACCCAGGGAGGGTCCCTTTATCACCATTCACAATCATCCCTACGGGGGTATTGACGGTTTGCTGCTGATGAAACTCCTGCCGCCCATTCGGCCCGATTATAAAATTCTGGTAAACTTTCTGCTTACAAAACTGGGCCCCATCGAAAATTATTTCCTGGCGGTTAATCCATTTGAATCCTATAAAGATGTGAAATCCAGTTTATCGGGATTGAAGGAGGCTTTCCATCATTTGCGAAGGGGTGCACCGCTCGGCATATATCCGGCAGGGGAAGTATCTACCTATCGTTTCGACCAGAAACGCATTACAGACAGGAAATGGCAACACAGTGTGGTGAAGTTCATCAAGAAAGCTGGGTTGCCCGTAATTCCCATTTATTTTCATGGTCATAACAGTTTTAAATTTCATGCGCTGGGGATGTTACATCCTTTGCTCAGGACTGTCAGGCTGGCTGCGGAGCTCATGAATAAAGAAGGGACAGAGGTGAAAGTCCGCATCGGCAACCCGATACAGGTTAAAGATCAGGAAAAGTTCAGCGACATTGTTGAATACAGCAATTTCCTTAGGACAAAGACATATGCCTTCAGCGTCCCGATCCTGATTCAGGAAAAATCTGAAAAGAAAAAGGAAAGCAGCCCGGAGCAAATGGAAGAGATCGTGGAGGCCGTACCCCAAAAGCGAATTGAAGAGGAAATTGAAAGGATAAAAGAAGAGTACCTGCTTTTCAAGGTGCAGGACAACCTGGTTTTCTGCGTTCCTTCCCCCAGCATTCCCAATACCATGAAAGAGATTGGACGGTTGCGTGAACTTACCTACCGGGAAGTTGGCGAGGGCACCAACAACAGCATCGATATTGATGAATACGATGAATATTACGAGCAGTTGTTCATTTGGGATGATGAGGCAAAAAAAATCGTGGGTGGTTACCGGGTTGGCAAGGGCAAAGATATACTGGCCATGCATGGGATCAGAGGGTTCTATGTAGACAGCCTTTTCAGAATGCGAACGGCTTTTTTACCAGTGTTAAGGGAAACCATCGAGCTGGGTCGTTCCTTCATCGTGAAAGAATACCAGCGAAAAACACATTCCCTTTTCCTGCTTTGGAAAGGGATCCTGTATTTTCTCCTGAAGAATCCTGAATACCGCTACCTCATGGGCCCTGTCAGCATCAGCAATGCCTTTACTGATTTTGCCAAATCCTTGCTGGTGACTTTCATTCGGGCCAACTATTATAATTATGAGTATGCCGAACTGATCAAACCCAGGAAAGCATTCAAAGCCAGGGTGGATCATGCTGTTAATATGCATGCCTTCATTAAGCACACACGGAATGATGTTGCCAAACTGGATCGCTTTATACAGGATATTGAACCCGGTTACAGAACCCCTGTATTGCTGAAAAAATATCTGAATCTGAATGCCGAACTGATCGGATTTAATGTAGACCCGAAATTCAGCAACTGCCTCGATGGTCTTATGATCCTTGATTTACTGGATGTTCCCATCAAAACGATCGAATCACTTTCAAAAGAACTGGATGATGCATCCATCCTGGAGCGCTTTAAAAAGTAATGCCTTATTTGTAACGCTCTCGCTTTTTTCTTGTTGGTATAAACAAACTGAACATTTCGTATTAAGAAATTGTTAAACACGGAAACGTTTTGAAAATATTTTGTTTCTCTCGTTTTTTCAACCTACTTTTGCTTCCGGCTGAAAAACGAAACTGTTTACTCAAATGCAAAACAAATGGATGAAAAGTTAAAAAACATCTTGATCAAAGCCCGCGATGTTTCTTTTACTTACGGCATCAGAAGCATGTCAATGAACGATATAAGCCGCAAGCTGGGCATTTCTAAAAGCACGCTTTACAAATATGTAAAAAACAAAACCGATCTGGTGGAAAAGATGATGGAATATGAAAGAGAAGGCTTCAAAAGAATTTTTCTTGATTATGATTTTGAAGGTGTGAATGCCATCGATATTCTCTTGATCGTGAGCAAAGAAGTATCCAAAAACTTTGCAGATGTAAATCCCAGCATCACCTTCGACCTGAAAAAGTATTACCCCAATCTTTATCAGAGACACATCGATGAGCGCACGAATTTCATTTTCGAAAAGATCAAGATCAATCTTCAAAAAGGGATCAGCCAGGGAATGTACCGGGAAGACCTGAGTGTTGAACTGGCAGCCAGGCTCTACATAAGCCGCTTGCTTGATCTGCACAATGAAGATTTGTTTCCACCGGATAAATTCTCTTTCCAGACCCTGTTCAATTTCATGTTCGAAAGCTGGATCAGGGGGATTGCCAGGCCCGAAGGTGTCAAGTATTTTGAAGAAAGATTTGAAAAAGAAAAGAAACAGTTGGATTTATAAGATATGAAATACATGAAACATCTGATCGTATTTGTTTTCTCGATATCAGTCCTCGCTATCGATGCCCAGGAAGTGAAAGAGTTTTCCCTGAAAGAAGCACAGGAATATGCACTGGAGCATAACTATGATATGAAAAATGCCAATACCGATGTACTGATCGCAAAGAAGCGTGTCAAGGAAACACTTGCTACCGGACTGCCACAAATCAATGCTTCCATTTCAACAACGAATTATTTCGATATTCCCACTACTTTGCTTCCTGATTTTATTACACCGGCGATTTTTGCTGTCAATGAAAATTTCTTCGACCTGCAACCAGAAGCACCCCAACCCGAAACACAATTTTTCCCTGCAAAATTCGGAACCGAATACAATGCAAGCGCCGAAGTGAGTGCCTCCCAACTGATTTTCAGTGGACAGTATTTTGTCGGACTACAGGCTTCCAGGACTTTCCTGGAAATGGAAAGGATGAGAAACATCAAAAGTGAAATGGATGTCAGGGAAAATGTTAGTCGTTCCTATTATTTTGCGCTGGTAGCAGAAGAAAATTTCAATGTTCTGGACCAGAACCTGGAAAGCCTGGAAAAGATGGCTTACGAAACCAGGGAAATGTATCAGCTTGGCTTCCTTGAAGAAACTGATGCCGACCAGCTTGATCTCATGGTAGCTAACCTGCAAACCAGCTTGCAATCCCTTGAAAACCAGATCAGGCTTTCCTACCTGAACCTGAAGTACAGCATGGGATTGCCCCTGGAGGACAGCATCATTTTAACGGATGAACTTTCCCGGCTCCTTGAAGATATTGACTATCTCGCATTGCTAAACGAATCATTTAATCCCAACAATAATATAGATTACCGTATTCTTGAAAAGCAGAAAGAACTGAGCTTTAACCAGCTCAGGTTGGAACAGGTAGCCTACCTCCCCAATATCAATGCATTCTTCTCTGCAAGCGGAATGGCAATGCGGAGCGAGTTCAACTTTTTTGATACGGATAAGAAATGGTACCCGACCACCCTCTGGGGTGTTGAGATGAACATTCCAATTTTCAGCAGCGGGAATAGATCAGCCAAGGTACAACAGGCCAGGATGGAACTGCAGAAAATGCAGGTGATGGATGAGAAAATGCAGGAAGGTCTTGATGTGCAGGTAAGGACAGCCAGGAATAATTTCAATACGGCATATCTTACTTATCAAGACAAGAGCAAGAATCTGGAAATCGCCAGGAGAATTTATGAAAAGACACAGCAGAAATATGAGGAAGGAGTGGCCACGAGCATGGATTTGCAACAAAACTATAATCAATACCTTACAGCACAAACAGAATACGTCAATGCAATTTTTGAAGTTCTGGACTCACAACTGAAACTTGAAAAAATACTCGAAGAGGTGAACTAATATCAACCAAAGAAGCGACAGGATAAGAGCATGATACAGGAAAAAGAGCAGAGAATCATAAGAGTAACCGAAGAGCTTTATGCCAAATATGGTATCAAAAGCATAACCATGGAGGATGTGGCATCCAGCCTGGGAATTTCCAAAAAAACGCTATATCAGTTTGTTAGTGATAAAGAAGAGTTGGTTGAAAAGGTTATCAATAGTCATGCAAGGGAGAAACTGGAGGAATTTGCTGCCATATTTGATGAGAAGAAAAATGCAATTGATGAGTTATTTGATTTGATTGATTTTATCAAACAGATGTTCAAAGAACATAATCCTGCGAGAGAATATGATTTGCTGAAATATTATCCCGAGCTTTACAATGCGCTTAAAATAAAAAAGAGAGAGCATATTTTTAAAGCCTTTCGTGAAAATATTGAAAAGGGAAAACAGCAGGGACTTTACAGGCAGGATACCGATGCCGAACTGATCTCAAAACTCCATGTATTCAGGGTAGAAAACATCATCGACAATGATCTTTTTGACAAAGAGGAGTTAACCTCTCCGGATTTTTGCCTGGAAATAATCATTTATCATATCAGGGGTATTGCAACATCTGAAGGAATAACATATCTGGAAAAGAAATTAAAAACAAACGAATTAATAAACGGGTAATGAAAAAAGTAATTTATTTATCGATCATGATTTTTTTGGTTGCATGCAGCAGCGAGAGAGATGCAGACACCATAAAAAAGGAGATAAATGATAAGAAAAAACAAATACAATCGCTCAGACTCGATGTTTCTGAGCTTGAAGATGAATTGGAAAAGATATCCGATGAAAATGATAACAGATACAAGATTCCGGTCAAGGTAAAAAAAATGAAGCCGGAAGAATTCAATCATTATTTTGAGGCAAGCGGTGTGGTTGAGCCTGTTGTGGAAGCTTTTATCAGCCCTGAGATCAACGGTCAGATTGAAGAGATCTATGTTTCCGAAGGTGAGCGGGTAAGCAAAGGGCAAAAGCTTGTAAGACTCAAAACCAAAGTTACGGATAATACGATTGATGAAGTCGAAACTTCCCTAGAGCTGGCCAGGACCATGTACCAGAAGCAGAAAAAATTATGGGAAAAGAACATCGGCTCGGAAGTACAATATCTGGAAGCCAAAAACAGGCTCGAATCCCTTGAGAGCCGGCTCGAAACCTTGCGTGCCCAAAAAGCCATGGCCCTGGTCAAATCACCCATCAACGGGATCGTAGACAAGATCTACAAAAAGGAAGGCGAACTTTCTATTCCAGGTGTTCAGATCATGCAGGTGGTAAATCTGGAGAATATGCTCGTAGAGGTGGACATAGCTGAATCCTACCTGCCCAAAATTAAAACCGGTGATCAGGTATTGCTGGATTTTCCCACATATCCGGGTATCACGATAGAAACTCCCATTTACCGCATTGGCAATGTGATTGAACCGGATAATAGAACCTTCAGTATGGAACTGAAAATCAAAAACAGGAAGGAGATGTTTAAGCCCAATATGGTGGCCAGGGTGAAAGTCAATGATTTTTCAACCGACTCTGCACTGGTGGTCCCTGCCATTATTGTAAAACAGGACCTGAAAGGGGATTATGTGTACGTTGCAGAAGAAAACGATGGTCAGTTGTATGCCAAAAAGCGATATGTGGAGCCTGGACTTTCATACAATGAAATTACCATTGTTGATGATGGCCTGAAACCCGGGGATGAAGTGATCACCAGTGGTTTCACCCAGATTTCAGATGGTTCGGAGATCTATGTGAAATAAATTGTTGAATCTTGTAAAGCGGGATCCGATGGAGAAAAATTTTAAAGATGAAAAAATAACGAGGGAGTTTAAATTAACGACTTTAGCGCTTAAGAATAAAAATACCATCTTTCTGTTGTCTGTGATTTTGATTGCCTTCGGTATTTATTCTTACCGTTCATTGCCCAAAGAACTTTTCCCCGATATTTATATGCCGACCATCATGGTGCAGACTCTGTATCCGGGCAATCCGCCGGCCGACATGGAGAACCTGGTTACCCGGCCCATTGAAAAGGAAATCGAAACAATCAAAGGGATCAAGGAGATCAACTCACTTTCCCAGCAGGATGCATCGATTATCTTTGTTGAATTTACCACGGGTACCGATATCGATGTTGCGGAAAGAGAAGTAAAGGATGCTGTGGATAAGGCAGCAAGCGAACTCCCAGACGATCTCCTGGACGATCCAATGGTTATGGATATTGACTTCAGTGAGTTTCCAATCATCAACATCAACCTTTCGGGTGATTACAGCATCAATGAATTAAAAGCATATGCAGAGTACCTGGAGGATGAAATGGAAGGGATCTACGAAGTTTCAAAAGTTGAAATAACAGGTTTAAATGAACGGGAAGTTGAGATCAATGCCGATCCCTACCTGATGGATAAGTTCCAGTTGAGCTTTAATGATCTTGAAAATGCCATATCTTCTGAAAATGTTTCTATCTCTGGTGGAGAGCTTGATCTGGGTAGATCAAGAAGATCAATCCGTGTGATCGGTGAGTTTGAGAGTATGGACCAGATCAGGGACATCATCGTGAAGCATGAGAATGGCAATATCGTTTACCTGAAAGATGTAGCCGAGGTGATTTATGGTTTTGAAGAGACCGACAGCTATGCCCGTCTCAACAGAAATCCCGTTGTAACTTTGCAGATCGTAAAAAAAGGAGGAGAAAACCTGCTTGCCACCACCGATCAGGTTTTCAACATTCTGGAAGAGGCCAAGTCCTCCAATTCCATTCCTGACGACCTCAACATCACCATCACCAACGATCAGTCGGAAATGGTCAAAAAGCAACTGAGCAACCTTGAGAACAGCATCTTAATGGGGGTTATCTTTGTGATCCTGGTCCTGTTTTTCTTTCTGGGTACGAGGAATGCATTGTTTGTCGGCATCGCCATTCCCATGTCGATGTTCATCTCCTTCCTGGTAATGGGATTGACAGAATTCCAGGTCAACATGATCGTGTTGTTTTCTATGATACTGGCGCTGGGTATGCTGGTAGACAATGCCATCGTGGTGGTAGAAAATATTTACCGTTTCCTCGACAGGGGATTTTCAAAGTGGGATGCAGCCAAAAATGCGGTAGGTGAGATTGCCTGGCCGATCATTACCTCCACAGCTACAACTCTGGCAGCATTTTTCCCGCTTGTTTTCTGGGAAGGACTCATGGGTGAGTTTATGAGTTACCTGCCTATCACCCTCATCATTGTGCTGACTTCTTCCCTTTTTGTAGCTCTTGTCATCATCCCTGTGGTTTCATCAACATTCATCAAAACCAATGATCAAACTGAAAAGCCTAATTTCAGGAAATCGGTGATCGTGGCCACCGGCATGCTGATATTTTCGGCACTCTTTATCCTGATCGGTGTAAACCTGATCGGAAGTCTCTTGCTGATCTTCGGATTGATAGGATTTGCCAATATACTGTTTCTCGACAGGGCTGCCCGTTGGTTCCAGAATGTATTCCTGGTAAAACTGGAAAATATCTATATCCTTGTATTGAACTTTCTGCTCAAAAAGAGAAATCCCCTATACGTATTATTGATCACATTCCTTCTGTTAGTTTCAACAATTGTTTTTTACTTTTCAAGCAATCCCAAGATTATTACTTTTCCGTCTACCGATCCGGAGTATATCAATATCCTGGCAGAATTGCCCATTGGTACCGACATTGATTTTACCGATTCCGTCATGTACAATGTAGAAGACGAAGTATTTGAGATCCTGCAACCCTACGATGAAATTGTGAAATCCGTACTGACCATTGTCGGCAAGGGTGCTGTCGGGGAGCAGGAAGGATTCGACGGCAGGAGCGGAGGACCCAACCGGGGTCTTACCACAGTGAGTTTCGTGGATTATGAGTTCCGCAATGGAATCAATACTTCAGACATACTGAAGCAACTCAGCGATTCACTGGTTGGTACTTACCCGGGTGTGGAGCTCTCGGTTGAAAAACAAATGGACGGTCCCCCTACCGGAAGGCCCATCAATATTGAGATCAGCGGAAAGGAATTCGACAAACTCATTTCCATTACAGATACACTTTTATTGATGATCGAGGAAGAGAAAATTCCAGGCATTGAAGGTTTAAAAGTTAATCTTGATGTGGGCAAACCTGAATTGATTGTTCATATCGACCGGGAAAGGGCCAGGCGTTTCGGATTGTCAACGGCGCAGGTAGCCATGACCATAAGAACAGCGCTTTTCGGGAAGGAGGTTTCGGATTATAAAGTGGGAGAGGATGAGTACCCGATCCAGCTCAGGCTTAAAGAAAAGTACAGGAACAATATATCAACCCTGCTGAACCAGAAGGTTACCTTCAGAAGTGCTTCCACCGGGCAGATCATACAGATTCCCATATCCGCTGTTGCAGATATTGAATACAGTACAACCTATGGTTCGGTAAACCGGATCGATCTTGAGCGCGTGGTGACCATATATTCCAATGTGCTGGAAGGTTATAATCCGACGGAGATCAATAACCAGATTGAAACTTTACTGTCTGATTACGATTTTCCGGAAGGTTATGATTATGAATTTACGGGTGAACAACAGGAGCAGGAAGAATCAATGGCTTTCCTGGAGAGAGCCATGCTGATTGCCATTTCCCTGATCCTGATCATACTGGTGACACAGTTCAATTCCGTGGTGAAACCCTTTATCATCATGATCAGTGTGCTTTTTAGCACCATCGGAGTATTTGGAGGTCTGGCCACTTTTAAAATGGATTTCATCGTGATCATGACCGGGATCGGTATCATTTCCCTGGCAGGTGTGGTGGTGAACAATGCCATTGTTTTAATCGATTATATTGATTTACTAAAGAACCGCCGACGCAAGGAACTGGGTATTGAGTTGGATGAAGCTTTGTCGATGAAAGATTCACTTGAATGTGTTGTCGAAGCCGGCAAAACGCGTTTGCGCCCGGTACTGTTGACGGCCATCACAACAATTCTCGGACTCATACCCCTGGCCTCGGGCCTGAACATTGATATCGCAGGATTCCTGACGAATTTTAATGCGAATATATATTTCGGAGGTGATAATGTTGCTTTCTGGGGTCCGATCTCCTGGACCATTATTTTCGGGCTTGCCTTTGCAACTTTCCTCACACTGCTGGTGGTTCCTTCGATGTATCATCTTTTGTACAAGGCAAAAATTGGCATGGTGCAATTGAGGGAGAGAATGCAGAAGAAGTGAAAAATTTAAAGTAAAAAGTAAAAAGGGAGCTGTCTAAAAAACCCGGTATTTTGTCAGGCTGAGAAGCGAAGTCGAAGCCCAAGATCCTTTGATTATCAGCACATCTCGTTTTCGCTCGATGTGATCCGGATCGTTGCAGGATATTTTTTAGACAGCTCCATTATTCATTATTTATTTTTTGCTTTTACTGCTTGATGAATTTTCCACTTTCGGAAATATTCCTGCCATCGATCCTGATAAAATACAGTCCCTTTTCAAGATTTGAAAGATCGATGTATTGCTGTGCATCGTCAATAAATCCTGAGTAAACCAGTTTTCCTAGGGTATTGAAGATCATAATCTCTGCCTGCTCTTTTCCGGCAACAAATTCGATTGTCAACTGGTCTTTTGCCGGGTTTGGATAAACCAACAGCCTTCCGGCTTCATGATGAATGATCCGGGTTGTATTGTCAATAAATACTTCAATGGGTTCCGACCATTCACCAACACCGCAGCTATTGCTTGCCCGGGCGCGAATTTCTGCCATGCCCAGGTAATCGGGATTCCATTCTACAACTGCTGTTGTAGAAATACTCTCCGTATTTCCAGCTTCGGCAGGACTAACTTCCCACTCATAACTGCTGGCATAATCCACTGTTTCAATGTTGTATTCTGACGAGCTTGTACTGGCAAGGTCGACATAATCAGGGCCAACTGGTGTGGAGACCTGTGCAGGTTCAGTAATGAAGCTAAGCCGTGTAACATCATCCACTGATTCTCCTTCATCACCCCATACTGTGAGGGTTAGCTCAACAGAGCCATTGTTGTAATCTTCCTCACTCGGGGTATAAAGCGGATCCAGTATGGTCGGATCGTCGAAACTGCCGCTGCCGCTGGTAGTCCATTCTACAGATTCGTAATCGGTTGCTTCTCCCTGGCACTGGTAGGTATCCCCTTCACAGATGGTATTGTCCGGGCCTGCATAACAGGTCAGGCACATAATTGGCGGGAATACCACATAATCGAGCCATCCGCAATCGGCCCCGCCTGCATTGCTACCATTCTTGACATATATCCAGCGGAAGGTTTTTACACCGGTACCCACGGCATAGGTTTCTTCTTTCCAGCCCTGCGTGGTTCCCGACCATTCTCCTTTCAGAGTATTTCCGATGTAGAACTTAAGTTTATCACCTGATTCGGATGAAACTTTGCGCATGAAGGAAATGCTGTCGGCTGTCATGATTTCCAGGCTCAGTTTCAATTCTGTTTCCTGGCCGTTTTCAATCTCCCCGGAAATGGCCGAATAGAATCCTTCGTATGTGTATTGTGTGGTGATATCCCAGTCTTCATCACCATCGAACATCCAATTAAACTTGGTGAAATCACCACTTTCAAAATCATCATACACCAGTCCGATTCTGGTGCTGAATGTCTTTTCAGCCTGGTACATGCCGGATATCACTTCGTAATCCATTTCAGCGATCCAGGAACCACTTGGTGCTTCCTCATCCACATTGACGGTGAAGATAGCTTTGGTTGCCCCGATCAATCCGATGGCACCGATGGTATCAACAGTATTCTCCAGTTCCAGGTAATGGCATTCGGTATTAAGATAGGCGATGGAAGCGGTTGCCATGCTGTGTCCGTCATTGTAATTGTGCACAATCAGATCAGCAGTTTCTCCTGCATCCAGACGGCCATTGTTGTTCCCAAATTCACTATCATCTACGGTCATTTCTCCCACTCTCAGGACAGGTGCATTGACCCGGGCTGTAAACTCGTCTGTCCAGACTTCCCCGTTTACGTCTGTGGCCTCAATCGTAAATTCGATGAGGTGCTGGTCGGGTGTATTTCTGGCCACGGAGAAACAGAAACCATCTTCGGCGCCATAAATTTGTCCGGCAGCAATATCACCATAAAACTCTTCTGAATCCAGCAGGGTAGCGTACTCATCTGTCATGAAAATTTCAGCATCTACATCTTCTGCCATCACACCACCCATGTTGTTGAGGTTGACCGTCATGTAAAAGGTTTCTCCCGGTTCTATCATATTGTTTCCGCTGTAGGTTGTATCCTGCACGGTATGTGAAGCATAAACCAGATAAGGAGTGTTGGAAGGAACCACCTGGATCTGTTCTATATGAGGAATATAATTATAACATGTGATCACAATGTCGAGGTTGCCAAGATCTGTCAGGGCTTCAAATTCAAGGGTGGCCTCACCACCTTCGATAAATTCAGTGTCCATCACCACCCCGTCTTTGGAAAGGCAAACCAATCCGCCTTCTGCATCAGAGCTTACGGTCAGCTCATCCATACCCAGGAAAATGGGATTCATGTAGGATACCGTCATTTCTTCTGCCACATCTGTCCTGACATATACAGACGGGTCTCCGAAAACGGTCCAGGTATCAGTCATTTCATCACCTCCCGATCCATATTCATCATTCATTTGCATACAGCCATGCATGGACAGTGCACCGAAGGTATGAACGATTTTATCAGGATAAGATTCCACCAACAGGTCGACCATCTCATCCTGTCCGCACATTGGAGGATCCCAGCTCTGGTTGATGGTTGACATCAGTGTGGCAATGGCACCGGAAGGTTCATCATTGTTTTCGGCCCTGAGCCAGGCTTCAGCAAAGCAATCTCCAGGAACAAAATTACCGTTCACACAGGCAACAGACCAGATGAAAGGTAGCATGTCGTTGTTGGTTAGTGCGTTGACATCAGAGCTTGAAAAACCTGAAGTACTCCAGGATGTTGTGCTTCCATGTCCTGTATAATTGATGATGGAAGTTCCGTCGTTGATATCCTCGGCTACCTGCGCGGGGGTTGGATTCCCGGGTTCATCTTCACCGCCCTGGTTGCCATCGAACAATTCGTTGCAATAGGTATATGTATAAGCCAGCAAATCGTCATTTATGTTCCGGATATGTTCATAGTCATACTCACCGTCATCACCAGGTCCCTGGTCTGAGGCAATGCCGGTACCGATCGTACTCCAGTCATTTTCAGTATAGGGTTCTTGTTCGTATTCAAGGGTGCGCGTTACCTGGGTTTCCACATGATCTTCTGTTTCAGCAGAAAAACGACCGATAAAAAGATCGGGATAATGATCATTTCCCACAACATAAGTATAATCATTGTCGGAATCTCCGCTTGAGAATGAACTCGGCACCTGTGCGGCATCTCCCACCAGCAGGACAAATGTCAGTCCATTGTCGTTGTAATAGTTGGCAATATATGATTTTATCGCAGCAGAATTCACACCGATGGTTGAAACATCGATGATTTCTGTTGGACGGCCTGCTTTGATCCTCCATTCGACATATGGCTGCATGGCATCCATAAAAGGTCCGTGTGAGATGATCAGCATGTTTCCATATTCGGGTACCAGGTCATAGCGGGAACTGCCGGAAGCATTCAGAAAATGCCTGTCGTAGAATTTGCTGAATTCGCTGTCGACCTTTTCCAGCGACTGGTTTCTGACAAGCGGATTAATACCATTGTCTCCTGTCCTGGATATTTCAACCGTTATATCATAATACACTTGCAGTGTTTTGCTGACAGGATTGTAATGGAAAGGCTGCACAACAACGGTTTGGCCGCGAAAATCCCGTATTATATAAGGATCACGCAGAAAAGCTTCCTTAGTCGGGAAGTAAGCGTTCTGCTTGTAGATTGCTCCAAATTCATAAGGGACTTTGGAAGGATCGATATCCCGCGTCAGGTTTCCTTTCGAAGGAGCAATGTTGTAATTCTCAAACTCCCGTACTTTGTAATCCAACACCCGTACTTCCATCGCAGCCTGATCAGGGATGATCACGGAAGCCGTGAGCTTTGGCAGATCGGGAGCTCCTTGCTCAAGGAGTTGAGTTGCTCTGGGAAGCGTGATGATATAAAAATCTCCCTTGTTGGTATTTACTTTTTTTTGCAGAAATCCATCCAATGAGAATTTGATGATGGATTTGTTGATTTCTGAAGATACCAGTTCAATCTTAGCTTTTTTTGCCTCGTCCGAGCGGATCTTTACCCACTCATCGGCAAATACAGTAAAGTAGCAAAAGACAATTGCAAGTAATAAGGTTACGCGTTTCATGTTTTTTCCCTATTTAATAATGATTATTTTTTTTGTTTCTATCTGATCGTCTGATCTGAATTGCAGGAAATAGATTCCTTTCTCCAGATCATTGGAATTAATTTCATATTGATAATTACCACGGCCCAGTGTCTTTCCGGGTTCCACCAACCTGCATTGCTGCCCTGAGGCGTTATAAAGGCTGATGCAAATGTGACTTTCCCGGAGTATTCCGAGTTTGATGTGTGTTTGCTCTTTGAATGGATTGGGATAGACCTGTATTGCATTTTGGGAATACTTTTCATCAAGGCCTACGGTATTGTTTACCGTCACATTCATGATCTCAGACCATTCACCTGATCCGCAATCATTGGTGGCCATGACACTGATCCCGGCCTGACCCGAATAATCCAGGTTCCAGTTTACTGTTGCGGTCGTATTGTTTCCTTCGATGGTGCCGGCTTCTTCGGGACTGATGTTCCATTCATAAACATCGGCATAAGGAAGCATGCCGGTGGTATATTCGGAAGTTGGTGTAATGGCCACATCCACAACATCAGGACCTTGAGGTTTGTCGGGTGCACCTGGTTCCTCGATGAAAGTGAGGCTGGTTTCATCATCAGCCGAAGAACCTTCGTCATCATAAGCTGTCAGGGTGAGTGTTACTTCCCCATTGTTCAAATCCTCATCACTGGGTGTATAGACTGGATCGAGTATGGTCGGATCATCGAAGTTCCCTGATCCGGATGTTGTCCATTCGAGGCTTTCGAAATCAGTAGCTTCTCCCTGGCACTGGAAATCTTCACCTTGGCAAACCAGTTCATCAGCACCTGCATAAACCGTCAGGCACATCTCCGGTGGGAAAACAATATAATCCAGCCATGCACAATCCGCTCCGCCACTGCCGCCGCCATCTTTAATAAATACCCATCTGAAAGTTTTCCATCCTGTCGACACATAAAAGATCTCTTTCTTCCAGCCTTCGTTGGTTCCGCTCCATTCTCCTTTGAGCTGGCCATTAATATAGAAACGAAGGAAATCATAATTGGCTTCGGAGGAAACCTTCCGGATGAAAGAAATGCTGTCGGCAGTCATGACCTCCATGCGGAGTTTCAGCTCGCTTGTCTGGTTATGTGCGATACTGCCTGATTTGGCACTGAAGAATCCTTCATACGGATACTGGCTGGTGATCACCCAGGCCTGATCACCCGGATGTTCCCAGTCAAATTTTGTAAAATCTCCCGTTTCAAAATCTTCATACAGGAGTCCGATCTTCTTTACAAATGTTTTTTCTTCATCGTAAGGTTCGGAGCTCAGGGTGCAGTTAAACTCGGCCAGAATGGCACCATTGGGTGTTTCGGGATCTACGCTTACCCTGTAAACTGAAAAAACGGAACCAAACAAACCCAGCTCTCCAATGCTATCTACCGTATTTTCCATGCTGATGTAATGACAGTCGGTATTCAATGTGGAAACCGTGTTTTTGGCAACACTATGTCCGGTGTTTTTATTCCTGATCTTGATGTCAGCGGTTTCGCCGGGATCCAGTCTGCCATTGTCATTGCCAAATTCACTGTCGTCGATGATCATATTCATGATGCTTAAAACAGGGGCATTCAATGTAATGTTGATTTCGGATTGCCATACTTCATCCGAATCGTCTTCCATCTGCATATCGAATGTTACCACATGCTGATCGGGAATGACTTCATCTATGCTGAAATAATAGGCATTGTTTTCAACTGCGGTTGTATGTGCCGCGATATTTCCCCATTCCTGGAAGTCATCTGTTAAAGTAATGTATTGATCATCCGTGGAAATGCTTGCCCTTGCATTCAGAGCGTCTGAATTGCCGATATTTTCAAGACTTACATTCAGATAAATGCTTTCGCCAAAATCAGCGCGATTGTTATCGTTGCCCAGGGAATCATTGATTACTGTGCTGGCGAGCATCAGGTAAGGACCCTCAGGATTGCCGACAGCTACAGTACCCATATAGGGCTTTCCATTTTGTTTGGTGATGATCAGTTCTGCATCGCAGGGTGATGTAAAGGGAGTGATCTCAACCAGGGCATATCCGTTTGAATCGGCAAGGGCAGCTCCGTGGAGTGTGCCGTTAAAAGATATGGCAACATAGGCATAGGGATCTGTATTTACTTCAAAGCTACCCGTATTCATAGGCAGGAAGGGTTCATGGCTCACGTTGATCTCGGGTGGGTTCGAGAAATATACCATGAGTGAGGGGTCACCACTTGTATTATAAATATCCCAGTAATAATTGGATGATCCCGGTGATCCTTCGGTTACGGCAAGATTGCCGGCAAAGATCATCTCATGAAGACTTACATACCATTCCCCAAAAGCTTCTCCATGATCGTGAAAAGCCCGGTCGTAATAACCCAGGGTTGTTTCTTCGTAGGGTGGAGGGTTTTCGGAAATCTCACCTACACCCACACCAAAGTAATAGTCTTCGTCCCAGTAGGTGCTGTTTGAGCCTCCGATGTAACCAACTGCTCCTTTGTTCTCTGCCCTCAGCAAAGCTTCACTGAAACATTCGTTTTGACCGAATTCGCTTGAGGAGCAACAATTGCCAACCAATACACAATATTGATCCTGATTTTCAAGATTGGGAATATCAGAAATAACAAAGGAAGGATCGGCCCAGCCATTCGGACTGCAGTGCGCTGTATAGTTGCCGAAAGTCACACCATCGCTGATGTTCTGTTTGATCTGTGCACTCTGGCTGCCGGAGTTGGGGTAGAGGTAAGTATTGGAATAAATGTCGTGATCCTCATTGAAATAATTGATCGTACCATAGTTGATCTGCCCGTTGGCCCAGTCGTAGCCATGTGAACCATCCATTCCGGCTACCATTACGACTGTATCCAGATATGCCGGTTGGGGCATGGTATATTTTTCATATTGAAGTGTTTTGTCTATTTGTGGCTGAAGATGTACTGTGGTTTGGGCCGACATGCGACCATAATATATCTCGGGTAAATCATCTCCTGTGTATTCACAATATGGCCGGTCGGTTTCTCCATTGCCTTCTTCCCAGGCCGGGATCTGCTGCACATCTCCAACAAACAAAACGAAGGATGGTGCCGGATCTTCAGGGGTGCCCTGGTTGTATAGGTTTTCAAGATAGTTCTTGATCGAGTTTTTTGAGTTTCCCACATTCGGATCATCAGTATAGGCTTCGATCACCGTAAAACCTTTTTGGGTTTTCCATGTTACCAAGGGCTGTAACTGGGCTTCAAACATAGGATCGGAAACGATTACATATTTGATGGGATAACGCATAAAGTTTTCCCGGGCCGGGAGTGTTTTATGATTCAGGAAGAAGCTGTTCAGGCCTGAGAAATATGGGTTTGCATTTTTCTTTTTCATTTCAATGGTACTGGCAATATCAGCGCCATCGAAACTGACCCTGACCTGGATGGAGCTGTAAACCCTCAATACATTTTGAACAGGATTGTATTGAAATGGGGCAATATTCAGCCTGGCAATCCGGATCCCTCTCATCACACCAATCATTTCCGTCCAGGCAAGATCCTTTTGGCCATAACTGTCGTGCATGTATTTTTGCCTGTCGTAAATAAAAGGATGGTTCTCCTGGCTTTTGCTTTGGGGTGGTTGTGCTGGATAAATGGGAGCTTCATATCCCATTTTCTGCAGGTCAAAATCAACATATTCTGCAGCGAGGATCTCAAGCGATAATTCAGCCCCGAAAGGAATTTCAATCAGTTTGCGATTTACCGGAAGTTCCGGTGCGCCATACTCAAGATTACTGGTGTAAGTTATCATGGATATCCGGAGAAATTCCTGGTTTTCCATGTAAAGGCTATTCAATTCAAAGTCACTTATCTCATTATTGATTTCCAGGACCTGATAGGTATTTTTCAGTATTTTCAGGTCATTCTGCTTATGTTGATCTGTTGTTAGGTAATTGGCGAACAATCCATTGCTCATCATCAGGAGAGCAATTATACAAGTGCCTATTTTAAAGCGTTCTATCTGTTTCATCTTAGTATTTTCAAAAAGTTAATTGGTAGACATGCAAAGTTAATCATATTATGCTCCGCTTTCTTGTAGACTCGCTTAAGAATCACAATAACAGCGTATTATCAATGCAATTTATACACCATTTAAATAATATTTTTATCATATCAAAAAAAGGCTGTCCGAATCATATCCGGCAGCCTTTTATGCATATTTTTTACTTCAGTTATTTCTGGATGATCATCTTCTTGTTGAATTCAATATCCTGTCCTTTGATATTCAGGAAATACAATCCTTCAGGATGTTTATCCATATCAAATGTTGTATTGAATTCATCGAATACCTCGATGTCTTCCATTTTGTATACTACGCTGCCGATGATGCTATATACAGTAACATCTAATGTTTGTGCTTTATCAGACTTAAGACTGATGTTGAACATGCCTGTGCTGGGGTTGGGGAAAACGTTTATATTCAGGCCATTGATCTTTTCATCGATGGCAACCGTATTATAAACATTCACTTCAAATCCTTCCGACCAGTTTCCTTCTCCACATTCATTGATGCCTCTGGCTGTAATGGTAGCAATGCCCATGAAATCGGAATTCCAGCTAACCGTACCGGTCAGTCCGTTGCCTTCGATGCTGCCTGCTTCGGCGGGTTCAATTGCCCATGCGTATGAATCGGCATATTCAACGGGTTCGATAAAATATTCGGATGTATAGGTTGTTAAGACATCCACTTCATCCGGTCCTTCTGGCATTCCGGGCGCAACAGGTGCATCGATGAAAGTAAGTGTCATTTCATCTTCCTGGGTTTCCCCTTCTGTATCAATAGCCGTTAAAGTAAGCATTACAGAACCATTGTCAAAATCCTCCTGACTTGGCGTGTAAAGGGGATCCAGTATATTGATATCATCGAAAGTCCCTGTACCACTTGTACTCCATTCAACGGATTCATAATCTGTTGCATTTCCGTCGCACTGGTAGTTGTCACCCATGCAACTCAGGGCATCCTGCCCGGCATTAGCAGTTAGTGTCATTTCCGAGGGAAGCTCTATCATATCAAGCCATGCGCAATCACTTCCCACAACGGTACCACTTGGTTTGTCGTAGATGAATTTGAAGGTTCTCCAGCCGGGAGAAACATAGTATGCTTCTTCTGTCCATCCTTGGCCGGTTCCCGACCATGATCCTTTCATTGTATTGCCAATATAAAATTTTAGTTTATTGCTTTCGGCGGAAGATACTTTTCTGACAAAACGTATGCTGTCGCCGTACATAACTTCCCATTGTATGAGAAGTTCGGCAGTTTGACCGGAATTGATCTCAGGTGTACGAGCAGAAAAGAAACCTTCATATGGATACTGGGAAATGATTTCCCATGAGGCATCACCATCATGTTCCCAGGGGAACTTCTCAAAGTCTCCGGTTTCCCAATCTTCTATAATGCTACCGATTTTTCTCTTATAAAGCTTGTTTAGTGTGATATCATTGGATACCAGCTCGTAATTAAAATTTACGATGATGGAACCATTGGGTGCATCCGGATCTACTTCCACTGAAAATACTGCATTGCTGGCACCAAAGAAACCTACCGTACCCAGTGTGTCGGTTGTGTTCAGCAAATTAATATATTGGCAGGTCGTTTCCATGCTCGCAATGCTATTGTGTGCCAGACAATGACCATCGTTGTAATTTTTCACGATCAGATCAACGCTTTCACCCGGATCCAGTTTTCCGTTTCCGTTTCCGCCTTCGCTGTCATCGATGATCAGATCACCAATCCTGAGCACAGGAGCGGCAGCTTCCATGTAGCAGAGGCTGTTCCATGATTCATCGGAATCATCTGTAACAATGATTTCGAATTCTATCCTGTGTTCATCTGGGATGTCACCTGCAACTTCAAACTTGAAACCATTGTGTACAGAAAGTGTATCATTGGCCGGAATCACACCATAGTATTCGTTATCGTCCAACATGGTAACAAACGGATCATTGGTGGTCATACTAACTTCTGCATTTTCCGTGTCCACATTGCCCAGGTTTTCAATTACAATTGATGTACTGATGGTTTCGCCGAAATCAATTTTGGAGTTTCCGTTGCCTTCGCTGTCATCTATCCTATGCGATTCATATTTGCAATAGGGATTGTCGGCAGAGATCACAGGAATTGTTTCGGTATACCTGTAATAATTGGGCTTGGTTATGGTCATCAGCACGTTTACGCCTTCCGGCTGAGGTGGGATGCTGATGTTAACAGGATTTCCCATACCCTGTCCCGTGCCGGTTCCCAGGATTTGTTCACCCCTTGTAAGGGCGATGAAAGCTCCTTCTGTAGCCTGCACTGTATATTCAGTCAACCCTGATAAGATAACGCCGTCGTGCAGTAATTCCACATCTTGGGGTACCTCAGAATACAGTGTCAGGAAGGCTCCGCCATGATGATGGAAAAGATGATAAGTCACTTCTTTGTTGCTGGTATTGTAAGGCCAGTTCGATTGCTGGAGAAAATATTTTCCGGCGGCATTGCCAAAGGCAGGCCTCATCTGGGCAGAATCGAACCATGTTCCGTAATCAGGCATGAACTCGGGCCACATATTGTCGTACATACCCCAAACATAAGTATCGTTTACAAAGGAATAGGATGTTTCGGAGGCAGCGATCAGTCCAAGAGCACCTGAGTTCTGTCCGTTGTAAGTATAACGGTGAAACTTTTCGGTGAAACATTCTCCGCTGATGTTGTATTTACCGGTTAAGCAGTTGATGGAGAAAATAAAAGTAAGGTCTGTATTCTGGCAACCGTCGATATCATTCATGTCGTAATCGGGTTCTCCCCAACCTGTTGTACTTCCGTGGTCTCTATGCTGGAGAATGAATGCACCGCTGTTGATACCGTTATTGATATCGGCCGCAGTACCACCACTCCATCCACCGAGCGCACTGGGTGCGGCAGGAATATAGCCCAGTCCGTTGGGACCGAAATAATCAACCACCGTGCTGGTATTTTGAGCAGTTGACCAGGTATCCCCGGGTGTCCCTTGATAAATTTCATTCACCCTGTTGGGATCTTTGCCATGGATATGTTTGAAAAAGCCGCCAACAGATTCGGAGCAGATTTGGAACCAGCGCTCTGTCTGCCATCCAAGTGCCGTGATCGGGTGATCATAAAAATCAGGATTCGTAGGTGGCGTGCGCTCATGGTTGAGGAATTTGGTAACCATGGTTTCGAGCTGACTGTTGTTGTTGGCTGTAATCCTGGCAAATACCATATCGGGCATATGGTCGTCATCTACATCTGCATAAATATTGTCGGATACGCAGTAGTTGTCGTAGATTGGCGATGTTATGTTCGTATTTGGATCTGAACCATAATCACCCAGAAGCAATACAGCAGCTGGCGGTATGTCCCAGGTATTGTATGCGTTGTCGAAATAATTCTCAAGCGTCACCGCATTATTCCCGCCTATTTCAGAAATGGTAACCACATCGGTAAGGATCCCCTGTTGTATCCGGAAGAGTTTGATGGAATCGGCCCATTGCTGAAATTCCGCTCCATCAGGAGAAACGATCAGATACTCACAACCATCTTCAGAACGTTTGTTCATGAGGTTTTTGGAATAATCGATCTCGGGCAGGGAGGAAGCATTCAGAAATGCATCATATAAAATTTTATCGAAGTAACGGCTTCTCAGTCTTTCTTCACCAAATTGGGCAGTACCCCCTTCGAATATCACTTCGATCTCGATATCACGGTAAACCACGAGTTCTTTGGTGACCGGGTTGTACTGCCAGGGTGTGATTCCCAGCATCACAGCATCCACTCCCCTGATTTGCAAGGGTTCTGAGATCTTTACATAACTTTCTGGATAAAAAGCGTTTTTGGAGTATATCTCCGTGTTTTTTTCCAGTTTGAGCGGTGATTGATCGGTATCTTTCGGAATGGCCGGAGCCGGCGCAATTTCCACATCCTGAATGATTTCTTTTCGCATTGATTTGATATTCACTTTAGCAGTGGCTCCTTCGGGTACTGCTATATACCTGCCGTTACCGGGAAGGTTCGGGGCGCCTTCATCACCTGGTAAGAACTGTCCGGGCATTACAGGTGTTTTCATTGCTTCTCCTCTCACATCTGTATCAAGCAGAGAGAATTCATGAACGGAATAATTAATTGTTACTTTTGAGTTCGTTGCTTTTTTCAGGGATATTCCATGTTTACCCCAGCTATTGTCATAAGTTGTTCTTTGAGCAAAAACAAATGACACCATCATTGTTAATGCCATCAATAGTGTAATTCTTCGATTCATCTCGATTGATTTTTTAGTATTTAACTTGTTGATTTTTCACTCCTTAAAGAAAGCGCAAGTTACGCTTTCCTGCGAAAATTCTGAAATTTATTGAAAGGAATTTGCGGAACACAGGCTTAATTTATATTGAGTATAAATAAATATAAAAAAACAGGAATCACAAACAATCATGCGATCCCTGTTTCATTTCTCTAAAGGGATAAAACTGAATAAGTTTTATTTCCGTACAACAATTTTTTCATAAATATTTATTGTACTGGATTCAAGCCTAATAAAGTATACACCTTCCGGTTGATTGCTCAGGTCCAGGTTGATTTCATTGTTTCCCCAGAGTTCAATATCATGTGCTTTGTATACGATCTTGCCCATTGCATCGAATACTCTGAGGTCGGCATCTTCCACGCCAACATTTGCCATGCTCACATGGAAAACGCCATGTGAGGGGTTCGGGTATATATTCATCCTGGCATTCTTGTAATCGGCTATATTTTCACAAATATCCACGTAAACGCTTTGGAAACCGGTATCAACGCATACGCCATCATCATAAATATAAGAAAGCATGTGCGTACCAACACCTGCTTCCCCGGGATGGAACCATCCATCGACCACACCTGGGCCTTCATAGACACCTCCTGCAGGGGAACCCTGTGTGAGCTCGAAGGGAGGATATTGTATACACTGGTCATCGATGGGATCGAAAACAGCTTCTGTCCCCTCCACCTGCATGAAGTTTTCCTTTGTAGTGGAACGGCTTTCGAATCCTGTTGAAACCATCAGGGATACATCAAAATCGCCTGGTGATTCGTAATAAACTACAGGACTTTCTTCATTGGAAGTATCCGGTACACCGCCGGGAAAGCTCCAGGCCCATGTGTCTGGGTTTCCGGTCGATTCGTCAAAGAATTGTACCTGGATTCCCGGACATGGTGTTGTATCGGAAACCGAGAAATTCGCGCTCAAAGGCGGAACGTAAGGTGTGAGATTTTCCAGCATTTTTTTATTCCCCTGCAGAATTTCCTTGGTGTTATCATTCTGGATAAAAGCAACCAGTTCGCAATGCTCTTCCACCCAGTTACCCATGCTGAACTCGAGCGTGAGGATGATCTCATCTGTGTTCGAAAAGTCTACGTCCGTGCCATAATGATCCGGAATCATTATGCGTTCAACAAAGTTCAATTCCGTTTGTCCCTGCCAGGAATAAGGAATTTCCGACTCGGTTAGTGCCAGGTGAGCAACAAGGTTGCTGGCACTTTGCTGATTGACTTCCTTTAAAACAAGGGTGATGGTGTAATCATCTCCATCGTTTTCGCCATGTATCGAAATTGTAAAATCGGAATCTATGGCTGCCCGCTGCTGGAACATTGGCAGGTAAGTCGTGTAAAGACTTTGCGAATGACTGCCTCCCTCGTGTTTAAGCACTCCATCAAAATGAGCTGTGGGATAACCATTCACATTGTAATAGTTATTCCGCCAATTAGAAGCTGCGTTTGCAAACGGGTCACCATTGTGATATTCAACAACACCCACGTTGTGTCCGTTTGCAATCAGGTCATCCGCTCCCATGGCGGCACCTGGGCAGTAATAACACCAAGTTCCTGTGGCAATTTCAAGAATTACCTGCTGTCTTGGAACTTGTTGCGCATATAATGCAACAATGCCCATAGTCAATAAAAGTAGTAACGTAAGTTTTTTCATCATTATCAGTTTTTGTTAATCTTAGGTTGTTTTGTATTTAACTAATTTACAATTACTTTGCGGTTTAATATAGCATTTTCATTTTCAAATGTCAAGAAATAAATTCCTTTTTCAAAACCATCAAGTTCGATTGATTTACGTGCAGAACCATTGATTTTAAGGGCTTTCTCTTCGTAAACTTTTTTACCATAGCTGTCGGTAAGCCTTATTGTAAGGCTTTTATTTCCTTCGCTTTTGAATTCAATGAAAAGAACCTCTCTGGCCGGTACCGGATAAACCCGGATATCAACTCCCGGGATTTCTTCCGCAATGCCTGCGCATTCGGTAAAAGTGATGATGCATTCGGCATATCCCTCACATCCATTTTCATCCGTAACGGTCAGGCCGATCGTTTTATCACCAATGCCAACACCTGTAGAATCCACGGTTATGCTCAGGTCGGTTGTATTGTCCGACCACAGATAGCTTGTGAAACCTTCGGGGGCTTCCAGGGTAATTTCATAATTGCAGCAAAGGCTGGTATCATTTCCAAGAACGAATTCGGGATTGTCAAGCACGTTGATCATTGCTGTTCCTTCTGCAATGTTGGAACATCCCGAGGCATCAGTCACACTGTCGATGCTGTATTCCATGCTCGCTTCAGGGCTAACCGATGAATGCCAGGGTGTTTCTTCAATCTCAACCCAGGAACCATCTCCCAGTTTTACATTCCAGGGCGGAGTACCGCTGAGGTCAATTGTCAGTTCGGCGCTTTCGCCCTTGCAAATACTTTGTGATCCTGTAAGCATTGCTGTGGGTGCCTCGGCCAGATTGACTTCCAGTCCTTCTGATACGGGGCCCGCACCCATCATATTCATACCACATACCTTGACAACCGCGCTACCATGAAAGGTTGCATCCCAGTTGATATGGACCTGTTTTCCGTTTCCGAATACCATTCCTGCGTCTTCTGGTTCAATGGTCCAGGCATAATAATCAGCATTGGCCACTCCTTCGGTGGTGTATTCAACATTTTCCTCACCCGCGCAAAGACTCACAATTCCGGCGGGAGTTGCTGCCTGACCGGGTGGATCTGTAAATCCAAAGAATTCCAGATATTTTTCCAGGAGCTCCTGTTTCGTATTAACATTATCCTCCAGTCCTCCGAATTCGTGTGAGGCACCGATTGTTTTGTAGGTTGTTCCGTCGTATGCTACCGCAGTACCATAATTCGGATTTTGATTTTCAAGGATCTGGAATGAGCCTCCTGCAGGATTGATGTGATCGATATAACCGTTCTCCCCGGCATAATTGTAAGTAAGACCTTCTGTGAATGATCCGTTTATCCCTTTAACGATGCCCAGGTCAGCACTGCCATCATGGGTGGCATTGATCTTGAAAAAAGGATGAACACTGGTTTGATCATCATAATACCAGGTATCGGCTCCTTCCATATAAAGATTGCCTCCGCTGAGTATAAAATCACGCAAAACAGATCCTTCCGCTGATGTTAACACATGATTGCTGGGATAGACACCCAGGCAAACAAAAATACTGTTGTAGTGTGAGAAATCTGTTATTGTGCTTGTCTGATACTGTGCCGCAATATCCATATCATTTATGATATCAAATAGGTCGGGACCTGAACTCTGATTCTGGTCGAGATCCATCACCAGGATAGGGATTTGCCCTATGAGCAGGGGAATGATCCCTTCTGTTGTATGACCGGAAACCGCAGTGGCGCTGAAAGCGAATTCTGCTTCGTGACCGGAGGGTGTGGTTGGCCTTGCATACACTTCAAATGCCTGTCCGGCCGTTCCCTCAGATCCGATCTCGCCATAGGGTTTATCATTGGTCAGAATTTCAATATATTCATCTTCGCAGGTCAGTTGACCGATCACTTCATATGCAGGTGCTGATCCTGTATTGCCGATGCTGACGTTCAAGTTTGCAATTTCCCCGGGATCAAGCCTGCCGTTACCGTTCCCGCTGGCATCATCCAGGCTGAAGTCAAGGTATTGTAAATTGGGTGAATGAGCACTCACAGAAATGCTGCTTGACCAGGTGTTGTTTCCATCGTTTGCCTGCAGGCCAAGGATGACGAAATGTTCATCAGGGATATCGTTCGCAAAAAAAGCAGTAAATCCGCTATCTATGCTGACCGCATTCTGCGTGGGAATATTCCCATAGGATTCGGTATCATCAGGGAAGCTTACATATTCATCTTCGCTGCTCATGATCACTTCCACATTTTCAGCATTTGCGTTTCCCACGTTTTTCATGCTCACCGTGAAAATAATCTCTTCTCCGTTATCAATCTGCTCATTTCCATTAACATCTGTAAAACTGAATTCATCTTTTACCACATAAGGACCGTTGGGCGGCGTAACTTCAACTTGTTCCACATACCTGTAATGATTGGTTTTGGTGACGGTCAGGGTAACAAATGTTGGCGGGTATTGCGGGATGATGGGAACATCCAGGTCAGCACCTGTACCTTCGGCAACACCGATGATCTCTTCATTTACTGTGAGGGAAATAAGCGATCCCTCATCTGCATTGACCGTAAAATAATCCAGTCCGGCAAGCAGGTCCTGGTGTACAACATTGAGTTCCTGGGGAACCTCGCTGTAAAGTTCCGAAAAAGTTCCGCCGTGGTGATGGAACAGGAAATAGGTTTCATCTTTGTTGCTGGTATTATAAGGCCAGTTGGATTGCTCCAGGAAATATTTTCCGGAAACATTGCCGAAAGACGGATACAAACCCCTGGGAGTTGGTGGCATATCGTAATCGGGCATGAATTCAGGCCACATATTGTCGTAAAGTCCCCAGACATAGGTGTCGTTCACGAATGAATAAGAAACCTCTGTTGGTGCAATACATCCCAGGGCACCTTTTGAATAGCGGTGAAATACCTCTACGAAACATTCACCGTAACTGAGGTTGTATTTTCCTGTTAAGCAATTGATGGAAAAAACAAAGGTGAGATCATCATTGTTGAGGTTCATGATGTCGTTTGAATTATAATCGGGTTCTCCCCAGCCGTCTTCATAACCATGATCGCGATGTTGCAAAATGAATGCTCCACTGTTGATGGCGTTGTTCACCATTTGTGCCGTTCCACCCGACCAGTTGCCCAGTTCACCAGGAGTTTCGGGCAGGTAACCCAGTCCGTCGGGACCAAAATAATCGGTCACCATCCAGGTGTTCTGGTTGCTCGACCAGGTGCTGCCGGGTGTTCCGGAATAAATCTCATTGATCCTGACCGGATCCTTGCCCAATTCATTCCTGAAGAATCCACCCACGGTCTCGGAACAGATCTGGAACCAGCGTTCGGTCTGCCAGCCCAGGGCTGTGATGGGATGATTGTAAAAGTCGGGATTGGTGGGGGGATCGGATTCATAACTGAATATTTTTCCGAACATGATCTCAAGTTCGTCAGCATCGCGGGCGGTGATCCTGGAAAAAGTAATATCGGCCTGCTCATCTCCGTCCACATCTGCATATATATGATCCGAAACACAATATGAATTCCATACAGGTGATATGATGGTATTGCCGGAAGTGCCGTAATCACCAACCAGTAGTATAGCAGAGGGAGCCGGATCCCAGGTGTTGTAAATATCATCTACCCAGGCTTCGATGGTATTGGTGTTGTTGCCGCCAATCTCGTCGATGGTCACTACCGTGGTGGAGATCCCCTGTTTGATACGCCATCTTTTCAGAGAGTCGGCCCAGTAAATAAAATCATTGTCATCGGGTACCACGATTACGTATTCATATCCTTGATCGCGCGAGGCCTTCATGATCCTTTTGGAATAATCTATTTCGGGAATTACCTGCCTGTTCAGCAAAACATCATGCAGGATGGGGTCCCAGTAGCGACTGCGAAGTCTTTCTTCACCGTATGTTCCCGATCCGCCGCTAATGTTGAGTTCAATTTCCAGGTCGCGGTATACAATCAGCTCTTTGGTTACAGGATTGTACTGAAAGGGTGTAACACCCAGGATGACTGCATCCACCCCCCTGATCTCCCTTTTTTCGGAGATTTTCACCGGACTGGCAGGATAAAGGGCGTTCCTGGAATAGATCTTTTCATCCTTGCTGTATTTCAGAGGTTTGTTTTCATTGTCGCGGGGCAGTTCGAAAGCAGGGGCAATTTTAATGTTTTGATAAGTTTCCTTGCGGCTGCTCAAGATATTCACACTCACTTCAGCCCCGTCGGGGATGGCGATAAAACGACCGGAACCGGGCAGGTTGGGAGCGCCCGCATCATTGGGCAGGAAATGCCCCGGGAGGTTGATGTTGACCATGGATTCCCCTTTCAGTTCCATATCACTCATATAAAACTCCCGGATGGAATAATTTATATTGATGGCATCACTTCGCTGTTCTTTTAAGCTAAAACCTTGTTTTCCCCAGGGATCCTCATACGTGATTTTCTGACCCAAGGCAACTTGCATGTATGCTGCGAAAATCAGGAATAGGCTTGTATATTGTATTGTATTCCTGCTTAAAGTAAAAATTTTCATAAGGATAAAGATTTGATTTTTAAAAACATGCCTGCAATTTACTATAAATTATTTTATATATGCAAAAATTTACATTTTTCATGTTTATTTTTAATGAATATAAAAAACCCAAATAAAAATCCCCATAGTTTTTAATTCTACGGGGATTTTTCCTTTAGACTTTTGCAAAGGATTTACCTTAGGATTACTTTCTCCATCTTATAATTTCCATCTTTTTCCAGCATCAGCATCAGAATACCGGAAGTAGCTGTTTCCAGTTTGATTTCCATTTCATGCCGGCCATTCACACTGACTGATTCAGCAGAATATATCTTTCTGCCGGAAGAATTCAGGATGCTGATATTGAGGATTTGATCTGCAGGTGATCGCAATGTTAAGGTAAAGCTACCTTCATTCGGATTGGGATAGATTTGCAGGCTTGTCTTTGCAAAGATCTCATCTACACCAAATGAGCAATTTTTCAATTCCACGGCAACGGTATCATAATTCACGCATGAATTCATATCGGTCACTTCCACCCAGAATTCATAGGTTCCGAAGTCATAATGATTTGTATCGATGCTGATCGTTTGTGTTGTAGCTCCTGTTGACCAGTAGTGTGATGCATCGGGGTTGCCGGCATCCAGCACCAGGATTTCGTCTTCACAGATCATGGTATCGGGCCCGAGGGAAATTTGCGGCAGGGGATTCACCATCAGGCTAACTGTATCAGTGTTCACACAACCGAATTCATTGGTCACTTCCACCCAGTATTCACCGCTTTCGCTCACGGTAATTTCATCGTTCGTACTGCCATTGCTCCAGAGGTAGCTAGCATAGTCCCCTTCAGCCATGAAGGTATGCTCTTCGCCCTGGCAAATGCTAACATCAGTTCCGAGGTCTACTTGTGGTTTGGGGTGTACCATCACTTCGACATTGCCGGTAACCTGGTTTTCACCATCATCTACTTCCACAAAGAAAGTGGTATTTTCCATGATGCTTTCAAACACAGGATCTTGTTCCGTCGAAGTGTATCCTTCCGGTTCGGAGGTCCAGGAATAGGCATAGTTTCCTGATCCCCCTTCCACCTCAACATGCAGTTGGCTGGATCCTCCGGGACAGATTTCCGTTGGATCGGCGCTGGCATTCACCAGCATCGGGATTACGAGAAAATCATAAGGAATGGTGTATTCCGGGTTATCGGGATCGTTGGAATTGATCACGATATTGTATGAATATTCCCCGGCCGCTACTTTGCTACCATCTATGGTGCTGCTGATTTCTACAGAATCGCCTGCCGGGATATTCCCGGCATAAGGTTGCATATTGATCCAGTCTTCAATATTCACGGTATAATCTTCCACCTCACCCCTGGGTGCATTGCCACAGGGCGACAGGGCATCCGTATAATTGATCCTGATGCGCATGCGGGTGCTTCCTTGTGTTGCATAGGGCGGGGGAACAATGGTGGCTGTATAAGGTCCTGCGCCAGGCGAACCATTTACTTCAATGGGGTTCTCATCCGAAAAGCTCTCATCCTGGTCCCAATCAATCCAGATACCGCAGCGATCGAAAAGATTGCCGTTCCCATTTTCAATGCTGATCTCATATTCCTCACCAATGCGCATGTTAGTAGATTGATCGGTATTATCAGCATATCCGTCACAATCCGAACTGTTGTCGATTTCGCCTACCTGAACGCGGCTGATGTATTCGGTACATCCTCCTGAAGCCAGGCAGTATGCCAGTTCCGTATTATCATTATCTGCATTGTAAAGATTGATAAAATAGGAAAGCTCCAGTTCACCTATGTTATGGATCCAGAATGTTTCCGTGGAAGTGCTTCCTTTCAAGAGGGTATCCTGGATAGCTTGCGGGTTGGCTGCGATCTGCGCACTGCCCCATTGCACCGAAGTGCTGACAGGGTCTGATTCCAGTCCGCCCTGGAAAATGGCAATTACCGTGTATTCATAAATACCATAATCAGGAAGCTGGTCCGTATAATTCATCTGAACCGTTGCGCCCTCGAGCTCACCGTCGCGGTATATTTTAAAATGTTCGAAGCCAACACCGCCACTATGCAGTTGCCAACTCAGGTCTACTTCTCCGGTTTCCTCATCCAGTTCGGCCTGCAGGTTATAAGGATTTACAACCTGTACAAGCTGGTAAGGAGATACATAGGTCATGGCAGCACTTTCACGATTGTCTGTCCAGGAGGGGTAAACCCATCCACCCCTGGCTGTGATTCCGAGGTAATCTCCAAAATATCCGGATGCCAGTCCTGGAATGGGACTTGGTGTAAAAGACACATCGCTCACCTTCATGTCTTCCCAGCTTTCTCCGCCGTCCAGGGAGTTGGAAACCCAGGCTTCACATTCCTGCGGACCTACATTTCTGTCGTCATAGTAGACCACACTCAGGCTTCCTGTTTCGGGATCGCAGGCGATCCAGGGGAAATAATGTTCATTGCCCTGGCTGAAGTCATCCTGGTTCACGCGGATTGGATCCGACCAGGTTTCTCCTTCATCTGTTGATTTGATCATATAGACACTGATGTCGGGACCATTGTTTATACCAGGCTCTCCAATGTTGGACCAGACCACGTAAATATCCCCGCGATTGGGACCATTGCTGATGTCGACATCCATCACAGGAAAGGAATTCACACGCATATTCTTGGAGGTTTCCGAATTCCTGATGCCCCGGATATTTTCAATGATCCTGATGGCCGGTTCCCAGGTTTCACCTCCATCGTAGGATTTGGCAAAGCCCATTGCATTTTCGTCGGAAGGCCAGCTATCATATATTGTCCAGACGGCGTAAACTTCCCCGTTGGGTCCGGTACTCAGGTTAACGCCCTGGTTGTGGTTTCCTGCATTCACGGCCTGGCTGATCCCCTTTGGTGAAGACCAGCTTTCTCCTCTTGTGTTGGAATAACAAAGTTCAATTTCGTCTATATTGGGTCCCGATCCGCTCAGGGGCGTCCAGGCATCGTAGAGATTTCCCTGGTAAGGACTCGCAGGGCTGTTATCGATCCACATATGATTTTTGTCCAGGAGGTTGAAGCCTCCGTATGAATTGGCAACATTCACACTGGTCCAGGTTTCTCCTTCATCGTCTGAATAGGCGATTCCCTGTCCGCTGGCGGTTGTGATAAACCCGACATACCAGCGACCCAGGTGATCGATGGCGGTAGTCGGGTCTCCTGAATTGTTGCCGCCTGCCCCTTCTATCTCACCTTTCCAGGTTTCTCCACCATCGTATGAGTAGAGGTCATCGGCTCCAAACAAAGAAGTCCCGCTGCCGGGATCTGTGGTTGAATTGTTCGAATTCAAAATATGTTGGTTATCATTGGGATTGATAAAAACGGAATTCTCACTCTGGGTGGAATTTTCTTCTGTTACCGGCACATCCGGTGAATTGGTCGTCACCACAAGCCTGGAATTCAATTCACTGCCGGTATATACAGCCGGTTCGATATCCCGGTTTTCAGGATTCAGGGTGGCCAGACCCATTTCCGCCATTTTGATCCAGTATCCGTTGTTGTCAACCCAGGGAACTACTTCAACTTGCTTTTGCTGTAGTGTTTTGGAGTCGTCTCCGACTACGAATCCGATAACTCCTGATAGTACTAATATTGCGAGGATTATGATTGTACTTTTTTTCATGACATTTAATGATTTATGAATAATCTAAATTACAAAACAAAAACCTTGAATCCAATTGCAACAAGCGGGCTTTTGCAATTTTGAATACAAAAAGAGGCTGTCTGGTTCTATGCATTACAGGCAGCCTCCATTTGTGAATTATTTTGGAGTCTGACCTAAAGTCGTAATTTTATTACGACCCTCCGCACGCTCCTTGGTCCCCTGAAAGGGAAATCAACGCACAATCAGGGGATTGTGCTGTTTCTCCCCTAAGAGGAGTAAGTGTCGAGGTGAAAGTATAAGGACAAACGCTATTTTATTGTCTGTCATTTCTTAATAACACTCTTCGTCCATCTGCTGCCATCATGCTCAACAATGATCGTATACAGTCCGTCTGCAAATCCGGACAGATCGATGCGTTCATTGTGTTCACCCCACAGGTGAATTTGTTTTTCGTCGAATACGGTTTCACCCATCTGGTTGATGATGCTGATCCTGACTTTTATATCTTCTTCAGGGATCAACTTAAGGGTAAACTCTCCACCGGAGGGATTCGGATAAACATTGATGTCAATCTGTTTCAGGTATTCTGCAATATCGGTACAATCCTTAAAACTGATGTTTACGGTATCTGTTGTTGTGCATCCATTCTCATTCGTTACCTGTACCCAAACAGTTTTGGTACCGACGCCCGTACCGGCAGAATCAACTGTAATGCTGGGTGTGGTTTCCCCATCCGACCAGAGATAAGCGTAGCCGCTTTGTTCGCCGGCATCCAGCAGGTATTCGGTATGGGCACAGATCAGGGTGTCCTGTCCGATGTCAACCAGGGGTACATCCAGTACAATGACCTCGAGGGTGTCGTGCGTCATCCCAATGCTGTCGCTTACCGTGGCGATAAACAATGTTCTTTCGGTGATGTTCTCAAAAACAGGCAAGGTATCCTGTGATGAATAACCTTCGGGGATGGACGACCACTGGTACATCAAATCACCATGGCCTCCCGCAGTTCCAAAATGCAATTCCACGGAAGCATGTGCACAGATTGTATCTGTTTTTGCACCGGTAGTGTCGTTTGCAAAACCTGTATTTGCTTCCAGATCGGTTACACCAAGATGGATCGGAACGATCAACTCTGGTTGCTCGGGATCGTTGTGTGCAATGTTCAGTTCGGCATAATAATTTCCAATGTCGAGTGTGCCTGCATCAAGTTGCACACCGATCACGATAGAATCGCCTGCAGCTACAGCGCCACCATAGTTGTCAATTTGCAGCCAGTTACTGACCATAATGGTATAATCTTCCACTTCGCCATAACTGTCGATGCCACAGGGTTCGGGAGTTTTGCTGTATGTAATCCTGATGCGCATGCGGGTTTCTCCACCAACCGCACCCGATGGTGTTTCAATGCTGGCTGTATAGGGTCCCACTCCCGGAGTACCATTCACTATAATGGGCTCATCGTCTGTAAAATCTTCATTCCGGTTCCAGTCGATCCAGATGCCACATTCATCCTGTGCCCATTGTGTACTTCCGTTCGTAACTTCCATCTCATAAGTACTGCCAACACTCATCAAAGTGGAAAGATCAGTGAAATCCTGGTAACCGCTACTCTCACTTCCTGATGAATTGTCAATGTCTCCGACAACAACTCTTTGGATGTATTCGTCATCATAAGTTGCAGCACCTGCCTCACAATACTCCTGAATATCCCTTCCCCTGCTTTGAATGAATGGTGAAATGTCATATTCCAGTTCCAATTCACCTACATTATGAATGGTAATATAATGTATGGAAGAATCTCCGGGTTTCAGGGTGGCATTTATTCCAGCAGGGTTCACTCCGATATGAGCATCTCCCCATTGAACCGATGTTCCTGCCATGATGGATTCTCCATCCTCACCATAAAAAGCTGTAACACCATACTGGTATATACCGTAATCGGGAAGGCTCTCAGTGAATTGAGTTTCGGTACTTGTTCCCACTTCGATACTATCCCGGTAAATGATAAAATGCTCGAATCCTTCTCCACCCTCAAAGTTCCAGTTTAAAGTAGATTCCCCTGATTCAAAGGTCACAAAACCTTCCAGGTCGTAAGGAGTGGGCAGGGGATTGGTTTGATAGGGTGAGGTATAAGACATGGCCGTACCACTTCGGTTGTCGGTCCATACCGGGTAAACCCATCCGTCGTTGGCCGAAATGCCGAGATAATCCCCGAAATAACCGGATGCCAGCCCGGAAATTGGGGATGGCGTGAAGGCCACATCACTCACCTTGAAGTCTTCCCATGTTTCGCCGGCATCGTAGCTGTTGGCACAGAAAACTTCGCACTGGGTGCTGTTCACATTGCGGTCGTCGTAAAAGATCACACTGAGTGCTCCGTTGGCAGGATCGCAGGTGATCCAGGGAAAATAATGTTCTTTGCCCAGCCCAGCGGGATCCTGGTTCACCCGAATGGGTTCCGACCATGTTTCGCCCTGGTCGGATGATTTGATCACATAAACATCTTTATCGCTTCCGGAATTAACTCCTGGTATCCCGATGTTCGTCCAGACGACATAAATATTTCCGCTATTGGGTCCATTGCTGATATCGACTGCCGCCACCGGGAATGAATTCACGCGCATATTTTTGGATGTTGTCGTATTCCGGATTCCCCGGATATCTTCAATGATCCTGGTGGCATCTTCCCATGTTTCACCTCCGTCAAATGACCTGGCAAAACCAATGGCATTCTCATCCATTGGCCAACTGTCATAAATTGCCCAAACTGCATATACTTCACCATTGGGTCCAGTGCTCAGGTTCACCCCCTGGTTGTGGCTTCCGGCATTCACAGCGGCACTAACATTTATCGGTGCCGACCAGCTTTCACCTTCATCATGTGAATAAGAAAGGGCAATTTCACTGTCGTAAATAGCATTGAAGGGTGTCCATGCGTTGTAAAGGCTACCTTCGTAGGGACTGGAAGAACTGTTGTCGATCCACATATGATTCTTATCCAGCAGACCACCTCCGGCGGATGCTACCAGCTTGCTTGTCCAGCTTTCTCCCTGGTCATCGGAGTAGGAAACACCCTGTCCGCCACCAGAAGAAATATAACCAACGTACCATCGTCCGCTGAGGCTGATGGCTGTGGAGGGATCGCCGGAATTGGGACCGCCGGCCCCGGCTATTTCTCCGCCCCAGGTTTCCGCGGCATCGAAAGAGAAAAAGTCGTTGGCGCCATACAGCGTAATCGAACCGCCTGGTAAGCTTGTTGAATTGTTGGAGTTCAAAAGCGTATCGGGTTGCCTGGGATCAACGAATACAGAATTCTCACTCTGTGTTGAGTTCTCATTCGTTACCGGGACATCGGGTGAATCCATTGTTCTTACAGAGTTGGCAAGAATGCGGCTGCCTGTGTATATGGCTGGTGCAGGAGTCATCTCAGGATTTAATTCTGCGAGACCCTGTTCCGCCATTTTTATCCAGTAGCCGTTGTTATCAATCCAGCTAGTGACGAGTTCATTTCGCTTTTCTTTCAGCCTGAGTTCCTCGCTGCTGCCAGCCCAGTTAAGGTTAATTAAAACCAGGGCAACAACAGCAAATCCTATCAGGAAATATATTTTTTTCATTTGAATGTTATTTTACAATTGAGATTTTTCCGCTCAGGGAATTATCATTTATTTCTGTTTGATAGAAATACAGTCCGGGAGTCAAAAGGTTGCCTGAACGGTCTGTAGCATCCCAGTGGATTTCATTCATTCCTGTACTGATATTTTGCTCATTCAGAAATTTTACAAGTTGTCCTTTGACATCATAGATCCGGATGTCAATTTCTGTTTCCGATTCGCTGTTCAATTTAAAAGTCAATTGATTGGTAGCAGGATTCGGGTAAACAGTCAAATGATCCTTTTGGCCTGCTGTATTTTCTTCCAGTCCAACGGTTGAGTTCAGCACACCAAAGAATTCAAGATACTGTTGCATCAGTGCATCTTTTTCGGATGGATATATTCCATCGAGCAATCCACCGAAAACGAAATTAGCAGCGATGGTTTTATAATCGCCTGCATCATTGGCCACGGCGCAACCATAATCGTCCTGGCTACGCAGGATCACGAAAGAACCATCTTCATCCGCTTCAAAATAATATTGATTGTAGGGATTATTGAGATCGTATTCGAAATCCATTCCCCGGGTAAAATAATCTTCCTGTCCGAATATGTTCTCAAACTCGTACCAGTTTTCGTAATCAATAACTTCCAGTCCGAACATATTGTGCACCAACGTCTGGGGTTCATGTTGCCAGGTGGTGAATCCTTCCATATAGAGGTTTCCGCCTTCATCCAGGTAATCTGCCAGAATCTGTCCTTCCTGTGGGGTCAATTTATAATCGGAATAATATACTCCCAGTGATAAGAAGATCGATTTGTAAATAATGAGGTCTTCATCGGGCCAGTCAGTAGTATAATCTGCAATGAGGTCGGTATTGTTGAATGCCTCAAGCAGGGCAGGGCCGGAATTTGAATTCGGGTCCAGGTCGAGGATCAGTGCAGAATACTGGCCTATGATCAGGTCAAAAGTATCGGTTTCGATGATGCCTTCATCAGCAGCTATTTCAAAATCAAAATTGGCTGTAAAACCACCCGGTGTTGTTTCCAGGGCAGTAACGGTATAAGTTTTCGTTTCATTGCCGGCACCTGAAATATCGCCATAGTTTGCTGTATTCTGATCGATTACAATATATTCATCTTCACCGAGCAGGTTGCCCATAACATTGAATGCAGTTGCAGAACCGGCATTTGAAATATCAATGCTCATTTCCACTGTTTCGCCCGGATCGATGCGGCCGTTGTTGTCGCCATTGGAATCGTCGATGCTGATCTCGCCCATGGCCAGGACGGGAGCATAAAATTCCCCGACAAAGCTGCTGTTCCAGGTTTCATTGCCATCTGTGGCAACTACATTGAAAACAAGTTTGTAAAGATCGGGAACATCCGCAGCAACTTCGATCATAAAACCGCTGTCAACGCTTACGGTTTCATCAGAAAGAATGCTTCCGTAGTTTTCGAGACTGTCGCTGATGGTGATGTACTCATCATCCTCTACTCTCAGTGTTACATCTACATTCTGTGCATCGGTCTGACCAAAGTTTTTGACATCGATTGTAAAATATACAGTTTCTGCATAATCCATTTTACCATCACCGTTTTCATCACTTTCGGTATGGTTTTCATAAATGCAATACGGATCTTCAGGAGAGATCACCGGCACCTCTTCTTCATACCTGTAATGATTTGTTTTCGTGATGGTCACGATCATGACATCGCCCGGTGTTTGGGGATCAATGCTGATGCTGACCGGGGAACCGCTTCCCTCGGCCGTACCGATAATTTCGCCATTTACCGTTAGGGAGATAAAGGAACCATCATCTGATGTAACCGAAAATGAATTCGCTCCGCCCAGCAATACATCATTGTGTGCAACGGTAAGATCCTGGGGCACTTCAGAATAAAGTTCCACAAAAGCATCACCGTGATGTTGGAAAAGGTTGTATGTAACTTCTTTATTGCCTGTGTTGTAGGGCCAGCTTGAAGCCTGCAGGAAGTATTTACCCGCTGCATTTCCGAAAGCCGGCATCAATCCTCTTGAATCGGGGGTTGTTCCGTAATCGGGCATGAAATCCGTCCACATATTGTCGTAAACACCCCAGATATAAGTATCATTCACGAATGAATAAGATACTTCTGAAGCTGCGATCAATCCAAGTGCACCGGAATTCTCTCCATTGTGGGTATAGCGGTGAAACTTCTCAGCGAAGCATTCGCCTCCGATATTGTATTTCCCTGTCAGGCAGTTCACCGACATAATAAAGGTGAGGTCAGTATTGTTCAGTCCGTCAATATCATTGTTGTTGTAGTCGGGTTCGCCCCAGCCGTATTCATAGCCATGGTCGCGGTGTTGCAGGATGAAGGAACCCGAATTGATTGCATTGTTGACATCATTGGCATTGCCACCCGACCAGTTGCCCAATTCGCTGGGTGAAGCCGGTATGTATCCAAGGCCGTTGGGTCCGAAATAATTTAAAACCGTACTTGTATTGGGTGCTGTTGACCAGGGATCTGTTGAAGGATTTCCTTCGTATACCTCATTGATGCGAACTGTATTTTTTCCCTGCACATTGTTAAAATAACCACCGATGGCCTCCGAGCAGATCTGGAACCAGCGTTCTGTCTGCCAGCCCAGGGCAGTGATTGGGCTGTTATAGAAATCCGGATTTGTAGGGGGAGTTCTTTCATAATCCAGGAATTTGGTGATCATCACTTCCAGTTGATCGGCATTCTGAGCGGTCATTCTGGCAAATACAATATCGGGCATGTCATTGCCATTTACATCGGCGTAGATATTGTCGGATACACAATAGTAATCCCAGATGGGGCTGGTGATCCTGTTGCTGGCATTGGAACCATAATCAGCAAGCAGCAATACTGCTGAAGGAGGAATATCCCATGTATCGTATGCATTGTCGAAATATGCTTCCAGGTCGTTTGCTGAGTTGCCTCCGATTTCATCCAGGGTTACAATATCTGTAAGAATGCCCTGTTTGGTCCTGAATTCCTTGATGGAATCAGCCCACTGGGTAAAAATGGCATCATTGGGCACAACGATGAGGTATTCACATCCCTGGTCGCGGCTGGCACCTTTGATTTTATTTGTGTAATCCACAGCCGGGAGACTGCTGTGGTTCAGAACAGCATCTTGCAGTATGGGGTCGAACCAGCGGCTTCTCAATCTTTCTTCTCCGAATTCTTCGCTTCCGCCTTCGAAAGTTATTTTAATTTCCAGGTCGCGATATACTTTAAGTTCCCTGCTTACAGGATTATACTGGAAGGGGGTAATGCCCAGCATGACTACATTCAGGCCTCTTATCTCTGTTTCGTTGGAAAGCTTAACGGGTTTGGCGGGATAAAAGCTATTGCTTGAATACACTTCGTTATTTTTTACATAGGAAAGATCACCTCTTTCAGTATCCCATGGAATTCTGGGAGCCGGAACGATATCGACATCTTTGATCAATTCAATCCTGGAACTGATGATTTCCACTTTTGCTTTTGCCCCTTCGGGGACAGCTATAAACCTTCCGTTCCCGGGCAGGTTGGGCATGCCTTCATCATTCGGTAGCAAAGCACCCGGCATGCTGATGTTCAGCATTTGTTCCCGGTCGACTGTAATTGGGTCAAGGCTGAATTCTTCAACAGAATGCATGACCGTTACAGATTTATTTCCTGTTTCCGACAGGGTAAAACCCTGTTTGGACCAGTTGTCATCATAAGTATAATTCTGAGCAATAAGGCTTGAGGTGAAAAAAGCCATTAATAAAGTGAGCAGTGTGTAATTTTTAAATAATTTCATAATCTTAATTGTTAGTTTACTTTAATGAGTTTCTTTATGATCGTATTTTTGTGATTAACTTTCAAACTAATAAAATACATTCCCGCCTGATTCGATTTTTCTCCCGCAAATATATCATTGATTTTGATATGATTATTTCCGTCTGGTGTATTTCTGACATTTTTTGAATAAATTTTCCGCCCCTTTATATTATATACATCAATTGATATATGTTTATGCATTGGGGCATCAAAGATAATATAAAAATCTTTTTTACAGGGATTTGGATATACAATGCAGTGAAAATCTTTTGTGTTATATGGTAATTCGATGTTTGTGTAAACGCCATCAAAGAAGTTGAGAATATTTTTCAGCCACTGTATTTTTGTTGAAGGAGAATCTCCGTCCTCAAGCCCTCCGAATTCGAATGAAGTTCCCACGGTTTGATAAGTTCCGCCTTCGAAAGCCACAGCGGAAGTGTAAACCGGATCGCTATTGTCGAAAAGCCTGACAGCGTAATTGATGGGTTTTATGCGATCGATAAAACTATTTTCGCCACTGTAGTTGAATTCCATGCCATCTGTTATAAAACCCGGCATACCCCTGAGTGTGTCGAGGTCTCCATCACCATCGCTGAGCCCCTGTATGTTAAAATAGGGATGCAACGGGGTGCTGGCATCAAAATACCAGGTGTCCCCTCCTTCCATGTACAGGTCACCTTTGTTATCCAGAAATGCGGCCAGCTTTTGACCTTCTGCCTGTGTTAAAACATGGTTATGTTGAAAAATTCCCAGGCAAAGAAATGCAGATTTGTAAAAATCGAAATTGACCGGGATGGCAGTTCTGTATTCATATGTTACACCAAGTTGCTCGCATGTTTCTGCGATCACCGGGCCCGAGCTTTTGTTTGGATCCAGGTCGATGATCAACACCTGTATTTTGCCCACGGTAAAAACCAACTCATATGAATTCTGGTAAGTGCCTCCGTTTGATGTTACATTGAGTGTGAGCAGCAATTGATAACCCTGGGGTGTTGAACTGCTCATACTGATGTTGAAAATACCGTAAGCCGTATCGCCGGATGGGATATTCCCAAAATTTATGTTATTTGTATTGATGCTTGTATACTGGGGATCGGCCTCGATACTGCCCTGCACGTTCTGTGCTGTGTTGTCACCGGTATTGTACAATCCAACAAGAATGTCCACCGTTTCTCCTGGATCTATATGATGGTTCGCGTTGCCACCAGCGGTATCGATAACAGAATATTCTGATAGGGCCAGAAATATTCCGGGGGGATGCCGGATCACTTCAATGGCATCGAGGTCGAAACCGGCATCGGAACCACTGCTTCCATTCCCGTCATCCTGCAACCTGATGTATCTTGCATTGTTGATGATCACATCGGAAAGATCAAATTCTGTTGTTCCGCTTCCCTGTCCCAGGTCAAACCATGGGCCATCCATCCCAAGAGAAACATGACAATTGTAATTTTCTGCATCCTGATCCCCTTCATAAACAATAAAGTCGGTTCCTTCTCCATTGATCACAGGGGTTTGGACATCCAGTATTACCCAGCCATTTTTACCAATGGAATAATTGATGCTGTCTGGTTTCCCGATCGCTTCCCAGCTAGCACCTTCGTCGGCATAATTATTATCTGGTATCTGGCAGGCTATGATGCGGTAAACATACTGGCCTGAATCGGTCTGCAGGGTGATGTTCCTGATAACACTTGAGCTATGATCCTGTATGTTGATATTTTGTATGGTGGTATCCCTGTAACCGTTCGCCTTCACTTGTAATGAATAATTTCCGGGTTCCAAAAATTTATGATAATCGCCCAGCAAGGGATCAGAATACACAGGTAATTGATTGTCGATTCTGATAGCTGCGACAACGGCATTGCCATTCGTATCGCTGATGACACCTTTGATACCGTATCCTGCATTTTCAATCAGATCGATCATTGAAGCTTCGTTGAGGTTGTAGTAGTGCATGATCTGGCTGGTGGGGGGTTGCTTGTTACTGGAAATTTCTATTACCATGCCGTATGTTCCCATATTTCCATATACAGTTTCAGCCGAAGAGCCATTTACTTCATAAAGGGTGGTGGCTCCGGGGCCGTACAGGAGGTTCTGGTATCCTGATGTATTTACATATTGGGCAGCAAGGTAATGCATGGCGTTGTGGTCGGGGCACTGGTTTTGCCGGTAATACCAGGGATATATAAAGATTTCTGTTCCACTATGGAGGGAAAGGCTAATGGAAAACTGATTGTCAAGGAACAGATTGCGGAGTTTTTTAGATTCCACCTGGCTGAAAGCGGAAGGACTGTTCCCCCAGGCATCCCACATATAACCAAAGTCACGATTCAGGTCCACGCCATTGGCATTGTATCTTGTCATGTTTTCCCTGCCGTCGGGGTTCACCATGGGGTAAATGAAGATCTCCCGGTTATTGACCAGGGATGTGATGTTGGGATCGTTTGCATATTCCAGGCAAAGCATCCTGGCAAAACGGATGCAATTTTCGGCAGCACCGATCTCATCTCCGTGAATGCCACCATCGAAGAGTATTTCCGCTTCAAACTCATCAACTTCGGCATTATCACTTATTTTCAGGTAAGATAGTTCCCGGTTCTGAACCGACCGGCCGATAAGGACTTTTTTACAAATATCCGGGAAAGCTCCTGCCAGGCTGTCCATCAGGTCGATGATCTCCTGGTAGGAATGATAGGTTTCATTTCTTTGCCAGTATCCCCGGTAGTATTGATTCAGATTTCGTTTGCTGATGGTGTATTCAAGGCCTGTTTCCTCAATTCTTTCTAATTCAGCGGGAACAACATACAAGAATGCATACTCATGGTAAATATCACCATTGAGTTTCAATGCCTGTATTGTTGCTGCATCAGAAGCATTTTTCAATTGTATTTTGATCTCCATCTCTCCGCTACGCCAACCCTGTGCTTTACTGATATCAGCATATAACAAAAAAAAACAAACAGACAATAACAGTAAAACTGTTTTATACATTGTTATTCCGTTTTCAAAACACGGATACTTTTTGTAAATGATGCTGTTTTGAGATTGATCAAATACAATCCGGGTTTTGCGTTGTCATCAAACCAATTATACTGATGCAAACCTGCTTGCAGATCCGCATCCAACAGTGTTTTGAGTTTTTTCCCCTGCTGGTCAAAGATCTCCAGACAGGTTGAAGAACTTTCGTGCAGATAAAACTCAATGTTGATTTGGCTGGTGAAGGGATTGGGATGGGCCATGAACTTTAGAGTGCCAGACAGATTTTCTTCATAAAAAGTATAGATTCCATCAAAGAAGTCAATATATCTTTGCAATAATTCCTGTTTAGTTGAGGGTGCTGTTCCATCCATCAAACCTCCAAATTCAAAGGAGCTCCCGATGGTTCTGTAAACATCGGTTTCATTTGCTACTGCAGTATGATAAGCGGGACTTTCGTTGGAAAATATAATCTGTGCCCCATTGAGGGGAGCGATCTGGTCGATGTACTGATTGTCTCCTTCAAAAGTAAAATTCATTCCCTCGGTCCAGGTTCCGGGGGACCCCTCTAGGGTTGACAGGTTATTTCCGCCATCGTCAAGCCCCTCGATCTCAAAATAAGGATGCACTGCAGTGGGATCATCATAGAACCATGTATCACCGCCTTCCATATACAACCTGCCTCCATTGTCCAGGAAAGTCGCAAGCTGCTGGCCTTCCTCTTCGGAGAGAGCATAATTTTCGGGATAAGTTCCCAGGCAAAGGAAAACCTTTTCGTAGGTGCTCAGGTCTTCCGGGAATACTGTTTCATACTCACAGACCATGTCCATATCTTCGAAGGTGTTGTGTATGGTACTGCCGGAATTATGATTGAAATCCAGGTCGATGACCGCCAGCGGTATCTGCCCTATGGTAAAAGCCAACTGGTATGAATTGGTATAATTGCCGTTGTTAGAAGTAACATGCAGGTTAAAAATAAGTGTATGCCCGATGGGTGCTGAATTGCTTATACTCACATTGAATGTTCCGGAAGCAGTATCTCCATGGCTGATATTCCCGAAAACAGCTTCGCCGTCGTTTACCGTAACATACAAGGGATCGGCATCCAGTGTACCTGTTACATACTGGGCTGAATTTTCCCCTGTGTTTTCGAGTTCAACAACGATATCGGATGTTTCCCCCGGGTCCAGCAGATAATTCCCATTGCCTTCGAGGGTATCCACCGGATAATAATCGGCCAGGGCCAGATAGACTCCCGTAGGATGCTTGATGGCTTCAATGGCATCCAGGTCGAAACCTGCATTGTCAGCATAAGACTGCCCGTCCCCGTCGTCTTCGATGCGGACATAGCGGGCGCTGTTGATAATGGCAGTGGACAGGTCGAAACCCGTTGTTCCGCTACCATTGCCTACTTCATGCCAGGGACCGTCGATGCTGGTGGATACGAAACATGTATAACCCTCGGGCGAATCGTCTCCTTCGTAAACGAAAAAGTCTTCACCAGGACCGTTCACCACCGGGTTTTGCATATCGATCACTACCCATCCGTTTTTACCAATGGAATAATTATCATCATCAGGAGGACCCAGGACGGCCGGCGTATCTCCTTCATCCGCTTCGTTGTTGTTGGGGATTTGGCTTGCCGAAAACCGGTATGCATAATGCACAGTGTCGGGGTTCATGATGATGTTTTTGATCGTCAGGCTGGTGTTGCTGCTGACTTCCACATTGTATATCGTACGGTCCACATATCCATTTGCTTTAACGGTGATGTCGTAAGTTCCGGGACCTACATATTTATGATAATCACCTACTTCGGGGTCGGTATAGCAGGGGAAATAATCATCTACAAATACCGCGGCAGCAACCGGATCGCCGGTTTCCGAATCGGTGATATTGCCTTTTATGCCATAGCCTGAATATTCGATCATGGCCAGCATGCTGGGTTTGTTGTAATTATAATACATCATGATCTGGGAAGCGGGCGGTTGTTTATCATAGGATATTTCCATCGACCAGGAGACCGAACCCATGATGCCGTAATTAGAATCCTTGGTGCTTCCGTTGATGGCATACATTCCGGAGTTACCCTGCCCATACTCCAGATTTGCATAACCGGATTGGGTTGAATACACATTCGCCAGGAAATCAATGTGTGACTGGTCGGGACAGGGGTCGGACCGATAGCTCCACGGATAAGAGATGTATTCTGTACCACTGTGGTAGGATGTATGGATCACGAACTGGTTGTTGTACATACATTCCCTGAGGGCCTTTGATTCGGGCTGGGAAAAAGCACCGGGACTGTTGCCCCATTCATCCCACATGTATCCCCAGTCGCGGTTGAGGTCGACGCCATTGCTGTTATACCTGGAAGTGTTGACACGACCGTCCGGATTGACACAAACATAAATCCAGATCTCTCTGTCGTTGATCAGATCTGTTACATACTGGTCATTTCCATATTCATAGCATAAATATCTGGAAAAGCGGATCAGGTTTTCGGAGCAACCTATTTCATCGCCGTGGATCCCGCCATCGAACATAACCTCGGCTTCAGGCTCATCAATCTCTACATTATCACTGATCTTCAGTGCCGAAAGTTCGCGACCATCCACTGAGCTTCCGTAAACCGTTTTGGAACAAATATCGGGGAAGGCGGTCGCCAGGCTGTCCATGATATCGATGATTTCATCAAAGGAAGTATAATCATCGCGATTGGTCCAGAAATTCCTGTAATGTTCATTCAGGTTTTCGATCTGGATCTCATAGTCGAGCTGCAGGTTTTGAATTTTTTGAAGCTCTGATGGCACAAGATAGAGGATTGCGTATTTCCCGAAATAATCCCCGTTAAGTCTCAGGGCTGCGAGTTCTTGTGCATCCTGTTGTGATTTGATAAAAACCTTTACCTGCATTTCATTTTCACGCCAGCCGTCAGCATGACTGAATATTGTAAATAACATGAAAAAAATGCTGAATAAAAATAACTTTTTCATTATGATAAAATTAAATGCTCACTCCGCGACACAAAAGCCAATGCTTTTGAAAATTGACCCCCAAATGTATCAAAAAATCGAAAGAATATACCTAAAAAATACAGGTATGTTTCAGAAAAAAGACAAAGTTAAAAGTATAAAGGTTGCTTGGGATACCATGTTCAGAAAAGAGGTTTTAAAATGCTGAAAAGCCGCGTGGAAAGCTGTATTCTTTTTAATGATACACCTTGGTTTCTATTTCGCCTTTAATCACCCTGAGGACGTTAAAAGCGAGGGCCCTCATTTCATCTTCTCCCGGATAAACATGCACGGGCCCGAAACGATGCACTCTTTCGATGATATGGTTCACGAACCATTTATCGTGGGCGATGCCTCCGGTTATAAGAATGCCGTCCACTTCACCTTTTAATACGGCAGCCATTTCCCCGATGGTTTTGGAAACCTGGTAAGCCATGGCTTCATAGATGAGGGCAGCTTCACTGTCGCCGGCTGCTACCCTTTGTTCTATTTCATAGGCATTGTTGGTATCCAGATAGGCTACCAGACCGCCTTTACCGGTGATCATCTTTTTGATCTCTTTTTGCGAATATTCACCGCTGAAACACATTTTTACCAGATCCCCGACCGGCAGGGTGCCGCTTCTTTCGGGAGAAAAGGGGCCTTCACCATCCAGACCCTGGTTGACATCGATCACCTTTCCTTTCCTGTGGGCTCCCACCGTTATTCCGCCTCCCAGGTGCACCACGATGAGGTTGAGATCTTCATATTTCCGGATGATCTGCTTGGCATGCTCCTGTGCAACAGCTTTCTGGTTGAGTGCATGGAAAATGGATTTACGCTTGAAAAGGGGATGACCGGTAATGCGGGCAATGTCTTCCAGTTCATCAACAACAACAGGGTTGGTGATATATGCTTTGCAATCGCCAATGGATGTGGCGATATCATCGGCGATCAGGCCACCGAGGTTACTGGCATGTTCGCCCATGGGACTATGCCGCAGATCATGCTTCATGGCTTCGTTAACCTCGTAAACACCAGATTCGATGGGTTTGACCAGGCCTCCCCTGCCTACGACGGCTTTTACATGGGCTTCCGGAACTTCGGCCGAATTCAGCTCATTGACGATGATCTCTTTCCTGAACTGGAACTGATCGGTGATCTTTTCGAATTTAGCAAGTTCCTCAACATCATGTTTGATGTTTTTAATGAAGATCGGTTCCTCGTTCTGGAAGACCGCTATTTTGGTCGAGGTCGATCCGGGATTGATTGCTAATATTCTGATAATCTCCATTCAGGCTGAATTTGTCCTGGGACTGTCCAAAAAGTCCGATATTTTTTCGGGCTGAGTGAAGTCGATGTGACCCAAAATACAATAATGCACTTTTTGGACAGCCTCCTTGTTTTTACCATGGGTAAAATTATAAAAATTTGATTAACTGATGGCAGCGGCAAGCACGATAGACATAAATTTGCTTTTTTCCGAGTCGGCCCTGGATGTAAGTACTACAGGAGCTTTGGCACCCATGATCACAGCGCCGGAGGTAGCACCACCCAGAAAGTTGAGTGCTTTGTACAAAATATTGGCGCCATCGATATTGGGTGCAAGAATGATGTCGACGTCGCCTGCCACATCGCTGATGATCTCTTTTTGCTGGGCTGATTTTTTGGAAACGGCATTGTCGATGGCCAGTGGTCCATCGATGATACAACCTTTGATCTGCTTGCGATAATTCATCATGGAGATCGTAGCGGCATGCATGGTGGCCTCCATTTTTGGGTTGATGGTTTCGACCGAACCCACGATGGCTACCTTGGGATTTTTATTTCCGAGCTGATGGAAAAGCTCAACTGCGTTCTTGATGATGGCGATCTTTTCGTCCAGTTCGGGGTAAACATTCATGGCTGCATCAGTAACACCCAACAGCTTATGATAGAAGGGGGATTCAAAGACAGCTACATGGCTGAGAGTGTCGCCTTTGCGGAGTCCTTTTTCTTTGTGGAGTACTGCTTTCAGCAGGATTCCGGTGCTAACAAGTCCCTTCATAAGGATTTCCGCTTTGCCTTCTCTTACCAGGTTGGCGGCGGTTATGGCTGCTTCTAAACGATCTTCCCTGTGGATCAGTTCAAATTCCTGTATATCAAAATCTATCTTTTTACAGATCTTCCGAATATTTTCTTCATGCCCTACGAATATGGGTTCTATGATCCCCTCATTCCGTGCATTTTTTACTGCTTCCAGTACATCCTGGTCTGCTGCTGCTGCCACCGCAATTTTACGGGTTCTTTTCTTTTTTGCAATCTCAACCAATTCTGTCAGGTGTTGTATCATTCTTCTCGCGATTAAGGGTTTAACCAACTGATTTTCAAATTTTGCGCAAAATTACGAATTAATGGGCAAAGGACGTTAAGTTATTGTGAATTTTTTCACAGAAAGAGGGATGTTGGGTAAGCGAGGGTCTCGTTGGGCAGTGAGTTTGAAATGAGGGAAAATTGAAGACAAAATTGGGGGCTGTCTATAATTGATGGAAAGACAGAATTTCGAAGCCGGGGGTTTCATCCTGTTCGACATTCGACATTCAAATTGGTCATTTGTCAGCCCCCACTAATGACAATTGATTACTGACATAGCTCACTTCTTCAACACCTTCACACTCCCCTTACTTTCATCATTTACCAGAAGTTCCAGCACGTAAACCCCGGCGGGAAGCAGGCGGCCGTAGTCGTTCCTTCCGTCCCAGATGATCTCGCCACGGCCGGGCTGGCCTGTAATGTCCATTAAGGTGGCTGCTTTGTTTCCGTTTATATCATAAACAAATATACTTTGTTTGCCTTTTTCTTTGCTTTGGTAGCGGATGCGGGTTTCGTGGTAGAAGGGGTTGGGGCTTGCTGACAATTGCGGTTTGGGAGGTGCAGGTGGACGATAATCCACGCCCACCCAGGGGCCGTATTCATAGGCACCCATGTCTATTTGTCCGTCGTAAACACGGGGGTTGTCGGCAAGGTCGGTTTCGGGTAGTTCGATGTGTTCGGGCAGATCCAGGGTGCCAGTATTGATGCAGGGGGAGCCGTAGGACAGCATGTAGGGGTAGTAGCCGGTGTTGGCCCAGAGGGGGTCGGCGTTGATGTTGGAAGTATCATAAAAGATGTTGTAATTGCTGGTATAAACTTTAATGCCCAATTGGCCAGTCTCAACATTAGAGTTGTAAACAGTTAATGATGGTGTTCCTCCATAATCCCCGGCTAACCATAATTGTGCAGGTTCATTCTGGTATAATATAGAATTGTATATAAATAGTTTTGAATTGTCGTTAATTCCAACTGCACCACCCAATGAATTAACCGCATTATGAGTAAATGTTGAATTGATTAAGTATACATTTGAGCCCCACATTTGTGCTAAAGCGTTTATTGTTAATTGGTTTGGTGTATTTGAAGTTGTAATATTTTCAATAAATTCTGAATTTATTAAATTACATGTTAATGAATCAGTATAATCTAAATATGTATAAACTACTAATCCACCACCCACACCTTCTCCGTTTAAAGTTGTATCAGCCGTATTCTCCTGAAAGCTACAATTGATTAATTGAACCGTATCGGCCTGAAAGGGAGGATCATAATCTTCATTAAAAGAAGTGCCAATTCTTAAGACTGGTCCTCCCATGTTATTTTTAAAATAAGAATTCTTAATAAGAAATCCATTGGAATTGTAAATTGCCCCCGCAGCATTTCCACTTCCTATATTGTTTCTAAATATTATATCTTCAAACCTTCCATTATTGTTATATAGAAGTTTAAAAGCTCCTTTGGAGTTTATAAAATTACCACTACCATATTCTATTGATAGATTTTTGACAGAATAATTAACTGTTTTTGGATTCCCATGCAAAATGTAAATGACATTTCCTCCATTCAAAATTGTTGAATCCCTGTCTTGACCGACAATAGATGTATATGCTTTTAAATTCAATGGAAACTTTTCTCCTGTTGTTTGTGAATATAAGCCCTTGGCTACATGAATTGTATCAGGTGAGATGCTGTCGGATGCCATTTTCAACAAAGCATAGGATATGGTTTGCAGGGCTTCATCCTCCGATAAACCACTGTTTGAATTATCACCATCATTGCTTACATATATATCCTGTGAAACCTGTTGTATTGCTGGGTTATTAATATTGTATGTAATATCATCTGCAGGAAATCCACCACCAGAATCGGAATATAAATAATAATGATCCGGTGAGGCAACAGTTGCGGTATCCAGATACAAATGAATCGGTGGACAGTCTCCCAATTTGTAAAAATCGGTGCCCATTGCAGCATAATTTAAAAAAATACTTGAGGGCATTATACTATCGAAAATTAGTTCTCCGTGAAGCAGGTTTATGCCGCCCCCTCTCCAATGACTATGATTGTTTTTTACAATAGTGTTTGAAATAAATCCATCTGATTTATATAGCATTATACCTGCACCATACCCAAGGGTTTGATTATTTTTAACAATACAGTTTTTAATTTTTATATAAGACTCGTAAGCATAAATAGCACCACCATTGTATGTACTTGAACTACCAATACCATGAATTAGGGTAAGCCCATTAACTTCCGTTGTATCCAGAGCATGCATGATCTTTATGCATCCTCCTTCATAATTGGCATCAATTATGGTCTGATTGGCATATGTTATATTGCCTGTAGTCATGGCCAGGCTGGCAAGACAAAGGCTTTTTTCCAGAAAATCTACATTTTCAAAATAAGTACCCGGCCATACCAGAACGGTATCTCCGTTGCCCGCTGCATTAATTGCATGCTGAATTACAGTATAATCCCCCGTTCCGTCCTGCTTTACGGTGATCACTTGGGCATTAACAAGCAGGGGGAAAAGAAAAAGATATATTAAAAATCTTTTCATACATATTGATGATTAAAGCCCGGCAGGAACTACCCTGCCGGGCTGTATTTTTACTTTGCCACAACTATTTTGCTTTGCGTTTTATGATCATTGACCCGAAGTTCGATAATATAAACACCGTTTAATAAAACATTGCCTTTGTTATCAGAAATGTTCCATTGCTGGGCATATTCTCCTGCTTCGGTCATTCCATCATAAATCACATTTATTAATTTGCCGTACAGGTCAAATACTTTCAGTTTAACATCTGATTTAAGCGGTACCCGGTAATGAATCTTACACTTGTCTTTCACCGGATTGGGAATACAACTGAGTTCCAACTGACATCTTTCGGGCACTTGTTTCTCGGACCTCTTATCCCTGAATGATACGGAAAAGTACAGTTGCTTTTCAGTAGTATTGATCTTTCTTTTATACATTCGACCGTTCTGAGGATTTTCAACATAATATTCCTCAATGCGCTTGGGCCCTGATTTCAAGCCGTAATATTCTTCAAAAAGAATATTACCCGTATTGGAAGTATCGGTATATGCCCTGAGTTCTATGAGTGTGTCGGATTGTCCTACTGTAGCAGCACCGATGCAGGTGTCATTAACAAAAGCACCTATTTCCAAAGGATTCTCGCTTGTATCGGGTTCAATATAAACAGCCGTGTAATCAGATAATTCATTATAGGCGTAGTATTCGGTTTCAAGCAATTCTCCTCCCGATGTGGTATTGCCGGAAGGTATCCATTGGAAAACGTGATCATTATAAAAAGTCTTGATAATGACCATTTCCCCGTAGCTGATGTTGTGTTCCACATTGTTGCCGCATTTCCAGCCTGCCCGGCAGGTCCCATCAGGAGGTGGGGGATCAGGCAGGTTCTCATTGTAGACGAACCAGTCCTGGTGCTTGATAGAACTGATATCATCCAGGATATCCTCCGGGATGGCATCGAAGATATTCTGGGTTTCCTCAAGATAATAACCCACCCAGTTCTCGTAATCATTGTAAAGATAAACATCGGCTTCCGGTTGACCCAACTCCGGCAGTGTGCCTTGCAAAATCAGGTCACGTTCTGCAGCTTCATATAGTTCTAATTTATAGCCTTCAGGACTGTTAATATCTAATATCTCAGTTTGGGGCCAGGTAGTTCCATTAAATATGCTTTCAAAATCATCACCTTGGTACATAGTAATAAGATAACTTCCAAGAATATAATCCGTAGGAATAATATTATCACCACCCAGCAAAACATCCGGGGGATTGTTGGCTATTTGGTCCATTCGGGGGAAGGAGAGCCATGTGATACCCTCACGCAATGAAAGAAAATCCCTTCTTTCAAACTCCACTACACTTATGTTGCTATGGCCGCCATTGGGCAGGTAAATCTTGTTGTTAACAGAGTCAATAAAGGGAGTTGTGAAACTGTAATAAAATTGACCCGCATCCACATCCAGGTTTAGGTCGGGTCCTGCAAAGGTTATATCAAGATCATGGGTTACATTAGATTCCATTCCTAAGGGGTCTATTTCAATTAGTCTTGCGGGAAGATCACCGAGTTTTTTATCATCAAATCTCATATATACATTTAGAAAGCCATTATGAGGATTGATAAAAAATCCACCTGCCTGCCCGTCAATCTCTTCCAAAATAGTTGTGGTGCCATCCTTATCAATCTCATGTATTCTAACAATTCGATCAGACATACATTCATCACTGGCATCATCCAAACCATATAGTTTATTGAACATTGTATCATAAATTATTTTGTACATTGATACATCCAGGGAGCTTTTGGCATTCGTTTCACAATCAACACTATACACTTCCTCGGCATTTACAAATAATGTCCCTTCGTTCCCGGCCGAACCTGAGTTGTCATTGCTTTGGAAGATTACTTCCCTGGGAAATTTAAAAGTGCAAACCTCTTGAAGCAAATCCTGTTTAGGATCGAACTCAAATAGTTTCCCATTGTCATTTTCATTTACCGGATAGAGAAAATAGTTTAAAGCATTCTTTACGGATATGTATGGATCGGGTGGGCCTGTTTCAGAAACTGTTCCGGAACCACCCATGCGACGACTATCCGGTGTGACTGTAAAATATGTGTTCCCATTTATTTCATTATAACAGAAGTAGGCGTTATAGAAATAAAAATTGTATCCAAAAGCCGGCATTTCAAAAGCTTTGTCATTCATATTTGAATAATCACTGGCATTACAGATCAAGAGTCTGGGCTGTGAATCTGATTCAGGTTTTTTCATATTTGAAGTGAGGAATAACAACCCATCAGGATTGATATACATTTTACGCATATAATTGTGATTAACATCTGAAGGAGGAAGTGGTATCTCTCCTTCTTTCACACCGGCATGGTTATAAATTGCAACCATTCCCGGATAAGAGTTTACTGCGACTAAAATTTTGTTATTGTATTTGTTGTAAATAATATCCCCGATTGACCCGTCTATAGCTTCGCTTTCCAGGGTAGTTGAATTCTCATAATCGTGAATAAAAAATGAAGTCTGATGGCTGTTCAGCTTATTATACACAACAAATTTTGTGGTACCCCTTAGAGGTTCTATATGATATACCTGGCTATTGGTGTTAATGCTGTCAAATACATCAGTCCCATCATATAATTTTAAATATCCTGTGGCTGCGTTTATAATATAAGCAATATTGTTTGGCAGATTGTCAAAACTTACGCCTCCTTTAAAATAATTGCTGATTCCACCTCTTACACTTGTATATGTTCCATTTGAGGGATAGAATCTGGTTAATTCATGTTGTTTACTGATCAATACCGAATTATTGTTATAAGCAGTAAGCTTCATAGGATGATTTAGCATTGTTGTATTTGTAAACTGCGTAAACTCATTGGTTGCATATTTACCCTGGAGTACAAATTGTCCGTTATTCTTATTATACACTGCAACATCAGTATTATCAGGTTGCGGTTGGATATAAACATCCGGGGAATAGCAAACTACAAGTTTCTCCTGATCTGCCAAATAAATTGCATCGGTAACTCTTTTACTGGGAGCCAGTATCTCATCAACACTTTCAGGAATTGGATTACCGCAATCTATTTGAGGAACAGGATTATCACAATCAATAACATAGAAATCTACCTGAACTTCAAATTCGGGTTGAGGCTCATTAAAATTATCAGGTAACCTGTAAGGAAAAACCAAAAGTTTATGAAATCCATCTTCATGAATATAGAGCATTTTACCTAATTTATAGGCTCTTGTACAAAGCATTTTTTCAATTACTACCGAATTATCCGGCATTATCTCATACCGATCAATCCAGCCTTTTTTAGCCATGAAGAAATAGTCGTTGTCTTCACAGAATACAACATTGTGAAATGAGTTTTCATAATTACCTGTGTTATTAACATTGAATAAGTCATAAAACTCAGTTAAAGACGGGTCACCTCCTGTGTAGCTTACATCATAGATTGCCAGATATGAGTCCATTACATGAAACCTTCCTGGACAGTTTTCATTTTCATCCCTCCCGTTGATAACCCAATAAAGTCTGTTGTAAAAGTTATCAAATTTAAGGTTTGTTGGCCCATGCAGGTATTTGAAATGGCTTATATCTGCAGGAGTTGGAAGTATCTCCTGTACTAAATAGTCAGGACTATCCAGGTCGAGTGAATAAATTTTTAATTCGGGGTGAACAAAGTAAACATCATTTTCTGTTTCATTGTATGTCATTAACTGTATATCGCAAATATGTATTTCAGGATTAAAATATCCCGGATTAAACTTGCTCACATTTGAAATAGGGATTTTATCCAGCAAGGTATGGTCAGATGCCTGATAAATCAGCAGGTTTTTGGGCGAATATGCAATAATCTTATCCTCACTTTCAATATACAGGAGTTCGCCAATTGGATTGCCACCGGCATCCGTACCCGGTATATCAATATTTGTTTGAGAAAGCAAAGTATTATTTGCAAAAAGCAAACAAAGAGCAACCAACAAGGAACTCAACAATTGGTTTTTCCTTTTAATTTGGTCTGTATTTTTATTTTGATTTTTCATTTTAATAATGTTTAAATTTATCAATTTTGGTGTGTTATCCGATAAATGTGTAGAAATTTTCAACTAAGGAGGTACCAACTTGCAATAATTCAGGAAGGCACACTTTTGAAATGTGTGTGCTGATAAGGAAATTTTATTTATTATCTTCTTTCCCGGTTCAGAAACAGAAAGACAAACCTCTCTCTCTCTCTCTCTCTACAAAGAAAGCAGAATAAAAGGTATTTGCGGGTCGCATGGGGCATGATTGGGTTTTGTTGGTTAATAGATTCCGGTCGGCACTTATTCAACCCCCTAATAATATTTATTCTTACAATGTAAGAAAAGTAACCCGCTTGGGTGAAATTTGGAATGGGTTTAAATTAGTTATTTGTATTTCGTCATTAATCATTCGACATTTGCCGGTTCCCTTCCAATAACAATACAAATCTTCAATCTTCAATCCTTAATCGTGGTTGGTTATTTAGATTGCATCCCCAATTCAATTTAATTTATTGCTTTATCAATTTGTAAACTAAAGGTTTGTTATTTAGGGTAACCAATTTTAGGAAATAAATACCAGGTGGGCCTTGAATATGTATGCTTTCATTGTAAAACTGATCAAATTTAAAATATGCTATCTCCTGACCAAAACAATCAAGTACATGCATCATTGCGTTATCAATTCTTTTACTCGATTCTAATTTTACATTTCCTTTTGTTGGATTTGGAAAAATATGTATACCAAATCCTGCATTTTCTTTCAAGAGAGTTGAACCTGTAACAAATGATAATTTAAACTGAATTGTATCATTATCAAGGTACCAGTTAAAAAAGAGATTATTCAGTTCATCACAATAATAATCCGTATTGCTGATGGTATCGGTAATATTGATAAATTCTGAAACGGAATCATACTTAATGCTGTATAAGTGTTTATAAGTTGGTGGTAGTATTTTGTGGAGGCGGCAACTGTCGTTGTAAAAGGTCGCAAAATATCCGATATCTTCATTTATAAAATAAAGTCCGTCCGGAGAAGATTCATCCCAACTATAATAGGGTAATGTTCCATGAAACTTTTCCCAGGTTTCCGCGTAGGTTTCAGTTTTTGCAATACCTCCATAAGCTTCCCGCACAGCTATAAAACCTGTTGAATCATTGATGAAGTGCATATGATACAGATAAAGGAAAGCATAATTGACTTCATCGTTGTAAACAAGTATTTGATTTCGGTAAATATTAAATCCATATCTATGAGGGCTGGGGGAATAATTATGGTAAGTATAATGGTAATTTGATGTGCCGGAACAAGTATCACCTGTTATTTCAAATTGTCCATTGGAACTCATGTTGAAGATGCATAACAATAACACAGCAAAACTTCTCATCTGTGACAGATTTGATATGCTCAAATATACAAAATGATGGCATAAGTGTTATAGTATTCAGGCTTTTTTAAGATACCTTAATTCAGCCTGATAAATAGGAAGGTATCTGTTGAAAAAAAAAGACCCCCAAACCAAACCAGCTGATTCCAATAACTATTTCCCACTGTCCTTCTCCACAAACTTAAAACTGTCGATGATGGCCTCGAGCTGGCGCATCAGGTCGCGTTTTTCTTCGCTGGGAGCGTAAACGTAGGCATCGATGGTAAGCACTTTGTCTTGGCGCTGGTCGATGAGGGTGTAACTGATGAAAGGGCCACCCATGAAATCATTTTCCACTTTCCAGAGGCCTCTGACTTCCACTGCATAGTTGTCTTTAAAATTCAACTCGGCGGAAATGGGTAGGATCACATCCCTTGACACGATCATGTATGAACTGTCAGAGGGTCCCGGAATGTATGCTTTCGTGTAATAGTTCCGTTTGGATAAAATGTAATCGGGGTCGAAGGCCAGCGTATCTGTATAATTATAGGTATAAATGAGTAACCCCATGCCAAAAGCAAGTGTTTCCTTGCGCAGCCACATGAAGTTTTTAGATTCTTTTGCAATCCTGAAATCGCTGGGAAAAGTCATGTAAATACCAAAGTTCTTTTTGAGGGCATTTGTTATCTTGCGGTTTTCCGTAGAGGCAAAAGCATTCTGAATTCTCTTATATTCCATTTGCAGGAAGAGATCCATAATCTTTTCTTTGTTATCGTTAAATATTTTAAAGAAAGATTGCCTGTCCGGGGCGATGATCTTAACCACCCGCTGGGTGTTGGCCCAGATATCTGTCCTTGTTTCTATCGTAGCCTTTTTTGCTTCTTTGTCGATATCGATGATGAGGATGTTACGGTTTTTTTCATATACGGTGTTGAATGCTTCCATGGGAATGTTGACCAGGGTGAACATGGGTTCTGCCTGGGGTAGGATTTCCACTTCCTGGTAGAAAAAATCCATGATGGTATCTCCGATGCTGCTATTCCATTGTTGCTTGTTGTCGGTCACCACGACAATTTCTGAAGACTTGCCTACCGAATGAGGTTTGCCCGATTTTTCAACTTTGCATGATGTTAGCAGAAAGAAAATCCCCGTGATTAAAAAGAGGCCGTATGCAATCCTTTTCATCTTGTTTGATTTTTGTGAATAAAGATATAAAAGGAAACGGAGTTGAAGACAATTTTATTGAGATGTCTTATCCATTGACTGCAATTTTGATCTTTTGCCCAGGTTTTAATCGCCTGGTATTGCTGATATTGTTCAGTCTTTTGATCTGATCAACAGTTACCCCATCGTACATTTTTGCAATGTCCCAGAGAGTATCTCCCTGCCTCACTGTATAATAAAGGTATTTTTGTCCTTTTTCCAGCTCAGGCGTGCTTTCGGGTTTGTAAACGATCAGTTTTTGTTTTGGATGAATGACACTGCTGCGCAAGTTGTTCCATTCTTTCAGGTCGGTAACGCTGCATTTGTATTTTTTGGCGATCAGGCCCAGGTTCTCACCGTAATTGACAGTGTGATAGGATTTTTCACCTGATCGTTTTACAGGAACAGATTTCCCACGGCTTGAATACCCTTCATTAAAAGGACTGTAAATGACCAGTTTTTGGCCCGGGTAAATGGTGTTTCCCCGCAAATTGTTCCAGCGTTTCAGTTGGCTGATGTAGCAGTGATAACGTTGGGCGATCAGGCCCAGGTTTTCCCCGTACCGTACCACATGGATCTGCCGGCTGTTGGCTTGTTCGATTTGTGCCAGGATTTTTTCCCTTTCCTGTCCGGAGGTGGATTTGTAATTGTACAATGCCATTTCATTGTTGATAAAATCTCCGATATGTTTGTTGGGCAAGCGCAGCGGATAGGTTTTACCATCATATGCAGGAATGATCTCCTTTTTGTACATGGGATTCAGGAAACGCACAACTTCCGGGCTGATGCCCAGGAACTCTGAAATCTGGTCGAAGGCAAGGGGTTGCTTTACCGCAACGGTATCGATCTCATGGAAAAAAATGCCTGGTTCAATGGGATAAAGGTTGTGCTCGGGTGCATAATTCATCACATAAACAACAGCAGTAAAAGCCGGTACATAACCCCTGGTTTCACGCGGCAGGTAGGGCCAGACAGACCAGTAATTTTTTACATGGCCGGCCCTCCGGATGGCTTTGTTTACATTGCCTGCACCGGAATTGTATGCAGCCATGGCCAGCGACCAGTTGCCATAAATATCATAAAGATCCTGCAGGTGTTCGCAGGCAGCAATGGTGGATTTGAGCGGATCATACCTTTCATCGATCAGGGTGGTGACATTCAGGTTGTATACCTTTCCGGTGCCGTACATGAATTGCCAGATTCCCTTGGCACCGGCACGGGAACCTGCCCTGGGATTCAGGGCCGATTCTACGATGGCCAGGTACTTCAGTTCAAGAGGCATGTCGAAACGGTCGAGCTGTTCCTCGAACATTGGGAAATAAATTTCTGACAGTCCGAGCATCTTTGAAGTCAGCTCTCTTTTCTTAATTGCATAAAGTTCAATAAAACTCTTGATGGTATTATTGTAAGTTAATTCAATGGTGGTTTGATTGTTCAGTTCATTGATTCTGGTTTCGTATATCGAATCCGAATAGCGCGGAACTTCATCTTTTTTGAAGGCATATTTATTCAAAAGATTCGTATCGCTAATGAATTTGTAATCTCCGAAATAAGTAAGATGCACCAGGCTGTCAAGCATCACGGCGATTTGTGAATCCTCTGCAAAATCATTGCTTTTATTCAGTGAATCATTTTGAGCACTGGCAATTGTATAGAAAAGGCAGCAAATAATAGCAGTTGTGAGAAGTTTTTTCATGAATAAGAATTTGCTTTATAACTCAGAAAAATTATCAGTATTATGCAATGCTGTGCAAAGTTAAAGGAAAACAAGCATAAATCAGATCCTGAACCGAAGCAAATTACCGGATCATCAGCTTCAGGATTTTGAAGGAATCCTCCATCGAAAATCGCATAAAATATATTCCGGCTTCCAGTTTCCTGCCGCTATGATTGACTGCGATCAGTTCAAAAGCACTTTTTCCTTCCGGGTATTTCCTGGTAGGCATTTGTGCTACCACTCTGCCCGACATGTCAAAGATGGATATTTTTATAACCCGGGCCTTGTTCAGCGAAAACTCGATTCGAGTATTGTTGGTAAAGGGATTCGGTTTGGCTATAAGGTAGGTCAGGTCAGAGAAATCCGGTTTTTCGATGATTGCAGTATTCGATACGATCAGGTTTACAGCCAGGGAATCATAATTGTAATAATTGTGCACAATATCGATCATGTGGCTATATTCCCCGGTTTGCAGTCCGGTAGTGCTGAAATAAACCGTCACGGTATCCGTGTCATCTCCCTCTACACTCCCCGTGTATTTATTCACCGATAACCACTCGGGCTGGTTTTGGATATCCAGTGCATAGTTCAACAGGCTACCCCCGGTATTGCTGATAAACAGGTAGCTCGAATCGAAATCCTCAGGTTTTATGGCGACATATAGGGTGTCTTCCGGATTCAGTTGCATAAGTGGGGGATTTTGCAAAATGTTAACGGAATTAAAAATATTCAGCCTTCCGCCGGTCACGGATTTATTGACAAGGGTTGGGATTTCATCCACTCCATCCAAGATATATTGCTTTATTTTCAGTGCGTATTCCGGCAGATTGTTCATATAATCTGTGATAAAGGCAGAGTCGGCTGCCGAAAAAAGATAAGCTACAGCACCTGCTACATGGGGCGCAGCCATTGATGTTCCTGTTTTATAACCATAACTGTTGTTGTTCCGGGTTGAGTAAACCTGTGTGCCCGGTGCTCCGAGGTCAATGGTTGTAAGACCGTATCCCGAATAATTTTTTTCATCGGCAGAGTTGGTATTGGTAACAGAGATGAGGTAATCACTGGGACAGGCTGTGGGAACATCTCCGGTTTCATCGATGTTCCAGTCTTTGTTTGCTGTAGCCCCGGTACTGATCACTCCCTGCCATCCCAGGGAGTCAAACATGGCACACCAGATGGGGTAATCCTCTGGCTGACCGGCATCCACGCCGAAAGAAGAATTGGTAGCAACGATGAATGCTCCCATGGCTCCGCCGGTTTCATTGTATGTCGCTCTTTGTTCCAGGGCATAGGCATAACCTTCCACTGCTGTGGCTTCCTGCGTGGAGGAGGCTGAAATGGGCAGGACTTTGGCATGCCAGTTCACACCGCATACTCCCCGGTCGTTGTTCCCGATGGCGGCTGCAATACCACTTACATGTGTGCCATGATCATCTGCCCAAATACTGCCGGAATGATTGTAGGCATTCCAACCGTGGTAATCGTCGATGTACCCGTTGTTATCATCATCGATGTTGTTCTGGGGGATCTCATGAATATTTTTCCAAAAGGCAAGATCGCCATGTTCAATATCGGCTCCTCCGTCGATAACCGCTATGATCACTGTATCTCCAAAATAGGTGAGTCCCCCGGTATTGATATCCCAGGCATCGGTTGCGTCAATGTCGGCATCCGGTACACCTCCATTCTGGCCAGTGTTTTTCAAAGGCCACTGTTCATCAAAATCCTCATCTGCCGGTATGGTTTCCCGCAGCACCATGTGATGATTAAACTGGGCAAGCCTGATGTATTCATGTTGCCTGATGTCGGACAATACAGTTTTATCCTTCATAATTCCGGGCTCAAATCCATACAACCAGATATTCATTCTTTCCGAAAGCTGGCGTATCGTTTTCAGACCAATCTTACGGAAATCAGATTCCAGTTTATATTGTATTGCCTTGTTTGATTTTTCAACATGGGGATTGAGTTGCACAATGAGCTGTCCCTGCATGTAGTTTTTTTTGTTTTGTCCCGGAACGGAAACAACAAATAAAAAACAACTAATCAATATTAAAAGCTTTCGGGAGATATTCATATGATCCAGATTTTGGACAAAGATAACACAAAATATTATTTAGGATCATTCTACATAATTGATAGATTTTCTTTGATGATATCTGGCAATTTACTTATAGTCGAAAATAATTCAAACCTGTTGCAAAGCCAGTGCAACCCTTTTTTATGTTTTTGTGTCTAAAAATTGTTATTGCATAAAGCACAAAATAGTTTGTTAAGGGCAAGCATTCTGTGTTATATTTGTATTTGATGTTAAAAAATCAATGATTGATTTTGATCATTGAATAATTTTTGTAATTTTACTTTCACGTATAATTGCGTAATAGAAGCCGTAAACCGGATTTATTTCATTAAATGCAAATGGCATAGATGTCGTCTGAAAAAGAACTTATAAGGAAGTGCGTACAGAACGATTCTGAAGCCCAGGAGAAGCTATACAAGCTTTATGCGCCCAAGATGTTTGGAGTTTGCCTTCGGTATGCCAAGAATCATATGGAAGCCGAAGATGTACTTCAGGAAGGGTTCATAAAAGTTTTTGTGCATTTAAAGGATTACAGGAATGAAGGTTCTTTGGAAGGCTGGATAAGACGTACCATTGTCAACACCGCTATCAATTTTTACCGCAAAAGCATCAAAAGCAGCAAGGATATCGACATTGATGATGTCGAGATTTCCAATGCTGATGATGAAACTGTACTGGATCAGTTATCGACAAGGGAATTGCTGGATGCGATCCGCGAGCTACCCGATGGTTACAGAATCGTTTTCAACCTCAATGTGCTGGAAGGCTATACCCACAAAGAGATCGGGCAGATGTTGAATTTATCGGAAAATACGTCAAAATCTCAACTTTCGAGAGCACGGCAAGTTTTACAAAAAAGATTGAAAAACTTGTTAAAATAAAGAACAGTGAGCAAAGCATTCGAACATATCGATGAACTTTACAGGCAGCGCTTCAAAGATTTTGAAGCCGAGCCCCCCAATGAGGTATGGGGAAAAGTAAAGGATCACTTGCACCCTCGGGGTGGCGGACCTTCCAGTAATTTCGGAAGAACTTTCCTTTTAAGCATCTTCAGCATGATGTCCATCATTGCCATCGTGTTCTTTGTTTTGAATCCTTTCAAAAATCCAAAACCAAGCCTTGCCTCGGGCGATTACATTGCTTACAACGGACAGGATCAGCAAGATAAGCTGAATAATACAAATCCGGTTTCTTCCATTGAAATAGCTACTCCGCTTGATGATAAAGCGGAAGCGCCCGCTCAAAAAGGAAACAAAGAGTCAGTACCTGCAAAAGAACCACTTGATGTAAAGAATACTGAAGAAAAACAAGTTCATTCAAAAGAACAACTCAATTCTCTTGAGCAAAAGAACAACATGGAATGGCAGTTTGTCAATCCGAAATTCAATTATCTCAACTCCAGGAGAAGCAGCCGGTTTGGCGCGAATGATAATTATTACGATCCAAAAGCCTCAAAAGGATACTGGCAATTCGGTGCCTCTCTGAATCCCGAGATCGTGTTGTACCCCGACGACAGCATTAATAACAGCAGGAATTACAATCTCGACCTGAGTCTTAGTTATCACAAATCAAATTTCTTTGTAGAAACCGGATTGGGTATTTCCTTTGCCAGGGATGAAGGCCGCTACCTGGTGGATTATGAAAGCTACGAATATATGGGCTCATACAACGACCTGATTGGCATTACCTATGATTCTACCGAAACAGGTGTCATCCCGGTTTACCATTCAGAAGAGGTTGATATTTATGATTCGATCAGGCGGCTGAAAATTGAGAAATCGGTCAATACCTATACCTATCTGCAAATACCCTTGCTGATAGGATATGAGAAGAAATTCAAACGTTTTGGTTATTACTTCAAGGCCGGCCCCAACGTATCCATTTTGATCAATAAACAAATTCCGGGAACACAACTTTCCGGAGACATCAAAGTGTTTGACGTGGATGCAAGGATTGCCGAAAGGATCAAAACCAACTGGCAGATCCTGTTGGGTGCAGGCCTAACTTATCAAATGAGTAAAAATATGGATCTGGCACTTGAGCCTACTTTCAGGTATTACCTGAATTCGGCTTACGACCGGAAATATGTATCAACCAAACATCCTTTTGCCTTTGGCATAAGAGCAGGAATAAAAATCAGGATAAAATAGCATATAAGTCATGAAACGGATTCTACACAGCAGCTTATTATTCAGGAAGGAAAGGAGGCGAAAACCAGGCTTCTCCAAGGCAGCAATAGCGCTGACCATGATTATGTTTTTTTCGATTAACATCTTGGTCGGCCAAAATTCCAATGAATACTTCTATATCCTTGGTCATGTTAAAAATGAGGCAAGCCTTGAACCTGTTGAATACCAGTTGATCTTTATCGAATCCGATTCCTCTTATGATATTCCTGATTATTTTTATGCTGAAATTTCAACCAATGAGAACGGTTTTTACAAAGTTACCGTTCCACGTCCCAGCAAAGATGTAGATTTCTTCGTGTATACCTATGATTGTAATAACCAGAGACATGATACCGTATTGCGCATATCCGAAGGTTTTATCAGTCAGAACCAAAAGTATGTGGTTGATTTTGAAGTCTGCGAAACACAGTTGCTGAATTGCGAACCCAATTTCTTTTTCGAATATGATACCATTGGCAATGATCCGGAGGGGTATTATTACAACTTCACAGATGCCTCGGGTGATAATGTGAATTACTGGAAATGGGATTTCGGCGATGGCACCGAAACCCTGGGAGCCAATGCTTCGCATGTATACGAAAAGCTTGGCGTTTATGAAGTCCAGCTTACCATCATGTCGAGCGATATCTTTGGCAACGGATGTACTGACAGCATCACAAAACTGGTGAATGTGGGAGGATTCAATTATTATTACCTGGCTGGACAGGTTTTCAAACCCGATTATTTTCCTTTCGAAGAAGACGTAAATGTTTATTTATACAGAGTAGAAAACGAAGAGATAATTCCGGTTGATACAACTGCGGTGCAGGAAGTGATGGGTTCAAATAATGAAATCATTTATGCTTATGCATTTCATTTTCTGATCGAAGGTGATTATATTGTCAAAGCCCAGTTAACATCCAACTCGGAATATTATGGGGAATTCATCCCAACCTATTATGGTGATGCGGTTTTCTGGAAGGAATCTGAAGTCATTGAACATCACGAAGACAATGAAAATTATGATATCAATATGGTTCCGGGCTATGATCTGCTTGGTGGAAATGGACACATAAACGGCAATATCAGTTTCTTTAATGAATTCAGCGACAATCAACCGGCTTTTAATGTAGAGCTTGTATTGTCCGATTCAATAGGCAACTATATAAAATACAATTATTCAAACGAAAAAGGGGAATTCCTTTTCAAAGAGCTGCCACATGGATTGTATTCTATTCAACCGGACTTGACCGGCTTCAACTGTGAACCGATCGAGGTTATGCTGGATGAGGAAAATCCTGTTATTGACAGTGTGATGATTGTGATCAATGGCATCGATACCAATACAGCCATACAGGAATATGAATCTGAATACGTGGACGCAATAAGCCAGGCATATCCCAACCCTGTGCGGCACAATGCACGAATTGATGTCAGCCTGAAGAAAAGCTCTGCATTTGAAATCGTCCTGTTCAATCAAATGGGTCAGATGGTCCAGAGAGAAAGCATGTATCAATACAGGGGTGAAAATACCATTTCGGTAGATATGTCGCAATTGCCTTCCGGATATTATACCCTGCAATTGATTAGCCCCGACAGGATAGCTTTTACAACGAAGATCATCAAAAACCCTTAAAAATTGATTCAATAAAATAATTCCAAAGCATTCTTCATTGGGAAGAATGCTTTTTTATATTTACAAACCATACAAAATCAGGCAACCAAATAATTTATGGGATGTCTAAACAGTAGTTTTGTAATTGATGATCTCCGATAAGAAAATAGTCGAAGGCTGTATTGCAGGCAAGCGCAAAGCATTCAATATGCTTTACAAAAAATACTCGGCAGTGATGCTGGCTGTTTGCTTGCGGTATTGCAAAAGCTATGAAGAAGCCGAAGACGTTTTGCAGGAAGGTTTTATAAAAGTATTTAATAATATCGGGAAGTTTAGAATGGATGGTTCATTCGAAGGATGGATCAGAAGGATCATGGTAAATACCGCCATCAATAATTATCATGCAAACCTGAAGTATTATTACCAGGAAAATGTTGATGAGATGGAAGAATCAAAAGATCTGGGAACCATCCGCAATGAAGATGTCAAATACAACGGAAGACTGCCCAAAGAAAAACTAATGAGTTTGATACAGAGTTTACCGGATGGTTACAGAATGGTTTTCAATATGTTTGCTATTGAAGGATACTCCCACAAGGAGATTGCTGATATTTTGGAAATCTCGGTAAATACATCAAAATCTCAATTGTGGAAGGCACGCAGGACACTGAAAAAGCAAATCAAGGAACTGGAAAAGAAATACAATTATTAATATGGCCACAAAGGATTTTAACAAACGGGAACATATCGATGATTACTTCAGGGACGCCCTGTCGGATCACAAGATCAGCCCCAATGCCTCAACATGGCGGGAACTCAGGAGGCAACAATGGGGGAAAAGTTACAGAAATACCTATATCAGCCTGGCGTTATTGCTGTTTGCTGCCGTTGCTGTTGTTGGTTATTTTTCGTTGTTTGAATCAGAAACAACTGATCCGATGCATAGTGAAAATAATATTATCCGGGATGAAGGCCATCGCCCTGGAAAAGATATTGCTGCCGAGATTGCTGAAGCTCCCGTTGAGCAATCACAGGCAAAACATCAGGATCCTTTGCTGGAAGAGAAAAAATTAAATGTACCGGAAAATGCCGGAATTGAAAACCCGGTATTGGCAGAGAATAATAATGCCGTTGAGCGTAAAAATGCTACTGCACAGATCATACAGGATGAAAATATTTCGTTCTCAGTGGAGCCTGAAAGGAGGGATACTTACTGGATGTTTAAGATGAAAATGCTCAACATGGACATCAATCCCCCGCCTGGCAATGCAGGACAGATTGATCAACGATCAGGCGAGAAATTCAGGATCAACTTCAGGGATGATTATGCCCGGAAAGCAAATACCAGCCTTTCGCTCAATTTTACACCCGGTATCACGTATTACAAATCCAAACCCCAGAAAAACTTTTACAGCTTTGATATCAGCGGTAATCTCGAATTGAGCCAGCGCCTTGCATTTGAACTCGGAGGCGGTATTTACAGGGAAAAAGATAATGGTCGCTATCTTTTCAATTACGAAAGCTACGACAGCGTGGGATATTACATGAATGTTACATCTTATTTTTATGATGAAGATCAGGATACAGTGATCCTGAACATGAAATCGGTCAATGTTTACGACAGCGTTGAACACATTACTGTTAGCAATACTTCAAATACATACACCTATTTTCAAATACCCTTCGGATTGCGTTATCGCATGTTTGAATTCAGCAGGATTACCTTTTCTGTCAGGGCAGGTGCCATATTTTTGCTGATGATTGAAAAAGATATTCCGGAGGCAAACCTGAATATGGCAGGCGTTGAGCTGATTCATGTAGAAGATGAAACACCCGACAGGCTCAATACAGCCTGGAAATACTATGCTGCTGTACAGATTAGTTATCAGATGTCAGGCAATTTATTCCTGACGCTGGAGCCCGTGTACCAGCAGTATTTTGGTAAATTATACCGCAGGGATAATTTCACCGGTACAAAACATCCTTATTCAATAGGATTCAGAACCGGATTAACGTTTAAATTTTAGATGAAATGATCAAAACCTACTACATAAAATTCCTGTTATATCTTGGCTTGTTGATGCTTCCTCTGGCCGGCCAGGCACAGTTGTATATTGCAGGAACTGTGAACGATGAAAAAACAGGGGAGGGCATCCAAAACAAGGAAGTTAACATTGTGATTAATGACTCCCTCCTGCTTGATCCTCCTTTAATCACCGACAAATACGGGCAGTTTAAAGACACCCTCATGTCCGATTGCAAGATCAGCAATGTACGTGCTTTTGTTTACGACTGTAAATATGAGGCCAGGCAGGTTCTGATAAATAATCCCGGTAACATTGCTCTTTTTAATTTTGATATTTGCACAAATAACCTGATTCACGTAGAATGCGAAGCACACTATATCATAGAACCCGATTCAAACAATGCATTTAAATTCAAGTTTTATAATAAAAGCATAGAACCGGATACGAATCTTTATTATAAATACCTCTGGGATTTCGGGGATGGAACTTTTTCAAGCGAAGAAAATCCAGAACACATATATGAAGAAAGCGGATTGTATACGGTTTGCCTGAGAATACAGGATACGCTCGGCAACTGTGATGACGAATTCTGTGCTCCCCTGCAGGTGCCATACCAGGGAGAATGCAACGCTTCTTACACATATACCCAGCAGGGCCCTAATCCCCTGAATTACCAGTTTATCGATCTTTCGTACGGAAATTATTATTCATGGGAATGGGATTTCGGTGACGGAAATACTTCCAACCAACCCAACCCAATGCATGCTTTTGAAGAACCCGGGGCATATTTCGTATGCTTACGGATCCATGATCAGACGCTTACATGCGACGATACTTTTTGTGATACTGTTTATGTAACCGGTACAGTGCAATGCTATGCTGATTACACATATGAGATCGATACGAACGATACCCGGAAAGTTTATTTTACCGATCAGTCGCTCGGAAACGTAACCCAGTGGGAGTGGGATTTTGGTGACGGAAACACTTCCAGCCAGCAGAATCCAACCCATAAGTATAATGAAAATGGTAGTTACGAAGTTTGCTTGTGGGTTTCGAATGATGATACGCTGAACTGTTATGACGTATATTGCAAAACCATCACTATTCAGAGTACCGTTGAGTGCAATGCCGATTTCAATGCACATGTCGATTCAACTTCTGCTGTTCAAAACCTGTTTTATTTTGAGGATATGTCGACCGGCAATATTACCGCATGGCACTGGGATTTTGGAGACGGAACCTTTTCCGATGAGTCAGATCCCACACATGAATACCAGGAAAGCGGTACCTATGAAGTATGCCTGACCATAACAGGCCCTGATGATTGTTCTGATACACATTGCCAGACTGTTCAAACCCTGAAATATTTTGACCTGGGCGGCCTGGTTTTCGCCGGTGATTATCCATTGAATAACCCAGTGCCAACAGGTGATACAGGCATCGCATACTTGTACAAAAAATATCCTGATAATCTTCATATGGCAGTGGATACCTTCAGGTTTTATCATGGAGGTTATTACTGGTTCGTGAATATTATTGAAGGGGATTATATGCTTAAAATTAGCCTGACAGAACATTCCAGCAGGTATGAAGAGTATTTCCCAACTTATTTCAGTGATGAACTCAACTGGGTTGAGACCTCGGGCCTTCCCCTCTGGGACAGTAATTATTACTCTGCCAATGTACATTTAACACCAACTGTTCCGCTTCCTGATGGAAATTGTATGATCAGTGGAAATGTGCACTGGTGTGATACCAGTCAGTTTTCTTCATCAATGCGGGGAAAGCTGAATAGGATCATGGTGATGCTGGCAGATGAGTCAGATTCACCCTTGAAATATACTCATACGGATCAATACGGGCAGTTTTCATTCAACGGATTGCCGAATGGTCATTACCGTATTTTTGCTGAAATGGCTGGTATGTACTCAACAGTTGAAAATATCGACCTGGAGAGTAATAACCATTTTTCAGGGGCTGAAATTGTGCTTTGTGAAAGCGAGATCATCGGTATTCCTGAAAACAATGAAGCGGATTTGCCACTGATCAAATTGTATCCGAATCCTGCATCAGATTTTGTAAATTTAGAAGTAAAGAAAGTTTTTAAAGAACGCTTGTTTTTCTCGCTCTATAATTTGCTGGGTGCAGAAGTGCACAGTATGTCAATCGAAACAGAATCAAGCAGGCAAATTGAGCTGAACGGCATGCAGGATGGAATTTACTTTTACAGGATCAGCAATGAAAACAATGAAGTAATTGTTACGGGTAAGATCATCAAAAACTAAAAAATATGCCGGACAAGGCAACCTTTGTTCTTTACACATGTCTTTGCAATGTGTTTCTTATTAGGGAATAACAATTACAAAACTGAACTAAAAAGAACACTTTACACAACAACCAGTAGTTTACATTTTGATGTCTTGGACATGGAAAGCTGTGTTTAACGAAGCCAAAGAGTTCTAGTATCTTACAAAATGCTTCGTTGACCAATTTTCAGAATTGCTGCACGAACCCGGGCGAAAGTCCGGGTTTTTTTATTCATTATCATCTGCAAACCATTCAGCGTAAGAGGTAACGGTCTCCCGTATTTTCAGGCTATGAAGCTTCACCCCCCTGGGTAATTTTTCTCTGATCCGGTTTACAAAGTCGATCAGGTAATTTTCCGTTGTTGGCTGGTAAGGTGTGACAATCACCTTCTCATAATTCTTTTTCAATTCGTTGATATGCGCCTGAGCAGTATGATGACTGATCACCAGAGCGTGATCGAATTCATTGATGATTTGTCCCTTGACCAGAGCTTTCAGGTCTTTGAAGTCGATTACCATGCCTTTTTTGGGTGAGTCTTTTGAGGCAATGGGTTCTCCGATCACCGTTACGAATAATTCATATGAATGCCCGTGAATATTTTTGCAGGGCCCGTCATAACCCAGCAGGGCATGTGCCATCTCAAAATTGAATTGTTTGGTAAGTCTTATGTTAGCCATGTGATTCGTTTTTAGATAAATCCTCCGGTTTTCTCAAAGAAAATAAACATTGCGTAAGCGATCATCAGCAAGCCCCCGCTTATGTTCACACGGGATGCCATTGTAAAGTTGCCCTTTTTTTCTCCGTAGATCAGCGCGTTCCAGCTTACAAAAAGGCTGAAAAGGAACAGTATGCCTGCAACAATGAGCATTTCTGTTTTGGCAAAAGCAAAAGCAATTCCGGCAATAAAACCATCCATATTGGCTGCCAGGGCTGTTAAAACCAGGATCAATGGTTTGCTTAATTGAAAGGATCTTTCACCGGGTTTTACTTTGATGGCATCAAAGATCATCTTCAATCCCAAAACCAGGAAAATTGCGATCATGATCCAATAGCGGGATTCCCAGACCAGTGTACTGAACAAACTGGTTATCCAGAAACCCAGCAGCAGTAACAGACTCTTGAACAGTGCAAAGACCAGCGCGATCCTGAAACGATCTGAAGACTTATAACAGTACTCCACAGCGGCATCCATGAGCAATTTAAAAGAACTCAGCGACAATGCCAGGCTTAAGAGGATGATCTCAAAATAGTTCATGTTATTTGTGTTTCGCCAGCAAAGCAATGATCTTTTCCAGCCCTTTTGCATCTTCTTCATCGAAGGAGTTCAAATCCTTGCTATCTACATCCAGTAATCCGATGATTTCATTTTTAGAATTCCTCACGGGTACAACAATCTCTGATTTTGATCTTGAATCGCATGCAATGTGCCCCGGGAATTTTTCAACATCCGGAACAATGATACTTGCTCCTTGATTGATCCCGGCCCAGCAAACACCTTTAGATTTTTCTAAATGTATGCAGGCCACAGGTCCCTGGTAAGGACCAACGATCAGTTCTCCCTCTACCAGGCGGTAAAAGCCCGTCCAGAAAAAATACTCCATTTTATGATGCAGTATGGCGACAATGGTAGCCATGTTGGCTGTAAGATCATCGCTGGGATCGATTTGTTCTTTGATCTGATTGTATAATCTTTCGTATCGCTTGATTTTATTCATAAAAAAAGGCAGTTCTAAAACTGCCTCAAAGATACGAACATTATTCGATAGTTTTTTCTAAACACGATCGAGCTCCACCGTAAAATGCCTGAGAATAGGGGCTTCCTCGATAATCTTAAGTCCTCGCTTGATTTCATGTCTTCTTTCGTAAACATTACCGAGGGCCGTAGCAACATAATCCATATGATTATTGGTATAAACCCTCCGAGGTACGGCCAGGCGTAAAAGCTCAAGTTTTGGATAACGGTTTTCCCTTGTCACAGGATCCCGGTCTGCCAGCAGGGTGCCTATTTCAACCCCTCTCACACCGCCTTCCAGGTATAATTCAATGGCCAGGGTTTGGGCCTGGTATTGTTCCTGTGGGATATGATCGAGGAATTTTTTGGCATCTACAAAGATGGCATGTCCGCCAAAAGGAACCAGCACGGGAACACCAAATTCCTGCATTCTCTTCCCCAACAAAGCGACCTGCCCTATCCTGGATTCAAGATAATTGAATTCAGTTCCTTCGTAAAGTCCTTGTGCAAGTGCATTCATGTCTCTGCCCGACATACCCCCATAGGTCACAAAGCCTTCAAACATGATGTTGTATGTGCTGGCCTCGCGATGCAAGTCCGGGTCGCGCATGGCGATAAAACCGCCCATGTTCACAATGGCATCTTTTTTACTGCTCATGGTCATGGCATCTGCATAAGAAAACATCTCACTGACAATTTCCCTGATGGACTTGTTTTCGTAGCCTTTTTCACGCTTTTTAATAAAATAGGCATTCTCGGCAAACCTGGCCGAATCGAAAACGATGGGAACTTTGTATTGATCTGCCAGTCTTTTCACCTCTTTCAGGTTTTGCATACTGACGGGTTGTCCTCCGGCAGTATTACAGGTGAGCGTTACCACGATCATGGGTATGTGCTCACGGGGATTGCTGTCGAGCACAAATTCCAGCTTATCCAAATCAATATTCCCTTTAAATGGATGTTCCTTTGTTGTGTCGAAAGCCTCATCAATGGTGCAATCAACGGCTGTTGCTTTTCTGAATTCAATGTGTCCCTTAGTGGTATCGAAATGTGAATTTCCGGGAATGAAATCCCCTTTTTTCACCAGTACCGAAAAGAGTACATTTTCCGCGGCTCTTCCCTGGTGTGTTGGGAGGAAATATTCAAAACCGGTGATTTCCTGGATGGCATTTTTCAGTTTATAATAGGAGGAGGCTCCGGCGTAGCTTTCATCTCCAAGCATCATTTCTGCCCACTGCCTGTCGCTCATAGCACCGGTACCCGAATCGGTCAGGAGATCGATAAACACCTGTTCGCTTTTCAGGTTGAAAAGATTGTATCGTGCCTCTGATATCCATTTTATTCTTTCTTCCCGCGTGCTTTTGCGAATGTTTTCAACCATTTTTATTTTGTGGGATTCAGCATAAGGTAACTTCATCGCTAAATATAATTTGGTTCATGAATAAATGACTTAATAAAAGGTGTGATTTTTATTTAGGCGATGGGATGATAGCTGTCCCGGTCCTTGATGTTAAGGAAAATGTATTCCTTCTGTATTTTCGACAATCTGATCAAAAGGGCTTGAGTTTCATTCGATAACAAAATTAGAAAAAATTTTGAAGATGAAAAGCATAATCCTGATAATGATCTGTTAACATACTGAAACAAAGCAGTTTTTTTCTAAATTGCAACCCTTTCAAATTCCTTTTGTCATTAGTAAGTGAATGTAAAACAACAGAAATCGGCTGAGGTGCAGACGGATATCCACAGAGATATTATAGAAAGCAGTAAGCAGGGGAACCTGAAGGCACAGTATAAGTTGTACCAGCTTTATGCAAAAGCTATGTACAACATAGCCTGCAGGATGATGAACAGACGGGAAGCGGCCGAGGATATTTTACAGGATGCATTTACAGATGCCTTTCATCGATTGCATACCTTCCGGTACGAATCAAGTTTCGGAAGCTGGATAAAACGCATCGTGATCAACAAATGCATCAACGAGATCAAAAAGAAGAAAGCTGATCTGGAGTTCTTTGACGAGATGGGATGTTTTGAGAATGAGCAGGATACGGATGAGGGAGATTATGAGCAAGGACTGTCGGTGGCCCATGTAAAGAAAGCCATGGAAGTTCTGCCTGATGGCAGCCGCATGATCTTTTCACTCTATCTGCTGGAAGGATATGATCACCGGGAGATTGCCCAGATCTTGAATACCAGCGAATCGAACTCCAAATCACAATATATGCGTGCAAAGCGACGGGTAAAAGAAGTACTAAAAGAAATGATATGAAAAAGGATAAACTGGAACAATTTGTCAGCAACAACCGCGAAGCTTTTGATGAATTGAAACCTGATCCGAAGATCTGGAAAGGGATTCAAAATGATATGCAGCCTCCAGGGAAATTGCACTGGAAAAGGATCCTATGGCGGGCGGCTGCCGTGCTGGTCATTTTTACGGCTTCATATTTCTTTCACGACCTGGTGAATCAGGATACGGCAAACAATAGTATTGTCCAACATGAAGAGGCCGATCCGGAAAGCCTTGACCAGGCAAAAACTTTCATCGAAGCCGAAGCTTATTATACTTCACAAATCGGGACCAAAAAGAAAGAAGTGTATCGCATTGCCGGGAAAAACAGCTCCGTTGCAAAAGAACTTGATGTGGAATTTGATGAACTCAACCAGGTTCTTAAGGAACTGAAAAGAGACCTGAACGACAATGCCTCAAACACTGAGGTGCTGGAAGCTATGATACAGAACTACCGCCTGAAACTGATGATCCTTGAGGAAATGCTATCGCAACTGAATGAATCGAAAATCGCAAATGAAGAAAGGGAAAACGATGAATACGAGCTGTAGATCTATTTTCGTCCTGGGCATCTTTGGCCTGCTGGCGCTCAATACCATGTCGCAGGATTTTGAAAAAAGCCGGAACCTGGAAAAGACTTTCCCCCTCAAGACCGGCACCGAGATCCGTATTATCAATAAATACGGAAATATTCACCTCATGAACTGGGAAAAGGATTCTGTTAAATTCGAGATCGAGATGCAGGTGAGTGCCAACAAAATGCACAAAGTTGATAAAGTATTTGAAAATATTGGTTTTGACTTCACGGCAACTAAATACTATATCATTGCACAGACTGTTTTTAACAATGAATCATCATACTTTTGGCGTGAAATCTCTGATTTTGCCAATATGCTTTTTAAGGGAGGCTCGCAGGCCAGCATCAACTACACTGTGTATTTACCGGATGTTAACAGCATTGATATCCAGAACAAATTTGGAAATGTTTATACCGGAAATCATACCGGCGACTTCAGATTGACCCTTTCCAACGGAGATTTCAGGGCCAACCATATTGAAAATGCCTCTCTGCTGGATCTTGACTTCGGAAAAACTACAATCAACTCACTGGAAAACGGCCGGATTGACCTGGGTTATGGTGACCTGGATATCAAAACAGCCGGGAAACTCAATGTTGTCAGCAAGTCCTCTACCCTCCTCATTGAAGAAATAAATGAACTTGACCTGGATTCCCGCAGGGATAAAATATATATCAGCTCCTTGTCAAAACTGAACGGGAAGTCTTCATTTTCTTATATCAATATAAAAGAACTCCAGCATGAAGCCATAATGAATTCAAGTTATGGTGATCTGAATATCGACAAACTAAATGCTTCTTTCCAGTTGATCAATTTCATTTCCGAATACACCGAAATCCAGCTGGGAATCCCAGAAAAGGCATATTATGATGTGGAAATCAACTACAACAGGAAAACATACATGGTGCTTCCACTAAGCATGGAGCCACTGGGCCGAAAGCAGGTGGGAACGGATGAGGAATATGTTATCAACGGAACGATCGGTGAGGAAGAAAGTCCTGCTTCCCTGCTCAAAATATCAGTTGTGGCAGGTTCCCTGCAAATTTTTGAAAATTGATTGCAACCCTTATTCAAGTGAAGTGTCATTAATGGTAAAAGCTGAAAAAATGAAATTAAAAGCCATATTTCCGATCATTGGATTATTCCTGATAGCAATGCTATACACGGCCTGTGAAAAATCGCTTCGCTGCATCGACGGAAAAGGCAAGCTTGTCAATGAAGACCGTGGATCTACTCCTTTCAGCCGTGTGCTCCTTGAGGGGTCCATGAACCTGGTGGTGATACAGGACAGCATTACGAACGTTACCGTAGAAGCGGAATCGAACCTGATGCCTTATATCTCCACCCGGGTGATCAACAATCTTCTGACTGTTGATTTGAATGGCACCAAATGCCTTGACAACAACTACCCGGTCAGGATCGTAGTCAGAACACCCGTGCTGAATGCTGCCGGTATCGAAGGCTCGGGCGATATCTTGATCAACGATTTCTATAATGGAAGCATGAATATGGAAATCAGCGGAAGCGGTAATATCCATGCCGGATTGTATGTTAATACTGTAAAAGCAGGCATCAGCGGTTCGGGTAACATTACAATATCGGGCACTGCAGATGCAGGGGAATACAGCATCAGCGGTTCGGGTTCGGTACAGGCCTATGATATGGCCCTGAAAAAGTGTTATGCAAATATTTCAGGTTCAGGAAGCATGTTTGTAAACGCCCGGGATTTGCTGGATGTGGTAATTTCAGGAAGTGGTTCGGTATTTTATAAAGGGAATCCCCAGGTTATCACGAATATTTCAGGATCGGGATCGGTCATTCACAGATAAAGAATAATGAATATGCGCATAATCATATTACTGATATTGTTTGGTTTAAGCCTTAGCCTGGGTGCACAAACCCGGAAGCAATACCTGGGAGTGAGAGGAGGAGCTTCTTCAGGTGTTACCGTCAAGATCTTTAAAAGCGAATTCAAAGCGCTTGAGGGTCTTTTGAGTTTCAGGTCAAGGGGTGTTCAGCTGACTGCCCTGATCGAAACCTACAGGCCGGTATACTTGAAACATACCGACCGGGTATATTTTTTCAGTGGACTGGGAGCCCATGTGGGATATGTTGGCAGCAAGGATGATGGCTTCCTCAACAGCAATGTTTTCAATAGCAATTATTTTTCAAGGAGATACGCTCCGGTTCTTGGTCTGGATGGAATTGTGGGGCTTGAGTACAGGTTTAGGGAAATTCCCCTGGTCGTGGCAGTGGATTACAAACCTTTCTTTGAACTCTTCGGAAGGAACTTCTTCAACATCCATGTTTGGGATTTTGGTATTTCAATTAAGTATGTTTTTAACTAGTAAAATTTAAAAAAGATGAAAAAAATATTCATGAATCAAAAAACGATCATACCGATCATTGCTACAATTGCTCTATTATTTTCGAATGTTACAAATGCCCAGGAAGATGAGGGGAGTGATTTTAAAACATTGTTCGGAAACAAAGCATATTCCAATGGTGCATACGGAGCTCTTATGATCAATTATACCCAGATTGACAATGCCGATGCCATCCTCGTAGGGGCAAAAGGCGGCTGGATCATCAACCAGGCGGTAACCATCGGACTGGCAGGTTATGGCTTGGCAAGCGATAATGATTATACAGATGTTTTTGAAAATGAAGTTGTTAACCTTGCAGGGGGTTACGGCGGTTTGTTGATCGAACCTATCCTGGCTCCCAGGTACCCGATTCACGTGGCTTTTCCCATGATCATTGGAGCAGGAGGCATAGCATACCTCGACAATTACTGGAATGACAAGCATGATGACTGGAATTCACATGTCCGGGCTTCGGATGCTTTCTTTGTGTTCGAACCCGGTGTTGAGATCGAACTGAACATTGTTAGATTCATGCGGATTGGGATGGCTACAAGCTATCGCTATACCTCCAATATCAGCCTGGTGAATTCCTCATCTGATCTTTTGAGGGGATTCAATTTCGGTGTATCCTTTAAATTCGGGAAATTCTGGGATAATGAACAAGGCGTGAGATACAGGTAAGAAAGCTGAATAAAAACAAAACTCGAATGTTTTAACCCTGTAATGACAAGCTTTTCTTTACAGGGTTTTATATTTTGAATAAATTTACCCGCTGAATTTAAAATAAATGCAAGGGTGCAAAAATCCGTCATTTCTGTAGACAAACTGAGCAAGTATTACGGCCCTGTCCTGGGTATCAAAGATATTTCATTTGAAGTAAGCGAAGGAGAAATATTTGGTTTTCTGGGACCCAACGGGGCAGGTAAAACAACTACGATCAAAATATTGCTTGACCTGCTTCGTCCCAGTAATGGAGTTGCCAGGATACTCGGCAAAGATGTCAACAAAAGTTCATATGAGATACGCACACAACTGGGCTATCTCCCCGGAGAATTTTCGGCATATGCGCACCTGAGGATGAAGGATTTCTTCTTGCTGATGTCGGAGATCAGAAAGTGCAGCTTTCCGGTTGATTCAGACCTGATCAGGGATTTTGATATTCGGGAAAATGATCTGCAAAAAAAGATCAAGGCACTTTCACATGGTACCCTGCAAAAACTGGGCATTATCCAGGCGCTATTCCATCAGCCAAAACTACTGATCCTGGATGAGCCTACAACAGGTCTTGATCCTCTGATGAAAGAAGTACTATATGATCTATTGATACGCGAAAGACAAAAAGGCACCAGCATCTTTTTTTCATCCCACAACCTGGATGAGGTTGAAAAACTCTGCGACAGGGTGGCCATCATCAGGCGGGGAGAAATCGTAGGGCTGGAATCACTGGAGACACTGAAAAACAAAGCAGGGCAGATACTGGAATTCCGTGCGGGAGAAAGCTGCCCAGAACCGGCTCTGCCCGGAGCAACACTGATCAGAAAACAAAATAATCACTTTCAATATCGTTTGCAGGGTGATGTGCGCCAACTGATGCGGAGGCTGGTCGAACTGCCGCTATCCGATGTTTCCATCAGCAAGCCAGACCTGGAAGATCTTTTTATGCAATATTATCAGGATAAAAATGGATTCGAAGATGACATATAGCAATCTCATCTGGAAAATGAACCGGGGATTCACCCTCTTCAGTATGTTATTCATCAGCCTGTTCCAGCTGATGATCCTTTATCTGGTGACAACCTTTGATACACAGGCTATGTTAAAATCCGTGCTGAGCCAGTTACCCGAAAACCTGAAGCTTTTTCTGAACGACGCCTTTTTTAATATGCTAACCTTTGATGGAGCAGCGGCTTTTGGCTTCAACCATCCCATCGTGCTTTCCCTGCTGGCCATCGTGGCCATCAGCATACCGGTGCGTCATGTTTCGCGCGAGATTGAGAATGGAAACATGGAGATGATGCTTTCCCAGCCCTTCCGCAGAAAGTCACTCATCCTCAAGCTCTGGCTTTCCGCTTGTTTAATCCTGGGATTAATCATTCTTACATCCTTCCTTGCATCCATCCTTTCCATACAGATCTTTCATGAACTCAGCTGGAAAGTATTTTTCAGGATTCTTACCATCGCTTTGAACCTTTGGTTGTTGTTCATTCTCATCATGACCTTTACCCTGCTAATCGCGACATTGTCAAAAGGCGGTGGCTTTTCGGGCAACTTGGGTGCTGTCATCACCTTGCTTTTTTACCTGCTTTTCTTTTTCGGGCAACTGTGGAAAGAAATGAAATTCACACTGCATATCAATATTTTCAATTATTATATGCCCCAGGAGATCATGATGGGACAAAACGGATATTGGCTGGATTGCACTGTTCTGGCAGGGCTTATCCTGATTCTACTGTTGTTGAGCCTTGATAGGTTTGAAAAAAGAGATATACCCTGAGGTTTCATTTTCTATTTGGCATTTTGCATTCAACGTTTTACATTTTAGGTTTAGCAGACATCTGTGGATTTCAGCCCAAATGAAAAATGCAAAATGTGACATGTCAAATGAACAATGAAATCATTTCCCCTTCCTATCTTTGCATAAAACCAAAACAAATTCAGATGAAAAAATTCGTGTTCATTTTAGCTGTACTTGTTGCCATACAACTTCAAGCGCAAGATTTCAAATTTGCAGAATATTTCAAAGACAGCAACATGCGTGTCGATTATTTTCACACAGGAAACCATGAAGAGGAACATTTTGCCGTAGACAGGATCCTGAATGATGGTGCCTGGGCAGGAAGTAAAACAGTACTCATCGACAATCTTGAATTTGGTTTATACTTTTTCGAGATCCTGGATGCAGAAACAGATAAATTGATTTACAGCCGCGGATTTGCAAGTATCTTCGGCGAATGGCAGACCATTCCGGAAGCCAAGGAGATATGGGGGACTTTTCATGAGAGTGTTCGTTTTCCCTGGCCCTTGAAACCCGTTAAACTGGTCATGAAGAAAAGAAATGAGAAGAATGAATTTCAAACCATCTGGCTAACCGAAATTGATCCTGCAAGCCGGAAAGTAAATCCGGCAGCCAAGCCACCGGAATTCAATACCTGGGATTATATGGTAAACGGACCGGCACATGAAAAGGTGGATATTGTTGTGCTCGGCGATGGCTATTCGAAAGAGGAGATGGATAAGTTTCATGCGGATATACAAAGATTGATGGGCGATTTTTTTAAAGTGGAACCTTTCAAATCACGCAAAGCGGATTTTAATGTCAGGGCAGTGGAAACGCCTTCCTTTGAATCCGGTGTGAACAAACCTCATCCCGGTGATTTTAAAAGAACACCTCTCTCGATGAGCTATAGCGCCTTTGATTCGGAAAGATATGCTTTGACGTATGATAATCGCTCTGTCCGGGATGCAGCATCAGAAGTACCCTATGATTTTATGTACATACTGATCAACGAAAGGACCTACGGAGGAGGAGGTATCTACCGCCTCTATGCAACGGTGGCAGCAGACAATGCCTTTTCCGATTATATCTTCATTCATGAATTCGGGCATCACTTCGCAGCTCTGGCGGATGAATATTATTCCTCATCGGTATCTTACGAAATTGGCGAGGTGACCGTGGAGCCCTGGGAAGCCAATGTGACCGCCCTGCTTGATCCGGCCAATTTGAAATGGAAAGATCTCGTCGAGCCGGGTATTCCCATTCCAACCCCCTGGCCCAAAGAAAAATTTGATGCATTCAGTTATGAGGTCCAGAAAAAGCGCAAGGAACTAAGAAGTCAGAATGCACCGGAGGAAAAACTGGAAGCCCTGTTTGAAAAACAGCGCAAACACGAAACGAAAATGCTGGAAAACTTTCAATACAGTGGAAAAGTGGGTGCTTATGAAGGTGCAAATTATATGCAACATGACATGTACCGTTCCTATCCCGATTGCATCATGTTCACCCGCAACAAGAATGATTTCTGCCCGGCCTGCCAACGTGCCATTGGCTGGGTGATTGATCAGTATACAATTTCTCAAACTTTTCTTTTAAGGCAGCAAACTGAGTGAAATACCCGGAAGTTATTGCTATTGAGATTTCCCTTGCATTTTCTTCATTATAGGTATGAGAGGTTCTGTTTCTGTTCCTGAGCATATCCATCCAGATCTCACCTGCTTCAATCAAGCCAAGTTTGAATGCTTCCCGGATAATATCCCTTGAGCGGATTACCTCTTTTATTCCCTGTTACTCCATTTGATCTTTCAGGGTGTTACAGGCAAGGTCATAAGTGTATTCAAAAGCGTTGATCAGACCCTGTGCCTATTGTCAACTACCGACTGCCACCTGCCGACTGTTCACTCCCTCCACCCAACTGCAAACCACCTCAATCAACTGCCAAAATATTCGTACCTTCGTATGCTGAAAAACTGAATATTAATCAATAAATCAAGAAGGTATGTTTAAAAGATTTTTACCGCTGACAATGCTTGCGGTCTTAGTGGGTGCATTGTTTGCCTGCGCTCCCAAGCAAAAAGAAAAAGAAACTAAAATGACAGCCATGGAAAAGAACCTGGCCAAATATGCCGAATTCGAACTGACTTCCGATCTTTCTCACCTGTCGGATAATCAGAAAGAAATGCTGGAACTACTTTTTGAAGCTGCTACGGTGATGAACAAAGTTTTCTGGAAACAAGCCTATGGCGATAAAGAAATTTTGTTTGATCAGGTGGACGGAGACACGCTTAAATACGTGAAGATCAACTACGGGCCCTGGGACCGTCTGGATGGGAACAAACCCTTCGTAGATGGCTACGGACCCAAACCCAAAGGCGCCAACTTCTATCCGGCAGATATGACCGTGGAAGAATTTGAGGCTTTTGATGACCCCAATAAAAAAAGCCTGTATACCCTGATCAGAAGAGATGATGCAGGCAATCTGAAATCGGTTTGGTACAGCGAAGCCTACCAGCAATATTTTGAAAGAGCCGCTGATCTGCTGGTGCGTGCTTCCGAACTGGCCGAAGATGAAGGATTCAAGAAATACCTGCAACTGAGAGCCAAAGCCTTGCTGAGCAATGAATACCAGGAAAGTGATTTTGCATGGATGGACATGAAAAGCAACGACATCGACCTGGTATTTGGACCGATCGAAAATTATGAAGATCAACTCTTTGGGTACAAAGCTGCCTGTGAATGTTTCATCCTGATCAAAGACCAGGAATGGAGCGACAAACTGACTAAATATGCTTCCTTCCTTCCGGAACTTCAAAAAGGACTTCCGGTAGATCCGAAATACAAAAAAGAAATGCCGGGCGCCGATGCCGACCTGAATGCTTATGATGCCATTTATTACGCGGGCGATTGCAATGCCGGTAGCAAGACCATCGCAATCAACCTGCCCAATGATGAAGAAGTACAACTGAAAAAAGGCACACGTAAACTGCAACTGAAGAATGCCATGAAGGCCAAATTCGACAAAATACTGGTGCCCATTTCGGAAGTTGTAATCGACCCTGCGCAAAGAAAACACCTGACTTTCGATGCATTCTTCAGCAATACCATGTTCCATGAGGTGGCACATGGCATGGGCATCAAAAATGTGATCGATGGCAGTGGCACCGTCAGGAATGCCCTGAAAGAAACATACTCCTCCATCGAAGAAGGCAAAGCAGATATCATGGGACTTTACCTGGTTACCAAATTATTTGAAATGGGAGAATACAAAAAAGGCGAACTCATGGATAATTATGTTACCTTTTTTGCCAGTGTATTCCGCTCAAGTCGATTTGGCGCTGCCAGTGCCCATGGAAAGGCCAACATGATGCGGTTCAATTATTTTCAGGAAAAAGGCGCCTTTGAAAGAGGAGAGGACGGAACCTATACGGTGAATTTTGAAAAAATGAAAGAAACCATGATCAGCCTGATGCAGGATATCCTGAAGATCCAGGGTGATGGCGATTACGAAAAAGCCAAAAAATGGGTTGAGAAAGAAGGCGTGATCAAAGAACAGTTCCAGGAAGATCTTGACAGGATCAATGACGCAAATATTCCTGTAGATATTGTTTTTAAACAGGGATCTGAGATTGTGGGACTGAAATAACATTTAACAAGTACCAAATCACAAATAAATTCCAATCTTCAATGACAAAAATACCAAACGCCTGCTGCAAATGATTCGGAGTTTAGGTGATTGAGTTTAATAATTTGTGATTTGGTGATTGAAAATTGAAATTTGATATAAAACTAAATTGAAAGAATTATGAAAAGATTTATGCTGGCATTGTTATTTGCCATTGGCCTGAGTGGCTTTGTATCTGCCTTTAATCCTCCCGACGAGGGGATGTGGTTGCCCATGTTTATCGAAAGACTGAATTATGTGGATATGGAAGAAATGGGGCTGCAACTGACCCCGGAGGAACTCTATAGCATCAACAACTCCAGTTTGAAAGATGCCATCGTTGGACTTTCCGGTGGTGGAGTCGGTGGGTTTTTCTGTACCGGAGAAATTGTATCCGACAAAGGACTCATGTTTACCAACCATCACTGTGGATATAATCACATACAAAAATTAAGTACCCCGGAAAACAATTACCTGGAAGATGGTTTCTGGGCATACAGCCTGGAAGAAGAGTTGCCTGCAAAAGGCCTTTCAGCTTCCTTTCTCAAACGAATGGAAAATGTAACCGACAGCATTCTCCCTTTCCTGTCGGATACTATGTCCGAAGCTGACCGCTCCGCCAAGGTAAAAGAGATCAGCAACAGAATGGAGGAAAGAGCTTCAGAAGATGAAACATACAATGCCGTTGTCAAGGCCTTTTATGATGGCAATGAATACTATATGTTTGTTTATGAAACATACAATGATGTGCGCTTTGTAGGTGCGCCTCCTTCTTCAATTGGGAAATATGGGGGCGATACCGACAACTGGATGTGGCCGCGTCATACGGGCGATTTCAGCATTTTCAGGGTGTATGCCAGCCCGGATGGTGAACCTGCCGACTATGCCGAAGAAAATGTACCCATGAAACCCAAACATCATCTCCCGGTTTCTTTGGAAGGAAAAGATCTTGGAGAGTTTGCCATGATTTGGGGCTTTCCCGGCGGTACCAACCGTTACATGACTTCCTACGGCATCGATTACAATGTCAATGATTTTTATCCCATCATCATTGAAGTCTTTGGTGCCAAACTGGATATATGGAAAGAATACATGGACAAAGATCCACAGGTAAAGCTGGAATATGCCTCTAAATATGCCTCTGCCGCCAATGGCTGGAAATACTACATTGGCCTGAATAAAGGCGTGAAAAACCTGAACGTATACGAAAGAAAAAAGAAGCTGGAAGATCAATTCATCGACTGGTATATGCAGGATACGGAAAGAGAAAAGGAATACGGAAAAGCATTGCCAATTATTAGAGAAGGCTATGAAAAGATGAAGGAGTTTTACAAGCCTTTCTTCTATGCAAACTTTGCAGGATACGGAGGTGCAGAGATTATTCCGTTTGCAGCTCAGATCAATTCTGTTTACAAAATGATGGAAGATAAAAAGAAGCGCAAGCAAAACAAGGAAGCCATCAAAGAGGCTGCAAAACAATTGATACCGGTAGCGAATGAATTCTTCCAAAAGTATGATCCTGCAATGGATGAAAAAGTCTTTACCAAAATGATGGAATTGTATACCCAAAATGTGAGCACATCCGAATGGCCTGAATTCCTTTTGCTTGCATACAATGATATGAATGGTGATATGAAAGCCTACGGGGATTATGTGTTTAACCAGTCCATCATTCCTAACAAGGATGCATTGCTTGCATTCCTGGAAGACCCAAAATTCGATGATATCAAAAATGATCCGGTTCTCCAGGCTTATGAAGGATTTTATAGTCAGCTTGGACAATATGGCAGGAAATACCAGGCGGCCAATACTGAGATCAATAAAGGAGACAGGATTTTCGTGCGGGGTTTGCGGAAAATGAATCCGGACAAAGTATTTTACCCGGATGCCAATTCAAGCATGCGTGTTACTTACGGGTCGGTTGAAGATTATTACCCGGCCGATGCGGTGCATTATGATTATTATACAACGCTAGCAGGCGTGATGGAAAAAGAGGATCCCGAAAGCGATGAATTCATCGTGGATGAAAAACTCAAGCAATTATATGCCAGCAAAGATTATGGCATATACGGACAGGACGGTGAAATGATCGTAGCCTTCCTGACCACCAATGATATCACCGGTGGAAATTCTGGAAGCCCGGTGATGAACGGCAAGGGAGAATTGATCGGTATTGCTTTCGACGGCAACTGGGAAGCCATGAGCGGCGACCTGGCCTTTGAAACCGAACTGCAACGCTGCATCAATGTGGATATACGTTATGTGCTTTTCATTATTGATAAGTTTGCCGGTGCAAAGAATCTGATCGAAGAGCTGACCATTATAAAAGCTGCACCAAAAATGCAAGGTGCAGCCGAAAAGGCTGAGCTTGGAAAGGCTGTTGAGGTTGAGAATTAAGAAATAAAGCCTTTATCAAACAAAGGATGTCTCTGAGTAGGGGCATCCTTTTTTTCAAGTTTATTGCGAATATCCGCTTTAGGTTTTCCAATTGTTATTAAATTCTTAAAAATTGCATTCACCTTATCCCCTGTTTAACTTTGTATTAGATTTGTGATGATAATTGTTTGCTTCACGAAACTATTAGATAAAAGTTGATGAAAATGAGAAAAAACAGCCTCATCCTATTATTCTTGCTTATTGCTTATATGTTACCTGCCCAGGTTTGGATCAAAAACCTGCCAAAGGAAAAACTGAAAAATGGCACACTCACCTTTTACGAGATCAAACAGGCTTTTGATAATTACTGGGAACCCTTTGATGTTAAAAATGCTTATTACATCAATGAGCAGGGAGAAAAACAAAAGGCACCCTACTGGAAGCTTTTCAAAAGATGGGAATGGTACTGGAACGACAGGATTAAGCAGGAAACCGGGGCTTTTCCAAATACTACTGCCATTGAAGAATTAAAAAAGTGGAAACAAGCTCAGCTGGGTTTAACCAGCAATTATGGTAACTGGACCAGTCTGGGGCCGAATACAACCGCCGGCGGTTATGCCGGATTGGGCAGGTTGAACTGTGTGACTTTCCACCCGACAGATTCCGACACTTACTATGTTGGAGCTGCTTCCGGCGGTATCTGGCGAACCGAAGATGATGGATCAACATGGACGCCACTGGGTGACACCAACGACGTACTGGGCGTAAGTGATATTATTTTGATCGATCCCGCAACAGGTGATGACATATTGTATATTGCAAGCGGAGACCGCGATGGTGGCGCCATGTGGACCCTCGGAGGCGGACAAACCAACGATAATAACAGCATCGGTGTTTTGAAATCCACGGATGAAGGGGCAAGCTGGCAGGCTACCGGACTGATTTTTACCACCGACCAGCAGGAAAGGGTGAACAGGCTCCTGCTAGACCCGAATGATAACAATACATTGTATGCAGCAACCACAGATGGAGTATACAAAACGACAAATGCGGGCACCAACTGGTCGCAACTGACAACAACAGCTTTTATCGATATGGAATTCAAACCGGGAGATCCTTCCATTATCTATGCTTCAACGGAAGATGGCTCCACTACGAAAATATTCCGTTCAACCAATTCAGGTTCCTCCTGGACAGAAGTGGCTTCTTATTCCGGGATCAGAACGCAATTGGCTGTGAGCTCCGATGAAAATGCATGGGTTTACGCCCTGGTGGCTCAATCAAGCGGAGGACTGAGAGGGGTTTACAGATCAACCAACAGCGGTGCTTCTTTTTCGGAAGTCTACAGCAGTTCTACCAAAAATCTTCTCGGATGGGATTGTAGCGGATTTGGTAGCGGTGGACAGGGTGGATATGACCTGTGCATTGCCTCCGATCCGAATGATGCGGAAACGGTCTACGTGGGAGGTGTGAATACCTGGAAATCCATTGATGGTGGCTCAAGTTTTACTATTGTGAACCACTGGTCGGGATGTACAGGCATACAGACCGTACATGCCGACAAGCACTTTTTTGCGTTTCAGAATGGTACCTCTACACTGTTTGAATGCAACGACGGGGGATTGTACAAAACTTCGGATGGCGGAACGAACTGGACCGAACTTTCCAGTGGCATGGCCATCAGCCAGATATACCGGATGGGTGTAGGACAAACCCTGGTTGATGAAGTGATCATCGGGCTGCAGGACAACGGTACCAAATCCCGCCTGAGCGGTACCTGGACGGATGTGATCGGTGGTGACGGATTTGAATGCATTGTTGATTATACCGATGAGAATATACAATACGGAGCCCTTTACTATGGCGATATTTACCGGACCACCAATTACTGGAACTCAAGTACCAATATAACGAATAGTTTGCCGGGCAGTGGCTGGTGGATCACGCCTTATGTCATGGATCCGGATGATAACAATACGCTTTATGTTGGATATGAAGAGGTTTACAAATCTACCAACCAGGGCAATTCCTGGACCAGTATCAGCAATTTTGGTGACAATGACCTGAGATCCCTTGCTGTTGCTCCTTCCGACAATGATTACATTTATGCAGCAGGAGAACATGTCATTTACAGGACAACAAATGGAGGCAATTCCTGGTCGGACATAACGGGATCCCTGCCCGTAACATTTGATAACATAACCTATATAAGCATCAAACATGATGATCCCAATACAGCTTGGGTTTCCATTGGTGGATATAATTCAGATGGTGTGTATGAAACGACCGACGGTGGTTCTTCCTGGACGAATATTTCAACGGGCTTGCCTTCGATCCCAGTGATGAGCGTCATACAAAACAGGCAAAATGCTGATTCCCTTGAATTGTATGCCGGAACGGACGTGGGTGTGTTTGTCAGAATTGGAGATAACAACTGGTCACCATTCAAGAATGGCTTGCCCAATGTCGTGGTAACCGAACTGGATATTTATTATGATGATACCGACACGAGCAACTCGCGAATCTATGCAGCCTCCTACGGAAGAGGAGTGTGGAAATCTACCCTGTATGCTGCGAATTTGCTTTCAGCAGATTTTACGGGCAGTCCGACGACCGGAACGGCACCCCTGACAGTAAATTTTACGGATCAGTCTTCGGGAAGTATTGTTAGTTGGGCCTGGTATTTTGGGGATGGCGGTACGGATACAGTTCAGAATCCGCAGTACACTTACAATTCACCAGGCACGTATACGGTTTCTCTTGCGATCAGCAGCAATACGGCTACCGACTCAATTGCCAAAACGGATTATATCAGTGTGTCCTATCCGGCCCCGACATCCGATTTCACCGCTAATCCCACTTCAGGCGTGGCGCCCCTCACGGTTGACTTCACCGATCAATCCATCGACTCTGTAAATAACTGGAACTGGTATTTTGGTGATGGTGGAACAGATACGATCCAAAATCCCCAGTACGTATACAATGATCCGGGCACCTATACCGTATCCCTGGCAGTCAGCGGGCCGGGAGGTTCAGACTCCACGGCAAAAGAAGATTATATTACAGTGGATTATCCTGGACCCACCGCAGATTTTGAAGGAGACCCGACTTCAGGTGATGCTCCTTTAACGGTTGATTTCACCGATCTATCACAGGATTCTGTAAATGCCTGGAACTGGGATTTTGGCGATGGCAATGGTTCTATCGAGCAAAATCCACAGCATATATACAGCGATACAGGAAGCTTTAACGTGAGCTTGGAAGTTAGCGGACCCGGTGGAACGGAACAGGAAATAAAGACGAATTACATACAGGTGAACCAGAGCCAGTATACAGCAGAATTTACAGGAGATCCCACTTCGGGACACTTCCCGCTGGAAGTTGATTTTACCGATCTTTCAACAGGCAATATCAATGCATGGAAATGGTATTTCGGGGATGGAGAAACTGCAACAATTCAAGATCCTGCGCATATTTACCAGAATTCGGGTACATACAGCGTAGCCCTGAAAGTCAGCGGACCGGGTGGTTCGGATTCCCTGAACAAGGAAGATTATATCAATGTTCTGGTGGGAGTAGGAGAATCAGCAGAAGACTTTGCTATGCGGATATTCCCGAATCCTTTTCAAAATGGATTTTATGTGCAATCGGATATTCGCCTGAAAAGCCTGCAACTTTTTGATGCCATGGGAGAGAAACACATTGAGAAGGAACTGGGAGAAAAAGATGAAGTTTTCATATCTGCTGAAAAGCTGAAAGATGGTATTTATTATTGCAGGATACTGGATGCGGATGAAAAGATCTGGATCCTGAAAATTATGAAGAAATAGATATTACTCTTTTATATAGATCACTTCAACCCATCCGGCCTGGGTTTTGTCCCGGTTGATGATCCTGCCGTTTTCGAATTTGCCGATCTTGATTGAATCCTTCTCATCGGTTCCATCAAGTTTTACATAAATCTCATTATTATCAGGCTGCAAACTCCATTTACCAGGATAGGTCCCCGTTCCCGAAATAATGTTCATGGTCTGGTCTTCGAAGATCTCGTAATGATAAGACTTTTGCATTTTGATCGCATTTTCGACCTGTTCCTTGCTAAGATTGCTGGTGTCGGTGTCAAGCTTTACATCTTCAACTACCCATACGCCAACAATTTTTTCTTTTGTATCTGAACAGGCACTTATGAGTATCATCGACATAAAAGCAATGCCTGCTATAAAACTGATCCGGCTTTTCATCTTCATAAAATTTGAGGCTGTAAAGGTAGGTATTTATCCCAAAATGGAAGAAGGGTAGACTGTTTATATAGGGGGCTTATCAATACAATATTTACATTTTACCTGTTTAAGGTTATAAAGTTATACGGGAATTAGGATATAGCTGTACAATAAAATTATTCATTCGTGCATTCGTGGCTTTTTAACAGCATGCTGATCCTCCCCAAACGACAACAAATAAAAAAATCAAAAAAAACTTGACACAGGCAAATTTTTATCATACATTTGTCCAATCGGTTTAACCAAATAGTTAAATTGATCGGTTAAAAAATGAAAAGAAGTTTAAATACTGAAGACAAGATACTTAAAGCTGCAATACAAGTTTTTGTGAAGAGTGGTTTTGAGGGAACTTCCATGCAAAAGATCGCAGATGAAGCCGGGATCAACAAAGCATTGCTGCATTATTATTTCAGAAGCAAGGAGAAATTGTTTGAAAAAGCATTTGCAAATATTTTTGTGAAATTTGTTCCAAGGGCTCTGGAGATTTTTACATCGGAACTGGACTTTTTCGACAAAATCAGGTTATTTATAGGTACTTATATTGATCTGCTGGTTCAAAATCCACTGGTCCCGGGTTTTATTCTGCAAGAGATCAACCGCAACCCGGATATTTTATACAACATTATCAGGGAAGCAGGTGTGGATCCTTCCTTCTTCTTTATTCAGGTGGAAAAGGAAATTGCAAGCGGCAGTATTGTTGCCGTCAGCAGCAAACATTTGTTCATCAACATAATGAGTTTATGCATTTTTCCAGTTGCATCCCGCCCCCTCATGCAAAGGATCGTATTCAACAATGATGAAAGAGCTTATGCAATTTTCCTGGAAGAACGTAAAAAGGAAGTTGCTGATTTTGTAATCAATGCAATCAAGAGAAAATGAAAAACAGGATTTTAATATCGATGGCATTCCTTTTCATGTTAAAACTGCCTGCAAATGCACAATTTGTTCAGCAGGTTGAACTGGAGGATTGCAGGGAAAAAGCAGTGCAAAATTTCCCCATTAGCCGGCAGTATCAGATGCTTGAAGAATCAAGCCGACTGAAAGTTGAAAACCTGAATGCGAATTATTTACCCCAACTCGATCTGAACGGGCAGGCTACTTACCAGTCGGATGTTACCAAAGTGGAGCTGGATCTGCCACCGACTTTCAATGTTAGCATTCCTGAGCCGTCAAAAGATCAATACAAACTGACACTCGATCTTTCGCAAGTGATTTACGATGGTGGAGCCACCAGTAAGCAAAAGGATCTTGAGGGAATCAAGCTCGAAGCAGGCAAGACAAGTGTCGCTTTACAGTTATACCAGATCAAAGAAAGGGTAAATCAAATTTATTTTGGTATTATCCTTTTGAAAAAAAATAAAGCTTTGCTGGAAGTTCTGAAAGAAACTATTTCAGCCAAGCTCAAAACCATTAAATCAGCGGCAGAGCATGGCACAGCCTTAAAGAAGGATGTAAATAACCTGAAAGCTGAATTGCTGAAGATCGAGCAAAACATGAATAACCTGGAAGTGGAAATTCGATCCAGGCTCCAGATGTTATCAAGCTTTACAGGGGAAACGTATCAGGCAGAAACAAAATTTGTTGTTCCTGAAATTGAAATAGACCTGGATTATTCTGCTGCAAACAGGCTTGAATACAGAATTCTAGAACTGAATCAGGAAAAGCTCGGTCAGAATCGCAAGCTGGTCAATTCGAAAAATATCCCCAGAATCTATGGATTCGGAACTGCAGGATACGGCCAGCCTGGCTTGAATATGTTGGCGGATGAGTTTGAGAGTTTCTACATGCTTGGGATAAAACTAAACTGGAATATCTGGAACTGGAACGAGAATAAAAAAGAGAAGCATATTTTGAGCCTGCAACAAAACATCCTGGAAACAGAAAAAGAAGCTTTCGGCTTGAACCTTGACATCGAACTCCAAAGCAAGATCGCTGAAATAGAGAAATACCAGGGCATGATAAAAAAGGATGCAGAGATCCTGGAACTGCGATCTGAAATTGCGGAAACATCCTCCTCACAACTGGACAACGGTGTGATCACTACCTCAGATTATATTTCTGATATGAACGCTGCGACCCGGGCAAAACTCGACCTGGAAGTGCACAGAATACAATTGATAAAAGCTAAAATCGATTATAAATCTTCCAAAGGGGAATTATAAAATGAAAAAAAAGATCATTAAAATAACATTCGGACTGTTAGTCCTGATCGCACTGACGGCCTGCTCGGGTGATAATGGCAAGTCGGATGCCTACGGTAATTTTGAAGCCATCGACCTGATCGTTTCCGCCCAGGGCAATGGTCAAATTCTGGAATTCGAGATTATGGAAGGGCAGGTACTTCATGAAAACCAGGAAGTAGGGCTGATTGATACAAGCATGTTGCATCTCCAAAAAAAACAATTGCAAAGCAACATTAAAGCCGTGGCTTCGAAAATGCAAAATGTCAATGCCCAGGTCGAAGTGCAGCAACAACAGCTTGAAAATCTGCTGATCGACCAGAAAAGGCTGAAAGCATTGTTTAGAGATGGTGCCGCCACCAAAAAACAACTTGATGATATTAACGGGGCCGTTGATCTGACCAGAAAACAGATCACAGCCACTAAAACGCAAAAGCAAAACATCAGGGATGAGATCGATGCCCTCTATGCCCGCATCGAACAGGTGAACGAAAGCATCAGGGATTGCCATATCATTAACCCTGCACAGGGAACTGTTTTAACAAAGTTTGCTGAGCAAGGTGAATTTACCGCTACAGGGAAACCTCTTTATAAAATTGCAAACCTGGAAGTGCTGAACCTGAAAGTGTACGTGAGCGGGGATCAATTGCCGGAAGTCAGAATAGGGGAAGAAGTAGAAGTATTGATCGACAAGAATAAAAGTGGTTTTACCCACCTGAAAGGCAGGATCAACTGGATCTCCGACCAGGCCGAATTCACCCCCAAAACCATACAGACAAAAAAAGAAAGGGTAAATCTCGTTTATGCCGTTAAGGTCAGGGTGAAAAATGACGGAAGCCTGAAAATTGGAATGCCCGGGGAGATCAATTTTTAAACAGTTAAAACATAGCATATGAAAGTTTACAGCAAACTATTTGTTCTGATCCTGGCGATGACACCCCTAAGGATGACTATCGCACAAGACTACAAGGCGGATGATATCCTCGGCACATGGATGAATGAAGACAAAGATGCGCATATAGAGATCTTTAAAGAGGACGGAATGTATTTTGGCAAAATAGTATGGCTGAAGGACCCGATTGACGAAGAAACCGGCAAACCCAAGGTTGATGAGGAGAATCCGGATGAAGCCCTGCAGGATCGGCCCATCATGGGTTTGGTTTTGCTTAAAAATTTTGAATTTGAGGGAGGTGACGAATGGGAAGACGGAAGTATTTACGATCCCAAGAATGGCAAAACCTATTCATGCTACATGGAACTGAAAGGCATGGATAAGTTGAAAATCAGGGGTTATGTGGGGATTTCCCTGCTTGGCAGGACAACCTATTGGACGAGGGTGGATGAATAATTAACAATTAATAATTAATAATTCATGATTAGGGCAGAGAATCTAACGAAATATTACGGGAAAACCAGGGGCGTCGAAGACATCAGTTTTTCGGTGGATGATGGAGAAATATTCGGCCTGATCGGTCCGGATGGTGCCGGGAAAACAAGCTTATTCCGCATGCTGACCACATTGCTGAAACCCGATAAGGGAAAAGCCACTGTTGGAGAACTTGATGTGGTAAAAGATTACAAAAAGATCAGGAAGAAAATTGGTTACATGCCCGGCCGTTTTTCTCTGTACCAGGATCTCTCGGTTGAGGAAAACCTGGCCTTTTATGCCAGGATCTTCAATACCACCATCCAGGAGAACTATCACCTCGTTAAAGATATTTACCAGCAAATCGAGCCTTTCAGGAAACGCCTGGCCGGGAATCTTTCTGGCGGCATGAAGCAAAAACTGGCGCTTTCCTGTGCACTTATCCACAGTCCGGAATACCTTTTCCTGGATGAGCCTACTACCGGTGTTGACGCAGTTTCCAGACAAGAATTCTGGGATATGCTGGAAAACCTGCAACAAAAGGGAATTACCATCATGGTGTCGACACCCTACATGGATGAGGCAAGTCTTTGCGATCGCGTTGCCCTCATACAAAAGGGAAGCATTTTTAATATCAACCGTCCTGAAGGGATCATCAGTGATTTTGGCCGGGATTTATACGCGCTCAGAAGCCGGGATATGTTTGAACTGAACAAAGATCTGAAAAACTATAAGAATACGCATTCGGCTTTCCGCTTTGGTGAAAGCATTCATTTTACTGCCGAAAACATCAGCGGTGAGCCTGAAAGCCTGAGAAACTATCTGATTGAAAAGGGACATGAAGATTTGAAACTCGAAAAGACCGAGGCAGGAATTGAGGATTGTTTCATGGACCAGATGACAGCAAAATAAATGAGGAATTACACTGAAAATATCATAGAAGCTGAAAACCTGGTGAAGAAATTCGGGGATTTCACTGCCAATGACCGCTTGAACTTCCAGGTGAAGAAAGGAGAGATCTTTGGATTCCTGGGTGCAAATGGTGCCGGAAAAACCACAGCCATCAAAATACTTTGCGGTTTGTGGCTCCCAACATCCGGTAATATAAAGGTCGCAGGTTTTGATGTTTACAAACAAAGGGAAAAGATCAAAAGGAATATCGGTTATATGAGTCAGAAATTCTCCCTGTATGAGGATTTAACGGTCAAGGAGAATTTCAGGTTTTACGGCGGGATATACAGGATGAGATCCGGGGATATCCGCGAGAAAACCGGTTTTTTTCTGAAAAAGCTTGATCTTGAGAAATCGGGCGATACCGTATTAAGTTCAATACCCCTGGGCTGGAAACAAAAACTTGCTTTTTCCATTGCCATCATGCACGATCCAAAGATCGTGTTCCTGGATGAACCCACAGGTGGCGTTGACCCTGTTACACGCAGGCAATTCTGGGATATGATCTATGAAACCGCCCACAATGGCATTACGGTTTTTGTGACCACCCACTACATGGATGAAGCGGAATACTGCGACCGGGTTTCCATTATGGTAGACGGAAAGATAGAAGCCCTGGATACACCTGGAAATTTAAAAGAAAAATTCAGGGTGGAAAGTATGAATGAAGTATTCATTAAACTGGCAAGAAAGAAATGAAAAGATTCTGGTCATTCGTCATCAAGGAGTTTTATCATATTTTCCGCGACCGGAAAACATTGCTCATACTGTTTGGGTTGCCTGTCACACTGATCCTGATTTTCGGTTATGTGATAAGATCTGAGATCAAGGATGCAAACATTGCCATTTATGATCCCTCCAAAGACGAGATCACAAAAGATATCAGCAACAAGTTGCTGGCATCTGACTATTTTAACCTTGTTGAGAATGTACAGAACATTCAGGAGATTGATGATATTTTCAAAAAAGGAGTTGTCAGGGAGATTATTGTATTTGAGTCTGATTTTGCCAGAAAACTTGAACAGAACGGAGAGGCCTCGATTCAATTGATTGCCGATGCCTCGGATGCCAATACTGCCAACCTGGTGGTAAACTATACCCGGGCCATCATTTTCGACTACATGAACGAACTGAACCGCAACAACCCGAATCCCTTGCAGATCCTTGCCGAACCCAGGATGGTTTACAATGAAGAGATGAAAGGTGCCTACATGTTCGTACCCGGCACCATGGCACTCATCCTGATGTTGGTTTCCGCCCTGATGACTTCCATATCCATCGTAAGAGAAAAGGAAATGGGCACCATGGAAGTATTGCTGGTCTCTCCCTTGAAACCGGCCCAGATCATTCTTGGAAAAGTTACCCCCTATGTTACACTTTCGCTGATCAATGCGGTCACCATCATTTTGCTCGGTTATTTTGTATTCGGGGTACCCATCCATGGAAGTGTCTTTTTGTTACTTGCCGAATGCATGCTGTTCATTTTGCTTGCATTGTCGCTAGGCTTGCTGATCTCCACTTTGACCAGTTCACAACGGGCAGCCATGTTCATTTCCCTGTTCTCACTGATGCTGCCGACCATTTTGTTATCAGGATTTATTTTCCCGGTTGAAAATATGCCGGAAATATTACAATGGCTCAGTGTTATCGTACCCCCGAAATATTTTATCATCATCATTAAAGATATTATGCTGAAAGGTGTGGGTATGTCTTTTGTTTGGAAAGAAACCCTGGTATTGATCGGCATGACCACCATTTTCATATTGTTAAGCATCAGGAAATTTAAAATCAGGCTGGATTGATATGCGGACCATCTTATTCATATTGCAGAAGGAATTTATACAGATCTTCAGGAACAAGACCATGCTGCCGATCATTTTCATCATGCCACTGGTTCAGATGCTTGTGCTGGTATACACGGCAACCCTGGAAATGAAAAATATCGAAGTAGTGGTTGTCGATCGGGATCTTTCCCAAACATCACGCGAACTTACAGCCAAATTCGATGGTTCGGAGTTTTTTATTATACGGGGAAGTACATTTGATCTGAAGGAAGCCGAAGATATGTTGCGAGAGAACAAGGCGGATCTCATCATCAACATCCCGGATGATTTTGAGCGGCAATTGTTCCGGGAGGGAAATGTGAAAGTGCAATTGCAGATCAATGCCATCAATGCCACGGCAGCAGGATTGACCAATGCCTATGCCACCTCCATCATTGCCGACTTCAACCGGCACATCATCACCGAAAGCATCAATATGGTCAAACCTGTACAAATGAAGAAAATAAATGTTGCTTCTTCTTTCTGGTATAACCCCGAGCTCAACTATAAGATTTATATGTTGCCGGGCATCCTGGTGATCCTGGTCACCATCATCGGGATGTTTTTAACGGCCCTCAACCTGGTACGGGAAAAAGAAATGGGAACCATTGAGCAGATCAACGTTACACCCATCAAAAAATATCAGTTCATTGCCGGCAAACTCATTCCTTTCTGGATCATCGCCCTTTTCGAACTGGCTTTTGGGTTGACCATAGGCAAAGTAATTTTTGACATTCCCATGGAAGGTAATCTGCTTGTATTGTTTGCCTTTGCAGCCATCTACCTGCTGGCCATGCTGGGATTGGGCTTATTTATTTCTACCTTTTCCAGCACACAGCAACAGGTCATGTTCATTGCCTTCTTTTTCTTTCTCACCTTCGTGATGATGAGCGGGATCTTCACCCCGGTGGAAAGCATGCCCGAATGGGCGCAGAAAGTGAATGTGGTGAATCCTTTTGCATATTTCATCAAGGTAAACCGCATGAATCTTCTGAAAGGCTCCGGCTTCTGGGACTTCAGGCAGGAATTCCTGGCGCTGGGTATATATGCCATTGCGGCATTGAGCCTGGCGGTCTGGAAATACAGGAAGGTAGTGTAATCCACGAATGCACGAATAATATTTTACGATCTATTGTCTGGTGAGACATAATGATAAACAGGCTTCAGAAATATTCATACCTCCGATATAAACAGACTATCATACCTATCTATCAGTCTGCCAGTATACGAATACACCAATATACCTCCATAACCTCTTATTCGTGCATTCGTGGCAATTCTTTACTCATCCAAAAAGCGTTTCTCCTCTTCTTCATAGCCAAAGCTGAAACGCATCAGGCCCATGCAATAAGAAACCAGGGGGTCTTCATCCTTAAAGACCGAAGTAAGATCGCGGAAAGCAAAACCTACTTCCCAGCTTGTATTTTCATTGTTAAATGGCCTGAAGGTAGCTCCGAAAGGAAGTCCCCAGCCAAATTGTCCACCAGAAATGAATCCGAGTGAAAGCTGTACCCATTTGGCTGGATCATAGCGGGTTCCCAGTCCGAAGACAGGATCCCTGTATGCACCGGCAACACCTGATTCGATGGCATAATAGAAATCCGCTCCGGCTTCCCATTGCTCGTCGATGCGATAGCTTGCGCCTGCCCGAAGGTTTGTAGGCAATGATATTTTGAGCTCATTGAGTCCTTCCCATTCACCGACATTGGTATTGTCAGAAATTACATCGCCGGCTTCACTGAAAATATTATAACTCGAAAGCCCTGCTGAGCGGATGATATCAACATCGGGATCGTGTCCTTTATAAACATTTGCATCCCATTTGATGGTACCGATGTCATTCACGGCAATGGCAAATTTCAGCTTATTCTGCATCAGGAATGTAAGGCCCAGGTCGAAACCGAACCCGCTACCTGCTGTCTTCAATCCATCACCGGTCAGCTCTGAAGGAGTTTTGTTATCACCGTAATCCACTTTATAAAAGGGAGACAGAGCCTGGTAGCCTTCGGCTGAATTCTCGGAATCAATATCAACATATACATTGCCGTAGCCCTGCAGGTATTTAAAAGCAACTCCTCCAAAGAGTTTGAAATTTTCGTTGTCTACGATGGTTCTCCCGTATCCGAGCACGTATTCGTTGTACCAGAGATGTTCAAGATGAGAAGGATAATACAGTTGGGAGGAGGATTCAGGATTGATGGCTTCTCCGTAGACACCTTCTTCATCTTCTTTTTTCTCAAAATAGGTATCGTCATTATAACCCAGGAACAGGAACCTGGAAGCAGTCTCGTTTAATATGCTGTTCCATACCAGACGGGATCGGATGGCAAAGGCAATCCCACCAATCTTTTCATCCTGGTAGGAAATCCCAAACAGCATGACAGATGCATGGCCCAGCAATCTTGCATCTGTGAATTTGTCAACGGCTTCCATTCTGTCTGCCGGGTTGGTGGCATAATCTTCGAATTTTTTTGACTCACCGCCAAACAGATCCTTATTAACCTGTTCTTTGGTCAGAGGCTCTGAATACACCATGCTTCCCACCTCAGCAAAACCGAGGTTCCAGCTATGTAAATTTCTTTTCCAGCCCAGGTTGGCAGGGTTGATGCCCAGGCACTGGTAATCGGTTGCGGCTGTTACAGAATATGCAGAACCGCTTTGGGTGAATGCGCTATATTCAAGTTGTGAATATGACTGACTTGCTGCAAGAAATATCATTGCAGCAATCAAAAATGTGAATCTTTTCATAAGGATTAAGTTTTGGTTGAATCATTTCAAAAATATAAAATAAATGCTCGTATGGCAAATTAAATTATTGTAACAGCACCGGTATAGTCCATTATCTGTGCTGGTATTTGGAATATTCATTAATATTTAACAATCTGACTCATTGAATTTTAATGAAAATGTTATATTTTAGCTTAAGGTAAATTTCAAAACCAGTCTTATGAAAAAAATTATACTGTCCGTATTGTTGCTTTTTCCTGCAGTGTTTCTTTGCGCACAGTCAGGAGAAAATGATCCCGCTGATTCTCTTCGGCAAGGGAATGATCAGCAGGCAGAAATCAATTACAACAAGAGTATTGAGTTTTATCAAATGGCTCTTCTGGATTCCGCCATGCGAAGGCTGAACACTGCTCTGATGCTTAATCCGGATTTTTATCAGGCATCTTACAACCGGGGACAGATCAGGTTCGAGCTGGAAGATTATCCGGGTGCCCTCGAAGATTATAATCATGCCCTGGATTTGAAAAAAACAGACAAGGCATTTTTTGGAAGAGGGCTTGCACGTTTTAAGTTGGGAAATTATAAGGGGGCCATAGAAGATTTTTCTGAAGCTTTGAAGATCAATCCTAATCTGGCACAGGCCTATTATTACCGGGGCGGAGCCAATTTCAAGCTGAATGAGTATCAACATGCCAGAGATGACTATACCCGTGCGATAAGCATTAAAAACAATTATGCTCATGCTTATAATGACAGGGGTAGTGCAAACTGGAAAATTGGAAAGCTTGAAGAAGCAAAAGAAGACTTTTATAAAGCCACCATGAACGACCCCTCCTTTGCTTTTGCATTTAACAATCTCGGCGGTATAAAAAAAGAACTACTCGATTATGAAGGAGCCGTTACGGATTTTACTGCTGCGGTGAAGATTGACCCGGAGTATTACATTGCATATAATAACCGGGGTACGGCGCTGTTTGAACTCGGTGAGTACCAAAAAGCAATAGATGATTATACCAGGGCACTTGAAATCAATCCGGAGTATATCCCAGCCTTTGTAAACAGAGGCAATGCCTGGTATAAAATGGAAGCATACTACAATGCCATTGCCGATTATGATGAAGCCCTGAAACTTGATCCCGAAGATGGAAGTATATATTTGAACCGGGGGATATCAAAAGAGATGCTCCGGGAAGATGATGAAGCCTGCGAGGACTGGCAAAAAGCTTTTTCTCTTGGTATCGAACAGGCGGAAGAATATTTAGAAACATGTAAAAATGATTGATATGAAAACAAAGATATTATCTTGCCTTGTTTTGTTTTTTGCAATGATCTCATGCATCCAGGCCCAGAAAAATGTTGAATTTGACAAGGACAACTTCCCGGATGATCAGAAAAAAACCGTCAAGGAGATGATCGATCGCATTGATGACGGCATAGATCTGCTGGAAGAAGAGCCGCCGCATTATGCAGAGGCGCTTGAACTCTTTCTTGTTGCCAATGATTTTAATCCCAACAATGCCATGCTGAATTATAACATCGGCAAATGCTATCTGCATACCATTCAAAAAGCAAAGTCGATCCCTTACCTGGAACATGCGCTCAAACTGGATCCCAATGTTGCCGCCAATCTCAAATACCTGCTGGCCATGGGATACCATTATAATTATGAATTTGATAAAGCAATTGACTTTTATACCAAATACAAACACTCCCTGACTCCTTTTGAACTAACTGAATATGGAGCAGCGGTTGAAAAGCAGATCGAAGAATGCCAGGCAGGCAAAGAACTGCTGCGCAATCCGATCAGGGTGTTTATCGATAACCTGGGCAATGCAGTCAATACCAAGTTTGATGAATATACCCCTGTTATCAATGCAGATGAAACCATTTTGATGTTCACCTCCACAAGGGATAATACCACAGGTGGAGACATCGATTCGGATTATAATACCTATTATGAGGATATTTACATCACGGAGAAAGATGGTGAGGTATGGAGACAAGCCGTGAATCCAGGCAAACCATTGAATGAAAAATCCCATGATGCAGTGGTCGGCCTTTCTTCCGACGCCCAATACGTTTTGATTTACAAAGGGGAAAAGAATGGTGGAGATATTTACATATGCTGGAAAGAAGAGGGTGAATGGCAAAATCCTGATGATCTCCCCAAGGAAATAAACACGGACTATCACGAAACTTCTGCAACTTTTTCACCGGATATGAAAACACTTTATTTTGTGAGCGATAAGGAAGGCGGATACGGCGGAAGTGATATTTATTATGCGAGGGTTGAAGAAAACTCAAAACCCGGGAAGTTTAAATTCGAAGATGCCATCAACATGGGATCCGCTATCAACACCCCATTTGATGAAGAGGGGGTGTTCATGCAGGCTGATGGGAGGACACTCTATTTCAGTTCAAAGGGACATAAAAACATGGGTGGTTATGATATCTTCAAAACAGTTTATTCCAACGGAACATGGTCAGAACCTGAAAACATCGGATATCCGGTGAATACACCTGACGATGATGTTTTCTTTTCGGTAAACCTCACCGGGAAGCATGGATACTATTCATCTTTCGACGAACATAGTTTTGGTGGCAGGGATTTATATATGGTTACTTTCCTGGGGCCCGAAAAGCCGGTAATGCATCAGTCGGATTATGAATTGCTGGCATTTGAGGAAAAACCCCAAAAAGAAACCATGCTGGAAGAAGAAGTTGAATTGAAAGAATTTGCCCTGGTGATGATCAGGGGAAAGATCATGGACCAGTTAACCCATAGCCCGCTGGGTGTGATGGTTGAGATCATCGACAATCAGACAAACCAGTTGATTGCCAGTTTTATTTCAAACGAACAAACAGGAGAATACCTCGTTTCCCTGCCTTCGGGAAAAAGTTACGGCCTTGCGGTAAAAGCGAAAGAATATCTTTTTCACTCGGAAAATTTCGATATTCCGCCAACAACCGAAGTCAAGGAGATGTATAAGGATATTTACCTGAAAAAGGTTGAGGTGGGCAGCAAGATCATTCTGAAAAATATCTTTTTTGAGTTTAATAAATCAAACCTGCGGCCGGAATCCATCCCGGAACTCGAAAGACTGGTTAAGCTGCTGAATGATGTGCCCACACTGAAAATTGAAATCTCTGGTCATACCGACAATGTAGGCTCTCAGCTTTACAACCAGGAATTATCAGAAAAGCGGGCCAAAGCGGTTGTGGATTATCTGTTGGACAAAGGTATCGATGAAGACCGCCTGACTTATAAAGGATACGGATTCTCTCAGCCCATTGCAGGTAATGACACAGAAGAGGGCAGGGCGATGAACAGAAGAACGGAATTCAAGGTGATCAGCAAATAGTTCATTTATAAACCGGGTCTTCTTTCAGAGTCCGAAAATTTCGGAACATACCTCATCCGTCAGGCTTATGTCCTGGTATACATAGGCATCATACTGGGGTGTGAAAACAAATTCCTTATAATAATCATGGTAAACAAACGCCATGATATAATCACGGCCCAGCTCCAGACCGCATATCTCTGCCTGCCCCTGTTGTGTGCTGATCCATTTCCAACACCAGTCGTTGGCCTTTCTGTACCAGACGCCATAGTCGGGATGTATTTCAATACCCGGTTCATTGGGACAATGTGCCAGGACCTGCACGCTGACACCGGCACCGGGATCATGATCTTGCCAGGTGACTTCAAGACTTTCCTGATTGCAAAGCCCGCTGTATTGATATTCAGGTTCTGTGCTGGTCCTGTCGTTACAATAGCCATTGTACCGGATCTCAAATGGGATGCCTCCGGGTAGGTCATACAGGCTGTGAACCTTCTCGTCACATACATACATCCACTTTTTCATCAGGAAAGCGCTTGTGTGTGGATTCCGCATTTCAATTTCCACCCAGTAGCAATCACATTCTGACTGATTTCCGATAAATTTTGTTTTAAAAGCCTGTGAACAAAAATTTCTTTCCGTGGCCCAGTTCCATGAAAACCAGCTTAAATGATCGATCTGGCTGGATACCCTGTAAATTCCGGGACCTGTAACACCAACCTTGCTGGAAGTATCCTGTACCCAGGAGCCTGTTTCATTCTCAAAAAACCAAAGGGGAATTTCATCCACATTGCTGATATTTTCATACTGTCCGGTTTCTTCTTTAAAATAACTCGTTTGTGCTGGTATGTTCATGCTCAACAGGGGTAGCTCCCCTTCGATGGTTTTTGCTACCTTTCCTGCTGCATCCTGTATGTAAACCGAATTCAAGCCTGCCGGAAAGAACATCAGATCATTTGCCCGGCCATCTTCGCTTAAGGAAATTGCTTGCAGTCCGCCAGGATAGGCCATCAGGCATGCTTCACTGACATTGCTGAAGTGAATAAGGGATATCATCAGGGTGCCCGTGAGAACCTGACCGTTCTTATCCTTGAATAAACATGCCTCGGGGATGAGCAGGGTAGAACGATTATTGGGTGTGATGATGGATTTTTGCTCTGTCACAACACCGGAAGAATTGGCAAAAACCTGTTCCTCTCTTTTCGAAACCCCTTCCGGTAAGTTTGCAAGATCCATCATTCTTAACTCATAAAAATAATTACCTTCCTTACTGATCCGGAATGTTTTACCGCTGTTAAAGTATCCTTCCACACTGGCGGTCAGGTGAAACCGAAATGGATCTTCGGGGCCCGGCATTTCTCCGGGGGCAACACCAAAAGTAAAAAAGCCGTGCATGCTCTTGTAAACATTTTTGCTGAGCCCGCTTATATCCACCACTTTCAAGGCGTCCTTGCCTGAAAACCTGATATTGACGGATAAATTTCCATCCCGGCCGATCAATTCCCCTGTAGCAGCATCGATAAATTTGATGCTGATCCTGGTGTTGATCAAATCATATTCGATGACATGATTTTCGTAATTCTCGGGTTTTGTGATTTTTTTGCACGAATCCATGCTCAGGATAAGCAGGCTGGCAGCCATCAGGATGAGTGCGTATGCTGAGAAATTAATTCCGGGTTTTTTGTCAGTTTTATTTCGCAATTCAAATTTTTTTTCTTCGTGCAATTTCCAGACAAATTTAAAAAATATACCATTCGCTGGATTAACATAAGATTAACACATGTGTTGGAATAAAAATCAATTCTCAGTTTCAAGAAGAAGTAACTGATTATAAGCAGTTCTGAGTTTGCTCGAATCAGAGTGTTAATTAATTTTTTTAATTATTATTGCCTGCCAAATGATCTTTTATTAAATTGATCAGCAATATGAAAATGTTGAGGCTAAAGTCAACTTTTTTGTTTTTTTTTATCATACCATGGTTTTTGTCATCTTGTCTTGACAACAATAATGACAAGATCAAAGAAATTGTTGTGCGGGATACACTGTCTGCTACCAAAACACATTTTGAGGAGATCCTTGAAAGAAATAAACTGATCGCCATTACGGATTACAATTCGACCAGTTATTTTGTATACCGGGGTGAACCCATGGGATATCAATACGAGCTTCTTAAATTGCTGGCTGATGAGCTTGATGTAAAACTGGAAATCATTGTCGAAAATGATCTGAACAAGAGTTTCGAGATGCTTGACAATGAAGAAGCCGACCTTTTGGCCATGGGACTTACCGTTACCAAGGAACGAAGCAACCAAGTGGATTTTACCGAACCCATTATGCAAACACGACAGGTGCTTGTGCAACGCAAGCCTGAAGGCTGGCGAAAGATGAAAACATGGGGTGATGTAGAAGCTGAACTGGTTCGCAATCCCCTTGAACTGGCCGGTGACACCATACATGTTCAGAAGAATTCTTCCTTTTCAGAAAGATTGAAAAACCTGTCGGATGAGATCGGCGACACCATTTTTATCATTGAAGACCATGATATGGAAGTGGAGGACCTGATCAGGTCCGTTGCTGAAGGCAAGATCAATTATACCGTGGCAGATGAACATGTGGCCCGGGTCAATGAGAAGTATTATCCCAATATTGATGTGAGGACACCGCTGAGTTTTCCACAAAACCTTGCCTGGGCGATCAGGGAAGGCAATGATTCATTGCGCAAAGTTACAAATCAGTGGTTGCGGGAGTACAAAGACGCCTATCTGGCCAAGGTGATCTACAATAAGTATTTCAGGAATCCCCGCTCGGTAAATATTGCCCAGAGCGAATATCACAGCATCAAAGGTGGCAAGATATCTCAGTATGATGAAATCATTAAGGAGGTGAGCAAAAAGTATGGCCTCGATTGGAGGCTTCTGGCATCACTGATATATCAGGAATCCGGATTTCATCCCAATGCCCGCTCCTGGGTCGGTGCTTTTGGATTGATGCAACTGATGCCATCAACAGCGGCCATGTACGGCATCGACAGTACTTCCGCCCCGGAAGAGCAAATTGCAGCCGGTGTGAAGTTCCTGCGTTGGATTGATGAGAACCTTCCCGATGAGATCACCGATGAAAAAGAAAGGCTGAAATTTATCCTGGCTTCATACAATGCTGGAATTGCGCATGTTTTTGATGCACGGCGTCTCGCCGAGAAACATGATAAAAATCCGAATGTCTGGACCGAAAATGTAGATTATTATCTTTTGAATAAATCCAAACCAAAATTCTACAGGGATTCAGTCGTGAAATACGGGTATTGCCGTGGCGAAGAACCCTATAACTTTGTGAATGAAATACTGGAAAGATACGAGCATTATAAAAATGTGCTGGATTGATCCGGCACAGAGATACCCCTGGGCATCATGCTTGTTTTACAGATTTGCTTTCTTTGATAATTCGCTTGTCAGTAAGAATGTTAATTACTGTAAACCGAATTCCTTTTTGATCTGGTCTGTCCACCTTTGAATCCGGTTGTTGGTCAGTTCAGCTTGCTGGTCCTCATCGATGGCAAGCCCCACGAATTTTCCATCAACCACTGATCTGGAATCCGTGAATTTATATCCTGTGGTAGGCCATTCACCGACTATTCTGGCGCCCCGTTTTTCAAACTCATCCCGCAGTTCTATCATGCTGTCGACAAAATTACCGGGCCACAGGATTTGATCTCCCAGCCCGAAGACTGCCACTATTTTGTTTTCCAGGTTGATGTCATCCAGTTTACCCAGGATATCGTTCCATTTGTTCGTTTTTGCCACATCATGCCAGGTTTCTGATCCGGTGGTGGATCCTCCAATGATCAGGAAATCGTAATTCACAATGTCTGTTGCACTGATTTCAGAGGCATCAAAGAGGTCAGTATATGATTTATCAAACTGGTTAAAAATCCTTTCGGCTACACTTTCTACATTTCCACCTTTAGGCCAGTATATAATTCCTATTTTTCTCATGTTGTATTCGTTTTATAAAATTGAATTTGGGAATTGCGTGTAAAGTTAAAGATTATTTGGTTTAGAAAATAAATCCAAATTTAAATTCAAGGAATTCCGCGTCCACCATAACAGAATTAAAGTTAATCTCCTGTGTTTTCATTTTCTGGTATTTATAGGCAAACTTTATATAATATTTGATTTGTTCATCAACACGAAGTGCAAATGACAAACCGGGGTTAAACATTAATCCGGCCCATTCGGATCCTTCGATATCATTCTTGGGCCAGCCGAAAGAAAAGCCTGTATTTGCTGTAATAATCGGTACGATCTTTCCTTTGCCAAGGTGATACCTCAGATTCATATAAACCGGGATATAGGTGCCATAAGCATAAGTATTCACACCCATGCCAGGTCCTAAACTGAAATTCTCGTAAACTTGGAAAGAAGCACACAGATCGACGTTGATGTAGTATCCCTCGTTTTCAAATTTATCATTCCACAGATTGGATAATCCTTTTTGAAGCCCGATTTCAAGCCCCGTGTAATAATTCGGAACCGGGCTTTTGCGTTGTTGGTCAAAGGTATTTTTTGCCGGCAATCCTCTATCATCATTTCCTGCATAAAGAGCTACAGCAAATAGAAAAAGCGTAACAATGAACGGGATGGATCTTATTCCTGTTTTCATTGATTTATATGTTCGTTTAAAAATATTTCTGCCGTATCCCGAACAGATTTACGGGCAGGGATGTATTGATAGTCTATAGTGTTCAGCAGCTTTTGTGTGGAATAGTAATATCTGGCATTGGCCGTGCGGGCGGTTTCTTTTGTGATCAGGGGTTGTTTTCCCGTCAAATAGAATTTGAGTTTTTCAATTCTCCATGCAATCTCAGAAATCAATGTATTCACCCTGATGTTGGGTGGCTTTTTTTTCAGTGCTTTCGCCATTTCAGTAAAAAGGAATTCATAGGAAATATTTTCGGCATTCACGATAAATCTCTCATTCACGATATCACTTTCCATCAGACGAATCATGATCCTGCCCACATCCCGAACATCTACAAAACCATTGATGCCGTTTGTGTAAAATCTCAATCCTTTCCAAACCTGTTCAAAGAGTTGGGCGCTCCCGATGTTCCATTTCCCGGGCCCCAAAATAACAGAAGGATTTACAATTACGGTTTTCAGGCCTTCTGCAGCTCCTCTCCAGACTTCCCTTTCTGCATTGTATTTGCTCACTGCATAGGCAGAATTATTCCTGGAGGTTTTCCATGCAGTGTTTTCGTCTATTTCTTCTCCATCGCTGTTGCGACCAAGGGCGGCAATGGAACTGATAAAACAAAGTTTTTCGGCTTTTTTCTGCAGGCAGGCATTTACGAGATTGCTGGTCCCGTTTACATTTACTTTCATCATCTGTGCATGCCGGGAAGGATGAAAGCTCACAATGGCAGCACAATGAAAAACTTTATCTTTTTCATCAATTGCATTTTCCAGGCTGAAATAATCCAGTACATCGCCTTCCACCCATTGAATCTTATCATAAAGCTGACCGGGATTTTCATCGTAAAGCGAAAAAACATATTTAACCCTTGAGGTATCACTATTTTTTCTTTTGAGGGCTTTAATCTTTTCACCCGACCGACTCAGATAATAAAGCAAGTGAGATCCAACCAGTCCTGTTCCGCCACTGACAAATATCATAGAACAAAGTTACGAAAAAGGGAGTTTCTTATTGAATTACATTTGTTGACCTCAAAAAACTATCTTTGCAAACAAAAAATTTCATCATGGATTTTATCGAGGAACTCAAATGGCGTGGTATGATCCACGATATGATGCCCGGCACGGAGAAGCAGTTACAAAAAGAAATGACTTCTGCCTATGTCGGAATTGATCCTACTGCAGATTCCCTTCATATCGGCCACCTGGTAGGGGTTATGATGTTAAAACATTTTCAGGTTGCTGGTCACAGACCGATCGTACTGGTTGGAGGTGCTACAGGCATGATCGGTGATCCTTCAATGAAATCAAGCGAACGGAATTTGCTGGATGAAGAAACATTGCGGCACAATCAAATATGCATCAAACAACAATTATCCAAATTGCTTGACTTCAGCAAAGAAGCTGAAAATAGAGCCCTGATGGTCAATAATTATGACTGGATGAAGGATTTTACTTTTCTTGAATTTATCCGTGATGTGGGGAAACACATTACAGTAAATTATATGATGGCCAAAGATTCGGTAAAGAAAAGATTGAGCGGCGATTCCCGTGAAGGTCTCTCTTTTACTGAATTTACATATCAATTGGTTCAAGCTTATGATTTTCTTTATTTATACAATCATCAAAATTGCAAAATTCAAATGGGTGGCTCAGACCAGTGGGGTAATATTACTACCGGAACCGAGCTCATTCGCAGAAAGGAAGGTGGTGAAGCATTTGCACTGACCTGCCCGTTGATAACCAAAACCGATGGTGGTAAATTCGGAAAAACCGAAACGGGAAATGTATGGCTGGATCCTGAACGTACAAGTCCGTATCAGTTTTATCAGTTCTGGTTAAATACCTCGGATGAAGATGCCGGGAAATACATCAAGATATTCACACTTTACAACAAAGAACAGATTGATGAGATCATAGCAAAGCACAGGGAAGAACCCCACAGGCGGGAATTGCAAAAAGCCCTGGCCAGGGAGATCACCATCCGGGTACATTCGAAAGAAGACTATAATACGGCAGTAGAAGCTTCTCAAATATTGTTTGGTAAGGGGACCACTGATATGTTGCGTAAGCTGGATGAGAAAACTCTGCTTTCCGTTTTCGAAGGAGTTCCTCAGTTTGAGATCAGCAAAGATGTAATAGCTTCAAGCACCGGAGTGATCGATTTCCTGGCTGAGAAAACGGATATCTTCAAATCCAAAGGCGAAGCCCGCCGCATGCTGAAAGACAATGGCGTTGCCATCAACAAAGAAAAAGTAAGAGAAACCTATGAGATCACCGGGAAAGACCTACTGAATGAGAAATATATCTTGGTTCAGAAGGGGAAGAAAAATTATTTCCTGGTGAAGGTTGTATAGTTTTGAGTTTTGATCCCGAAAGTTTTCGGGAGAATTTTGAATTTATCGACAATCGACAATTGACAATTCTTTTCTGCCCTGGGGTTTACCACAGTTTATTTTGTCAGGATTGTTTTTTCCATTCTTCTACATATTCCTTAAAAATATCCCGGATGCCCCTGGCGATTTTCGGGTAAGCCTCATCCATCAGATTGGCGAGGGATACGCGGATGGACCATTCGGGACCATCGAAACCGCTTCCATTCAGCAGGACAATTGAGTCTTTCTCGGCAAGCCGGAAAAGTATATCGACCGGTTCATAGTGCTTAACCAGAAAATCAGCAAAATCTTTTCCATGCCATTTTTCTGCCCATAACATGATATCGATCTCTGCATAATATCCTGCCTGGTTGGGATTGGGGATCAGTTCAACCCCCATGCCGGCAAATAGCGATTTCAATCTCCTGTGAACCACCTCAATGGCTTTCTGCTTGTATTTGTTGTCCCCGTCGAAAAGGGCGAAGGCAGCAAATAGCATCATCTGGGCTTGCTGGGGTAAGGATAATCCTGCGGTATGATTCAGGGCCACCATGCGGCTGTCGGCCACCATCCTGTCGATAAATTTCAGTTTTTCAGGATGCAGATGTATGCTTTTATACCTTTTGTGAAGTTGTTGCTTTTTATCTTCCGGCAATTCGCCGATCATCCTGTCGAATATGTTTTCCTGGTGCACGGTAATCACTCCTAATCGCCAGCCCGTGCATCCGAAGTATTTGGAGAATGAATAAACCCCGAGGGTGTTGTGTGGGACCTCAGCCATTAGGGAACGGAATCCCGGGACGAATGTTCCATAAACATCATCTGTGATGAACATCAAATCCGGATTGTCATTTTTGATGGTATCAATGATATTCTCACGCTCCCGCCGACTGAGCGCATAGGAGGGAGGATTGCTCGGATTGACCAGGAATGCCACCTTGATATCCGGGTCTTTGAGCTTGTTCAGTTCCTCGTCGGGATATTCCCAGTTGTGTTCACCATCTCCGCTCATTCCTGTGGCATTGATATATACCACATTAAAATTATAGCGGTCGAGCTCGGGGATTTCGATGTATGGCGTAAAAACCGGGATGAACAAGGCGATCTTATCTCCCCGCTTAATCAGGAAATTCTGCATCAGTGAATCGAAGATATAGCACATGGCGGCAGTACCGCCTTCTGTGGAAAACAGGTCGTATTTGCCTTGCGGGGAATCATTGTCGCACATTTCCTGCACAAGATAATCATGTACAATGGCTTCGGGATGCTTCAGCATGCGGTCGGGAACAGGATACTGATCCCCGATCACAGCTTCTGCAAGTTCATGAACAAAGACATCCGGCTTGAATTGATGTTTGTCAAGTCCGTAATTGTATAATTGCTCCAGGAGTTTGATTCCCGGAGCATTGGCGTTATTCTTCAGGAATTCCTTAAATCTTTTTGCAATACCTTTTAATTCCGGTATGCCTGCCATTCCCGCTTTGTAGTTCATGGTCCGGCGACATTCCTCTATGCCAAATTTGCCCAGGGTGAAAAAGGCTTCCCTGGCTTCGGTGCAGATCCAGTTCGGATTGCCCCTTCCGGCATTGAGCATGGCATGATGTGATTTGTGGGAATGAACTTCTGACATCGAGATCAGGGTATTTTTGATCTCGAAAGGGCTCATTTGTTCCAGTTCCTTTTCTTTTTTTCTGGAAATATGATCTTTATTTTTCATGTTTCAGGTTTTAGCTAAAAAGAAATACGACAATGATTCCGCATATGATCAAAAGGGTGTTGCCCACGGCATAAGTCACCGTATAACCAAGGGCAGGGAGGTTGCTCTGCAGGGCGTCTTCCACGGCGGGCAGACCGGCCGTGGTAACCCTGGCACCGCAGCAGCAGCCGAGTCCAAGGGGTGCATTGAATTTAAAGATGTATCTTGCCATGAAGAGACCGAGTATCACCGGTATTGCCGAGGCAAGTGCACCGATGAGGAAAAGGGAAGCGCCGACTTCCTTGAATCCCTCAACAAAACTGGGAGCAGCCGTAATTCCCACCACGGCAATGAAGGTGTTCAGGCCCAGGTTGGTCATGATCCAGAGCGCCGGCTCGGGGACCTGGGCAAAGGTCGGGTGTTTTGATCTGAGCCATCCCAGGAACAGACCTGCGATCAGTGCGCCGCCGCTGGCGCTGAGGCTGAGTTCCATCTTTCCTATCTGCAGGGTGAGCAAACCGATGATACCACCGATCAGGATGCCAATGCCCACGGAGATCATATCGGTTTTCTCGGTACTCACATCCGGGAAGCCCAGCAGTTTTACCGCATCATCGACATCTTCTTTGGAGCCGATCAGGTAAAGCATATCACCTTTGTGTATCACTGTTTGTGGAGTTAGTGGAAGCTCCATGCCGCCACGGGTGATCTTCACCAGCGAAACTTTCAGGTCGGGACGCTGCTGGCCCAACTGGTGAACTGTCATGCCGTGAACCTTTTTATTGGTCAACAGTATTTTAATATTCTCTACCTTGAATTTCAGTAGTTCAGGATCATAAATTTCATGACCAAAATCTTTCATAATAGAGATTACATAAGGCCCGTTGCCCTGAAGCACGATGTCATCATGTTCCTGAAATCTGTAATTGGGATCAACGTCCTCCACCTTGGAACTGTCTTTTTTTCTCATTTTATAGACATAAATCCTGTGGCCAAGATCAAAGAAATGCTTGTCAATTTCTGCACTTGTTTTCCCGATGGCGAACGCACCCGGCTTTAGATTATAAGCGCGAAAAACGATGTTCGAATATGGAGAGATCATGGTATACTGATCTTTCCCGGGCAGGCCCATTTTCTTTTCCAGGTCGATGCATTGCTGCCTGGCCTTTTTCAGACCTCCCCAGAAAAGCGGTCCGACCTGTGCAAGCAGAAATGCCGTGCCAATGGTTCCGAAGAGATAGGTAACGGCATAACATACCGCCACGGAACTTTGCATGCTTTCTTTCTCTGCAGCGCTGATATCCAGTGAACCAATGGTGTCCTGCCCCACACCGATCACAGCTGAGATGGTCTGTGCGCCGGCAAGCAATCCTGCCGCCTGCCCAGCATTATATCCCATCATCTTTCCCAGCCACCATGTAACCAGCAATCCGAAAACCGCGATGAGAAAAGTGAACAGCAATTGGGGCAGTCCTGATTTTTTCAGGCTGTTGAAAAACTGTGGCCCGACGCTATAACCCACAGAGAATAAAAATATCAGGAAGAAGATCTGTTTGAGGTCATCCGAAATATCGATTTTCAGCTGACCGACGATCACCCCGACAAGCAGCACGCTGGTAACACTGCCCAGGGAAAAAGTTTTGTACTTGAATTTGCCGATAAAAAATCCCAGGGCGATGGTCATGAAAATTGCCAGTCCGGGGTTTTCCTGCAAGGTTTTGATAAGCCAGTCCATGATGTTTCTTTTGGTTTGGTTTTAACATGCAATTGAAACCGGTATAGACAGTAGTGCTTTTCAATGCATGTGTAAAAACATATTACATGCATTCAAGTATATAAAATAAATCCATAACAGTGTTAATTTTTTTAATAATTATTTTGAAAGGAATTTAAGGTTTGATGTGTTTACTTCCTTAAGGCTTTTATTTAGCCCAGCTGAGGCTGTATCAAAAGTAAGATAATTATAATTTGCCACAAAGGCACTAAACAAAGAATCACAAAGATTAGGCTTCCAGGCATATAACAACTTGGTGTAGCTTTGAGTTTTGGTGGCTTTGTGGCTATTAAAGACTTTCGAGACAGCCTCCACTATTGACAATTCTATTCAACAATCAAATCGGGTTTGAACCAACCAAGGGGAAAATGCCAGGTGATAGCCAGGATAGCATCTGTCTGCGGCCTACTTCACAACCGCTAATGTCTTGTGCCAAATGCTTGCTGCTTACTGCCGAGTGCTTACTGCCTACTTCTTTTACCCCCCAAACTCCCAGCTCGATCCTTCTTTGCTATCCTTGATCACGATGTTCAGCCGGGCCAGCTCATCCCGGATCTTGTCGGAGGTTGCGAAGTCTTTGTTCTTGCGGGCATTTTGGCGGATGTCAAGCAGGGTCTGCATCAGGTAATCGATCAGTTCATCCTGTCCGCCCTTGCTTTCTTCCTGCAGGCCGAGTATGTCGAAAGTGAAGGTTCTCATCACTTTTTGCAGGAGGTCAAGATCTTCTTCTGTGAGGGAGGCTTTTTTATCATGCACCGAATTGATGATCTTCACCCCCTCGAATAATTGTGAAATGACCACCGGGCTGTTGAAATCATCGTTCATGGCCTCATAGCAGTTCTTTTCCAGTTCCTGAATGTTGAAATCCGATTTCTCGCCTGCCTTCAGGTCCTCCAGTGTTTGCATGGCCTGCATCAGTCGCTTCAGCCCTTTTTCGGCTGCCTGCAGGGCTTCGTTGGAAAAGTCGAGGGTGCTGCGGTAGTGGGCCATCAGGATGAAAAAGCGTATTGTCATGGGGCTGTAGGCTTTTTCCATCAGTTTGTGTTCACCCGAGAATACTTCATACAATGGGATGGCATTGCCCAGGGATTTGCCCATTTTCTTGCCTTCCAGGGTTACCATGTTATTGTGCAGCCAGTATTTGACCGGGGATTTCCCGTAGGCTACCGTCGACTGGGCGATCTCGGCTTCATGGTGGGGAAAGAGAAGATCCATGCCACCACCGTGTATGTCGAATTCCTCACCCAGGTATTTTATACCCATGGCAGAACATTCGGCATGCCAGCCGGGAAAACCATCACTCCATGGGGAAGGCCAGCGCATAATATGTTCGGGTTGGGCTTTTTTCCAGATGGCGAAATCAAAACTGCTTTTTTTCTCGTCCTGCCCTTCCAGGCTGCGGGTTTCGCTCATGAGGTCTTCCAGCTTCCTGCCGGAAAGAATGCCATAGCGATGATCCTGGTTGTACTTTTCTATGTCGAAATACAGGGAACCATTGGTTTCGTATGCCATTCCCTTATCCCTGATCTTCTTCACAAGTTCTATTTGTTCGATGATATGCCCGGAGGCATGGGGTTCAATACTGGGTCGCAGAACATTCAGGGCATCCATGTTCTGGTGGTAGCGGTTGGTATAATGCTGCACCACTTCCATGGGTTCCAGCTTTTCGATACGGGCTTTTTTTGCGATTTTGTCTTCGCCCTCGTCCGCATCGTCTTCCAGGTGGCCTACATCTGTGATATTTCTTACATAACGGACTTTGTAACCAAGATGCATCAGATAACGGTAAATTAAATCGAATGCCACGGCCGGACGTGCGTGTCCGAGATGGGCATCACCATAAACCGTAGGCCCGCATACGTACATGCCCACATAGGGAGGTTTGACGGGTTTGAATTCCTCTTTCTTCCTGCTGAGGGTGTTGTGTACGAATAGTTTGTTTTCCATGCTGCAAAATTAACTTTTTTAGAGGAAAAACGAGAAAGCTGCTTTTTGCCTTTACCTGATCCGATCCCACCAGAAACTGACTGAAAAGAGCCATTGGTAAATTTCTGTTTTAATTTTACTTCGCAGCGCAAATGGATACTTTACCACTTACAGTTCATTGCTTGCTTTTTCAATAATTTAATCCCGTGATTTTAAAGGCCGCATCAATTTATTTGATCGGCCTTTATTTTTATCTGGTTTTCCTCTTTGGCTTCACCCTGATGATATATAACCCTTTTGATCAGCCGATGCTTTTCATCAAAATATTTCCACTCCCCGTGCCAGTAGTAATGAACATCCTCTTCGGTAATGTCGAATCTTGCCCAGCCCTTGTGGGTTATATTTCCAAAACGATCGTAATATTTTACCTTCAAGCGGCTTCCCCGTTCTTTGAATTTAACAGCCAGGTTGCCATTGTTATGATAGGTTTTTGTTTTCCATTTTTCTTTTCCGTTGTCATACCAGTATTTCGACATGGGGATTGTTTTATCATCATCCCACCAGGTGATCCACAAGCCGTGCTTTTTATCATTTTTATTTTTATGATTGATCCTGCCAAAATAAAAGGATTCGGTGCAGGAGCTGAGTATAATCAACGATATCAATATCAAAATCAGCTTTCTCATAGGTTCAAAGATAAACAATGGATGCCTTTGCATGAAAGGCATCCATTTGTGATAAAGATTAGTTATAGAACTAAGATATTAGTTACGTATCGCAAAAAAATTTTAATTCAGTGCGTAACGGATCGGGAGATTAAATACCACTCTTACATTTTTCCCTTCCTGTTTGCCGGGCATCCAGTCGGGCATGTTTTCCACCACCCTGATCGCTTCTTTGTCCAGGTCTTCCCGGATGCCTCTCAGGAGCTTGACACCTGAAACGCTGCCGTCTTTATTGATCACAAAGCTGACGAATACCCTGCCCTGTATGCTGTCTTTTCTCGCAGCTTCGGGATAGCGGATGTTTTCCTGAAGGTATTTGAAAAGAGCATTCCTGCCACCCGGGAATTCGGGCATTTCCTCAACAACTGTAAAGATCTCAGCATCCTCTTCTTCATTCATTGGTTTTGTTTCCGGCAAACCTTCATGTATTACATCCACTTTCTGTTCGACAGCTTCGACCGTGCTGTCCTGTTCAATTTGCTTGTCTTCCTGCTCATTGCTGCATGCAAAGCCAAGAATCAGCAGGCCCAGGACAGGCAAAACTGCCAGGTATTTCAGCAGAGCGCTTGATTGTGTTTTTTGTTTTGTCATCATAATAATCCTCCTTTTTAATATTGAATAATTAAAATTATTGGTCATATCATTTAGATGGATACCGAGTGCATGGTTTAAGAGTGCTTTCTGGTATTGGCTAATATCATAACCATGGTTGATAAGTTCTTCATCGGCCAGGAATTCATGGTTTTCTTTGATGGATTTGCGGTAAAGCCAGACGGCAGGATTGAACCACTGGAAAATGCTGAGCAGTTCGATGAGGATCAGGTCGAGGCTGTGACCCTGTTTGATATGAATGAGTTCATGATCAAGGATCTTCCTGAGATCACCGGGTTTGTTGCTTTCCTGGTTGATAAAAACATAACCGAAAAATGAGAAGGGAGCATATTTCTTCTCCAGGTGAACGATGGTAATTCCTTTGCGCCTGGTCTTGCGGCCTTTTCTGATCATGGAGAAGACCTGGAACAGCTCAAATAAGAAACGCAGGCTGAATATAAATACTCCGGTAAGATAAGCAATAAGGATGCCCTGGAAAATCCCAATATTCCTGTTAATGACTTGTGAGCCTTGTTCAGCAGTGATCGTGATGCTATCCAGCCAAACCACCATGCTGCCCGTTTCCTGTGCGGGTTGCAATTTTAAATCCATGGCAGGTACAACAAGGCTGATCATGATGGAAGTAACGAGAAAAAAGCGGTTCAATTTATAAAAAGTATCTCTTCTGAAAAAAAGCCAATAAAGTAGGTACAGGAGTATCAAACTGACAGCAACCTGGGCGATATATAAAAGAAAGCTATTCACTTTTCTTCTGTTTTTGTTCTTTAATCTTTTCTTCCATCAATTGCTTGATCTCTTCCAGTTCTTTCAGGGAAAGTTTTTCTTCTTTCGCAAAAAAGGAGGTAACCGCCTTATAGGAATTACCGAAATAATTCTTTACAAATCCCCGGAAAAAACTCCTGGTGTATTCTTTTTTGGATACAAGCGGAAAGTACTCATGTGTTTTCCCATAAGCTTTGTGCCCGACAAATCCTTTGCGCTGTAGAATCCTGACAATGGTGGAAACGGTGTTGTAGGCCGGTTTCGGTTCAGGCATCCGGTCCAGGATATCCTTAACAAATCCCTTCTCCAGTTTCCAGAGGATCTGCATGATCTGTTCTTCTGCTTTCGTGAGTTCTTTCATTCCAGACGCTGTTTGGGTATATAACTAAGAAATTAGTTTAATATTGTACAAACATAACTTAATAATTAGTTAGTGTCAAGTTTTTCCCAGTTTATCATCGATTTTTTGTTAATTTGTGCAACATATGGGAAACAACTGAATATGATTTAAAAGAATAATGGTATGCATCCGCTTTTGCTCATGTTGATCGTGTTTGTAGGTTACATCCTCATGTACCGGATTTACGGCAGGTTTATCAGCAAAAAGATTTTCGATATTTCAAAAAGAGCCCTTGTTCCCTCCCACGAGAAAAATGACGGATTCGATTATGTGCCCACAAAAAAAGAGATCATCTTTGGTCATCATTTTGCCTCCATTGCCGGAACAGGTCCCATCGTTGGTCCGGCCATTGCCATCATCTGGGGCTGGGTGCCGGCCATACTGTGGGTTTTTTTCGGAAGTATCTTCATCGGGGCGGTGCATGATTTCGGCGTGCTGATCACGAGCATGCGCAATCACGGCGATTCAATTGCTTCCATCACCGGTCGCTACATTAACAGGCGGACCAAGGTTTTCTTTTTCATCATCGGTTTCCTGGAATTGTGGATGTTCATTGCCATCCTGGGCATGGTCATGGCCATCATTTTCAGTCTGTATCCTGGATCGGTATTGCCGGTCTGGCTGGAAATTCCGATTGCGGTCTTGCTCGGTTTCATGGTATATAACAATGGGAAGAATTACCTGTCATGGAGTATCCTTGCGATTATAGTCATGTATTTGACCGTAATCCTGGGTAAATTCATCCCAATTGGCCTGGGTGATTTTTTTGGACTACCGCATACGGGCGGATGGACGATCATATTGCTTATCTATGCTTTTATTGCTTCCGTCCTGCCGGTAACTACCCTGTTACAACCCAGGGATTTTATCAATTCTCACCAGCTCCTGGTTGCCATGGGCCTGATGATCGTGGGGGTTGTGGTTTCATCTTTTAGTGCCGATTTTCAAATGGTAGCTCCTGCATACAATCCTGATCCCAGCGGAGCACCATCATTGTGGCCTTTTATCTTTATCATTATTGCCTGCGGGGCCGTTTCTGGTTTTCATGCCATTGTATCTTCCGGCACTTCTTCCAAGCAGGTGGACAATGAGCGTGATTCCCTTTTTGTTGGATATGGCAGCATGCTGATGGAAGGTGCTCTTGCTACGCTGGTGATCCTGGCAGTGGCTGCGGGTATTGGCATGGGATATACTGACAGCAATGGCGAGGTGCTCAGCGGTATCCCTGCCTGGACGAGCCATTATGCTTCCTGGGGTCAGGCCAAGGGTCTTGTACCCAAGATCAGTGCATTTGTGGACGGGTCGGCCAATATGATCGCTTCCACCGGTCTGCCGAAAGAATACGGCCTGATCATTATGGGCGTGTTTGTTGCATCCTTTGCAGGGACCAGCCTGGATACTTCCACAAGACTCCAAAGGTATTTTCTGCATGAACTCTTCGGTAAATCAATTCCTGTTTTCAGGGACAAATATTTTGCTTCTGCTTTTGTTGTAGTTAGCGCTGCTATTCTTGCTTTTGCTTCCGGAGCAGATGGAAAAGGAGCGCTTTTGTTATGGCCCTTGTTCGTCGAAATCAACCAGGTGCTTGCCGGCCTTGCATTGCTGATCGTAAGTATATATTTATACGGTAGGGGCGGTAGGAAGTGGTTGTTCACTGGCATTCCGGCGATCTTCATGGGCATTGTGACCCTCTGGGCGGCCATTCTGAACCATTTTGAATTTAAAAATCAGCAAAATGTTTTGCTAACTGTGGTCAATGTGATCATCATCATCCTTGCAATTTGGATCATTGCAGAAGGTGTGATGAAGATGATTCGCTTTGTAAGAAAACCGCTCTGAAAGATTCCAGGATTCTGCTAACAAACTTGGTTTATTACGAAATCGGTAATTTCAACTTGTCTTGCTTGCTGATCCCTTCCAGGATCTCGATATTGATCCCATCGGAAAGACCTGTTTTAACATATCTTTTTTCAAATTGCTGGGGTGCTGTTTCCACTTCCACATAAGCGGAATCTTTTTCATCGAATTGCAAGAGTCTTTCCTGGATAGCCAGTACGGGACCTTCGGTTTGCTCCAGCACAATGGAAGCAGTAGCGCTGTAGCCGGCGCGGATAAACTGGTCTGCTTTCAGATCCACATCTGCCCTGATCTCGAACTGTATTGCGCCATTTTCTTCCACACCTTTGGGGGCGATATGCTTCAGGGTGGCATCGAAAGTCACATCATCAATGGCACCAACGGTAAGGATGAGTGACATGCCCTCGCTGATTTTACCCACTTCGGTTTCGTCGATCTTGCCTTCAAAGATCATATCGCTCATGTCGGCTACGGTTGCAATGGTGCTTCCAGGATTGAAAGTGTTGGATTCTATAACTGAATTGCCGACTTCCACAGGAATATCCAGCACCATGCCATCGACCGTTGAGCGGACCATGGTATTGGTTTCCTTGTTGGAATCCTTTAACTGACCTTTTTTAATCAGGGTCAGGTTGTTTTCGGCTGCTTCAAGTTCTTCCTGTGCAGTTTTATACTCCAGCTCGTAGGTTTCGAATTCCTTCCTGGGTGTAACGCCCTGTTCATAGAGTTTTTGCTGCCGCTCGTAATTGACCTTCGAGTTCTTCAAATTGATCCTGGCCCTGTTCAGCCGGCTTTCGGCATTGTTTAGGTTGACCATGTTGGGGATGATCCTGATCCTGGCGATCAGTTCTCCTTTTTTGATCATATCCCCTTCCTGCACGAATAATTCATCGATGATACCGGATACCTGGGGCACGATGTCAATTTCCTTTCTTGGGTTGACCGAACCGGTTGCTACGGTACTTTTCACAATTTCCAGTTCGGTGGGGGTTGCAGTTTCGTAAACCACCGGCTGTGCCTGGGATTTGTTGTAAAGAAAATAGATGGTGTAGGCAAATACAGCCAGTATCACAATTCCTAAGAATACTTTCAAAAACTTTTTCATTGCTATTTATCTTATTTTAATCATTATCAATTTAGTTTTCATCGTGCAGGGCTTCAAGGGGTTTGATCTTCACGGCTCTTCCGGCCGGGATCATACCGGCAAAAATCCCGGCGATTACAAGGATGGCCAGTGCCGTTATTGCTTTGTTGAAATCAATACTGGGATTGGTGAACATCTCGTTATTGCCCCCGAATTGATTGAGCATATAATTAATGCCTTCCAGGATGCCCACACCGATCACCAGGCCGAGGTATCCTGCAAGTGTTGTCAGGAAAACCGATTCAACGATGATCTGTGTGATGATATTTGCAGGAGTGGCACCCACAGCCCTTTTGATTCCGATCTCCTTGGTTCTTTCTTTCACAACGATCAGCATGATATTGCTAACCCCGATCACACCCGCCAGCAGGGTTCCTATACCCACGATCCATATCAAACCACTGATGCCGGTAAATAAATCCCGCATTTTATTAAATTCTGCTTCAATATTGAAGGACCCTATTGCCCTCATATCTTCGGGATGTATGCTGTGTCTTTCTCTCATGTATGCCTTGACTTTCTCCTCCAGTTCTGAGGCCGGGATACCATCTTTGGATGTGATGCTGTAAAAGCCCACCCTGTCGCCCAGGTTAAATGATCTCTGCAGGGTAGTGAATGGTATAAAAATGGTTTGATTATCATCCTGAGCCCGCTGGTCGGTCCTTTTGGATGAAAACACTCCGATTACTTTATAATAAGCACCACTGATCTCAAGATATTCCCCAATGGGATCTTCGTCAGCCTCGAACATTTCTTCTTTCACCCTTGTGCCAATTACAGCAATTTTCCGGGTTTCCTGAATGTCCAGTTCATTGATAAAACGTCCTGCGTGGATGTTAACCGGATCGATTTTGAAATATTCAGGGTAATCTCCGTTCAATCTGAAACTACCGGTTCTTTCACCCCGGATCACATTATTGTCACCTTCTGAGTTTCTGAACATGCCACTCCAGCGTGGTGCGATATATTCGATCTCTTTGATGTTCTCTCTCATGGCCCGGGTATCCTCGTTGTTGAACCTGAAAAAACGTCCCCTTGGGAATCCTTTGTATGGCATGGTGGTACGGTTGGTCCACATAAAAAAGCTGTTGGTTGCCATGTCACCCATACCTTGTTGCGTTGCATTTTCCAGTCCGCGGCCTGAACCCAGCATGATCACCAGCATGAAAATACCCCAGAAAACACCGAAAGCGGTGAAGAAAGTCCTGAGCTTGTTTTGCTTCAGGGCCTGGTATATTTCCTGCCATCTGTCAAAGTCTATGATTGACATATTTTTTCTTTTTATTCATCTCTCAGCGCGATTACGGGTTTCACAGCGGCTGCTTTCCTTGCCGGAACGAATCCTGCAACAGAGCCTGCAAGGATCATTAGGATGGTTGCACCGATTGCAATGTTGAAGTCTATTTCAGGGTTTTTAAAATAGTCGATGGTGGGGATATAAGTGGAGACCAGTTCCAGCACACCAACTCCCAGCACCAGGCCGATATATCCTGCAAAAGCAGTGATTAAAATGGATTCCTGCAAAATGAGGCTGATGATAGACCAGGGCGTGGCACCCAGGGCTTTCCTGATCCCGATTTCCTTGGTCCTTTCCTTCACTACGATCATCATGATATTGCTTACACCAACCACCCCTGCGATGATGGTTCCGATGCCAATGATCCAGATAAAAAGGCGGATGTTGGAAAACAGCTTCATGAAACGCTGGTAGTTCTCTATGGTGTTAAAAATAAAAATAGCACGATTGTCCTCTGGGTTGAATTTATGCCGGGAGGACAAGCGTGCTTTGGCTTCCTCTATTACATCATAACTTTCTTCTATGCTTGCTCCTTCCAGGATCAATTGCATGCTGGGAACATTGTCCCCCCTGCTAAAGATTTTTTGTGCCGTATTGATGGGAATATAAACCCTGTTCACATCCCTTTCAATACCCGGATCGTCAAAAATCCCAATTACCTGGAAGGGTACACCGTTGATCTTGATATACTCACCCAGTGCCGGGGCTCCTTTAAAAAGGGCTTCGTAAACAGTTCTGCCAAGGGCAACCACTTTCCGGTCTTCCTGCACATCCGTTTCATTCAGGTAACGGCCTGAAGTCATCCAGAGTGATTCCACATATTTATAATCCGGGTGAACAGCGTAGATATCGAAAGTTCCGTATTCATTTTTATAAGCCAGGTTGCTTGTTCCGAAAACCCACATCCGTCCTGAGATTCTGTCGACATTTTCAATTTTCTTCAACAATTCATAATCTTCATTCTTCAATTGGATAAATCGACCTGCTTTCATACCCTTGTATGGCATGCTGGTAACACCCTGGTTGATGTTGATATAATTTACAGCATCACCCTCAAATTCATCGCGCACACCATTTTCAAGTCCATAACCCGAGCCCAGGAGGATGATCAGCATGAAGATACCCCAGGCAACACTGAATCCGGTCAGAAAGGTTCTGAGCTTGTTCTTGCGAATGGTCGCAAATATTTCCTGCCATTTGTCGGTATCAAACATGCTGATCAGGTTTATGACTCATTTAAATAATCAGTAACAAATTCTTCCTCCACCTCCTTTTGCAGTCCATTGCCGTTTTCAATCACACCATCTTTCAGGCGGATGATGCGGTCGGTCATTTCAGAAATATCTTTTTCGTGGGTAACGATTACCATGGTGATACCTTCCTTGTTGATCTCTTTCAGAAGCTCCATCACCTCAAAGGAGGTCGAACTGTCGAGGGCACCTGTTGGCTCATCGGCCAGGATCAGCCTGGGTTTGGAAATAAGAGAGCGTGCAATGGCCAGTCTTTGTTTCTGACCACCCGAAAGTTCGTTGGGAGTGTGTTCGGCCCATTCTTTAAGACCCATGCGTTCCAGCAGCTCCATGGCCATGTGATTGCGTTTTTTCCGGCTGATCTTTTTGTAATAAAGCGGGAGCGCTACATTTTCAACTGCATTTTTAAAAGGGATCAGGTTGAATGACTGGAAAACAAATCCAATCATATTGTTGCGGTAATTTGCCGATTTTGTTTCAGATAAATCCTTGATCAGGGTATTGTCGAGTAGATATTCCCCCTTGTCGTAATTGTCGAGTATTCCTATAATGTTCAGCAGGGTTGATTTCCCGGAGCCGGATGAACCCATGACGGAAACCATTTCACCCTGATTTATATCGAGATCAATACCTTTGAGTACATGCAGTTGATTATTGCCTGTTATATAGGACTTGTGAATATTTCGAAGTTTAAGCATAAAAATGTTGAGGCTATGATTCCAAATCTGTCAACCATTTTTATGCCAATGGATATAAAATTCAGGAAGACAATATATTATAGAAGAAAGTACTGGTGATGTCTTGATAAAAAGTGTTCATCATCCAACAATATGTGTGCGCAATCGTTCAAAAAAATTTCTATCCTGGGGTTTAATAATAATTATTAAGTTATTCAATGAAAAGTACAGTCATTTATGCAACTTAAAACAGCCAACTGACACCAAAGCGCAATGCGATCAATTTACCGATTTCAAATTGGGATTTAACAGCCATGTTCCGGTTGAAAAAGTATCTGCCGCCAATCCTGAAGGAATAAAACAAAGCGGAGGTATAGTCGCCATCATATTCGGGATTGTATTTTTTATTCTTTTCTTTCGTGCTGATCATGTCAAAACCGGCCGAAAGTCCTGCATGCAGATCATAATCATTTTGAAGGTTTAATACCCGGTCGAAATAATAATTAACAATTGCCGAAAAAACAAATGCATTGTGTTCCCAGTTCAGATCCTCAATATCCTCTTTAAAATGACTGTATAGGATCTCTCCTCCCAGATTAATATCTTCGGTAAGTCCGTATTCAATGCTGGCAAAAACAGGCAATCCCCGGTTCGAGATCCCAAATCCTGCATTGAGTATGGTCTGGTCAAACTTTGAGTTGGATTGGGCCAGGCAATTGTTATAAAAAATAGCCAGGGTTGCAGTGATTAATATGAATTCGATTTTCTTCATTCAAATAGAATTGGCAATTGGCATAAATAAACGAAAAATTATTCATAATCTTTCCTGGCAGAGCTCTAAAAAATTGCATATCATGTGGTAAACAACCGAAAAGATGTTGATAAAAAAATGATGTTGAACTTTTTAGAAGCGGCATAAAAAAGTAATTTTATCAGTTAAACCAATTGAATTTGTTGCGATTCAAAATGAAAAACGGATCTGCATGCCTGTTGAGTATTGCTTTCATGTTATTGGTGTTTCAGGCGAATGCCCAGGAAGCTGATTTTACATACACAGATGCGTGTTTTGGGCAATCAACCATGTTGATCAATACCTCAGTAACTTTTGATTCCATTGTAAGTGTGAAGTGGGACCTTAACGGGAATCTGTTGTTTAATGATGCAAGCGGTGATACTGTGCAACACGAATTTGGAGCTCCGGGTAATCATACTGTCGGAATGAAGATCGTAACAGACAGTGGCCATCAGAAAGCAGTTTACAAGCAGATTTTTATCGGTTATTCACCCGTTGCTGCATTTTCATACAGCAATACATGTTTTGGAGAAGAAACCCAGTTTACAAATCAATCAAGTTTGCAGGATGGTGAAATAGAAGATTATATCTGGAATTTTGGGGACGGCAGTCCTGAGAGTTACCTGGAAAATCCCACTCATTTTTTTAATACGACTGATGTATACAATGTGAGTTTGAAAGCCATATCACCTCTGGGCTGTGCTGACTCCATCACGAACATTGTGAGCATTACGGAACAACCCGATCTGATTCTTGAGTTTTCAGGAGATACAAGCTTTTATGAAGGGGATAGCTTGATCGTGAACGTGATTGGATCCTACGACAGCATTAAATGTTCGGATGGACAATGGGGCAATACATACATCTTTACTAAATCTGGTTTGTATACCATAACGGCATACATGGATGGCTGCAGTGCATCTCAGGATATACCCGTAACAGTTAAAGAATTACCAGGCACCGGTGTAATGAATGTGATCACACCCAATGGCGATGGTCATAACGACCGCTGGAAGATTTTTTTGCTGGAGCGGATCGGACCATGCAGCGTCAGTGTTTTTAATAAATGGGGCCGTGAGGTATTCAGCAGTCTAAGTTATGACAATAGCTGGACCGGCACATACAATGAAAGTCCATTGCAGGAAGGCACATATTATTACATAGTGAAATGCGCAAACGAAAAAGTTTATAAAGGACCTGTCAATATTATCAGGTAATTCAGAATGAAGCGAAACTGCAAGTACATAGCATGCATCATTATCATCCTGTTCGTGGGATTGAAAAGCCATGCCCAGATGTTCCCGGTTAACAATCAGTACTTTGTCAATCCTTACACGCTTTCACCTGCTTTTGCCGGTTACAACAATACTGCACAGGTTTTTGCCGGATACAGGCAGCAATGGATGAAGATGCCCGAATCTCCGAAAACTGCATTTATAAGTCTGGTAGCACCGGTCTGGTCGAAAGTCTGGCTCGGGGGATTTGTGTACAATGATGAAAGCAGCATTTTCAACAGTCTTTATGCATCTGCAAGCTATACCTATCGTTTGCAGATCGCCGAGAAACATTTGATCCGCTTCGGGGCTTGGATGAGTATCCGGCAAAATACCATCAACCTGAGAAACATAAACATCGAAAGCAATAATGATCCGCTTCTGCAGGACAAAGTGCAGCTTACAGGTTCGGCTTTTAATACAGGTGCGGGATTCCTGTACCAGAACTCCACGCTCATGATGGGGTTTTCTGTTCCCAATTTGTTCGTCAGCCGGAAAACTTATGGCCTGACAAGCGAAAACAATCTTGCTGTTATGGAACGGAATTATGTTTTCTATGCTTTCTACCAGCATGCCCTCAATGAAAGATGGTCGCTGGATCCTTCTCTGGTAGTGCTTGCGACCAAATATGCCCCAACCAACATTGAATTGGCCGCGATAGCCAAATACAAACAACAGCTCTGGCTGGGCATGTTCTACCGCAGCTCCTCAATCGTTGGTTTTACTGCAGGCGGCCGTGTGGTTGAAAATATTACATTGAATTATTCCTATGAGTTTTCAAACAATGGGTTTACCCAGTACACATCAGGAACCCATGAATTCTCCATAGGATTTGATCTTTATTTTAACAAATATGAAAAGCCGGGCAATTCAGGTCCCCGTTATCCGATGATCATGAATTATAATGAAAAATACAGGAAATGAAAGAATGAAGTCCTTTTCAAACATATCTTTGTGGCTTTTAAGCATGCTGTTTTGCGTGGCAGAAGTTTATGCCCAACAGGTAGGCATAAATACGGTAACTGTACGATTCGATCAGCCGCCAACAACTTACTCTGTTGAAAAAGCACCCCTCCGGTACAACAAGGATTTTGCATTCGGAATGCATATTGATGATAATTCCAAAGATATTTATACCCATGCATTTCCATTATTGAATGGGGGTAGTATCAGTGGAGTGAATTATCCAGGACTTTATTATACAGATGGATGTGGCAATGATATCGCTTTTAAAATGAGCGTTTCTGTTTTTTCATTTGAACAAGGGGGAACAGTAGACGGACATGACCCTAACGGACCATATGCCGATCTGAATGTAACCTGGCCTGAATTGATAGAATTGTATCAAAATGAATGGGGTGTTTACAACCATGGATTGACCTCCTCCAATGCGTTAGATCCTTACTATTCAATCAGAAGAAACCATAGTTATGTAAAAAGGAAGATGCTTGATGCTACTCCGGGTGGTCCGGAAATGAAAGTATTCGTGAATCCGAATGGAGATGAAACCTTTACTACTCCTGCCTTTAACGAAGATTACATTGTTGCATACAGGCAGTATTCATTCGGTGTACCAAGTTTCGATGTAACCATATTTGATGTTGGTGATTCGCTGAGAATGGGAAGAACCACAATGGAAGGCAGCACAAACATGGTGAATGTGGTTAACAGTATTGCCAATGCAAGTGTGAATGAAGCTCATCATTTTGGTAGTGGATATAATCATTCAATCACAGGCGGTGCAGGTTATTCCTTCCCGGTATTCAGGGCCTATATGAACTCAATAGCCAATACTTACGGGAAAAATGGCCTGGATAATATTTGGATGACAACGGAAGAAGAAATTCTCGAATATTTGAATGTAAACGAAGATATTACGCTAAACAATCAATTAATCGGAACAGATCTTATTATTGAATTCAGCGGGACCCTTCGCACTGATTTCAGGTATTATGCTACATCATTGGTAGTAGAAGCTGATCAGTTAATCGATACAGTTTTCATTGATGGGGGAAATGGTCATACGCTCACAGGACTGGGAACCCAAAATGCACTAATTAACCTGGAATGGGATGGATACGTGCAGGTCGCCGATACCGTGAATGCTGAAACTTATGTGAGTATCGCGGAACAAACAGAGGAACAATACGACTGGAATATTGCCATGGATTATGTCGAGATGCTGGAACCCGGCCCCACCAAAGAAGCGTTTCGCGATCGCCTCTGTGCCATCCCGGGCCCCGCACCACCAGCAGGATACTGTAATTGTACCACGAGCCTTGGGCCTGATACCACCATTTGTGAAGGAGATTGCATTACCCTGACTGCTGAAGATGGAGGTCAGATTTATGCCTGGAATACCGGCGATTCCACGCAAAGCATTTTCGTTTGCCCCGATTCAACCACAACTTACAGTGTTACTGTTTATAACTCGGTAATGTGCCCGGCTACCGACAGCATTGTGGTAAATGTTGCACCCTATCCCACAGCAAATGCAGGCAATGATACGACCATTTGCAGCGGACAATGCATTGACCTCACTGCAACGGGCGGTGCTACTTACATCTGGAGCACAGGCGATACAGCGCAAACAATAACCGTTTGCCCCGAAGACACGACACAGTATTTTGTGGATGTAATCTCTCAATACAATTGTATTTCGGAAGACAGTGTTACGGTATTTGTGATCGAATCCCCTATTGCAAATGCCGGGAATGATACCAGTATTTGCCTTAATGATTGTGCCATACTCACAGCAAGTGGAGGTATTGAGTATCTCTGGAGTACCGGGGATACCTTAAGCACAATAGAAGTATGCCCTGAAGATACTACCACATATAATGTAACAGTAACAGCCGAGAACGGATGCAGTGATGCAGACAGCGTTGCGGTTTTTGTGCTTCCTTTGCCGGTGCCGGAAGCAGGGAATGATACCACCATATGCCAGGGGGATTCAGCTTATCTTACTGCCAGTGGAGGTGTGCACTATGCATGGAGCACAGGTGATACAACACAGACTATTGCCGTGAGTCCGCAAGATACAAGTATATATTATGTTGAAGTCTTTAACGATTATGAATGCAGCGCAGAGGATAGTGTGCAGGTGAACATTCTGCCAAGTCCGCAGATTACTGCTGACAGCGACACATTGATTTGCGAAGGTGATTGCGCAACATTGCATGTGACCGGCTCCGGTGAAATATTGTGGAGTACGGGAGATACCACAAGCAGTGTCACTGTATGTCCTGAATCAAGCACCGATTACTGGGTGCAAGTAACCAACAACCTCGGATGCAGTGGTTCTGATACAGTGTCGGTAAATATCAGTCCACCCCCGGTACCGGATGCCGGAAATGACACCACCATCTGCCGGAATTCCTGCATTGATCTGGTGGCTTCCGGTGGAACTACTTATATTTGGAGCACGGGGGATACTGCACAACAAATTGAAGTTTGCCCCATGGGGGATACAATGTTCTACGTTACTGTGTATAATGAAATAGGCTGCTTTGCTTCCGACAGCATTGCTATTTCGACCATCCCATCACCTGTCTTAACCGTGAGCCCCGATACCGGCCTGTGTATCGGGGGTTGCGTAAATCTCACTGTGGAAGGAGCAGAGTCGTACTACTGGAATACAGGAGATACCTCCTCCACCATTCTGGTATGCCCTGAAAATACAACACATTACTGGGTAGAAGGCACCGGCAGTAACCAGTGTACCACAAGCGACAGCGTACAGGTGGAAATATATCCGAATCCCAACGCTGATGCAGGAGATGATACTACCTTTTGTCTGGGTTACCCGGTAACCCTGACCGCAACCGGGGGAGCTTACTATCTCTGGAACAACGAAGATACAAATCAGAGCATTAGCGTACATCCTTATGAAGCAACAACATACTATGTGCAGGTATTCAGCGAAGAAGGGTGTGAATCCAGGGACAGTGTTCGGGTGACGCCAAAACAAACACCCGAGGTATTTATGTGGGGACTGGACCCGGCATATTGTGAAACAGATGAGATGAGAACTCTATACGGACAACCAGGCGGAGGCATTTTTGAGGGAGATGGGGTAGTGGATAATACTTTCGACCCCGCGCTTGCCGGAGGAGGGACGCACCTTGTAACATACAGCTTTGAAGGCGTAAATGGATGTGTCGGCAGGGATTCTATTTATGTGAGTATTTATCCTGTACCTGATGTTGACCTGGGACCGGATACCAGCATCTGTAATACTGATTATATCAACCTGGATGCAGGCCCAGGTTTCGATACCTATTTGTGGATGGATGGTAGCATTGGTCAGGTGGCTAGTTTTTACGGGGAGGACCTTGGAATTGGAGTAGAAACCATCAGTGTTATCGTTACATTGGATGGATGTATCAACCGTGGTGAAAAAGTGGTTGAAGTGACGGTTTGTAATCCGGGAATACAGGAATATGGTGATGTCCCTGATATCAATGTTTTCCCGAATCCATCAAATGGAATAGTGAATATTGTCATCGGGGATTATCAGGAAAAGGTGAATTTAAAAGTGATGAGTGTTGAGGGGATTGTTCAGCTAAAACAGGAGGATATCCTTTTTAACCATAGGAGTCATCGGGAGATTGACCTGAATCATCTTGTATCTGGTATTTATATTCTGAATATTTATAATGATGATTTTCTGTATAAGATAAGTCTTGTAATCAAATAATGCAATATTTTTTGTTTAGCCAATTTCATGTCGACCAGGTATTTCACGAGAATTTTCATGATTTCAATAGTGCGTATGGATTATACAAGTTTTGCACGGTAAATAAACAATTTAAGTTTTTGTTTTGTTCACCAGGTCCTGTATCCTTCCCTGATCTGTTTAATGTGTTACCACAAAGATCCTTGCATTTGATTGAACATGCCTGATTATCTCGCCTGCAAGTTTAACATCAATGAAATCTTCCGAAGGGAATTCCTGTCCGAGGAGCAAGTTGATCGCATCAGCATCGGCCTCAGCAGCCAACAGGGCATCTTCGACGCTTTTTATTACACATATTTTTACAATTATGATCCGGAAAAATGCTAAATATAGCATTGAATCAGATCATTTTAAAAAGCCAGATTTAAAAGGTATTAATTTGATGGCTTAAACTTGATGACCTTGTGTTTTACGGGTTTCAAAGATCTCAGGTAAGCGAACATGGCTTTGAGATCAGATTCTTTCAAACCGGCGTATTCACGCCAGGGCATTTCGGTATTGATAGAACCCGGGATGATTTTTTCATCTTGATATTCAGGATCCAGGAAAGATTTGAATTTCCGCACAAAGGCTTCCTCAGTCCATGATCCGATCCCTGTTTGCTTATCAGGTGTTATGTTGGAGGAGGTGGCATAGCCCCCACTTTTTAATTTGAACTCCATGCCACCGGCAAAGCGCAGCGAATCGACAGGTTTTCCATCATCCAGTGGTGTATGGCATTCAGCGCAAGCGGCTGCTGTCACCAGGTATTTTCCATATTCGATTTTATCCGATGTATCAGGTCGCTCTGAGAATTCCGGATCAGAGGGCATGAAATTCATGATGATGTTCACCGGAAAATCAGCTTTCGATTTCCTGCTTTCTGACTCAATGGGAGGGAGGGTTCTTAAATATGCGATCACCGAATACAGGTCTTCCCTGTCAAGTTTTGCATAGCTGTGATAGGGCATGATTGGGAACATGGGATCACCATCTTTTTTAACTCCGGAGCTGATCGCCCTTAAAATTTCTCCATCGGTCCAGTCACTCAGGTAATAAGGGGTGAGATTGCTTGGATAAAACACTCCCGGTAAATTCTTCTCATGACCGAAAACAGCACCCCCTGCACCCAGTTTGGCTTTCACAACAGGAGCGGCATATTGCGTCCAGTCGCGCGGTGAGTGACAGCTCATACACACCATTACGTTATTGGCAAGGTATTCTCCTCTCTGGAGTCGTTCACTGCTTTGTTTAATACTGATATCAGGAGCATCTTTAACATCTGGCAATGAAATATTGACATAGAGTAAAAAGGCTCCGATCACAACAATCAATACAACAACGATCCATATTATGGTTTTTATCAAGATTTTCATAATTAATAATCGATTGGTTTACAACAAAGATAATAAATAAGCAAAGATGTACCTAAATAAATAAAAAAGAATAATGTTTTATTATAATAGATATCTTTGCAAAAAATTTATTGACATGGCAAAAGTCTTAGGAATTGGGAATGCACTGGTAGACATCATGACCAGGCTTGATCACGATGAACACCTTGAAAGATTTAAATTGCCAAAAGGCAGCATGACCCTGGCAGATGAGATCCTGGTCGAGGAAGTCACCCGGGCCACACTTCATCTTGAAAAAATTCAATCATCGGGGGGGTCGGCTGCCAACACCATCAATGGTCTGGCCAAACTTGGCGTTGAAACTGCATTCATGGGAAAAGTAGGGAAAGATGAAGTGGGAGATTTTTTTCATGAAGATCTTGTGAAGAACAAAATCAACCCGATCTTATATTTCAGTGATAATCCTTCGGGGCAGGCAATCGCACTGGTCAGTCCCGACTCCGAAAGAACATTTGCCACTTACCTGGGTGCTGCTGTTGAGCTTGCGGCTGACGACCTGAAAGCAGAAGATTTCCAGGGCTATGATTATTTTCACATCGAAGGTTATCTTGTACAGAATCATGCTTTGATCGAAATGGCATTGAAGCTCGCCAAGGAGAATGGTTTAAAAGTTTCTCTTGATCTTGCCAGTTATAATGTAGTGGAATCCAATCTGGAATTTCTGAAAAAGGTAGTAAGGGAATATGTAGACATTCTGTTTGCCAATGAAGAAGAAGCCAGGGCTTACACAGGAAAAACTCCCGGCGAAGCTTTGCATGAAATGGGTGATCAGGTGGAAATTGCCATAGTGAAAACCGGTAACAAGGGTTCCATGATAAAAAAAGGGGATGATCGTATTGCTGTGGATATCATACCGGTAAAAGCATTGGATACAACCGGGGCTGGTGATCTGTATGCTTCCGGTTTTCTTTATGGTCTTTCGCTGGAATTCCCGCTTGATAAATGTGGAAAGATCGGAGCCATATTGGGCGGAAATGTGATTGAAGTAATGGGAGCCAAGATGGATGATATTCGATGGGAGAGGATCAGGAGCAAGATTGCAGCATTATGATTATCAGTTTTGAAATGCTTTTCCGCTGATAATTTAGACATTTTCTTTTTCAATTTATAATCAGATTTTTATACCTTTGCCCCCATTTTTCAGGAGTATTATAAAACAAATCAATAATTAAGAATATGAAGGTATATCAAACAAGCGACATCAGAAATATCGGACTTATTGGTGGCGCAAAATCCGGCAAAACAACCCTTGCTGAAGATTTGTTATTCGATGGTGGTGTGATCAACAGAAGAGGTTCTGTTGATGACAAAAATACGGTTTCCGATTACCGTCAGATAGAACTGGAAAGACAAAATTCCATTTCTTCAACGGTGATGTATACAGAGGCCAATGGAAAGAAGATTAACATCATTGATACACCCGGCATGGATGACTTCATCGGTGAAGTGGTATCTACATTGAAAGTGGTTGATTCGGCTGTTATGGTTGTGAATGCCCAGAATGGTGTTGAGGTTGGTACCGAAGTTACGGGTCGCTGGGCCGAAAAAAACAATACCCCAATTGTTTTGGCCATGAACCACCTCGAGCATGAAAACTCCAATTTCGATGATACCGTTGAAAAACTCAAAAACAGTTTTGGTGCCGGAGTAACTGTAATGCAGTATCCGGTTAGCACAGGTGCCGGTTTTAATGCTGTTATCGACCTGCTCAAAATGAAAATGTATAAATTCAGCGATGATGGTAAAACAGAGATCTCAGATATACCGGATGATCAGAAAGAAAAAGCTGAAGAAATGCATGCTTCTCTGATCGAGGATCTGGCCTCCAGTGATGAAGGTCTGATGGAGAAGTTTTTTGAAAACGGAAGCCTTACCGAGGATGAAATTACAGCAGGACTTAAAGACGGAATCAAGACCAGGAATGTTTTTCCCGTATTATGCATCAATGCGAAACAAAACTGGGGCACAAAACGATTGCTGGAATTTATCTGTAACAACACACCGGCTCCCAACGAGGTAGCTCCTGTGAAAACCAGCAAAGGCGATGATTTGCCTTGTGATCCTGCAGGCCCGGTAGCCGCATTTATGTTCAAGACCGTTATTGAATCACATCTAGGAGAAGTAACTTTTTATAAGCTCTACTCTGGCGAGATTACAGAAGGCATTGACCTGATGAACAGCCGTACACAGAATAAAGAAAGAATAACACAGATCTATACTTTTGCCGGTAAGAACAGGGAAAAACTGGACAAGATCGTTGCAGGTGATATTGGAGCATTCATCAAATTAAAAGACACCAATACAAACGATACCCTCAGCAACAAAGACATCAAGATCGATCCCATCGATTTTCCGGAACCTAAATTCAGAGTGGCCATCAAAGCCAAAAACCAGGCAGATGATGAAAAACTGGGTCTTGCCCTGAACGAGATACACCAGACAGATCCTACAGTGGTTTCGGGTTATTCAAAGGAATTGAAACAATTGATCCTGCAAGGACAGGGAGAACTGCATCTGAACATTGTCAAATGGCACCTGCAGAATATTGAAAAGATCGAAGTGGATTATCTGACCCCAAAGATACAGTATCGTGAAACCATCACAAAAACGTCACAGGCGACTTACCAGCACAAAAAACAATCGGGTGGATCCGGGCAGTTTGGCGAAGTGCATATGATCATTGAACCCTACCAGGAAGATATGCCTGAACCCAAAACTTTCAAACTGAAACAAACACAAAGAAAGTCCAGTGTTACACCACTTTCTGTTTCAAAAGGGGATTCTGAAGTTACGGTCAATGTCAGGGGTAAGGAAGAAATTGAACTGGAATGGGGTGGCAAGCTGGTATTTTACAACTGTATTGTTGGGGGTGCCATCGACGCACGCTTCCTGCCTGCTATTCAGAAAGGACTCATGGAAAGGATGGAAGATGGTCCTTTGACAGGATCCTATGCACGCGATATCCGTGTGATGGTTTATGATGGTAAAATGCACTCGGTCGATTCCAACGAGATTTCCTTCAAGATTGCCGGGAAAACCGCCTTCTCAATGGCTTTTAAGGAAGCCGGCCCGAAGATAATGGAACCCATCTATGACCTGGAAGTGATCGTACCGGAAGATAAAATGGGCGGTGTGATGACCGACCTGCAGAGCCGCCGTGCCATCATCATGGGCATGGAAGGTGGAACCATCAAAGCACGCGTCCCGCTGGCCGAGATGAACCGTTATTCAACGGCTCTGAGTTCGCTTACCAGTGGCCGCGCCACTTACTCCATCAAATTTGCCGAGTATGCAGCCGTACCTCCTGATGTGCAGGAAAAGCTGCTGAAAGCACACGAAGAAGAACAAAAAGAAGACGAATAAAAAAAAGCCGGCTTTTCGAGCCGGCTTTTTTTTATCTGGCTGCGTACATCAGATCAACAATGGCTTCATAATCCTCATCTTTTAACTTATGTACGTTCCCTGTGGCCTTGTTCCTGACCAGGTGTTCGATGATCTCCTGCCTTTTGTCTTCACCAATGTTCAAGTCCTGGAGCCTTACAGGACTTTCGACCGATTCGAAAAATGATTCAAGCATGGCAATGCTTTTTTCCGCATCCGGTTCATTGAAAAGGTTTTCTCCCAGTTCTGATATCCTATCCTCCAGCTTATGCATTTGGAATTTTAACCAGGCAGGATAAACGATTGAGAGGGAAGCCCCATGCGGCACATCATACAATACCGAAAGTACATGCCCGATGGCATGGACGCCCCAATCTCCAACAGCTTTGCCAATGATCGTTGTTCCATTCAGGGCGTAAGTGGCCGCAAGCATGATCTTTGCCCTCAGGTCGTAATTGTCCGGATCATTCATCAGTTGGGGGCCATATTCCTGAGCTTCTGCAATGATACTATAAACAAATCGATCGGCGAGTGAGGATCCTCCTTTGCCGAAATAGGCCTCCAGGCTGTGAGCCACCAGGTCGGTAATGCCATAACCCGTATAGTTTTTCGGAACTGTCAGGGTATATTTTGGATCCATGAAGGATTCTTTCGGAAAACAATGCGGCGACCAGACACTTTTCTTTTCTTTGGTTTCGGGATTTTGCACCACGGCAAACATATTCATTTCCGAACCCGTTGCTGCCAGTGTCAATACCGATATGATGGGGATGCCTTTTTTGGCAACAGCTTCCCCACTGATAAACTTCCATCCGGAATGATCAACTGGAATTGTGAGGGCGGTAACTTTGGCCGTATCAAGTACGCTTCCGCCTCCCAGAGCCAGCAACAGGTCCACATTTTTCTCCCTGCCCAGTTCCGCAGCTTTATCCACATCAGTGATCAAAGGATTGGATTGAATGCCTGTATATTCATAAACTTCTGCTCCAATTGATTTGAGCTGGCCCATAACATCATCATAGGAACCGTTCTTCTTCACCGATCCACCCCCATAAATAAGCAAAACCTTTTTGCCGATCTTTTGAACTGATTTGCCAAGTTCGTGAACGATATCTTTTCCTAACCTGAGCTTAACAGGATTGTATGCTGTGAAATTTTCCATTGTATGAATTATTTATTTGAATCCAGTCTTTTTCACCATGCTTTTTCTCAAATTCACCGGGATATAAAATCTCGGTCAGGATTTGAAGGCTGTCGAGCAAGCGCGGCCCGGGCCGGTTGAAATAGGCACTGCCATCCACCAGGTAAACTGCTGAATTTTTTACAGCCCTGAGATCTTTCCATCCGGAATTGTCCCGTAAAGCAGGAGTCTCTTGCAAAGTCTTTTTGATTTCGAAACCACAGGGGACGATGATGATCTTTTCAGGATCTTTTTCCCGGAGTTCATCAAAACTGATCTTTTGCTTTTTCTCCTTTTTTGGAAACACATTTTTAACAGATGCCAATTCCAGTATATCATGCATCCAATGTCCTGCAACCATAAGCGGATCCATCCATTCAAGTACTGCAACAGAGATATTTTTTCCCTGCATATTTGCCTTCATGCTGATGCTTTGCATTTCCTTGTTGATGGCAATGCGCAGTTTAAATCCTTTATCGAAATGGCCCAGGGCAGTTGACAATTTCACAAAATCTGCCAGTGCATGGTCCAGGGTTTCCGGGTTCAGGTCGATAAATTTGACGGGATTTTCCCGGATGTATTCCTGCAGCAAACGCTCGATCTCGTCCGTACTTACTGCACAAACCCTGCATTGAGATTGGGTGATAATATGGGTGGGTTTTAGCTCTTTTATTTTTTCAAGATCGATATTATAGATTGAAACAGCCTCTTTCAGTATATCTTCCACAGCCCTGTTGATCTCCTTGCTTTTTCCGATGGATTGAAACCTGGGAGCGCTGCAAACCGGCAGTTCTTTTGCCTGCTCCGGGAAATCACAATCATGTGACCTGCCGACAAGGTATTTTCCGAGTCCTAGTGCGTAAACGGTTTCGGTTGCACTGGGGATTAAAGAAATGATGCGTAAATCACTCATATTATCTCCTTTTCTTCGCTGATGATCCCGCTGCCAAGGCAGATCCTGCCCTGTTCATCATAGATCACTCCAAATTGACCGGGTGCAATGCCCGCGATCTTTTCTGCTGATTTCAGGATGTATTGATCTTTGTTTTTTGTCAGTGTGCCTTTTGTGAATTCGGGTGTGTGCCTGATCTTGAATTTTACGGCTTGTCCCGTTGAATAATCACGGTCAGGTGTTTCATTGATAAAGAGAAAATCATCCAGAACGATCTCATCACCATATTGCGACATGGGGTCGTAACCATGGGAAACATAAATGATATTCTCTTCAATGTTCTTCCGAACGACAAACCAGGGGCCCTGGCTCAGGCCCAGGCCTTTTCGCTGCCCGATGGTATGGAACCAGTAACCTTTGTGCCGGCCCAGTTTCCTGCCCGTTTCCAGTTCTATGATGTAACCTTCTTTGTCGCCTACATATTTCCGTATAAAATCATTGTAATTGATCTTCCCCAGAAAGCAAATGCCCTGTGAATCGGGACGTTTGGCTGAAGGCAGTTTTAATTCCTCAGCAAGTTTTCTTACTTCCCCCTTTTGAAAATCCCAGATGGGAAACATCACCTTTGAAAGTTGATCGTATGTGATCCTGCTCAGGAAATAGGTCTGATCTTTTCTTTTGTCTTTGGCCGTACCAAGATAATACTGCCCGTTTTTTTCAATTACACTGGCATAATGCCCGGTGCTGATCTTATCGAAATCTTTTCCGAATTTTTCTTCAAAGCTTCCGAATTTGATCATGCGATTGCACATCACATCGGGATTGGGTGTGAGGCCTTTTTTCACAGTTGTGATGGTATAATCTACCACGCGTTCCCAATACTCCTGCTGCAGGTCGACAATCTCGAACCGACATCCGTATTTTTTGGCAATATAGCTGGCAATCTCAATATCCTCTTCCGAAGGACAATCAATAAAACCCGGCACATCCTCCATGGCGATCCTGATGTATACGATCACCGGATCATATCCCTGCTCTTTCAGGACAGGAACCGTAACGGAACTGTCCACACCACCCGATACCAATGCAGCGATATTCATTGGGGCAAAGGTACGAAAAAGGAGAATTATTTTGGTTCCTGCTCAACCTTAACCTCCTGATATGAAAAGATCAAAATAATGTATATTAGTAGCTTAATTATATGGTGTTGCAAAGATCACTTTTAAAAATATTGGCTGCAATTTTGTTTTTTCTTGCTCATAATGTTTATTGTGAGATCAATGATATCGGAACACCCCTGGTAAAACAATACAACAGATCCGATTTTAAAGCAGGCAGGCAAACATGGATGATTGATCAGGGGCCGGATGGTATGATGTATTTTGCCAACAATGATGGGCTTCTCGAATTTGATGGAAGTAACTGGAGGCTATATCAACTGCCAAAACAAACCATTGTAAGAAGCTTGAAAGTTGATGAAAATGGTCGTATTTATGTGGGAGGCTTTAATGAATTTGGGTTTTTTCACCTTGATGAAAACAAGGAAATGAAATATCATTCGCTGGTCCATTTGATCCCTGACAGCAAAGAAAATTTCGGCGATATCTGGAAGATACACCTTACTTCATCAGGCATAGTTTTCCAGTCCTTTGTTGGTATTTACATCTATAAAAATAAGCATGAGGTAATTGAGGTAATTGAGCCTTATTCAAGATTTCATTTTTCATTTTATACCAGGGGTGAACTTTATGTGGTAGATCTTGAAAAAGGTGTGATGCGATTATCTTTCGGAAAACTGTTTCCTGTGATTGGCATGGAACCTCTTATTGGTGAAGAGGTAAGAGGTATGTTACCTGCAGGCAACAGGCTTTTAATAGCAACTGCAAGCAAAGGTTGCTTTTTATACGATGGTAGCAAGCTGAAAAAATGGAATGAAGATCTTTCCAGGATATTGAGCCAGAAGCAGATATTTAGTGTTTCAAAAATCGGAGAGTCCTCAATAGCCTTCGGTACCATACAAAAAGGATTGATCATATCAGATACAAATGGAGTTGTAAAACTATGGCTGAGTCGCGGGAAAGGTTTGCAAAACAATACAGTGCTTAGCCTAAAAGTCGACAGTTACGACAACCTGTGGTTGGGACTTGACAATGGAATTGATTATGTTGAAATCAACTCGCCTCTGCGATATCTTTCCTATCAACATGGGATCAGTTCAGGTTATGCAGCCATTGTTGATCAGGGTAAACTGTATCTTGGCACAAATCAGGGCGTATATTTTATCGAATGGGATGATCTCAATAATGAGAAGATTTCAGAGGCTTCCTTTAAACTGGTTAAAAATACAAGCGGACAGGTCTGGACTTTGCAACTTGTGAAAGGAAAGCTTATTTGTGGGCACAACAATGGCACATTTGTCATTCGAGGGGAGGAAGCGTTCAACATCTCTGAGATTGATGGGGGATGGACTTACATCGATTTGAAAGAAAGAGAGGATTTTATTCTGGGAGGCACATATTCTGGCTTAATACTGTTTGAAGCGCAAAAGGATGGGATTCAATTTGTGCGGTCGATCAAAGGTTTTGAAGAATCATCCCGGGATATTCTTCAGGATACAGAAGGAGATATCTGGATTGGTCACGGATTAAAGGGAGTCTTCAGGTTGAAACTAAACAACAAACTCGACAGCGCAATTCAGGTTAAATTCTACAATTATTCTGATGGCTTGCCCTCTGATTTTGGAACTACCTTATTTGCATATATTGATGAAGTCTTTTTTGCTACCGAAGATGGAATATATTCCTTCGACAAAAAGCATGAGCAATTTGTGCCGAATGATGAGCTGAACGAAGCACTGGGTAAAAAAGATTTCAGAAAGTTGCAGATGGATGAAGACGGTAATATCTGGTATTTTACTTCACTTTCGGCAGGCGTTTATCGATTGCAGGAGGATGGTAATTATCTTGATATTACGCTACCATTCAGGCAATTATATGGTAGCTTTATTGGAGGTTTCCCTTTTGTTTATCCTTACAATGATAAAAATGTGTTTTTTGGCGCTGAAAATGGATTTGTGCATTATGACCCTTCCTATTTTAAGGATTATAAGAAAAATCTAAAAACTTATATCCGGCAGGTGAATATTGGGAACAATGATTCTGTCATGTTTAAGGGTAAGATAGGAAAGGTGAATCCCAACCTTCCTGAAATTGAATTCAGGAATAATAATGTACATTTTTATTATGGGGCAAATGATTTTGAGAATCCCGAGGGAATTGAGTATTCAACCTTCCTGAATGGTTATGAAAAGTCGTGGACAGCATGGGAACTTGATAATAACAGGGAATTCACCAATTTGCATGAAGGAACCTATATTTTTAGTGTAAAGGCAAGAAATATCTATGGAGCAGAAAGTCCACCGGTTTCTTATTCTTTTACTATAAATCCTCCTTTGCTGAGAAGCCTGGGGGCCTATATCATTTATGTGATTCTTGGGATCGCATTGCTTGCGTTCCTTCTTTTGATAATCAAGAAAAAAATAAAAAAGTCGAAACTGGAGGCTGAACACAAAAAAGAGAAACAATTTAAGGAGGTGGAAGAAAGACTTCGCAGCGATGCCCTTGAGGCCGAAAAAGAGATCATCCGGCTACGGAACGAAAAGCTGCGCGAGCAAATGAAACTTAAGGACAAAGAACTGGCTAATTCTACCTTTCAAACCATTCAAAAGAACAAGCTGCTTGTGGATATGAAGAAAGAATTAAGACAGTTTATCAATCAGACAAGCGACAATGTTACGAGAAGTCATATAAACTTTATTATTAAAAAGATAAACCGGGAGATCAATGATGAAAAGCAATGGGAAGTTTTTGAAACCCATTTTGAAAATGTACACGAAGAATTTTTAAAGAGAATCAAAACAGAATTTCCCGACCTAACACCGCGTGAACTCAAACTATGCGCTTATCTTCGTATGAATATCTCAAGTAAGGAAATTGCATTGTTGATGAATATATCGACAAGAGGCGTTGAGATCAGCCGTTATCGGCTTCGTAAAAAATTGGAACTGGATCGCACCATAAATCTAACTGATTTTATTATCTCATATTAATGGTTTTGATTTAAATGTCCTGATTTGTTGAGCCTGATATTAAAATGCAGATGAATTCAATAATGTGTTTATTTGAACTTTATATGTCTGAATATGAGAAAATAAATCATTTTGTGATGTATTAATGTTGTATAAAAATGAAGGGCATGTATAGTTATTGAAGAGGCATTAAAATTGATTTCCCTATCCCATCCTTTCTATCTTCGAATCGAAATGAAACTCCTTTACGCGACTGGACCCAATTGCGGTTCTCAGGCTTTAAGGTTTTTCTGTTGATAATGAAATTGGCATTACGATGCGGGCACTATTCTTTATAATGTTCATAATAATCGGGTTTGGGATTAATGATTTGGTTAAAAAGAAGCCCGCATCAACTTATTATACCTATGAACATGTTGATGATCTGATCAATCAAATGACGTTGGATCAGAAAATCGGGCAGATGTCTCAACTTCAGGGAACAGAAGGAAACATTAGCGGTGAATATCTGCAGAGGATCAGAAATGGTGAATTGGGATCAATTTTAAACGAAAGCGATCCAGGTGTCATCAACAAACTTCAAAAAATAGCTGTTGAAGAATCCGACCTTGGTATCCCACTCCTGTTTGCCAGGGATATCATCCATGGATACAAAACGATCTTCCCGATCAATATTGGCATGGCAGCCAGCTTCAATCCGGAATTAATACACCAAACTTCTGAAGCAGCCGCGCTGGAAGCATACAGCAATGGGATCAGATGGACTTTTTCACCCATGGTGGATATTAGTCGCGATCCCAGATGGGGAAGAATGGCTGAAGGATTTGGAGAGGATCCCTACCTGGTAAGCGAACTTGGAAAAGCTTTTCACCGTGGATTTATCGGGCCGGATCCCGAAAATCCATTCATGGCTACCTGTGCCAAGCATTTTGCCGGTTATGGCGCCACCGAAGGCGGCCGCGATTACAACACTGTGATTTTGTCAGAAACAGAACTTTACAATGTTCATCTTAAACCTTTTGAGCATTTGATCGACGATGGTGTAAGTACGGTAATGACATCTTTCAGCGAATTGAATGGTATTCCCCCCTCAGGCAGTGTTTGGCTGAACAGAGAAGTATTGAGAAGTAATTTGGGTTTTGACGGTGTAATTGTGAGCGACTGGAACAGCATTCCTGAAATGATCATGCATGCTTATGCAAGAGATGAAAAAGATGCAGCGCTCAAAGCAATCAAGGCTGGAATTGATATGGAGATGGCCTCATCAACCTATCGAAAATATCTGAAAGAGCTTATCGCTGAAGGTTCTGTTGATGAAGAGCTTATCAATGAGGCTGTAAGAAGGATTTTGAAATTGAAGATAAGGCTTGGGCTCTTTGAAAATCCTTATGCCAATACTGAGCTGTTAAGCAATGAAAAAAAATCTCAGCACCTGGAACTGGCAAAAGAAATGGCTGTGCAGAGTTTGGTGCTTTTAAAAAATGATAATAATGTTCTGCCATTGGAAGATAATGGTCAGCAATTCTGCATTATCGGGCCCATGGCCAATGATAAATACGAGCAACTGGGAACATGGATATTTGATGGGGATACCAATTTGAGCATAACTCCATTAATGGCATTTGAAGAAAGATTTGGAAAGGATCGTGTATGTTTTGTTAATGGACTCAAGAACACACGTGATCATAGTCGGGAAGGTTTTGATGAAGCTCTGGAGGCTGCATCAAAATCTGATTTCATTTTGTATTTTGTTGGGGAAGAATCAATTCTTACAGGTGAAGCCCATAGCAAAGCTTTCCTTGATCTTCCGGGTGCCCAGGAGGAATTGATTCGGATACTGGCAAAAAGTGGCAAACCTCTTATACTGATCATGATGACACCCCGTCCTTTGGCCATTGGCGAAATTGAAAAATTTTCCGATGCCATTATTTATGCCTGGCATCCCGGCTCGATGGGTGGGCCGGCTATTCTTGATGTAATTATGGGAAATAGAAATCCATCAGGCAAACTTCCGGTTACTTTTCCCAAAACCGCGGGTCAAATCCCCATTTATTATGCACACAAAAATTCAGGACGACCCGCAACAGATAGTTCCTGGACCAAAGTGGAAGATATACCTGAAAGAGCTTTTCAAACTTCCATAGGTAATACAAATCATTACATGGACATTGGATTTGAACCTCTTTATCCCTTTGGGTATGGTTTGTCTTACACAACTTTTGAATACACTGATATTGTTACTTCAAGCGATACTTATCAAACCGGTGATACAATATTGATTTCGGCTACAATTACCAATACAGGAAATTTCGATGGCGATGAAATTGCACAACTGTATATACGTGATGTCACAGCTTCTTTAACCCGACCCGTCAGAGAATTAAAGGCCTTTAATAGGCTTAGCTTGAGAGCAGGAGAAACAGTGCAAATAAGTTTCAAAGTCACAAGTGATGATCTTGGTTTTTATAACTCAGAAAATCAATTTATAACAGAACCCGGGCACTTTCGTGCCTGGATAGGAGGAAGCTCAGAGGCTGATCTTGGAACTTCTTTTTATTTGAACGAAAGATGATAACATGAAACACAAGGCTGGCTATACTTTCAGAATATCTTTAATTGTTGCCATGGGTGGTTTTCTCCTGGGATTCGACAGTGCTGTTATTTCCGGGACTGTACCTTTTATCAGGGAACATTTTCAAATGAATGAATTGCAATTGGGTTGGGCCGTAAGCTGTTTGATTTTGGGCGCCATGACAGGAAATTTGAGTGCAGGGCCTTTGAGCAGTCGGTTTGGCCGCAAGAAGATCCTTATTTTTACGGCTTTGTTGTTTGTGCTTTCAGCCTTGGGGTCTGCTCTTGCTACCAATTACACCATGCTTATCATTGCCAGGATCTTGGGTGGTATTGGCGTGGGAGCGGCTATTTTGATAGCACCTGTGTATATAGCCGAAATTGCACCGGCAGAGAAACGCGGTCAGCTCGTTTCTTTAAATCAGTTGAATATTGTGATAGGAATATCTGCTGCCTATTTTTCAAATTATTTCCTGCTGCCCACAGGCGAAAACAACTGGAGATGGATGCTGGGTGTGGAAATTATTCCCGCTGCATTGTATTTTCTTTTTCTTTTCTGGGTGCCACGCAGCCCTCGTTGGCTATGCAAGGTTGGTAAAGAAACGGAAGCTTATGAAACGCTCAGAAAAATATGTAGTGAAAGCGTAGCCAAAAAAACGCTAAATGAAATAAAACAAAGCCTGGAGAATAAAACAGAAAAGTTAAAGTGGAATTCACTCTTCAGCCATAAGTTGCGATTCGTACTACTCATTGGATTTGCCATTGCATTTTTTCAGCAGATCACAGGAATAAATGCCATCTTTTATTATGCTCCAACGATATTTGAGCAAGCCGGCGGTGGAACGGAATCTTCTTTCTTGCAGGCTGTTATTGTTGGCCTTACAAATCTGGCTTTTACAGTACTGGCCATTTATTTGATTGACAGGCTAGGCAGAAGAATTTTGTTGATGGTAGGAACCGCTTTGATGGCCGTTGCGCTGGTATCAACCAGTTTAGCCTTTTATCAGGCATACTATGAGGTAGGTGAGGATTTGGTGTTGGAACTGCAAAATGCCGGGGCTTCTCAAAAAATGATTGAGCGAGTTGCTGAACTGGATCAACGTACTTTTGAAACAGAGAAAATGATGCTGAATGAATTTAAAGCATTTGCTGTAGATGATGATATTGATGAATTGAGAATGGTGATCGTTAAAAATACCTTGCAAATCAATGCCCTGGTGGTTCTGGTTTCGATATTGTTATTTGTTGCTGCATTTGCCATTTCCCTTGGCCCTGTGATGTGGGCATTGTTAAGCGAAATCTTCCCAAACTACATCAGAGGATTTGCTATATCTGTGGTTGGATTTTTCAATTCACTGGTAAGCTTTAGCGTAACCTTGCTGTTTCCCTGGGAACTCAGCGTGATTGGTTCTGCTGGTACATTTTTGATATACGGCATACTGGCACTGCTCGCGTTTTTGTTCTCCGTGCGTTTTGTGCCTGAAACAAAAGGAGTTTCCCTTGAGGAATTAGAAAAGAAACTGATTAAAAATTAATATAATATAAGATCTCATTATGAATCAGAAAAATAGGAAAATAGCTGGAGTTATTTTGGTACTGGCAGTTTTTGGGCTTGCATTTATTGAATACAAAGGAGCTACCAAACCTGTGAGTGAAGTTGCCAGAGTTAGCATACAACAGGAAAAAGATGCTTACAAACTTTATTTGAACGATGAGGAGTTTTTTATCAAAGGTGCCGGACTTGAGTTTGGAAATATCAAAGCCCTGGCAGAGCATGGAGGAAACTCTTTCAGGACCTGGCGAACCGAGAATGGAAAGCAAAGTGGTAAAGAAGTCTTGGATCAGGCACACAGGCATGGCCTTATGGTATGCATGGGACTTGAAGTGGGCAAAGAGCGTCATGGCTTTGATTACAATGACAATGAGGCTGTTGAAAAACAACTCGAATATATCACCGCTGAGGTGAAGAAACATAAAGACCATCCCGCATTGCTTATGTGGGGAATCGGAAATGAATTAAACCTGGCAAGTACCAATCCTGCTGTATGGGATGCTGTAAACGACATTGCCAAAATGATACATTCACTCGATAAGAATCATCCCGTAACCACCATGCTGGCGGGAGCCGGAAAAGAGGATGTTAAAAATGTTATGGAGAGATGCCCCGAACTGGACCTGCTTTCTTTCCAGATTTATGGCGATATTATGAATCTTCCAGGCTATATCGAAGAAAGTGGCTGGGAGGGCCCTTATATCATAACTGAATGGGGTGCCACCGGACACTGGGAGGTTGCCAGAACCGAATGGGACCGGCCCATAGAGCAAACAAGCCATGAAAAAGCAATCGCCTATAAAGAACGATACGAAAAAGTGATTGAGGCCAATCCTGAACAATGCCTTGGATCCTATGTCTTTCTCTGGGGGCAAAAACAAGAACGTACCCCGACATGGTATGGAATTTTTCTGGAAAATGGTGAAGAAACCGAAGCCGTGGATGTTATGCATTATGTATGGAATGATACCTGGCCTGATAACAGAGCCCCGCGTTTGGATTCTTTGAGATTGAACGGCTTATCGGCATACGATAATGTTTACCTTAATACAGACGAAAAAGCCAGTGCCACTGCTTTTATCGTAGATCCTGATGGCGATCCTTTGCAATACAGATGGGTGATCATGACCGAAGTGAAAAGAGATCATATGAGCTTTGGCGGAGATCATGAAAATACACCTGAAGCATTGAAAGAATTTTCGGGAAAAGATATTGATTCGGATCTTGTTTTTAAAGCTCCTGAAGAAGAAGGGGAATACAGGTTGTTCGTTTATGCCAGCGATGGACAGGGCAATGCCGCAACTGCCAATATCCCGTTTTATGTAAAAAAAGATATGTAAAGCCAAAATGCAAAAAGAACCAAGGAAAAATACAGAAATAAGATTTGGTGGTATTGTTGCACGAAATTCTGAGGGCCCCTTGTGGAAATTCACAGAGGAGAGAGATGCCAGATTCATATCTCCATATGCGAATAAAATATCGCGTTTGTATTTTCCATTGATGAATCAGGCCGGGATGAAGTCTTATGTTACGCCCGACCTTAAAGGGGATATCTGTACAGCCTTTGATAAATATTTAAGTGCTCCTCTCGTAACAGAAGAGATCCATCGCAACAAGGCTTCTAGAAATTTCCGGATTGTAGCCAAAGGGCATAAACCCTGGTCTGTGGCAGGGCTTAGCGCACATCAAATCGCAGAAAAATGGTCGGAAGAAAAGGATTATCACGAAGTTGAAGGACGTCCCGGGGAGTTTACCTTGCGAAGAAGAAACAATACCCTGGGATTGCTGAGCGAAACAAAGATATTTATCCCCTCCAATAATGATCCCCTTGAAATAATGCTTGTGAAGGTTACCAACGAAGGTAAAAAGCCTGTTGAATTCAAAGCTGCATACAGTATTCCTGTTTTTGGCAGAAGTGCTGATAATTTCAGGGATCATAGACAGGTCACAAGCATGTTTCAGAAAACCAGGGTGCTGGATTCAGGCATCAGCATAAAACCATCTGTTAAGCATGATGAATCCGGGCATCAGATAAATACAACTGAATATTCTGTTTTCGCTTTTGATAAAGAAGGAATTGGTGCCAGAGACCAATGGGCCCTGATGGAAGATTTTATTGGCGAAGGAGGAAGCCTTTTGAATCCCGAAGCGCTGGCCCTTGATCACCCTTCTCCTGAGTATAATGAGGATAATATAAACGGAAAGGAAGCAATTGCAGCTTTCCGCTGGGATAAGAAAGAACTTGCTCCGGGAGAATCCGAAATATTTGTAATGCTGCATTGTATCACGGAAAGCGAATCAGAAACACTTGCATTGTATGAGAAGTATAAAGATTTCAAAAATGTGACATACAGCCTTAGCGAAACCAGGCAATACTGGGAAATCTTTACGAATCATATTGAAATCCAAACATCAGATAATGATTTTGATAACTGGATTAAATGGATCATTTACCAGGTAAAGTGCAGGCAAATATTTGGTAACTCGTATCTGCCCGATTTTGGATACGGAAGAGGAGGAAGAGGTTGGCGCGATCTGTGGCAGGACCTTTTGGCAATTTTCCTGGTTGAACAGGACACGGCTTCAAATGAACTTTTAAATAATTTAAAAGGTATTAGAATTGATGGCTCCAATGCCACGATAATTGGAACAGAACCGGGAACTTTCAAGGCCGATAGAAATAATATCGCCCGGTATTGGAGTGATCATGGTGCATGGCCCCTTTTTGTGCTCAATTTTTACATCGATCAAACAGGAGACCTGGAAATTTTGCTCAAAGACCTTCCTTATTGGAAAGATCAGTTCAGCTTCAGAACAAAAGAAATCGACAAAGAATGGGATGCATCAGATGGCAACCTGCAGTTGGATGTTTTCGGTAAGGAATACAGGGGCAGTGTGTTTGAGCATGTCCTTTTGCAAAACCTTTCATCATATTATCATGTGGGCGAACATAACAATCTTTTGCTTGAAGGCGCCGACTGGAACGATACCTATGACATGGCACGTGAAAGGGGAGAGTCTGTTTGCTTTCATCATTTTTATGGCTTCAATCTGAAATTGCTGGCAGAATTGCTTCAATCCCTCAAAGAAACAGGTATTGACAAAATAAGTTTGTTAGAGGAGATAGATATTTTGCTGGATACCCAAAACAATATCAGGGAAAACCTGACAAATCCTGGAAACAAACAAGCTGTATTAAATTCTTACTTATCAGCGGTTAAGTCAAGAGTCTCGGGAAAGAAAAAGGATTATGATATCGGGCAGTTGATAAATGATCTTCTACAAAAATCTTCTCATGTAAAAGAGCATATTCAGGAAAATGAATGGATTACAACAAAAGAAGGAAGGAGTTTCTTCAATGGGCATTACGATAATCATGCCCACAAGATAGATGGTGACCATGTCCTGGGCGTCAGGATGGATCTTCCATCACAGGTTATGCCGGTAATGTGTGAAACAGCCACTCAGAAACAAATCAAAGAAATAATAAAATCAACAAAATACTACCTCAAAGATGATGATAAACCCGGCTTGAGGTTGTGCACTGACTTTAAAGAACTCGACCTGAACATTGGCCGACTTACCGGCTTTACATACGGTTACAAAGAGCATGGAAGCAAGTGGATGCAGCAAAACATTATGCTGGCCTATGGCTTATATAAGCAAAAATTTGTAAATCAAGGTTTTGATATCATTAATGAAACTTACACCCTGGCAACTGACTCCGCAAAATCCCGGATATTTCCCGGGCTCCCATCATTTTTTGAACCGGGCGACAGAGGTGCATATGCTTATCTTACCGGAAGCTCTACCTGGTTTATGCTAACACTTGTTCAACAGATTTTTGGTGTAAAAGGTAAGAAGGGTGATCTTTTCATTGAACCTAAACTTAGCAGTAAACAGTTTGATGATAATGGAGAAGCATCCATCAAGCTGGAATTCGCACAAAAAACGATTTTGGTGAAATACATGAATACAGCTAAACTTGCTTACGGAGAATATGCAATTGAGGAAATTTTATTCAATGACAATACCATTATAAAACCCGATAAAGATAGCTATCTGTTGAAACGTGATTTCCTGCAAAATTGTGTGAATGATGAAATTGTTATCAAAGTACTGTTAAGCAGAAAGCAATTTGAACAGTGATGTTTAAGCGGGCTGATATCTTTAACCGGACTTCATTGAGAAATAATGAAGGATTGATTGAGAAAATATAAAAGACACATAAACAATAGAATAAATTCAAAATGTTGAGTTAATGATGTATTCAATTGGGGTCATAGATGAATTTTTGAGCATGTATTTCATTTGTCTTCTGTGTTAACACAACATTAAATTAGTGACAAATTTTATAATTTATTAACCAAATTTAATGCTATGATGAGTAAAAATTTTCTAAGAGTGTGCATGAATATATTTATACTTGGGTTAGTATCCCTGGTAGTTCTGAATTCATGTAAAAAAGACGATGAGGATGATCAGCCCTCAGCAAAAGATCCTATTGCCAGCTTCCAGTTTGAGATCAGTGAATCAAATTACCTGGAAGTTACATTTACAAACTTTTCAAAAAATGCGAGTTCTTATACTTGGGATTTTGGCGATGGAGAAACTTCAACTGAAAAGGATCCGGTGCATACCTACGCTGAAGCAGGTAGCTATACTGTGAAACTTACAGCAAAAAATGATGCTGGATCCAGTGCAGACTATTCACAAGATCTAACAATTACCGATCCTGATGAAGCCTACAAACTACTTACTGGAGAAGAATCCAAAACATGGAAATTATTCAGAGAAGGTGTTTCTATGTCTCTTGGACCAAATGCAGAAGATCCTGCAGGATGGTGGGCCGGACTGGAAAACAATGGGGCAAGACCATGTCTCTATTTCCAGGAATTTACTTTTTATTATGACGGAACCTATGAGTTCAACGATAATGGTGAGTTCTGGGGTGAGTTTGGTGTTTTTGATGGTATGTGGAATTACGAGATTTGCTTCGAAGCGATTCCTGAAAACATGATCAACAAAGACGGTGTGGATGTGAGTGCCTGGTTGTCAGGAACCCATGCATTTACTTATGATCCTTCTGTTGGTCAGGCAACAATTAATGGCCTGGGCGCCTGGATCGGTATTCCTAAATTAACTACTGCAGGTGAAACAACCGTACCTGTTGAAAGCACAACTTTCAATGTTGAAATTACACAGGAAACAGGTTACGACCTCATGACAGTTTCTTTTGATTACGGAGACGGTGGTTACTGGCAAATAGTTTATGCCAGCTATTCTGATCCTTCACTGGAACCGGATGTAGTACTTGAAGAAGATCCTTATGGTGAAGATTTACCCGATCTTACCCCGGATGAATTGTATAATACTTTCGAAACACCAGATAGTTATGTAGTTCTTGATACTGCACATGCCTACGGAGCAGCATCTGCTGCAAACAACATGGAACTCACTATTGGTGTTGCAGATCCTGCTGGCGCTGGTGTAAATGTTGCTGAATATGTAAGAATTGGAATGTATCAAGAATTACAATTCTTCATGGAATATGATATACAGTTTGATAATTTTACAACATTATCACTGGATGTTTATATGCCAAGTTCAAACGATTATTCAGGAAGCCTAACAAAAGGCATCGCGATCATCATTGGTGAGCATAGTGAAACAGAAGAATGGTGGACAGGTCATATTCAATATGATGTTGAGGCTACTGTTTTGGATGAATGGGTGACATATACATTTAATTTAGATGAACCTACAAGCGGTCCGGGTACCTATACGCCCTTTACAAATGATAAACTCGACTTCTTTGCAATCTCCCTTGGTGGCGGTGGCCATGAAGATCAGGGTACATTCTATATCAGGAATTTCAAGTTTGAATAATATGATTCATGAGCTATGACCGTTATAAGGGTCATAGCTCTTTTTTTATTTATGCTGAAAAACATTCCATACGCTAAGATTATCCCTGTGCTTTTAAGCATGTTTCTTTTCTCTTGCGAAAAAGATGATGCTATGGAAGATTCAGGAGATCCCTATGATTTATCCATTGAAATTGTTTCTATTGATCAGGAAAAATATAAGGTTATTTTGCAGGCCGAAGCAAAAAACACCGTAGAATACTGGTTTTATTTGGAACCGGAAGAAGAAGCCGAAGAGATAAATACATCGGGATATTTTGAGCATACCTATGAAGAGCCGGGGGATTATAAAATAATTGTCAGGGCTTATGGCCCTTCCGATAGATACATAAAAGCCAGTAAATCATTCAGCATATCCGGCGCTGATCCACCTCCGGAGGTTCCTTTAAGCAAGGGCTATATCTCACCCCTGCAATATGACGGATATCAGCTTGTCTGGCAGGATGAGTTCAATTCGAATTCCATCAATCTCTCAAACTGGGGCTTTGAGGTAGGCGACGGATGTCCTGATCTTTGCGGATGGGGCAACAACGAATTGGAGTATTATCGGGCTGAAAATGCCAGCGTGGCTGATAGTGTGCTGACAATTGAAGCACGTGCAGAAAGTTTTGGGGGTCGCGATTATACCTCAGCCAGGATGATAAGCAGGGGAAAACAATCCTTTCAATACGGCAGGGTTGATATTCGTGCACTTTTGCCACAAGGCAAAGGAATGTGGCCTGCCTTATGGATGATGGGAAACGATTTTAATCAGGTTGGGTGGCCCAATTGTGGCGAAATTGATATCATGGAAATGATTGGTGGTATGGAAAACACTTGTCATGGGACAGCACACTGGGATGATGGACAGGGACATGCCAGTTATGGACAAAGTACAACGGTATCTCCCGAAACCCTGGCTGAAGCATATCATGTTTTTTCCATTGTTTGGGATGAGAGTTCCATAAAATGGTTTGTTGATGCTAAAATGTACAATGAACTCTCCATTGTTGAAGCCTCAATGAGCGAGTTCCACCAGGAATTCTGGTTTATCATAAATGTGGCCGTTGGAGGAAACTGGCCCGGAAGCCCGGATGCTACAACAGTTTTTCCGCAGCAAATGAAAGTTGACTATGTTCGTGTTTTTCAAAAAGACGAATAGCAAATTGACTACATCGAAATTGGATCATTTAACAGAACCCCACCTTTTGAAAAAGACATATTGAACTTAATATGAAAAAATATGAAAATAGATCTTACTCGAATTGCGCTTACACTTATGCTGTTTTCAATGCTTGCCAGCCTTTCAGCTCAGCATACAGTAACAGGTAAGGTAATTGACGAAGAAACAAATCAAAGTATTCCCGGGGCTACCATTATGGAAAGGGGCACAAGCAACGGTACCATATCCGATATAGACGGGAACTATAGCATCACGGTTTCTGATGAAAATGATACAATCATTGTATTATACATAGGATATGAGACTTTGGAAATGAAAATTGAAGGTCGGTCAAATATAAATTTGATTTTAAGCCCGGATATTAAAGAACTCGATGAAGTTGTAGTTATTGGTTACGGAACGCAAAAGAAAAAAGTTGTGACAGGTTCCATTGCAACTGTCGATTCAAAAGAAATTGAAAAGATCCCTGTACTCAGGGCCGAACAGGCCATGCAGGGTAGAACTGCCGGTGTACAGGTAACACAGCTTTCAGGTCAACCCGGTGAAGCACCAACAGTGCGCATCAGGGGTTTAGGTACCACAGGTGATGCAGATCCTCTTTATATTGTGGATGGGCTCCCCGTAGAAAGTATTGACTACCTGAATCCTGGAGATATTAAATCCATTGACGTTCTTAAGGATGCCGCTTCTGCTGCCATATACGGAACCAGAGCGGCGAATGGTGTTGTCTTGATTACTACAAAAAAAGGAGTACCCGGTAAAATGCAGGTTTCCTATTCTACCTATTATGGTATTCAAAATCCTGCCAAGACAATTGACATGCTCAATGCCGATCAATACAGGATGATGATGAATGAAGGAGCCCGCAATGCCGGACTTCCCGAACCTTTTGATCTGAACGAAGTTCCCAGGCACAATACCAACTGGCAGGATTTAATGTTCGAGAAAAATGCTCCCATCATGAATCATGATCTGTCAGTAACAGGTGGAAATGATGTTTCAACTTATGCTTCTTCATTCTCCTATTTTACACAACAAGGTATTATTGGAGGTGACAAGTCACAATTCGACAGGATTACAGCCCGCTTGAATACAAGTCACCAGGTGACTGACAGATTCCGGTTTGGTAACAACCTGGCCTACTCTCACATTGTTAGAAGAGGAATTGGCAGTAATGAGTCTTTCAATGGTGTATACAGCAGTGCCTTAAACATGGACCCTCTTACACCTTTATACGAGGATGACCCGGATATTCTTTCACAACCCCCGTATTCTAACGAACCGGTTGTTGAAGATGAAAACGGAAATGTGTATGCCATTTCAAACTATGTAGGTGCTGAAGTTGTAAACCCCCTTGCACTGCTTGAAATTCAAAATGGTGAAACTAGAGTAGATAGGTTGGTAGGCAATCTTTATGGAGAGTTAGAACTGATAGAAGGACTGAGCTTTAGGACATCATTTGGCGTGGATCTTTCCTATGTTAACTATGATTCCTACACAGATCTGTTTTACCTCAATGGTGCTCAGAACAATGTAAAAAAAACATCGGTTTATAAAAGAATGGATCGGTATTTTAACTGGCAATGGGAAAACACACTCAGATATGAGAAGAAGATCAATTATCATCAGTTTTCTGTACTTGTAGGTACATCAGCAAAGGAGGATAACTGGGAAGATCTTGATGGCTTCAACGCCAAGGTTCCTACTTTCGATCCTGACAATGTATACCTGAATATGGCTACGGATACTGCCTGGGTTGCAACCGGTGGCGCAGTGCATTCTTCATTGTTTTCTGTTTTTGGAAGGATCACTTATGATTATAAAAGCCGTTATGCTTTTACAGGTATTATTCGTCGTGATGGTTCTTCAAGATTTGGTGCAAACAATCGATATGGTATATTCCCCTCAGTTGGGGTAAGTTGGTTGATAACAGAAGAACCCTGGATGCCTTCCCTCAAGCCAATTGGTTTTATAAAACTCAGGGCCTCATGGGGTGTTAACGGTAACCAGGAGATAGGGAACTATCAATATGTATCATTGATCGATAAAAGCCGTGGATATATTTTTGGTAGTGGAAGATTGACCGGCGCTTCACCGTCATATCTTGAAAATGCAGATATTCACTGGGAAGAAGCAGAGCAAATTGATATTGGATTGGAAATGGGTGTTTATGGCAACAAGCTAACCGCTTCATTCGACTATTATGTTAAAAATACAAAGGGTTTGCTTGAGGTGATTCCCATACCGGCCCACGTGGGGAATGATCCGCCTGTTGCAAATGTTGGTAGTGTGAGGAATAGTGGAATTGAACTATCACTTAACTGGAGAGAATACAAGAAAAAACTTCGATATTCGATTGGGGCAAATGTTGCCTTCAATCAGAATGAAATGACGTATATTGGAAACGATGAGGGCGAAATCCCCGGAGCAACATGGGCCATTGCAGGATTTGTTACCAATACGGAAATTGGATTACCCATTGCTTATTTTTGGGGTTATGAAACAGATGGCCTTTTCCAAAATGAACAGGAAGTATTCAATCACATCGGGCCCGACGGTTCATTGCTTCAACCCAATGCAGACCCAGGAGATGTTCGTTTTGTTGATGTAAATGGTGATGGAGAAATTAATGACGATGACAGGACCATGATAGGCAATCCCACACCTGACTGGACTTTGGGTGTGAATGCATCCGTTGAATTTATGAATTTTGATTTTTCATTTCTGATGGTAGGCGCTTTCGGGCATGAGATATTTAATGGTTCTCAACGCCAGGATTTGCGCTACACAAACAGGACAACAAAAATCCTTGATCGCTGGACAGCCGAGGGAACATCGGATGAAATTCCGAGATATACCTGGAGTGATATAAACAACAACTATCGTGTCTCAGACCTTTACATTGAAGATGGTTCTTATGTGAGACTTAAAAATATGCAAATAGGATATTCAATTCCGAGCAATATCCTTTCAAAGATAAACGCAAGCAGATGGCGTTTTTATGTTTCAGTCGAGAATTTGTTCACGATAACAAAATATACAGGTGCAGACCCTGAAATTGGTCAAAGGGGACCATTCGATATTGGTATTGACAGGGGAATTTACCCACAGGCGCGAACATTTCGTTTTGGAACAAGCATTACCTTTTAATTTGAAAAACTTGATGTTATGAAAAGAAAAATATTATTTCCGGCTATATTCTTATTACTTGCTGCAATTCTTAATTCATGTAGTAAAGATTTCTTAGATCGCCAGCCCCTGGATCAGGTTGCCAGCTCAACCTTTTATAAAACAGAGGAAGATGCTATGCAGGCACTTGTAGCTGTTTATGATGTGCTTGGATATCAATCTATGCCTGATATTTCATGGGCCCCTTTCGTAGTTATGTCTGATATTCTGTCGGATGATTCATATGCAGGTGGTGCAGATGCCAACGACGGAAAGGACGAAAATGAGCTGAATACCTACAATATTCCTCCGGGAAATTTGATTGTTCATGCCATTTGGAAGAAAAACTACTATGGCATTTACAGGGCAAATTTGCTTCTGGAGAAAATTGGAGATGTTGATGCTTCACAAGAATTTAAAGATCGCATTATTGCTGAATGTAAGTTCCTGAGAGCCTATTTTTATTTTGAACAGGTAAGGTTCTTTGAAAATATCCCACTTCTGACGGAAACGATCAAAGGACCATCCGAGTATGCACAGGAGCAAAATGCACCTGAGGCTGTGTACAATCAGATAGCTACAGACCTGCTAAGTGCCATCAATACTTTGCCGGAGGATATACCTCCTGCCGAAGCGGGTCGTATTAGTAAATGGGCGGCAGAAGCTTTGCTTGCTCGCGTTTATCTGTTTTACAATGGTGTTTATAACAAAGACCTTGATGCAAGTGATGTTGTGGTGAACAAGGCCAAAGCCCTTGAATTTCTTGAAGATCTTATCCTGAATAGCGGGCATGATCTTTTTGCCGATTACCGCATGAATTTTAAACTGGCAGGTGAATTTGGAGTGGAATCCGTTTTTGAGATTTCATACGGAGATACACCCGAATGGTGGGATTGGGAATATGTGATTGGCGGTGAAGGTAATCTTTCAGCGCAAATGCAAGGCCCTCGTGTAACCGGCTCTGATAATTGGGACAGGGGCTGGAGCTTTGGTACCGTGAGCCAGAAACTTGTGGATGACCTGCAAGGTGATCCGCGCCTTTATCATACTGTTTTGTTCCAGGATAGCCTGGATGGTGACTTAACGCTTGGTTATCAGCATACCGGTTATTATTCGAAAAAGTACAGCTCCGATGCGGAACACTGGGGAGTAGGAGGACAATTTGAGCTCAACAGAACATGTAATCATCGTGTAATTAGGTTTTCTGATGTATTGTTGATGGCAGCCGAGCTTGGCAGCCCCAATGCACAACAATACCTCGACCGGGTAAGAGAACGGGTTGGCCTGGAAAGTGTTCCGGCTACAATGGAAAACATCCTTCGGGAAAGGAGGCTTGAGCTTTCGCTGGAAGGAATTCGATATTTTGATTTAATCAGACAGGGAATGACAGTTGCCAGCGAGGAACTTACAGTTGTTGGTTTAAGGGGGCCAGATTATGTGGGTGCCCAGGTGATCTTTGATCATACTTTTAATACCGCCACCAGAGGATTTCTGCCCATTCCGCAGTCTGAAATTGATCTCTCAGGAGGTCTTTTTCAGCAGAATGAAGGATACTAAAAAGCATTATTCACCGAATGGCCTGGTATTGAAGAGGTTTTTTTTACACGACTTAATTAATTACCCAGTGCCATCCGGTGAATTGTTTTGAATCTTCTTTTAATTAGTATCAATTCACCAGCAATTTGCAATTGAGGCTTGTATGAGAATTGATGGTAATGATCCTGATAATATATAAGCCCGGCTGGGCAGAAGCCTGAAGCTTGAAATTATCTGCCTCAATGATTCTTGTCAGAATTGAGTTTCCTTCAATGCTGATTAAATCCAATTGAATTTTTTCACCACTGATATGCCTTGGAATCCTTATGTTCAGTAATTCATTTCTTTTGACCGGATTAGGAAAAACAACTGGCTTATCCTTGATTTTATTCTCGATGCTCCTGAGTAATACTCCATCAGGTGTTATGATTCCAGAGGTATCGCCATTAACCACATAACCTTCTAACTCTTTATGATTATTGATCTCAAAAAAAGAGTTTCCTTCTACCACATAGCCTAAGGAGGGAATTGCAATTCTTACCAAATAATACATATCGCTGAACTCCAAAAGATCATTGTTGTATGCATTTGGGATCAGGATACATTGTTCTGAATTGCTGTTCCCCAAACCAATACTATCTGATAATTCAAAAATCCTGAAATCAATATACCCGTATAAATATTCATCATCATCACAAAATTCACTTATGTAAAAGGGATCCGAACACATATCGTAAAGAATGTTGGGATATTGATTTGCTATATTTTGCGGGCAGTTAACGTATTCCAGGGTTGTTTCATATTCTTCAACCGTCCCTTCAACTAATCTCTTTTCGATAACATGAACTTCGTATTGTAGGGTATCTGCATCAATCTCTTTGCTTAAAATTCTTCTTTTTATTGTTGTGACCTCCCAATTGGGCGGAGGATAACCTCCATTACCTGTATTCCAGGTGTACTGAAAAACATCTCCCACATTGTAATCAAAAACATCCCAGAAATCCGGTACTTTCTCGCCGTATTCTGCTGTATCGGTTTTAATCCCCACCAGGGATATAGGCGGATAATAGCCATCCATCACGGGAAATTGTATTATACCATAACTTTTGGAAATCTTGATTTGGGCCGTGTTTGATAATTCGATGAGAAGAACGGAATCAAAAATATTCTCTAATACTTCTTCTTCGGTTTTCGACATGATCTGTGCCGTAACATTTTGGGCTGTATCAAAAACCCAGGAATCGCCTGTTTCTCCGGTTTTCAGCACATAACTGGCCGTATCCCTGAACCAGTATCTTCCGTCATCAAACACTTCCACTTTCTTTTGCAAAAAATTGGGCATGTGCCGGTGAAAAGCTTCAAAGCTGCACGTATCGCAGGGAGCGATTACCTGGTTTAGGTAATAAATGGGATTTCCGTTGATATTGTCAACTGAGTCCGTTTTAACAGTATTGGTAATGATTGTATCAAATGTTTCATTATAGAAATGCACATAATCTGGATTGATGATTTGCCAGTTTTGGCTTTGTATGTTTTGTGAAACAACAAAAACAACAAGAATAAGGATGGTCTTTTTCATGGTTTTTCAGGTAAAGTTAAAAAATAGTTTTACTTATGTCAAAATAAGCATGAGATTCCTTGCCCTCGAATCCCGGAATCTTTAAATTTTACCTGAAAAAGCGTAAAAGCAGAAAAAAACCGAACCTCCCGGCCCGGCTTTTAAATCGTAAAATCGACAATCGACAATCGACAATCGACAATCTAAATAAGACCCTTCTTATGCTTCTCCCCAATCACCTTCAGCATATCATCGGTCATGGCTTCCAGATCAAATTTCGGATCCCAGCCCCATTCTTCGCGGGCTGCGCTGTCGTCCATTTTATTGGGCCATGATTCGGCGATGCCTTGTTTTACAGGATCAACATCATATTCCATTTCAAACTCAGGAATACGTTTTTTAATGGTGTTGTAGATGATATCAGGATCGAAACTCATAGCCGTGATGTTGAAAGCGTTCCTGTGCTTCAGTTTTGAAGGATCGGCTTCCATAACATTAACGGCAGCATCCAGTGCATCCGGCATGTACATCATGTCGAGGAAGGTTCCTTTTGGCAAAGGACAAACGAATTTTTCTCCCTTAATTGCTGCATAATAAATTTCAACTGCATAATCGGTTGTGCCGCCTCCGGGAAGCGTAACATTGGAAATGATGCCGGGATAACGCAAACCCCTTGTATCAACACCAAAACGTTTGAAATAATAATCGCTCAAAAGCTCTCCGGCTACCTTGGTAACTCCGTACATGGTTCCGGGGCGCTGTATGGTATCCTGTGGTGTATTGTCAAGCGGAGTGGATGAACCGAAGGCACCAATTGAACTTGGGAAAAATACAGCACAATTGTTTTCGCGGGCAATTTCAAGTATGCCGTAAACACCATTTACACCAACATTCCAGGCGGCCTGTGGTTTTTCCTCGGCAACAGCGGAAAGCAGGGCTGCCAGGTTATAGATCGTATCAATTTTATATTTCTTTACAACTTCAAGAATTTTCTCGGGTTCCGTGGCATCCACTTTTTCCATCGGGCCTGATTCCATTACTTCCTCAGCAGGCATGGTTTTCCTGTATCCACCCACAACATTGCTGCTTCCATAAATATTGCGCAGGTGCATGGTTAGTTCCGACCCAATTTGTCCTGCAGTTCCAATTACCAGAATATTTTTCATAAGTTTTAATTTTTTACTTTTGTTATTTGTTTAACAATGCGGGGGCAAAAGTAGTAAAATTTGAAAAATACCCAAGAAAGACCGATTATAAATTAGCCTATAACGCATTGAAAAATTGGAAGAAAAGGGCAATTAATCCTATATTTGCCACGCAAAAAAAAACATAGAGAATTTTAGCAAAACAATAAAAAATATTCAAACATGTACGGAAAAATAAAGGAACATTTACAAAAAGAACTTGCTGATATAAAGGAAGCAGGTTTGTTTAAAGACGAAAGAATTATCTCCTCACCTCAAGGAGCTGATATTGAACTAACAACTGGCGATGGTGTTTTAAATTTTTGCGCCAATAATTATCTTGGTTTATCAAATCATCCGCGACTGGTAAAAGCTGCGAAAGACACCCTCGATACACATGGTTTTGGAATGTCGTCTGTGCGATTTATCTGTGGTGCCCAGGACATTCATAAAGAACTTGAGAAAAAAATTGCTGAATTTTTCGGTACTGAAGATACTATTCTTTATGCCGCTTGCTTTGATGCCAATGGTGGTGCTTTTGAGCCGCTTTTTTCAAAGGAAGATGCAATCATATCGGATTCCCTGAATCATGCATCTATCATCGATGGAGTGAGGCTTTGCAAAGCACAGCGTTTCCGCTACGAAAATGCAAACATGGAAGACCTGGAAGCCAAACTGAAAGAAGCTTCGGAAACAGCAAGGTTTAAAATTATTGTTACTGATGGTGTTTTTTCAATGGATGGAAATGTAGCTCCGCTGGACAAGATCAACGAATTGGCCAAAAAATATGATGCTTTGGTCATGGTTGATGAATGTCATTCTGCTGGTGTTGTGGGGAAAACAGGTCGTGGTGTTACTGAACTTTTTAACATCAGGGGTGAAGTTGACATTATCACAGGTACACTGGGTAAAGCATTTGGTGGTGGTATTGGTGGTTTTACAACCGGAAGGAAGGAGATTATCGAGATGCTTCGCCAGCGTTCCCGTCCGTATTTGTTCTCCAATTCACTCATCCCGGCAGCCGTTGGTGCAGGCATTGAAATGTTCAACATGATGTCGGAAACTAGTGAACTGCAGGATAAATTGCATGCAAATTCAGAGTATTTTATCAGCAAAATGAAAGAGGTGGGGTTTGATATCCTCCCAACCGAATCTGCCATTTGTGCAGTGATGCTGTATGATGCAAAGTTGTCGCAGGATATGGCGGCCAAGTTGCTTGATGAGGGTATTTATGTGATCGGCTTCTATTACCCGGTCGTTCCCAAAGGCAAAGCCCGGATTCGTGTTCAGCTTTCTGCTGCTCATGAAAAAGAACACATCGACAAAGCCATTACTGCCTTTACCAAAGTTGGTAAAGAGCTGGGCGTAATCAAATAAAAAAATTCCTTGTAACAAATATTGACCCGGTGGCTGTTTTGGTTGCCGGGTTTTTTTTGTCGCCACGAATGCTCGAATGAGTGTTTTGAGAATTTCACAGATTGAGAGATTGTCACCAAGATCCGATAATCATCGCATGCACGAATGATTCTTTTGTAATATTAATTCGTGCATTCGTGGCATTTTTTGTAAATATTTATGGTTAACCGTAAAAAATACATAGTAAGATTTATGGTTAAGCATGAAATTTTATTGCAATGATAAAGTGAGGCCGGCTAGTTATTTATTTTTTGACAATTTATTGTAATTTGTGTGTCATACTACATGTATTTATAGAAAATCATGTAGTAAAGGCATTAATATTTGGATTTTTGGTCGGAATTTTCAATGTGCAACAAGAGAGGAAACCCGATCTACAAAATATGTTGTCCGGTAATAAAATGATGATTGTTCAAGGGGATGATCTGGATGCTGCTGAAATAATATCTGGTTCGAGATGCAGTACTTTGGAAAGGTTTGTACAGTCTTATGATTAAGATGAAAGTTTGCTTTGACCAATTCATTTGGCTACTTCAGCTCTATTCAGAAAATCCCTCAGCACCTGATTAAATGCTTTCTGGCTTTCGAGATGATGTTCATGAGATGCATTTTCAAAAACATGCATTTCGGCGCCGGGAGTCAGGTTTTTATAATATTCGGTTGTTGCCGGTGTGGCTTCGTCGTATTCGCCGCAGGTATATAAAACAGGCATATCCAGGTCGGTAAGATATTCCGTAACATCGGCATTTTTGAGTGTGCCTGTCATGGTAAATTCACTAGGCCCCCACATGTAGCCGTACACCCCGTAGCCAATTTTCTCCATGGCTGTTAAAAGATCTTCGGGCCAGGGATCCAACCGGCAAACATGCTTGCTGTAAAATATCATCATGGCTTCCTGGTAGCCGTCCGCTGTATATTCACCCAAAGCCTCGTATTTGGCAATGGTATCCTGTATGCTTTGCGGAAGCTGCAAAACCAGTGATTGCTGGTCAGCTACCCATTTTTGGGTGTTTAAATACGGAGCGGCCAGCGTCAGACTGACAATTCCATCAGGTAATTCACCATGCAGATACTCCAGTGCAAGCATTGTTCCCCAGGATTGCCCGAGCAGGTGCATTTGCGGGATATTCAATTCATTCCTTACAGCCACCAATTCATCAACAAAGCGATCAACGGTCCATAAGGTAGTGTCGTTTGGCTGATCTGAATTGCCGCAACCCAGTTGGTCATAAAAGATCACCGGGCGCTCGTTGGTCAGTGCTTCCAGGGAGAGCAAATAATCATGCGGAACACCGGGACCACCGTGTAGTACCAGTAAAGGAATTCCGGTTTTGCCGGCACCGGAAATTTTGTACCATACCCGTCCACCCGTAACTTCTATGAACCCTTCTTTATCAGTAGGCCCAGGCGGCTGATCATCTTTGTCTTTACATGCAATCATAACTACCGCAATCATAAATGTGATGAAGAGTGATTTTAACATTGTTGATGTTTTTAAAGAACTACTCACCCAAGCACACATGCAGCCTGTTGGGCGGCTGTTGCCTGTGCCTGACAAAAGTAGGGTATTTTTAGCTAATTAGCAGGTCAGGGTTTCGTTTAGACATAAGTCAATTCTTTTTCAATGCTCTTGAAGTAATTTGGCTTGATCGCTTTTCTTGAGATAAGATCAACTTTTCTGTTTAAGAGAAAACCTTCGCTTCCAATTTCTCCCTCTCCCGCCTGATATTTTCAATCTCCTCGGCCGTCCGTATGCCCACAGCCCGTTTCAGGTATTTCTCGCCAAAGCGAAGACGTACACTGTCCATGGCCTGGTAGAGGTCGATCATTTCTTCGCTGTTTTCAAACATGTTGAGTTGCTGGTGGCCCTGCACCAGCTGACTGAAACGCACCCCGATCAAACGGATCAGCATGCGGCGCTTGTAGAGCTTGTCGAACATTTCGGTGGCTTCTTTCAGTAAGATATGATCGAAGGAAGTGTAGGAGATTTGTTTCTGCTGGGTATGGGTATCGAAATTCGCATAGCGGATCTTCACCGTGATGCAGCCCGTAAGCTTGTGCTGCTCCCGCAACTGGAAGGCTAGCTTCTCCACCATGCTCACCAGCTTTTGCTTCAGCATCACCACATCAATGGTGTCCTGTTCAAAGGTCCTTTCGGTACTCATGGATTTTTGTTCGCTGTAAGGCGCCACCGGTGTATGGTCGATGCCGTTGGCCTTTTTCCAGATCATGGTCCCGTTTTTGCCCAGCACCCTTTCCACCATCTCCGGCGGGATCTCCCGCAACACCTTGATGGTGGTCACCCCCATGGAGCGCAGCAACTGGTAGGTCTTTTGTCCGAGCATGGGGATCTTTCTTATGGACAAAGGCGCCAGGAACCAGGGCACCTGCGGGCGCTGCACTTCCAGCTCGCCATTGGGTTTGGCCTCGTTGGTGGCGATCTTGGAAACGGTTTTGTTGATCGACAAACCAAAGGAGATGGGCAGTCCGGTATTTTTGATGATGCTCTCCCGCAACTCATGCGTCCACTTGAGGCTGCCGAAAAAACGGTCCATGCCGGTGATGTCGAGGTAGTGCTCATCGATGGAAGCTTTTTCGTACAAAGGCGCTTTTTCGTGGATCACATCGGTGACCAGGCGGGAGTATTTGCTATAGCTCTCCATGTCGCCCCGGATCACGATGGCCTGGCTGCAAAGCCTGCGTGCCAGCTTCATGGGCATGGCCGAATGCACCCCGAACTGGCGGCTCTCATAACTGCAACTGGCCACCACGCCCCGGTCGGAAAGTCCACCGATGATCACCGGCTTACCGATCAAATTGCTGTTCTTCAACCTTTCCACCGACACAAAAAAAGTATCCAGGTCGAGGTGCACCACCATCCGTTTATCATCATCCCAAATCATTTAAAAAATATTTTGCCTTTTACTTGCTTTTTGATTAAAAATTGATCATTTTTGTGATTATAATATAAGCAAAAATTAACTTAACCGCAAAGGGCGCAAAGTATTTTCGCTATGGACGCAAGGAAATTTACTGAAAATGAGTTGTCAAAGGTTATTTTGGAGGCTTCTTTAAAAGTTCATAGAGCCTTAGGTCCGGGCTTGTTGGAATCTTCTTATGAGAAGTGTTTGCTTTATGAACTTGAAAAAGCAGGATTATTTGTAGAAAAGCAAAAACCACTTCCTCTGGTTTATGAAACGATAAAGCTCGATGCAGGTTACAGGGTCGATTTACTGGTAGAGAAAAAAGTAATTATTGAGATAAAATCTGTTGAAGTGCTCAACGAAGTTTACTTAGCCCAGCTATTGACTTATTTGAAACTTTCAGGTTGCAAACTCGGTTTGCTGATCAATTTCAATGTGGCTTTATTGAAAGAAGGCTTTCGAAGAGTTGTAAATAAACTTTAGTCTCTTTGCGAACTTTGCGAGGAAAACTTTGCGCCCTTTGGTACGCCACGAAGCGTACGTTTATATAAATTAAAAACCTAGTAATATGAAAGGATTACACAGACCAATTTGTCGTTCAGTCTGAAGCAGTTGTGAGGTACGGGGATGAAACAAACCGTGCCGAGTTCACAACCA
>JAIOZK010000004.1 GCA_021740625.1 Bacteroidales bacterium
TTGAAGCAGCCAGGATTGCAAGAGGAGAAATCAAAGCATTGAGTGATTACAAAGCAGAAGATTTTGATGCCCTGATCATCCCGGGTGGATTCGGAGCAGCAAAGAATTTATCAACAGTAGCCTTCGACGGACCGAAAGCAAAAGTCAATGAAGATGTTGAAAAGGCAGTACTGAATACGCTCAAAGCAAAAAAACCAATCGGTGCTTTGTGCATATCCCCTGCCTTTATCGCAAAAATTATCAAAGGTGTGAATGTCACCGTGGGACAGGACGAAGGCAGCATACAGGCCATTGAAGCCATGGGAGGAAAACATGTGAAAACCACCCATGGCGATGTTGTCGTGGATGAAGAAAATTTGGTATTTACAACACCATGTTATATGCTGGATGCCGAAATTACGGACATTGATGATGGGGCAAGCAACATCGTTGGCGAAATGCTGAAGTATATGAAGTAGTGATACTTGAAGCTGGAAACTGGATCCCTGACCATGGAGATTTGCAACCTACCTGGCTTGACATCCATCCAGCCTCCAGCATCAAATTTAAATCATTCATATGAATAAAATCAACGAACTTTTTGAAATAAAATATCCGGTCGTCCAGGCCGGTATGATCTGGTGCTCCGGTTGGAAGCTTGCTTCGGCAGTGGCCAATGCTGGCGGATTGGGACTGATCGGATCCGGATCCATGTATCCCGATGTTTTACGGGAGCACATCCAAAAATGTAAGCAGGCCACCGATAAGCCCTTTGGTGTGAATTTGCCTTTGATTTATCCCCAGGTAGACGACCACATCAATATCATCCTGGAAGAGAATGTAAAAATTGTATTTACCTCAGCAGGCAATCCCAAAAAGTTCACTTCCTTTTTTAAGGAGAAGGGAATAAAAGTAGTGCATGTGGTGGCCAGTGTGAAATTTGCAAAAAAATGTGAGGACGTTGGCGTGGATGCCGTTGTTGCTGAAGGATTTGAAGCAGGTGGTCACAATGGCTTTGAAGAAAGCACTACCATGACACTGATCCCGATGGTGAGAAGGGCCATATCAATACCGCTCATCGCCGCAGGCGGCATTGGAACTGGCCGGGGGATGCTGGCTGCTATGGCCCTGGGTGCTGATGGTGTGCAGATCGGCAGCCGTTTTGCAGCTTCCGAAGAATCATCCGGACATCCGGCATTCAAGGATGCCATCGTGAAAGCGAAAGATGGAGATACCAAACTGACACTCAAACAGCTCATCCCGGTTCGGCTGATAAAAAATGAGTTCCTCAAAAAGGTCGAAGAACTGGAGTTCAGCGGAGCCTGTCCCGAAACATTAAAAGACCTGCTGGGCAGAGGAAGGGCCAAAAAAGGAATGTTCGATGGCGACCTCAATGAAGGGGAACTGGAGATTGGGCAGATATCCGGATTGATCGATGATATCAAACCAGCCGCCGTGATTCTTGAGGAAATCATAAACGAATTCGAAAACGCAAGGAAAGAGATATGCGAACTGCCTTCGATTAAGATCCCGTAGACTCGGATTGACTGAGAGACGATGGGAAGAATGTACGAAGGGACGAAGTGTCTTGTCCTGAAGTAGATTTGAAGCGGAAGTAACAATCTTTTAGATAATGAAAAGAGAAGACAACCAATGACCTGAACGCGTCCGAAGGACCTTTCAGCGTTATCAGGGCGTTATTCTCCGCCCCTTGGGGCCAATCAAGCGAATATTTTAGCTCGATACCCCACAGGCTTGCCTCGTGCTACGTCATTCTCATCCCTCCGACAAGTATTCTCTACCAACACAACAGCCAGAACAATCGAGCAATCGAGCAATTGAAAAATCGAACAATCGAACATTGTAGCAATCGAACTAACACAACACTAAATTCTTTTCACTATTTTTGTTTTTCTTGAGGATTCGAAAATATCAATCAAACGAAAGATAAATGAATTTTAATTTTACAGAAGAACAGGAAATGATCCGCCAGGCAGCAAGGGATTTTGCCCAGCGTGAATTGATCAAAGATGTGATCGAAAGAGATGAAAAGGCAATTTTTCCAACACAACATGTCAAAATGCTGAAAGAATTGGGTTTTCTCGGAATGATGGTTGACCCGGCCTATGGTGGTGGCGGCATGGATACACTCTCTTACGTGCTGGCCATGGAAGAAATCTCCAAAGTTGATTCTTCCGTTGCCGTGATCATGTCGGTGCATAACTCACTTGTTTGTTACGGTATAGAAAAATGGGGAACGGAGGAACAGAAGGAGAAATACCTGAAAATCATGGCTTCCGGGGAAAAGATAGGCGCTTTCCTGTTGTCTGAGCCGGAAGCCGGATCCGATGCAACTTCTCAGAGGACCATGGCGGAAGACAAAGGCGATCATTATCTTGTGAATGGAACCAAAAACTGGATCACCAATGCAAATTGCGGGGAGATTTATATCCTGATCGCCCAGACTCATCCCGAAAAGAAACATCATGGTATCAATGCATTTATCGTAGACAAAGAAACAACGGGAATAAGTCTGGCGCCTCATGAAGACAAAATGGGCATGCGTTCTTCGGATACCCACTCGGTGATGTTCAGCGATGTTAAAATTCCCAAAGAAAATAGAATCGGAGAAGATGGTTTCGGATTTAAGTTTGCCATGAAAATACTGGAAGGCGGAAGAATAGGCATTGCTGCCCAGGCACTGGGCATTGCAGGAGGGGCACTGGAAAGATCAATACAATATTCCAAGGAAAGAAAAGCATTCGGTAAACTGATCAGCCAGCACCAGGCCATTGCATTCAAACTTTCGGATATGGCCGTGAAAATTGAAGCCGGGAAGAATTTTACCTATAAGGCAGCCTGGCTGAAAGATGAAGGCCAGCAATATGGTGTTGCCGGTGCTATGGCCAAGCAATACTGCGCTGATATGGCCATGGAAGTGACTACTGATGCAGTGCAGATACATGGTGGCTACGGGTATGTGAAGGAATACCACGTGGAACGCCTCATGCGCGAAGCCAAACTGACCCAGATCTATGAAGGTACTTCGGAGATACAAAAGATCGTGATCTCACGGGCTTTGCTGAAGGATTGAGCCCTCGACTCCGCTCGGGCTGACCCAAATAAGTTTTAACTTTTGTAAAAAATGATCAATAGATTTTTGTATTTCATTTTTACCGAACCCCCTTTATAATAAATGAACCGTCAACACAAGCGGAGCCGAGGGGTGCACAAAGATAATACGGCTTTACTTTTCATAAAAATCCAAAAAATAACTTTCCTTATCTTTGCATTAAAATATTTTAAACGAAACATTTAATCAATATGAAAATTCTTGTTTGTATCAGTAATGTGCCGGATACAACGACCAAGATCAAGTTTAAAGAAGACAACAAGGTATTCGACACAACAGGAGTGCAATGGATCATCAATCCATGGGACGAACTGGCATTGACCAGGGCGCTTGAATTAAAGGAAGGATCGGGTGGTAAAATAGAAAAGGTTTCCGTAGCCCTTGTAGGAGACAAGTCCAGCGAGCCCACCATTCGCAAAGCATTGGCCATAGGGGCTGATGATGCTTTCAGAGTGGATACAGATCCAGGTGATTCATTCTATGTTGCAACACAACTGAAAGAGATAGCCAAAGATTATGATATTGTTTTATGCGGTATCGAATCCTCCGATTATACCTCTTCTGCAGTGGGTGGTATGTTGTCTGAAATGCTGGAATGGCCTTCCGTATCTTCGGTCTCCAGACTGAATATAGAAGGGGATGATGTTAGTATTCGACGCGAAATCGATGGAGGTCAGGAGATCGTTTCTTCACAGATGCCATTTGTTGGTATTGTCCAGAAAGGAATTGCTCTTGAGCCCAGGATTCCAGCAATGCGCGGGATCATGATGGCGAGAAAGAAACCCCTGAATGTACTTGAGCCAATTGAAGCCGAAACCCTCACCGAATACGAAAACTTCGAAATGCCACCTCCAAAGGCTGCGGTCAAACTGGTCGACGAAGAGAATGTGAAAGAACTGGTCGAACTGCTTAAAAATGAAGCCAAAGCTATTTAATTATAAATTCTTAATTATTCATTATTAATTAGAAAGATATGTCAGTATTAGTATATACAGAAAACTGGGATGGTAAATTTAAAAAGCTGAGCTTTGAGCTCGTATCTTATGCCAAAGCCATCGCTGATCAGTTAAACACAGAAGCCGTTGCGGTTTCCATCGGAAATGTAGAAGAAGATGAATTGAAGAAACTGGGAAATTATGGTGCGAAAAAGATTTTCAATGTTCAGGATGAAAAATTGAAAAACCTGGCCAACCAGCCATATGCAAAGATCATTGCCCAGGTAGCAGAAAAGGAAGATGCAAATGTGCTTGTATTTGCCAATAATTTTACAGGCAAAGCCGTTGCACCAAGGGTTAGCGTAAAACTTAAAGCCGGACTGGCAGGCGGTGTGATCGAACTGCCTTCAAGCCTGGACCCTTTTATGGTGAAAAGGAAAGTATTTACCAATAAAGCATTTGCCAATATAAAGATCAAATCTGAGAAGAAGGTATTGACCCTCTTTCAGAATTCCTTCGAGATCAAGGAAACCGAAAATGCTGCTTCCATTGAGAATTTCACACCCGAATTCAGTGATGCTGATTTCAGGACTGAAGTAAAAGAAGTGAACAAAGTAACAGGAAAGATACTGCTGACAGATGCTGAAATCGTGGTTTCGGGCGGACGTGGCATGAAAAGCCCTGAAAAATGGGAGCCCCTGGAAGAGCTGGCAGAAGTGCTCGGAGGGGCAACCGCATGTTCCCGTCCGGTATCCGATGAAGGCTGGCGTCCGCATGAAGAACATGTGGGACAAACCGGGAAAATCATAGCCCCCAATCTTTATATTGCTCTGGGCATTTCAGGAGCCATCCAACACCTGGGGGGTGTGAGCTCATCCAAAATCATCGTGGCCGTCAATACCGACAAGGATGCACCCATTTTCGAAGCAGCCGACTATGGTATCGTTGGGGATGTGCATAAAATATTACCGCAATTCATCGAAGCAGTGAAAGAAGTGAAAGCGGAAGGATAGAAGTAAGCGGCCTGCCTACAATTTTTTGCTAATTGATCCACTGATAATCCCTCTGCAGGGCTATCATGTAATAAAGTTATTTGGCTATAAGGGTGTACCGGTATGCCCGGCCATTGTTATCGTGGTTTTATCCCCAGCTTGATATTGCTGTTTTCAGCAAAGAAACCAATAAGTAAATTGATAGCGAATTTTTTAATATCTTAGTCCCATACTAGGATTGACGTGTGGTGATTTAAGCAATGAATAAGGAACCCATAATACCAACGAATTATTTTTCCCGAAAACGTATTTTTGATTTCGCCTCAAACCCGGTATTCATATCTCTGATTATCACAAGTCTGATTGTTCTCTTCATGCCCCGATTCAAAAAATACAAACTGGAAGTAGCGGAAAAATTCAAAGTGGAAAAGACAGGTGGAATGTCTTATTTCGATGATCTCGATTCGGATGGCGAAAGCGAATACATCATAACTTTTGAAAATATTGTAAATGAACTTTCACTAAAAGTAATGTCGAAGGACAATTATACCGTGAATCAATGGAATGTAGGCAGACCCGGGCCGCTTAGAAAACATATCTCGCCGATATTTACCGGTGATTACAACAAGGATGGTTATAAAGAAATTTTTGCCATGTCTTGCGAAAAGGACAGTATTTTTCTGGATATTATTTCTCCGCTCAAAAAAGCAGGCCTGGAAAGAAGGAATATTTTCATTGATACAATTGCTCCGTTTTACGACCATACCGATGCCTCAGTTTCTATTGAAAGATTGTTCGATATCAATCGGGATGGCTTTAAAGATTTGATAATCAAGATTTATGCAGGATTCTCACTGCAACCTCGTTGTGAATACGTTTATGATATTGAAAATGATACTTTATTGAGGACACCCGACAAAGGGGTAGTATTGGGCTTTCTAAAGATCGTGGACATCAATCACGATGGTCATTACGAGCTTACTGGCAATACTTCAGGTCCGGGAAACATTAGGCCCGAATTCAATATTCCTTATCCCGATAGCAGTTCCTGGCTCATGGTTCTAAAGGATGATCTTGATTATCTCTTCGAACCTGTAGAGTTCTATGCCTATCCCTCCGATGTTGATGTTATACCCGGTTATTTCCGTGGCGACAGCACGCTGCTTGTATATTTTGAAAACGAAGGCATTATGCCCTTGGAGGATTGTTTGTGTATATTCGACACACGGGGCAACAGGATATATGAGAAGAGTTTGGAAGAAAAATTAATACTCATACAAATTGAAGACAAAGATTTTTATGATGAGATTTATGCCCGGGATGAGGAAAACAATATTATCAGGATTGATGGCGAAGACCTCGGGTTTCACATTGTAAATAAAATAGAAGGCATAGAAAATGGAAAGGAATTCGACATTGATGAAGATGGCAAACCTGAGTATGTGGGTCTGACAGTACAAAGAAAAGAATTGCTTGTTACAAGGACTGCATTCAAGGACCCTGCGAGAATTGCGTTACCCGAGATAGAAGACCATTTTACCTTTTTTGGTATGCGGGAGCGAAAAAATGAACCTGATCAAATCTTTGTTCAGATAGGGAGCAGTTGCTTTCTGTTTAATTACTTTAAGAACCCCTGGTTTCAGTATTTGATCTTGATTTATTTTGGTATCTGGTTCATGGTCTGGGCATTCATTGCTTTGATGAGAAGGTTATATCGTCAGCAGCTAATTCGGCAGCAAACCATCAAAGGGGAGATCGCAAAACTGCAATATAATTCCATCAACAACCAGATCAATCCGCATTTTATCTTCAATGCCATGAATTCCATTACTTCGGCGATTTACAAAGAAAATAAGGAAGAAGCTTACCGCTTCGGTACAAAGTTCTCCAACCTTATGCGGGAATCGCTTATGAGTTCCGACAGCATTTCACGAAGCCTGGAAAAGGAGTTGGATTTTGTAAAAGATTATCTGGATCTTGAAAAGTTCCGCTTTAAAGATGCTTTCGATTACCAGTTTGAAATAGGCCCTGAGGTCAATCTACAGACAGAAGTTCCAAAAATGATTGTACAAACTTTTGTGGAAAATGCTGTCAAACACGGGATGAAAACCATCACAGGAAAAGGGCTGATTCAGATCCGGATCAACAAACAGGATAAATCACTCCTTATTGAAGTTGAAGATAATGGTATTGGAATGGAAAAAGCTTATGAAAGAAACCCTGATTCAACAAGCAGGGGACTTGGAATTGTCAGTCAGATTTTCGATCTTTACAAACGATTGAAGGGAGTTGAAATAAACTATTCGATCATTGATTTGAAAGACAACCACAGCAATGCTAAAGGAACACTGGTAAAATTAGAGCTTCCTTTAATTTGTTAAAATCTGGAGGAGGTCGTGAACACTGAAGAATTGTCAGCTATCATAGTGGATAATGAATCTGATGCCAGAGAAATGATCGGGCGATTGCTTGATGATTACCCTGAAATTTCGGTCGTTGGCCAGGCGGCCAATGTTGCTGAAGGTAAAGCCGCTATTTTGTCTCATCAGCCCGATATCGTATTCCTTGATATCGAAATGCCCGGCAGGGATGGATTCGAAATTGCACAAGAAATTCGAAAAAACAAACTGGAAACCCATATCATTTTCATCACCGCCTTTAACCAGTATGCCATTGAAGCCTTTAAAGTTGCAGCATTCGATTATTTACTCAAACCCGTCGATCCGGATGAATTGAAAAAGACCATACTGCGACTGCATGAAAACAACACAAAAACAAAACTCAAAGAAAAGCTGGATATACTCACCCGTTTCCTGAACCCGCAGAAGCTCCGTTTCAATACGCGGAACGGGTTTATTATGGTGAATCCCAGAAGTATAATTTACTGTGAGGCCGATGGAAACTATTCCTATTTATATCTGGATACTGGAAAGAAGGAACATATCAGCCAGCAGTTAGGTAAAATTGAAGAAATCCTCAACAACGACAATTTTGTAAGGATAAACCGTTCAATCATCCTGAATAAGGAGTTTATTTCTTCATTCGACAGGAAAAGCAAGATAATAAAACTAACTAATGTATTGGAGGAAATGGAGTTTAAGGTCAATAATGAAGTATTAAAATTATTATAGCTATTCTTTTCAAATAATAATTTTTTCCAAGCAATCAGAAAAATAATTTGCATTTCTCATATTAATTGTGGATTTTTACCGTGCATAACTGAATTGAGCTGTTTTGTGATGTGGCCTTTAACATATAATGAAAGCAAAAGCAAGCTGAAATTCTCAAAACAAACAGATTACTAACTAAATTCAATAACCGATGAAATCAAACAATCTAATTAAGATTATTGCATTAACCCTCCTGATTCCCGCTTTCGTGATGATGTGCTTAAGTGGTTGTGAAAAAGACAAAGATGATCCTCCAAAAGACGATCCTCCCGCTGATCCTCCCTTCCCAACAGAAGAGATTACCGGCAGCCTTGGTTTAACGCCGGGTGCAACCATCAACGCATCCGATCTGACCGCGGTGAGTTTTGCTGGCTCGGATCAGCTTTCCGAAACCGGTGGGTTTGTAATTAGCATTCCGGAATCAGATATGTTCCAGGCGATCTTTTTTAACAACAATGATGATGACCCTGTTTATATCGGGATTTACAATCCGGCGGGTGGCATCATAACTGCCAATGAAACTTCTACGGCCCAGGCCCTGACTATGTTCAACCCATATCTGATTTTTTCAGATCAGTCAGAAAGAGAAGCTTTTCTGAATAGCGTGCAGAACAACAGTAAGTTTTCACAACTGGTGAGTGCGCTTACAGAAGCTTATCAGACAGATGCTTTCAATGCACTGAATTATGAACAAAATCCCAATGTTTACCAGCTTGCAGCTCAAATTGTAAAAGAAACACTCGAATCTTACGGTTATGATAAATCGACTGAAGTGCTGGGTGATCCTCCTTATATCGAAGATGCCAGCGGGCCGAATGTAACTTTCGTTAACAACAGGTTTGTTTGGTATGCAGCCGGTGTTTATCCCGACTATAATACCCTGGACGAAGTTGTTCCAATGAACCGCAGGGAAAATGTAGTTTCTTTTAACTGGGGCTGGCCACCGGTAGTGCAAACCGAACCTGCTGAAACCAATTATGATCTGGGGGATGGCAATTTTAAAATATACATGGCCAAGGGATTTGATTTTACAGAATTCGGCAACTGGGATGATCCCATGGGCATGGCTACAACCATGAATACAGCCCAGTCGATGTTGTATGTGATGGATGTGATCCTTGGTTTCATGCCCATGCCTGATATGATGACTTTTCCAAACCATGTCAGCATTTCTGTGGATGAAGCACTGGATTTGTATAACAAGGCGGCTGCAGGTGATGTGCAGGGATTCCTGGTCAGTTTCTTCATGATGATGAACGACAATGGGGATGATATTGCAAAATGGCTTTACGAAGGAGGCAAGAATGAAGCAGCCGAGCATTTCATACAGACAGCATCGGGACTCTTATCCAACGTGGCTCTTGTTTTCAAAATTCTGGGACTGGCCAATGAGCAGGCACCTTTCTTTTACGATCTTGCTTTTGCACCCATGGACGTAACTTATTTCATTACCCAGCAGGGTGGGACCATTATTTCGAATACACAGAACAATGCTCCGCAGGCCGAATACACCGTTGATCCGCCTGCCGGGGTTGTGGGTACGGTTTTCAATTTCGATGCCTCACAAACAACAGATGACGAAACACCGCTTTCACAGATGCAATTCCGCTGGGATTTTGAAGGTGATGGAAGCTGGACTTCCTGGAGCGCTGATCCGGTGGCATCTTATACCTACGGATCAACAGGGTCTTACAACGTACTCATGCAGGCCAAAGATGCTGATGATCTGATCGGTGTGGTGGTCCATACCGTAAATGTGGGTGGAGGCGCAGGAAGTGCCAATCACATTAAACTGTTCATGGATGAGCTTCCATGGGACAGCGATGCCATGCAGGTGATGCTGCAGGATCTTGGATTCACTGAAGGTACCGGTGAGAATACTTATGAGATCATAACTTCAAGCGAAATGTCTTCGGTAAGTCTGATCCCCGGGGAAGACCTGGTAATTATCTCCAATGACCAGCCGCAGACTTTCTATGCAAACTATGCAGCCAACCAGGCCAAATTCACCAACTTTGTGTATACGGGTGGCTCCCTTTTCTGGGAAGCTTGTGATGAAGGCTGGAACTATGGTTCTATGGCAGATGCCGGGGTGATATTGCCCGGAAATATTGCCATCAATCTTAATTTCGATTATTACAATTATGTGGTGAACCCCACCTTGCCGCTGGTAGCAGGATTGCCAACCGAGATGGACCATAATTATGCAAGCCACGAATATTTCAGCAATATCCCTGATGGAACGATCGTATATTGCGAGGATTCGGGCGGTGGACCTACACTGATTGAGGTTAGCCTGGGTGGCGGATGGACCATCCTTTCAGGACAGCCACTCGAACACCAGTATGAGAATGTGTATGGCAATGACGACATGGCCGAACTCTTGCCTCGTATCGTTAGCTATTTCACCGGCAAGACGATTACCCTGAGAGATCATAGCCCGAAACCATCCGACAGGGCTTCACACTTAGATTAAGTTTGGAAGTAAATTGATTATCTATGATAAAGCCTGTGCGTTGTTTCGTGCAGGCTTTATTATTCATATTTCAAAGCATCGGCAGGATTGGCTTTTGCCGATTGAATGGATTTCCAGCTTACTGTTAGTATGGCGATCAGCAATGATACTGCACCTGCCACGATAAACACCCAGTAAAAATCAAGCATTTCCTTGCGGTAGGCAAAATTATGCAGCCATTTGTCCATCCACAAATAGGCCAGGGGCCAGGCAATGATATTGGCCAACAACACCCATTTGGTGAAATCTTTTATCAGCATGGCAAGCAGGCCGGGTGTTTCGGCTCCCAGCACTTTGCGAATACCAATCTCTTTTGTTCGCTGCATCGAAAAGAAAGAAGCCAGGCCAAACAGTCCGAGACAGGCAACAAAAATTGCAAGAGCAGAAAAATAAATGAAGATCTTTCCAAATCTTTGCTCTGATCTGTAAAGCTTATCAAAGGATTCATCCAGGAATTTGTATTCAAACGGAAATTCCTTTGTCATGGATTTCCATTCTTTCTCAATCTGGCTCAAAACCTCCGGCAATGCACCCTCATTGATTCTGATCAAAACGGTTCTGTGCCATTTTGGGATCCACCTGAGCACCAGGGGTTCTATTTTGTTGTGTAATGATTTAAAATGAAAATCCTTCGCCACACCAATCACTTTGCCACGATCCCAATAGCTATTATCAAAAGCATGTCCCACGGGATTCTCCCAACCAAAAGCTTTGGCAGCAGTCTCGTTTATAATATATTTCTCTTCCAGATCAGATTCCATATCCTCATTAAAATTTCTCCCTTCCGCCATTTCAATGCCAAGTATTGGAATATAATCCGGGTCAACCGGGGCAAACCTGAAACTCACCTGCTCACCACTTTCGGTTTCCAGGTTCTCGGTCCATGTAATATAGCCCGGAATCTGTGAAGTATATGCCACCTTTTCAACTCCAGCCAGATTTTCCAGCCGATCATTGAATGATTTCAGGTTTTTCTTGATATCGCGATTGAGATTCAGGTGCAGAATATGTTCTTTTTCGAATCCAAGTTTTTTTTGTTTTACATAATTTAATTGTGAATAAACCACCAGGGTACCGATCAGCATAATGATGCTTATGCTAAACTGAAGGATGATAAGAACTTTTCTGAAAGTAGCTCCTTTTCTTCCTTTGTTTTGTTCACCGCTTATCACAGAAACAGCTTTAACGGATGTTAAATAAAAAGCGGGATAAATTCCGGCAAGTATTCCAATCAGCAAAACGCCACCAATCATTAAAAGGATTAGCAAAGGATTAAAGCTGAGTTGAATTTGAGTGTTCAGCATATCCCTGAAAAATGGCATCATGATCTCTACAAAAACCAGGGCAAATAAAAGTGCAACAAAACTTATGATCAATGTTTCGGTCAGGAATTGAAAAATTAGTTTTTTACGATCGGAGCCAACCACTTTTCTTACACCTATTTCTTTTGCCCTCAATGCGGATTTAGCCGTGGAAAGGTTGATAAAATTAATGCAGGCGATCAGTAAAATAAAAATGGCAACCGCCAGGAAAATGCGTACGAATTGCAGGTTCCCCTGTTTGGTGTTTTCCGCGTCAATCTCAGTTTCGAAATATACTTCCTTCAGTGGCCGGAGGCGAAATTCGGGCGTTTCATTTTCATGTTCCCAACGAAGTTGTGTGGCAAAATACTTTCTGATTTTTTGTGTCAGTGCATCCACATTCGTATTTTCAGAAAGCAACAAATAAGCAGGATAATTCCAGTTTCCCTGTCTTTTAAAGAATTCCGGATCATCATAAATGCTCTTCAAAGCAATAAAGTTGGCGAGCAAACCAATTTCTATATGCGATTTTTCCAGGTCGTGAATGATGCCGCTAACTTTAAAATCCCATTTATTTTCATATTCAATGATCTTTCCAATGGGGTTTTGATCCCCAAAAATCTGTTTTGCAGCGCTTTCGGTTAAAACAACTGAGAAAGGGTCTTTGAGGGCATTGGCCGGATCCCCTTCAATAAAATCCAAAGTAAAAATATTTACAATGGATGTATCGGCAAAAACAAAATTATTCACTCTTAGTTGTTTCTCCCCATAATTTACCAGGGCTGTTTTGTTAAAAGTATTGAAGCGAACAAAATCAACCACCTCGGGAAACTCACGCCAGACCATTTCGGGGTAAATGGTACCCAGCAAAGCCCAGTCCTCATATTCCATCCTGTAAATCCTGTCGATCTTTTTATTGAATTTATCATAACTGTACTGATCTTTCACAAATAACATGATCAGGATGAAAACGGCAAAGCCGATGGCCAGTCCCAGGATATTGATGGCAGTATGGCCTTTTTGTCTAAACAATACTCTAATTGAGGTTTTCAAGTTGTTAATCAGCATGGTTTCGTATTTTATATTTTTTCAGGAGAACGGACCCGCCGCCAGGCTGGGCAGGCGGGTCCGGCTCCTGCGATATTTTATTCATATTTCAGGGCATCCACCGGATTTGCATTGGCTGCTTTCAAAGCCTGGTAAAGCACAGTTAATACAGCAATCAACAGCGAGAGCAATGCTGCTGTGACGAACAACCACCATTTATCAAAGATATCAATGCTGTATGCAAAATTGCTCAGCCAGGTCCAAAGCAGGTAAAAACTCAGCGGCCATGCAATGATATTGGCCACCAGTACCCATTTTGTGAATTCCCGGGTAAGCATCATTGAAATGGCAAAGGAGGAGGATCCCAGCGTTTTCCGGATACCGATCTCCTTGGTCCTTTGTTCGGCGGTATAAGAAGCCAGTCCGAACAATCCCAGGCATGCGATGAGGATGGCAATGATGCTGAAATAAATAAATGTCTCGCCCATTTTCTGTTCCCTTTTGTAAATATCATCCAGGGATTGGTCGAAAAAATAGAAATCAAAGGGAAAAGATGCTTCCATTTCATTCCATTTTTCTTCGATCCGCTCAATGCTTTTTTTAACATTTCCTTTGTTCAGCTTAAGCACGATATTGGAAAACCGTCCCGGGTTATGATAGAAAATAAAGGGATCGATGGGATCATGTAGTGATTTGTTATGGAAATCCTGCACCACCCCGATTACGTGAAAAACATAGCCTGAATCGGGATCCCCGATCCTGAATTTTTTGTTCAATACATCTTCACCCCAGCCCAGTTTTTTCCAAAGGGTTTCATTGATAACGACACCCGCCGTATCGGTTGCGTAATTTTCATCGAATGAGCGACCCTTTATCAATTCCATGCCCATGGTTTCAAGGAATTCATAATCTACAGACATATTGAAAATCAGCCAGGGATCGGTGCGGCTTTTTCCTTCCGGAAAATAGGCTGTACCATCGGTACCCTGACCCGGCAGGCCGAAAGAACTGCTTACACTTTTTATTTCCGGCAAGGTTTTAAGTTTGTTCTGGATCAAAGCGTGGTTTTCCTGCAGGCGGTTTCCCCTGAGCGGGATGACCAGGATATTTTCTTTGTCGAATCCCAGGTTTTTGTTTTGAATGTAGCTTAGCTGGGCGTAAATAATACCCGTTCCGATCAGCAATGAAATGGAGATGGTAAATTGCAGAACAACCAGGGTATTCCTGAGTAATGACCTCTTAGGTCCTTTCTGCACATCTCCTTTCAACACCCTTACGGGCTGAAAGGAGGAAAGGTAAAAAGCAGGATAGCTACCTGCAAGCAATCCCACAATTATCCCGACAAGCAACAAACCCATGATCAGGTCCCATCTTTCAAAAAATGAGATGCTTAAATCTTCACCGATCAGATCATTAAAAACAGGCATTGCAAGCTCTACAATTAAAAATGAAAATAGCAATCCCGTGAGGCTAAGCAGCGTGGATTCAATCAGAAATTGCCTGATCAGCATCATCCGGTGTGCCCCATGAACTTTTCTGATACCTACTTCCTTTGCCCTTTTGGAAGAACGGGCTGTTGTGAGGTTCATGAAATTGATGCAGGCAATGATCAGAATGAATACGGCCACAAGCGAAAATGTGATCACATAAGAAATATCTCCGTTGGTTCCCAGCTCCGCCATTTTGTTGGAATGCAGGTGAATGCTGGTAAGGGGCTGCAGGTAGGGAATAAACTCCATTTGCAGGCCTTCGAAATCCTCCGGACTACCACCAGAGCTTTCGATCATCTTGCTCAAGATGTAATCATGGATCTTTTCATCGAATTTTTCGGTATCCACCTGGGGCATAAGTTTAACATAGGTGTGATAAGCCATGGAACCCCATTGTTCAAGCATTTGATTGGCACCCATTTCTTCCTGGCTGCTCCAGGAGGCCAGCATGGGAAAGGTGAAATGAGAATTGGTGGGAACATCCCTGATCACCCCCGTTACCGTAAAACTGTGCTGGTCGTTGTACTTCAGTATTTTTCCAAGGGGATTTTCTTCACCAAAGTATTTCCTGGCTGTTTTTTCCGTTAGCACGATTGAAAAGGGCTCTTTCAACATTCGCTCAGGATCACCCTGGAGTGTCCTGAAACTAAATACCTTAAAAAATCCGGTATCGGCAAACAACAACCCGCGTTCATAATATTTTTTTTCATCATGAATGAAAAAGGTGGTCTGGAAAGTCCTGCGGATGCGTGTAGCTTCCTCAACATCCGGGAATTCTGTTTTCAATGCAGGGGCCAGCGGAGCCGGTGAAACCGCCACATCAAAAAAATCACCCGACATCCGGCCTTTTACAGCAATACGATAGATCCTTTCATGGTCCTTGTGAAACTTATCATAACTGAATTCATTGAGGATGAACAGCATGATGAGAATGAATGATGCAAAACCAATGGCCAGGCCTGCAATGTTGATGAATGAATATCCTTTCTGCCTGTAAAAATTCCTGAATGCAGTTTTGAAATAATTGATGATCATTTCTCGCTTTTTTTTCTAAAGTGTCCAGTTTTGTGCCAAAACAGTAAACATCTGAAAATAAGGCTCATAAACTGCAAAAGCTAAGTTTATATAGCTGTTAAAATGTACGCTTCTGGAAAATGGGTGTTCGGGTATGGACAAAGAGAAACAAAGATGTTTATTTTATTTTTTTTCTCTGCTTAAGCTTCCCATGCTTACTGTAAATCAATTTTTCATTCAAATTAGAATTTTTATGGGTAATACATTCTCCAAATCCCCTCTGGTATGCCATTATCATCATAATGACCTTCTCTGTATACAGTCCCTTGATTGCTTTTATCAATCCATTTACCAACTTTTTTACCGTCAACAATCTTTCCTTCACTATTGTATATCTGGTAAAAATGCTCTTCATAAATTGGATATTGATTCTCTTGAGAACGAGAAAATAATCCGATAAATAAAAATATTAGCAGCAGTAATGGGTTTTTTTTCATTTTGATATACGTATAATTGAATATCTTAAATTCACTTATTGCGAATTTAAAAAATATTAAAAACTCTTCTATACATATTAAGTGTTTTTTGAACGGCTTCATTATAAGAATCACATATCCAAAAATATTTGATAACTGAGTAATCCTGTATTACCTTTACTTCTTCAAAATCCAAATTGTGATTGCAAGCAAATTATCTCTCAGGAAACGCAATACCCTTTTAATTGTAAGCAGGGTATTTGCCACAGTTTTGGCTTTGTTTTATTTTGTTTCCTTTGTTCCAAAGCTGATCGATCAATATTTTTGTTCAGAAGAAAATCATATTGTCTCTGATGGAAGCTGGGAAGGATGGGTCATGGAACTGACTTTCTGGATATTTTTTGTTGGCTACACTACCTCCTGGTTTAAAAAGTTTGCGGGGGGAATTATACTGATTATTGCATCCCTGGTGCAAATGCTACCCTTTTTAATTATTGACGGAAATCTTGGATCGCTTATCTTCGGGCTCCCGACTTTAATTGCCGGGATTTTGTTTCTTGCATGTAAAAGATTATAAAAAACATCAAATTATAGGTACAGGGCAAAATGATAAGCTTAACCGCAAGTAACACAAAGCAGGGGCAATACTTACAAAGCCTTATAAATCAATAACTTTTCTTTGCGAACTTTGCAATAACATCGCGAACTTTGCGGTTAATAAGGCTCTTTATACAATCCACTTAAATAAAAAGGAACCTACCTTTTCTTCTTCCCCTTAGCTTTCTTCTTTTTGCCCTTGCTTTCGTTTTCCAAAGCCAGTTCCACTTTTACTTTGCGACCTTTGAATTTGCCATGTCTCATTGCGTCGTGTACCACCGGTGCAAATTTTTCTTCTACCTCAAAAAACGAAAAGCTGTCTTTGATATCAATATCCCCAATGTTGATATCCCGGTCCTGCGCATTGTCGTTGATCATGCCGATCACATTTTTGGGGATCAAACCGTCTTTGTTGCCCAGGTTGAGGAAAAAGCGCACATAATTACCCCTGGGTTTTCTCCTGGAGCGGATTTGCTGAAAATCCTCCTTGCCTGATCCCTTTCGTTTTCTGTCTTTTCTTCCCGCATCAACTTTCACAGGACTGTTGGCTTTTTTATTCAGATCAGGGGCATCCCTGTAGTATTTCAGGAAACGGTTGAACTCGAGGGATACAAAGCGTTTGATGATCTGTTCTTTGGTAAGCCAGGATAATTTTTTGTTTACAGCTTCCATGAAAGGTTCAATCTGGGCCTCGTCCACTTCCACATTCTCCATGCGGTCGATCATATTGAAAAGTTGCTTTTTACAGATTTCTTCTCCCGATGGCAGGGGAAGTTTCTGCAGTCTTTTCCCGATCATCTTTTCAATCTGAGTTACTTTGCTTACTTCACGATAATTCAAAATAGAAATCGCGATCCCTGATTTATCCGCCCGTCCTGTTCGTCCACTCCGGTGGGTATAAATTTCCAGTTCATCGGGCAGGTTGTAATTGATCACATGGCTGATTTCCTGCACATCAATTCCCCTGGCTGCCACATCGGTGGCCACCAGCATTTGCAGGGATCTTTCCCTGAAACGTTTCATAACGTGGTCGCGCTGGGCCTGTGAAAGATCGCCATGCAGGGCATCGGCATTGTAAGCGTCTTTGATCAATTTGTCGGCCACATCCTTGGTCTCCTGGCGGGTACGGCAAAATACGATGCCATATATGTTCGGGTTGATGTCGGCGATACGTTTCAAAGCCAGGTAGCGGTCCTGGGCATGCACCTGATAATACATATGCTGGATGTTTTCTGCACCTGAATTTTGTTTGCCAATGGTAATCCTGACAGGATCCTTCAGATACTTTTGAGCGATCCTTGAAACCTCTTTCGACATGGTGGCTGAAAACAACAATGTTCTTTTGGACCCTGGAGACTTTTCCATAATTGCATCCAGTTCATCTTTGAAACCCATATTGAGCATTTCGTCGGCTTCATCTAAAACCAGGGTTTGAATCTGGTCGATCTTTGCCACTTTCCGTTTCATCAGATCCAGCATTCTACCGGGCGTAGCGGCAATGATATGTGCTCCCTTTTTCAGGGCACGGATCTGGGTGTCGATGTTGGCTCCTCCGTAAACCGGTACAACCCTTAATCCATCATTGTATTTGGAATAATTTTGAAAATCTTTTGAGATTTGCATACAAAGTTCCCTTGTGGGAGCCAGGATCAATACCTGTGTTTGCTTATCATGAATATCTATTTGCTCAATTAAAGGCAAGCCAAATGCGGCTGTTTTACCGGTTCCGGTCTGAGCAAGTCCTGTGATGTCGCTGTCGGTATCAAAAATCAGGGGTATTATTTCTTCCTGTATAGGGGTAGGTTTTAAAAATCCCAGTTCTTCAATGGCTTTCAGCAAATTGGGGGAAAACCCCATTGCTTTAAATGTCAACATGTTAATTGTTTTGAATCACTGAAGAGGTTGTCTTAAAAGTCATTTTAACCGCAATGGACACGAGGTTTAAGCAAAGTTCGCCAAGCGCAAAATAAACAAAATGAGCAACATAGCGTCCTTAGCGTAAGTCTTTGCGGTCATAGCGGTTAAGTTTTTGTTGCTTTTGAGACAGCCTCTTCAATTAAATTATTTCAGCTTAAATACAAATTACTTAATCGCTTTCACCCGCACGGCGGCCGGGCCCTTGGGTCCGTTTTCCACCTCGAAGCTCATCAGCATTCCTTCCTTGATGTCGCCGTCTACATTGTTGATGTGCACGAATACATCCTGCTTTGATTCGGCTTCCCTGATAAATCCAAATCCTTTGGCATCATTGAAAAAGGTAACGGTACCTTTTTTGACCGGATCGAGATCCTCGGCGGTATTTCGGTTGGCTGCCCCGATGGTTATATCCTCGGCTTTGACCTCATCTTTTTCTTCCGGATCGGGGGGTGTATCGGTGATATTGCCGTATTCATCTACGTAGGCGATCATATCGTCCATACCCTTCTTATCTTCCTCTTTTCGTGCCTGGCGTTTTTTTTCTTTCTCTTTTCTCTTTTTCTCTTTTTGCTTTCTTACTTCCTTCTTGTTAAAGGTTTCTTGTGATCTTCCCATATATGTTTAATAAAAAAATTTGTTATAAAATTCTTTACAAAGATACGAACTAACTATTAAGTTCCAAAAATGTATATTTCCCCTCCAGCAGTTTCTTGAGCTTTTGAAGTCCGTTGAATTTTATTTGTCGTATTCTTTCGGTTGACATATCGAATTTGGAAGCAATGTCATGCAGTGTATAAACGGGTCTTCCTCTGAGGCCAAAAGTCATGATCAGTACTTCGGCTTCCTTGTTGTTTAACTTGGTGAGTGCCCTGTCGATATTCGTTGCAACCGACTCATGCATGCTGATGTTATCAGGTGCTGGAATGCTTCCGGTTTGAACGAGATCGTATAAGCTGAACTCATTTCCGCTTTCTCCTGAAAGAGGCCTGTCGAAGGAAATCTGGGGCATACTAATGTCATTGGCCTTTTCCACTTCTTCTTTTGAAAGATCAAGGTATGCAGCTATTTCGGCCTGGGTCGGTTCCCTGTCCAGTTCCTGTTCCAGTTGCGGGACTGCCCTTTTAATCTTATTGATGGTGGAAAGGCGGTTCAGTGGTAACCTGACGATCCTGGTTTGATCGGATATGGCCTGGGTGATGGCTTGCCGGATCCACCAAACAGCATAGGATATAAATTTGAAGCCCCTGGTTTCGTCGAATCGCTTTGCAGCTTTAACCAGTCCCATATTGCCCTCGTTAATCAGATCGGGAAAACTCAGGCCTTTGTTTTGATATTGCTTGGCAACAGAAATTACAAAACGCAAATTGGCAACTACCAGTTTTTCCAGGGCCTGCTCATCGCCTTCCCTGATCCGGATGGACAAGGCCACCTCCTCTTCCGGTGTGATCATGGGATATTTGTTGATATCCTGAAAGTACCGGTTGATAGAGGCTTCATCGCGATGCGTGATCTGCTTTGTTATTTTTAACTGCCTCATGCAATCATACCTGATTAAACAAAAATATCCACTCCAATGTCTTCATTGGAATGGATATCATATATTTTACGGAATTTAGCTGTTCGTTTTTACGTTAACAGCAAATATTCCCTTGTCACCTTGTTTTGTTTCAAAAACAACTTCTTCTTCTTCTTGCGGTCTGTTATAGGAATCGACCAGGCCTGTGCGGTGAACAAAAATATCTTCCCCGTTTTCTGCCTCAATGAAACCAAAACCTTTGATTTCATTATACCATTTTATTTTACCTTTCATCGTTTTATCTGTTATAGGTTTCTTTTTTGGGTTTAGCTTCGTTTACGACAATTTCTCTGTCTTCCAGCATTTTGCCGTTGAGGTCTTTGATTGCCTGGCTGGCTTCTTCCTGATCTTCCATGATCACAAAACCAAAGCCTTTGCTTCTCCCACTGTACTTATCGGTGATGATTTTTGCGGATTCAACTGTTCCGTACTCTTCGAAAATACCTTCCAGGTCATTTTCGTTAACCTTGTAATCAAGGTTTCCTACATAAATGTTCATTTCTCTAATGTTTAAGTTGATGTTGATTTAAAAAAAAGTGCAGTGAAAAACTAATTGCTTGAAAGGAAATTAGCAAATAAAAGCGCAGATTCTCAAATCAGAATTTTGGCAAAGATACACTAATTTTTGCAGTGAATTACAAAGACTTAGAAATAAGTTTATTTTAGAGAAGGTATTTCTGTTGATAGAATTTATAAAAGAAGGAAGACAGAAGACCGGAGTAAGGGGCTATACTATTATCGGCCTTGTTTGGAATTTCGAATATCGAACGCCCAATGTCCAATGTCGAAGTTGGGGGTTGCATCCGGTTCTACATTCATTTAAATAAACAATATCCAACGCTCAATATCCAATAACCAACGTGCGCCCCATCTAATAGATAACTTGCCTGACAGAAGTCAGGTTGATTATTGTGTGTTGATTATTGGATATTGAGGCATTCTATTCAACAATCAAATCGGGTTTGAACCAAAAAAGGGGAAAATGCCTGATAATATTCAGAATAACATCTGCCTGCCAACCAACCCAACTACCACTTCCTCCTGCCAGGTGAATACTGCCTCCTGTCACTGCCACTACTAATGCATGATCCTCACTGCAAGTGAGAGCCCTCTCTAAAACTAAAACTTCGGTCCAGCGAGAGCCTCGCGGGGGTTTCAAAGCACTATTCGTATTTGATCGCATCCACCGGGTTGCTGAGCGCCGCCCTTACCGAGTGGAAGCTGATGGTGATCACACCGATGAGCAGGGAGAAAAATCCCGCCAGGACAATGGATTGCCAGGAAACGCTGGTATGATAGATGAAAGATTTGTCCATCCATTCTGTCAACTGCCACCAGGCGATGGGAACGGCAATGACAAAGGCAATGCCGATCAGGACCAGGAATTCCCGGTACAGAAGCATCAGGATGTCGGGCACGCTGGCGCCCACCACCTTGCGAATGCCGATCTCTTTTGTTTTCCTTTCCGCCACAAAGGAAGACAGTCCGAGCAATCCCAGCAAAGCGATGAAAATGGTCAGCAGGGTGGCAATGGTAAAAATGGTCATCAGCTTTTTCTCGGATTCGTACATCTCGTCCCAGGTGTTTTCGAGTATGCGATAATCGAAAGGCTGGGAGGAACCGAATTCACGCCATTTATCACCCATGAAAGCAAGACTTTCCTGCATCTTGTTCCCGTTCACCCGCACGCTGAGATATCTTTTCGGAAAATTATCATGCAGTATCATCATCAGGGGTTCCACTTCGTTGTGCAGCGACCGGTAATGATAATCCTTCATCACCCCGATCACTTTCATCATTCTTCCGGTATTGCCTTCCAGGTCGAAGCCCCAGTTGATCTTTTTCCCCAGGGCCTCATCCCCCCATCCAAAAGTCCGGGCAGCGGCCTGGTTTACGACCACTGCTTCTTCCACGTCGGTGCCCATGTCTTTTCGGAAGAAACGTCCCGTATCCATTTCGATCCCGTAGGTCTCAACGAAATCATAATCGGGTAAGCAGATGTGCATGGTTTTTTCGACCATGGCTGTATCCACCTCGGCCCGGATCACCTGCACCCAGTTGGTTTCCCCGGGAACACCTATGGAAAGACTGGCATTGATGATGTTGGGATTTTGAAGCAGTTCCTCTTTATACATTTCTGATTTTTTGAAAAAGGAAGTATCCTGTAGATTCATCACAATGACGTTCTCCCTTTCAAATCCTACATCCTTGTTCATGAGGAAGCGGATCTGATCGGCTACCACCAGGGTGGCGATGATCATAGAAATGGCGATCCAGAACTGGAATACCACCAGGAATTTTCGCAAGCTGCCTTCTTTCTTCTTGCCTCCTGTGAGGCTTCCTTTGATAACGGTAACAGGCTTGAAGGAAGAGAGGTAAAAAGCAGGGTAGCTACCCGACACAAGTCCCACGAGCAGGGTAATGCCCAGGATCACCGGGAGCAACACAGGATCGCCGAACAGGTCGAAGCTCAGCGATTTCCCCGAAAGGGTAATGAAATCGGGTAATAACATATAGACCAGCAAAATGGCTACCAGCAGTGCCAGGATGCTGATAAACACCGATTCTCCGATGAACTGCCAGATCAGTTGCTTGCGGTATGCACCGGCGACTTTGCGGATCCCGACCTCTCTGGCACGTTTCGCAGAGCGAGCAGTGGCCATGTTCATGTAATTGATCGCTGCCAGGATCAGCACCAGCAGGGCCACGGTGGAGAAAATATATACATAGGTCATGTTTCCCTTTGGCCGGTCATAATCCAGGCCTTTCACGAAATGGGTTTCCTTCAGTGGCGTCGACAAAAGATTGAAACTGGCATTGATCTGATCCCCGATGGGCTTCATGTATTTTTCATAAAAGCCGTCGAATTTATCATGAATGGATTGTATGTTGCTGTTTTCATGCAGCAGTATATAGGAATAAACACCTATGTTCCAGAAACGGCCAGGTTCCATGCTGTTGAAACGGTCTTCCCCGACAATGTTTGCGATGGTGCTTGCCGAGAGCAATCCATCGTAGTGCAGGTGAGAATTTAACGGAAGATCCTCGTAAACCCCGGTAACTTTGTATTGTCGGCCATCTTCCGATTCCACAATCTGTCCGAGTGGGTTTTCTTCTCCGAAATATTTTTCGGAAACGGATTCAGACAGAACCATAGAATTCGGTTCGGTCAGGCATTTATCAGGATCTCCCAGGATCACATTGTGTGAGAATATCTGGAAGACGGTTGAATCGGTATAATAAAAATCATCTTCAAAATACTCCTTTTCACCGATCCTGAAAGTGGTGCGCCCCAGATCGTTGAATCTCACAAAACTTTCCACTTCGGGATATTCGATCTTCAGGGCCGGGGCCATGGGGATGGGAACGATGGCAAAACGATCGGGATTGCCGGAGATGTAAAAATCGGCCTCGATGCGGTAGATTCTGTCGGCCTTTTCATGGTAAGCATCATAGCTGATCTCATCTTTCACAAACAGGAAAAGAAAAATGAAAACGGCCAGGCCGACGGAAAGACCCAGCAAATTCAGCAAGGAGTAGAACTTGCTTCGGGTAAAGTTCCTGAAGGCACTTTTGAGGAAATTTTTAAACATGTTTTTGTGGTTTTGAGATCAAGTACTAGAGAATGTTCTCGCGAATATTTTCGGTAACGATCTCCCCGTCGAACAAGCGTACAACTCTTTTGGCATATTCGGCATCGCGCTGCGAGTGGGTTACCATGATAATGGTTGTTCCGTTCTCGTTGAGTTCGGAAAGCAGGTTCATCACCTCTTCGCCATGTGCTGAGTCTAGGTTACCGGTGGGTTCATCGGCAAGGATCAGGTGTGGTTTGGCGATCACGGCCCTTGCAACGGCAACCCTTTGCTGCTGCCCTCCGGACAACTGCAGTGGAAAATGTTTTTTCCGGTGTGCGATCTTCATGGTTTCCAGCACCTCTTCCACGCGTTTTTTCCTGTCGGAAGAAGACCAGCCGAGGTAAATCAACGGAAGCTCAACATTTTCAAATACATTCAGTTCATCAATGAGGTTGAAGTTCTGGAAAACAAAGCCAATATTGTGCTTGCGCAACTTCGCCCTTTGTTTCTCCGAATAATCAGAAACTTCTTTTTCCAGGAAATAATAATCTCCTTTGCTTGGGTTGTCAAGCAACCCCAGGATATTTAACAGCGTTGATTTGCCACATCCCGAAGGACCCATCACAGCTACATATTCGCCTTTTTTTACTTCCAGTGAAACTTCATTCAGAGCCGTAGTTTCGACCTCATCGGTACGGAATACTTTGGTTAAATTTTCTGTTTTGATCACGACATTTTTGATTTTAGGTTAATATTTATGACGAAATTATGTTTTATTAGTTACAAACTTATTCATACTTTAATGCATTGGCGGGATTCATTACCGCCGCTTTTATTGCCTGCATACCAACGGTGACAAAGGCAATGAAGAAGGATACGATCGCAGTAAGGATAAATATGCCCAGTCCGATCGAAATCCTGAAAGCATAACCATCCAGCCAGTTGTTCAGAAAATAATAAGCCGGTACCCACGCCAGTATATTTGCAATGATAATCAATAACATGAACTCCCGCGACAGGGAATATACGATTGAACCAAATGAGGCTCCCAATACCTTCCTGATGCCGATCTCCTTCGTCCTCAGTTCGGTAATGTATGCGGCAAGCCCGAAAAGACCCAAACAAGCGATCACAATGGCCAGGATGGTAAAATAAGTGATCACTGATTTCAGGTTCAATTCCGATTTGTATAAATTATCATAATAATTGTCGAGGAAGAAATATTCGAAAGGCAGGTTGGGAAAAGCCGCCATCCATGCATCTTCTGTTTTTGAGAGAATATCTGCAGTACTGCCTGCATTTGTCCTGATCGCAAGATACCTGTAGTAAACAGGCATGATATGGATCATCAGGGGTTCGACTGCCGTATGCAGGGAAGCATAATGAAAATCTTCTACAACCCCTATGATTTTCCCTTTTTTCGGATCCTCTAATCCGTACAGGTATTCAAAACTTGAGCCTACAGGATTTTCAAGCTCAAATTCTTTTACTGCTGCCTGGTTGAGAATGAAGGCTTCGTTTGCATCCGTGCCAAATTCCTTTGAAAAACCACGGCCTTCCGAAATTTCAAAACCAAAAGTATTCAGAACATCTTCATCTGCCGACATCACGCGCATACCGAAAATATCTTCACCTTCGTTGCTGCCTTCACTTTCCTGGTCTGCCAATCCAGGGATACGCACCGTCAGAAATGGTGCTCTTTCACCCGGAATCATCGAAGCGGATGAAATGCTTTCAATTTGTGGGGAATTCAAAAGCTGTTTCTTTAAAACTTCCAGTTTTTGTTTATCCCATACACCTGCTGTTTTTACCAGTAAAACATTTTCTTTCTGAAAGCCCAGCTTTTTATTTTGAATGAAAACCAATTGCCGGTAAACTGTGATGGAACCAATGATCAGGATGACTGAAATGGCAAACTGAAGGATTACGAGCCCCCGCCTGAAATACAAAGCGGACTTGTTGCTCTTGTCATTGGTAGTATTGGACTTCAGAACCTTCAGGGGTTCGAAACGTGACAGGAAAACAGCAGGATATGAACCTGAAAGGAAACCCACGATGACATACACAATTAGCAGTACCAACAAAAGGATTAAATTTGAAAATACATTCAGTTGAAGGTCTTTAACAGTGATATTGTTGAAGAATGGCAGGATCAGTTCCACAACTATCAGGGCAATCAGAATGGCCAGGAAGCTGATCAGGTAGGACTCCGACATGAATTGCCGGAAGATGTTTCTTTTGTGTGCTCCAAGCACTTTTCTCACACCAACTTCTTTGGCCCTTCTGAAGGACTTTGCCGTGGTGAGGTTCATGTAATTGATGCAGGCAATGATTAGCACGAAAAGAGCGACAATTGTAAAAATGTAAATGTACTGTGCATCGCTGTTGGCTTCAATCTCTTTTTCGGCATGGCCGTTCAAGTGTATGTTTGTGATGGGATGGGTGATCATCTGCAATTCATAGCCTTCGGGTACTTCTGAACTGTCGCCTGCAACAACATATCCGAATACTTCCCAGGTGTTGCCGCGTACCTTATCATCAAAATGATCCCGGCTAGCTTTGTCTTTGAATTTGACATAAGAATAATATGCAGCAGGCCCACCTTGGTCACAGGGAATTCCCCGGGCCCGGAATTCGTCCATTGATATGATGATGTCGTAGTGAAAATGCGAATTCAGGGGCATGTCCTGTATTACGGCAGCTACCTTAAAATTGTCCTGGTTCAGGCGGATGATCTTCCCGACCGGATCTTCATCCCCAAAGTACCGCCTGGCTGTGGAGGCACTTACTATGGCCTTCTTTGATCCGTGCAGGGCATTCTCACGATCACCATGGAGGATATCCAGTCCGAAAAATTCAATGAAATTGGTGTCGGCCACCAGGACATTGCTTTCGTTGAAAGAAAGCGCTTCATAATTCCCAACCACATCATTGTAAAAGAAATGAAGTTTGGTGGCATCCTTGATCTCAGGGTATTTTTCTTTAATGGTCGGGATCAGGTTCCCCTGGGTTGCTGCCCAGCGGGAATCTTCCCCCTGCCCGATATACCTGGGCTCGAGGCGGTAAATATCCGCGGCATCCTCAAAGTGTTTGTCATAGCTCAGCTCATCCTGCACGAAAAGAAAAATCAGGATACTGGTGGCCAGTCCGATGGCCAGCCCCAGCAAATTGATGAGCGAAAAGAAACCATTCTTAAAAAAATACCGGGCTGTTGTTTTCAATATATTTCCAAACATGATATGTGTTTTATTATTCGTATTTCAATGTATCAACCGGATTGGTTTGTGATGCAAAATAAGCCCGGGCACTTGTAATCATCATTGCGATTGCCAGGGCGATGAGGGCAGCATATATAAAAAACAGGTAATTGATGGATGTTCTGTAGGCGAAATCCTGCAACCAGGTGTCCATCAGCAGATAAGAAATGGGCCAGGCAATGATGGTTGCCACTATGACCAGCTTGATGAATTCTGCAGAGATTATCCTGATGATGCTTCCTACACCGGCCCCGAGCACTTTTCGTATGCCGATCTCTTTGGTTCTTTGTTCGGCCATGAAAGATGCCAGGCCAAACAATCCCAGGGCTGCAATAAATATGATGAGGAAGGTGAAAATGACCGAAAGCCGACCCAGGTTTTCTTCATCTTTGTAAAGCTTGCTCAACTCATCCCCCAGGAAAGAATATTCAAAAGGCCTTTCTTTTTCATACTCATTCCACCTGGATGCAAGAAAAGAGATGACTTCTTTTTCATTTCCTGGAATATAGCGTACACAAAGATACTTGGTAAAGAACATGATGGCGCCAGGTGTTTCTTTCATATTGAGCACGAAAGGCCCCGCAGCTTCATGCAGGGATGTGGCATTGAAATTATTGGTCACACCGATCACTCTTTCATCGCCTTGCAGGGATTTGAACTTTTTACCCAGGGAAGCTTCCGGGTTTTCCCATCCCATATGCCTCACCATGGCTTCATTGATCAGGATTCCCTTGACCGGATCGGTTTTGTTGGCTTCGTTATAGTCACGGCCCGCAATGATCTTAATACCGAAAGTCTTGACAAAATCATAAGCCACTACGAGAGCAGGGTAGAAATTCCATTTATCTTCAGGAAAACCTTCAGGCCTGAATTCGTGTGTGTTGTGGGCGGAACCAAAAATGTCATCCACGGTAGTGGCACTGATGATATTCGCATTGTTTTCAATTTCTCTTTTAAAGGCAGGGTATTGTCCTGCAACGGCGGTCCGGTTGATGGGTACAATGATCACATGCTCTTTGTTGAACCCGAGGTCGGCACTGCGCATATAGCGTATCTGGTCGAAGGCAACGAAAGTAGCGATGATCAGAGCAATGGAAATGGCAAACTGCAGCACTACAAGCACTTTCCTGCCCAGGCCGCTCTTGGCACCTTTGCTGATCTTTCCTTTCAAAACACTGACAGGCCTGAAGGAGGACAAATAAACAGCGGGGTAGAATCCGGAAAAGATACCGCTTATCAATACCAGCAAGATCAAAGCCGCAATATAGGCTGGCTGAAGCAGGACCGAAAGGGATATTTCTTTACCTGTGAATGTATTGAATGCGGGCAATATCAGTTCCACAATAAGCAGGGCGAGGACCATGGCAAAGAAAGTAAGCAGGATGGACTCGCCAAAGAATTGTCGTATGATCTGCCCGCGGTAGGCACCCACCACTTTTTTGATCCCGATCTCACGGCTTCTGCCGCTCGAGGTTGCGGTGGCCAGGTTCATAAAGTTGATGCCCGCGATCAATAGCATAAATATCCCGATGGCAGCAAGGATATAAATATTGGAGATGCTGTTGTTGGGTTCTATTTCATAGTCGAGTTTGGATTTCAGGTGAATGTCGGTTAGAGGCTGGAGATAGAGGGAAATATTCTCCTTCTCGGCATCATAAAAAAATTTGTTCACAAAATCAGGGAAAGCGGCCTCCAGTTTCTCCGGATCGGCCTTTTTTTTCAATACCAGGTAAGTCCAGCAGGGATTCCAGACCCATGTCCGGGGAAGGCTTCCACCATACATATTGCGGACTGAAGCCATGGAGGCAATAAAATCAAAATTAAAATGGGACTGAACAGGCACATCTTTGATCACGCCCGTAACTTTCAGGTTGAGGGCTGATTCAAAACGCAGGATCTTTCCCAGGGGCTCCTCCTCACCAAAATACTTTCGGGCGGCTTTTTCGGTGATGACCACTGAATTGATCTCGTTCAGGGCGGTTTCAGGGTCTCCTTCTACAAATTCGTGATCAAAGACTTCGAAAAATGTTGAATCCGCAAAAAAGAAATTCCTTTCGTTGAATTTATGCTCTTTGTATACCACCAGGCTGCGGGGTGCCTGGAAATTGAATACTCTGACCACATTCTCGATCATGCCAGGGTATTCTTCTTTCATGGTAAAAGCAACAGGGAAGGGAGCACTGGCCGAATTTTCACCCACACCGTTAAAATCATAAACGTTCACCACCCTGTAAATCCGGCCGGCCTTTTCATGGTATTTATCATAGCTCAACTCGTCGGTAATATACAATCCGATCAGGATAAAGCAGGCAATGCCTATGGATAACCCTGTGATATTAATGAATGTATAGAACTTTTGCTTGATTATGTTCCTGAAGGCGGATTTTATATAGATTTTCCACATGACCTTTCCCTGTTATTATTTAAATCCCAAATTTCAAATTCCAAATAACAAAACTAGTCCGACCTTCGGCGGATAAATCTCAATCTCCAATGAACCAATGACCAAAACCTTTTGGATGCATCATTGTTTTGAATATTGATAATTGTAATTTATTTGTCATATGTTTTTTTATACTTCTGTAAGGCTGAGCGAAGTCGAAGCCTATTTTTCTTCTTTTGGTATTTGATAATATATCTTCCCTACAATTTTCCAACCGTCATCAGTAAAATTGTAAAGAGAAAGGTAGTCGGTAAAGATGTGTTCTCCCCCTTTGAACAATTTAATCTTTGTAACGGCTGCTGTGCCTGTAATATCGATGTCTATGAATTCAACGGTCGTTTTTTCAACAGGTGGATCTGTTTCCGCCATCTTGGCCTTTCTCATCTTCACATATTCGATCCAGTTGTAAATGGGCAGCTTGTCCATCATGTTCCCTTTGTAAATGAGGAGATTGAATCCCGGGTGAAACCCTTCTTCAATGTCTTCTATCTCACCACTGTTCTGGATACCATCTATGTAGGCGGATTGAATTACGTTTTTTATTTCTTTTTCATCGTTCTCTTTGTCCTGTGCTATTGCAGCAGACCCGAGAATGAAACATGCAATGATCCATGTGATACTTTTCTTCATCATAATTTATTGTTTTTTGGATTTATGAATTAATTCACTGTCGCTTTTTCTTCTAAACATCAGCGGAATGTTTTCTTCCTTATCCGGTGCGCCGATTTCCACCAGTTCCCAGTTCTTATCGTATTCTGCAAGTTTATGGCGCAAAACGGTTACTTTGTCTTTTGTTGGGGTTTCATCGGAACCCTCGAAATCGAGAAGCTCAACCCGGTATTGCAGGGTCTTTTTGCGACCGTTGATGCGGACTTCGATCTCCACATTTTGTTCGGGTTCCACGTCGGGTATTAATACTACGATTTCTCTCATTTTTATACAGTTTGATGATTATTCGTATTTGATCGCATCCACCGGATTGGCATTTGCGGCCCTCACTGCATGGTAGATGATTGTTAAGCTGGCTACAAGGACAGAAATCAGGAGTGCAAAGATAAAGATGTACCATGCTACACCGCTGCGGTATGCAAAGTTGTTCAGCAGGTCATCCATAAAATACCAGGCCAGGGGCAGGGCAATGACCGCTGCGATCAGAACAAGTTTGAGGAAGTTCTTCGTGATCAGGTAAACCACCTGCACTGCAGAACTGCCCAGTACTTTGCGAATGCCGATTTCTTTTCTTTTTTGTTGAATGATAAAGGAAGTCAGCCCATATAATCCCAGGCTTGAAATGATGAAAGAGAGGATCGCGAAATAGCCGAATAACTCCATCATCCTTCTCTCACCCCGGTATGAACTTTTTAAAATATTTTCAACCGAATGCATTTCGAAAGGCCTGCCGGGGAATACTTCATTCCAGATTTGTTCGATGTATTTCTTTTGTTTTCCATCCTCTCTCACACGAACAACTATTCTGCGGAATTCTTCGGGATAAATGATATAAACTGCAGGTTCGATTTTTGACCTGAGCGAATAATAATGGTAATCCTTTATCACACCAATGACTTTCCTTGTATGAATGGTGTCGTAAAAGGGCATGAAAGTTTTCCCGATGGGTTGTTCCCATCCAAGTGTACTGGCAGCGGCTTCATTAATGATAACTGCTTCTTCATCGTCGAGGGAGTATGACTTGTCAAAATTCCTTCCCATGCTCAGTTGCATTCCCATGACATCAAAGAAATCATAATCAACATAACCGAAACGCATCATAATGGCTGTTTCCGTCGAATCGTCAACATGTATTGTGGATTGATTTCCGGCAACTCCGTTGTAATTTGAAGCTGCTGCAACTCCGGTGATGCCTGGATTCTGCAGGAGCTTCTCTTTGAACAGCCTGATGTCGTCAGGATCGTTATTGTTATGCAATTCAATATTGTATGTTTTTTCGGGATTATATCCCAGGTCTTTATTCAGTACATAGTGAATTTGCCTGTATAATACCATGATGGAAAATATCAGGGCAATGGATACAACAAACTGGAAAACCACCAGTCCTTTGCTCATGATACCGGATTTTTGTTCCGTTTCCCCAAGCTTCCCCTTCAGTACGGTAACGGGTTTGAATCGGGACAGGTAAAATGCCGGATAAGACCCTGATATCAGGCTGATCACAAAAAGCAGGACCAGCAAACCTACGTTCAGCAACCAGTTTCCTGCAAAATCCGCCTGCAAATCAATGCTGAGAATGTCATTGAAATAGGGCAGAAATATCTCGACCAGCAAGAGTGATAAAATTACGGCAATGAAAGTCAGGATGAATGACTCACCCAGGAACCTTGATACGAGGCTGCCCCGGGTTGCTCCCAGTACTTTCCGCATGCCCACTTCCCGGGCCTGTTTCATCGAACGGGCAATGGAAATATTGATATAATTGATGCAGGCTATGATCACGATCAGGATGGCGATGATGGCAAAAACAACTACCGTATAATAATTGCCCTGATTGTAATTCATCACCTGGAACTTGATGTGCCCGGATTTCAGGTGGATATCATCCAGGGGTTGCAAATAGAGATCGAAGAAACTTTCCTGCTCTTCTTCAGGTACCTCCCTGTATTCCAGCAAAAAGGGTTTGAATTTTTTGCTCAATTCCTTATGATCCACATTTTCGGCCAGTTGCACATAAGTGTCAAGGGTATTGGATCCCCAGCCGCCAAACCAGGGAAAAGCCTGGTAAGCGGTGCTCATAGAGATCAATACCTCATAGCGGAAATGTGCATTCTCCGGACAGTTTTCCATGATACCGGTTACTTTGAATCCTTCATATCCATAAACAGTCAGGATCTGGTTCATGGCTGAATCTATGGAACCAAAAAGCTTTCTGGCTGTTTTTTCAGACATGATCAGGTTTTTCGGCTCGCTGAGCGCAGTTTCCGGGTCACCCCGCAAAAGTCCCACACCAAAAAGTTCGAATATGGTGCTGTCGGTAAAACTGACAAATCCCTGGTTGATCACTTCACCACTTCTTGTGGTAATGGGAAGTTCCCACACCGACCAGAGCCTTACGGCATTGGTGATCTCCGGAAAATTCTCCACCAGGGTTTCTGCCAGAGGTGCCATGGTAACAGCAACATGCTGGTCATCGATGCCATCAGGGTGTTGCAGCTCCACACAGCGGTACAGGCGGTCTTTGTTTGGGATATGCTCATTGAAACTCAGTTCGTACTGTACATAGAGCATAATCATAATAAAAGCGGCAATGCCAATTGTTAATCCCAGGATATTGATGATGGAGTATCCTTTTTGCCTGACCAGGTTTCTGAATGCGACTTTTAGGTAATTGATGATCATGTTAATTGGATTTTGGTATGAATGACATGCTTTGTTTCCGGTAATATTACACCGCAACCGCTTCTTTGATATTTTCATTGATCACTTCACCGTCGAACAACCTGACGATGCGCTGGGCATATTCGGCATCGCGCACTGAGTGCGTAACCATTACAATGGTGGTTCCGTTTTGATTCAGGTTGTCGAGCAATCCCATGATCTCTTCTCCGTGTGAAGAGTCGAGGTTACCGGTAGGCTCATCGGCCAGGATCAGATGCGGTTTTGCAACCAGTGCCCTGGCTACGGCAACACGCTGCTGTTGTCCCCCGGAAAGCTGCAAAGGAAAATGTTTTGCACGATGTGCGATCTTTACCTGCTCCAGCACTTCCTGCACTCTTTCCTTGCGGTCGGAGGCGTTAAAGCCCAGATAGATCAGGGGCAATTCCACATTTTCAAACACATTCAACTCATCGATCAGGTTAAAATTCTGAAAAACAAATCCGATGTTTTGTTTCCTCAGCTTTGCTCTTTGTTTCTCGGAATGACCGGAAACTTCGTTGTTGAGGAAATAATAATTACCTGATGTTGGATTGTCAAGCAATCCCAGGATATTCAGCAGGGTGGATTTTCCACAACCCGAAGGCCCCATAATGGCCACGAATTCTCCTTTCTGTACTTCAAAACTCACTTTATTCAGTGCGGTGGTTTCTACTTCATCCGTTCTGAAAACTTTCGATAATTCTTCTGTTCGTAACATTGTTTTAATATTTTATTGTTAATTTTTGAAAATAAGCTTGTCTTTATCACCGAAGGTGTCGTAGGAGGAAACGATCACTTCTTCTCCCGGCTGCAGGCCTTCCATCACCTCATAGTAATTGGTATTCTGCCGGTTGATACGGATGCTGCGTTTGCTGGCAAATTCCCCGCTGGGATCCACAACATAGATCCAGTTGCCGCCTGTTTCCTGGAAGAAACCTCCCCGTTTGATGATGATGGCGTCCTGCTCACCACTGAAGATTAGTTTGATCTGCAAGGTTTGACCGCGTTTGATATGATCGGGCGCTTCATCCTCGAATAAAAGATCTACCTGGAATGAACCATTGGTCACATCTGTGTAGATCTTATTGATGAACAGCTTAAATGTTTTACTTCCAAAATCAAACTCTGCTGGCTGCCCCACATATACCCTTGAAATATACCTTTCATCTATATTGGCTTCCAGCTTGAAACCGTCTTCTTTATCAATTTGCCCGAGATGTTGACCGGTGGATTTGGTTTCACCGATCTCAACGTCAAAGGAAGAAAGTACTCCGTCGGTTGGCGCTTTTACATAGGCATTTTCCATGTTCTTGCGCAAGAGGTGCAGGTTGTCGTTCATCCTGTCGAGAGAGGTTCTTATATCCTTGATCTGCTCAACCGTGGCAAGGGAATCAAGCTTTTGAAGCTTCAGCGAAATATCAAGTTGTTTCAGGGTAAACTGATAATCCCGTGTTGCATCTTCAAACTCTTTTTCCGGGATTACTTTATCATTGTATAACTTTTTCTTACGTTCAAAATCCCTTTTTACGCGGTCGATCTCATAGTTAAGCTGGACAATTTCTTTTTGCCGCTGGAATTTATTTTGCTCCAGGTTCAGGCGATTGGTCTGCAAACGGTTCATTTCTCCCAGCATGCGGGTTTCCTGTTCCATATAATTCAGCTCCATCTGTGTATTGAGGAGTTTCAGTATGGTATCCCCTTGCTGCAGGAAATCACCATCTTCAACATAAACATTTTCAACAACGCCTCCCTGAACTGCATCAATATACACCGTGGTTTTGGGATATACAACTGCATCCACCGGAATGAACTCCTTGAATTTGTCTTTTTTTACATCAACAATCGTAAGCTGATTCCTGTTTACATAAAGCCGGGAAGACTTATCCCTGAAAAATAATAAATAAAGGATAAAAATCCCGAAAATACTGATTGCTGCAATTGTTAGAATCTTTTTTGTGGTCCACTTCTTCTTTTCAATTATTCTGTCCATGATTCAAATTTTCAATTAATTTGGTTTTAACACTTTTTAACTAAAGCTGTGCCAATGATCGTAATACGCTTGTATACAGAAGCATAGGATGTGATTTTGGATAAAAAGTGCACGAAAATGTACGTTAGCGTTCAAGCGCATGTACACATACGAACATTATGTTTAACTTTACGGATTGATTGAAATTTTCAAATACCCAAATGATGGAAAAGCTGAATGCAAAGATCCTGATTGTGGATGATGATGAAGATGTATTGCTTGCTGCGAAGCTGTTTTTGAAGCAGCACATCGAATTCGTTCACACCGAAAAGAATCCGGAGAACATCCCGAACCTGATCCAGAATGAGAATTACGACCTAATCCTGCTCGACATGAATTTTGCACCGGATGCCACCAGCGGCAAGGAAGGATTTTACTGGATGAACAAAATACTGGAACTGGATCCCACTTCCGTGGTCATCCTGATTACAGGTTATGGAGATATAGAACTGGCAGTGCAGGGGATCAAGGAAGGTGCTACCAATTTCCTCCTGAAACCCTGGGAAAACAAAAAGCTCCTGGCTACGATCAAAACGACCCTGCAGCTAAAAAAGTCAAAAACCGAATTGGAGGACCTCAAGACTAAGCAGAAGGTAATCCTCAAAGACCAGGACCAGGCCTATGCCAACATCATTGCAAATTCCGAACCCATGCAAAAAGTGCTGACCGATGTGCAGAAAGTGGCCGGCACCGATGCCAATGTTTTGATCCTGGGTGAAAACGGGACCGGGAAGGAGCTTATTGCAAGGGCCATCCACAGGCAGTCACAGCGAAAAGATGAGGTGTTTATCAGTGTGGATCTTGGGGCCATCAGTGAAAGTTTGTTCGAAAGTGAACTTTTCGGTTTTAAGAAAGGCGCTTTTACAGATGCAAAGGAAGATCGTGCCGGACGTTTTGAAGCGGCCAACAAGGGTTCCATTTTCCTGGACGAGATCGGGAACCTTTCCCAGGCTTTGCAGAGCAAGCTGTTGAGTGTACTGCAAAACAGGAAGGTGGTGCGCCTGGGAACCAACAAAGAGATTCCGATCGACCTAAGACTGATATGTGCTACCAACATGCCCCTTTATCAAATGGTGAATGAGGGCAAGTTCAGGCAGGATCTTTTGTACAGGATCAACACGGTGGAAATACACCTGCCGCCATTGCGGGAGCGTACGGAAGACATAGAACCACTGGTCAACCATTTCCTGGATATTTATTGCAAAAAATATAAAATGCAGCAAAAGCGGGTCAGCCCAAGTACTTTGAAAAGACTAGAAAAACACAACTGGCCGGGAAATATCAGGGAGTTACAACATGCTGTGGAGAGGGCTGTGATCATGAGTGAGTCGAACATGCTCGAACCCCAGGATTTCTTTTTGTCTCGACAGGAAGAGAAAAAAGATGAAGTGCTTTCTGCTTCAAATATGAACCTGGAAGAAACCGAAAAAATGCTTATCCGCAAGGTCATCGACAAACATGGTGGAAATATCTCCAAGGCTGCTAAAGAACTGGGATTAACCAGGGCATCGCTCTACCGCAGAATTGAAAAATATGGGCTTTAATCGTTTTCGGATCAGTGTCAGCATCCGGGTGATCATCCTGCTGGTTTCGGTATTGCTGTTCTTTTACCTGATTAACCAGCTAAGATACAATGTCAGTACGATCATTCTGGGTGTTTTCATCATTTTGCAGGTAATTTTGCTGATCCGCTATGTGGAAAGAACCAATCTGAAGTTGTCAAAATTCCTCTCCAGCATCCGGCATGCCGACTTTTCCAGTTCATTTTCCGATCAGGGCCTCGGGAAAACCTTTGAAGGATTAAGCGAAGAATTTAACAAGGTTATTGAAGAATTCAGGAAATACAGAACTGAAAAAGAAGAACACTTCAATTACCTGCAAACGGTTGTTCAGCATGTTAACATTGGGATCATTGCGTACAGGAGCGATGGCAAGGTGGATATGTTCAACAATGCGGTCAAAAGACTGCTCAATATCAAAAACCTGCGGAATATCCAGGAACTGAAAAGGATCAAGGAAGATTTGCCCGAGCTATTGTTTAAAATGAAAGCCGGGGATAAAAATCTGGTGAAGCTTTTTCTGAATGATCAGATCCTGCAGATATCCATATATGCTACAGAGTTCAGGTTGAGAGGGGATGAGTACACCCTGATTTCGCTGCAGGATATCCATGCCGAACTGGAAGAAAAGGAGATCGATTCCTGGCAAAAACTGATCCGGGTGCTCACCCATGAGATCATGAACTCCATGACGCCGATCACATCCCTGGCAACTACCGTGCAGGATGTTCTTTTCGAAGAGGAAGACGGAAAACCCAGGACGGATCAACTGGATGATGATGATATGGAAACCGTTTCCAGTGCAATGAAAACAATCAAAAGCCGTAGCCAGGGCTTGTTGAATTTTGTGGAGATATACAGGAATCTTACCCGCATCCCCAAACCAAATTTCAGGTATTTTGAAGTAAAGGAACTTTTTGAGCGATCCAGTGAATTGCTGAAACCAAAATTGGATAAGTACAATATTATATGCAAAAGCAGGGTGTTTCCGGAAGATTTGAAAGTTACAGCCGATCCCGATCTGATCGATCAGGTTGTCATCAACCTCTTGTTAAATGCAATTGATGCATTGAAGGAACAGAAAGACGGAAATATCAGCATCCTGGCTACCCGAAACAACAACAACCGGGTAGTAATTGATATTAAAGATAACGGGCACGGGATCAAGCCGGATATCCTGGACAAGATTTTCATGCCTTTCTTCACATCAAAGAAATCAGGATCGGGCATCGGACTGAGTCTTTCGCGGCAGATCATGCATTTGCACAAAGGAACAATCACGGTGAAAAGTAAAATGGATGAAGGTTCGGTTTTTACGCTGACATTCTGATAATATAACAGTACTACATTAGTTTATGTAATATCAAACCAAAAAATACAATGTATGAGCAAGGAAGCAAAAACGGATTATGAGATACATGCATTGCTTAAGAAGCGATGGAGCCCGAGGGCTTTTGCAGACCGTAAAATTGAAAAGGAAAAGTTGCAGCGTATGTTTGAGGCTGCCCGCTGGTCGCCTTCCGCATCTAACGAGCAGCCCTGGTATTTCATCATAGGGGAGAAGGGGGACGAAACCTACGATAAAATTTATGATTGCCTGGTAGAATTTAATCAGAAATGGGCCAAATTCGCTCCCATACTCTTTATCAGTGTTGGAAAAGAAAACAACACCTATCAGTATGATGTTGGCCAATCACTGGCCCACCTTACTTTCCAGGCTACTGCGGATGGCTTGTATGTTCACCAGATGGCGGGATTCAGTAAGGGAAAAGCAAAAGAATTATTTGATCTGCCTGATTATCATCAGGCCCTGACTGCCATTGCTGTCGGGTACATCGGCAAACCGGAAATTTTGCATCCGCGTATGCAAAAGTCAGAACTTGCCGAAAGAGAAAGAAAAAAAATGGACGTCTTTGTATTTTCCGGTAAGTTCGGAAACAAGTCAAAACTGATTTAAACATTGAATTATGAAAGCGATCATCAACAAACTGCTTTTTGGGTTGCTGGCTTTGGCTTTGCTGAGTGCCTGCGGTACCAGATCAAAGGAAAATAATAAATCCGGTGAGAAGCAGCAAAAAATACGCAAAGAGGTTTTTGTTCCCGATTTTAATGCTGATTCGGCCTATCGTTATATGGAAGAACAGGTGGCATTCGGTCCACGGGTACCCAATACTCCTGAGCATGCCGCTTGCGCCAGGTATCTGGTGAGTACAATGAAAAGGTTCACACCTCATGTGCAGGTGCAAACTTTCAAAGCCCGTGCATTCGACAACACAGCGCTGAACGGTAAAAACATCATTTCCTCTTTCAATCCTGAGGAGAAGCAGAGAATATTGCTTGCTGCCCATTGGGACTCCAGGCCTTTCGCGGATCACGATCCAGATCCGGAAAAGCGGAATGATCCCATTTTGGGAGCCAATGACGGGGCAAGCGGGGTAGGTGTACTGATGGAAATTGCCCGTCAGTTCAGCATGCATGCTCCTGATATAGGTGTGGATATAATCTTTTTCGACCTGGAAGATTACGGAAAACCTGAAACCATGCAGGCCAATGTGGAACATGACTGGGCCCTGGGTTCACAATACTGGAGCAAAAACCCCCATAAGATCAATTACCGGGCGAAATACGGAATACTACTCGATATGGTCGGGGCGGAAGGAGCGGTTTTTCACAAAGAAGGCTTTTCCATGTATTATGCCCATTTCATCGTAGACAAAGTTTGGGATATTGCACATGAAATCGGTTATGGAAATTATTTTCCCATGCAGACTTCCGGCAGCATCATGGACGATCATTATTATGTGAATACTATCGCCCGCATCCCCATGATCGACATCATCCATTATTACAGCGGCTCCAAATCAGGCTTCTTCCGCGAATGGCATACCACCTACGATACCATGGATAATATCGACAAAGACGTGCTCAAAGCAGCGGGGCAGGTGGTGCTTGCGGTGGTTTACCGGGAGTAGGGCCTAAGACCCTCAAGCTTATAAGGTTGGCGGGTCTTAGACCCTATCACCTTAACTTTTCCCTTCTTTGATGTGACTTTTCACCTTCAAAAAGTATTAACAAAGAAAAAATGCCATCAAAGAAAAACAGAATTCCGGTTTTGCCCGGCAAGGCATACCATATTTACAACCGAGGTAATAACTATGAAAAGGTTTTCTTTAATCAGGAAGATTATAAAACATTCCTGAATAAGATAAAGGAGTATTTATTGAATTATGTGGATGTATATGCCTATGCCCTGATCGATAATCATTTTCATTGGGCCATCCGTGTTAAGGATAAACCCTTTATCAGCTTTGCGAATGAATACTCAAAATTTATTCTTCACTATACCAACAAGGTAAACTTCGAGCAAAAAAGGTCAGGAAGTTTGTTTTTAAATCCTTTTAAAAGAATTGAAATTGAAAATGAGGAATACCTGAAGAGACTTGTTTTTTATATCCATTATAATCCTGAGAAACACAAGCTTACAAGTAATTATAAATTATATCCATTCAGTTCTTACCAGGCTTTTTTAAGCAATAAGCCAAGTGGTATTGATCGTGATTATGTTTTGAATATTTATGGTTCCATAGATGAGTTCAGGGAATATCATCAGTATCTGAGCAATCTAAATGGTAGTGATAAATTTAGTTTGGAAGATTAGCTAGGAGAGGGTCTAAGACCCGCCATCTCCGGGTTTTGAAAATTTCGAATGATAAGTTCTCGGGTCTTAGACCCTATAGCAACTCATTCGCCAAATTTGCCAGCTCCGAACGTTCTCCTTTTTCCAGGCGCACGTGGGCGTAAATCTCATGATGCTTGATCTTATCGATGAGATAAGAGAGGCCGTTACTCTGCGAATCCAGGTAGGGGGTGTCGATCTGGTAGATATCCCCCGTAAAAATGATCTTGGTGTCTTCGCCCGCCCGGGTGATGATGGTCTTGACTTCATGCGGGGTGAGGTTCTGGGCTTCATCCACGATAAAGCAGACCTTGGAAATACTCCTGCCGCGTATGTAAGCCAATGGTGTGATCAGCAGTTTTTCCTTGTCAATGGCCTCGGCAATCTGCTTGTATTCTTTGTCCTTTTCGTTGAACTGGTTTTGGATGAACTTCAGATTGTCCCAAAGGGGTTCCATGTATGGATTCAGTTTCGACTTGATATCCCCGGGCAGGTAACCGATGTCCTTGTTGCTGAGTGGTACGATGGGCCGGGCCAGGTAAATCTGCTTGAAATTCCTTCTCTGTTCCATGGCACCTGCTAAAGCCAGCAGTGTTTTTCCGGTTCCGGCAATTCCCTGCAGCGTGACCAGTTTTACATCGGGATTCATGATAGCGTGAAAGGCAAAAACCTGTTCTGCATTGCGCGGGGTGATGCGCATGGTTTGTTTCTTCTCAACCCTTTCGATTAGTTTGTTTTTTGCATTGAAGTATACCAGGGCCGAATTCTTGATGCTTTTCAAAATGAAATAATGATTGGGAATGGGCTTTCTTTGCCCGATGTCCTTTACTTTGCAGCATCCTTCATCATATAGCTTATCGATCACATCCGGATCCACATCTTCAATGAGGGTTTTGCCAGAATAAAGCGAATCCACATCCTTGATCTTCCCTGTTTCATAATCCTCCGCCGGGATATTGAGGGATTTGGCCTTCAGGCGCAGGTTTATATCCTTGGTCACCAGGATCACCCTCCTGTTGGGATTTTGTTCGGATGTTGCCAGGGCGGCGTTCAGGATGCGGTGGTCTGCCTTGTTTTCGTCGAAAATCTTGCGGGCATCCACATTCGCGCTCCTTTCTATCATCTCCACCTTGAACATCCCCTTGCCCTTACCGTTGATTGGGATCCAATCGCGCAAAGTATAATTGTATGACAGTTTATCCAGGATGCGTATGAATTCACGCGCCTCAAAATTCTTAATATCATTGCCTTTTTTGAAATTATCCAGCTCTTCCAGCACCGTGATCGGGATCACCACATCATTGTCATCAAAACTGCTCAAAGCACTGTGGTTGTATAGAATTACAGAAGTGTCCAGGACAAAGATCTTCTTATCGCTTTTCTTTCTTCGTGGCATATTTCCCTCCCAATTTGAATATAAAATTAAAGTTTTTCTGAGGGGATTATTTTGGCATTTGATTTTTTCTGTAAAATTTTTATTAACACTGTAGCCGGCACTCGGCGTTTGCAGTCGGCACTCGGCAGTCGGCAGCCGGTACCTGGCTGCTATCACTGCCGACTGCCTCCTGCCGACTGCCTCCTGCCTCCTGCCTCCTGCCTCCTGCCGACTGCTCACTGCCGACTGCTTACTGCCTCCTGCCGACTGCTCCCTGACGACTATCAAGAACAAAACTTCTCATAATTATCAATCATCCCGGCAATCATCTTTCCGATTTCTTCATACTTTTTCGTAAAATCATTGTAAAGTTTTTCATCAAGATAATTGCAATCTCTGGCAAAATCCAGCCAGACGGTTGTTTCGCTTGTCTCAGCATCCACATCGGTGAGCTTGCTCACAAAATGTTTCGAATACCGCCTTTACCTGTATGCCTCAGCCAGATTTACACAAACCGATCGTGACGATCTCCTGATCTGATCTGTCAGTGAGTACGTTTCTTTCCTGGGAAACTTCTTTGAAACCTCAAATATTTCCATTGCTGACTAATACGAAAGTTGAAAAACCCTCAAATCCTTAAATCCTTTTTTCATAACTTTAGTTTTAAATATTTAATTGATTATTTATTATTGTTCATGCCCAATTTCCTCCTACCAAGCACTTACTGCCGACTGCAACCTGTCTCCTGCCGACTGCCAACTGCCGACTGCTCACTGCCGACTGCTCACTGCCGACTGCCTCCTGCCGACTGCCTCCTGCCGACTCCCCCTCCCGCCTCACTTCAATCACCAAATCCAAACCCAAACCCAGTCTCAATTCCCCAGAATACCCTTACCTTTATACCCCAAAACACGAAAATGTCACAACAAAAGAAATTATACCTCCTCGATGCCATGGCCCTGATATACCGGGCGTATTTCGCATTGAACAAGAACCCCAGAATCAGTTCGAAGGGGCAGAATACTTCGGCCATCCTGGGATTTGCCAACTCATTGTATGATATTCTGAAGAATGAGAATCCGACCCACATCGGGGTGGCTTTCGATACCATCGCGCCCACTGTGCGGCATGAGGAGTTTGCCGATTACAAAGCCACACGGGAAGACATGCCCGACGACATCGCTTCCTCCATCCCCTGGATCAAAAAGCTCATCGAAGCCTTCAACATCCCTTTGCTTTATGTGGATGGCTATGAAGCGGATGATATCATCGGTACACTGTCCAAAAAGGCGGAGAAAGACGGTTTCGAGGTTTTCATGGTTACTCCGGATAAAGATTTTGGTCAGCTTGTTTCAGAACATATATATATGTACAAACCGGCCCGCATGGGCAATAAGGCCGAAGTGCTGGGGGTAAAACAGATCTGTGAAAAATACGGGATCAAAAGTCCCGAGCAGCTTATCGACATTCTTGGGCTCTGGGGCGATACCTCCGACAACATCCCGGGCGTTCCCGGCATCGGTGAAAAAACTGCTTCCAAGCTGATCCATGAATACGGAAGCATCGATAATTTGTTAAAGAGCACGGATCAACTGAAAGGCAAGCAAAAAGAAAACCTGGAAAACTTTGCTGATCAGGCTCGCATGTCGCGCGACCTGGCCACCATCATACAGGATGTGCCCATCGACTTCGATCCTGCAAAACTGAAAATCTCGGATCCTGATCCGGAAGCCCTCAAAGCCATATTCGAGGAACTGGAATTCAGGGCCTTTGCCAAAAGGGTTTTTACCGACCTCTCGGTAGATGCCGCAGAGATCCAGGCCCAGACCGATCTTTTCAGCGATCTTCCTGCGGGTGAACAGCCCAAAAAGACAGCCGCAAGCCTGAAAAGCCTCGCGGATTTTAAAACGGATTACCGCCTGGTGGAAACCCGGGAGGAAATCGACAAACTGATCGGCATCCTGCAAAATGAAAAGCATTTTTGCTTCGACACCGAAACCACCGGCAAGGATCCCAATGCTTCTGAACTTGTGGGTGTTTCTTTTTCCGTGGAGCCGCACAAAGGCTGGTTCCTCAACCTGCCGGCCAATTATAACGAGGCCCTGGAGACCCTGAAAAAATTCAAACCCCTGTTTGAAGGCCAGGGCATAGCCAAAACCGGCCAGAACCTGAAATTCGACATCGCCATGCTCAAATGGTACGAGATCGATGTGCAGGGCAAACTCTTCGATACCATGATCGCCCATTACCTCATCGAACCCGATCTGCGGCATGGCATGGATTACCTTGCCGAGACCTATTTGAATTACAAAACCATTTCCTATGATGAGCTGACCGAGAAATCCCGCAAAGGCCAGCTCACGATGCGGGAAGTGCAGCAAAAAAAGATCAATGAACTGGTGGACTATGCCTGCGAGGATACCGATATCACCCTGCAGCTCCGGCAGCATTTCGAACCCGAACTGGAAAAATATGAGATCCTGGACCTGTTCAACGATATGGAGATCCCCCTGATGAAAGTACTGGCCTCCATGGAAGCTTCAGGCATCAAACTGGACATCCCGACCCTGGAAAAGTATTCCGAAGAGCTGGGCGAGGAGATCCTGAAAGTTGAGAAAGAGATCCATGAGATGGGCGGCACTGAATTCAACATCGCTTCTCCCAAACAACTGGGCGTGATCCTTTTTGAAAACCTGAAGATCACCGAAAAACCCAAACTTACCAAAACAAAGCAGTATTCCACCAGCGAGGATGTGCTGCAAAAGCTGATCAACAAACATCCCATCGTGGAAAAGATCCTGGACTACCGCTCCCTGACCAAGCTCAAATCCACCTATGTGGATGCCCTGCCGGCCCTGGTCAACAAAAGGGACGGCAGGATACATACGTCTTATATGCAAACGGTGGCGGCTACCGGAAGGCTCAGCTCCCAGAATCCCAACCTGCAGAACATCCCGATACGCACCGACAAGGGCCGGGAGATCAGGAAGGCCTTTGTGCCGCGGAATGAAAACTATACTTTGCTGGCAGCCGATTATTCCCAGATCGAATTGCGCATCATCGCCGAACTGAGCGAAGACAAAGGCATGATGGAAGCCTTTCAGAATAAGCTGGATATACATGCGGCTACCGCTTCCAAAGTCTATGACGTGGAGCTGGACAAAGTTACCCCGGATATGCGCCGCAACGCCAAGACCGTGAACTTTGGTATCGTGTATGGCATCTCTGCTTTCGGCTTGAGCGAAAGACTCAACATCCCGCGTGGAGAGGCCAAAGACATCATCGATGCTTATTTCGAACAATATCCCGGGGTAAAAAAATACATGGACGAAAGCATTGCCTTTGCGAAAAAGCATGGCTATGTGAAAACCATGATGGGCCGCCGGCGTTACCTGCGCGACATCAATGCTTCCAACTCCGTGGTGCGGGGCTTTGCCGAAAGAAACGCCATCAACGCGCCCATACAGGGTTCTTCGGCCGACATGATCAAAATTGCCATGATCCGGATCTTTAACGAAATGCGCAAACAACAGCTCAAATCACAGATGATCCTGCAGGTGCACGATGAGCTGGTGTTCGATGTTTTCAAAGAAGAAGTTGAAAAGATCAAACCCATCATCGAAGAGAACATGAAGAAGGCCATCAAGATGAAAGTCCCGGTGGAGGTGGACATGAATACGGGGGAGAACTGGCTGGTGGCGCATTAGCGACATGGGCGACAGAGGCGATGAGGGCGATAAAGGCGATTAAGGCGAAAGGGCGACAGGGCGACAGGGCGACAGGGCGACAGGGAGTATCTTAGGTCTTTTTTTCATTATAGTTGTGATAAGCCTTTGTGATTGGTAGTGTTTTTAGTGCCTTTGTGGCTATTTCTTGCCAAGAAGCCACGAAGACCACAAAGAAAACACAAAGAGCTTTTAGACCCTTTTTGCTGCTCATGTGGTTCTTAGGCCATTTACTGAAATGAGGTTAGCACCCGTATTTATCCGGGTGTTTGGATGCATGTTGCTTTTAAATAAAAGAGGCTGTCCAAAAAGTGCGATATTTCGTCAGGCTGAGTGCCTTGCCTGCCGGTTAGGCAGGAAGTCGAAGCCTAAAGATCGTTGATTATCAGTGCATCTCGACTTCGCTCGATGTGACCCAGATAACTGTTTGGTAATTTTTGGACTGCCTCTTCCATGATATATTCTTTCTTTTACCTTACACCCCGATAAATCGGGGTGCTAATCTCATGGATTTTGCCTGTTGATTTGGAATTTGAAATCTGAACCCCCTGCCATGCGGCTGCCTGTTGAGATTGCAACTCCTGTGTGCTGGAAATAAAGGATTTAATGCATGGGTATATGGAATTTTGTTTTATATTTGGAAAGACAAGGTACATCCGCATGATTCACTCTACTGCCATATACCATAACGAGCTTACTGTTAGAAAGGATAAAAAATGAGATGTAAAAAGTTGTATATAATTTCTCGGGTGGGGTAAATATGTTGATGAAAGTTGATTATATAAAGTTAACATGCATATTGGGGAAGGCCACAGGGATAATAACACAACTAGAAAATTATGTATCTTTATTTCAAAAATAAGAGGATTTGAGGATGATAACGAAAACTAAATTAAAGTAACAAATCGAAAACTTACCAGAAGAGTTTTCAATTGATGAACTCATTGACAGATTACTTTTGATTGAAAAAGTTGAAATTGGAATTGAACAATCCAAAAATCAAGAAATTATCTCTGATGCTGAAATGAATAATGAAATCAAAAAATGGTTCGAATAAACTGGACAATTCAGGCAAGAGATGATTTGAAAAACAGCAACTTGTTTTTTGTATCTTTGAGTTATGAAAGTTAAAACCAGAAATATAAGCCAGCAAATTAAGAGTTATGTAAATTCTATTGATCCGAATGCTCAAATAATCCTTTATGGATCCAGAGCCAGAGGAGATGAAAGAATTGATTCTGACTGGGATATTTTGATATTAACAGATTACCAAGTCGATTTAGAAAGGGAAAGAAAATTTAGGAATAAAATTTATAACCTTGAACTTGAAACCGGAGAAGCATTTTCTGTTTTTGTGTATTCAAAATCAGATTGGCAACAAAAACAAAGAATTAGTCCTTTCTATCACAATGTCATTCAAGAAGGAGTTCGCATATGAATACGGAAGAAAAACGCGAATATGCTAAATACAGAATCGATTCAGCTTTTCAAACTTATGAAGCGGCAAAAGTACTTTCAGAGAATGGTTTCTGGAATTCAGCTGTAAATACACTATACTATTCTCTTTTTATGCAGTAAATGCTCTACTTGTTTTAAACGACATACAAACGAAATCTCATTCTTCTACAAAAAGTCAATTCTCCCTACCTACACTTTATAAAAACAGAAAAACTTGATAAGAAATATGGTCGGCTATTTTCAGAATTGTTTGATTGGAGGCATAAAGGAGATTATGAAAACATTTTCGACTATAATCAAGAATCAGTTAAGCCACTTTTTGATCCGGTTTACGAAATGTTAGAGCGAATTCAAAAAGAAATAAAAAACGCACTGTAATACACACGGTAAATGCCATTTGGCAAGGTATGCAAGGCGACCATTGGTTTTGTATAACCAGATTTGTTGCAGATAAAAAGGATGAAATTTCTAAAAATGCCAAACGGCACTTACCGTGGGAACCTTGGAGGCAATTTTAAAAAACTCGAACTCCTATTTTAAAGATTCGTATATTTGTTAATAACATGACATCTAAAGAGTACATTTTATCGCTACTAAAAACAAAAAAGCCAGAATTGTCAAAATTTGGCATTCGGGATATTGGACTTTTCGGATCATATTTGCGAAACGAACAATCCGATCACAGCGATATTGATATTTTAGTAGATTTTGAACCTGATAAGGAAAATTATGATAATCTCATGAATCTTTATGATTACTTGGAAAAAATTTTTAAAAATGAAAAAGTTGAGATTGTCACAAAAAATGGATTAAGTCCTTATATTGGTCCCAAGATCTTAAGCGAAGTGTTTTATGTATAAAGATCCCATTGAATATTTAAAGCACATACGTGACGAATGCGAATATATCCTTTCAGCTATTGATGCCAGCATGTCAAAAGAGGATTTTATCAGAGATGAGACTCTAAAAAGGGCTGTTATCAGAAGCCTGGAAATAATTGGAGAAGCGTCAAAAAAAATACCAGCCGAATTTAAATTAAAATGGGATACAATCCAATGGAAAAATATGGCTGGTATGAGAGATCGGTTGATTCATGATTACATGGGCGTTAATTATTCAATTGTCTGGGATGTTATTAAAAACAAAATACCAGAACTACACCTGCAAATAATCGAAGTATTAAACAAAGAATAAAAAACTACCGCCAAACAAAATAAATTTCCAATTTTTCCCATCCCCCCTGCGACATTCTCCCCCCAAAAGGTATTAACAAAAAAACCAAACAAAATCTCTTCACCCGCAAGGGACGCTCAAGCATGATTATAAACCGTATATTTGTTTAACGAAAAAGAGAAAACAAGAAGAAGAAAGATTTAAAGACATAGCGTAGGTTTTTATTCTGGTATCGGAAAACCGCCAATAATTTTCACACCAGGAATGATAAGCCAATACGCTCACGTATAGCGTGGGCTTGCTTATTTGGTGTGAGGGCGCTTGGCGGTGCCTCCGATACCGGTAAGTTAAGTTCACGCTTCTTTTTTGCACACAATCCTCCCCTGGCATTCAGCAACACAGGAAGCCATTGTTTCACCGGAAAAATCGAATCCATGAAATCTTACAAGAACGGGCGCCCCGCCCGTATGCCCGAGGAATATACCGTGTTGCTGCTGGATGCAGACAAGCACAGCAGGATGCTGCATGCCTGGTATTTCAAAAAACTGCCGGTCCGGCTCATTGCCGTCAGAAGTCCTTTCGGCCTGCTGCGGCATCTGCTCAGCCGGCCAACCGACCTGGTCATCCTGGAGATCCACATGAAAGGAAAGAACTATTATTCCCTCATTTCGGCCATCAAGCGCCTGCCCGCAAAAATACCTGTTATTGTGCAAAGCACACAGGGTTTGGAAGAGAACAAACAGCAATGCTTCGCCCGCGGCTGCGATGTGTATTTTGTAAAACCCTTGCCCTGGGAAGCATACCGCGCCAAAGTAATGGAGTTGCTGGGCGAGAGCGAAAGTGTTTAAGCGGCTCTTCATTGGATATTGGACATTCATCATTGATTAATTAAATATCCCATAATCAACATACAATAATCAACCTGACTTCCGTCTGGCAAGTTATCCAATTGATGGGCGCTCCACTGGATGCTATATGGATCTCAGACTCTGGATAAGCCTGCCCACTTTGACTTTTTGGTGATTTTGGGTCAAACCAAAAGCACATTAATAATTGACCCGTGAAAGTTTCACTTTGAGTGAAGCCTTCACTTGATGTAACTCAGACCCCAGCCATCTTAGGCATAAACAACTTCATATCCTCATCTACACTGCCGATGCCTGAGATCCCGAATGTATCCACCAGGATCTTAGCAACATTGGGTGAGAGAAATGCAGGCAGACTGGGTCCCAGGTGGATGTTCTTCACACCCAGGTGCAGCAGGGCCAGCAACACGGTTACGGCTTTCTGCTCGTACCAGGCAATGTTGTAGGCGATCGGAAGCTCGTTGATGTCGTTCATTTCGAAGACTTCCTTCAGCTTGAGTGCAATCACTGCCAGTGAGTAAGAGTCGTTGCACTGCCCGGCATCAAGTACGCGGGGAATGCCATTGATGTCGCCAAGCGGGAGTTTGTTGTAGCGGTACTTGGCACAACCGGCGGTGAGGATCACGGTATCCTGCGGAAGCTTTTCGGCAAATTCGGTATAATAATCACGGCTTTTCATGCGGCCGTCGCAACCGGCCATCACAAAGAATTTCCTGATGACACCGCTTTTTACGGCATCTACTATCTTATCCGCCAGTTGCATCACCTGATTGTGGGCAAAACCACCGATGATCTTACCCTTCTCAATTTCCATTGGAGCCGGACATTTTTTTGCCTGTTCGATGATCTCCGAAAACTCTTTCTTTCTGTTTTCATCCGCATGGATGTGTTTAACATCTTTAAAACCTACCACGCCGGTGGTGTAAATCCTGTCTTTGTAAGCAGGTTTGGGAGGCGTAAGGCAATTGGTGGTCATGAGTATGGGACCGTTGAAAGAGGCAAACTCCTTATACTGTTTCCACCAGGCATTGCCGTAATTGCCCACGAAATGTTCGTATTTCTTGAAAGCCGGGTAATAATTGGCCGGCAACATTTCGCTGTGGGTATACACATCCACGCCTGTGCCTTCGGTTTGTTTCAGCAGTGCTTCCATGTCTTTTAGGTCATGCCCGCTGATGAGGATGCCCGGATTGTTCCTGACGCCAATATTCACTTCGGTCATTTCGGGATTGCCATAGGATTGGGTATTTGCCTTATCGAGCAGGGCCATCACATCCACGGCGTATTTTCCGCATTCCAGGACAAGCCCTGTGAGTTCTTCGGCACCCAGGGAATCATCAAGCGTTGCTGCCAGAGCTTTACGCATAAAGGCAAAAACTTTTTCATCTTCATATCCCAGTTGAATGGCATGATGTGCATAGGCGGCCATGCCTTTCACGCCATAGGTCAGCAATTCACGCAAAGAGCGAATGTCTTCATTTTCGGTCGACAAAACGCCAACCACCATGGATTTGGTTTCCAGTTCGATCATAGAATGTCCCATCCAGGTAGCTGCATCGGGCAAATCCTTCAAATTGTTTTTCAATTTGATGGCTTCCCGCAGTTCCAGCCCTTCCCGGATCCTGGCGGCAATATCTTCCTTATCGAAATTGGCATTGGTAATGGTGGTGAACAGGGCTTCGGTGATAAAGTGATTTACTTTTTCATCATTGATCTCAGCCTTTTCAGCACATACTGCCATTCCTTTTGTGAGGTAGATCAGCAGGTCCTGGATTCCGGCTACATCTTCTTTCTTCCCGCAAACGCCCGCCAGTGTACATCCCGTACCTTTCGCGGCTTCCTGGCATTGATAGCAAAACATACTCATATCTTTTTTGTTTTATTGGTTTATAAATTTGCTACAAATTTCAGCATTGCAGGGCAGGAATTTCGTAACATATCTTACAAAATGGTACTTATTTACTTATTTTTGCAATCAAAGACTGAATCAAGAGTATTTTTATGCCACGAAGACACAATTCCAGCATCTGTCGGGATACAAAGAAAACACAAAGATTGAATATCAGATTTCTTTATCAGTATGAAGGAAGCACTATACGAATCGGGACTATTCCATGGCATCAAAGCGGACAAGGTGGATGAAATATTGCAAACGATCCATCATCAATACAAATCTTTTCAAAAAGATGAGTATTTGTATTACAGCGGCGAAAGCTGTGAGGATATGAATTTGCTGGTTGAAGGCAGTGTGCGTGGCGAGATTGTCGATTTCCGCGGCAAGGTGGTAAAGGTGGAAGATATTTTTACACCGGATGTTTTTGCGCCTGCCTTTTTGTTTGCCACAGAAAACAACCTACAGGTGGATATCATCGCCAATACAAAGGTCAGGGTTTTGCGCATTTCGAAAAGGGAAATGATCGAATTGCTGAACCGGCATCCCCGCATCATGGAAAATTATTTGCGCATCATTTCCGATCGTTTTGTGATCATCACCCAAAAGATGAAGTTCCTCTCCCTGAAAACCATGAGGGGAAAAATCGCCCATTATCTCTTGATGCGAGAAAAGCGCAAACAACAAAACAAGCAGATCAGAAAGCACAAAACCCAGGAACAACTGGCCGAGTATTTTGGTGTAACCCGTCCCTCTCTGACAAGGGAGTTGAAAATTATGGAAAAGGAAGGGCTTATATATTTGCAGGACAAAGAGATTAAGATTCTGGATAAAGCCAGGCTATTGGATTTGATGCGCCGGTGATGGGGTGCTAAGATACTCTTTGGTGGAATTTGGAAATTGATCATAAATCCCTGGGCATTTATTTTCACGCAAAGACGCAAAGAAAAGAATTATAAAGAGTACACCTTTGCGTATGCTGTGTCTAAACCTGAAAAAAATATTTGGGTGAAAGGTTTTGAATAGTGAAGGGTTTTCAATTACATACGCCTTTCAACTCAGTCCGCACCCAACATCCAACAAGTCTAATTGAAATTTACTCCCGCTGTTCCGAACAGATAGCCAAACTCCAGATAATCCGTGCAGGTCAAACCATCCATTACCCTTTTCAAATGCCATCTATCCTGGATCTGCTGGCCTGTTAATACATCAAAGAAGTATGGATTATAGTCGGTAATGTTTTTGGTAATGATATGGTTTTTAACATCATCAGCAGAACCTTTTGTATGGATGACATAAAGGGAAGCATGGTTGGTATAACTGTCGGAAGCAATAATAAAAGCAAATTCGCCAAATTGCGCCCAGAAATCATTCAGATTGTTCCTGAAATCAGCAGGGCTTAAGAGCGGGTCGCCACACAGGGTATTGATTTCAGTGTTTCCCTGGGCGGCTGAGATTACATTGTTAGCAACTGTTTCCGATTCAAAATAAGTCGTTTTGTATGAAACCGTAAAATCATACGCCCTTACTTTGCAAAGCTCCCATTCATAAGGAATATACATGGTGGCACACATGACATTTGAAAGGCCCGGGCCATCAGTTCCATACAGATAATATCCCCCTCCATCTTTTACCTTATTGCAATTGTTTATTTCGGAATAGGGTGAAGAAACCTTAAAATAGTGGCACCAGTATGAACCGACTTTTTCCGGGACACTTATATCGTTAAGTTTCCTGGCATGAACAAAATAAGAGTCCTTTGTTATGTTGGGATATTCGGGATATTCATAATAGGTGCCATTTCCATTCAGGTAACCAAACTCATTTATTGTAAGCTGCATATGGGAAAACAATGCCATATCATCAAGTGGAAGACCAGCATCATAGGGGCCATCGGGATGAATGTAAAGATCGAGCATTACATTTTTCCCGTTTCTTTTTCCTGAAATTTTGTAACCGAACAACTCCCCCTGAATATCTCCCGACTCACTTTCATAAAGGTAAACATCGCTGAACATGCCATTGTAAATTTCAAAATCAGCTTCTGTTTTTCCTTTAATTTCTGTAGTATCGATGTAAACCTCATCCTGACTCAGGGTAAATTCCCATTGACCTGAAATTTTGGAATCGTCTGCAAGAATGATGGTGCTATCATCATTATCATTGTCGCAGGATTGGAAGGCAAGAATAGCCAGGCATAAAACAAAGAAACCCTGCAGGAATTTCCCGCTAAAACTAATCTTATTCATTTTATTAATTGTTTGGTTGATCATGGCAAGTTAATTAAAAAATGTGAATTATAGTGAAAATCAATGCAAACAATGCAGCGGTTTCTGGCCCATACCATCAAATAACCACGATCTTTCTTATCCTCGTTGCCTGGTTTTGGATAAGACGGCAAAAATAAACACCCGTTTTGTTAAAGACACTGTGTTTCTTAAGATTCCAGATGACAACGTGCCTGCCCGCCTCCTGTTGCTCTTCGCTCAGGATAATAACCTCCTGCCCCAGGTGGTTCAGGATGGACAGCCCGACCTTGCATCTTTTCTCATTTTCCCATGTAATATGCAGTGTTGAACCCATCCGGCAGGGAACAGGGTAGCAGGATAGGACTTCTACTTCGGAATGATCGGGACGGCTATCGATTCCCTGTATGTACCCCAGGTTTTTATAAAACATCAATCCCCCGTCATTCGTGCCGAAATACAGGTCTGTTTTGCCATCATGATCTGCATCACAGGCAGTAACGGCAGCAAACATATCGATTTCCAGGGGCAGGTAGTTTGAGTTGGTCATCACGAAGTCGGGTTCCTGGGGTGTTCCCTGGTTTTCGTAAAGGATCAGGCTGTCGGCAGGTTTGAACAGGTCAATTCTCCCGCTGAACAACACATCCAGGTCGTTATCGCCGTCCTCATCCAGGAAAGTCATTTTACCCCACTGGGCATATTGCTGGTATTCTAATTGCCAGTCGGGGGCCTGAGGCGTTCCCTGGTTCCTGAAAAACCAGAGCTGCGGGTTATAACCCCCGATGGTTTCCTGGGCGGAAACATACATGTCGAGGTCTCCGTCGGAATCAATATCCACCAGGACAGGATTGAACATGGCGCAATAAGAGGCATTGAAAGACACTGCAACTTCTCCTATGGTATCGAAATCAGGTGAGGAGGAGGTTCCGTGGTTTTCATGGTACATGATACAACTGTCGAAACCCAGTCCGATGAAAAGGTCGAGGTCCTCATCCATATCTGCATCGGCAAAGAAAACTGCATTGATCCAGTCGCCCTGCTTATAGCGGATGCCAAAGAAACTGTCCGTAGCGTGTTCCCACATTGGTTCGTTTTCTGTCCCTGTATTGATATACTGAATGATCCCGCTCTGGTTACCAATAACATCAAGGCCGGTTTCAAGCATAAAAAGGGATGGCTTGTTGTTGCCGTAAATATCGGCCATGGCGGCATTGCTGTTAAAACCGATATCGAGTGTCAGGGGGTTGTCGTTTTGAAATTCCCAAACAGGAGAAGCATTCCGGGATTGATCCAGGTAAAAGCGGATTTTGCCGCTGGTCAGGCCAACGAACATATCCTTATCGCTGTCATCATCGATATCATAAAAAGCCGGTGCGATGTTTTCACAACATTCGATGGGTACATATTCTTCGCTGACCAGGTTCCACTGGGCGTTCTCAGGCGTTCCGGTATTTTCAAAGAACAGGAAATGAGAATTGGTGGTCCCGATGAAACAATCGAAATCCCCGTCCTGGTCTATGTCTGTCAGTGCGGGATTATGATAGTTCCAGTATCCCAGCGGACCGAAATTAAAATAATCCAGATCGGCCAGTACAAAATTGGCGCTCTGGGCATTTCCGGTGTTCTCATAATAAATGTCTTTATTGTAGTTTCCGAAAAGCAGATCCTGGTCGCCGTCGTTGTCGAGGTCGGCAAAAGTTGATTTACAATAATTGTAAACCGCTGTCGGATTGGTGTTGATATTCATATATTGATCGCTGACCAGCACCCAGTCGGGCTGGAAAGCATTCCCGTCGTTGCGGTAAAAATGTATGCCGCTGTTGTTGCTGCTTCTCCCCCCTCCGTAGAACATATCCAGGTCGCCGTCATCATCGATATCGGTAAAAGTAACATTTCCATACTTCATATATGAAAATGCAATATCATTGTATTGTGCTGTGATGAATTGCCAGTGCGGTGATGTGACTGATCCGGTATTTTCAAAATAGCTTATAGTACCGTCTTGCTTCCCGACAAAACAATCTGCATCCCCGTCCTTGTCGATATCGGCAAAGCAGGGATTGGCAAAGCTGAATCCCCCGGTAAAGAAGGGGCTTCCATTTGCATCCTGTATTCTTTGTTCCCAGTCGATGGATTGGCAGAACAGAAAGATGGGCAGGAAACTAAGCAGCGCTGAAATGGTTATACTTCTCATCTTTGATTGGTTTGGGTTTGTAATGTATTTAAGATTACCTTATTAAGACAGTAAACGGGAATGCAAAGTTGCTTATTGGCAAGGAATTTCTCGCAAAGTAAAGGAATGACTTTAATAATGGCGCATTTGGGTTACTGCCTGAATGACCCGGGGCTAAACACCTCGTCATTGGATATTGGACATTGATCATTGATCATTTGATCATTGGATATTTAATGTACAATACCCAACACTCAATAATCAATATCCAACTGATGGGCGCCTCGAAGTATGCCGAATGGATCCTGGACTCTGGTTAAAGCTTCCAGCCCCTGACTCCCTCACCTTTCAGGGGAGGGTTGGGGAGGGGTTTAAAGGCCACCTTCCTGCCGCTGCTGGTATTACTGCAACTGCCATTTTCCCAACTCCTATATACTTTTCTTATAAAGGACTACAGTAAAAAGATCATCCAGGTCTGTCTGCTCTTTCACGGAATTCTCCAGCGGGATCAGTCTGCCTGTGGGCTTAGCGTGCCGGAACAATTTTTTCAAAGGAAATCATGAAAAAGGACCATTCTGTATTTATCTTTATAATCCCAAGCCAGGTGGGATGGTCACATAATCAGTTCACTGAATAACCAAAAGTAGGTAATTATGAGAAATGTTTTCATTATAATAATTATAGCTGCATTCCTGTTGAGCGGCTGTGTAAGCTTAACCGGAAAAAAGGCCAGTCCCATGGAAATAGGATACGGTCTGCAGCTCGATCCAGGCATGCAGATCGGCAGTACCAATAACTCTGCTCACCTCCTGCTGAGTTATGCACGCTTGTCCTTTGACGGAGGCCATGATAATATGTATCAGATCGGAGGACAGTTCCGGCATTATCATGATTCTTTTGACAAAGGAGGTTTGTGGTATGGGGGAGAAATGGCCTATGTCCGTTTTACCAGCATTTATGATGAATCCCTTTTTGTCGACAGCAATCCGAGGGCGGGAGGCTTTGCCCTGGGCGGACTGGCAGGTTATAAATTCCCCTGTAAAAAAATACCCTTCAGCGGATATGTAAGCCTTGGCCTTGTTAACTTCGGCGATTTCAAGGCAGGTGATGTAACCTTTGATGCCGGCGGAACTGGATTTACCTTCCGTGTAGGTATCAGCCTGCACCTGACTTCCCTTTTTTTTGAAAACGGACGATAGCCGGAAAGGGTCTAAGACCCTCCTTTTTTAATTGAAGGGTCTTAGACCCTGTTAAGCCCATTTTTCTTACTTTTGCATTTCAAATAATTGAAATTCAGTTCAGAGAAAGATGATCAGTTTGAAATCCAGCCTGGAAGAGATCAACCAAATGAACCGGGGCACCCTGATGGAAACCCTCGGTATCGAGTATACCGAAGTGGGAGCGGGATTTGTGAGCGCAAAAATGCCGGTGGATCATCGGACATTGCAACCGAGTAAGATCATCCATGGCGGCGCCAACATCGCCCTGGCCGAAACCATCGGCGGACTGGGCTCTGTGTTGCTGGTGGATTATACCAGCTTTGATGTCAGGGGCAGCAGCATCAGCGCCAATCATGTGGGTACTGCCAAAAGCGGCTGGGTGCGCGCCCGGGCCGAGATCATCCATCGCGGCGAAAGAACCCATGTCTGGAACATTGACATCAAAAATGAGGAGGGAAAGCTGATCTCCACCATCCGGCTGACCAATTTTATCATTCCAAAATGAATCCGGTCGAAACACTGAAACGGTTTGTTTCCAGAGCTTTTTCAGAAAGCTATGGATTTGTCTCATGGTTCGCACCCGGAAATGATGAAATAAAATCCATCCTGCAGAACAAGACCAATGTGACAGGCATCAATACCATGGAAATTGAAAAGCAAAGTGGTTTTATCTTTGCACCCTTTGTTCCCGGAATAAAAAACAAAACCTTGCTAATTCGTCCTGATATGGTATTCGGGGGATATCAGGAGATGGCAAATTATTCCGGAGGATACAGGAAAGAGGATATTAAACTCTCCGACAAAAAAGATGATGGCTATAATCCGGCTTCAAAAGAAGAATTTCTACGGGCGGTTTCATCAATCATTAATAAGATCGGGCAGGGGGAAGCTGAAAAAGTTGTTTATTCACGCACCCTGGTCCGGGAAATGGATTTTGAAACATCACATCCGGCAATCCTTCTGATGGAGATGCACAAACGATATCCCCATGCATTTTGTTATCTGTTCTTTACTCCGGAGACGGGGTTCTGGTTGGGTGCAAGTCCTGAATTGTTGCTGGAAAAGAAGGCAAAGAAGTTTAGAACGATGGCCCTGGCCGGAACGCGGGAAAAATCCGGCGAACCGAAGATGAATAAAAACTGGCCGCGCAAAGATGTGGATGAACAGGCATTTGTCAGCAAATACATCGAAGACACCCTCATCGATTTACAGGTTTCCAATTACAAAAGATCTGATCCATACACCTTTGCAGCCGGGAATGTGGAGCATCTCAGGAGCGATTTCGAGTTTCCTGTTGAATCCTTGAGTGGGAGAATGGCTGAGTTTATCAGGGTGCTGCATCCAACGCCTGCTATCTGTGGGAAACCTAAAGCAAAAGCTTTGCAGTTAATCAGGGAGTACGAAAAATACGATAGGACGTATTATTGTGGATTTCTGGGCCCACTGAATATCCAGGATGAAACCCATTTCTTTGTAAATTTACGCTGCATGAAACTGCAGAAGCATGCGGCAATTTTGTTTGTTGGGGGAGGCATCACAAAGGACTCTGAACCGGAAGCAGAATGGAATGAAACCAAATTGAAGGCCGAAACGCTCTTGTCGGTCATCAGGGAAAAATACTAAAGCATGATATCGGATAAGAAGGGAATACAATACCTGGCGGCAATCATGAAAGCCAAAGGCATAAAAGACCTGGTCATTTCTCCAGGATCACGCAATGCTCCTGTCATCAATACTTTTGCTTCGCAAGACTGGATCAACACCTATTCTATTGTAGATGAAAGAAGTGCCGCTTTCTTTGCCCTCGGACTGGCACTGAAAACAGACCGTATCGTGGCGCTTTCCTGCACCTCGGGAACTGCAGCTTTGAATTATGCACCGGCAGTAACAGAAGCTTTTTACCAGAAAATCCCCTTGCTGATCCTGACGGCCGACCGCCCTGTGGAAATGATCGACCAGGCAGATGGTCAAACCATCCGGCAGAAAGACCTTTACGGGAAACATATACGCAAAAGCATTGAGTTATCACAATCTCTTCACAATGAAGAAGACATCTGGTATAACAACCGACTCATCAATGAAGCTTTGAATGCCTCTCTGTATCCTGTAAAGGGACCTGTTCATATTAATTTACCTTTCCGGGAACCCCTGTATGATCTTGTGGATGCCAAGCTGCCCGATGCAAAGATCATTGATCAAATCATCCCTGATGATCAATTGACAGGAAGCCAACAGGAACAAATTAGTTCAATGATCAATCAATCTGAAAAAGTGATGATCCTGGGCGGGCAGTCCATGAAAGATCATCATCTGGATCAATCCCTTGGCAAAATTTCCAGGTTGAAGCAGGTCATTGTTTTAAGTGAAACCAATACAAACCTGGAGAACAGCCATGGCGTATGCTGTATTGACCGCACCCTGGCTGCCATACCCGAAGAAAATCATGCCTCCTTCGCTCCTGATATACTCATTACTTTCGGTGATGCCATCGTTTCCAAAAAGATTAAGGCTTTCCTGAGGAATAATCCACCCGCTGAACACTTGCATATCAGCCCCGATCTTTATCATCCGGATACTTACCAGTGTCTGAGCAGAAGCATTTTTATAAAGCCCGCGAATTTTTTTGAACAGATACTGCCGGAAGTGAAAAATGGTAAAAGTGATTACCACCGGGCATGGACAGAAAAAAGAGATGAAGCCCATCGGAAACATCTTGCATTTCTTGATTCATGCAATTTCTCTGATCTAAAGGCTTTTGAAGCGATCTTTAATACAATGCCCACCGATGCAGACCTGCATCTCGGAAACAGCTCCCCGGTGCGATACGGGCAATTGTTCAGGCATCACCCGGAAACACTGCATCTCTCAAACAGGGGCACCAGCGGTATCGACGGAAGTCTTTCAACTGCCGTGGGCTATGCATTTGCATCAGAGCGATTGTCGACCGTCGTCCTGGGGGAACTAGCTTTCATGTACGATTCAAATGCGCTCTGGAACAATTATGTCCCCGAAAACCTCAGGATCATCGTCATCAACAATGGTGGTGGAAATATTTTTCGCATCATTGCCGGACCGGCCTGCACAGATCATCTGGAAAAGTTTTATGAAACCAAACATGAGAAAAGCGTCGAAGGAATTGTAAAAGCCTTTGGGCTGCATTATGATTCAGTCAAAAGCGATGATGAACTTGAGCAAGCCCTGGGAAGCTTTTTCAGCAGGGATTTTAGTGGTGCCGCTGTTCTTGAGATCTTCACCGACCGGAAAAAATCACCTGCCGAATTGAAAAAGTATTTTGCTTTCCTCTCGGGGAAAACAATGAAGTTTTGAATTTGTTATACAAATAAAAAATTATGAGCGAAAGAAACTGGAAAACCATAAAGGAATACGAGGAAATCCTCTTTGATTTCTGGGAAGGAATTGCCCGGATCACCATCAACAGGCCGAGGTATCGAAATGCTTTCACTCCCACAACCACGACCGAGATGAGCGATGCCATGCGCATTTGCCGCGAAGATCAGAATATCAACGTGGTTGTGTTCACCGGTGCCGGCAACAAAGCTTTTTGTTCGGGTGGCGACCAGAACGTGAAAGGCATGGGCGGTTATGTCGGCAAGGATGGCGTGCCGCGCTTGAATGTTTTGGATGTGCAAAAGCAAATACGCTCGTTACCCAAACCGGTGATCGCCATGGTGAATGGCTATGCCATCGGCGGAGGGCATGTGCTGCATGTGGTTTGCGATCTGAGCATCGCTTCCGAAAATGCGATCTTCGGTCAGACCGGCCCCAAAGTCGGAAGCTTTGACGCAGGCTTCGGTTCATCCTACCTGGCAAGTATTGTCGGGCAAAAGAAAGCCCGCGAGATCTGGTTCTTGTGCCGGCAGTATTCGGCTAAGGAAGCCGAGGAAATGGGTCTGGTGAATAAAGTGGTTCCTTTAGACAGGCTCGAAGACGAGGTAGTCGACTGGGCAAAGACCATGATGAAACGCAGCCCGATGGCCCTGCGCATGATCAAGCTGGGTATGAACGCCGACCTGGACGGTCAGGCCGGACTGCAGGAACTGGCCGGAAATGCTACTTTGCTCTATTACCTGACGGAAGAAGCCCAGGAAGGCAAAAATGCATTCCTTGAAAAACGCGATCCCGATTTTCATAAATACCCCAAATTCCCGTAATGGCAGGTCCGGTATCCTGGATAAAAGCCATGCGTCTGAGGACGCTGCCCCTGGCGATGTCAAGTACGCTGGGCGGTACCTTCATGGCGGTCGGCGACAAGCGCTACAATGCCTGGGTGATTGCACTTGCCATCCTTACGACCTTATTATTGCAGATACTGTCGAACCTGGCAAACGACCTTGGAGATTCCCTGAAAGGAACCGATAATCTGAAACGTCTGGGACCAAAAAGAACAGTGCAGGGCGGGGAGATCACAGTCAGGGAAATGAAATCCGCCCTGATCATAGTCTCCGGACTTACCCTGGCCAGCGGCATCATCCTCATCCTGAGCAGTCTCGGCCTTGATTCATGGCTCGTGATCGTATTTCTTATCCTGGGTATGATCAGCATTGCGGCAGCCCTGAAATATACCCTGGGTGAAAAAGCATATGGCTATAAAGGCTTCGGCGATCTGTTTGTCTTTTTGTTTTTCGGTCTGACCGGCGTGCTGGGAACCTATTACCTGAATGCCCATCAACTGCCACCGGATACATTCCTGATGGCGGCTTCTGTAGGTCTGCTCAGTGCAGGTGTGCTGAATCTGAACAATATGCGGGATATTGAAAATGATAAGCTGTCAGGGAAAAATACCATCGCCGTGATCATGGGACGGAAGAAAGCAAAAATTTATCACCTGATCATGGTCATGGGCGGACTTCTGTGTGGAGTCGTCTATACGCTCCTGAATTATGAGTCAGCGATACAGTTTCTGTATGTGCTGGTTTTTCCCCTGTTCCTCTTTGACCTGATCCGGATCATGAAAAACCGTGAACCGCGAAAATTGGATCCTTTCCTGAAGAAACTGGCAATTGCTACCTTTGTATATATCCTGCTCTTCGGACTGGGTATTATTTTAATCTGATGCAGGCTTCATTTAAAAAATACAATCTGAAGTTCATCCGTCCGGCAGGCACTTCCAGGGGCGTGATGCATGACAGGGATGTTTGGTTCCTGATGCTAAAAGACCGGGATGGACGGCATACGGGGATCGGAGAGATCGCACCCCTGAAAAACCTGAGCTGTGATGACCGTCCCGGTTTAGAAGAAAAAATCAGGGAAGTTTGTGAGAACATTCAGGATTTTCAGTATTGGATAGAAGAAGGATTGAAAGATTTTCCCTCCATCCTTTTTGGGCTGGAAACTGCCTTGCTGGATGTTCGGGCAGAAAAAAGTAAGATCCTGTTTCCATCAGAATTTACGGGAGGAAATGTTGGGATTCCCATCAATGGCCTGATCTGGATGGGGAAAGTGGACTTTATGAAGCAGCAGATCAGGAAAAAGATTGATCAGGGATTCAGGTGTATCAAGCTGAAGATCGGTGCCATTGATTTTGACACCGAAGTGGATCTGATCAAGATGATCAGGAAAGAGTTTGCTGCTGATGAGCTGGAGGTCCGCGTGGATGCCAATGGGGCCTTTTCACCGGAAGAAGCTTCCGGAAAGCTTGAACGCCTGGCAGCACTGCAAGTGCATTCTATCGAGCAGCCAATCCGGCAGGGACAATTGGATGCGATGGAAAAGCTTTGCCGGAATACGCCTGTACCCATTGCTTTGGATGAAGAGTTGATCGGGATCAACAGGGTGGAAGAGAAGAAGGAATTGTTGGAGAATACAAAGCCGCAGTATATTATCCTGAAACCCTCCTTGCACGGGGGCATCCGGGGTTGTAAAGAATGGATCGATCTGGCGGAGAAGCTGGAAATTGGCTGGTGGAACACATCAGCCCTGGAATCCAACATCGGTCTGAATGCCATCGCGCAGTGGACTTACAGCCTGGGTGTTGACATGCCACAGGGACTGGGAACAGGGCAGTTGTTCAGCAACAACATACCTTCCCCGCTGGAGATCAGGAATGCGGAATTATTTTATAATATGCAGAAGAAATGGGATTTGATGAATATCAGATAAATAGCAAAGTTATTAACTTACCCAGTCGTCAGGCTGAGCGGAGTCGAAGCCTTGAGGTATTTGATATCATGTACATCTCGACTGCGCTCGATGTGACGAGACCAGGAATAATCTTTTATGTACAATTCTGTGTAAAAAAATTGCCGTATGAGATACTATGAAATAGATAGTATTCATTTGAAAGGTAAAATCTTAGCGGGAGAAGACTTAACCGAGTATTGCCGTATGCAGCTGGATACGCCCTACCTGGATTCCTGGAAAGAATCCATTTTCACTTTCCTGCTCGAATGGTTGGATGAAATACCTTTTATTACTACGTGGACCAGTGGCAGCACAGGAGAACCAAAATCCATCAGCATACATAAACAACACATGGTCAATTCTGCAATGATGACAGGAAAGTACCTTGGCCTGGAAGAAGGTGATGCGGCTTTGCTCTGTTTGCCTGCTGAGTACATCGCCGGAAAGATGATGCTGGTGCGCAGCATGGTGCTGGGGCTAAACCTGCAGATAAGCGAACCCAAAAATGATCCGCTGGAAGAATTGGAAGGAACATTTGATTTTGCTGCCATGGTGCCTTTGCAGGTGCATGACATCCTGCAACAGGCAAATGGATATGAAAAACTGAACAGGGTCAGGAAGCTCATCATTGGCGGAGGTCCCGTGCCGCTGCGCCTGAGGGAAAAAATAGCCGTTCTTGAAAATGAGGCTTACTCCACCTATGGCATGACAGAAACCGTTTCCCACATTGCCATGGAAAGGCTGAACGGACCACAGGCGGACGGTTATTATCATTTACTGCCGGGGATTGAGATCGAAAACGATGAAAAGGACCGGCTGATCATTCATGCCCCGGATATTGCGGATGAGGTAGTTAAAACAAATGATATTATTGCTTTAAAAAACGAGCGGACATTCAAAGTCCTGGGGCGTTACGACAACATCATTAATTCCGGTGGGATCAAGATCATTCCCGAACTCATCGAAAAGAAACTTGAAAAGTATATATCTAAAAGGTTTATCATCTCTTCTGTTCCTGATGAAAAGCTGGGGGAGAAGGTGATTCTGGTGATCGAGGATAAGGAATGGGATGAAAATGACATTGCAGTGCTTCAAAATGCCATCTCGAGTGAACTTGGAAAATATGAACAACCCAAATGGATAGAATTCATCAGTCAGTTTAAAGAAACCGAAAGCGGGAAGGTGGACAGGAGGAGGATGAAGGGGAAGTGATATGATGGTAACTTGAGATTTCGGATTGAGTAAAAATTTAAATCCTATACAAATTTAAAGTTCAACTTTAAAAATGTATAAAATGAGTTTGATCTATTTCTTGGATAACACAATTCGCTGGTCCTGTTAGCAACAAAAGCCACCATGAACTTTAACTACAAGCTTATCAAGGAATCATGTATTTTCAAAAAACAAGCCATAAGGCAACAAAAGGCTTTTTGGTTTATGCAGGAGAGATGGAATTTGAAAAAGAGGAATATCGGGTAGTGAATTATAGGGAGACGGGTGAGGTGCTTGGATAAATAATCGTCTTAAGCCGGTCGTCATTTTACTGTATTTATAAATTTTGAAGATTTGTAAAGTTAACTTTATAAATTAGGTATAAACGTGAAAAGCCCTACTAATCGGACGGGAAGTTAATTTAAATGAGCTCTCCCGACTACTGGGTGTTTAGCGAATTGATCGAAGTAATCTGATGGTTCAAATTACATGCTAATGTCCTGATGGTTTTCAAAAATCAGTTTTGTCATCTCGTCTTCAAAAACCCTGTCCATGATTTCTTTGTAAGCCAGTTAATACTTCATTGATGTATGTTTGTTCAGGGACTGCATTATACAATTTTAAAGCAACAATATAATCGGCACAATTATATCCATCCCATTGTCTATTTGAGGTCCTAACCAATACATTAACGGGTTTTTTAAGCCTTGTAATAAAAAACCTTCTCCCAAAGTTCATACTCATAAAAATTCAAATACCTCACATCCAATTCTTCCTCCTGAAAAACCAAACCATGGTTACAACAATGCTTACCATGGCGATTACAACGATCCAAAAAGCCCTGGGTTCGTTCTGGAAGGGGAGGCCGATGTTCATGCCGTATAATCCGGTGATGAAGGTTAAGGGTAGCAAAATCGAGGAGATCAGTGTAAGCACTTTCATGATCTCGTTGATCTTATTCGCCTGCAAAGAATCGAAAGTTTTGGAGAGGCCTTCGATGAGCTCTTCGTAATCCTCTGTCATGTCCCACATCTTCTGGTAGTAGTCGAGGATGTTGCCCCAGTAATCTTCCATGTTTTCGGCAAAGCCTTCGATGGCGCCGGTTTCGAATTTATGGAAAAGGCGGAGCTGAGGTTTGAAGATGGTGTTCAGCAGGATGATGTTTTTCCGGGTAACGGAAATTTCTTCAATGGTTTTCTGGGCGCGTTTGCTGAAAAGTTCGCGGTTGATGTACTCCAGCTCACTGCCGATCCGGCGGATCATGGAAAGGGATTCCTGCATGAGTTTTTCCAGGATCTTATACAGCAGGGCATCCGAAGTACCGATCTCGAACTCTTCTTTCCTTTCGGCCTGGGCTTTGGCTTCTTCGAACATCTTGGCCACGATCCAGTGCGATTGTCCGATGGTGATGATGAAGTCTTCGCCCCAGAAAATTTTCACTTCCTTGGTGGTTAAAAAGGTATTGCTCCTGTCGAAATTGGGGAAGTGCAGGATGAGGAAATAATAATCGTCGTAAATGTCGATCTTGGGGCGTTGGTTCAGGCTGCGACAGTCTTCAAGGTCGAGAGGGTGAAAATGAAAGTTTTCCCTGAGGAAATCCAGATCATCGTCTTTGGGGCTGAGAATATGGTGCCATTTCAAGGTCCCTATTTTTACAGTTTCGATCATAAGCCCTCCCTTTTTTTGAGTTATCTGTCGATTTTTACATTCCGGTTCGATTATTTTGATGCCAAAAGTAATGAAATATCTTCAAAAAAATCGGGGCCGGGGGAATTTTCCCCCGGCCCCGATTTTTTGCTTGCTGTTTTATACGATCTAAAATACGATGAATTTACCCCTTGCATTTTCAGCATACGACAGGCGATAAAAATAAATGCCTGATTTCCATTCCGATACATTGATTTGAAGTTCAGTGCTGTTTGCATCAATGGTGTGCCTGGAAACAAGCATACCCTGGCTGTTGTAAAGGGTCAGTTCCTTTTGCCGGGATTGAGCGTCTTTGGCCTCAAATCCAAAAGTAATCCTATCCTTTGCCGGATTGGGCCGGGGACCTGTGATGGAAAGACCACTGACTGCAACATCATCAACGCCTGTGGTTTGAGAAATAATGGAGATCTCCAGGTCATCGAAATAATAACCGTCTTCATTCACCCAACTGTCGCTTACCAGTCTGAACCTGATCCTGATATCTTCTTCAGCATATGCTGAAAGGTCAATTTCTTCCCTGACCCATTCGGTCTGAAAGCCATCGTACACAGGTTCATTGAAAGCCTGGTTTTCATTGCCCGTTATGGTATATCTTCCGGCAAGCGGCTCCCAGCTCATGCCGTCGTTCGTGGAGATTTCCACCTGAACATAATCCCAGCCCTTCTCGATTTCCCAGATGGCATAAAAACTCAAATTGGCGACCACAGCCCCGGATAGATCAACCGGTTCATCCAAAACGATCACCTTGTCATCATAACTGGAATAATCGCCGAAGGGAGAATCTGTGATTGATCCGGTGGGTGAATGATAATTGTTGGTGGTTAACGCCCAATCGCCCGACCAGTTGTCAAAGTTGTTCCCATCATCTTCAAATACAATTTGTGGTGTACCGTAGTATTTGCTGATTGTGTCGGTATTCGTGATCTCACCATTGCTAACTTTCAGCAGATATTTGATTTCATCCCCGGGCTGAAGGTTGCTGTTCAATGTGTAGGAAATTGAATCCTCACGCACCTCAAGTACTTCCATCTCCTCGAAAGTTTTTGCTTCCCCTGTTTCTGCGATCGCATCGTTGAGCGGCTCGATAGAAACGGTAAAGCTTGCATTGGTCTGACCGAGTCTTTTCAAACTGAATTGCAAGTATCCTTCTGTATCTGACAATGCAAAAGGTGCCTGGTCTTCTGCATTCGCATATTTCCCGGCCAGCCTTGCAGCCATGATATTTTGATACATATTTTCCTGGCAAAGCGGAACGATCCTGTCGATAGCAGGCCAGAAGCCGTCGTCAGAACTTCCCACTTCTGGAGTATAAGACAGTATCAGTGGTTTTGTTTCCTGTTCTCCGTACATCCAGTCGTCCGATCCACCGTTAGTGGGATAAATGGTTGTACTGCCCGGCCCGTAAGTATAGCCGTTCTCAGTGGTCAGGATTTCGCCATAAGCAATAAAAACATCATGATCGGGGCAGGGTTCCTGGGTGTATCCCCATGGCGAAAGGAGCAAATTGCTGTAGGAATGGTAATTCAAAGCGATGACAAATTCATGTTCATTACAGAATTCCCTCATAGCCTGTGTTTCCGGTTCAGAAAAGGGGCTTTCGCCACGGTAGGTTTCATCCGATGTAACAGGCGAGGACCCGTTGTTATCGTAGCCCCACATGTATCCGTAATTCCTGTTGAGGTCGACACCAAAATACCCGTCCTCATTATCGCGGCGGTTTTTACGCCACATGCCGCCGCCTCCCGGGTAAGTATCTTCATTGTAAAAATAACCATCGGGATTGAGCACAGGAATGAAATAAAGTTCGGTATTGTCAACAATATTCCTGACTTCATCATCGGTATCATAGTTTTCGAGCAGGTAATACATATAATAAATCATTTGCTGCACGCCAATACCTTCCCTGGCGTGATGCAATGCAGTGTACAAAACTTCGGGTTCTTCTTCGTTCTGATCGGGATTGTCGGAAATCCTGACCCACTGCATGGGCCTGCCTTCGATAGAAACATGATCGCCAATCTGTTGCACTGAGGAGATCAGATCGGGATACTGGGTACGCATACTGTCCAGCTCGGCCTGTATCTGGCTTAAGGTGTACATTCCCCCCATGCTCCCAAGTTCCCATCCATCAGGTACGGGATAAGTATCGTCGGTACCCCGTTGAATTTTGTATGAAGCATTTTTATTTCTTTCAAGATAATAGGACTGAACATCATCTATCAGGACTTCGTAATGGATCCCTTTCTCTTTTAATTGTTTGAGGTTGTTTCCCGAAAGTTCGGAAATGATGAAGGCTCCTTTTTTTATGATGCCGTCATCAATTGGTATGCCTGATGCAAGGAGACCCTGCACCTGTGCGTCGCTTGCAGAAATTCTGACCCTGGAAAATTTATCATCCTGTGCAAGCATGTTGCCTGCGATGAAAAGTGCAAAGAACAGTACAGGTAGTTTTTTCATATAAAAGTGTGTATTTATTGTTATTGACAATCAATAAAAATTTTGGTTGCCTGTTTTATTTCCATTGTATGCTTTCAATCAGGTGATCTATATCCTTCCGGATGAAATCTATCACGGGGGCGAGAGAATCGTTGTTGGGCTTGACATTGAAATAAAGTGCTCCTCTCATAAAATGACTGGAAGAATCGGTAACAAAAAATTGATAAGGCGATGCTGCACCCAGTCCTTCGATGCGATATTTCAAACCATACACGTCTGCTTCGGGCCTGTAGATCAACTGATCCTTTATGGCTGAAGCTTTGGGCATATGTTTCATGACCATGGTCCGGGCATCTTCAAGATATTTTTTCAGATTATCATCTACTTCCTTGTAGCTGATGTGTACCCGGCCTTTGTAGGCAGGATAATCGATGTTGATCCAGTATTTTTCTTCGGGTGAATGACGGTCGGGCAGAATTTCGGTATATACAGGATATTCAAAGCGATAAGGAAAAGTGGTATCAAAGGTTCTGTAATCTCTTTCCGGCAGGTCGATACGGAAATACCCCCTGGGCTTTGGGGTATAATCTCTTTTGCAGGAAAACCCCAGCAACATTATTAAAAGAAGAAAAACCGGCAATATGTAATGATTCCTATTTCTTTTGATTTGCATCATCTATTCTGATTCCAATTTGCTTGATTCTTCGCTTGTCGGCCGATATGATGGTGAAGGTATAATTTCCGAAAACAATACGTTCGTTCCTGGCCGGGATCTTCCCTTCCAGTTCCAGGATCAGCCCGGCAAGCGAATCAGATTCACCCTTTACTTCGTCAAAGATTTCAGGGTTGATATCCAGTATTTTGCAAAAGTCGTTCAGGGAGACTTTTCCCTCGAAGATATAATTCCTGTCATCAATCCTGGAATATGCCACTTCATCGGTCTCATCATCAAATTCATCGCTGATCTCTCCAACAATTTCTTCCAGTATGTCTTCCAGGGTGACGATTCCTGAAGTTCCCCCGTATTCATCCACCACGATGGCCATGTGTATTTTTTTCTCCTGGATTTCCTGTAACAGGTCATTGATCTTTTTATTTTCGGGGACAAAAAATGCTGTCCGCAACAGGTCCTGCCATTTGAAATCTTTTTCCCGGTCCAGGTAGGGCAGCAGGTCTTTGATATAAAGGATCCCGGCAATTTTATCAAATGATTCTTCGTATGCGGGAATGCGGGAATAACCCGAGTCCACGATCAGGCCGAGCAAGTCTTTGAAATTCATGCCCACATCCACAGCGGTCACATCCGTACGGGATTTCATGATCTCTTTCACTTCTATATCGCCGAATTTCACAATTCCTTTCAGCATCCTGGCATCCTCTTTCAATTCCTTGTGGTTGGTGGTAATATCAATGGCTTCGCTGAGTTCACTCATGGAGATATTCGATCCTTTCCTGGCAATGCGTCTGTCAATAAATCCGGTAGATCTCACCAGCAGTGAACTGAAAGGGTAGAACAGGCGTATCAGGAAGCGTAAAGGTGCCGCCATGAAACTGGCAAACCTCACAGGATGCTGTGTGGCCAGGATCTTGGGCATGATCTCACCGATCATCAGGATCAGGGCTGTAACTACGATGACCTGTATCAGCAGGGCCAGCCAGGTGAATTGATCCAGGTAAAAAAGTTCCGAAGTGATATAGGTCGACAGTATCACTATGGAAACATTGATAAAGTTATTGCTGATCAAGATGGTGGCCAGCAAGCGTTTTGGCCGTTCCAGCAAGTGAAGGATCTGGGTGTTTTTCTTGCTCAGGTTGGTCCTGAATTCATTCAGGTGCACCGGGTCGAATGAAAAATATGCCACTTCAGATCCTGATATCAGGGCTGACAGAAATAGCAATATCAATACAATCGCTATGCTGATGGCCAGTTCAAGGCTGAATGGTCTGAATACCAGTTGTAATAAAATATTGATTAGCAAAGAACCTGGTTCGGGATCTTCCAATGTTTGTTCAGTTTTAAAGTTTGCGCCTACAAAATTAATAATATTTGTACAAAGGCCATGATCTAAATCCTTAGCAGCAAAACTTTAAGGGTCTTTCAGAAATACATTGCTTTGCAACCAAAGCGAATGCTTTAGAACGGGAGATCGTCCTCCGGTTTGGGTTGTGCTTTTTCGGGTTCATTTACCTCCGATCCGGAGGACTGTTCGTTATCTCTTTTGGCACCCAACATGGTCATGTTCAATCCCCTGATTTCAGTGAAGTATTTTTTTACATTGTCCTGCTCGTAAGTGCGGGTTTCAATGCGCCCTTCAATATAAACCTGGTCTCCCTTTTTCAGGTATTTTTCAGCTACATCGGCCAAACCGCCCCACAGGACTATGTTGTGCCACTCGGTTTTTTCAACTTTTTCGCCATTTTTATTCTGAAAAGTTTCGTTTGTAGCAATTGAGAATTTAGTCATTTTTACGCCCGAATCAATGGTTCTGCTTTCGGGATCTTGTCCAAGTCTTCCAACTAAGATTGCTTTGTTTACTGACATAATGCTTAATTTTTAGTTATACAAAGGTATGAATTGATTGCTGAAATTGTATTAACAATGTTTAATTACTTTCAGCACCCAAATGTCCCACCCTCAGGCTGTTTTTTTTACGGATAATCTTGTAAAAACTTCTCTATCATCCTGGAAACGGGGTATTTGGAGATGTCAGATTTTTTTGTTTTGTGATAGTTTTTTCTGTTTGGCAATGCTGTAATATCCAACATGAAGAAGCGTGCATGAATTTGCTGGTGTGTTAGCTGATGTTTATATAAAGGGGAGCTTTGCCTCAAATTGAATATAAGTCCTTTTGTTAATTTTTTAAATTCCGGATGGGTGATCAAATCTTTCCATTTCATGGTATTCTCTGTTTCGATGAGGGGAAAGTCGTAAAGATTCATCCAGATGTCCCTTTCGTTTCGCTTTTTGAGCAAGGTCTTCTGTTCGGGATCATTCCAGTTGAAAACCAGGTAATGAAAATATCTTTTGCGGATTTTAATTTTTGGAGATCTGACAGGAAGCTTATCGACCTGGTCATTCCGAAAGGCGTAACAATCATTCTTAAAGATGCAATGATTGCAATCAGGATTTGCGGGGACGCAATAAATAGAACCAAAATCCATGATGGCCTGGTTGAATTTTCCAGGCTCCTTTTTGCTGATAAGATCGTTTGCCTTGCTGATGAAAATCTTTTTTCCTTCGGGTTTATCAAAGGACTTCTTAATGCCGAAGATACGCGAAAGAACACGGATCACATTGCCGTCGACAACCGCCCTGGGCTCATCGAAGGCAATGGATGCTATGGCGGCGGCTGTGTATTCACCGATGCCTTTTAGATTCAGCAGGTCTTTGTAATTATCAGGAAAAGTATACTGCTGATCATTTGCAATGATCCTGGCAGTGTGGTGAAGGTTGCGGGCCCGCGTATAATAACCGAGTCCCTGCCAGCATTTCAGAACTTCTTCTTCTGGCGCCCGGGCCAGGGAGGATACATCAGGATATTTTTCTGTGAAGTTGTGGTAATATGAAAGCCCCTGCTTGATCCTTGTTTGCTGTAGAATAATTTCCGAAAGCCATATTTTGTATGGATCAGTGGTTTTTCGCCAGGGCAGGTCCCTGCCATGGATTTCGTACCATGCTAATATTTCCCTTCCAAAATCCTTCATATTTGATCGAACAAATTTATACAGAGTTATTTAGAATTAAAAAAAATTGTAAATCTTCTCATTGAAAGGAAAAAATTATATCTTTGCAGGCCTAATTAGAAAATTTATTATCAATTAATTAAAAAAATATTGCATTATGACTAAAGCTGAAATTGTAGCAGAGATTGCAAACAAAACCGGAATTGAAAAAGTAGCAGTTCAAGCTGTGGTTGAATCTTTTATGGATACTGTAAAGAATTCAATGGTGAACGGCGAAAATGTTTACCTTAGAGGTTTTGGTAGCTTTATTATCAAAGAAAGGGCCGAAAAAACGGGAAGAAACATTTCGAAAAACACAACCATCATTATTCCTGCGCACAACATTCCTGCATTTAAACCAGCGAAAACATTTGTTAACGCCGTGAAGGACAACGTAAAATTATAACGAACTACCTAAAGAGAAGAAATTTATGCCAAGCGGGAAAAAAAGAAAAAGACATAAGATGGCTACGCACAAGCGTAAAAAACGCTTGAGGAAAAACAGACACAAAAAGAGATAATTCATTTTTTAGTACCGGAAACCTCCGGTACTAAAAAATATTATTCCCCGGAATCGCTACTCCTCTGCCTTAGAATCATTGGTCATATTGCCGGTGATATCATTTTAAAAGATTTTCAATGTGGACAAAGAATTAGTAATTGATTCGCAACCGTCTGAAGTCAATATAGCTTTGCTTGAGGACAATTCGCTTGTTGAACTTCAAAAGGAAAAGAACAACAACAATTATGCTGTAGGAGATATTTACCTGGGAAGGGTAAAAAAGATCATGCCCGGGCTGAATGCTGCTTTTGTGGATGTGGGTTATGAGCGGGATGCATTTTTGCACTACCTGGATCTGGGGCCACAGGTCAGGTCCCTGATCAAATTTTCCAACATGACCCGTTCGAACAAAGGGCCAAAGCCTTCCATGGATCATTTCAATTTCGAACCCGATATTGAAAAAACCGGGAAGATCACACAGGTGTTGAAATCAAACCAGCAGGTAGTGGTGCAGATTGCCAAAGAACCCATTTCCACCAAAGGTCCCAGGATTTCATCCGAACTATCTTTTGCCGGGAGATTCCTGGTACTGGTTCCCTTTTCGAACCGGATCTCTATTTCGCAAAAAATCAAGAGCAGCGAAGAACGAAAACGACTCAAAAGGCTGATCCTGAGCATCAAGCCTAAAAATTTTGGTGTGATCATCCGGACAGTTGCCGAGAACAAAATGGTGGCAGAACTGGATACCGATTTGCGAAATCTGACCGAGAAATGGAATACGCTTATCAAAAAACTGGCCTCAGCCAAAGCACCCCAGAAGGTTGTCAGTGAACTGGACAGGACTTCGGCCCTCCTCAGGGACATCCTGACAGAATCCTTTAACAGCATAAATGTGAATGACCAGGTGCTGGCCGAAGAAATAAAGCATTATATCGGTACCATTGCCCCGAAAAAGGTTGAGATCGTTAAGCTTTACAAGGGCAAGAAACCAATCTTTGAGAAGTTTGGTGTCGACAAACAGATCAAGAGTTCCTTTGGCAAAACCGTTACCATCAAAAGCGGGGTTTATCTGATCATAGAGCATACTGAAGCCTTGCACGTAATCGATGTGAACAGCGGTCACAGGGTGAACAAGGAGATCAGTCAGGAGCAAAACGCACTGGCCGTTAATGTGGAGGCGGCTGCCGAGATTGCCAGGCAGTTGCGGTTGCGCGATATGGGCGGCATCATTGTGATCGATTTTATCGATATGAATGAAGGTAAGAACCGCCGTGCCCTGTTTCAGAAGCTGAAAGAAGAGATGGCGAAAGACAGGGCCAAACATACCATCCTTCCACCGAGTAAATTTGGTTTGGTGCAGATCACCCGGCAGCGTGTTCGCCCCGAGATGAACCTGGAAGTATTGGAAAAATGCCCCACCTGCGGGGGAACAGGAAAGATCAGACCCAGCATTATCATTACCGATGAGATCGAAAATAATCTCAGGTATTTGCTGCATGATCAAAATGAAAAGAAACTGGAACTTGCCCTGCACCCATACCTGGAGGCATACCTGAAAAAAGGAATCCCATCCATCCGGGATAAATGGTATATGAAATACAAGAAGTGGATTAAGCTGAAACCCATGAATTCATACCATTTCCTGGAATACAGGTTCTTTAACAAGAACAAGGAAGAGATTAAAATGTAATTTGCTGCCGTATGCATGAAATGTCGATAGCTATGAATATCATCGAAATTGCTACGGAGGAAGCATACAAGGCCAATACTGCTAAATTTTCCAGGATCATTCTCGACATTGGCTCCCTTTCCGGTGTGGAATTAGATGCCCTTGAGTTCGCCATGGAATCTGCCAAAAAGGCAACTGTGCTGGACGGGGCCGATGTGCAGATTAATTATATTCAAGCCCGGGCAAGATGCAGGCAGTGCGGTCATGAATTCGGAGTGGATTCTGTATTCAATGTTTGTGAAAAATGCCAGAACTATGATCTTGAGATTATACAGGGTAAGGAAATGAAGATCAAATCACTGATCCTGGAATAATCCCTGATAAGTCATTCAAAAGATAAAACGCTTGTTAAATCAATGAGATTGTTTTTTCACAAGCATGAGTAAACTGAAAAAACAAAGTCGAGCTGATCTCCTTCCAGTTGAAGGGGCTCCAGAATTGTAACTTATCTGAAGGCAGTCAAGTTCTCCGGCATAGGACAAATCAAACGAATATTTGTATTTTTGCCCCATGGAAACAGTTGTAAGCGGCATCAGGCCAACGGGGAACCTGCACTTGGGTAATTATTTCGGTGCGGTGAAGAATTTTATCAAAATGCAAAATGAAAGCAATTGCTATTTCTTTATTGCAGATTATCATTCATTGACAACACATCCTACACCCGAAGACCTGCATGGCAATGTAAAACAGGTGCTTGCAGAATACCTGGCCTCCGGACTGGATCCCGAAAAAGCTGTGATCTATTTGCAGAGCGATGTTCCTGAAGTTACGGAATTGTACCTGCTGCTCAACATGAATGCCTATGTGGGTGAACTGGAAAGATGCACTTCTTTCAAAGAGAAAGTCAGAAAACAACCCGATAATGTAAATGCAGGCTTACTGACCTATCCTGTGCTGATGGCGGCTGATGTGATCATTCATAAAGCAGCGAAAGTACCGGTTGGAAAGGACCAGGAGCAGAACCTGGAGATGATGCGTACCTTTGCCCGCAGGTTCAACCGCATGTACAAAGCGGATTATTTCCCCATCCCGCAGGCTTATAATTTCGGGGAGCAACTGATCAAAATTCCTGGTCTCGACGGCAGTGGTAAGATGGGCAAAAGCGAAGCGGAAGGCAATGCCATCTTTCTATACGACGAACCCAAAGTTCTGAAGAAAAAGGTCATGCGCGCGGTTACGGATGCAGGTCCAACGCAAATGAATCAGCAAAAACCCGAACCCATCCAAAACCTTTTTACACTGATGGAGGTTGTTTCTGATAAGGAAGCCTTGGAATACTTTGATGAGCAGTACAATCAGTGCAGCATCCGGTATGGTGATATGAAAAAGCAGCTTGCCGAAGATATTGAGAAATTTGTAGCACCCATTCGCGAAAGGATCAAGGAGATCAAGGCCGATGAAGCATACCTGGGCAGGGTGGCAAAGATGGGAGCTGATAAAGCCCGCGAGAGTGCATCCAGAACATTGAATGAGGTCAGGGAGATCATCGGTTTCAGAAAATTTTAATTTACAGATCATGCAGAAATTTTTAGCTTTCCTCAGCAACTGGCTGCTCCGTTTGGGTGTCATTGCCTTTTTTATCCCAATACTGATTGAATACTGGAAGAATCCCGGCTTTGAAGAAGAAGCCTGGTTCTGGACTGCCAGGATTGTTTATGTATTGATCTTTCTGCTGATCGTAATAATATGCATTGTTCTGAACCGGCTGAAATTCTACAACTACGGTTTTTCACTTGTCTTCGTAGCTTCTCTATATACGATTGTCGATACCTATTATAAATACGGGATCACAGAAAAACATGCGGTATACTTTTTGATACTGGTTGCCTCCTTCTATTTTATGACGAAAACCGAGCGCCTGAAGAAAAGACGCGGTTTTAAATAGCGGAGCACATTGCATGGAAGTATTGACAGATAAGATTCTCAAAGAAAAAGCCATTCTGATCGGGATAACGACCAGCCAGGAGGACAAGGAAAGGATCGATGAATACCTTGATGAATTGTCTTTCCTGGTGGATACTGCCGGCGGTATACCTGTGGCGCGATTTATACAACACCTGGATAAGCCGAATCCCAAAAGCTTTGTGGGGGAAGGAAAGCTGCAGGAGATCCGTGATTTTGTGAAAGAAAATCATGTTGATATTGCAGTATTCGATGAAGAGCTATCGGCATCGCAGATTCGCAATATCGAGAAGACTTTGAAATGCAGAATCCTCGACAGGACCAACCTCATCCTGGATATTTTTGCCAGCCGGGCCAAGACAGCCCATGCCAAAACACAGGTCGAACTGGCCCAGTATGAATACCTGCTACCCCGCCTGGCCGGCATGTGGACGCACCTGGAAAGACAGCGGGGAGGTATCGGCCTCAGGGGGCCCGGTGAGCGGGAAATCGAGACCGACCGCCGTATCATCCGCGACCGCATTGCCCTGCTGAAGAAAAAACTGGAGCAGATCGACAAGCAAAAGGCCACACAAAGAGGAAACCGCGGAAGCATGATCAGGGTGGCGCTGGTAGGCTATACCAATGTGGGTAAATCCACTTTGATGAACCTGCTGAGCAAATCCGAAGTTTTTGCGGAGGATAAATTGTTTGCCACACTTGATACCACGGTCAGGAAAGTTGTCATTGATAATCTTCCTTTTCTGGCAGCCGACACGGTGGGTTTTATCAGAAAGCTTCCGCACAGCCTGGTAGAATCTTTCAAGTCCACCCTGGATGAGGTTAGGGAAGCCGACCTGCTATTGCATATCGTGGATATTTCTCATCCTGATTTCGAGGAACAGATCAATGTTGTGCAGCAAACCCTGGCTGATATCGGGATCATCGACAAACCTACCATCATGGTCTTCAACAAGATCGACGCCTATACCTATGTAGAAAAAGAGGATGATGACCTGACGCCAGTTACTGCTGAAAATTATACACTCGAAGACCTGCGCAAAACCTGGATGAACCGACTGGATTATCCTGTGATCTTTGTTTCAGCAAAGGAGAAGAAAAACCTTGATGAGCTGAAGGATATTTTATATGAGGAGGTTAAGCGGATACATATACAAAGGTATCCGTATAATAATTTTCTTTACCAGAAATATTAATTGATACATTCTTTATCTTCAAGTGTTTCAATGATGACATTTATCATATTGCGTTTGCACTCTTTTAGAAAAATGTCTCCCTTCCGTTTAACCTTTAGAATATAGTATTGATGGTCAAGCACATTGGGGTCGAAATCTTCAACCTCAACTGAATGTTCCCGTGAGGCTATTGTCAGTACAGCTTTCCCCCGGAAAGGAGATACAGGCATATTGTAGTATTGGGATTCCCGCAGGCAGTTAAATTTATTGTTATTCAGATAGATACACACATCTTCATCAATTTTTGAATAATCGGAATAATAGAAAGTTTTTATGGTTTGCAGTTTAAAGGGGTCTTTCATCTCCAACGGGAAAAGTGTACCCGAGTTAAAGTCGAGCCAATGTTCTACATAGTAATTTTTTTCGGCAACTTCGTGTACAATTGCTCCCAGCATACCGCCTATTGCGCCAAACATTACCCCTGTGTAAACGGCTGTATAATTAAGCGACTGATTTTCTAATTTTAAAGATGTTTTCAGACTGTCGTTTTCCTGGTTCAGTAAATACAATTTGTCGTCAATATGAATGAAGAGGTTTGTTCCATCCGAAATGCCCCAGTATTTTTCAGGTTCTTCATCTTCAAATTTTACTTTTGCCGTAAGTATCGTATCCTCTTTTACTTTATATTTCAGTTCAAAAGGATAGTTTGTATTGATTATATTATCCCTGAAATCATTAAAGTTCAGGTATACTCCTTTTATCAAATCAGGCTGGTTGAGTATTTCATGCGTTGAATAATCCTTTACAGGAAAGTGCAGATCCTCCCATGATATTGCATCATAGGTCAGGTGATTTAAATCATCCCGTTTGTTGAAGTCTTCAAAGCATGTATTAAAAGCTAAGAGAAGATTTTCATCATGCAGTCCTGTTATGTTGAGACTGCTTTCTTTGATGGAAGCAACGGCTTGAAAAAGGTCAAGGTAAAGAGAATCTCTCCTTCCGATAAAACTGATGTTCAGGTCGGCGGCTGCAAAACTGCCTTTGGCAGGAATGCGTAATTCAGAAATGAACAGATTGTTGATTTTAATGATAAGGGGTTTTGTGTTTTCTTTTTGCGGAAAATTCTGTTTAAGAAAATCAAAAACTGAAGTTCGGATATCTTCTTCAAAATATGCCGCTACCTGCTTATCGCTAAACCCTTTGTAAACGAATCCTATGCAGTCCTTTTCTTCCTGGGCTACGATTACATCTTCAATGTGATATCCGAATTCATCAAATCTGTTCAGGTTCTCCTGAAACTCTATGATCTCCTGGGCATAAGCAGAAAGGGAGTGAAGCAATACAATGATAAGGAAAGAGTAGGCTTTGTTCATCATGAGTGTACTTGAATTTATTTTGTTTTCAAATGTAACAAGATTTAGGTATTAAACCGAAAGTTAAACAATCTTTAAAATAACCTTCATCTGCCTTTTTGATCTTATTCCCTATATTTGCCGGACACAAACACAACACGGATGAAAAAGTATCATCTTCTCTTACTTTCGGCACTTTCAGGATTCTTGTTTACCTTGTCATGGCCCATGGATGGCTGGGCCGGATTCCTCTTCGTAGCCTTTGTACCCCTATTGTTGATAGAGGATTATATCGATAAAAACCGGGAAGAATTTCATAAGTTCAGCGTCCTTACTTATACCTATCCTGCTTTTTTCATCTGGAACCTGTTGACCACCTACTGGGTCATGAACTCCACCTTGGGAGGAGGAATTGCGGCTGTGGTCTTCAACTCACTGTTCATGAGTGTTGTCTTTACAGTGTACCATCTCACAAAAAGGAATCTTTATACAAACCATGGTTATTTTGTGTTGATTTTTTATTGGATCTCCTGGGAGTACTTTCACATGAACTGGGACCTCACCTGGCCCTGGCTGAACCTGGGGAATGGTTTCGCCTCATATCACAAATGGATACAATGGTATGAATATACCGGGGTTCTCGGGGGTACCTTTTGGGTGATCCTGGTCAATATATTGATTTACCGGGCTTTGTTTTACAGCAGTATTGCGAACCGGTCGCGGAAAAAGACGCTGGCTAATGCTGTTGCAGCATTCAGCCTGATTGCTGTTCCGATCATCTGGTCGTACATCATGTATGCTTACTATGAAGAAGAGGAGCACCCGGTGGAAGTAGTGGTTGTTCAGCCCAACCTGGACCCTTATACCGAACAGTATACGGTACCCCCGCTGGAGGTAATCGACAGGAACCTCCGGCTGGCTCTCAAAAAAATTGACAGCAGCACAAAGTTTGTCGTGGCGCCCGAATCGGCTATACAGGAAGATATCTGGGAGCGGAAACTGAATTATTCAAGCAGCCTCAGAAAACTCAAACGATTTGTTTCCGGCCAGCCCCATCTGACAGTTTTTATCGGTGCTTCCACATTCAAACAATTCATTACAGGTGAAGAATTGAGTCCTACTGCAAGAAAATTCAAAGACCATGATGCTTATTATGATGCCTACAATACCGTTTTCATGATTGATACGGCCGGCATCAAACAATGGTACCATAAATCCAAGCTCACGCCTGGTGTGGAAAGGATGCCTTTTCCCAAATACCTGAAATTTCTCGAAGGCCTTGCCATCGATATGGGTGGGACCATTGGCAGTCTGGGTATAGACGAAGAAAGGAAGGTTTTTCATACGCAATATGATTCACTCAAAGTGGCGGCCATCATCTGCTATGAATCGGTTTATGGTGAGTTTACTGCCAAATTCGTTCGCAATGGGGCCAACCTTATTTTCATTGTCACCAACGACGGCTGGTGGGGTAACAGCCCGGGTCACCGGCAACATTTTATCTATGCCCGGCTGAGATCTATTGAAACACGCAGGAGCATTGCACGCTCGGCCAATACCGGTATTTCCGCTTTCATCAACCAGCGTGGTGATATTTTCCAGGAAACGGAATACTGGGAACCTGCCGTGATCAAGCAAAAGATCAACGCCAACTTTGGAGAAACCTTTTATGTGCAATTCGGGGATTACCTGGCCCGCATCGCGATATTCTTCAGTGCTTTGTTTTTCCTGATCGGGATAACGAGCGGAATCGTGAAGAAAAGAAACCCGATGGTAAGATAATTTCTAACGCATTGCTCGGTTTGATTGCGTATGATATTGGCTGTCAGTCTGAGTAGTCGAAGACTGGACCATCACACTTCGACTCAGTGTGGCTTGATTTACAATTATTTACACTCAAACTGTACAAGGTGTTAATTTCTACATAAACCCCAGCTCCAGCTTTGCCTCCTCACTCAACATATCCATTGTCCATGGTGGATCGAACGTAAGTTCAACCCGCGATTTTTTTACCGCATTCAATTCGCCTACCTTGTCCTGTACTTCCTGTGGCAGGCTTTCCGCCACCGGGCAATTGGGCGAAGTGAGGGTCATCAGTATGTTCACCTTATTTTCGTCATCTATTTTAATCTCGTAGATCAAACCGATCTCGTAAATGTTCACCGGTATCTCCGGATCGTATATGTTTTTTAATACGTGGATGATTTGTTTTTCGAGTTCTTTTTTATCTGTTGTACTCATAATAAATTTCAATTTTTAAGCAACAAATACCGCTTTACCGGATATCGTGTATTATGTCACATCGAGCGGAGTCGAGATGCCTCGACTCCGCTCGGCATGACTAAGGTTGTTTTTAAAAATCAATTAGTATTCTGTTCCTTCTTTGTCTTAAACGCCAGTGCATACAATTTCATCTGTTTGATCATCGACATCAAACCATTGGAACGGGTGGGGGAGAGGTGTTCCTTCAATCCAATCTTGTCGATGAATTCCGTATCCGCATTGATGATCTCATCGGGCGTTTGTCCGGTAAAAACACGCACAAGCAAAGCTGCGATTCCTTTGGTGATCACGGCATCGCTGTCGGCAGCGAAATGTATTTTACCATCTTCGTACCTGGCCTTCAGCCATACCCGCGACTGGCAACCCGATATCAGGTTTTGTTTGGTTTTATTTTCTTCATCAATCAGGGGCAGATCGTTGCCCATTTCGATGAGGTAGTTGTATTTGTCCATCCAGTCGTCAAACTGGCTAAATTCCTGTTCAATTTCTGCTGCTTTTTCCTGTATTGTCATAAGCAATGGTGTTTTATCCAAACATTTTTTTCACCTGTTGAATGGCTTCTACCAGCCGGTCGATCTCTTCAAAGGTATTATAAAATACCATGGAAGCCCTGATCGTTCCCGGGATCCTGTAAAAATCCAGCACCGGCTGGGCGCAGTGATGGCCCGTGCGCACGGCTATGCCCATCTTGTCGATGATGGTCCCGGCATCATAAGGATGAATATCTCCGATCAAAAAAGAGATCAGGCTTGTTTTGCGGGAAGCGTTCCCGATAATCCTAATATCCTCAATCTCTTTTAATTTCCTGGTGGCATACTCCAGTAATTCTTCTTCATATGCTGCCAGCCGTTCGATCCCGATATCTTCCAGGTAAGCTATGGCAGTGTCCAGTCCAAGGACAGCCTCCACATTGGGCGTTCCGGCTTCAAATTTAAACGGAAGCTCGTTGTATGTGGTGCCATCGAATGAGACTTCATCCACCATTTCTCCTCCGGATTCGAAAGGTGGCATGCTTTCCAGCAATTCCTCTTTGCCGTAAAGGATGCCCACACCCATGGGTGCATACATCTTGTGTCCCGAAAAGCAATAGAAATCGCAATCCATTGCCTGTACATCAATCTGTTGGTGCATAATTGCCTGGGCGCCGTCGATCAACACTTTTGCATCATATTCATGTGCTTTGTCAATGTACTTCTTTGCATCGATGATGCTGCCCAGGGTGTTTGAAGTCTGGGTCAGTGCCAGGATCTTTGTCTTTTCATTGAGAAGCTTTTCAAAAGTCTCGAAAATCAATTCACCATTGTCATCAATCGGGATGATGCGCAAAGGAGCTTTTTTCTTTTTGGAGAGTCTTTGCCAGGGGACCAGGTTCGAATGATGCTCCAGGGCGGAAATGATGATCTCATCACCTTCTTCCAGGTATTTCTCACCCCAGGAATAAACAACAAGGTTAACACTGTCCGTGGTCCCTTTGGTAAAAATTACTTCCCGGCTTTCGGAAGCGTTGATGAAATTTTGAACATGCTTGCGTGTATTTTCAAAGGCCTCGGTTGCCACCTGGCTCAGGTGATGCACGCCCCGGTGAATGTTGCAGTTTTCTTTTTCATAATAACGAGTGATCCTGTCGATCACCTGCCGGGGTTTCTGGGTGGTGGCAGCATTGTCGAAATACACGAGGGGCCGGTCATTGATCTCCTGGTGCAATGCCGGAAAATCCTTCCTGATCTTATGTACATCAAAGGATGCCATGGAGATTTATATTTTACTCAGATCGATGTCGAACTGAATTTCCTTTTCGGGTTCGCTGCAGTGCAGTACACATTTTTCACAAACCGACAACTCACCCCGCAGGCGTCTTTTCACCATATCATCGATCCTGATCCTGAGTGGTTCGATGGTTATCTTCTGGATCACCTCTGCTGCGAAGGCATACATCAACAATACCCTTGCCTTATCTGCATTGATGCCCCTGGCTTTCAGGTAGAACATAGCATCATCGTCGAGTTGACCCACGGTGGCACCATGCGAACATTTCACATCATCCGCATAGATCTCCAGGAAGGGTTTTGTATGCATTTTTGCATCATCGGTAAGCAACAGATTTTTGTTGTTCTGGTATGCATTGGTTTTCTGAGCATCCCTGCGTACCATGATGTGTCCGTTGAATACCCCGCTTGCCTGATCATCTAGTATTCCTTTAAAAAGCTCGTTGCTGTAGCAATTGGGCACTTTGTGATCAACAAAGACCTGGTTGTCTACGTGCTGATCACGATCCATCAGAAAAACTCCGAAAATATCAGCAGCTCCGTTTTCACCATTGAGGGAAACATGGATGTTGTTGCGAATCAAACCACCGTTCAGGCTGATTGCATTGGTGGTCAGGCGGCTGTCTTTTTCCAGATCAAAGAAGCTGGAGTTTATAAGTGTGCTGTTGTTGTTGAGATTCTGAAGTTTGTAATGATCCAGCTTGGCATTTTCCTTCACAATTGCCTCGGTGAGCGAATTGGTAAAACTCACATGATGATTGATGGAGTCGTCACAGTGCACCAGGCTGAGTTCTGCATTCCTTCCAAGGATAACCAGGTTACGGTTTTGAATGAAGATGTTTTCATTCTTATTGATGATATTGATCATCTGTATGGGTTTGGCCACCTTTACATTATCGGGTACATAAATAAAAACACCATCCTGTGCAAAAGCAGTATTCATGGCCGTAAATCCGTTTTGTTCCAGTTTGAAGGCTTTCCCGTAATATCTGTCTACCAGTTCGGGATATTCTTCCATGGCTTTTGCAAGGCTTCCCAGGATAGTGCCATCCGGCAGCTTCCGCAGCGGAGCATCGGAATATACATACCATCCATTGAGCAGGGAACTGATCTCGGTATCGAAATCGTGGACTTTGCATTCGAAAAGATCTTGCACATCCACTTCTTCCTGTGCGGGGATCAGGTTCTGGTTATAATCCATGTCGAGGACTTTGCTCAGGTCAGTATTTCGCCAGTTTTCCATCCGTTTGTGCGGAAATCCCATTTGCCTGAATGATTCGAAACCTTTTGTCCTGTATTCAGCAACAGTTTTTGTATCCCGGCTGAAAAGATCTTTTTTGTGTTCCTCGAATTGTTTCTCGAATTTTTCTTTGAGTGATATATTGTCGGCAACTGTATCCATTGCAAATCCTCTTTTTAGCTTACACGTTCGAATTCTTCCTTGATCCATTCATATCCATGTTCCTCGAGCTGCTCTGCAAGTTTTTTGCCGCCTGACTTAACGATCTTACCATCATAAAGAACATGTACAAAGTCAGGTACAATATAATTCAGCAAACGCTGGTAATGTGTAATGATGAGAAATGCATTATTTTCATTTTTCATCATGTTTACCCCATTGGCCACAATTTTCAGTGCATCGATGTCCAGCCCTGAGTCGGTCTCGTCCAGCACGGCCAGTGTAGGCTCAAGCAGGGCCATCTGGAAGATTTCGTTTTTCTTTTTCTCTCCGCCCGAGAAGCCTTCGTTTACAGAACGACTGGTAAGTTTGGAATGGATCTCGACCAGTTTCTTTTTTTCTTCCATTTTGGCCAGGAACTCTTTTCCTGTGAGGGGTTCTTCATTGCGGTATTCCCGTTTTGCATTCAGAGCAGTCCGCATGAAATTCGTCATGCTCACGCCGGGAATTTCTACAGGATACTGGAAACCCATGAATATGCCTTCATTGGCCCTTTTGTCTGGTTCCCAGTCGAGGATGTTCTCACCTTTGTAAATGATCTCACCTTTGGTGATCTCATATCCTTCCCGGCCTGCAATGGCATAGGCCAACGTACTTTTACCGGTTCCGTTCGGGCCCATGATGGCATGGATCTCACCTTTGTTGATACCCAGGTTCAGGCCTTTGATGATTTCCTTACCCTCAATCTCGATATGCAAATTTTTAATATTCAGTAACATTGCTTAATATTTTATTTCTTCAATTCAAAACTCTCCCGAAAGCTTTCGGGAGCAAAACTCAAAACTCAAAACTTTTCTATCTATCCAACACTTCCCTCCAGGGTTATCTGCAGCAGCTTCTGGGCTTCCACAGCAAACTCCATGGGGAGTTGTTTGATCACATCTTTGGCATAGCCGTTCACGATCAGGCCAATGGCATCTTCCGTATCGATCCCTCTCTGGTTGAGATAGAACAACTGGTCATCCGAAATCTTGGATGTGGTGGCCTCATGCTCCACGATTGCCGATTTGTTGTCCGTATCGATATAGGGAAAAGTATGTGCACCGCATTTATCGCCCAGCAGGAGCGAATCACATTGTGAAAAATTCCTGGCATTTTCGGCTCTTTTTGTCACTTTTACAAGACCGCGATAGCTGTTGTTGCTGAAACCAGCCGAAATTCCTTTTGAGATAATGGTGCTTCTGGTGTTCTTGCCCACATGCACCATTTTTGTCCCGGTATCGGCTTGCTGATGATTGTTGGTTACCGCTACTGAGTAGAATTCCCCCACTGAGTTGTCGCCCATCAACATCACGCTGGGATATTTCCAGGTAACAGCAGAGCCCGTTTCTACCTGGGTCCAGGAAATCTTGGAGTTCTTACCCCGGCAAGCACCTCTTTTGGTTACGAAATTATAAATGCCACCTTTTCCTTCTTTGTCTCCGGGATACCAGTTCTGTACCGTCGAGTATTTTACTTCCGCATCGTCCAGCGCCACTATCTCTACCACGGCGGCATGCAACTGATTCTCATCCCGCATGGGGGCGGTGCACCCTTCCAGGTAACTCACATAGCTTCCTTCTTCCGCAATGATTAGGGTACGTTCGAATTGGCCTGTTTTGGCTGCGTTGATCCTGAAATAAGTAGACAATTCAATGGGACAACGCACACCCTTGGGAACAAAAACAAAGGAGCCATCGCTGAAAACCGCTGAATTGAGCGTAGCATAAAAATTATCAGAATAAGGTACAACCGTGCCCAGGTATTTCTTCACAAGATCGGGATGCTTTTTGATGGCCTCGCTCATAGAACTGAAAATGATTCCGTGCTTTTCGAGGGTTTTCTGGAAAGTAGTTTTCACAGAAACACTGTCTACAACAGCATCCACAGCTACACCTGCCAGTTTCTTCTGTTCTTCCAGTGAAATACCGAGCTTGTTGAAAGTATCCAGCAATTCGGGATCTACTTCATCCAGGCTCTTGAGTTGTTTTTTCTTTTTGGGTGCTGCATAATAATAAATATCCTGGAAATCCACCTTCGGATATTTCACATGGGCCCATTCGGGTTCTTTCATGGTCAACCAGTGGCGGTATGCCTTGAGCCTCCATTCCAGCATCCATTCCGGTTCTTCCTTTTTGGCGGATATGAATTTGATGGTATCTTCATTCAGCCCGATGGGAGCTGTTTCGGTTTCTATATTTGTTGTAAAGCCGTATTTATAGTCGCTTTGCGTTATTTTATCCAATATCTGTTCATCTTCACTCATCTTACTTCTCCTTATTTGAATTAAGATTAAATAAGTTTACAAAGATAACAAAATTCGATGGAATTTATTGTGGGGAGATTTAGCTGAAAGGCTTATTTTTTAATATGTTTGAATTGTTTTTCAAGTAATGGTAAATCTTCTTTGATAGTCTTCCAGACTTCCTCAGCATCAACACCCATATAGTCATGAATGAATTTGTCTCTCATTCCAGCCATTTCTTTTCAGGGTATTTCAAAGTAAGTTTCTTTATAGTCCCTGGAGATATTTTTATCAAGTACACCTTTTGTAACCAAATCTACCTTAACTCTTGATTTTTCTGTGAGCATGATTCACAATTCTTATCTCAAAGATACAAAATCACCTTTTAATGAATAGCTTTTTAGATTTATTCACCTGCTGGGATTGCAATCTAACAATAAATATTCCTGCAGCTAAGTCCTCAATGCTCATTAAGATGGGGAAGCGTGATAATGTAATGTTTTTGCTCTTCAGCAAATTTCCATTCAAATCCAGTATTTGGACTTTTCCCTCATGAAAACTTGCATCATTCAATTGAATATAGCAGTAGTTTTTGGCCGGGTTAGGAAAAACGGAGAATATAATTTCACTTGCAATTTTGTTTTCTTCCATAGAAACCAGAAAATCTTCATCCGGGATAATATAGCCTGTTGTATCTCCATTTCTAACGTAAGCTTGAAGATAGCGTTCATGACCAACTTCTCCCATTTCTACCTGGTATTCACATCCAACCGACTCAGTATATTTAAAAGAACCTCCTAAGCTGTATGGATATAAGTAATTGGTTTCCTCTTCAAACAAGTAAAACTTTGTACCTGTTTGATTTAAACCGGGTCCATATATTTTAATTTTTTCTTCATTTTCATCAGTTTTTTCCATAGGAATAGAATATATTGTTTCATCTGATGATGAGAGATCCTCAATGAAACAAGCATTTCCTGGAACGCAGTTATAATCCAAATATCCTTGATTTGTATAGATGATTGTATCGTATTTCTGACTATAGGTAGTATCACCAGGCATTCCTATGTGGTTTTCTTCCCAGTTCATAAAAAGTGTTCTGATAAAATATTCAATTGAGCTGTTGTTAATACTTTTACTAATAATCAGTTGTTTCTGAAGGCTATGCCATGAGTGTTGACCATAGGGAGGAACATATCCATACATAACGTTTTTAAACTGGTAAATATCACCAGGCTGGTAGTCAAATATATCTTTATAATTAATTAACTGTTTACCCATTCCAGCCATATTCGTACCTGCCAGATAAAAGACATACGGAAGCTCCGTGTGATAATAGGTTAGTCCATAATGCTTTGAAAGTTTTATTGTTCCCCAATTTTGCAATGAAATGTATTTTACAGAATCGTAGGTGTTTAAGACGTTTTCAAAATAAACACCGCTTATCTCGGCATTGTAATTATTAGTGCTGTCATAAATCCATATGAAACCAGGAGACTTATTCGTATACAAAACCATTTGTCCGGGAATAAGGAACTCGAAAATATGATCAGAATGTTTTATCATTTTTGTTTTGAGGAAATGAGGTTGTTTGGTTATTTTTTCAGCATTTCCGCAGGTATCGCAATCATACGTTAGTCTGTTTAAATAAAAAATGCTGTCATTTGTTTGTATATCAATATCAACTGAATCTACATAGATAGAATTTACGATGGTTGAATCTTCCATTATACTATACATATCAGCAAAGTAATTTTTTAAATCCATTTTAACCGGTTGCCAATTCTGTGAAACCACTTGTAATGAAGCCAGTATAATTAGCCAGCAAAGCAGGTGTTTTTTTATCATGGAATTAGGTTTTGATTGATCTATAAAAGTATGCATAAAATCTTCAACAAACAATACATTTTGCCGCAGCCCCATTTATTGTTAATTTTGCACTCTAAAACAGGAGATTATGAGCGAGGGACAACAAAACATACCCAGAACGGAAATTGAAGCATTTGGTGAATTTGGCCTGATCGATTTGCTGACAAAGAATATCAAACTGAAGAATAAATCCAGTATCAAAGGCGTGGGCGATGATGCCGCGGTGATCGAAAAAGACGATGACAATTATTTGCTGGTGACAAACGACCTGCTGATCGAAGGGATCCATTTTGACCTTTCCTATGCCCCATTGAAACACCTGGGTTATAAAGCGGCCGTGGTCAACTTCTCGGATATTTATGCCATGAACGGTACTCCCAAACAGTTGGTCATTGGCTTTTCGGTTTCCAATCGCTTTTCAGTGGAGGCCATTGAAGAAATATACAGCGGTATCTACCTGGCCTGCGAAATGTATGGTGTGGATGTTGTCGGCGGCGATACCACCTCAAGCCCGAACAGTTTGTATATGTCGATCACAGTCATTGGAAATGTGCCAAAGAAAGAGATCACATACAGGAGTGGTACAAAGGAAGGAGAACTGCTTTGTGTGAGTGGTGACCTGGGTGCTGCTTATATGGGCCTGCTGATCCTGGAAAGGGAGAAAAAGGCTTACGAAGCCAATCCCAATATGCAACCCGATCTTTCGGGTCATGACTACATCCTGGAAAGACAATTGAAACCCGAAGCCAGGAAAGATATCATCGAATTGCTGAAACAAAATAAAATTCAGCCTACTTCAATGATCGACATTTCTGACGGACTGGCTTCAGATGTCCTGCACATATGCGAACAAACAGATCTGGGGGTGCATATTTACGAGGAAAAATTGCCCATCGACCTGGCTACTCTGAATGCTGCTGATGAGTTCGATATCCTGCCGTCCATCGCTGCTTTGAACGGTGGAGAAGACTACGAACTGCTCTTTACCGTGAAACTGGAAGACCATGAAAAAGTGAAGGACCTGAAAGGTATTTCAGTGATCGGGCATATGACGGATAAATCCAATGGCAGATACCTGGTATCGAATGATGGTACGCATGTGACGCTGAAAGCGCAGGGATGGGATGCGTTGAAGAAGAAGGAAGAGTAATTTATAATTAACAATTATTGCATTGTGGGCTTTGGTTGTGTATGATATAGGCAGTTAGTCTGCGGAGTCGAAGACTGGACCGTCACACTTCGACTTCGCTCAGTGTGACTTAATTTGCAGTTATTTGTACTTAAACCGCACAACACGTTAACAATTATAATGAAAAATTTTCCTGCTGAGTTGTTCTGAGAAACTTGATGCCTAAAAATAATAAAATAGATGCCATTGTGAAATCCCTGCCGGGGAAGCCGGGGGTTTACCAGTTCTTTGACCGGAAAGGGAAGGTGATCTATGTCGGCAAGGCCAAGAATCTTAAAAAGCGTGTTTCCTCCTATTTTACAAAAGAGCATGATGCGGGAAAGATCCGCGTGATGGTGAAAAAGATCGACAACATCGAGTTTGTCGTGGTGAATACAGAACTGGATGCGCTGCTGCTCGAGAACAACCTCATCAAGAAATACCAGCCGCGATACAACGTCATGCTCAAGGATGATAAAAGTTTCCCGTGGATCTGTATCAAAAAAGAGCCCTTTCCCAGGGTTTTCTCCTTGAGAAATCCCAACCGCAGAGATGGTTCGGAATATTTCGGACCTTATGCTTCGGTCAGAATGATGAATACGATCCTTGACCTGATCAGACAGCTTTACCAGTTGAGAAATTGCAATCTGAAGCTGACCAAAAAAAACATCCAAAGCGGGAAATTCAAAGTTTGTCTTGAATATCACATTGGTAATTGCAAAGGTCCCTGCGAGGGTTTGCAAAGTGAAGAAGACTACAATGAAACCATTGCTTCCATCCGGCAGATCATCAAGGGAAATGTTCATTCAGTTGCCGGTCGTTTGAAAGATTTGATGATGGAGTACGCCGCTAAACAGGAATTCGAAAAAGCACAAACGGTCAAGGAAAAGTATGAATTGTTGCAACGCTATCAGCATAAGTCGACCATTGTGAATCCAAAGATCCACAATGTGGACGTCTTTTCCATTATCTCGGATGTTGAGTCGGGATATGCCAATTACCTGAAGGTAGTGAATGGTGCGGTAGTACAGGCCCACACCATCGAAATGAAAAAGAAACTGGATGAGAGTGATGAAGAACTTTTGGCAATTGCCATTGCTGATTTCAGGCAGCGCTTCGAAAGCGATTCCAGAGAGATCATCCTTCCGTTCACGGTGGATTATACATTTGAAGATCTCCATTTTACCATACCGCAGCGGGGCGATAAAAAACAATTGCTGGATTTGTCAATCAGAAATGCCCGGTATTACAAGATGGAGAAAGACAAGCAGCAATCTCTGGTCGACCCGGAACGACATACCAAACGCATCCTGAAAACCCTGCAAAAGGACCTGCGCCTGAAAGAAGCGCCCCGGCATATTGAATGTTTTGACAATTCCAACCTACAGGGAAGTTATGCAGTTGCCGCCATGGTAGTTTTTAAAGATGCAAAACCGGAGAAAAAAGAATACCGGCATTATAACATAAATACAGTGGAAGGCCCCGATGACTATGCTTCCATGCGGGAGGTAGTTTACAGAAGGTACAAAAGACTGTTGGATGAAAAGAAAGATCTGCCACAATTAATCGTGATTGATGGTGGGAAGGGCCAGTTGAGTGCTGCCCTGGAAAGCCTTGAGAAACTTGAACTGCGGGGTAAGATCAGCATCATTGGAATTGCAAAGCGACTGGAAGAGATCTACTATCCCGGTGATTCCGTTCCCTTGTATATCGACAAAAAGTCTGAAAGCCTCAAGGTGATCCAGCACCTTCGGGATGAAGCCCACCGTTTTGGCATCACGCATCACCGGAAGAAAGCAGAAAAAGGAACGGTAAAAACCGAACTTACCGGGATCAGGGGTATTGGAGAAACTACCGCACAGCAACTACTGAAGGAATTCAAATCGGTGAAAAAAATAAAAGAGGCCGGTTTTGAAAAACTGGCCTCGGTGACTGGTAAAGCGAAGGCGAAACTGATAAAGGATCATTTTAAGCAATAAGCGACTTCAATATTGATTTCAAAATGGACCGCAGATTAAACTTGCGTATGAATCCTTTCTTTTATGCCATATGATCAGAATGAGAAGGATCATTTCCTGCTAATTTTCTTTCAGATTGAATTTGACAGGAATTGTAACCGGTACCCTGGCTTTCAGAACTCCCTGCATACCCGGTTTCCATTTCGGCATTTCCCTGACCGCCTCAAGTACCATTTCATCCAGGCCATAACCAAGTCCTCTTGTAATGTCAATGTTTGAAAGGCTGCCATCGTCTTCAACCACAAAATAAACATAAACCGTACCTTTGATATTCATGTCCCTGGCTGCTTCGGTGAATTGGATTTTGTCGCCAAGATATTCATACAATGCTTTCATTCCCCCGGGGAATTCAGGTTTGACCTCAGGTATCAGAACAAAGGGAGGATCTGGTGCAGAAGGTTCTTCTTCCAGCTCCGGCAATGGCCTGTCAGGAATTGCTTTATCCTGATCAGCTCCGGCATCAAAATCCAGGTCCTTCGTATCATCGCTGTCATTTGTAATTTCTAGCTTGCTGATCCGTGGTTCCGGTTTTTTTGCTTTAACCTCTTCCTTCTTTTCATGTTTTGTAATATCCGGTAATTCAATAAAGGGATTTTTGTTGTCCGGCTTGAGAATCACAGGCTTTTTCAGGGGCGATTTCCATTCGAATGCGGCAAGCACCATTGAGAGTGTTATGATGATCCCGATTTGAAAAAAGATGAATTTACTTCTTTCAAGACTTTTTCTCCGGTTGTTCCCGGAATTTGTTTTCTGATTTTTCATGATTTACAAGTTTTGATTCATACGGATTTGATTTAACTGTAAGGTAAACTTGTAACATAAGCATGGATTTTTGTTCTATTGAAAAAACAATAAGCATACCGAGCTGTCATTCAGGACACTACAAAAAAGTTAACGGTTGGATTGGATCAGTAAAAGGTAAAAAAAAATCCGGCGCCTGGGCCGGATTTAAGTTCTTTTGGGTGTATTCTTTACTGCAGGGTAAATTTAACAGGCAGGTTGAACTGAACCCTAACAGGTTTCCCCCTTTGTTTACCGGGATTCCATTTGGGCATACTTTTAACAACCCTAACAGCTTCTTCATCACATCCACCGCCGATACCGCGCAATACTCTGACGTCGGTAACAGAACCATCTTTCTCAACAACAAATGTAACGAATACACGTCCCTGAATTCCACTTTCCTTGGCGATTTCAGGATACTCAATATTTTTCTGGAGATACTGAAAGAGTGAAGTCTGCCCACCTGGAAATTCTGGCATGGATTCCACCACAGTGAAGATCTCGGCTTCTTCCACTTCTTCTTCTTCAAATACCGGGACATATTCCTCGACCTCTGTTTCCATGTCGGCCTCCACATCAATTTCGATCTCATCTTCAATTTCAACATCGTCTTCCACGATCTCGATTTGAGTAACCTGTTTGGGGGGAGGAGGGGGTGGAGGTTTTACTTCCTGCTTGGTTTGTATGATTTCTTCCTGGACGAGTTCCACATCTTCCCGCTGGAATTCCATCACTTCTTTTTTCTCGTAGGTTTTCCATTCAAAAGCAAGCAGAACCACACCAAGTGCAATGATCAACCCGATTTGAATAAAAATGGTTTTTTTATTCTCAAGATCGGCTTTTTTTGATTTTTTTGCTTCCATAATTGTTTACTTTAACTGAAAAAGCTTTCCTTTTTGGATCGGCTAAGTTATTAAAAATTCTTGTTCGCTTATTTATTTTACTAATTTTTTTCGATTCAAAATACCAAATGCAAAAATCCCGGTGGCACTGCCTATGGTATTGGCAATGAAATCATAAACATTTCCACTTCTTCCAATGAAAACGTAATATTGCAATACTTCAAGGGCCAGTCCAAAGAACATCCCGGCAAGAAATGCCAGCATCTTTAATTTTAAACGTGATACTTCCTCATCGTATTGCCTGATCATTCCCAGCAATAGCAAATAGGAAAACACACCATAAAAGACAAGATGGACCACCTTATCAGGTTTCAGCCAGTCCCAGAAACTGGGAATTTTTGGGAAGTAATTCCCCGGGGTTGAGGAAAGGATGAATACAAATAAGGCCCATAAAATGATGGGCCAGAAGTTCTTGACTGTTCTTATGAATTTAGGATTCAATCAGTTCTTTGTATTGATTTGCGGATAAGAGCTCATCCAGCTCATCCTTATTCGTAAATTTGATTTTTATGATCCAGCCCTTGTCGTAAGGATCTTCATTGATGATCTCCGGATTGTCCTCAAGTTCGGCATTGAATTCAAGGATTTCACCTCCTACCGGCATGAACATGTCTGACACTGTTTTTACGGCTTCAATGGTTCCGAATGCCTCTTCTTTGTCAAGTGTTTCACCTTCTGTTTCCACTTCAACGAAAACAATATCGCCAAGTTCGTTTTGCGCATAATCGGTAATGCCGATGTATGCTTCATCACCTTCAACTTTGATCCACTCGTGATCCTTCGTAAATTTTAAATTTTCCGGAATATTCATTGCTTAATCAATAATTGGTTTGTAAAGGTCAAAGGTACAATTTTTTGATCAATTAAAATTAAAAAGAAAATTCCCCGACTGTTATTTTTACTGGTTCAGTGTAAAGCGGATGCTCAGGCCGGCATTGGTGGTTGAATTCCTGTACTGATTGGAAACAAAGGGGTTGTTGATCACCTTGTCGAAAAATAGCCTGATGTTGAATCGCTGGTTGATCTGATAGTCGGCAGTGGTATTGATGGAAATAACTTTCTGCCCTGCGGATACCTGATTAATATCTTCATCTACCCGCCTGAGGATGGTTTTGTTTGAACGAATTGAAAAGTCTGCCCTGAGGTCCAAATCACTTCTTACACGGGTACCTCCTCCGCTTCCTCCCTGTGTGATAAAAGAAAAGGAAACATCCTTGATTTTATATCCCAGTCCCAGAATGAACTCATTGGTTTGAACCTCCGTGAGTTGATTATTCACAAAGCTGAAGGTGAGATTTCTCGATTTCTTATATTCCACCCTGGAGCTCACATTGTTGTTCATGGTCACGTCAATACCAAATAGAGGTGCAAATTGCTCCATGATTGAAACAGCGGCAATATCATATTTCGGAATATAATTGTTGCCATTGGGGAAGAGGGTGCTTGGGTAACCATCTTTTTCCTTGTACTCGGTATATTGTGTAAAGCCGCCGATGCTGTATGAGGATCTGTAAGCGTGTGAAATTGATATTTTTCTGAAGTATTCTTTCAGGAATTCAATCTTTGTGAGGCCCGTATAGGTTAGTCTCCAGTTGGGGAGCGGGATGACCGGGAAACGCTCAAGCTTTGTTTTGTCGGGGCCACGGCCGCTGTATGCGGCAAGGAAAGCATAATGCATTACTTCCTGTGCTTTCGGACCATATCCTACCGGATATGTTACCACTTCTGTTTTTCCGTTAATAACCACCGTGTCGTTGAATGTCTGCGGGTTGGCTTGCCAGTTAGGATTTCTGCCTGCCAAATCAAATGCAATATCCCTCCTGTATTCTTTAAAGGTTTCAAAGACTGAAGAAATATTGTTTGCACCATCTTTGCTGAAAGCGGTACCTATTGAAAGGTACGACATGCTGAAGCTTCCTTTTTCCATGGGCGAGTATTTTCTGAACTCACCCAGCGAATCCGTACGCAAATATGATTCGGTTGTTCTGGAGTAGGCCCGGTCGGCAGTGATTTCAATACGCAAATCCGGGATGGGCTCAATGCTGGCCCGGAAATTAAAGTTATCGGAGAACTTTGTGGCAAAAGATTGTGTTACCAAACTGTCGGGAGATATCCAGCCATATTTGATGGCATCATCGATCAAACCTTTCTGCTGGCCAAAAACAAAACCGATACCAGGAGCTATGCTGCTGGGCACATTGTCTTTAAAATAAGCCGTATTGCTGAACATGGCTGTATCAGGCGAATAATTCCAGTTGGCACCCAGGGCTGTGGGTTCTGGAATAAAGCCCGGCAAAAAGGTCCCGTTGGTCTGTGAATAACTGAAGGAGCTCTTTTTCAATCCCATCAATATTTTCAGGAATTCTTCTCCCACGATTTTGAAGTAGTTCTTTTTGGGTTTTTGATCTGTGGTGTCAGCAGCCTGCTGTTCTTCTTCACTTTGATTATCCTGTTGTGCTGATCTCCGGCTTTGCAGCTGCGAAATACCCTGTCTGCCACGTCCACGTCCTTTGTCACCTTTCTGGTTCAGGCGTTTGAAATAAGGCACTTTATTATAAAGGCTTTCCAGGTTGAAATCACCATTCAACTGTATGGTATTGCTTACCTCGATAGAATTTCCAACCCTGTCGCGGATAGACTTGGGAGAGGCATTCCAGAAATAATCTGCCTGGTATCTTGAGGTCAGGGTAATCCAGTCCAGCAAGGGAATTTTATCTATGGGCACCCTGTAGTTCAGGGAGGTCATTTGCTGGTATTTGTCAAGGCTCCCCAGCCTGAATATTTCATCCACGATGCTGTCACGGTACATTTTGTACTCATCCGTTCCCTTGTCTGGAAGTCCCTGAGGTTCGTCAATGTATGCCTGTGCTCCTGCCTGAAAATCCAGGTTCAGGGATTGGGTCAAATCCCATTTCAGTCCGTAATTTCTGTTCCAGTCCCAGTTTTTCATCACATAGGTTTCCAGCTTAACCAATCCACGGCTTTTGTTCCTGAGTTTTTTCTCATTGATCATGCGGTTCATTTCTGTCCTGAAAGTCAATTGCTTGGGAAGGTATGAGAAATTGAAATCACGGATCAATTGCAGGTAGGATCCCTGCAAGAACTTAACATTACTTAAAGGCTGAACATTCTGGGGTTGTGTCGAGAAGTTATACCCGATACCACCCATATAGTTTTTCTGGATGTCGAACTCCACATCGATGTTGCGCATATAAATTTCGGAATAGGAGTACGAAAAGTTGAAGTTTTCAATATCATAAACCTGAGGTTTCGCCTGGGCCTTAGTTCTGTCTTTCCTAACATTGATAAAGTTTATGCTTTTTCTTTGCACATATTCCCTGGTAATCTTTTTAATTGAATCTTTTTCTTCCTCAGTATCATAACTGTCGATCTCTTCCTGCAGCTTCACATCCGGGTCAAGTGGATTGTACTCGGGAGAGACGTGGGTTTCAGAATAATCAAAGTGCATCGGGACTTTCACACCGCTTTCTTCGGGCAGGAATTTCCCAAGTTCAAGGTCTGTGGATATTCCGAATTCAGTGATGCGGTCGAGGGAAACTTCCGTGAGCTGCTGATCCAGGCTTCCGAAACCGGCCGAACTATGAGAACCGCTCAGTGTGATGCGGCCCAGGTCGGCCAGGTTGGCTGTCATCCTTGCAGATGCTGCCCATCCCCCTTTTTTGTTGAAATCTGTCAGGCGAAGCTCATTGACCCAGATCTCGGCGCTCAGCGGCTCCCCGCTATCTTCATCTTGCAGGGAGCGACGTTTTGGATTCCTGACACCAATCATGATGGTTTTCACATCGCTGATGCTGGGCACCCCCAGGATGCTAATCTTATGATCCCCGAGATATTCAATATAAGGCTGGTTGGTAGAAATCCCACTGCCCGACTCCCGCATTTTAACATTGCGGTTTTGCTTGATCTGAACAAGCTCATCCAGGGTAATATCAAAAATATTTGCCTCGGGCCAAATGTTAAACACATCATCATTAAACCATTCCGAAAAGGTCAGTGGAATTTCATACTCATAATAGTTTTCTGTCATATCCGATCCGATCCGAATAAAAGCCGTCAGGTCGCCACGTTCCAGTTCTTCCTCTCTGAACATTTTTTCGGCATGCACAAACATTTTTAGTTTTTTGTATTGCCTGAAATCAAAATCGGTTGTTTTGAATATTGCTCTGGCATCGCCATCTGCAAGATCTTTTATTTTCAGTACAAGGGATTGCTCGTTCTGCCTGATATAAGATGTTGTGGCAGCATTGATCTCTCTTTCAATACCGGGAGGAATGACGTATTTGATCGGACTCCTGTCGCCATTTTCTTCCACATTGAGTCTTGTAACATCAAACTGTGTTACTTCCTGCTGGCTTCCCGGAATATATTCACCGGGCTCGAGCAATGAATACTGATAACGTCTCCATTCGCCCCTGACCAGTTCGAAAGTACCCAGGCGGCATACTATGGGCTTTTCGAAGCCTCTCATAAAAACACGCATGAAACGGATGGATCTGAAATCACTGATATTCCCAATAACTTTGTCAGGGTTCTGAATAGGGATTTTAAATTGATACCATTTCACCTGATGGGCTTCTCCTGTTTGATCGGTATATGTTCTTTCTTCAATATCTGCAACATGATTGTATCCCACCCTCAGTTTATCCTTGTCCAGCTCAATTTTGTACTGAAAGTATCTTTCTGCTTCACTCAGGGTATTGTCGCGGTTGATGTCTTCAATATTGGGTAACTGGGTTGCGGCGATGGGGTAACTTTCGGGATTCTGCTCGGCAGCCGGGCTATTCCCGTCCGTATTATTGAAGTTCTTATATCTTTCCAGTATGCTGTTATATCTCGGATCGGCGTCATAATCCGAACCCAAGAAGAAATGATAATTATCCGCCGAGGGGTCAGCCACAGCAGCTTCGTAAGCCTCCTGGGTGATTTCTCCGTCCAGGTATTTTTCTTCCATGTAAACCAGGAAATCGTAATCGGTAGGATGTTCAGTAAAAAAGGACCTTTCATCATCGTCGCTCAGACCGTCATACCCCACATCCTGGTAAGGCCGTGAATCAGGATCATCATCAAAAGTTTCTACCAGCGCCTGTATGGTCGGTATTCTACCCCATATGGTAGTATCTACATTGGTAACTTCAGGTCCGGTAGGCAAACCATTCTCAAAACTTTTCCTGGAATCTTTCAGGATATCCTCCGAAATATCACCCAGGTTGAAATAGAGTTCTCCTGAATTGGATGAATCTTTTGTAAAGGGGTCCATCATCCAGAATTCAATGTATTCGATGTTGGCAGCCTCAAAATCAGATGTCTCAATACGGCGCATGATACCGGCCCAGCGACTTTCCGGGTCTTTCAGATTTCCTTCCTGGTCAATACCTGCCGAGATGTTGGGAACCGGGTCAACATCGTAGTTGTTGGGACCTCTTTCTGCAGGATAGTAAGCCAGGTTGAACACAGGTACATTGGTCGACCTGCCCTGCTCGATGTCTTTGTTGGGGAAGAGTTCCTGCTGCAATACCTGCCGTACAGAATTCTTGTTGAGAATGGAGTCGGGGATGTTGGGCCTGTTTCCGGCATTGCGGTCGTAAAACAAGGGATCTATGATATACCAGGCCATCTTGGCCCTGTTCTTTCCGTAATTCAATCCCGATGATCCAATGGCTTCCGGGAAAAGATCGATCTGCCCCTGGGGTGTACTGGCCATGAACCAGGTTGCTATATTTTTAATATCGATGGTAGATTGGGCCCCTTCGAAATCATCGATATAAGCAGTTCCTGTTTTGCCGATGGCTCTTGAGTGACCTGGAAGGAAGTGGGCAAACTCACCTTCTATTTCGATGCGTGAAATAGCCTTGGTTTCGATCAGCGGTATCTTATCAACCATTTTTGTAAGCCAGCGGGATTCGGTTTCATAATTGAAGTTCAGGCCCCAGATGGTATTGGAAATGGGATCGTCCCCGTAATTGGTTTTTTGTGTGATGGGTCTTTCTGTCAGGTTGAGGATGGTACCCCCGAAAGTAAACTTTTCATTCAAATAGTGGTCGAAGTGCAGCCCCATCAATCGTTTGGTTTGTATAGAAAACAGGGCATTGTTTTCCATGGAAATGTTGATGGGTGTTCCCGAATTCAGAATACCGTCGTTGATGATGCGAACACGACCCAAAGTATAATCAACGGTGTAATCCACATTCTCAGTGAGCTGGCGTCCTCCGGCGGTTACCGTAACGGAACCCCTGGGGATATTGAAGGCATTCAATGAAATTTCGTTGCTTACCGAGGATTTATAAAAACCCTCGATGGTATACTTGTTTTTGTCGGGGAATTGCTCCGCTCCCGCTTTTGTCAGGGTATACAAAGAATCGAAAGCATATCTGCTGGCCAGAGCGGTGTCGCTCCCGAAAAGATTGCGCAGGTATTGCCCGAAGGGTTCCAGGACACTGAAATAGACCCGTCCGTTGGATGCCTGTATGGTACCGGCCCCGGTAGCGGCACCATTGATGAAATCAAAGAATCCATCAGGATATGGGTTTTGCTGGGGATCGAGGTTGTCAAAATTCATCAGGCGGATCAGCGGAACACCTTTGATATTTTCGGGTCCTTCGGTGAAATAGGCAGTGGGAACCCCGTTTTCATTTCCTGAATAAAAGATATTCAAAATAAAATCCTGGCGGTTTATCTGGTAAGCACCGAGATTGTATACGTTTTTCATCATAAGGTCCCAGATGGGGTTTTCGGTATTGACGGTAGTGCTTTTCAGGAGTTTTACCATGAGCGCATCCGGGGATGGGATTCCCTGGTCGGAAAACTCACCCACCTGGTAAACTTTGTCATCACCGATTATTTGGTACTGGAAGGCAATGGCAAGGGTCTGGTCGGGATTCAGATTGGTGTTCAGGGAGATAAAACCCAGTTTCGGGTTGAGGGTATATTCATTACTCGTCAGTTTGCGGGCACTTTCCACTTTTTCAAAATCCTCCCCGGCTACCATATAACCACTTTTGCCAATTCCAAAAGGATCGCCCTCCAGGTAATTGGTAACCGCATTGATATTTCTAATCTTGTTGGTATCCAGTTGTTGGGTCAGGTTGTTGGAAGTATTTGATGGGAAAATATTTCCATGAATGGGATCGATTTCAGGGTTATAAGGCTTGTTCTCACCAAGGTCGGTAAAGGCCACAATGTTTCTGTTGTTTTCGACTGCCGGACCAATGTTGGTTACCCAGACCTCAACTTTTGTAATATTCACGGCTGAATTGAGAATTGGCAGTTCTTCCAGTGCCTGCTGATAATTATCCCTGAAAAACTGTGCGATGAAGAAGTGACGGTTTTCTTCGTAATCCAAGGCCGTCAGGAAAAATTCGTTGGTCTGGGCTCCCCCTTCCACCGTGATGGTTTTCTTTTCACTTTCCTGTTGTGAGAATACACCCGTTACGGTTGTCCTTCCGAATTGCAGCTTGGTTTTGATGCCGAAGAGGCTTTGCGTTCCCGTGATCAGTGATGTGTTGAGCGGCAGGTTCACATCTCCCGCTTCGATCAGTTTGATGATATCATCTTCGTCGCCTTCGTATTTCAGACTGAGTTTATTTTCGAACTCGAACTGCGATTCGGTATTGTAATTGGTTTTAAACTCGATCTTTTCGCCGATCTTGGCGATCACGTTCATCTGAATCTTTTCTTCAAAATTGAAGTTGGTGGTGCGCTGCTGTTGCAAGGTCCTGAGCGGATCATCATTCCGGTTCGATCTAACCCCGAAAATCAATTCGGCAGATCCCTGCGGCCTGATGTCAATGGTGCTGCCTCCGAAAATTTTGTCGAAAGCCTTGCTTTTTATGTGGATGTCTGGTATGATCCCGTCCCTGCTGTCCTGCCCGGAAGTGATGGAACGCTGGCGCCAATAGTTCTTGAGGGACTGGTCCATGTCATATTCCCGGTATTCATCGCGATCCATGTAGATGGGATCACGGTAGTAGAAATCCCCGATCTTTCTTTTGATGATATACTGATCGGAAATGGGATCGTATTCAACAACAGTTTCAAAATTCGGGGGATCTTTGAGAAAGAGGGCGTTGGTATCTGGAATGCTGTAAGGATCAATGTTTTCATTAGGTAACGGATAGCGCAGCCCGCTAGCTGTTGTGTCTGGAATTGAGTCGGGTGGATTGAATGCAATAGGACTGTTCAGGAGGGAATTGTCGATAGAGGCATTGGTTCCCAAGAAAAGGACCAGGATAGAAATGAAAAATAATATCTTGAAATATTTGTTAAGCCGCCTCAATAGAATAATCCTTTAATCCGATAATATTTCCAGAAATAAAAAGATCATTCTAACAAACACGAAAGATTCAATAGAATGATCTCAATTTCTTAACTGCACATTATAATAATTTTAATGCTTTTTTTATTATTTCTTCAACAGAAATGGACGCGCCATATTCTTTTAAAACCTTATCAATCGCCTTACCCGCAACATTTTTATTGAAACCGAGTATGATTAAACCTGATAACGCTTCTTCTTTTTTCGTATTGTGTGTGCTTTCTAATTTTTCTGAGCCCGCGACAGCCTTGCCCAGTTTGTCTTTCAGGTCAATCACGATCCGCTGGGCTGTTTTCCCTCCTATCCCTTTAACTGATTGAAGAACAGAAATATTTCCTGTGATGATGGCGTCCGTAAGTTCCTGCCCGGTCAGGGATGACAAAATGAGCCTTGCCGTATTCGCCCCCACACCCGATACGCTGATCAAATGCCTGAACAATTCTCTTTCCTGTTCATCCGCGAAACCATACAGGATCTGTGCATCTTCCCTGACGATCAGATGTGTGAATATGCGGATATTTTCATCACTTCCGAGTTTTGAATAAGTATTCAGTGAAATATTGATATGGTAACCCACACCACCAGCGTCGATTACAACATGTGTCGGGGATTTTTCAGTGAGCCTGCCTTTGATGTATGCAAACATAAGGTTGTGATCCTAATAATATCAAAGAGGCAAATATACTTAAATTGTTCATTCCCGATTTTATGAACTCTATTTAAGAAACGTTTTAAATTACAAATGCTTCAAAATTAAACGACAAAGAGAATTCGACACTCGGAATATATTCGTACTTTTGCCTGTTTACAGTTGTTACAAAATTAACAATTAACCAAATCGGATTTAGCAAAATGGATAACTTATTCAGAAAAGATGCCCTGGCCTATCATTCGGAAGGAAGACCAGGCAAAATGGAAACAATCCCAACAAAACCCTATTCCACACAAAGAGATCTTTCTCTGGCTTACACCCCCGGGGTGGCAGATCCCTGCAAAGAGATCGAGAAAAACCCGGAAGATGTATACAAATACACCATGAAGGGCAACCTGGTGGCGGTAATTTCCAATGGCACAGCGGTACTGGGACTTGGTGACATAGGCGCCGAGGCCGGAAAGCCTGTTATGGAGGGGAAAGGCTTGCTGTTCAAGGTCTTTGCCGACCTGGATGTTTATGATATTGAAATTCAGGAAAAAGACATCGACAAGCTGGTGGATACCATCCTGGCCATTGCGCCAACATTTGGGGGCATCAATTTGGAAGACATCAAAGCACCCGAATGTTTTGAAATTGAAGAAAGGGTGAAAAAAGGAACGGATATTCCCGTAATGCATGATGATCAGCACGGGACTGCCATCATTACAGCCGCTGGCCTGATCAATGCCCTTGAGATCAATGGGAAAAAAATCGAAAACATTCGCATTGTGGTGAATGGTGCGGGTGCATCGGCAATCTCCTGCACCAAACTGTATATTGCTCTTGGAGTAAAACCTGAGAATATCATCATGCTCGACAGCAAAGGTGTGTTGCGTAAGGACCGCACCGACATGAACAAGTATAAAAAACAGTTTGCCACATCGCGTGATCTTCACACCCTGGAAGAAGCACTCGAAGGAGCTGATATGTTCCTTGGGCTTTCCGTGGCCGGAGCACTCAAAAAGGAAATGCTGGCCAAAATGGCCAAAGATCCCATTGTTTTTTCCCTTGCCAATCCCGTACCCGAGATACTGCCAGAAGAGGCTTTTAAGGTGCGGGATGATATCATCATGGCCACAGGCCGCTCCGACTATCCGAACCAGATCAACAATGTGCTGGGATTTCCCTTTATTTTTCGTGGCGCCATGGATGTAAGAAGCACGGCCATCAATGATGAAATGAAACTTGCTGCCTCAAAGGCACTGGCCGAACTGGCCAAAGAGCCTGTACCGGAAGAAGTGAACATTGCATTTCATACTCCCAACCTGAAGTTTGGAAGGGATTATATCATCCCCAAACCCATGGATCCAAGGCTGATCTCGAAAGTTGCGCCTGCTGTTGCCAAAGCGGCCATGGATAGCGGTGTTGCCAGAAAACCCATTTTCGACTGGCATAAATACCGGGAGGAGCTGATCAAACGCCTGGGCATCAGCAACCCGATGATCCGGCAGATCAAAGCCCGCGCAAAAAGAGATCCCAAAAAGATTGTATTTGCGGATGCGGAAAACTATAAAACCCTCAAAGCTGTTGAGATTGTCTTGAACGAAGGACTTGCCAAACCTGTTCTGCTTGGAAATGAAAGACTGATCAAAGACCTGATCAAAACAAATGATCTTATGATCGGCGATATCGAGATACTGGATCCCAAATCACCCGGTGAAGAAAAACGCCGCCTTGAGTATGCTGAAAAGTTGTATGAGAAACGACAACGCAGGGGAGTAACCATGCCACTGGCCAAAGAAATGATGTCGCAAAAACAATACTTTGCACCCATGCTGGTGGAGGAGGGATATGTTGACGGAATGGTTTCCGGTCTTACCAGAAACTACCCGGATACCCTGGAACCAGCAGTGAAGATCATTGGCATGAAAGATGGATCAAAGCTTGTGAGTGGAATGTATATCATCAATACCAAAGACGGGCCTATTTTCTTTGCGGATTGTACGGTAAATAAAAATCCAACAGCAGAACATCTTATCGAGATTACCCAGCAAACTGTTTACGCAGTGAAACAGTTCAAAATTAAGCCCAGGGTGGCATTTGTTTCGTATTCTAATTTTGGTTCTTATGAAGGAAACATCCCTTCAAAGCAAAGGGAAGCTGTTGAATATCTGCATAAAAACCACCCCGAACTCATTGTGGATGGCGAAATGCAGGCCAATGTTGCCCTGAACAGAGAAACCCTGCGTGAGAATTTTCCATTCTCCAAACTGATCGACGGCCCAGCCAATATTTTGATCTTTCCCTACCTCTCAGCAGGTAATATTGCATACAAGCTGATGCAGGAGATGGGCCATTATGAAGTGATCGGACCAGTGATCAACGGCATGGCAAAGAGTGTTCACGTATTGAATATCGATGCCAGTGTTACTGATATTGTGAACATGGTTACAATCGCAGTGTTAGATGCACAGTGTGTTTATAAAAGAAACAACGGCGAAGAGGAATGCGAATAAAATTTTGGTAAATGGCAAAATTTGCCATTTACCAAAATTTTATCTACATATATAGATTTATTACTATTTTATCACTCAAGTTCTCAGTTGTTTGGGAGTTTTTTGGGTGTAATTCATTTTGAAGTCCAACCGAATTTATTGTATATTTGCCTCACCGGCAGTGTATATCATATTATTTACATATAAAACTTCATTTCTATTAAAAAGAAAAAGAAACAAAACGACGAGATTATGAATAAAATTACCGTAGTGGGTGCCGGAAATGTAGGCGCCACTGTAGCAAATGTTATTGCCCATAAAGATCTGGCAAGGGAAGTTGTTCTGGTGGATATCAAAGAAGGCCTGGCCGAAGGCAAAGCCCTCGATATCTGGCAATCCTCATCCATCAATATGTTCAGTACCCGGGTAACGGGTGTTACCAATGATTACCTGAAAACCAAGGGCTCTGGTGTGGTAGTGATCACCTCTGGCTTGCCCCGTAAACCCGGAATGTCACGCGACGATCTGATCAAGACCAATGCGAAGATCGTAAAGGATGTCACCGAGAAGGTGGTCAAGTATTCACCCGATGCCATCATCATCATTGTATCCAATCCCCTTGATGTGATGACTTATTGTGCATACCTGGCTTCGAACAAACCACATGAAAAAGTGTTTGGTATGGCGGGTGTGCTGGATACTGGGCGTTACCGTGCTTTCATTGCCTCGGCCCTCGACGTATCTCCCAAAGACATCCTTTCACTTTCTCTTGGAGGTCATGGGGATACAATGGTACCGCTGCCCCGGTACACCACTGTGAACGGAATCCCCATTGATGAATTGCTTGACCAGGATGAAATTCATAAGATCGTGGAGCGCACCCGTTTTGGCGGAGGTGAACTCGTAAACCTGATGGGCACTTCGGCCTGGTATGCTCCCGGTGCTGCCGCTGCACAAATGGTAGAAGCCATCGTGGATGACCAGAAACGGATCTTCCCGGTATGTGCATACCTGAATGGTGAATATGGACTCAAAGATATATACATGGGTGTACCTGTTAAACTTGGTAAAAATGGCGTCGCTGAAGTATTCGAATTGAAGCTGAACAAAGAGGAAAGTAAAATGCTCCAGGATTCGGGTAAATCCGTGAAGAGCGTGATGAAGGTGCTGGATGATATGAAGCTTTTTAAATAGATAGCTTGATTAACCCCAACGAATGCCGGGTTTCAGTAAAAAATGCCAAGAAAAGGCACTGAACGCAAATTCTGTTTTACGATGAAGAAAATAGTAGTTCTTACCGGTGCCGGCATCAGCCAGGAAAGTGGATTGAAGACTTTCCGGGACGACGGTGGATTGTGGAAAGAGCACAGATTTGAAGAACTGGCAACTCCTGAAGCCTGGTTGAGGGATATGGACCTGGTACTGGAATTCTATAACTGGCGCCGCAAGCAAATGTATGAGGTGAAACCCAACCCGGCACACCTGGCCCTGGTAAAACTGGAAGAAAAATACGATGTGCAGATCATCACACAAAATGTGGATGACTTGCACGAAAGGGCTGGTTCCAAAAATATCCTGCATTTGCATGGTGAACTCGGAAAAGCCAGGAGTACTGTTGATGAAAGTCTTATTTACGATATCGAGGGCTGGGAATTAAAAAAAGGTGACTGCTGCGAAAAGGGTTCACAGTTGCGGCCCCATATTGTCTGGTTCGGGGAGGCCGTTTCTAATATCGTTCCCGCCATCCAAATATCCGGTACAGCGGATATATTTCTCGTAATCGGAACTTCCCTGATCGTATATCCTGCCGCGGGTCTGATCAATTATGTTCCCGAAGAAAGTATCAAATACCTGGTGGATCCATCGGCGAAACCAACGGGACATGTGAGTAATCTAAACACGATAAGGGAAAAAGCGGGAGTCGGGGTTCCCCACCTGGTGAAGCAATTGCTCAACGAAGCTGATTGAAGTTTGTATGAATTCATATAAATTTTGTAATTTCATGCGTTAATTCTGTGCACTATGAGCCCCGATTTTGAGTTTTTGTATGATAAAATGCAGCATTATTGTTCTTACCAGGAAAGATGCATATTGGATGTGCAAAAAAAACTGCAATCCTGGAATATGCAACCCAAAGTAATTGATGACATCATCCGTAAATTAATCCATGAGCGATACATAGACGAAGAAAGATTTGCCAGGGTTTTTGCCGGTGGAAAGTTCAGGATCAATAAATGGGGAAAGAACAAAATTTTCAGTGAACTGAGCAGGAAAAAGATCCCGGATATTTATATTCAAATGGCTTTGCAGGAAATAGATGATGAAGAGTATTTGCAAACGCTGCGGGAAATACTTACCAAAAAGGAAAACTTACTGAAGGTCGATGATCCTCTGAAACGAAAGAACAAATTGATACAATATGCATCTTCAAAAGGCTACAGCCTGCATGTTATCCTGAAAGCCATGGATGGTATGAATGACTGAAAAATTGTACCTTTGCTCAATATTAAATAGTGAAGGCTATGGTAAACGAAGATATGCTGAAAGACTTGCGCAAGAGGCTCGAAGCCTTGAGGGGGTACCTTTGACATCGATCAAAGAAAAAGTGAAATAAAAGAACTGGAAAAAGAATCCGCCCAGCCCGATTTCTGGAATGATCCCAAGAATGCCGAGGAAGTTCTCAAAACCATCAAGGAGAAGAAGGAATGGGTCAAAATGTACGACAAGACCGAAACAGTTTTTGACGACCTGCAGGTAATCCATGAATTCTATGAAATGGAAGAAGCTTCCGAGGAGGAGGTGGATAAGAATTACAAGGAAGCACTGAAAGCCTTAGAGAACCTGGAATTCTTCCGCATGTTGAGCAATGAGGAAGATAAGTTGCCGGCCATCCTGCAGATCAATGCCGGGGCAGGCGGTACCGAAAGCCAGGACTGGGCCCAGATGCTGATGCGCATGTACATGCGCTGGGCTGAGAACCACAATTATAAAATAAAAGAACTAGATGTGCAGGAAGGCGAGGTGGCAGGATTAAAATCTGTAGCACTGGAAATCGTGGGTGACTACGCTTTTGGATTTTTAAAAGGCGAAAATGGTGTGCACCGCCTGGTGCGTTTATCACCTTTCGATTCCAACAACCGCCGTCATACTTCTTTTGCTTCGGTTTATGTTTATCCCGAGGTGGACGAGAACATTCATATCGAGATCAATCCCTCCGATATTACCTGGGATACTTTCCGTTCAAGCGGTCCAGGCGGACAAAATGTGAATAAAGTGGAAACCGCCGTCAGGTTGCGTTATGAACCCGAAGACATCGTGATCGAATGCCAGGAAACCCGTTCCCAGTCACAGAACCGGGAGAAAGCCATGCGCATGCTCAAGTCCCAGTTGTACGAGATGGAGATGCGCAAAAAGCGTGAGGCACAGGCCGAGATCGAAGGCGCCAAGAAAAAGATCGAGTGGGGTTCCCAGATACGTTCCTATGTGATGCAGCCCTATAAACTGGTAAAAGACAACCGTACAGGTCTGGAGGTAGGAAATGTACAGGCCGTGATGGATGGCGAAATTGATGCGTTTCTGAAAGCTTATTTGATGCAGTTTGGAGGACAGTAGTGATGATACGAAAGGTGAGTAAGGGATCAATCAGGAAGTTTGCAAGCAAAGTCCAGGACCAGTATTTTTTATTCAATCATATTTGATTATCCTTGTCCAATTGGGTAAGTGATGATATCCTTCGTACTGCGATTTAAATACATTTTTATATATAACATCATCCTCACGGATCACCCATAACAAACCGGGATTTTGTTCTTCAACAAAATAAGTATCAGGAGCTATACATTCCATCAATCCTTCGTTGGTAGTAAATATTTTATGGGCTCTGAATATTGAATCGCCAACAAAAGAGTAGCGATCGGTTTTAAAGTTATAGCGAACTATATTGGAATAAAAATCACCCGCATATACTGTTCGCTCTCTATCTTTGTGTGGTTTTCTGCTATTCCTGGTTTTATCAACATAAGTGTTGTTATTGAATATTATCAAAGTACTGTCATTCAGAATATCAACATCATGTTGATTAATAAAGGGACCTTCAAGCAGGTTGACAAGTTCATTGGTGGCGGGTCTGTAGTGTAATATCAATGAAATGTTTCTCAAACTGATAAAAACATCATCCTCCTGAAAGTATCGGCTGTTTTTTAATGCCGGCTGAACATCATTCAGGTGAATAGGGTCGTCCAGGGCTGTTGATTTTAAAATATAATTGGAAATACCATTTTCCTTTAAAATTTCTGTTATTGATTTATGGAAAAGGATTTTTCCTGATTCACTATCAAATTTGGTGATGGTATGATCATGGTAAAATATTTCTCTGCCTTCTAAATTGTATCTGCCTGTCGTCTTCCATCCGGGTATTTGCGTGCATGCCCAGATATCCCCATCCTTGTTTAAATTCATTCCATGATGAATTAACAAGGAGTCATTTTTCCAAATGATTTTCCCCGATGGATCAATTTTGTGCAAACCGGGCCTTGCCTTATAGTAATAGTTATAAATCAAGGATCCATCCGGCAGAAGTATCGGGTTCACAATTCTTGCTATCTCATCCCAGGGATTGTCGATCTTCCATTTCTTTAATATGGAATCATTCTTTAGATTTAACAACACCACTGAACGCGAATTAGCTGTGTCAGAATGTGTTGTTAGGACAATTAGGTCTTTTTCAAGCTTATTAACCGGTTTGAATTTTTCATAAGTTCGAATAAAGGTTCTCGGCAAGGTGTTTACCTCCTCAACAGATTGTTTAAAGAGATCCGGGAAAGTATACATGAATTTTACCGGTTGGGTAAGAAAACCAAACTTTTTGTTTTTATTCGAAATCTGGTCTACCATCCATCCAAAAAGGGAAAGGATGAACAGGAAAATTACTGTCGCTGAAAATATTTTAAGCGCTGTTTTCATAAACGGTAATTAAAACATAAACAATTTGCAATAGTACTAATTTCTTTCATAGAAAAGAAAATTTCATCTTTATCTGTAGGGTTCAAATATGGCCGTCATTTGCGTTTTGCTCAGGGTGCACTTTTATTTGCTCTTGGTAATAGTTATCGTTTTAATAATTTAGTTGTATGTCTTTTTCTATCCATTGTAAAGTCGACGATATATAAACCACTCTTTAGATAAGAAACATCAATATTTTTTTGGGTTTTCGATAATTTTCTTTCAAATATTAAATTGCCTTGCATTGTATATATCCTGATCAAATCGTAAGATTTTTTAAAATTTATTTCTTCCATAGCCGGGTTTGGATATATGCAATGCGTTAGTAATTCATTTTCATGAATACCCGGATTTTGAGCATTCGTTTTTGCATTCATTAACTCAAGAACTGATCGGTTAGGCACATAAATTTTAAGATAATATAAATCCAGATTACTTTTCTCAAATGCAATATAAGATGTATCTCCAAGGAATAAATTAATATTAGAATATACGCATGGTGGATAGTTTCCATAGCTCCAGTCTAAAAATTCTTCTTCGGTGGCAAGATTGTTCTGTTTATTGTAAATAGTATCGCCCCTGTTATATTTTCTTACAACAGGGGTTATCCTCGAAGTATCACGGACCTGTCCGGTAGAATCAATAAATTGATAATTTTCTACATAAGAGGTATCGATATGGATTGAAAAATCATTTAAAGAATTTACGGACATTATATAGTAACTGCCCATTCCTCCTATGTAGCTAACCAAATAAAATTGTATATCCCATATCGTATCTTGATCTAAATCGATATAGTAATTTACAGTGATGCCAGATCCCCATACCGGATCATAGGAAGTTAATAATGTATCCTGAAATGGAATACTATTTCCACCTGAGCTGGGATGATCAATCACCAAAAATTGGGCATTTATGTGTCCAATTAAAATCATTAAAAAGATAAATATCGTAATCCTTTTCATATTTTATTTTTTTAATTTACCGGTACATGATGGCAATTAAAATCAAACCGGATCGGTCTTATTACTTAAAGTGACCCAAAATCAATTTCTTAATTTCATACATTAAATCGTGCATTAATAAATTTTGTTCATTAAAAGGCCCCATGTCATTGGGTCCTTTGGAAAAATTCCAGCAGTTGGTTAAAACAAAAACTGTAAAGTCGTTTGCCGGATCCGAATAGCATTTAACGGAAATGCCTGTGCCGTCGCCACCATGACCGTAGCCCAGTTTTTTATAATGGAATAGCCCCATTCCATAGCCGCATGAGTTGATTTGCGAAGTTGGTACACAAGCCATCATATAATTGGTTACATATGACATTTTAATACCGGCTTCACCGCTGAGCAGCAGCTTATAAAATTTGCTTAAATCGCGGGGAGAGCTTATGATGTTTCCTTCACCAACATTCGCGGACATGTTTTGTCTGGTCAAATTAATACACTCTCCCGAAAGCCAGCCCCATGATTCAACAAAAGGTTCTGGAATCGATTGTTCATTGCCCATATCCGGGAAACTGGTTTCTTTTAATTCAAGGGGGATAATGAATTCATCCTCCATAAACTGACGGTACGGTTTTCCGCTTACCCTTTCAATTATTTTCGCCAGTAGTTGATAGCCGCTGTTGGAGTATGACCAATCTTCACCAGGCGCAAATTCATACTTTTGATGGTCGCTGATATAAGAAGTCATCAGGTCGATCGTTACTGTAAATTCGGGATCTTTTGAAAAGATGCTGTCTAGGAATCTGCTACCATCAGGCTGATTTATAAGATCATACACTCCTGCCGTATGGTTAAGCAACTGCCAAATCGTAATTTGGTCTTTGAAGGGAATATCATAGTCTTCGGTATCTGGCAAGTATGGAATTTCTTTACCAGGGATCGGTTCAATAACCAGAGAATCAAAATGAAGCAGTCCTTTTTGATAAAGTAAAACAATACCCGCAGCGGTGAAAGATTTTGTGGTGCTTTGTCCGCGAAAATGAGTAGCTTCTGAAAAGTTATCATCAATACCTTTATGGCCGAATCCGCTTTCATTGCCGTGAATAACCCGAATAGCAAAACCACCGGGAAAACCAGGATATGCTGACAGGTAATCAGAATAAGTCTGGTTTGCTATTGCCTGTACCTTTTCATTGAATACATTGTTATCAGGTTGAATATCATCCTCATTTTTTTGACATGCTGACAGGATCACAAAAGCAACCAGCAAATTGATTAATAAAGATCTAGATAATGGTGTTTTCTTCATATTCTTATTTTTTCCCAGGTATCTCCGGAAAGTTTTTCCTGAATTTCAATCGTAATATTCTTAAATGCTAAACCGAAAATTTCAAATTTGGAGTTCAAAATTTTTAATTTGTTTTTGATAACGACCGTATTGTGTATCTTTCAAAAATACTAAATATCTCCTAAATTATCAGCCTGCTATTTTTATTGGAATAATTCATTTTGAGGGCTTCCTCATTGTATACCTTTTTCAGCATGCAGAAAAGTCTTTCCTTATCAGGAAACTAGGTATGGATCTTCAGAATATCAGCTATTTTTCGAAACTTCACAACTTCATTTTTTGAAACGGCAAACTTTAAAAGACTGACTTATTATGATCACAATTTATCACAATCCAAGATGCAAGAAATCCAGGGCAGGCCTGCAATACCTCGAAGACAAGGGGGTGGATTTTGAAATCAGGCAATACCTGAAAAAGCCCATGAAAAGTAAGAAAATTGATAAGTATCTATTAATGTGCGGGATAGTTATATCCAGGAACATTAAAAAGTAGCGAAAATCGGACTTTTCTACCTCAATGTGTCCGCAAAACAAAAAAATCATTTAAATTTGACTGTGCAGGAAATTAGTAACAGTTTTTTGTGACATCTGAAAGCGAAAAATGGTGACTTTATGGACACACTCTAACTTATATACTATTGACTAGTTTTTCGATGAGGTGGGTTTCTGGAATATTATTTTTCTTTCTCTTCCTATTGAGTATTGCAGCATATGCACAATATTCAGAACAAGAAGAAATTGACAGTTTGCAAAAATTGTTGAAAATAGTTCCCGCCGACCTTAAACCAGAAGTACTTATTAAAATCTCAAAAAAACTTGAAAAGGATAGCAATCGTCTTGCTGAAGGTTATGTAAGGAAAGCACTTGAAATATCCTTGCATAATGAGAACATTGCTGATATTGCAAGATGCAGATACCAATTGGCACGCATTAAAATACTGCAAGATTCAACAGTGATAGCCAAATCGATACTTAACAAATTGATCAGGGAAATAAACTCCCTTATGGTTGATAATGAGTATTTGGAAAAAACTCTGAATCATTACCTGGGTTCATCTTACTTAATGCGATCGTATCTTTACTCGCAAAATTCACATGATAGTCTTAAAGCATCGATTTTGGATTTACAAAAGGCCCTCGCAAAATTGGATAAAAATCAGGACCCTTTTCTTTTTGCCCTGGCCAGTGGGCTTATAGCCGATTACTACTTACAGCTTGATATTTCAGATCATGGCATAAAAAACTATAATCTGTCTCTAATGCTTTACGATTCAATTTCCGAAAAGTATTTCCTATTGCCTGTTTTGATTGAAAAAGAAAAAAAAAGATTTGATATTTTAAAAAACTATCGACAAGAATGCCTGTTTTGTGAGAATATCATAGAAGCTGATTTCAGAAGTAAAATTAAAACAAATTTGGGCTTTGCTCATTTAAAAGATGGACATCATCAGATCTCGCTTAGCTATTTTAAACAGGTTTTTAAAGATGCCATACAAGATAAAGACCGGCAACTGCGAATTTGCGCCTCAATAAATCTGGCTTTATTCCATATGAAAACCGGGCAATATGATGAGGCAGAGAATCATTTATCCAATGCTATAGTCATTGCACGTGAAGAAGGCTTTCACAATTTGGAAACACAAGCCAGCTTGAACCTGGTTGATGTATACCTTGCAACACAGAAATACGATCTTGCTCAAAACATGCTAAGCACCATCAATTCAATAATTAATACAAATGATTTCAATTGTCTTTTATCGAATTACTATACCAAATTAGGGGATCTGTACTTTGAGCTTGACAATAGGGCAAAAGCACTGGAATGCTACAAAAAAACATTTGATTCACTTGTGGAAAATAGAAATTTCTATTATCAGGCTTTATTGGCAAACAAAATTCACAGTATTTACGAGCAAAGAGGTGATTACAGCAAAGCCATGAAATATTACAAGCTGTATATTACTGCAAATGATGCTCTTATTTCCTTTCAGGATAAGACATCCATTATTAAAGAAGAGATCAGGCTGGAAATTGATAATGCAGAATCGGAATTGGGAATAATGAGAAAAAATGAGAAACTAGCCAGACTTGAGTTGAAGCGCCGAAATTTTTTAGCTACTGCTTTTTCTATTGGTTTTGCCGTATTCTGCCTGCTTTTATTCTTTATCTGGATGTTGCGCACTAGAAAGAAAAAAGCATACAATAAGCTGATGGAAAAAAACATTGCGCTTTTGAAATCATCAGAAAACAACAAAAAGACCAAAAACGATACCGGAAAGAATTCTGATATAAATCCTGAACTGGCTTCAGAGCTAAAAAAAGGCTTCGAAAAATTCATCTACCAGCAAAAGATCTATCTTAAACCAAATATTTCTCTTGATTCATTGGCAAAAAAACTTAACACAAACTCAAACTATTTGTCCAGATATATTAATCAAACTTATCAAACAAACTTTACCGGATACCTCAATCAACTCAGGATCAGGTATGCACAAAATTTGGTGACAAAGAAGGAGTTCCAAAATTTCTCCATAGAAGGTTTGGCCAAAGAAGTAGGTTACAAATCAAAATCAGTTTTCAATGTTGCTTTTAAGAAATATACAGGTGTAACACCCTCATTTTATATTAATTATATCAAAGATAAAGAAGCAAAGAAATGAAGATTGCTTTCAGGCTTTCGTTTATTAAAAAACTTTTATGCAATGTTCTTTGTGTAATGATTATTTCATTGCTGTCTGGAAAAACACAAAATAACAAAAGTCTGCAATATACTTCGGATAGTTTACTCAGACTTTCCAACCTGGTTCAGAATGATCTCAAGCCTGAAGTTTACATTGAACTATCTGACCTTTTTCTCGACTCTGATCCGGCCAGGAGTGACAGCTTTGCACTACTGGCTATGGATTGGGCCCAATATAACAAAAACCTTCATGATCAATTAAAAAGCCAATTTCAATTAGGCAAAATAAAATACAGGCAGCAAAATTTTATGGCGTCGAAAGATATTTTCAGGGAATGGATTGTACGATTTGGTTCTGCAAACAAAGAATTAAGGAAATCAACATTATTAATGAAAAAGCATGCAGAAGCAAACATATATCTGGCTGACATTCTTGGTAGAAATTCTGACAGTCTTTCAACTGCCATTGGGTACTCATTTTCATGCAATGAAATAGCAAAGAATATTCAGGATTCCTTTCTAATTGCAAGAAGTTGCTATTCCATTGGTGAGATTTCACGTAAATTATTTATGGTTGAAAGGGCCAATAAATACTTTATTAAATCAGCAGAAATATTTGAGAACCTTAAGTTGGAAGAGTATTTAACTAAGGCATATTATGGTTTGGCCTTAAATGACCGAGAAAATCTGGAGTATATTTACAAAACCTTACGGCAATATGAGAAGCTTGGAGACTCCGCCGGTATGGGAAATTTCCTTGTTAGTATTGCCTATATTTCAGCATCGGTAGTAAGTTTTGAGGAAGCTGTTGCTTATTATGAAAAGGCATTTGAAATCTTCAGAAAAATCAAAAACACAAGAGGCCAGGCCCATGCCAGATTCAATCTGGCCGGGCATTATCACCGCAATGGATATTTAGAAAAGGCATTGAACCTAAACGAGGAAAATGTTAAGTTTTGCCTGGAAAATAATGATAAGCTTTTTTTGGCCTATAGCCTGAAAGATCTTGCAAACGAGCATAATTTACTTGGCAGAAGAGATTCGGCCTACTATTACTATTCAATTCTCGACACTGTTTCCAATAAGCTTGGAAATCGCACTCCTTATGTGAGATATTTATGTGGTTATGCACGTTTGCGATGGTTCGACGGCAAACATAAAGAAGCCTTAAAGTATCTCGATAAAGCAAGCCAGGAAATTGAAAAACATGGTGTTTATTATTTCAGAAGAAAAGTTGCGAGCTACCGGTCTAAAGCATATGCCGGATTGGGAGATTACGAAAATGCACTCAAATTTTACAAAAGGAGTATACATGTAAGAGATTCATTTTTTAGCCGAACCAGAATGGATAAATTAACATCACAGCAAATTAGGTATGAGGCAGAAGAAATACTAAGCGAGCTGGAAATGCTGGAAAAAGATCAAGCTTTGAAAAAGGCTGAAATAAAACAAAAGAAACAATTTGCTTCTTTTTTGGGATTGGGTATGATAATGGTACTCTTGCTTGGACTTTATGTGGTATCTCAATATAGAAAAACCAGGCTTGCATATAACAGTCTTATGGAAAAGAACTTGAAACAGCTTGATGAAAAAAAACCCCGGCATATAAACGGGATTAATAATGGGTTGAATGAAAAAATCTTTAGGGAAATCCAGGAATCTCTAAAAAAATGTATCAGGCAAAAAGTTTTTCTCCAACCTGATATCAGTTTAAAAAAATTAGCAAAGCTGATGAAAACCAACTCAGCCTATTTATCAAAATTCATTAATTTGAAATATGCCAAAAACTTTACAGCCTTTATAAATGAACTTAGAATAGCTGAAGCGCAGAAACTTCTGAATAAGGATGAGTTTCAGAATTATACTGTTGAAGGAATAGCACAAGAGGTAGGCTTTAAAACAAAATCTGTCTTTAATACGGCTTTTAAAAAGAATACTGGTGTTACACCTTCATTTTATTTCAATTATCTGAAAGAAAAAAAGACAAAAACTTGATCCCGACGCTTTATCAACGGATCATTAGAGTTTTTCTTGTTGGCTGGACCATATTGTTTAACGGTATAATATACGGTCAGTCCGAAACAAAGGAAAGCTTTTCTCATTTGCTCATGAAGTAGGATACAAAAGCAAATCGGTTTTCAATTCAGCTTTTAAAAAATATACCGGTCTCACACCTTCGTTTTACCTAAATTATTTGAAAGAAAACCAATGAATTTTTCACCAATTTTCCGTCAGGTGAGCACACATTGATATCTATTGTATGTTATTGTTATACTGGAATTTACGCCTGTTTAAATTCATAAATCCATACATCAAAAACTTGATTTTGCACATTTCAGTATCCTACTTTTACCTCAGGAATTAAACAAATGAAAAACTAAACCAAATATAAGAATGCAGAATCACAAGTACATATTTCTACTTTTCATTGTAGCAACGATATGTGCTTGTGATCTGCATTTAATACCTGAAAACAAATACCTTGGGAAATTACCAGGAATTGCAGCACGATATAAGCATGAAATAAATCAGCTTAAGAACGAAGCCGAAGCCACAGACGACTTGAACAAGGCATACAAACTGATGAAGCATGCAGAAAAAAAAGAAAAACAGGCAAACCGGGAAATTGAACAAAACTGGGAATTAATGTCAAAACCTGTCAACTTGGCTTTTGAGCAAAAATCAATGGGTGAATTTGAAATTACCGGTTTAAAAATTTCTGAAGCGAAATACAATTACCTGGTTCTTGTAGCCACAGCCATTATTAAAAAAGGTAATACTCGTTTATTTGCCAATATAGTTGCCATCGATAAAAACGGAAAAACCCTGGGTGAATCATCGGTACTAATTTCAGAAAGAAATCCAAAAAAAGGAAAAGAGTGCAGTTTTTATGGGAGTTTGAAAAACCTTGATCAATTAAGTAATTTCAGAAAAATCAGATTCTTTAAAAAGCAAAAGCCCTGAAATCATGAAAAATAACCAAAACCAATATTAATATAAATCAAACTAAAATTTTAAAATTATGAAAAAATTAAACATTTTATTCGGGACATTAATTGCAATTTCAATCCTTTTTTTTGCTGCCTGTGGCGGTGGCGGAGCCTCAGGAAATTCTCCCTCGGGAGTGGTAGACGAATATTATGATGCATTCCAATCAGGTGACTATGAAGGCATGGTTATGCTGTTTGAAGGCAGTGAATCCTTATCAGCCGACAAAATCAAAAAGAATGCTGAGATGTTCAAAATGGGTGAATCCCAGTTAGAAGCCAGGGGAGGTATCAAAAAATTCACAGTAACTGAAGAAGAAATCAATGATGCCGGTGATGCCGCCACATTAAAAATTAAAACCATTTATGGAAATGGAGATGAAGCTGATTCGGAAATGAATCTGGTGAAAGTGAATGGCAAATGGAAATTTAAAAAGATGTTCTAAGCATTGCTTTGTTATAAAAGGGTGCGGGAAATTCTATTCTGCACCCTCTTTTAAACAATAATTTTATGCTGAAAAAGAAACATTACATATTATTTTTGAGTTTTATCCTTTGTGCATTTCTACCTCTGACGCAAAACAAAGCACAAAATATATGCTCTTACCGGGTTAACACCAACTTACACATTTATCAGATTGAAGGCTATGCTGCCAAAATCGATCTTTCCCTAAATCCGCTTACTTACCCCGACACCATGAAAATAAACATCGTACAACACGATCCGGATGGAGAAGAATTGCTTGTAAAATCCTGGATCATTTATCAAAAAGAAGAAATTAATGAATTCAATAAATCCACCCAAATACTGGTTTTTGAGGATATTGGTGGATCATTGAAAGCTTACGATAGCTGGAGGGCTTATCAAAGCGGACTAAATGGAAAACAATTAATCAGGTGGGAAAAAAAGTCTTTCAGTGTGGAACTCAACATGACGGGTTATTTTACTGCCGACCTCTACCTGCTCAAAAATAACTCCTCATATAAAATTGCCGACAACTGGTTTCGCATTATCAGAAACAGCAATGGAACCGAAAAAAAGCCCTTGCTGGTGTCGAGCCAATATCTTTATATGATCGGAGATAGTGTAAAAGTTCATTATGCGTATTCTGATATGCCAAAGAACGCCATCATCAGGGTATACAAATACAATAAAGATGGCAATGTTAAATATTACAAACGTGTAGCAAAAGGAAACAATTCATTCGAACTTTACAAGACGAATGTATCAGGAAGCGGTGATGGGACTTTCACCTTTTATCAGGCCGGCAACTTCGAAATCCGAGCTTACTTTTATAGTGATGATCCAAAAACAGTAGTGGCCGGTGAAAGATTTTACATCATGGAAAATCATCTTGCAGGACATGATATTCCGTACATTTCAACTTGTAAATATGTGAATACCATCACAGATGAGGACAATAGAATTAGGGTGATTTATAAAGGTTTTTCCGAAAATCCACTTGCAACTGTCCAAATGCAAAAATCAAAAGGGAATGGCGACAGTAAAACACTTGCCCATCAATTGCTTGGTGGAAAAGGAAAAACATATTTTAATTTACATGGACCCGGAATTTACGAACTCAAAGTGTATTTTGAACAGGATAAAAAATACATAAGGACTGGTTGCAGGTTCTATGTTGAGCCTATACCAGGAACCCACACTCCAAAGCCACGGGAAGACAAAAACGAGATTCCGAATTATACAGAGGCAATTCCAATTATTGAACCGGATTTTCCAACTTACTGTTTAAACGATGTAATCAGAATGAATTACCACAGCCTTCCTCCCGGAAATAAGACAATTGAGCTTTTTTCGGGTCCGGATAGAGTTCAACTAAAATCTATCATTGAAAAAAATGGATCCATCAGGTATTTAAACCTTAAGGAAGGGGTTTATAAAATGAATATTGTCGATTATAAAGGAAATCATATTACCCACAAAGAATTCAAAGTTTTTGATTGTAACAACGCACCTGAAAAGATAATTGAAACAAATCCAAAACAAAAACCCGAAATACCGGCATTTGATTGTCCTATGGTACACGACAACCAAATTCCTGCAAAAAGCTTTGCCAAAGAATTCATGCATTATTTTTATAATGATCACATTTGCTATTTGCAGGCAGGAATGGGCTTTGAGGCGTACAACAAGCTTTCAGACAAAGAAAAGGAGCAATCACTTCAAATGGTCAAATTGCTGACACATAAAGTAAACACAAAATGGGGCGGACTGGATGAAATTATCAAAGTAAAAACATTGGAATCATCCAAAAACAAATATGTTTTTGAAATTATTATACGCTATAAGAATGGAAATACCGAAAAATTTGATGAGATAAGCGTTGAAAGGTATGGAAATTATTGGCGGGGAAGCATGAATATAAAAGCATTTTAGCAGAATATAATATGGAAACGAAATACAATTTAATCATTAATCCCTAAAATCAATAATTATGAAAAAACATGCATTATTAAGTCTATCACTAATCGTTGTGTTTTGCTTTGCTTTCCTGGGCAGCGAAGCTATGCCGGAAAACGACAAACAGGTTCAGGTAAAGATCACAAAAGTGGAAAGAAATGGAAAAGAGGTTATCGTCCATTTCCAATTAAAAAACACCGGAGATCCAATTGATCTGGCACTCAAGAACAATGATGGAAGCTATGCTCTTGGAAAAAACGGTCGCAAGTACAAACTTAAAAAGCTGGTTATTGGAAACCAGAAATCGAGCAGGCTTGTGGGCAAAAGAAGCCAAAAACTAGATAAAAACAAATCAATTAATGGTATGGCAATTTTTGACGTTCCGGATGAAACAAATGATTTTAAAGAGATAAAGATCTCAAGCAAAAACAAGTTTTCAGCCAAATTTAAAAATGTTAAAACCAAGGACAAAAAGCCTTCGCCTTCAAAGCGATTTAAACCCAGTTCAAAAAAGCTGGAAAAACCAAGAAAATAATTTAATATTAACCTAAACCAAATTTCAATGGAAAAAAATGAAACAATTAAATCGGTAACAATGATTTTATCCGGATCGCTCCTTCAGATGTTTAACGGGATTGGTAATGGATGGATTTCAACGCTAACTGCCATATTCGGCTTAATACTGCTGTTTATGGGATTAAGTAAACTTAAAAGAGGCATTGATGAAGCCGGGCAGGGTGCTGTAAAATTGCTTATCATTGCGGCAGTGCTTGGTATCATCGGTTTGATCCTTGATCTGATCCCATTGGTAGGCATCGTGGCCTCAATCGTCTTTATCGTCGCATTTATTGTACAATTAATTGGTGTATTAAAGCTGAAAAAATCAGAAACCATCGGTGAATCGGGTAAAAGTGGTGTAACCTTACTCCTAATTGCCATGATATTGGCAATTTTACAAAGTATAGTGGGCTTTGTTCCTTTTGCCGGTGGAATAGTGGCTGGAATTATTTCGCTGGTGGCCCTCATACTTTTGTTTTTCGGGTGGCTCAGAATTCAGGATGGAATTATCATCAATAATCCCTAATTGAAATTTTCTCACTAAAAGAAGGCTAGCTTATTATAAGGTAGCCTTTTTTTTAAGCAATCCAGAAATTAAAAACCAAGTTCTTTTATGAGTTTCTTGGCACCACTATCTTCCAGAGAAATGCATATCAATTCTTTCCCCGCTTCAAAAGATTGAAATATTTCTTTTTCACCGTCATTTACTTTACAATTTGAAAAATTTTCACCTTCAACATTCAATACGGTAACTTTCCCAATTTCTTTTTCGCGCCTCATTCCGGCCAAAATTGAAACTTCCACAACTTTAAATTTATCACCTTTGTTAATTCCAAATTTTTCTCCAGCGGCAATCAGAACCTCTCTCGCTTTATCTCTTTTCTCATCGGTTATTTCAACAAGCAAAATGTCCAAAGGAAAATATCTTTGGATAAATATTTCCACTTTGTAATCCAGCGATTTTAAATAATCAAGCAAAGCTTCATTGTATGATTTTTCGCTGTAGCCGGTTTCTTTAATGACCTCTGTTCCGATTATGCTACTATCGGCGACATTTATTGCGGTAATGACAAACTGCATACCAACCTGATATTGGGTATACGTTCGTTCTCCTCCGCCGATTTGTTTGGAAGTAACGTTTTTACTATCTGTAATGATCCCTGTAATATCGCCCTTAATAATGTAATCAGCTCCCAAAGATTTTAAAACCTCATACCGGCTAAAGGTATTTACTTCCAGAGTGTCATTCTCTTTCTGAGCCAGAGCATTCTCTAGCGCATCTTCCATGACCTTTTTTTCAATCACATTGAATCTGTTGGTTTTGATAAAGGCATTGTAAACTGCTTCCCGCAGTTTCTGTCCAACCTCTGCCGGAATATTTTCATCCCACCCAAACTTATCGATTGCGAGGTTTTCTTTTTGAGTTTGGGCATTCAGGGGAACAATGAAAAAAATCACCCATGTAAATAATAATAACTTTCTCATAATGTTATGTTTTGGTTTTGGTTATTTTGGATCTCAATTCATTAATAGAAATAGTTTCTCCAAATATAAGTGAATATTGTGGAGATAAAGTGCTCAGATGCATCAAAATCTGAGGTCAATCGAAGGCTGATGTCCGGATCAACAAATTCCTGACTTTGTTGATCTTTAATATATACTTTGCAAGTCCTGACACCCATTGCGTCATCGGATTTCAACTCCTGCATTTTAACCACCACCAGAACATCTTCTTTCTCAATATTTCCAGGTTTAACCGGATTTGGAACATTGGGGTTGGTCATACCTTGTTCTACCATCTCGATTTCATTAAGAATAGCGGCAATATTTTCACGCTCCAACACCTTCAAACCGGGAATTTTAGAAAACATGCGTGTTAATTTTGCTTGAATTCCCTTCAAAAGACTTTGGCATCTATTATCATCCTCACATCCATCTATGATTACGGCAACTGCATCCCGTTCAGGCTTTTCAGCAGTATAGTGTGTTGGTGTAATATTTACATGTATGCATTGAGTCCTGTTGTTAAATTTATCTCTATCAACCCCAACCATATGTTGTACAGTGGTTTTGCTAACTGCCCGCCAAACAAGATGTTCAAGTTTGTCCCAGGTTACACTGTTTATTATGGTTTCCTCGGGATTTGAGCGGTATCGTCCTCCCTTATACGGGATATTCTCAAAGCTGCAGGAAGCAATTTTCATTTCCTCTACATGTGCTTTTTCCCTGTTTGGAACACTGTATCTTACATAGGAATAATCGATATCGATGTTATTAATGCTTTTGCGGTCTTCTGAAAGCGTACCATAAAAAGAAGCAATCTCCTCTGCTACTGACTGCTTATTTATTTTCATTCCACTAAAATCATTGCCATCAAGACGCATGTCATTCACACTAAAATAAAAGCCAAGGACTGTATTATATTCATCCCGAATTTTCCTGACATTTCCGTTACTGAACTTTTTTGTCTTAACTATTTCTTTCACTTTTGACGGTACACTAACCGTAATATAACATTTTCGAAATTCAGCTTGAGCGAATCCATAGATTTGAAAAAAAAATGCATTTAAGAAAATCAAAGTGAATAAAAATCGGAATTGTGTTTTCATTATGATTATTGGTTTTTATTTATAAAATTGTGTTTGATGATTCCAAAATTACATATTCAGAAAGCTTCAATACAAATATTTGTTGTATGAATTTATGAATTTAAACAAGCGTAAACAGTTGATTTTATTCTTTTTGAGAATAATATACAATAAGTCGACTTTTGAAAGTATAATTAACATAAAAATGACTTAACTTAGAAACTTTTATCTTGTATATGGGTTTTATCATTTAAACAAACTAAAATCAAAGAACCAATGGTTTTCGCGGTATATGGAGGCATAGCAATGATTTGCGACTTTATAATATTACTGTTTTTTTAACAAAATTTGTTGTAACCACATGCAATTAAAACAAAAACACACCCTTGCTGGCGTGTGTTTGTGCCTAAATTCCGTAAGTCTCGGGGTAACTTATTCATTTATCAAAAATCAAAAAAAAGTAACCCCAACTCAAACTTTAGTTTTAAGTTAAGCCCGTTCCGTTTTCAACATTTTTCACAAGCTCATAAATATACCTGGCCATATCCGCACCGTCAACAACATCATGATCCATTAAAACTGTCATGTTCATGATATCTCTTATCTGGATTTGTTTGCCAATTACCCTGGGTTTTTGAATGAACCGGTTCCAGAAAACTGCTCACATGATGTTTGCGCTTACCCATTTCGCAAACATCAATGCTTACAATGCGGGAGGCAGGGAATAAGTTCGTATTAAGTATTTATTAACCGCAAAGCGCGCAACCTACTTGCAAAGAGCGAAAAGAATTTGATTTGCTTATAACCTTATTACAACTCCAGGGATCAATTCGTGATATTTGCGGTGGAGTCTTTTTTCAGCTATTTTTCGTAACTTCACAACTTCATTTTTTGAAACGGCAAACTTTAAAAGACTGACTTATTATGATCACAATTTATCACAATCCAAGATGCAAGAAATCCAGGGCAGGCCTGCAATACCTCGAAGATAAGGGGGTGGATTTTGAAATCAGGCAATACCTGAAAAAGCCCCTGAGCAAAGATGAATTGAAAAGCTTGCTGACCAAAATGAACAAAAAACCCCATGACATCATCCGCACGCAGGAGGAAAAGTACCGCAAGGAGTTGAAAGGAAAGAATTTTTCGGATGAGGAATGGATCAGCATCCTGGTGGAGAACCCCAAACTGATGCAACGACCCATCGTGGAAAAAGAATACAAGGCTGTCCTTGCCCAGCCACCCGAAAATATTGACGAACTTCTATAAGATCAAAGATCATGTTATCAGAAAAAAGTTTTGATAATTTCAGTGTTTGGACCGACAGTATTGCTTTTGTAAAAGAAATGTACGTGCTGACCAACATTTTCCCTGAGGAGGAAAAGCAGGGACTGGTCCCCAAGCTGCGCAATGCGGCCATAGAAATTGCCACAAAGATCTCCAAAAGCCTGTCGAATCTGAAAGCAAAGAAAGAAGACGATTATCTGTTGCAGGCCATCGACCTGATCAACGAAATCGAGACCCTGCTCACTATTGCAAAAGAGCTTTCTTACATCAGTTCCGACGATCTTGAACGATATAAAACCAAAACCGAGGACCTGGGCATGCAGCTTTTCAATCTTTCGAGAAAATTGAACCGTGACCGGGAAATCAAAGAAGCCCAAAATAAATTTTAACAGCGATGGAATACAGAACAGAAAAAGACACCATGGGGGCGGTAAAAGTTCCCGCAGACAAGTATTGGGGTGCACAAACCCAGCGTTCAAAGCAGAACTTTCAAATTGGTGAATCAGGCAGCATGCCCGTGGAGATCATCCGGGCATTTGCCTACCTAAAAAAAGCGGCAGCCCTTAGCAACAATGAACTCGGCGTTCTGGCAGAGGAAAAAGCCGAACTGATCGCCCGTGTGTGTGATGAGATCCTGGAAGGAAAGCTGGATGACAATTTCCCGCTTGTGGTATGGCAGACCGGTTCGGGTACCCAATCGAATATGAACATGAACGAAGTGGTTGCCAACAGGGCGCATGTATTGCGTGGCGGAAAGCTTGGGGAGGGGGATCGTTTTATTCACCCCAATGACGATGTGAATAAATCACAATCTTCCAATGATACTTTTCCAACGGCCATGCACATTGCGGCCTATAAAATGATCGTTGAAACGACCATTCCCGGGATAGAAATGCTGCGGGATACTTTGGAGAAAAAGGCCAGGGATCTTGACGAGGTTGTGAAGATCGGGCGCACCCACTTGATGGATGCCACACCACTCACACTTGGACAGGAATTTTCCGGCTATGTATCGCAGTTGAACCACGGATTGAAAGCCCTGAAGTCGACACTCGACCATTTAAGCGAGCTGGCTTTGGGCGGAACAGCCGTTGGAACAGGAATTAATACTCCGCAAGGTTACGCCGAGCTGGTTGCCAATAAGATTGCAGAACTTACCGGACTTCCTTTCAGAACGGCGGATAATAAGTTCGAAGCCCTTTCGGCCCATGATGCCATCGTTGAGACATCGGGCGCTTTGAAAACTCTGGCAGTAAGCTTGATGCATATCGGCAACAATATGCGCCTGCTGGCATCCGGTCCACGTTGCGGCATTGGCGAGATCGTGTTCCCGGCCAATGAGCCCGGATCTTCTATTATGCCGGGTAAGGTTAATCCCACACAGGCTGAAGCCCTAACCATGGTTTGTGCCCAGGTTATCGGGAACGATGCCGCTGTTGCAGCCGGAGGCATGCAGGGGCATTTCCAGTTGAACGTTTTCAAACCGGTCATGATTTATAATCTCCTGATGGCGGCACGTCTGCTTGGGGATGCATGTGTTTCTTTCAACAACAACTGCGCGATTGGTGTAGAAGCTCACAAGGGAAATATCCTCGGTAATCTGAACAATTCCCTGATGCTGGTAACAGCACTGAATACGCATATCGGTTATGAAAAAGCTGCCGAGATCGCCAAGAAGGCACACAAGGAGGGATCAACCCTGAAGGAAGCTGCCATCGAACTGGGCTTCCTGACCGAAGAAGAGTTCGATGAGAAAGTGGATCCGAAGAAGATGATCGGGCGGTAGGCTTTTACATTGGCAGTCGGCAATAGGCAGTAAGCAGTCGGCAGTTATCAGCAGGTAGTTGACTGCAGCAAGGGCTGGATTTGAGGCTCTCGCTTTAAGCGTGGGTTTCGACTTCGCTCGACCTTTAATAGACAGGTCTTTTAGCTTCGTTTAAGATGACCAGAAGAAAAATTTTAAGAATCTCATTTATAAATGCCAAAGCATCATTATTTAAGTATTGACTTCAGAAGAGAAAGCTTGACACATATTCTTTACTCCCTTGAATATGGCATTCAAAGTTTAAGGTTATTTAATAAAGAGTTTAAATATTATGATGGATTATGGCTGTTGGAGGAATCTGAACCAATGTTTGGTTTGGCATTTATTGCCTTGCAAAACTATGTTAACGGAAGCATATATGACAGGTACAGAGATTTAAAGGAGCAAAACTTATTTTATAAAGAAGGTAGGATCGTCAAAGACTCTGGAAGGACTGATATTGAGCTTATAGTTGCCCTTGCAAATTATTATAAGCATAGAGATCACCCAAATGAACTGTTTGAAGCAACAAGATCAGTTCTTGATGATTTTGATTTTCGATATGATAAATTTGATGACATAACTATGTCTCCCTTAATAAAAGGTATCGAATTATTTTCTAATACCTGGAGTCTGCCTGCAATGATTGAAGTTGTCTCAACTTGGAGAAAATCATTATGGGATAATTCTTCTTAGGATTTGCAGCCAGAGATGACTTGTAAAATTGTTATATTATCATTGGTATCGACTTGACCGGATTACCACAATTTGTATATAGTTAACCCAAGTCCCGGAATGACCTTTTCCTAAATACCTACTGCAACTGCAACTGCTAGTGCTGCTACTGCAACTGTCGATACCACTGCAACCATCACTCAATAGCCAGCGAATCCGGCACCTCTTTCTTAAGTCCTTTCAAGTGGTAAACAAAAACATACTTCACTACCTCACCGCCTCTTTCAATGGCAATGGTATCAGCTGGTATGATCTCCGTGAAATAATCATGATACAGATCTTCGGGATCTTTGAAGTCCCTGCTGGAGGTCAGGAAATAAGCATCCATGCCCTGCCGGAAACCACCCCGGATCCTGTTGATCCAGGCATATTTGTGAATACGTTCCAGTTCGCCAATGGCCAGCATGCGGATCTTCAAAGGCCGGGCAACATAATAATCCAGGTTGGCTGCAGGGAACCACCTGAAAGAGATCATCACGGCATTTGAATCCATGCGGCCTTCTTTTAGATCGCTTTCATAGATCGGTTCAAATTTTTTCCTGAGTTGATCCCAGCCATACATATCCAAGGTCACGTCATCTTTGCCCAGTTCAATGTCTTCGCTTACTTTTGGAGGCAAAAACCAGCCACCTTTGATTTGGGCTGTTCCGACAAACAAAATAATCAACAATAAATACAAAGGAAGCTGCAAGGGCCAGGGGAATAGGCTCCCCTTCTTTTCCAGACGGGAGGCAAAATAGGTGGCAGCAATGATGATCAGTCCCAGATAGCCGGGGCCTGTCCAGTGGGGGAGGGTTCTACGAAAAAGAGCAAAAACAAGGAAAAGCAGGATGAGCGGCAGGCTGTTCCACAGTAAAAATCTTTTGTATTTGGATGGGATGAAATTGCGTCCGGCTATCAAAGCCACCAGGGCAATCATGATTAAAACAAAGTTGATGGGATTGTTATATAGGATCTGTCCACCCAGTTCCTGGAAGAAATAATCTGGCTTTATACCCGATTCACTCATATTAACACGCTCGCTCTGGAAACTAAAACTGATGAAATCATTTTGAAAGTTCCAAACGATCACAGGAATAAAAATGAACAGTGAAATGAGCATAGATATATAAAGCTCTTTGGTTTTCAGCCAGCGGCGGTTGTATAGCAAAATGAATGCGATGGTTCCAAACCACAGGAAAACCGTGGTATATTTGCTGAGCATGCCCAGCCCCAAGGTGAGCCCGGCCAGGAGGAGGTTGGTCTTTGTAAAACGGTTGGCCACTTTATAGGTAACCGAAGTGGTGAGAAAATAAAGACTCAGCAGCCAGAAAAGCAATTGCGGGGTGTCGGGCAAAATGAAGGTCCCTGCAATGATAAAACAATAAATAGAAGCCGTGAACAGAACCGCAGCATAAAAACCTGCCAGGGAATTCTTTATACGCGTGGTGATCACATAGATAAGCCAGGTATTCATGGCTCCGAACAATATGGAAGCCAGCCGCAAAAAGAATTCATTTTCAAAAATGAGGTTGAGGGTAAATGCCTGTATGATAAAACCCACCATGGGTGGATGGTCGAAATGGCTCAGGTCGGGGTAGAGGGCATAGGTCCAGTAATATACCTCATCGTTTCCCAGCTCCAGAAAGCCTGCCAGGAAAGCCCTGACCAGCGTGGAAATCAGGATCAGGTAAAAAAGGTTTACGTATATCTTTTTTTCATCCAATATGAAAGTCCTTTTTTATATTCAGGATAAAACTAAGCTTTTTTCAAGGATTTCCAGCCCCATCGGATCAAAAGAAATGCAAGGAAAAGGTAAATCATGATGGCAAACATCCTGTATATCCAGGTCTTGGTATAGTTTATTTTTGCCTTTACTTCACTTCCTGGTGTGTGCGTTTCGTATCTCACCACCGGGTTCAGGTAGAATACATTCATGTTGGGAAAATGGATTTCGGTCCTGATATAGGTATCTTCCGCTTGTATGATATAAGATCCTATTTCCTGATCCATAACTTCTTTTTTGATCTCCCCCTCCTGTCCGATGAATTTGATGCGGCTGGCTTTCCTGTCGAGAGTGATTTTCAGGGTATCTCCGTATAGCCTGGCTTCCTCAAGCCGTCCAATGTTGTTGTGTTTTTCTTTCCTGGTTTCCCAGTCATCGCCCAGGTAACGAAAAACATTCACAGCATAGGTCCTGTTCCTGTCAATGGCGTCCACCACACTATCGCCATGCAGGCTGGCCGTATTGATGTAGGTACAATACTGTCCCACCTCATCCGGGTTGGTGATGTCGTGTACATCATCATTCCCGATGGCTGCTACATAATGACCACTGGAAAGGGCCGTATCCCAGTGATAGACAGACTCACAATAAAAATTCAGGATCTCCATGGCATTATATCCACTGAGCTTTTTTAAGTCTGATGTTTCGTAACCGTTCCGCAGGCAAGGGTGTGCCAAAATGACTACATCCGCTTCTTTCCGGAGGGTGTTGATCACTTTCTGTTTTTGATTGGGCGTTTGCCAGAAAAAATAGTCCAGCCAGTTCACTTCATCCGCACCCAGCACGATCTGGTGGACTTTAAAAATACTCCATCCATGTTCATAGATGGAGATGAATGTTGGTTTATTCTCATGATACAAATTGATCTGCATATAATCCGAAGTACCGATAATATCGTAGTCCAGGAATTTATATGTGCTGTCGATCATTTCATTGGTGTTTTTCCTGCCATCTGTAATGCCGCCCCAGATACGCGATTGCACCTGGAAGTTCCCTTTTTGCCAGTGAGTGGGATTCAGATTCTGGTATGGGTTGTAAAGCTTCCCACCTGTAAAAGGTTCAGGTTCAGGAAAATCATACACAGGGTTAAACAAATAAGGGATCAGCAGCAGCATGATCACGATTGTAAACACCCATAAAAAGGCCTTAACAAGTATTCTGAAAAATTTCATCCAATCAAATATTGAGGCAAAATTAGTATCTTTTTTGTAAGCCGGAATATATTATATTTCCCCTGGGACAAATCAAATGAGGATTCCTACTTGATACTCACCGCAGACTTGCCTGGGTTTAGGTCATTTCCTTCAATGGAAGATCAAAAAAAAACGGCTGCTTATTCAAAAACAGCCGTATTGCTTATTTGTTAGGTTTGTGTTATGAATTATTGATGATAATACCATCCTGGATTTTTAGCCATCCGAAAAATACCAGGATCAGGGCTATGAATGAAATAATTCCGGCAATAATACCACCTGCCAGGGGAACAAAACCGAAAATACTCTGAATAATTGCCAGGATCATGGCAATGAGTAGCAGGGTTACCCCACTTTTTCCGCTTTCGCCGATGCTTTCGGAACTTTTCAGCTTTATCACACCTATCAATTGAACGATGAAAGCAGCGATAAATACGATAGAAGCCACAATGCCAATCAGCGGGATCAGATCGAGGACGAGGCCAATGAGACCCAAGATAGCAGCTATGATCAGCATCTTAACCGCAGCTTGTCCTTTTTCATCGATGCCCTTTTTGAGTTTACTCAGACCCATGAAAAACAGAATCAATCCGAAAATGGCTGTCAAGGTGGAAATCCATCCGTTACCAATGCCATTGAACATTTGTAAGAGCGAACCCGATAAAATAAAGGTTACTGATGTAATTGTTTCTTTTTTTTCCATTGTAAATTTGGTTTAGGTTAATATTAAGTTATTTTGTCGATTTATCCACTTTGGTTGAACTGGGTTTGATTTGTTTTTTAGGCACAGGTGTTTTATTATGTGTTTTTACATTTTTAAACTGGGCAGTAAATTTATCCTTACTATATATCCTGACCAGTTTAAACTCGTTGATGTCGTCGGGAACGTCAAAAATAGCTTTGCAAGATACTTCCGCGTTTTTGGCTATTTTATTACTGCTTCGACCCACAAGCCTGCTCGACTTTTTGTGCCCCACTTCAATTTTTTTGGTTTTGTACTTTTTGCCGTTTTTCCCAATCAGATAGCTCTGATCGTTCAGCGGAATCTTTAGCTCAGCCGGTTCACCGGTATTTTTAACCTTGAAATGAACAATGACTTCTTTGCCATGTCGTTCAACTTTTGTTACCTTAACCTGGAAATTTTTATCATTGTCCGGTTTGTCTGCATTGGCAAATAAGGACAAACAAATCATTACAGCAAGTACACTGACTAATAATGCATGTTTTTTCATAATACTGGTTTTAAAATTAATAAAATTAATATATATTGACACCCATAATATTTTTTTTCTCTGAATTTTTTACATTGCTTTCATATCCAGACTTCCCCTTCAAAATTCCTACATTTGATTATTTATGTTTTTAAATGTCTCAGGATCAAAGCAATGGCAGGCTGAAAAAGAGATATATCCGTTTCAACCTGCCTGGATTATTAAAATAACTTTTTGAACATCCATTTGCCGTTCACCTTTACCAGCTCCATTTCCGACTCTTCCTCACTATCGTCTTTATAGACCGTTTTGATTTTCACGATTGCGGCATCACCAGCATCATCAATGTTTTCTTCAATTACACTGAATTTCTTGATGCCACCGGTTGCTTTTTTCTGGGCTTCAACACCCATTTTGAGCATTTCAGCATTCTTCTTTACTTTATCGGCTGAATAGTTTTCAGAGCCTTCGAAAAGCATGATCATACCTTCGTAATCACCTGATTGGAAGGCATCATAATAAGCCTCAACAACTCCGGAAGGGGAGCTACTGCTGCTTCCGCCTCCACAGGCTGCAAAAAATAAGATTGTAACTGCTACAGTTAGTCCCAGTAAAATGTTTACTTTTTTCATAATGTTTTTGATTTGATTAAATTTTGATTTTGTTTGATTTTGCGATGATAAATGTAGGTCCGCAGGAAAGCCAAATCAAGTTTTCCACGTTCGGATTTATAAATCTGTACGACTTTAAGTATATTGAAAAACAGTTTGTTATGCCTTGTATTCAAGGCTGTAGTTGATTGAGGTATTATTGCCTGTTGTCGGGGTTTTCTTGCAGAAATTTTATATAATAAGATGGTGTTAATCCTGTATATTTTTTAAAAGATGTATTAAATACTGACTTGCTTTTAAAACCTACTTCCTTTGCAAAACCTTCAATGCTGTAGTGTTGGTATTCCGGTAATCTCATTAGATTCTGTGCTTCCCTGATCCGCAATTCATTGATAAAATTTGTAAAATTGGAGCCATGCATTTGATTGATGGCTTTTGACAAGTATGCCGAGTTGGTTTTAAGTTTTTTTGCCAGGATATCAAGACCGATCTCCGGGTTGAGAAATGTCTTTTCTTCAATCACGTATTTCTCCACTTTCTTTTGGATTTTTTGCCTGGTTTCTTGGTCCAGATCTGAGTGGTTATTTTTCCTGCGTCCCCCTTTGTTTTTATCGATTAGGACAAGGTTTTTCTCCATAAGCTTGTGATAGGCTTCCCGGGATTTTCGGTATTGATGTATAAAATAGATTGCCAGAAAGCTAACCAGAAAGATGCCCAGTCCGAATACCTGTGCATATTGTTGATTCTTTTTGATCTTTGCGTTTTTCAATTCCTCCTCTTTCTGGAGTATTTTGATCTTGTTTTCTATATTTTTCAATTCATATTTCAACTGATCCCTGGCATAACGCTTTCTCCTGGCTTCATTGTATACTGCCTCCCGTTCTGCAATGTATTGTTTGTAATACCGCAGTTCTTCTTTATAATCACCTCTCCTCTTGTAAATCATCGACATATACCAGAGGAATCTGGATTTATAGGAGAAATTTTTTCTCAGATGGTGAAGTTTCATCGCCTCTCTGAGCATTTCTTCCGCAGCATCGAGTCTGTTGTCCTGTATCAATGTGTTGGAAAGTCCCAGGAAATACCTGATTCTGGGGATCTTGCTTTCCAGTTTTTGAGAAACGGTGTCCAATAAGCTAAAATAGTAATAGGCTGAGTCTCTGTTGCCATGCATGTTATGAAATGTTGCCATGTTTTTCAGTGAATGTGCCAGGTAGTTGGTTTGGCCGTTTCTCCTGCTGTATTCAATGGCCTGTAAAGTTATTTTATAGGATTCATCCAGCCTGTTTGTATTCTCATAAAATCCGCTTAGAATAAACAAAGCATAAGCTTGTCCGTAAGGGTAATTGTGCCGCTTGAATATTTGATAGGCCTTTTTATAATAAGCTTCTGTTTTTTCTATTCCAAGGATACTCTTGCTTTCATAAGCCATGTTGATCAGATTAAGAGCCAGTTTCATGGAGTCACCAAGCCTGGCATATACTTCAATGGTCTTATGAATGTATTCAAGTGTTTGGGAGTTATTGGCATACATACTTAACAAGCGATAGTTAATTGCCAGGTTTTTATTGTCCTTTGTATTCTCAAATATCCTGAGCGAGCGGTTCAGTTCGTTTAATCCTTCCTCACGGAGTTCCAGTTTAAAATACTGCATTCCAAGAAACCTGTGCAAAATACCTGCAAATGCAGAATCCTTGCGCTGTTCTGCAAGCCTCAGAGAATGTTTTGTCCATTGGATAGCTTTCAGGATACTGTCGTGATCCTTTTCGCATATTTGTGCCAGGAAGTAAAAGGAAAAGCTTCTCGTGTTGAGGAGTGTATTGTTAAGGATCTTTTCATTATCCGTGTTGTTGATCACTTTATTGAAATAGTCTCTGGCCCGGTCCAGGGAATCTTTTTCAAAATTCACTTTACCCAGTTGATATAAACTTAAAAGAATATCGAATGGATTTTCTTTACATTCTGCCCAGTCATTGGCCAGTTGAGCGAAACTATCACTTTTGTTAAGATTGGAATCTAAGTAAAGATCAGAAAGTCCAATCAATGATCCGACTTTCAAATCATTCTCTGCAAGTTCGTTAAGCCTGATCAGGCTGTCCTCCATTTGCCCGAATGTGTACGTGTCTTGTGCCGAAAAAGGCCTTGCCTGGATGATCAAAACCAAAATCAAAATAACTGGCAAATACACTGAACCGGTGAGGAATTCCTTATTCATTTTTTGTTTTTATTTGCTCTGATGTAATTCATGTAAAAGGATGGAGTAACTCCTGTATATTTTTTAAATGCGGGATTGAATACCGATTTTGACCTGAATCCCACTTGCATGGCAATTCCTTCGATGGACAAATATTGACCACTTTTCTCAGTCATCAGTTTTTGAGCTTCAAGGATCCGGTGTTCATTGATAAAAGCTGTAAAATTTGTATGATAAGTCTGGTTAATGACATGGGATAAATAACTGGAGTTTGTATTTAGTTTCTTAGCCAGCTTTTTGAGTGAAATATTCGGATCTAAAAATATTTTCTGATCATCGATGAGTTTATTCAGTCGGACTACGAGATTATTAATCTTTTGTCTGTCCGGACCATGTGATTCCCTTGTTTTATTTTTCCGGGTGGTTTTTTTTGAATGCTCTTTGACAAGAGCCAGGTTTTTCTCCATCAATCTTGAATAAGCATGTTTTTTCCTATTGTGAACAACAAATATGGATAGGGTGAAAATGAGCAAAATAATGAAGCCTGATGCAGAAGACACTACAATGACCTGTTTTCTTCTCATCTCTATATTTTTTAAAATTTTATTTTTTTCCAGGATGTCCATTTCAGATTCTACTTTGTCGATGTCAAGATTCAGTTTCGTAACATTCAAAAGGATTTTATCATCCATAGTGCGCAGAGAATCATTGAATATCCGATATTGTTTGTAAAACCGGATGGCATCCTGATAATTTCCCAAGGAATCCTGGGCCTTGTATATATGATGACTCAGTTTATGTAAATAAGGAACATCATTGATGGCAAGGCATGAATCGTAATACTGCTTAAAATATTTTACGGCCCGCTCGTACTCACCCTGTTCGAAAAAAAGTTTTCCTTTTTCCAGTGCAAAACCCACCTGCAAATTGAAAGGAATAGATGCAGACGCGGAAGAACCAGCGGTTTTTAGATACTGATGGGCCCTTTGATAGTCTTTTTTCAGGCGATAAAGTTTGGAAAGCTGGATCGCGTTGCTGCAGATAAAATTTTGCAAATGTCGGTTGCGAGAGATTTGCAAGGCATGTTCAAGATAATCTTTTGCTTTTTCAAAATTTTTCATCTCCAAATACAAGCTACCCAGCCTGGACAGTATGCAAACCTGCGCTTCGGTATTGTATGTTAATTTAGCAATTTCCAGGGCTTTATCAAAATTAGCTTTTGCTGAACTGAAGGATTTAATCCTGTTGTTTGCATACCCCAGTTTTATATACAGAGCGGTGAGCAGGTTGGCCTTGGTGAATGAATGATTGACATTGCAATTTACGTTTGTGAAATTCTGTTTGCCGGTTTCATCCAAAAGTGAGAACAGCTTGAAAAAAAATAAATTCTGGTTTGGTCCAAAATTATGCAGTTTGATGATAGACAATGATTTTTTATAAAACGCCAGGCCCTGATGATACAATCCCAGGTAGAAGTAAAGATTGCCCAACATCAGGTAAGAATGTGCCAGGTAAAGTTTTTCGTTGTTGCTTTTGAGGTAGAACAATGCATTTTGCACATTGAGAATGGCATTTTTAACTGAATCGGGCGAATTGTAGAAACACAGAAGGGTGTTTAAAAATTCAGCTTTTGCCTTTACAATTTTAAAATCTTCTGAAAGTGAGTCATTTCCTGGTGCCTCTTCAGGGTAGGAGATAATATCTTTTAATACATCTCGGGCTGATTTGAGTGAATCCTGTAGTATCTTGATCCTGGCGATTTGAAGATTGCATTTCAGGATATTGTTAATATTATCCAGTTGAATTGCAATGTTCAGGGCACTTTTAGAGCATTCATATGCCTCAACCAGATTTTCTCCCTCAAGTGATTGTGAAATTTTGATAAGCAGGTCCGGCCTTAGTTTTTTGCTAACTTTATCCACGAAAAGTTCCAGGCTGTCCAACGAACCTGAGTATGTTTTACTGTTGGCAGATTTCCCATGATTAAAATTTGATGAAAACATCATCAGGATGATGAAAACAAAAGTTCTGCTTGCAGATGGATATGGTCTGATCAATTTGGTTTATTTGGTATTTTCAAAGATAAAAATAATAAGCGTACATATATTGTAATGTCTTAAGTCAAATTTCATTAATTTTGCATATATTCAATCAACAAAAAATCAAAGGAATATGTCCGAGAAATTATTCAATATTGTAAAACCCGGTGTTGCAACGGGAGATGATGTTCAGAAAATTTTCAAACATGCCAGAGATCATCAGTATGCCCTGCCCGCAGTAAATGTGGTGGGAACTGATTCCATCAATGCCACACTGGAAGCTGCCCGTATGGTGAATTCACCTGTAATGATACAATTTTCCAATGGTGGTGCAACCTTTTACGCTGGAAAAGGATGCCCGAACGACGACAATCAGGCCGCCATTGCCGGTTCCATTTCAGGAGCATGGCATGTTCACCGCATGGCAGAGATTTATGGTGTACCGGTAATTTTGCATACCGACCACGCTGCCCGCAAATTACTACCCTGGATAGATGGTTTACTCCAGGCAGGGGAAAAGCATTTCAAAGAATTCGGCAAACCCCTTTATAGCTCCCACATGCTGGATCTTTCAGAGGAACCCATAGAGGAGAATATTGCTACCTGCAAGGAATACCTGGAAAGAATGAGCAAGATTGGGATGACCCTTGAGATAGAGCTGGGTGTAACCGGTGGAGAAGAAGATGGTGTTGACAATACCGGTATCGACAGTTCGAAGCTTTATACCCAGCCTGAAGAAGTTGGTTATGCTTATGAAGAACTCAGCAAGATCAGCAAAAAGTTTACGGTGGCGGCGGCTTTCGGCAATGTTCATGGTGTTTACAAACCCGGAAATGTAAAGCTTCAGCCGGTGATCCTGAAAAACTCACAGGAATATATTGAGGAGAAATACAATACTGCTCCCAAGCCGCTGAACTTCGTATTCCATGGTGGATCAGGATCGAGCCAGGCTGAGATCCGGGAAGCCATCTCCTATGGAGTTATCAAAATGAATATTGATACCGACACCCAGTGGGCTTTCTGGAAAGGAGTGAAAGAATACGAAGCAAAAAACCATGATTATTTGCAAGAGCAGATCGGTAACCCGGAAGGGGAGGACAAACCCAACAAGAAATTTTATGACCCCCGCAAATGGTTGCGTGAAGGCGAAAAATCAATGGTTGAGCGATTGAAAACAGCTTTCGACGACTTGAACTGTATTGACAGGTGTTAAAAAAATCTCAGTACGGAGATTTTTTTATTTATAGATATTTGTATTCGTCGAATGTATTGTCAGTACAGGGATAGGACTGTGATTAACCGTTTGCTGAGCATAGGGGCCCATCACCCAGTTCATGGGTGATTTTTCCTGCTCATCGGTAATGGAGATCAGGTTTGCATTTACTTTAACAGCATAATCAATCATAGCCCTGGAAACATTGTCTGCATCACTTTTTACCAGCTTGCATTTTACTTTATCTTCTTTCAAATGGCTGATGGCCTGTTTGGCATACTGGTCGATCTGGTATTGCACGGTTTTCACCGAGGTGGTATGCAAGGCCAGTACATGAACTTCGGCATTGAAGCATTTGGCGAGTTGCACAGTAAAGGGTACTTTCTGACGTGTTTCCGGAGTACTGTCGATGGGTAGTACGATCAGCTTCAACTCACGTCCAATATCTACACCACCGCGGATGGTGATCACAGGAATGCTGGTTGAACTCACGATCTTCATCGCATTGCTGCCTACCCAGAACTCCTCAAACCCGGATGCTCCGTGCGTCCCGACTATGATCATGTCGGCACCCCATTCATTGGCTTCTGCCACAACCTCTTTGTAAACCTTCCCATCCCTGACTTTGGTCAGCAATTTGCCTCCGCCAAGGACAGATCGATATTTGTTCTTCAAATTGTTGAAGCGTTTATTTACTTCATACTGCAAATTTTCAGGTTTGCCTTCGTTGATCTCTTTGGCGCTTTCGGGTTTATTAACCCAAACCATCAAAATATCTGCCTTTGCTTTCTCTGCAATGGTAATTGCATGTTCCAGTGCATTTACAGAACAATCTGAAAAATCAATCGCAACTAAAATCTTCTTTATCATATTTCTTTGTTTTTGTTTTACTTATTCCGGGAAATTGATCTTGTCTTTGATGATCCAGGCATTTGGATACTTTCGCTTAATTTTATCCAGAAATCCAAGGGCTTCGATCTTTCTCCTGAAATCTCCAACACGTACCCTGTAAAAAGGTTCACCAAATGTCAGGTAGGCACCCGTGTCGGGATATTCCTCTGTGAATTCTTCAATTACTTCCATTGCCCTTGACTTGGAGTTGTTCCCTGAATCGAAAAAAATTTGTATACGGTAACCCGTAATTCCATCATGATTTGGGTAAGCAGAATTTATTTTATTAATCTCAATATGTTTCTTTATCAGGGTATCGATCCTGCTGTCCTGATGAATTATAAGATTCCCGGATTCACCGTTTTGCGCATAAAGCGCAGTTGTAATCAGGCATGTGATTATGGTATTCAATACGACTCTCATCCAGATTCAGGTTTAGTTTTTATTACTAATGCTTTTGGGTCTCAGGCTTAAAATGGGAATATGCGAGTGACTGATCAACTGCTCAGCGTTGGGTCCCAGAAAAACATTGGCCTTTGTACCTTCCTGTTCTGTCATAATGGTTATCAGTTCTGCTTTTTGATTTTTTGCATACTCCCTGATAAAGCGTGTGATATTATCTGGCTTTGTTCTTTCTTCTATAAATGAGACATTATTTTCTTTCAAATAGTTGGCAGCATGTTCAAGATGGGTGTCAATTCTTTTCTGTACGGTTTTCAGGGAAGTTGAATACAAGCCCAGTAAATGAATGCTGGCATCGAACATTTTTGCAAATTCAACCGTGAAGGGCAGTTTTTGCTTGGTCTCGATTGTGCTGTCGACAGGAAACACAATATTGCGAATCCCATTTTTAAAGTTGAAATCCTGCCGCAGGGTGATCACCGGGCAGGGGGCATAAGTCACGATACGGTATGCATTGCTTCCAATCCAGTATTCTTCGAAACCCGTAATCCCATGGGTGCCGGCAATGATCAGATCTGCATTCTTCTGTGCGGCCAGTTTTGAAATTTCCAGGTGGACTTTCCCCTTTCTCAGGTAGTGTTGTAATTTCCCGTCTTTTAATTTCGGTGTGATTTTTTTGCTGAGCTTCTGGAAATTCTTCTTATGCTCCAGCCGGTCTTCATTGGTGAAATGCGAATACACGATTTCTTCTGTGCTGATGTTGTCAACCCAGATCATGTGAATATTCGCACCGGCTCTGTTGGCTACGTCGATGGCATAATTTAAAGCGTGGATGGAACCTTTTGAGAAATCTATGGCTACTACGATATTCTTCATCACTTGTGCATTTAGGTTCGGCCTTACCTGGATTCAGGTCTTGCTGAATGCCAAGTTTTACATAAAGTTAATACAAAATTCGGAATTCTTTGCCTCATTAATTTCATTTCAAACGAAAAGATTATGCGTGAATTGTTACTTTTGTTAAAATATACAGCTTGTTAGCATGAATGAGAATCTTGATCCAAGCGGCGAAAGTTTATCCCAGGCAGAAAAGGAAATTGAAAAAGTTCTGCGGCCCAGTCACTTTGGCGAATTTTCCGGTCAGCCCAAGGTGCTCGAAAATCTGAAGATCTTTGTTGAGGCTGCCAAACAAAGGGAAGAAGCACTGGATCATGTCCTACTGCATGGGCCTCCCGGTTTGGGTAAAACCACACTGTCCTATATCATAGCCAATGAAATGAATGTCGGTATCAAGGTGACTTCGGGACCCGTGCTGGATAAGCCGGGAGATCTTGCTGGTTTGCTTACCAACCTCGAAAGAAATGATGTACTGTTTATTGATGAAATTCACAGGTTGAGTCCGGTAATAGAAGAGTACCTGTATTCGGCCATGGAGGACTACCGCATTGATATCATGATTGAAACCGGGCCCAATGCCAGGAGCATACAGATCAACCTGGAACCTTTTACATTGATCGGTGCCACCACCCGCTCGGGATTGCTTACTTCTCCTTTGCGGTCCAGGTTTGGAATAAATTCAAGGTTGTCATATTACGATGCCGATACCCTGAAAATGATCCTGAAAAGATCATCCGGGATACTCAATGTTGAGATCATGGAAGATGCCGCCACTGAACTTGCCCGCAGGAGTCGTGGTACTCCCAGGATTGCAAACCTGCTGCTGCGCCGGGTACGCGACTTTGCGCAGATCAAAGGTAGTGGTAAGATCGACATCGACATCTCGAGGGTGGCCCTCAAAGCTTTGAATGTTGACCAGAACGGCCTGGATGAAATGGATAACCGCATCCTCCAGACCATCATCCAGAAATTCAAAGGTGGACCGGTAGGGATTAATACCATCGCAACTGCCGTGGGAGAAGAGCCTGGCACCATTGAAGAAGTTTATGAACCCTTTCTGATACAGGAAGGCTACCTGATGCGCACGCCCAGGGGTCGCGAAATCACACAGCTTGCCTACAGACACCTCGGAATGAAACGCCCGGAAGACCAGGGATCTCTTTTTGATTGATCATGCATTTGCAAGAGAAACATCCAAAAGCGACATTATCGGACTTCATTAAAAACTGGTCAGAAGAAAATGGATTCCTTGCCTGTGGTATTGCCCGGGTTCATCAACCTGATGTTGAAACAGAAAGGCTCAAAGCATGGTTGAAAGAGGGGAAACATGCCGATATGGAATACATGGAAAGAAACCTGGAAAAGCGTTGTAACCCAAAGAAGTTGGTAAAAAATGCACGATCGGTCATTTCTTTGCTGTATAATTATTATCCTGTAAAACAACTGCCCAAAGATCAGCATTATAAAATATCCAAATATGCCTATGGTCGTGATTACCACAAGGTGATCAAAAAGAAACTAAAACCCCTGTTGCAAAAATTGAGAGAAGAGTCCGGTACTCAGCACAGCAGGGCTTTTGTTGATTCTGCTCCGGTCATGGATAAGGTATGGGCCATGAAAAGCGGACTGGGATGGATCGGGAAAAATACCATGCTGCTCAACCGCAAATTTGGTTCTTTCTTTTTTGTTGGGGAAGTGATCACCGATCTGGAACTGGAATATGATGATGCCGAACACAAAGACCTTTGCGGAAGTTGCAGCAGATGCATGAGGGCCTGTCCGACGGGAGCACTTAGCAAAGCATACGTGATCGATGCCCGCAAATGCATTTCTTACCATACCATCGAAAATAAAAGCAGTGATCTCCCCGATGCATTGAGATCAAAATTTGAAAACTGGATCTTCGGTTGTGACATTTGCCAGGATGTTTGCCCGTGGAATCGCATTGCGAAACCGCACCAGGAAAAGGATTTTACCCCCTCGGAAACCCTGGTGAAAATGAACAAAGCCGACTGGGAAAATCTTAAACAGGATGATTTTGAAATGCTCTTTGAGGGATCGGCCGTGAAAAGGGCAAAATATAGCGGTCTGAAACGAAACATTCATTTTGTGCAAAAACACTAACATTTGATTTTCCATATTGAAAAGATATGGCAGAATCACCATCGGAAAAATTCAAATGGAAATAAGGAATTGATCACAGGGTAACCTGTAAGCCTATGCTCAACAAGTCGCTGTACTGCCCCTCATCAAACAAACGGTGAGGCAGATCAATATTGTTGGTATGCGGCCGTATCGGAAGGATGGAATTGTTGGTGCGTATGTTTACACGCCAGGTTTCGTTGAAATGGTAATACAAACCCACTATTCCACTGAGGGTAAAACGGTTAAAATCTTCATCCCTGACCTGGGGTATATAATCATATTCTTCTTTCTTGGCAATAAAGACGCCCAGTGCCAGTCCGGCTTCCACGGAGAAGCGGTCATTAATGATGTATTCGTATAGCAGTGGCATTTCAGCATAATGGATGTTCAATTTGTAGGTAACAATCTCATTCTCATCAGGGATTTCGCGACTGCCCTTTTGAATATAATCAAGTTCCAGTTTTGCCACGGAATGCTTACTGAACTGGTAAGCTACATAGGCACCTGCATACAGCCCGGCTTTGTTATAACCGGAAAAATTGTCGCCCTGAACCTGGCTGGCACAAATCCCGAGGTGAACTCCACCTTCAAATTCCTGGGCACTGGCAAACAATGTAAAGAAGATGAGTGTAAAGCTGAGCAGATGTTTCTTTATCATAATCATTTCTTTTAATCAATCACAAATAACGGGATTATATCCTTAAACCAATGGTAAAATTAAATATTTTGTGGAAACAGAGCTTGCTGAATCACGAGCATGGAGATAGCTCTTGCTGACCCATGTTTAGGTTAATCTGTAAAAGTCCGAATACCAATAACATATAATAAAAAGTTGTATGTAAGAGCGTATTTTTGGCCAATTATGCATAAATTTGGGCTTCATTAGGACTTGTAATCATTTTTTAAATATTTAAGAATGAGTAACGAAAAGTATAAGATCCTTCTAGTTGATGATGAGAAAGATGTTCTTGAGTTCTTGAGTTATAATATTAAAAGAGAGGGATACAAGGTGTTTACCGCATCCAACGGAAAGGATGCTATTGAAAGTGCGAAGAAAATTCAGCCTCACCTGATCATCCTGGATGTGATGATGCCCGGCATCGATGGAATTGAAACATGCAATGAAATTAAGGAGCTTCCCGAAATGCAAAAAACCATTATTGTTTTTCTGACGGCCCGCGGGGAAGATTACTCTCAAATTGCCGGTTTCGAGGCAGGTGCGGATGATTATATCACCAAACCAATCAAGCCCAAAGTGCTGATAAGCAGGATCAAGGCTTTGTTGAGAAGATACAAGGAAAGTGATCAGGAACAGGAAGGACAGGTGGCATTGAAGGATTTTACCATCGACAAGGAAAAATACCTCATCATGAAAGACGACAAAGAAATCAGCCTGCCCAAAAAGGAATTTGAACTTTTGTTGCTGCTGACATCAAAACCCAACAAAGTTTTTTCAAGAGAGGAAATCTTTGCCAAAGTATGGGGAACAAATGTTATTGTGGGTGATCGTACGATTGATGTGCATGTGCGAAAAATCAGGGAGAAAATTGGTCTTCAAAATATCAAGACCGTAAAGGGCGTTGGTTATAAATACGAATCCTAAGCCTTGGCACTGAATCTGCGCAATACCGATCCCAAAAACCTGGCGCTCACGAATGCATTGTTTGTGACCCTTTTCTTCTCCATAGTTTATGTGATATTCAGTTATATTTTCTTTTCTTTCAAACTCCTGCCGCTTATACTGATCGATATACTGCTATATACTTTCAGTTACTTTGTTTACCGCTATACGCTCGAAAATTTTATTTACGACAAGATCAAACTTATTTATAAAACTATTCATAAACTTAAAATGCCCCAGGGGGCCGGTAAACATCTTGAAATTAAAGCGGATACGCTGGACAAGGTCAACCTGGAAGTACAGAAATGGGGTGAGGTTCAGCAGAAGGAAATACAACATCTCAAGGAAATGGCAAGATACCGCAGGGAATTCCTGGGAAATATTTCACATGAACTTAAAACCCCGATCTTTAATATCCAGGGCTATGTTTTAACCTTGCTGGATGGCGGCCTGGAAGATCCCAATATTAACAAGAAATACCTGTTGAAAACAGAAAAAAGCATCAACAGGATGATTGCCATTGTTGAAGATTTGGAGGAGATCTCGCAGCTTGAATCCGGTGAATTGCAACTGAATTATTCCCGTTTTGATCTTGTTCAACTGTGTGGAGAAATTGTGGAGTTTCTTGAAATCAAAGCTAAAAAGAAAAGCAACAGGGTGTATTTTGCGCAAAATTATGAAAAGCCCATCTGGGTGATGGCTGATAAGAAAAGGATTCGTCAGGTGATGATCAACCTGATCGATAATGCCATCAAGTATGGTAAGGATGATGACGGCAAAACAAAAGTCAGCTTTTTTGACATGGATGAGAATATCCTGGTTGAGGTAACCGATGACGGCATCGGGATCCCTTCTGAAAGTATTCCGAGGCTTTTTGAGAGGTTTTATCGTACAGACAAGGGTCGTTCGCGGGAGCAGGGCGGAACTGGACTTGGCCTTGCCATTGTGAAGCATATCATTGAGGCACACAAACAAACCATCAACGTGAGAAGCACTGTTGGCGTGGGTACCACCTTTGCATTTACCCTGAAAAAAGCATGATTATTTTTTTCGCTCCGTAGTAAATATCACCAGTTTTTCGAGGCTTGCCCTGGCAGGTGATTCAGGAAATTCATTCAGCAATTCTATGGCCCGCTTTCGATAAGCGATCATTTTTTCCTTGGCATATTCTATGCCTCCGCTTTTGTTAACTTTGTTGATCACCTCGCTTACTTTGTCAGGTTCATCGTTGTGGTTTTTGATGATGTTGATGATCCTTCTCTTTTCAAGGGTACCCGCGTGATCCAGCATATGGATCAGGGGCAGGGTCATTTTTTGTTCCTTGATGTCGATGCCATTGGGCTTGCCGGTAGTATTATGCTTTTCATAATCGAAAAGGTCATCCTTGATCTGGAAAGCAATGCCAACATTTTCACCAAATTTCTTCAATCGCTCATTCATTTCCCGGGATGAACCAGCCGAAACGGCCCCACACGTGCAGCAGGCAGAGATCAGGCTGGCAGTCTTCTTTTTGATAATATCGAAATAAATACGTTCTTCGATGTCGAGACGTCTTGCTTTTTCAATCTGAAGCAATTCACCTTCACTCATTTCCCGGACCGCTTCCGAAACAATCTTTAAAAGCTCAAAATCATCATTATCAAGTGAAAGCAATAAACCCCGCGAAAGCAGGTAGTCCCCAACCAGAACAGCTATTTTGTTTTTCCAGAGTGCGTTCAGTGAAAAAAAACCTCTTCTTTCGTTTGAATCATCAACCACATCATCATGAACCAGTGTTGCAGTGTGCAACAATTCTATCAGTGATGCAGCCCGGTATGATTTCTCATTCACATTTCCACAAAGTTTGGCAGAAAGAAAAACAAGCATGGGCCTGATCTGTTTTCCCTTTCGTTTTAGAATATATCGGGTAATCTTATCCAATAAAGGGACATTGCTTTGCATGGACGACCTGAACTGCTTTTCAAAAGCTTTCAGGTGTTCTTTTACCGGTTCTTTTATCAGTTCAAGGGTGTTCATTTTGCGGTTTCAAAAGTACGATTTATTCCGTAAAGTCTAAAAATAAAAGCTTTATATACATTCAGGTATGGATGCAATCCGTAGAGGATTGGATATTCTTCTTATTTTTGGCATGTAAAACGAAATTAATGGGTGGTTCCTGTTTTATGAAATTATTTTCGGTCCGGTTCAAAGTAGGCATCTTGCCAACTCATTGGGGATTATTCCCTTGCCGAAAAGCAACAAATTGTACACATTCGATTTCATTTACAGCGAATGTTGATGGACTGAGGATCGCAGGATCAGCAAAAGTGAATCATCTGGGCATCGCAAACAGGGTTCATGAATAAGCAGGAACAGTTCTTGCGGGACAGGTCATAAATACAAAAAGAAAAACATTATGTGGAAAGAAGAGCACGATACATTGACACGCGAGTTTAAATTTGATAACTTTATAGAAGCTTTTTCATTCATGACAAAAGTGGCCATGGTTGCCGAAAAAATGGGTCATCATCCCGACTGGCAAAATGTGTACAATACAGTTACGATTAATTTATCGACCCATGATGCCGGGGATGTGATTACTGATAAGGACCGTGAACTTGCAAAAAAGATTGACGAAATCCATAAAGGATGATAAATTATGATGTAAGGGTGTTGATTGCTTTTGGGGAGGCTGTGAAGGGAAATGAAAAGATGATCAAATATTTCCTGGAAGACGGTTTTCCTGAACTGGCTGCTTTGGCTCATGCGATCAGGGGTAGCGAGGAAGCATTCAAATGGTTGCTGAAAAACGGATACCCGCATCTGGCTGCCCTGGATTCAGCCATCGACAATAAAGCCACAGCCATGGCCTGGCTGCTGAAAAATGATTACAAAGTTATGGCTGTCTTTGCCGAAGCCTGCAACAAAAAGCCACAGGCTTTGCAGTGGCTGGCCAAAAAAAGGCTTGATGTTTTCATCCACCTTGCACAGATCATTCATGATCTGCGGGAGAACAAGACCTTTGATTATCATAAGATCCATTTTTAGGGAAAGTAGGTTTGGGGCTGAAGCCCCCGCGGTTTAGCGGGTGGAAGACCATTAACTCCCACGCTGAAGTGTGGGGAAAGTATTCGGTCATCATTCAAAGAAAGATTTTTATAATGGGGCTGAAGCCCCCGCGGTACAGTGGGTGGAAGATCATTAACCCCCACGCTGAAGCGTGGGGAAAGTATTCGGTCATCATTCAAAGAAAGATTTAATAATGGGGCTGAAGCCCCCGCGGTACAGTGGGTGAAAGATCATTAACCCCCACGCTGAAGCGTGGGGAAAGTATTCGGTCATCATTCAAAGAAAGATTTAATAATGGGGCTGAAGCCCCCGCGGTACAGTGGGTGAAAGATCATTAACTCCCACGCTGAAGTGTGGGGAAAGTATTCGGTCATCATTCAAAGAAAGATTTAATAATGGGGCTGAAGCCCCCGCGGTTTAGTGGGTGAAAGATCATTAACCCCCACGCTGAAGTGTGGGGAAAGTATTCGGTCATCATTCAAAGAAAGATTTTTATGATGGGGCTGAAGCCCCCGCGGTACAGTGGGTGAAAGATCATTAACCCCCACGCTGAAGCGTGGGAAAAGTGACTGGTTATGACATTTTTGAAAGTATTGAAATATTGGTAATGATGAGTTTTGCTAAAAAAGAAATGCTACCACCAAAACCATACGATGAAGCATGAGTAATTGATCGGACCCAACAGCTATGAAAAATTGTGGATTGTGTATGTCTGGAACCCTGCTAAAACGGGAGGGATCACACCACCGCCATCAAGAAAAATGGTTAATGCAAGATTTGCCAATGCCTGAAAACTCCATTACTTTCCCCACGCTTCAGCGTGGGGGCAATTGGGGCACATAATATTGCAAACAGGGGCTTTAGCCCCTTATCAATCTAAATCCATATTTTTCCATAAATTCATCCACCTCTTCATTAAAACTTTTTCTCCTGTGATGCTCAGGCTGGTTTGCAATATATTTACGAACTGGCCCAACCATTGATTGACCTATAGAAACAGCATAATACTCCTTCTGCCACTGAAACTTGTTATTCAAAAGTTTTTGATTATTGATCCATCTTGAAGACTCCCCCTTTATATTTTGCATTACCCAGGCAATGCTTTGAGTAGCATTTAAGGATATCAAGCCATGCATATGTTGTTTGTGACCGTGAATTGAATCAAGGTAGATCTTATTTCTTGCTGTATTTTCCTTAATATGTGTGTTAAGCAGTGATATAATTTCATTGCTTAGCACAGGTGCTCTTTTTTTTGTGACCCATACAAAGTGAATCCAGATTTTAATATAGCCCATCCTTTTTAATGATTAATACCTTTTGAGAGAGAAAAGTCACGGAATATTCGAAAAAAATTTGGGGGCTGAAGCCCCCCGGTGAAATGGAAAGCCCCCCCAACACCCCCACGCTGAAGCGTGGGGAAAGTATTCGGCTTCAGCGTTTATGAAAAAAATAGAATTAGTAGTAGCTACAGTCTCCGGAGGAACAGGTAGAGTTACCCGCAATCCCCATGCTGAAGTATGGATAAATTGTCCTGGATTTCCAGTTTCGTGGGAGAATGAGGAATTGGGGCTGAAGCCCCCGGCGAAATGGAAAGCCCCCAACACCCCCACGCTGAAGCGTGGGGAAAGTGTTCGGATCATCATTCAAAAAAAGATTTGATAATGGGGCTGAAGCCCCTTGGTATAGCGGGTGGAAGACCATTAACCCCCACGCTGAAGCGTGGGGAAAGTATTCGGCTTCAGCGTATATGAAAAAAATAGAATTAGTGGTAGCTACAGTCTCCGGAGGAACAGGTAGAGTTACCCGCAATCCCTATGCTGAAGTATGGATAAATTGTCCTGGAATTCCAGTTTCGTGGGAGAATGAGGAATTGGGGCTGAAGCCCCCCGGCGAAATGGAAAGCCCCCCAACACTCCCACGCTGAAGCGTGGGGAAAGTGTTCGGCTTCAGCGTTTATGAAAAAAATAGAATTAGTGGTAGCTACAGTCTCCGGAGGAACAGGTAGAGTTACCCGCAATCCCTATGCTGAAGTATGGATAAATTGTCCTGGATTTCCAGTTTCGTGGGAGAATGAGGAATTGGGGCTGAAGCCCCCCGGCGAAATGGAAAGCCCCCATCACCCCCACGCTGAAGCGTGGGGAAAGTGTTCGGATCATCATTCAAAAAAAGATTTGATAATGGGGCTGAAGCCCCTTGGTATAGCGGGTGGAAGACCATTAACCCCCACGCTGAAGCGTGGGGAAAGTATTCGGTCATCATTCAAAGAAAGATTTAATAATGGAGCTGAAGTCCCCGCGAAGCAAGGGGTATAATGCCATTAACCCCCACGCTAAAGCATGGGGAAAGTGAGCGGTTTTGACATTTTTGAAAGTATTGAATTATTGGGGCTGATGAGTTTTGCTGAAAATGAAATGCCACCACCCAACCCCAACGTTGAATCAGGAGAAATTAATCGGACTCAATAATTTTGAAAAATTGGTGATTGTGAATGTCTATAACCATGCTAAAACGGGAGGGATCACACCACCGCCATCAAGAAAAATGCGTAATGCAAGATTTGCCAATGCCTGAAAACTCCATTACTTTCCCCACGCTTCAGCGTGGGGCAATTGGGGCACACAATAATAAATACAGGGGCTTTAGCCCCTCCGGCTTCAAAAAAAAGCTGCCTCCAGTGCAGGAAACAGCTTATTATTCCGGAAGCTTTTGTCGCAAACCTAGTTCTTGATGAGTCTCTGTGTTAACTTACCTGCTTCTTTACTGCTGAGTTCGATAGCGTAAAGCCCCTTCTGTAAGTTGGATGTGCTTATCCTGATCAATCCGTTTTGAGCTGTTTCCTGATAAATCTCAAGGGTCTTTCCGGTCAGATCCATGATCCTGATCGTATAGGAATCAGAAATATGCCTGTCAAATTCAATATACAACTCATCTTTAACCGGATTGGGGTACATATGTATGTTTTGCATACTCATTTCTTCTATTTCGGTACAATCATCAATCGTCACCATATAATCTTCAGTTGTCTTCTCACAGCCTTCAGGAGTAACTTCTGTAACCCTGGTCCAAGCTGTTCCTGCAGCACCCCAGTCAACTGTGATTTCATGCGTGCCGGTGCCATTGGTGATCGTGCCACCTTCAATTTCCCAGTCGTAGGTATTATCCGGGTTGTTTGACGTTGTGTAAACAATACCTTCCCAGAATTCACATACCAGTGTTTCACCGCTGATCGCCGGATTCGGCACTGCATGTACATTCACCTCTATATTGTCTGAAACCGGTCCGTCACCACATTCATTGGTTCCCATCACATTGATCTCTGCCAGTCCTGAGAAATTGTTATCCCAGTCAACCCAGGCATCCACATCTGTTCCATGAATAACTCCGGCATCTTCGGGTACAAGCGTCCAGGTGTAATAATTGGCATCAGTAGCGCCAGAAGTGTGATAAGCAGTGCTGTCATTATCACTGCAAACAGCAGTTGAGCCACTTGGTGTGCCGGGTGTTCCGGGAACACTGATCATATGTACCCAGATACTTCCCGACATATCCATGTTGCAATAATCATTGCTGCCGGTTGAGGTATATATCCCTTCAGGCGACTGAACACCAAAGCTGATGGAGTCACCGGTTCCTGTTACAACAATACCAGTGGATACATCATCCAGGAATAGTTCATAATCAATACCTGTTTCGGAACCGTCAAGGAGAAGTTCCGTTCCGGAAGTGCCTTCACAATAAGCCCCTGTACCCTGACTTGTTAAGTTAAAAATAACCGGATTCGGTCTTACCGTAGCAGAATATACATTCGACCAAACTCCGCTGCCACATTCATTTTCTGCCCTGACTTTAATACTGATCGAACCTGTAAAAGCCTGCGAAAGATTCAGTGTGGCAGATGTTCCTGTGCCACTGAAACTTCCAGCGCCTGAGGGTTCAACCGACCAGTTGTAACTTGATGCATATGCAACCGGATCCGTTGAATATTGTGGTGATGAATTCTGGCATGGATCGCTTGAGCCAGTCGGGGTATTGGCCTGGGATGGAATTGACTTGGTTGTGATATAATCTGACATTTCCAGGGTATCCGTCACGGTTCCGTCGGATACAATTTGGGTTACATCATATACCCCGTGGTTGTTGTAGGTGACCGTCGGATTTGCATTTGTGGATGTGGCAGGTGTTCCGCCTTCAAAATGCCATTCATAGGAGGTGATGATTCCGAGGGAGCCATCATAAAAATCAATTGATCCTCCTTCGCAGGTAGTCGTATCACTGCTTGTAAAACCTGCTGTGGCCTGCATAGGTTCCAGGTTGTCAAGTTCTACCATAGAACCCTGTAAAATTTCCTTGGTATCATTATCCTGTATAAAGGCAACCAGTTCACAATGTGCAGTTACCCAGGAGGCGTCAATGCTGAAATTGTATGTCAGATGTTGCTGGGAATTTCCTGAGAAACTCACGCTGGTGCCGTTTTCATCCGGATACATTTCACGGAATACATAATTCAGCTCCGACATGCCTTGCCATGAGTAGGCTATTTCAGATTCTGTGATTACCAGATGCGCAACGAGGTTGCTGCCTGTATAAGATCCAACTTCTTCAAGCATCAGGTCGATGCTGTAGTTCAAACCATTATTGGTGCCGTAAATGTCAACTGTAAACTCCGAAGGGATGGCAATGCGGGTATTGTAAAGCGGGAGATAATTTGAGTACATACTCTGTGTATGGCTTCCTCCGGAATATTCTTCAACACCATCAAAATGAGCAGTTGGATAACCGGAAATGTTATAGTAGCTGTTTCTGGCATTGGATTGATTTGTGGCATAGGGATCGCCATTATGATATTCAATGTTGGCAACGTCACAACCATTGGCTACCAGGTCGTCTGCGCCCATGGCAGCACCGGGACAATAATAACACCAGGCGCCGGTTGCTATTTCAACGATAACACGTTCGCGGGGAACTTGTTGTGAGAATACAGCAAGAGCTAATAAAGTGGCAGTAAGGCCAAGTAAAAGTTTCTTCATCTTTATTGGAATTTCAGTTCATAAAAACGCAAAAATAAAGGCATAGGCATATACATATATAATTAATTACCTCTCTTTACCTCTACAAGGTCCTGATTTATAACGATTATAAATAGTTGCAATAATCTTAATTTCATATATTTGAAAGAAATGTTTTTTGATTTCACACAGACAACTTTTCTACAGGGTCCTTCGTCAATTAAATTAGGAGATGAACATAAACAAGAAAAAGTTAGTTGACGGATGCATTGAAAAGAAGAATTGGGCCTATAAGGAGATGTATCGTCGCTATCAACCCATGCTTCTTGGAATTTGTTATCGGTATGCCAAAGAAAAATCTGAGGCGGAAGATATTCTTTTGAAAGGTTTTATGAATATCTTTCAGAAGATTCACATGTGCAATTCACCCGAATCCCTGGAAGCTTGGTTAAGGAAATCTATGATCAATACAGCGATTGATCATTATCGCAAATACCATAAAAGGGCAAAGCATGAAGACATTCTGGATCATGAAAATAATATGATAATAAACAGTGACCAATTGAGTCAATTAACTGAAAAGGAAATTCTAAAGTTGATTCAGCAATTACCTGACGGCTATCGCATGGTTTTGAATTTATTCGTATTTGAAGGATATAGCCACCAGGAGATTGCTCAAAAATTGAATATTTCTGAAAATACATCCAAAACCCAGCTACGGAAAGCCAGGAAACACATAGCGCTTAAACTTACAGACTATTACAGACAATGAAGGAACAAGAAAAAAATATTGATAAGATTCTTAAATCAAAACTAAATGGTTTTGAAGTAAAGGATAATCCGGCACTGAGAATCCGGTTTTTCTGGTTCATGCACAGGAAGAGATTGGTCGGAGTCCTGGTAGGACTGATCGTTCTGGGTCTGCTTGCTTTTCTGTTCATCCCCTCTGCTTCAAACAACTCTAATCAGGAAAATAGAAACTCCTTCGCCACACGAAATCATGAAACAGTTGCAGATCCCAGTGAAATCAACAAACCCTCATTTGAGCCTAATGAGAAATCATCTGAAAATAATGAAGCCAATAAACATCAACCGAACAATAAGGAGTTCGTGGAAGAAACTTTTGCAACAGTAAGAAAATCAAGCAACAATGAATTGAAGGGTCATAAACAGGAAGCTTCGGTAGTGTTGGTTTCGCATCCTGAAGATATACTCCACCAGATGCTTTCCATTCAACACACATTAACCTGGGAAAAATTTAGCAATAAAATATCAACCAGGGACAGTTCCATTCTGCTTGATTATTATTTTCCTCCTTCGGATCGTGAGGAAAAATTCAGCCTGACCATCGGTGCCGGGCCTGTATATGATATCAGTTATACCAAAATGAATAAAGAGTACCCTGATACATATTATACGAAATCCTTTCAGGAACCTGGTTTCAAATTCGGGCTGGGTGCGGAAATGAGAATCTGGAATTTCTATGCAAGAACCGGACTTGACTTCATATATCATCAGGAGTATTTGAAACTTAACACATTTAAAAAAGTAGTCGATCCAAACGGTGGATATTATGATATGGATACCGTTTGGGGACATATCTACAACAACCCTGTGACAGGCGAACCCGTAGTTCTGGGAGTCGATTCATCATGGAAGGATACCTATATGAATGAAGCGGCTGCATACGCCCTGAAAAACAAAGTATTTTATTTAAGCATTCCCTTGACCATAGGTTATGAGCTCGAACATAAAAAAATAAGCTGCATGCCCTATCTGGGTGTAAGTTTTAATATTTTGAACAACTCCGGCATTAAGATACCGCTGGCACAACAAGAGGGGGGATTTGCCGTAAGTTCATCGGGCGATCATGTAAGAAGTATTTTCACAAAAGTCCATCTGGGGTTTGAACTGTCCTGGCAAGTCAAAGCGAAAAATAGTATCTTTATCAATGCTGGTTACGAACAGAATTTGAATTCGGTTTATCTTGATTTACCGATGGAGAAAAAGAGTCGGCTTATCAGTATTTTATTCGGATATAAAATAGGATTCTAAATTGGAAAAGAGACGGGCTTTCATCTTATTCCTGCTGATTTTTGCTTCTGTTCTGCTTCATTCGCAGAATCAGGCTACATGCTGGCATTTTGGTGAAGGCTGTAGCCTGAACTTTGGGAGCGTTCCTCCTCTTGCGCAGAGCAATCCGAATATTAATTCCCTCTCAGCCTGCGCAAGCATATCGGATAAATCAGGTAATCTAATGTTTTATACTGATGGCGTATCATTGTGGAATGCAGATCATGAAATCGTACCCGGAGATTATCAACTCCGGGGTTCGCAGAATATCAATGCCAATTCGATCTTTGTACCCTTTCCTGAAAACGACAGCCTGTACCTGCTGTTTACCATTGGAAAACAAGAGGACAGCCTGAACCTTTATTATCATCTGATCAATTCCAATCTAAACAACTACAAAGGGGGAATTGTATATGGTAAAATGTTGCATAAACAGGTCATGAACCGGATCACCGGATATTTCAATTGCAACAATGGTTCTTACAGAATTATCACGCAATCGGCAGATACCGCTTTGTTCTATACTTATGAGATTGATCTGTACGGACTGGATACAAATTGTATTAGATCCATCGCTCCCGGAAATCTATTGCCGAATATTGGATACATGAAGGCTTCCCCCGACGGGAAAAAACTGCTTGTTCCTGTTAACAAAGCAAATATACTGGCGTCTGTTTATGATATCGATTCCGAAAGCGGACAATTAAGTAAGCTGTTTGATCTGTATCGTGAAAACCTGACCTATGCTTTCGGTTGCGAGTTCTCTCCCGACGGAAGGTTCCTTTATATAAGCACCGGCGGTGAGAATTATGAGTTGTTGCAGTTCGATCTATCTTCAAAAAACGAGATAAAGGTCAATGAATCTAAAACAAAAATCACCGAAGGGAATGTTTATGGTTTGCAACTTTCCATCGATGGCAAAATATACATAAATTGTTTAAACACCCCTTTTTTACATGTAATCCATCAACCCTGGAAGAAGGGGCCGGACTGTGAATACGAATCAAAAGCCATTGAACTTAAAGGAGGAACATCACAAATGGGGCTTCCGGTCTTTATACAAACCTGGTTTTACAAGCCTTTATTCAGAATGAATGGTTTTTGCCTGGGAGATACAACGGATTTTCAATATGAAACTGTGATCGATCATGACTCATTGTTGTGGAAAATCTTTGGATCAAACGGTGAAATTGTTTCTTATAAAAATAAATGGAAATTCTCACATATTTTTGAAGATACCGGACGTTACCATGCAAGCCTGGAAGTATACCATTGCCAGCATACATTCCGCAGCGAAGAAAACTTTTTTGTCCATCCCATTCCCCAAATTGATCTTTTTACTGATACCATGGTTTATACCGGCCAGTTTGAGATCACATTAAATGCATCTTATGATTCCATTTACTGGTGGATTGGATCATTTGGAAATACAGTGGAACTGCCGGTACCCGGTGAGTATGGTGTTACAGTTTATAAAAATGCCTGTCAGGCCAGCAGGGAGTTTCGCTTAGACTTCAAAGGAAGTCAAGTGTTTTTCCCAACAGCATTTTCACCCAACAACGATGGAGTGAATGATGTATTCAAGCCGGTTGTTTCCGGGCAGATCGATTGTTATCAGTTGCTGATCTTTTCAAGAAACGGTACACAGGTGTTTGAGAGCAATAACATACAAGATGGCTGGGATGGCAACATGAACGGCCATATAGGCAAAAACAATACATATTGCTGGATTGCCAGATATTGTATTGATGACGGCCGGGAAAGAAATAAGGAAATGGTCAAAAAGGGTGTCGTGTATTTATCAAGATAGGGAAAGTGCACGGACAACTTTCATCAAAAGCATTTCGTCTCTTATAGAAACAATTCACATATGTTTCACTAAAAGATTTACCCATGAAAAGTAAAGTTTTATTTTTTGTCACTATTCTTCTAAGTTCGGCTTTATTCGCTCAGAATAGCCCGCCGGTTGCGGTCAACGACACTGTCATCACCAAGCCCGGAAAGAGAATTACCGTTCCCGTTGTATCTAATGATTACGACCCTGAAGGAGACAGTTTTAAAGTTTTTCTTGCACCGGATTCGGATTCTTTCACTGATTCAACAATTACCTATACAATACCCTATGATTATGTGTTGAATCAGGAAGGTGTTATCTCTTTTAATTATACACTGGTTGATGAAACCTTTAATACCGGCCCTGAATCAAAGGCCAAAGTAATTATTCATGTCGAGGATAAATTTTATGATTATCTCGATATCAATAATATCAATGCACGCATTAACTCATTCGGAAATCAGTTTTTGAATCCTCATAATTATGCTGATTCTATCCATTATGAGTTTCCAAAAGGAAGCGGAATCAATTCTGTTTATTGCTCATCACTTTGGATTGGTGGAGTTACGGACGAAGATACCTTGGTTGCTGCAGATCGTTATCATTTTTCGGGCGGCGACTTCTGGAGCGGTCCCTTATCGGTAAACAATGGTACCTACATTGATACCGTCACCGTTGAGAACTGGAGAAAAGTTTGGAAAGTTAACAGGGAGGAAGTGATCTATCATGCGAATCACTGGAATGAACCGGGCTACGAGGCTCCTGCCTCCATCACCGCCTGGCCTGCCCATGGTGATACAACATTGCATCAGAGCTTCTATCTGGCTCCCTTTGTTGATACTGACCAGGATGGTATTTACCAACCTTCCCAGGGTGATTTTCCGCTGGTGAGGGGAGATCAGTGCATATTTTTTATTTTCAATGATCAAAAGGAAAATAAATTCACCGGATCGGAACCCATCGGACTTGAAGTTCATGGCATGGCCTGGGCATTTCATGAGCCCGCCCTACCGGAAGCTTCCATGGAAGACTTCCCGAGCTTGAATAATACCGTCTTTCTGAGTTATAAAGTTTTCAATCATTCCTCATCAACATTGACGGATGCCTATATCGGGGTATTTTCCGATTTTGACCTGGGATATGCATTCGATGATTATGTAGGATGTGATGTGGAAAGAGGTGCTTTTTACGGTTATAATGGTGATGACTATGATGAAAGCGTGCCCGGTAATGCCGGATACGGAGATGTCATTCCTGCCCAGGCGATCGTAATATTGGGAGGACCTGATTTGGATTCTGACGGGCTGGACAATCCTGATGACAACTGTGATGCCAGCGTGAACGGAATTGGCTTTGGCGACGGTATTGCCGACAATGAACGTTATGGCATGAGCAGTTTTATATATTTCAACAATGCCACAGGATCTCAAAGTGATCCCCAGAACGCACACGAGTATTACAACTATATGAAAGCCATCTGGAGGGATGGAACTGTTATGGAATATGGGGGTAACGGGCATGTATCTTCAGGAGCATACGGCCCTGAGTGCCGTTTTATGTTTCCCGGCCTGTCCGATTCATGCAACTGGGGAACCAATGGTATAGAACCTTTCGGACCGAAAAACTGGACCGAAGAATTGGCGGATAATATACCGGGTGACCGGCGTGGTTTATCTGCCATGGGGCCTTTTACTTTCAATCCCGGAGAGGTTCAAAAAATTGATGTGGCTTTTGTGACGGCTATTGATGGCACCGAACCACCGGTAGAATTGTTGAAACATTATATTGATACGGTGAAATCTTTTTACTACAGCAATCCCGACAACTTCGGATATGAATGGCTCGATGTAGAAGAAACGACCGAAAAACACCCACAATTGGGTATCTATCCAAATCCCGCAATAGATTTTATTTACGTAAAGCTTGATAAACAATTCAAAACTGATGGTGAATATTTTGTTTACAATCTAGTAGGCAAAAATGTTATGCATAAAAGCTTTGCCGGAACAGGGGAGTTTTCCATCGATATTTCCAATCTCGAACCGGGTTTTTACCTGCTCAGTGTTCTGGTAGAAGAGTATCAAACAACTGGTAAATTCATCAGGAAATAATATCCCAGATTGAATAGCCAAATGATTCCCATGAGACCAGCCCCCGGATTCATCCGGGGGTTGCTGGATATGCCTTTTTTCTTTTGTTAGCCCGTTTTAACGGGCTTTTACATCCATGTCTTAAAGCCCGCTCAAGCGGGCTCAGGAAGAGAAAATGGAACATTTACCCATCCCCCCGGATGAATCCGGGGGCTATCCTCATGAATGGATTATCTCACACAATTGATCTTCAATCTCCTGCAAAAACAAAATTATCCTATCAAACTATGTTAATTAATTAACAATCAGGGGTATAAAAAATTGTCTATATTTACACCCTCAAATTTACCGGCAAAAAAACATGCGAATTTTCATAAAATGCTCATTGTGAGCTTGCGTGAATTATAATTCGAATTGTATGATAAAAAAGATATTGATTGCAAACCGCGGAGAGATCGCCCTGAGGATCATGCGTTCGTGCCGTGAGATGGGCATCAAATCCGTTGCGGTCTTTTCTGAAGCAGACCGCACAGCCATGCACGTGAGGTATGCAGATGAAGCCTATTTTATCGGTCCGGCCGCTTCCAGCGAAAGTTACCTGAACATCGGCAAAATCATCGATACGGCAATAAAATGCAAGGCCGATGCCATACATCCTGGCTACGGCTTCCTCTCGGAAAATGCAAAATTTTCGGCGCGATGTGAGAAAGAAGGGATCATCTTTATCGGTCCCAGACCTTTCGCCATAGAGACCATGGGAGATAAGCTGACGGCCCGCAAAAGCATGATCGAAGCAGGTGTCCCGGTTGTGCCCGGCACAAAAGGTGAGATCCGGGATGAAAAGGAAGCTATGAGGATGATGGAAGAGATTGGTCTGCCCCTCATGGTAAAAGCATCCGCAGGTGGTGGAGGAAAAGGCATGCGCCTGGTCAAGGAAGAAAAGGAATTCATACCGGCCCTCAACATGGCCAAATCCGAGGCCCGCAACGCCTTCGGAAATGATGCGGTTTACATCGAAAAATACATTGAGTCACCCCACCATATCGAATTCCAGATTCTGGCCGATCAGCATGGCAATGTGATCCACCTATTCGAAAGAGAATGCTCCGTGCAGCGACGCCACCAGAAAGTGGTGGAGGAAACCCCTTCACCCATCATGACCCCGGAAGTGAGAAAAGAAATGGGAGAAAAGGCCGTGGCTGCCGCGAAAGCTGTGGATTACCAGGGTGCGGGAACCGTTGAATTCATTGTGGATGACAAGCTGAACTATTATTTCCTGGAGATGAACACCCGACTGCAGGTGGAACATCCCATCACCGAAAGGGTAGTAGGTGTTGACCTGGTGAAGGAAATGGTGCGCATTGCACAGGGAGAAAAACTATCCTATAAACAGGAAGACCTTTTCCAGCATGGGCACGCAATTGAAGTGCGTATCTATGCCGAAGATCCTGACGAGAATTTCATGCCAAGCCCTGGAGTGATCAGGCACCTGACAGAACCCCTTGGCCTGGGTGTGCGTCATGATGGTTATGTGTACGAAGGTTATGAGATCCCCATGGATTACGATCCCATGATCTCAAAGTTGATCGTATGGGGAAATACCAGGGAAGAAGCCATCAGCCGCTTGAAAAGAGCACTTTACAATTATAAAATCACCGGTGTGAAAACCAGCATTAAATTCCTGGAGCGTATCCTGGATGTACCGGATTTTGTTGAAGGCAAATACAATACTCACTTCATTGAGAAAAACGCCGATATACTGATGACACCCAAAAAGAGCGTAGGTGAATTCGAGGATATCGCGGTGATCGCTGCCAGTTTCGATTTTCTGAGCAAGGTAGAAAGTCTGAAAGACTGCAAGCCCAAACATGTGCTTGGAAACAACTGGAAAGATTTCGGACGGAAAAAAGCTGTATTACGGTTCTAAATAATTGAAATATGTCGCTTGAAGTTAATATCAACGGAAAAACCAGGGAGGTTGAAATTGAGCAAAGACAGGACAACAAAGCCTGCATCAACCTCGATGGTAAACATTTTGAAGTGGACATTGTGGAAGTGGAACCCGGTATTTATTCCATCATTCACAATGATATCAGTTATAACGTGGAGTTATTTCAAAATGGAAATGGGAAAAAGTACACTGTCAATACGCTTTATAAAACCTATGATGTGGAGATCTTCGATGCGGAGGCCAAATACCTGAAATACCGCAAAAAGGATTTCAGCGATGACGGACGCACCATTGCCTCGCCCATGCCGGGCAAGGTGGTGAAGATCCCGGTGAAAGTCGGAGATAAACTGAAAGCCGGTGATACCGCCATCATCGTTTCTGCCATGAAAATGGAAAGCGAATACAAAGTGAAAAAAGACAGGGTGGTGACAGATATCCTGGTAAAAGAAGGCCAGACCATTACTGCCAACCAGCCCCTTGTTGTAATTGAATAATCTGAACATCCAAAACCTTATATATGTCAACACTTGAAGAAAAATTTAAGTTATTCGAGGACAAAAACAGCAAAGCCGAACTGGGTGGAGGCAAAGAAAGAATTGAACGCCAGCACAAGGCTGGGCGTTTGACAGCGCGTGAAAGGGTCAGCTTGCTGCTTGATCCGGGGACTTTCGTGGAAATGGACAAATTCGTTACACACAAAGCCACCGACTTCGATATGGACAAGAAGAAAATCCCGGGCGATGGTGTGGTGACAGGTTACGGCAAAATCGACGACCGCCTGGTGTATGTTTTTGCCCAGGATTTTACGGTATTTGGGGGCACCATGAGCCGCACCAATGCCAACAAGATCGTGAAAGTAATGGACCTGGCCATGCGCATGGGGGCACCCATCATCGGGCTGAACGATTCTGGTGGCGCCCGCATACAGGAGGGCGTTGAAAGCCTCGCAGGATATGCCGATGTATTTTACCGCAACACCATGGCATCTGGTGTGGTCCCACAGATTTCTGTGATCCTGGGTCCCTGTGCCGGTGGCGCCGTGTATTCCCCGGCCATCACAGATTTCATCTGCATGGTAAAAGAAACTTCCTATATGTTCATTACCGGCCCGGATGTGATCAAAACCGTTACCCACGAAGAAGTGAGTAAGGAAGAACTGGGAGGTGCCATGTCACATAACTCCAAAAGCGGTGTGGCCCATTTCATGGCAGAAGATGATGAACAGGCATTGATGATGATGCGTGAACTGATGAGCTTTCTGCCTTCCAACAATATGGAAGATCCTCCCCTGAAGCATAATACGGATGATGTCCACAGGGAAGATGAAAAACTGCAGACCATTGTTCCCGATGATCCCAACAGACCCTATGATATAAAAGATATTATCACCACAGTGGTTGATGATCAAAACTTCCTGGAAGTACAACCACATTATGCCGAAAATATGGTTGTCGGTTTTGGCCGCATGGATGGAAAACCAGTAGGCATTGTAGCCAATCAGCCGGCGCACCTTGCCGGTGTGCTCGACATTAACTCTTCAACCAAAGGAGCCCGCTTTGTTCGTTTTTGCGATGCGTTCAATATTCCCCTGATCACCTTTGTGGACGTTCCGGGATTTCTTCCGGGCACTGAACAGGAATTCGGCGGTATCATCAAACACGGGGCAAAACTGCTGTATGCATTCTCAGAAGCTACCGTTCCCAAAATAACCCTGATCACCAGAAAAGCTTATGGAGGTGCTTATGATGTGATGTCAAGCAAACACATCGGCGCCGATGTCAACTTTGCTTATCCCACGGCCGAAGTTGCTGTCATGGGGCCCGATGGTGCCGTGAATATTATCTTCAGGAATGCCCTCTCGGATGAAGAAAAGAAAAAGGCTGTGGAAGATTATAAAGAAACATTTGCCAGTCCTTACAAAGCAGCCGAACTGGGTTATGTTGACGAGATCATTTACCCGAAACAAACCCGTTTCAAACTGATACAGGCGCTGGAAATGGCACAGAACAAGAGCAAGTCAAATCCGCCGAAAAAGCACGGGAATATCCCACTCTAAGCTTCAGGTGTAAGGTTGACCTGCATTCCCAGAAATCAAGACCGGCTTCTTTTCTAAATTGAGCCAGGCAGATTATTCATATATTTGCATTCCTGGACCATCAGTCTTTTTAGCCTGGTTTAATCATGATCACGAAGATGAAAAAAAGATTATCCGGTATACTTTTGCTTATCCTGATCATCGGTATAACGCTGGAGTTTTCTCCCTACCTGATGGCCCCGGTATTACTGGATCATGCCTTCAGCAGAAAGGAATACAGACAGCAACTAAAATCAGAATGGCAGAGTCTTCAGGCCGAACAAAGTGATAATAAAAATGAGGATCAATACAGGAAGGGCCTGCATGTCATTCATCCTTACCTTGGATTTGTTCACAGGCCAGGCAATGCCTACAATGAACTTGGATTTCTGGGCCCCAACCCTTTGGAGTCAGCCTCTGAAGATGTTTTGAATGTTTGTCTGACAGGCGGATCCGTGGCAAAACTGGTTTTTGAGCTGAAAGGTGAATATCTTTCTGAAAAGCTTCAACAACTGGCATCAGCCAATAATAAGATTATAAGGCTGTATTCGCTTGCACTCGGGGGGTTCAAGCAACCCCAGCAATTGATAACCATCAATTACCTGCTGTCATTGAATGCGCATTTTGACATGGTGATCAATCTGGATGGATTTAATGAGGTAGTATTGCCCTATTCGGATAATATGCAGGCAAAAATACATCCCTCCTTTCCCAGGAATTGGAATATCATTTCAAGAAAAAGCCTTGATTTCGAGCAGCAGATCCTCCTGGCCGAGCAGGCCATGGCACGAGAGGAGAAAAAAGAGGTGCTCTCCGCATTTATCAGTTCTCCCCTGAAATATAGTAATCTGGCTTTGCTTTTCTGGAAAGTTATTGACAACAACAAAAACAAACAGATCATCTCGGCAGATGAAAAACTGAGAAAAGCACTCCGGGATAAAAATACGGATTACCAGTTAACCGGACCGGATTTTCCCTATGCAGATACAAACGAATATTTTGAAAATGAAGTTAGCATCTGGGGGAATGCCTCGCGACAACTGAATAAACTGTCGCAGGCAAAAGAGTTTGATTATTTTCATTTCCTTCAACCCAACCAGTATGTACCCGGTTCCAAAAAACTAACACGAAGGGAACTGGAAATAGCCTATATCAAAGGGCCTTCCAAGTATAAGGATGGAGTGCAAAAAGGATATCCCGTATTACGAAAAATGGGAACTGAACTAATTCGGGAGGGAATTCCCTTTGCAGACCTGAGCATGATGTTTAAAAATACAGAAGCAAGTGTTTACAATGATCAATGTTGTCATTTTAACGATTACGGATATGAAATGATAATTGACACCATGGTTTCCTACATTGAAAGCTATTATTTAAGTGGAAAAATCAAGGATGAAAAGAATGAGATGCTTTAGCATGAAAATATCCAGGAAGCAATGCTCCGACAGTGGTATGGCATTGATTCTCCTCATGCTTTTGCTGGGGTATTTCCTGGAAAAGACAATCTTTTACGAATTGAGCATCCCGCTGGTAGTTCTCCTGATGGTAGTACCCAGGGCTTTCTATCCCTTTGCATTTGTATGGCTCGGATTTTCCTGCCTGCTGGGCAGCTTCGTCCCGAAAATAATTCTCAGCCTGATCTTTTTTATGCTGGTATTGCCAGTGGGCTTGATCAGGAGAATGCTGGGGAAAGATGACCTGGATTTGAAAAAGTTTGGAAAGGATAAATCTTCGGTCTTCCATCGAAGAAATAAAACTTATGAACTGGATGATATACGCAAACCTTATTAATTGATCGTTATGGAATTTTTGAAAGACCTCTGGTCGTTCCTGAAAATAAGAAAAAAATTCTGGCTCCTTCCCCTGATCCTGTTTCTTTTGATATTCGGGATCCTGATCGTATTATCGGGAGGAAGTGCAATTGCACCTTTCATCTATACTTTGTTTTAAGGTAGTTGGAGAAATGAAAAACTAATATGCCGGAAATAAACCTAGGAATATCAGCATTTTATCATGACAGCGCCGCTGCCCTTGTGATCGACGGGGAGATCATGGCTGCTGCCCAGGAAGAAAGGTTCAGCAGGAAAAAGCATGATGCCTCTTTTCCCTTTCATGCCATTGAATTTGTGATGCAGGAAGCTGCTGTGAAAACGGAAGATGTCAACAACATTGTTTTTTACGAAAAGCCTTTTATCAAATTCGAACGCCTGCTTGAAACTTACCATGCTTTTGTACCCCGGGGATTGAATAGTTTTGTTACTGCCATTCCCGTATGGATCAAAGAAAAGCTTTTCCTGAAATCAAAATTGAAAAAAGACCTGCGTAAACTGGGCTTCGAAAAACCATTGTTGTATTTCCCTGAGCACCACCTTTCGCATGCAGCCAGCGCTTATTATCCCTCTCCCTTCGAAGAGGCAGCCATCCTTACCCTGGATGGGGTCGGTGAATGGGCCACAGCGACCATCGGGCATGGAAAGGAAAACAAGATCAGTATTCTCAGGGAAATGAAATTTCCCCATTCACTGGGGCTCCTTTATTCGGCATTTACTTATTATACGGGTTTTCGTGTCAACAGCGGTGAATACAAACTCATGGGGTTGGCACCTTATGGCAATCCTGCCGCCGGGCGGTACAAAGAATATTGCCGCCTCATCCGGGAACATCTTGTAGATATAAGGGAAGATGGTTCCATGCTTCTGAACATGGATTATTTCAGTTTTGCCACCGGGCTCAGGATGACCCGTGATAAAAAATGGGAGTCCTTGTTCGGCATTCCGCCCAGGAATCCTAAAGAAAACCTCAAAGGGGAATATACCGATCTCGCCCTGGCCATTCAGACGATTACAGAAGAGATCATATTGAAACTGGCCCGTACGGCCCGGGAAATCACGGGTAGCAATAAGCTTGTTCTTTCAGGTGGTGTGGCACTCAACAGCGTTGCCAATGGAAAGATCCTGCAGTCAGCTATGTTCGATGATATCTGGATACAGCCGGCGGCGGGAGATGCCGGTGGTGCCCTGGGAGCTGCCCTGCTTCCTTATTATTTGAAAGAAGGCAGAAAATGCCTCAATCCCGGTCAAAGAGATGCTATGAAAGGTGCCTACCTGGGACCAGCATTCGGGAACAACCTGTTGGAAAGCTTTGTAAAGAAACTGGATATCCCGCATGTAAGAATGGAAGATACCGGCAAGCTCTGTGCCTTTGCAGCAAAAAGGATCAGCGAAGGTTCTGTTCTGGGATGGTTTCAGGGCAGGATGGAATTTGGTCCGCGTGCCCTGGGCAACAGGAGTATACTGGGTGATGCCAGAAATCCCGAAATGCAGAAAAAGCTGAACCTGAAGATCAAATACAGGGAAGGATTCAGGCCCTTTGCACCTTCCGTGCTGGAGGAAGATATCCAGGAATACTTTGATCTCGACAGGGCTTCCCCGTACATGTTGCTGGTTGTACCGGTGAAACAGGACAGGCGCAATGCCCTGCCGGAAGATTATTACCAGCGGGAGTTGTATGACAGACTTTATTTCCAGCGTTCCGACATTCCTGCCGTTACCCATATTGATTTCAGCGCCCGACTGCAAAGTGTGAGTCGTAATGATAATCCATTGTACTGGAAACTGATACATGCCTTTAAAGAACTGACCGGCTATGGTGTGTTGATCAATACAAGTTTTAATGTGCGGGGAGAACCCATCGTATGCACTCCGGAAGAAGCTTTCCGTTGTTTCATGCAAACGGAAATGGATTACCTGGTGATCAATGACTATGTATTTGATAAATCCAGCATGACGAATATTCGGGATCAATACGAATGGAAACAAAAGTTTGATGAGGATTAGCTTTTTGACCCCCGGGACTCGATCTCGCTGGGATGAGGGTAAGAAAGAAGAAGGTTCAATGAAGTTGAGTTAGGAAGAGATCGAGTCCCGAAAACTATGAATCGGGACTCAATCTTACTGTTTCCAGTCCTTGTGTTACTATTAAATGGTTTGATCCAAACCGGGCAAGATCGAGTCCCATCCTTGCCCAGGGACTCGATCTCGCTGGGATACAGGTAAGAAAGAAGGAAGTTCAATGGAATGACTTGGGTTGAGATCGAGTCCCGGAAACTATGAATCGGGACTCGATCTTACTGTATCCAATACTTGTGTTACTATTAAATGGTTTGATCCAAACCGGGCAAGATCGAGTCCCATCCTTGCCCAGGGACTCGATCTCGCTGGGATACAGGTGAGAAAGAAGGAGGTTCAATGGAATGACTTGGGTTGAGATCGAGTCCCGGAAACTATGAATCGGGACTCAATCTTATTGTATCCAGTATCTATGTTACTCTTAATTGGTTTTGATCCAAACCGGGCAAGATCGAGTCCCGAAAAATTTATTACCTTAGCATGAATACATCAAAACCTATTCACCATGCCCTCAAAAAGCACCCTAACACCTATCAAAAGTGGTTTTACATATCACATTTATAATCGCGGCAATAACTATCAGGATGTTTTTTTTCAAACCCCGTGATTATGAGTTGTTTTTGAAAAAATATAGAATTTATATAAATGATTATGCTGATACTTTTGCATATGCACTTTTACCAACCCATTATCATATTGTTGTCCGCCCCAAAGAGGAGAATCCTGCTGGTATTTTCGTTAACCAGCTAAGAAAATTTATAATAAGCTATACAAATATTATCAATAAAGACTATTTCCGAAATGGAAGCCTTTTTCTGAAAAAATTCAAAAGGAAGGTCATAAGAGATGAGGATTATCTTCGCCATCTTGTATATTATATTCACATTAATCCGGTTAAGCATAAAGTAACAGACGATTATTTGACTTATAGATATTCTTCCTACTTAGCATTAATTTCAGATGCAAAAACGAATTTGAACAGGAGTGAATTGATAAATTATTTTGGTAGCAGGGATGATTTTATTGCCTTTCATGAAATTAAACATGATGAGAGCAAACTTGGAGGTTTGACATTTGAGGATTGAGCCCTGGGACTCGATCTCGCTGGGATGCGTGTAAGAAAGAAGAAAGTTCAATGGGATTGAGTTAGGTTGAGATCGAGTCCCAGTAACTATGAATCGGGACTCGATCTTACTGCATCCAGTACTTGTGTTACTATTAAATGGTTTGATCAAACCGGACAAGATCGAGTCCCATCCTTGCCCCGGGACTCGATCTCGCTGGGATGAGGGTAAGAAAGAAGAAAGTTCAATGGAGTAGGGTTAGGGTGAGATCGAGTCCCGGAAATGAATCGGGACTCGATCTTACTGTATCCAGCACCTGTGTAACTATTAAATGATTTGGATCAATCCGGTTAAGATCGAGTCCCATCCTTGCCCCGGGACTCGATCTCGCTGGGATGAGGGTAAGAAAGAAGAAAGTTCAATGGAGTAGGGTTAGGTTGAGATCGAGTCCCGGAAATGAATCGGGACTCGATCTTACTGTATCCAGTACTTGTGTTACTATTAGATGGTTTGATCAAACCGGACAAGATCGAGTCCCATCCTTGCCCCGGGACTCGATCTCGATGAGATACAGGTAAGAAAGAAGAAGGTTCAATGGAATTGAGTTAGGTTGAGATCGAGTCCCAGTAACTATGAATCGGGACTCGATCTTACTGCATCCAGTACTTGTGTTACTATTAAATGGTTTGATCAAACCGGACAAGATCGAGTCCCATCCTTGCCCTGGGACTCGATCTCGATGGGATATATGTAAGAAAGAAGAAGGTTCAATGAAGTTGAGTTAGGAAGAGATCGAGTCCCGAAAACTATGAATCGGGACTCGATCTTATTGTATCCAGTACCTGTGTAACTATTAAATGATTTGGATCAATCCGGTTAAGATCGAGTCCCATCCTTGCCCAGGGACTTAACCTTACTCAATTGCTTTTTCAATTTCCGGCAGAAGCTCATCCAGAACACGATTCAGATCCCCGACAAGCTTCCCGATCCGGGGTGTGTGAAAATCGCTGATGCTGCAATTTTCAAGAATGCGGATCTCAGCTTTCAGCTCCCAGATATTTAAAAGATCGATGGAAGATTTCAATTTATGGGAATAATAGCAAAACTTTTCATGATTACTTTCTTTATAAGCCTTGTTAATCTCCTCCCTGGTTTCGGGAACACTTTTCAGGAAGATCCTGATCATATCTTTAAGGGCAAACGGATCATTTGCCGTGAATTTTTCTACCTCAAGAAAATTATAGCGTTCGCTCATGAGAATCAGATTTCATTATTTTTCAGCATTCTGTATATGGTGGATTTCCCGACATCCAGCTTTTTGGCAACGGTCAGTACGTTATTGTTATACTTTTCCAGGTAGTAACGTATGATCTTTCTCGTATAATCCTGCAATGTACTTTCTTCCAGCAGGAAATCACTTACGGTATTGGTGGATTTAAAACTGATATCGTCTTCCTCAATCATATTGTTGTTGGTCATGACCGCTGCCAGTTCCATAACAGCTTTCAACTCACGGACGTTACCCGGGAAGGGATATTTCATGAGTTTGTTTTGTGCAGAAGGAGAAATAGATAATTTTTCCATGTTGTTTTCCGCACAGAAATCATCAACAAAAAATTTCGCCAGCAGAAGGATATCATTTCCTCTCTGGCGCAGGGGTGGCAATTCTATTGGCAAACCGAGTAGTCTATAATATAGATCCTCCCTAAAATTCTCATTGTTTACCTCTTCAGCAAGGTTTTTATTGGTGGCGATAATGATGCGGCAATCCACTTTGATCAGGTCATTGCCGCCCACACGGTTAAATTCTTTTTCCTGCACAGCACGCAAGAGCTTGGTTTGCATATTCAGGTCCATTTCCGCGATCTCGTCAAGGAAGAGGGTACCACCATGGGCCAGTTCAAATTTCCCGATCTTTCGGGTAGTAGCTCCTGTAAAGGCACCTTTCTCATGCCCGAACATTTCACTTTCGATCAGCTCTTTGGGCACTGCGGATACGTTGATGGCAACAAATGGTTTCTTGGCCTTGGAGGAACTGTAGTGTATAGCCTTTGCCACAAGTTCCTTGCCGGTACCGGTCTCTCCGGTGATGGAAACGGAAATATTCGACTTAATGGCCTTTTCGATGAGTGTGAACACCTTTTTAATGGCGGGGCTGTTTCCTTTGATAACTTTGTTAAACTCGTACTTTTTTCCGATCTCCTCCTTGAGTTCATCCAGTTCATTTTTCAGTTCCAGGTGCTCTTTCACTTTTTTAACTGCATTCCAGAGCCGGTTTTTTGTTTCATCATCCTTCACGAAATAATCGTAAACTCCTTTTTTGAGAAGCTCCACGGCCGTATTTACATCTTCCTGTCCCGAAACAATGATCACAGGCAGATCCTTGTCAAATTCCTTGATCCTTTTCAGAACTTCCATACCCGTCATATCCGGAAGCCGGTAATCCAGTGAGATCAGGGATGGATTCTTGTAAAGGTTTTTCAGAAAATCCCCGGCATTTGTATAGTGAAACACCTCATTGTCAGGGTTCAATGAGAGATGGTGTTTCAGCATTGCCCCGTACAGTTCATCATCCTCAACGATGAATATTTTGAAAGCTTCCATAGGAGAGAATTTTTAATTCATTCAAAGATAATCAAATCGAACGATATTCCCAAATTGGGATTTCATTCGGTTACGTAAATGTACATAAAATGTTTCCTGATATGAGAAATACTTTTTAAGTCGTTTCGTGATTTTGGGAGCCATCCCGAGGGACTCGATCTTGCCGGGAAACAATACAAATACGTAAAACAGAGCAAGGTTTTGAAATTGGAAAGATCGAGTCCCGATTCCATGCTGCCGGGACTCGATCTCCCCTTTGCAAAATTGAATACTCCTTTCTGCAGAGTTTGATTATTGAACAACAAGATCGAGTCCCTTCATGACCCTTTTAACTACGTTCTAAGTCCGTACTTCATACGTAGTTGATACGATTATTTACGTATCAACTACGTTTTAAATACCTGGGAGGAAGGTCTTAGATCCAACTTCCTCATTGTAGCGTTGGGTTTTATTGTTTCTTCTAAAAAAAGAAGAAAGCAATAAAAAAATGCTTTCTTCCCGTTTGGTGACCCCTAAGGGATTGTTTTCGAACCAGTTTATTGATGATATTAGTCGATTAATAGAAGTCTTTAATGATTAAAAGAAGCATTTATTAAACATCCTTATAAAATTTTTTAAAAAAAAGTCGTAACATTTTTAAATTTCTGTTACTTATTAGTACAAGACTGACATTATCAGGCAAAAGTATATCTATGAAAACAACAGTTTAATCTCTTAATAAAATGAACACATGTAACAGGATAAGGAAATAAGGCAATCAAAAGGCTATTCTCAGGAATACATGGCACTGCAACTTGGCATGTCACAAAGGACTTATTGCCGATTGGAAAATGGGGAAAGTAAATTAGATCTTATCAGGGTACAAGAAATATCCAGACTTCTCCAGGTTGAATTTATTGAAATTGTTGAAGCAAAATCCGGTTTTTCTCATCCTACAAATGAAATTGTTCCAGATAAATCAATTGGTGAAAAAAACCATAACCATTATGAAAGAATGATCAATTTCCTTATTGAAGAAAACGAATTTTTAAGAAATATCATTAAAGATTCAAGGTAAAACCAAGGGAGGGAATAGTTGAAAATAGACAATACGAGTCTTGCAAATACTGTTTGGTGCATAAAAGATTACAAATAAAACTTATTTTAGCAGTAACGAACCAATCATTCAAGTCATGAAAAATAAAACAAAATTGATCAGCGTATTATCACTTCTTATCATCTTGTCATTTGTTTATTCATCTTGTAAAAAGCAGGACGAAAAGGTCGTTGATCCAAACACTTCTCCAGAAGCCAATTTCCTGGCAATTCCTAAATTGGGCACAATGGACACCCTTTTTGTTTTTGATGCTTCAATCAGCAAGGATAAAGAAGATGATATCAGTAAATTACTAGTTAGATGGGATATTGATGGAGATAGTATCTGGGATACAGACTGGTCTGATGAAAAAGTTTTTAATTACCAGTATGATACAACAGGGAATTATGATGTTCAACTTGAAGTCATGGATACAAAGGGATTGAAAAATACAACTTCCCAAGACATCCAGGTATTATTGGCTCCGGTGGCTAATTTCACCTTAAATAATACATCTGGTACTACCTCGAGCATTTTTGAATTTGATGCCTCGGGAAGTATCAACGGGGAAGGAACTTCCGATTTTATTGAAGTCCGCTGGGATTTTAATGGGGATGGTGAATGGGACACCTATTGGAGTTATGATAAAATTGTTACTCACCAGTACAAATACCCTGGTGAGTATGAAGCAATTTTGATGATCAGGGATATTGATTATTTATACGATACTTCTAGTAGAAGCATCCAAATTGTCAATGTTGGTTGTGAGGGGATCTCCCAAATTGAATATGGAGGTAAAATTTACAATACAGTGGAAATTGGAGGACAATGCTGGTTAAAGGAGAATATAAGTATAAACACTGGAACCAATTGGATTGTAACTTATGATTCTAACTATCTTGAAACGTATGGCAGGCTTTATGATAAAAGCACGGCATTATTTGGAGCCTGCCCTTCTGGCTGGCACTTGCCAAGTGATTATGAATGGTGTATTCTTACAAGCTATGTAGACCCAAGTGCAAATTGTGATACCATGGGTTGGAATGGTAATGATGCAGGCTTAAAAATGAAAAGCACTTTCGGTTGGGATGAAAATGGAAATGGAACAGATGATTTCGGGTTTACTGCCTTGTCGGGAGGCTACAAAGCACATCCAGGTGGGTTTAGGTTCATAGGTACCTATGCAGCTTTTTGGACAGCAACAAAAATTGATCACTCCCCAACAAGTTATATTAGAGGGTTTAAAAGTGGAAGCAATCAGGTTTATCGCTTTTCATTAGACAACAGTGTTGAGGGGGCTTCGGTGAGGTGTATTAAAGAGTAAGTTGTAAGTTTAGCTTTTATAGTGCAGGAAATGGGGAGTATTACAGTTCGGACCTAGTATTTACTCCACTTTTCTTTGACATCAATTAAAGCTGAATTTGCACTTTTATATATAACTGGATGTTCTGATTCAAAGTTTTCTATATATCTTGGAATAGAATCCATTGGATGAGGCTCATCGAAAAAGAAATGCCAAAAACTATAAACATCTTGATTAGACTTATTACTTAATATTGATAAAAAATCATTCATATTCCTCTCACATAATTTTCTAAGAAGCATTTGGAAATATGTAACACCATCTGCTTGCCAATATCCCCTGAGAGAAACTTCAATTAATTTGCGGATAACTAAACTAGTGTCATGTCAAGATGATATTGTCGGATAGAGTCTTTTCAGCTTTATCCGTGCATCATCAGTTTTAAATTGCCAGTTAATTTTGGCCTTCTTGTTATTTCTGTCCTTCTCCCAAGCCTTTGTTTCACTTCTGATGGCATCCATGTTGTCAATTCTCCGGTTTAGACACTGGCCCATCAAAACGTTGAGTTCTATTGGTTCACCAGTAATATTAGGTGGGGAACAGTATTTAGCTACGCAAAGATCAATGTCACCCTGTAGATAAAAAACCCGATATCATTAATTCCCCTGAAAACAGATCTGAAAGCCTTGATCTTGGAGTTAAAGTTTTCT
>JAIOZK010000005.1 GCA_021740625.1 Bacteroidales bacterium
ATTGCGGGGTGGAGTCCCGATAGCTATCGGGAGTAGCTCGTTGGGCTCATATCCGCCGGCTGGCGGACAGTGGTTCGAATCCTCGCAAAGAAAAAGGTTCATTAAATAATAGCGCAAAAAGAAATATTGCGGGGTGGAGCAGTGGTAGCTCGTTGGGCTCATAACCCAAAGGTCAGTGGTTCGAATCCACTCCCCGCTACAAGCGAAGCCTCCTTCACGGGAAGCTTTTTTTGTAAGGAGTCTTTTTTGGTAGCTCGTTGGACTCATATCCGCCGGCTGGCGGACAGTGGTTCTCCCGATAGCTATCGGGGCACTCCCCGCTACAAGCGAAGCCTCCTCAACAGGAGACTTTTTTATTTTAGGCCAGTACCATCATCATGTATACAGTTTATGTCCTCTATTCTGAAGATTTTGACACAATCTATTCTGGATATACTCCTGATTTAGAGAAAAGATTTTAATCTTAAGCAATTAAGCATTGCTATTCTTTAATAAACTTATGTTTATATAAAATTTCTTCCTCCTGGTCATACACCCTGATGAGATAAAGCCCGCTTTTCAAAGAAGATATGTCAATATTATTTGTGGATCGATTTATCGCCTTTGATGAAACTAGTTTACCGGAAGCATCCAGTATTTGTAAGTTTAAATTCTGCAAGTCTGTTTGATTTAGCTCAACCACCAATTCACCTTTTGAAGGATTTGGATAAGCCTTAATTACAGAAAGATCATCAGTGCCGGGTGATTCAGGAATATCTGTATAACAGTTATATGCTTCGGTATTAAGCTGCCCATCATTTCCCACGGTGATTTTCCAGCAATTTCCATCCGGAGAACGCATGACCACTCCGGCATCTATATCTTCCAGATAAATATTGCCACCCTTAACATGGAGTTTCTCTGAAGGTTCATCTGTGCCAATTCCCATTGCCTCCTCTGAAATAACACCACCATTAACATGCAAAGTGGATTTGGGATCAGTAGTTCCTATTCCGATTTTTCCAAATTGTTGACCAGGGGGAGTTTCACCAACATAAAATGTTGGATAAGAACTCATAAAACCAACCATTAGACTATTATTGATTGTGTTGGTAAGGGGATGTTCGTTGTCGGATTTTCCTATGGTAATAGCACCGCTTGCATTTGATACGACATATATACCCAATGCCATTGCAGCTTCAGTATTGCAGATAGCATGATCCCCGAAAGAGTAAGAACCTCCAAGTGAACGACAATACCTACCTAATGCAAATGCGTGCATGCCTTCGGCGCTTGAATTATGGCCCATTGAGAAAGAATAATCAGCATCCGACAGGTTTTCAAAACCTGCGGAAAATGAGCAATAACCCATAGCGCTTGAATTAAAACCAAGCGCGGTGGATTTTGAACCGCTTGCATCGTTATCTGTACACTCAACACAGTTTTGACCAATTGCAGTGAAGGTTGCAAGAAGTATAATTAGCAGTATTAAAATACTAATTATTTGATTTTTGATTTTCATAATTTTGGTTGTTTGGATTAATATAACCTTTTTCTCCACCTACAGCAAGATAATTGTTATTACTAAGTTCGATAAATCCAGATATACTTTCATGAAAGGGAGTTGAATGAATTATCTCAAAAGAATTCTGAGAGTAGGCCCTGCCTGAAAACACAATCAGAAAACACGGCAAGAGGATTCTTAAAATGAAAAGGGAGAGCTGTTTAAGATTTATTTTCATGATTTGTGATTGTTTTGCAAGGGGAATAAAGGTACAAAACAATTCCTGAAATCAAAATAAAACAGAAGTCTGCAGGGAAAAACTAAAATGAGCTTTCTACAAGCTCTTTCAACTTCTTATTCCCCGATATCTTACTCTCTCCAAACACCTCTTTCAAAGTTTCCATCGGCATGAATTCTTCTTTTTGCAGGTAGTGGAAAAGCGCAAATATCATAGCATTCCTGGCGCCTGCTTCCTTGCGTAAAGGCATGCTGATCAGTTGTGCTTTTGTTTCCGGTTTTTCGAGCGATTCGTCAATGAATAAAATTTTGTCTTCGCTTAGTTTTTCAATCTGTTTGCGGGCGAATTTCAAACCATCTGCGGAAGTCACGATCATGACATCCGGCTGGGGGGATCCGGAATAAAGGATCTCATCAGGCGATAGGATGAGGTGAGAAGCGGAAAAGCCAACACCTACTGTTACCGGATAACTTCCTTTCTTGGTTACATGCAAGCCGGATTTCATGCCCGCCCGGATAAACAGCTCGGCAGCCGATTGCACTCCTTCTCCGGCCGATCCACTCAGAAACATGCGGATGGGTTTTTCGAGCTTTGCTTCGAATTTCTTTTCAATGTTGAGTTTGGGAGTCAGAAGTTCCGGGGTATTGCTCATTTCCTGGGTCTGAAAGGCTTTCTGTTCTTTATCGACATAGATCTTAATTTCAATCCCGGCATCCTTGACCAATTGTTTGAGTTTGAGCCCGGGATTGCTTTTTACACCGTAGGAAGGACAGATCTCCATAATTTCCAGCAAAGAAAAGCCTTTCCTGGAGAAGGCTTCGGCCAGCTCTTCCGAGATATCCCCGATGGCGGTGATCCTCCGCACATAGCTGGCACCTGCCTGCGTGGCCAGGGAACAAATATCATAACCGGGATGCTGTGCACCTTCGGGCAGGGTAGGGGTTTTGAAGCCTTCGGGGGTAAATTCGCTGGGCTGTCCGCCGGTCATGCCATACAACATATTGTTGTGGATCACAACGGTCATGTTAAAGCCATTATGTGAGGCATCGATGAGATGCTGCATGCCGATGGTGGCGCCACCGTCGCCTACGAATACGATCACCTTTTTATCAGGATTGTTCAAACCGGCGGATATTCCCGATCCCAGGGCCACCGATCTTCCATGCAATCCATGAACGGTATGTGTGGCAAAGGCTTTGTCGATGATGCCATGGCACCCGATGTCTGTTACCAGGATTACATCCGTTGGGTTTAGTTCCAGTTTCTGCAGGGCTTTCTCCGTGCTTTTGCTTACGGTAGCATGTCCGCAACCCTTGCAAAAAGGAAGGGTTTCGCTGATGATGAATTGATTATCCATGTTTCTTTACCTCCTCGATTATTTCCTGCGGATCGATCATTTGACCGATCTTGTTCACAGCATGAACATGTGATGGTGTTTTGAATCCGTAGATCAGTTTCTTCAACTGTCCGGGGTGATTTTCTTCGGCAAATACAATCTTTTTATACCTGTTGAGAATTTCGGCGTAAACATCTGCCAGGGGCAGGAGCGTTTTGGGCAAAAAGAATGATACGGGTGTGCCATTCTTTCTCAACTCCATGGCGGCTTCCCTTGTTGCATTTGCCGTTACGCCCCATGAAACCAGGAGGGTTTCAGCATGCGGATGCTCATCCAATTCGTAAAATAAATAGGATGCCAGGTTTTTTTCTATTTTTTCATTGATCTTCAGGGTATTTTTCAAAGCTGCTGGCGTTATACCTTCCAGGATTCCTTTTTCGTTGTGGGTGGACGCCGTGATGCGCACCTGGTGTTTATTGGTGCTGACTGGAAGAAATTCCGGGATCTCATCATCATCTCTTTTATAAGGGATGTAAGGCTCTTCAGATGTATGGAACTTCCTTTCCACCGGTGCAATGCTTTCCAGAAGATCGAGATCAAAGCTGAACTGTGTCATGGCTTCTTCTTTGGATGTAAGCAATATCACAGGTGTCCTGAGGCGGTTAGCCGTTTTAATGGCTTTGTCGGCCAGGGTCCAGCAATCATGTGCGTTGGAGGTGGCAATGACCGGAATGGAATAACCTCCGGAAAGCATGCCACTGAGCAATGAAAGATCTCCCTGCGCTCCGCAGGTGGCTGTACCTGTTGATGGGCCAAGTCGCTGTACCAGTACGATCACCATGGGGAGTTCCATCATATAAGCCATGTTGATGGATTCCAGCATGAGGGCAAAACCAGGAAAGGAAGTTGCCGTGACCGGTAATTTGCCGGAGATAGAAAAGCCGCTCATCCATTGCAGTGTTGTGATTTCGTCAGGTGCCGCTAAAAATGTTTTGAAACGATTTTTTGAATAGGCATATAAAAGATTGGCTGGTGTGATGGGATATCCGATGAAAACATCAGCCCCTGCTTTTACAAGCGCTTCCGTCATCAATCTCGAACCGTCTGTTAATGCTTGCATAATGCTTCTTTTTTCGGGATACAAAAGTAGAAAAGATGTCTCACTTGCATGCTGTCAGACAGCTATTTTGAGGGAGTATAAATAGTATCTGCTTTGCTGTTATATGCCCCAATATTTCTAATTTTGCTGCTCATTATTAGCAACAAAAATTTATCATTATGGCATCAACAGTTCAATATGACGCGCCCGATCATTATCTTGTAGATGAGTTATTCACGGATGAACACAAGATTATCCGCGAGGCAGTGAGAGATTGGGTGAATCGTGCGGTGAAACCGATCATAGAAGATCAATTTGAAAGAAATGAATTTCCGCGGCATTTGATCAAGGAAATGGGTGAGTTGGGAACCTTCGGACCTTTTATACCCGAACAATACGGTGGTCCGGGTATGGATTTTATGTCTTATGGCATTATTATGCAAGAACTGGAAAGAGGAGATTCCGGGATCCGGTCGATGGCGTCTGTACAAACATCGCTTGTTTTATATCCCTTGTGGAAATTCGGGACTGAAGAACAAAAGCAAAAATACATACCCCCTTTGATCAATGGAGATATTGTCGGTTGTTTCGGTCTCACAGAACCAAACCATGGTTCTGATCCAGGCAGCATGGTAACACATTTCGAAGACAAAGGTGATCATGTTGTCCTGAATGGTGCAAAGATGTGGATCACCAATTCAAGCATAGCCGATGTGGCTGTTGTTTGGGCAAAAGATGAACAAGGCATCATAAGGGGTATGATCGTTGATGCCGATTCTGAAGGATATTCGGCACCACTCACCCATGGTAAGTACAGCCTCAGGGCATCTGTTACCGGGGAGCTGGTTTTCGATAATGTTAAAGTGCCAAAAGAAAATTTGTTTCCTGAAGTAAAAGGATTGCGTGGACCACTGAGCTGTTTGAACTCGGCACGATATGGTATCGCCTGGGGCGCTGTGGGCGCTGCAATGGATTGTTACGATGCAGCGGTCCGGTATTCAAAGGAGCGCAAGCAATTTGGGAAACCTATTGGTTCCTTCCAGTTGCAACAAAAGAAAATTGCAGAAGCTCTGACAGAAATTACAAAAGCTCAATTGCTTCTATGGCGTTTAGGCAGCCTGCGAAATGACGGCAAAGCAACGGCAGCCATGATCTCAATGGCCAAGCGGAATAATGTTGCCATGGCCCTTGACATTGCCAGGGAAATGCGACAGGTCTTCGGAGCCATGGGAATCACCAATGATTTCCCCATGATGCGTCACATGATGAACCTGGAATCCGTGATCACCTATGAAGGAACACATGATATTCATTTGCTGATTACAGGGGCAGAGGCAACCGGGATACCGGCCTTTAAGTAAGTGAGACTATTTTTTCTTAAGCGTCAGCAAAAAGAGAAAACAAAGTCGAACTTATCCCGAGCTTCCGCGAGCGCTGAAGCTACTCAGCGGAGGCGCTGTCGAGGGATTTCTATAATCCTATCTATAGTCCTTTGTGGACTGCTTAATGGTCATGTTATCTACAATACAAATTAAACGAATAGAACAAAAAACCTTGCAGGACGAAGTGCCTGCAAGGTTTTTATTTTGGAAGGAAGCCAAAACTGAAATTCGCCAGAATCCCAGCTACTTATTCAACTTATAGAAGGAGCGGAGTGAAAACCCTTATAAAAAGAACGACCTTTTACTAATGATGCTGTACAAGCGGAAGTTGTTCCCCCCGATTGGCTCAAAAAAGTAAACTTTCTTCGTTCCTTCATATATCTTAAAATCTACATTCTCAATCTGGTTGGGTGTTAATCCAAAATTCGCAATTTCTTTGTTTGTGTAGATCTTGTCAAGTTCCATCTCTCCTGCAAAATTTAAAGAACAATTCATTTTAACTTCAACTTAATACCGTCTTTTTCGCAAATGGGACAATAGGTGTTTTTCACAATGGATATATATCCGCACCGCTCACACTTATAATACCTGTGGTATTTTTGTTGCTTCCCGCCCTGATTGATTTTTAATCCCAGTTTCATTGTATTGATTTTACGCTTCCCTCTTACCAATTTGCGTACCAATAATTGTATGATACACAAAACCAGCCCCTTATCGTGATATTGTGAGTTGCTGTGATTGTTCAGAACCGTAGGCCGGGACCCGTTAATAATCCGGCGGTTCTTGCTAATGTGCAGAAAATAAGTGAATTAGAATTAAAATATATGCAATACGATACCGGATACTTCTTCGGTTTCGGATACTTTACAGGAAGTTGTTTTGATGTATCCTTTTCTTGTTAAAAAGATTATAATAATGCCAGCCCAGGGCAATAAAATATACCTTGATTGAACGCCATTTTCCTTTCAATGCATATTTCAGGATACGATATGGCGTTGAGATGATGGTTAAGTATAAAAAGCTGATGGTGGTTTCGAACCAGCCGAAATTGCGCCTGACCAGTAGTAGCCGGTTCCTGTTTTGCCAGTATGCCTGCAAGGCGCTTTCTTTTCCCACGGAAATGCTTTCCTTATGATAAACCACAGATTCGGGTATGTAATATATTTTGTATCCGGCTTTTCTGATCCTTTCCTGCCAGTCGAGTTCTTCATAATATAAAAAGAAGAATTCAGCCATCAATCCAACCTTGCGGCAAACCTCGCGGGAAGTCATCATGGCTGCTCCCGCAGCAAAAGGTGTTTCCCTTGCCTGATCATACTGTCCTTTGTCTTTGGTGTTGAATCCGATAAAATGACTAGTTGCTGTGAACCTTGTCATGGGTGTGGCTCCTGCATACTGCAGGGTGTCAGGATGATCGAAAAAACGCAGCTTTGAACCCACCATGCCAATCGCTGGATTTTCTTCCATTGCCTCAACGAGGGGTTCCAGAAAGCCAGGATCTACTTCCGTATCATTGTTCAACATCATCAGATATTTACCATTTGCCTTTCGGATTCCGATGTTGTTGCCACCGGCAAAACCAAGATTCTGTTCGCTTCTGAGGTAAATCACTTCAGGATAATCACGTTTAATAACTTTTTCGGGATCTTTATGAGAGGCATTATCTACTACAATGATCTCAGTCTCCGGATAGGTAACCTTCCTGAGGGAATCCAGCAAGGCACAGCTTACTTCGAGCTGATTGAAATTAACCGTAATGATAGAAACCAATGGTTTTCCCGCTGTGGCCATATTTGCATGAATTGTGGTGTATGCAAATATAGAAAAAATGAAACTTCGTTGTATTTTAATTCTTTGTGCGAAATTTCGGATATTCGTAAAAAAATAATTAAAAGTAATGGATGAAATAAGGGAATTGCTCATGCAGGCTCGCAAGTCAGAAGATGAGAAATATATTGCGAGAAAATGTATCGGGTTGATTGATCTGACCAGCCTGAATGCTACTGACCAAGAAAAGAGCATTATTGCTCTGAGCTCCAAAGCGCTTGAATACTCCGGCATTGAAGGAGTGCCTTCTATCCCGGCCGTTTGTGTTTATCCGGTATTTGTCAGGAGAGCCAAACAGCAATTGCTGGATTCCGGGATCCAAGTTGCATCGGTGGCCGGAGCTTTTCCTCATGCACAATCACCGCTTGAGGTGCGAAAAAGAGAAGTTGAGTTTGCCCTGGAAAGCGGTGCCGATGAGATCGACATGGTCATTTCCAGAGGCCGATTCCTTGCCGGCGATCTTGATTTTGTCTACCAGGAAATCAGCGAGATCAAAGAAGTTTGCGGCAAACATCATCTGAAAGCAATTCTGGAAACCGGAGAGTTACAAACCGAAACAAATATCAGAAAGGCTTCTAAAATTGCCATGGATGCAGGAGCAGATTTTATTAAGACTTCTACAGGGAAAGTTCAGCCTGCAGCTACCCTCGAAACAATGTTGATCATGCTTGAAGAGATCAGGGAGTTTTACAAAAGAACTTCCAAAAAGATCGGGATCAAACCTGCAGGAGGTATCAGGTCTGCCCGGCAGGCCATCGATTATTATTTACTCGTGAAAGAGTTGCTGGGAGAGGAATGGCTGAAACCCGAACTCTTCAGGATTGGTGCCAGCTCCCTTGCACAAAACCTGATTGATTTTGTGCATGAAGATCAGGCTTAGGCCTTTAACACTTTCTTAACAGCAGATTTTAAAATTTATCCGAATCCTGCAGTAGATCAAACCAGTATTTATTTTAAAAAATCTCCTGAAAGCAGCTTCCACGTGGTGATTTATGATATTTTAGGTAAAGAAATGCAGAAATTTTTTGTTAAAAAACTTGATTCCGATCAAAAAATTAATGTATCTTTGGATCAAATTAAAAGAGGTACTTATTTTATTGTAATAAAGACACAAGATAAGCAATACAGTGAGAAATTACTCGTTACTTATCTATAATTTTTGTTTTCATGGTGGGTGGTAAAGTGTCCGTTGCGTTCTGCGCGGGCACTTTCATTTTTTATAGACTTATCTATTGCGATACCAAATCCGACTTCAGCAGTGCATGCTTCCGGCTATTAGATTTTCATTGGAGCTTTTAAGAAAGAGAAAAGGTATCATCTTTTACAGAAAACTGCTGCCAACCAAAAATCCTATCTCCATGGCAACGATCGCAATTCCATATTAATTGATTTCTCTGATTTTTACGATCTTCACGATATCACCTTTCATGCAGGTGCTGCCCACCTCTTTCATCAGACTGTAACTCAGTTTTACCCGCTGACCTTCCTTCAAGGTGAATTCCGGAATGATTTCAAAAGGCTGGATCGTTTTGCCATCATCCAGTTCAATCAGCAATCCGCAACCGTCCAGTCCGCTGAAATCCCTGACCAAACCTTTTTTGTTTTTAACAATATCTTCATTGCAACTGCCTCCCATGGCGATGATCGCAAAACTTATTATTATAATCTTAGCAATGGTCTTCATATGTTTTGTTTATAGAATGATTTTTCCGTTCAGATAGGTAATGGCTTTGCCGCTTATCTTTACCCGATTACCCGCTAACTTACAGATCAGCTCTCCTTTTCTTTCAGAAAGCTGCAATGCTGTAAGATTGTTTTTATTGTATTTTTGGGCCCAGAAAGGGATCAGCATGGTATGTGCTGCTCCCGTAACAGGATCTTCATTGATGCCGATTTTGGGTGCAAAGAACCTGGAAACAAAATCCACAATTTCGCCTTTGGAAGTGATGATCACACCCTCTGCATCCAGTTCTTTCAGCAATTCAAAATCCGGATTCATCTGAATGATGTCGTTTTCATTTTCGTAAAGGGCCAGGAGCTTTTTTCCCTCGTAAACTTCCAGAGGTTCTTTACCCAGCGCCCTGGAAAGTTTTCCGTATTCTTTCACTGCATGGTATTCAGCAGTTGGGAAATCAAGTGTGATCACTTCTCCCTCTCTGTTCACCGGCAGCCTGCCACTTTTTGAAGAAAACAATATGATATCCTTATCATAGTCCAGGTGATGGAAAATGACATGCGCTGATGCCAGTGTTGCATGTCCGCACAGATCTACTTCGGATGCAGGTGTAAACCAGCGTATTTCGAATTCATCCCCATTTCTTATAAAAAAGGCTGTTTCCGAAAGATTGTTTTCCCCGGCAATTTTCTGCATCAGTTCATCCGTGATCCATTTTTCGAGGGGACACACAGCAGCGGGATTCCCGCCAAAAACTTCGGATGCGAAAGCATCCACCTGAAATATTTTTATTTCCATGCAAAAATGATTGTATGCGAATAAAGTTAGAAAAAAAATCGTGAAAATTTGTACTGAATTAAATTCTCTTCATATTAATTAATAAATTTGTTAAAAAAACCAGATTATGAATTCAGCCAGCTTAAGTTTTACAAGGTCAAAATATCTCGGATCTGCTTTGCTTGATATCCTCGGGTTATTGTTTGTATATTTTGTTCCAAGCATTTCTCATTTATTGAATTTTCCGCTCTACCTCTTGGAACCCATGCGTATCATGGTAGTGCTGGCTATGGTGCATACACACCGGAAGAATGCATACATTCTTGCGCTTACGCTGCCCCTGTTTTCCTTTCTGGTTTCGGCCCATCCGCATTTTCTGAAATCCCTGCTGATCACTGCGGAGCTCGTATTGAATGTGTGGTTGTTTTACGCTATATTCAGCCGGATGAAAAACGCATTTGCCGCAATTATTTTCAGTGTGGTATTGAGCAAAATATTTTATTATCTGATCAAATTCTTTCTAATAACTGCGCTATTGATTGAAGGAGGCCTGGTTTCAACGCCCATATACATACAATTGATCATGACAGTTATTTTCGGTTTATATATGGCCATGTTCCTCAAACAGAATCGATAGAAAAATGGAAAAAATCCTGAAATACTCAAAATACACTTTGTTTGTATTACTCATTGCCCTTTTCTCCTGCGAGACCGATGAAGATGATAATCCCGATCCCACGGACCCCAGGGATAAGTTCCTTGGTTCATGGAATGTTAATGAAACCTGCACACGTGGTGTTTATTCTGTACAAATTTCGGAAGACCCCGACAATTCAGCCCAGGTGTTGATCAAGAATTTTGCTAATCCCGGTTTCGAAGTAGGTGAGCCTGCTGTTGGATTGGTCATCAATGATGTGATCAAACTGGATCCCAACCACAAAATAGGAGATGACTGGACGGTTGATGGGCAGGGTGAAATGATCAACGACAACAGGATGGAATGGGAGTATGAGCTCTATATCGGAGGAGGCAAGGACGAATGCACAGCCGTATATGCGCGATAGCTTAATTGTTTTTCATTTTTTCCAGCCTGCTTACAACCCTTTTGTAAATCTCATCAAATTCTTCAAGGTGTTTTTTGTAGTATTCCAGGCTTTTTTCATACCCGGCCTTGCTGATATTGTATTTATCAAAAACCAGATTAAAATAAAGATCGCGCAGACTGTCGCTTAAAACACCTTTACTTCTTTTGTAAAGCATAGCACCCTCGACAAGCTGAATATCAACCAGGATCTTTTCCATCTTGTCTTTTTGGATGATCTTGCCGGGAACCTCTTCATGATCATTGCCTGAGCAGGAGATAAGAAAAAACAGGATCACAAAAAAAAATGGCAGGTGTTTCATTAGTTCCCGAGTTCTGAAATGAATTTTATGCGCATGAGCCTGATCTCTTGTTCTGTGTATTCACCTTCACCGAGTTCTTCGAGTGCCTCTTCTATGGAATCTGATTCGGCTTCGTGGAAATAATCGTAAATTTCTTCCTGATGGTACTCATCCACGTATTCATTGATGTAATAGTTAATATCCAATTTGGTACCTGAGGCAACGATTCTGTCAATTTCTGTCAACAATTCGTCGATGGTCAGGTTTTTGGCTTTGGCAATATCTTCGAGCGATCGTTTCCGGTCGATACTCTGAATGATGTAGACTTTCAGGCCGGATTTGTTCACCACTGATTTTACCACCATGTCATTGGGCCGGATAATATCATTTTCCTCAACGTACTGCTTGATCAATTCCAGGAAGGGTTTGCCGTATTTTTTCGCCTTTCCGGCACCAACCCCTGTAATTTGTATAAGTTCTTCTTCCTTGATGGGATATTGTATTGCCATATCCTCCAATGATGGATCCTGAAAGATCACGAAAGGAGGTAAATTCTCCTTTTTGGAAATGTCTTTACGTAAATCTTTCAACATTGAAAACAATGCCTTATCTGCCGTACTTGTTCTTTGTCCGCCTTCTGAAGTCATAATATCATCGTCTCCTGTATTGTCGTAATCATGGTCTTTTGTCAGCATGATCGACCAGGGCTTTTTCAAAAATTCCTGTCCTTTTGGGGTGACTTTCAAAAGACCATAGTTTTCAATATCTTTTACGATCAGATTTTTGATCAGTCCCTGACGGATCACAGCGTTCCAGAATTTTTCATCCTCACCCATCCCTTTGCCGAAAATATCAAGCTGGTTGTGTTTATATGACTTAATGGAAGTGGTGTTTTTCCCGACCAGGATGTTGGCAATATGCCTGGCTTTGAACAATTGTTTAACCGTCAGTATTGCCTGCAAAACCAGTTGCATCTGTTCTTTCCCTTCGAATTTTGTTTTGGGATGCAGGCAGTTGTCGCAGGCTCCGCAATTTTCTTTGCTATATTCTTCACCAAAATAATGCAGCAGTAGCCTGTGCCTGCAAACGGATGATTCTGCATAGGCAACAGTTTCCTGCAGTAACTCCTTGGCAATTTCCTGTTCCGCCACAGGCTTTCCCTTCATGAACTTTTCCAGTTTCACGATATCATCATAGCTGTAGAAGGCGATGCATTTCCCTTCTCCGTCGTCTCTGCCACCCCTGCCGGTTTCCTGGTAATAGCTTTCGATGCTTTTGGGTATATCGTGATGGATCACGTAGCGGATATCCGGTTTGTCGATGCCCATTCCAAAAGCAATGGTAGCTACGATCACATCCACATCTTCCATGAGAAAGCGGTCCTGGTTATTCCTGCGGGTGGCTGCATCAAGGCCTGCATGATAGGGCAGAGCTTTGATCCCGTTCACCTTCAGGGTTTCGGCCATCTCTTCCACCTTTTTCCTGCTCAGGCAATATACGATACCGGATTTGCCGGGTTGTGTTTTGATGAATTTGATGATGTCCTTGATCACCGACTTGGTTTTGGGCCTGACTTCATAATACAGGTTGGCCCTGTCGAAAGAGGATTTAAAAACCTTTGCATCCTGGATGGTCAGATTTTTCTGAATGTCAGTTTGAACTTTTACGGTGGCTGTGGCGGTTAATGCGATAACCGGTACATCCTGACCGATGCTGTTGATGATGGGCCTGATCCTTCTGTATTCGGGTCTGAAATCATGCCCCCACTCCGAAATACAGTGAGCTTCATCAATGGCATAAAATGAAATATGTATCGACTTGAGGAATTCGACATTCTCTTCCTTGGTAAGGGACTCGGGCGCAACATACAAAAGTTTTGTCTTTCCCTTTCTCAGGTCTTCTTTCACCTGGGTGATCTCGGCTTTTGACAGGGAACTGTTCAGAAAATGTGCAATGCCCTGTTCCGCGCCAAAATTCCGGATGCTGTCCACCTGGTTCTTCATCAATGCGATCAGGGGGGAAATGATGATTGCAGTTCCGTCTTTCATTATGGCAGGTAACTGATAGCACAATGATTTACCGCCGCCCGTCGGCATAATTACGAATGTATCATTACCGTCAAGCAGACTTTGTATGATTTTTTCCTGATTGCCTTTGAAGCTGTCGAATCCAAAAACCCTTTTCAATACATCATGTAGCTTGTATTCCGCAACATCGGTCATTTTATCTCGTTCTTAATTTTCAATATCTTTGTTGAGCAATTTTAGTCCAAGGTGAACGATAAAAGATTCTTACAATTGTTTCGTTTTAAAGATTGTATGAAAAAATTGTAAAGAAAACATCTCCTTTAAACAAATATAAGAAATAAATATTTTTAACCCAACAAAAAAGAAATTATTCATTTTGAAAAAACGAGAAGAAATAATCCAGACAGGTCGAAAGGCTATTCAAACCGAAGCAAAGGCCATTGAGGATCTGGTTGGAAAGATTGGTGAAGGTTTTGCGAAAAGCGTTGAATGTATTTACAAGTCCAGGGGCAGGCTGATCATCACCGGGATTGGAAAAAGTGCCAACATTGCAATTAAAATAGTGTCAACATTGAACTCCACCGGCACACCTGCCATTTTTATGCATGCTGCAGATGCCATCCATGGTGATCTTGGGATCATCCAGAAAGATGATGTGGTCATGTGTATTTCCAAGAGCGGTGAAACACCTGAGATTAAAGTCCTGATTCCCCTGGTCAAAGCCCGGGGAAATGTTTTGATCGGCATGGTCGGTAATACCAGTTCCTACCTTGCCATGCAGGCCGATCATGTGCTGGATGTGAGTGTGCCCAAAGAAGCATGCCCGAACAACCTGGCGCCCACTTCCAGTACCACCGCACAACTGGTTATGGGGGATGCGCTGGCCATTGCCCTGATCGAATTCCGTGGTTTCACGCAACAGGATTTTGCAAAGTATCACCCGGGTGGGGCCCTCGGTAAAAAACTATACCTGAAAGTATCCGATCTTTATGTGAGAAACGAAAAACCCATGGTCGACAGCCAGGCTGATTTTCAGTCGGTAATCATGGAGATCTCCACCAAAAGACTGGGTGCCACGGCAGTTTTGGAAAATGACGAATTGATCGGGATCATCACAGACGGGGATTTGCGCCGTTTGCTGGAAAAGCAACCCGATCTGAACAAGGTGAAAGCCGAAGAATTTATGACAAATTCGCCCAAAACCATCAACGCACAGGAACTGGTAGTGGACGCCCTTCAACTGATGCGGAAAAATAATATCACCCAGCTACCCGTTCTTAAGAAAAATAAATACGCCGGTATCATTCACCTGCATGATATTCTGGATGAAGGAATACTGTAGGAGATCATAACGGTACAAACAGATCAAAAGCATTTTTATGTCTGATAGATTAAAGGAGTACAATGCCTACCGGGAAAAAATGAACGAAAAGATCCTGGAAGGCAATAACAAAGTTCTCAAACGATTTTTTAACCTCGATACCAATACCTACCTGGATGGTGCCCTGGATGCTTCCGTAAAGGAAATGTTGGGACTGGTGGCTTCCATGGTGCTGCGCTGCGACGATTGTATCCGTTATCATTTGCAAAAATGCCACGAGCATGGTTTGAGCAAAGAACAATTGTTTGAAGTTTTTTCAGTTGCCAACATTGTAGGTGGCTCCATTGTCATACCTCATACCAGGAGGGCGCTTGAATTCTGGGAAGAGCTTGATAAATAATATTGATTTAATTCTTGATCCTGTATGAAGACAGTAACGAATTCATTGCGTGGAGTTTTGCTTGCTGTTTTGATATTGATGGCAGTGATTAACCTGCAAGCCCAGAAAACCAAAATCATGGGCAGGGTAACCAATGCAGTAACAGGTGAAGCCATTCCTTTTGCCAACATCATCATCAAGGGAAGCTCGGTGGGTGCCACTACCAATTTTGAAGGTGAGTTTTCCATCGAAACCAGGGACCTGAAAAAGGATACCCTGCTTGCGACTTATATCGGTTATCATCCCTACAAGACAAAGATCAGGCTAAATGTTTTCCAGGAGATCAACATACAACTGGAACCTGCCAATATTTTGCTGGATGAGGTGGAGATCCTGCCCGGTGAAAACCCTGCTGAAATCCTGCTCAGAAAGATCATCGAAAACAAAGAAGAGAACAACAAACAGAATTTCGAAGCTTATCAGTATGAGGTGTATAACAAGATCCAACTGGATATCAACAACATTACCGAAAAGCTGAAAGACCGGAAACTTTTGAAACCATTTCGTTTTATTTTCGATTATGTGGATACCAGCACGGTGAACGGCAAAGTCTATTTGCCGGCCTTTCTCTCCGAATCCATCTCGGAGGTTTACTTTCGCCAACAGCCAAAATTAAGAAAAGAGATCATCCAGGCATCCCAGGTATCCGGGCTGGAAAATGAAAGCATCACGCAGTTTATGGGCGACCTTTACCAGAACATCAACATCTATGATAATTTCATCATGATATTCGAAAAGAACTTTGTGAGCCCCATTGCCAGTTTCGGTTTATCCTATTATAAGTATTATCTGATCGACAGTTCTTTCATTGATGAAAAATGGTGTTACCAGGTCATGTTCAAACCCAGGCGCAAGCAGGAGCTGACCTTTACCGGGGAGTTCTGGGTGCATGATACTTCCTTTGCCATTCGCAAGGTGAACATGGAAATTGCCCGGGATGCAAACATTAATTTTGTGAATACCATTGAGATCAGACAGGAATATGATAAGATCCAGGATGAATACTGGATGCTGACCCGGGATTACTTTGTCGTGGATTTCAATGTGATCGAAAATACGGAGAAGACCATCGGCCTGTTTGGCCACAAAACGGCCAGTTACGATAAGTTTGTCTTCAATCAGCCCATGCCTGAACGCTTCAAAAAAACACCCCTTGATGTTTATGTGGAGGAGGAAAGTGATGCATACGGGCCGGAATTTTGGGAGCTTGCCCGGCACGAAGACCTGACCCGGAAAGAACGAGCTATTTATGAAATGGTGGATTCTATTAAAAGGGTGCCGGTGTTCAATACCTGGGTGGATGCATTTTATCTTTTTACAAACGGATACCTGATCTGGGGACCCTTAGAAGTAGGGCCCCTGTACAAAGCCTTAAGCTTTAACCCACTGGAAGGTACCCGCCTCAGGATTGGTGGACGTACCAGCAACAGTTTCAGCACAAAAATATTGCTCGAAGGTCATGTGGCCTATGGAACTAAAGATGAGCGTCTTAAATATGGTTTAGGCGGATTGTATATGTTTGACAAAAATCCCCGCAGGGCCCTGTCGGGGTCTTTTCTTTATGATATGGAACAACTCGGCCAGAGTCAAAACGCCTTCAGCGAGGATAACATTTTTGCCTCCATCTTAAGACGTAGTCCGGCAGACAAACTTTCCCTGGTCAGGCAATATAAAACTGCCTACGAACACGAGTGGTTTACCGGCTTTTCCAACAGCATTGGCTTTTTGCACCGGCAGATTTACCCGGTCGGGGGTGCCGTTTTCGAAGTGAATGAACAAAATGACCCTTTGCAGTTGAAGTCGATCACAACCTCGGAAATAGAACTGGGCATCAGGTTTGCCTATCGTGAAAAATTCGTCATGGGTGAGTTTGAAAGGATCAGCCTGGGTACGGTTTATCCTGTATTGGAAGTAAAGTATGGTGCAGGATTGCCCGATTTTCTGGATTCACGCTATGAATATCAAAGGCTGCAATTCAGCGTGAAAGACTGGTTCAATGTTTTTTCGCTGGGATGGTCGAAATATATTATACAGGGAGGGAAGATCTTTGGCACCCTCCCATATCCTTTGCTCAAGCTTCATGCAGGCAACGAAACTTTCATGTTTGATGAATACGCTTATAACCTCATGAATTATTATGAGTTTGTGAGTGATGAATACCTGAGTCTTTATTACACCCATCATTTCGATGGTTTATTTCTGAACCGCATTCCGTTGATGCGCAAGCTGAACTGGCGGGAGGTAGCGTTCGTAAAAGGTGTGATTGGTACCCTGAGTGACAAAAACAAAGCGTATTCCAAATTCCCTGAAGGCATGTACACCCTGGAAAAACCTTATGTGGAAGCCGGAGTGGGTATAGAGAACATCATCAAGATATTCAGGGTGGATGCCATCTGGCGCCTGTCGCACCTGGATAACCCGGATATCAATAAGTTTGCCCTCTTCTTTTCCTTTCATTTTTCTTTTTAATAATGAATTATGCTGCAACACGTTAATAATATTTACATTTGTTTATGATACTGAAAACAGAAGAAATAGTTAAACGGTACAGGCAACGAACGGTGGTAAACAAAGTTTCGGTGCAGGTTGAGCAGGGAGAGATCGTAGGTTTGCTGGGACCCAATGGGGCAGGCAAAACCACTTCCTTTTACATCATAGTAGGTTTGATCAAACCTTTCTCCGGAAAAGTATTCCTGGATAAAAAGGATATTACCGAAGAGCCCATGTACAAGCGTGCCCAGATGGGCGTGGGTTACCTGGCACAGGAAGCTTCAGTTTTCAGGCAGTTGAGTGTGGAAGATAATCTGCGGGCGGTTTTGCAATTTACCAAGTTTTCCAAGGCCGAGCAGCATGAGCGCATGGAAAGCCTGCTGGATGAGTTCGGGTTGAACCATGTGCGCAAGAGCAATGGAATTACACTTTCAGGTGGAGAAAGGAGACGCACAGAGATTGCGCGCGCCCTTGCCGTGGATCCTAATTTTATTTTGCTGGATGAACCCTTTGCAGGTGTCGATCCCATTGCCGTGGAGGATATACAAAATATTGTTTCAAAGTTGAAGGAGAAAAATATCGGTGTCCTCATCACCGACCACAATGTGCATGAAACCCTCAGCATTACCGACCGTTCTTACCTACTTTTCGAAGGCAGCATACTTAAATCCGGAACATCGGAGGAACTGGCTATGGATGAACACGTGAGGAAGGTTTATCTGGGTGAGAGTTTTGAGTTGAGGAGAAGATAGCATTATTACTTCCTCTTTATTCAATTGTATCTACATAAAAATTATTCTTTCTTCATAATTTCTTATTTTTATTTTTTTAACCTGATTAGTTCCTAAACAATTTAATTCAATGGCTATCAATCCACAAGTAAATTTTAAAAACCTGCTTACGGATCTCTTTCAGCTCGATAAAAGTGATCTCGATTTTGGTATCTACCGGATCATTAACACCAAACATGATGATATTGAAATGTTTCTAGATGAAATCCTTCCTCAAACTCTAAAAGAAGTAAAAGAAAAACTCACTGCCCGAAGCCAGGAAGAAATTCTCAAAGAATTGCAAGAGGCCAAAGAAAAACTGGAAAAAGATTTTAAGGTTGATTTTACAAAAAATGAGGATTTAGCAAGAAAAGCCGACCAGTATGGTCAAATTCCTTTGTTTCAGGAACCGTATAAAAAATATCTTGATGCCAAAGAAAAGCTTGACAAAGCAAAGCTGGCCGATGAGGTTGAGAATGATATTTACAATGAACTTTACCGTTTCTTTAACCGCTATTATGATGAGGGAGATTTTGTAACCAAACCGCGATCAGGTGATAATGCCTACATGATCCCGTACAACGGGGAAGAGGTAAAACTCTATTGGGCAAACTACGACCAGTATTACATCAAAACCGGCGAAAATTTTAAAAACTATACGTTCAAAGGAGAAGGTGTTACGATTGAGTTTCGCCTGAAGGAAGCGGAAACCAGTAAAAACAATAACCAGAACCAGAAGGGCCGTTTGTTCATTCCTGCCGAAGAATGGTTTCACTGGAGCAAAGACGAAAAGAAACTTGAGCTGCATTTTTATTATAAGGTACCAGGTGCTGAGGAAAAGAAAAAATGGGGCGAAAAGCAAAGCGTGAAGAAGGATAACAAAGGAATAAATGAAAACCTGATCGTAAACCTGCTGCCCGGAAAAATTGCCGAAACAAGGGACGCCGGCCTTATGCGACTTTGGGAAAAGGAAGGCAAAACCATTGGAAAGGACAAAGTAAAGGAGTTTTACTATCACTTGCACCGCTATACCTCTTTAAACAAAGCCGACTATTTTATACACAAAAACCTGAAGAAGTTTCTCAGCCAGGAACTCGATTATTATCTGAAAAAAGAAGTGCTGAGTATTGATTTTCTCGATCCTAAATGGGAGCAGGAACAGGTGCAAAAAGCCATTGAAATTAACCTGACCAAAAGCAGCGCCATTAGGAAAATTGCTTTTACGATCATTGATTTCCTGCACGAACTGGAAGAATTCCAAAAACGCCTGTTTGAGAAAAAGAAATTTGTAGTGCAAAGCGACTACTGCATGACCTTCGACCGCATTCCTGAAAAAGTGTATGAGGAGATTATTGGTTTTATCCTGAAAGATAAGGAACAGAGACAGTTACAAAACTGGGTTGAGCTTGGATTTATTGAGAATACCGACATTGATAAAGAATACATTAAAGAGCATGACAAGCTGGTTTTGGATACGGCTTTTTTGCCGGCGAAACTAAAGTTGAAGCTGCTGAGCCAAATTGAAAACCTTGATGAGAAATCAGGGGGAATATTGATCAATTCTGAAAATTGGCAGGGATTGAACCTATTGCAGCAGAAGTATAAAGAAAAAGTTAAATGTATTTATATTGACCCACCTTATAATGCCAAATCAAGTGAGATTGCCTATAAGAATTCTTTTAAGCATGCTTCATGGTTGTCATTGATGCAGAATAGACTTGTTGAAGGCAAGAAATTTTTAAAACCTGATGGAGTTAATATCATCGCTATTGATGAAAATGAGCAGGAAAAATTGGGTTTAAGTCTCGATGACACATTCTCGCCATTCATTTTTGATAAAGTATGCGTTTCAATAATTCATAACCCTGGTGGTATACAGGGAGATAACTTTAAATTTACTAATGATTTTGCATATTTCGTATTTAAAAAGGGTGGAAAAGTTATTGGTTTACAAAAAAGAACAAAAGATGATGCCGATATTAGGCCTCTTCGAGATGTCTCATTTGGAGACCATCTTAGAGAAGATGCTGCAAATTGCTTTTATCCAATTTTCATTAAGGACAATGAAATAGTTGGGTTTGGAGAGGTCTGCGATGATAGTTTTCACCCTGAATCCGCTAATATCAAGAAAGATGATGGAATTATTGAAGTTTATCCAATTGATCCAAATAATGTTGAAAGAAAATGGGTTTTTGCCAGAAATACTGTTGAAGAAATAAAAGATGAACTTAAGGTAGAGTTTAATAAAGTACGCAAAATTTACGATATAATACGGATCAAACAAATATTTAATTTCAAGACTGTTTGGTATGATAAAAGATATAATTCTAATATTTATGGTTCTAAAGTTTTGAACAATCTGTTGCCAAATAATATTTTTAAGTTTCCAAAATCACTGTATACAGTTATTGATAGTATAGATGCTGGACTAAAAAATTCGAAAAGCGGTTTTACTCTTGACCACTTTGCCGGTTCAGCAACTACAGGCCATGCTGTTTTTAAGCTTAATAAAGAAGATGGCGGCAATAGAAAATACATTCTCATGGAAATGGGCGAATATTTTGATACCGTTACCAAACCACGCATACAAAAAGTGATGTACAGCGATAACTGGAAAGACGGCAAACCCAAAGACATGGATGGCAGCAGCCACATGTTTCAATACCTGAAATTGGAACAGTACGAAGACACCCTCAATAACATTGAATTTTCTGAAATACCGGAAGGTGTTCAGGAACTTCCTTTTAGCGAGCAAATTAAATATATGTTGCATGGCGCTGTAGAAGACTCATCCTCCCTGATGAATATCAGGAAATTCACAAAGCCTTTCAGCTACGAAATGGATATTGTAAAGCTGAATGAAAGGGAGCCGAAGAAAGTAGATTTGGTTAGCACTTTCAATTTCCTGTTGGGTATATTTTTAAATCGTTATCTTGTTGAAGAGCATCAGGAAAGGGACTATCAGATTGTTTTGGGTGAGAAGGACAAGCAAAAACTTGCCATCATTTGGCGCGAATTTGATGAAAAGCTGGATTTGGACAAAGAAAAGGAATGGATAAAAAAACAGGCCTGGTCAGATAAAAAGGAATATCGCCTATTTTGTAATGTCGATAATTCCTTTGGCGCTGAAAGCACAGAGAAAGAGTTTTTCCGTTTAATGTGGGAAGGCATTGCCTATGAATAAACCGGCAAAAGAAACATATAGCGTTTTGATAGACAGGATTGGCAAGATCCTGCAAGAAGGCCGGAAGCAAGTTGCTTATGCGGTGAATTATCAAATGGTTATTTCTTACTGGGAGATAGGACGACACATTGTTGAGTTTGAGCAAAACGGAGAAAAAAAAGCCGAATATGGCGCTGAGCTTTTAACATCACTGGCAAAAGACTTAAGTAAACGATATGGAAAAGGATTCTCCAAATCTAATTTATTTAATTTCAGGAAGTTTTACCTCCAGTTTGAAATTTTCCAGACACTGTCTGGAAAATTGACCAGTGTGAAGGAGGGAGAAATATTCCAGACGCCGTCTGGAAAATTGGGAATAAAAATACGGGATGAAAAATGTGAGACACTGTCTCACATATTGAGCTGGTCGCATTATTGTGAATTATTAAAGCTCGATGATCCCCTTGAGATCAATTTTTACTCCAATCAGGTTCTCAGGGAAAACTGGAGTGTTCGGGAACTGCGGCGGCAAATCAATTCCGGTTTGTTTCACCGCCTGGCACTTAGCAAAGACAAAAAGGGAGTTCTGGAGCTTGCCAGAAAAGGGGCCAGTCCGGCGTCTCCGGAAGAAGTGATTAAAAGCCCTTATGTGTTTGAGTTTTTAAATTTACCGGAAAAGAAGCTTTATAAGGAATCAGATCTTGAAAAGGCCCTGATTGATAAGCTTGAAGATTTTTTACTCGAACTGGGGAAGGGGTTTGCATTTATCGGACGCCAGTATCGGATAACATTGGCAAATAAGCATTACCGTGTTGATCTGGTTTTTTATCACCGAATCCTGAAATGTTTTGTATTGATTGATTTGAAAAGGGGGGAAGTCAATCATCAGGATATCGGGCAGATGAATATGTACCTGAATTATTTTGAAAAAGAGCAGAATGTGGAAGGGGATAACAAGCCGGTGGGTGTTGTTCTGGCAGCGACCAAAGATGACATTCTTGTGGAATATGCCACAGGCAACCTGAATTCTCAGATTTTTATTTCCACTTATCAGCTTTACCTTCCCAATAAAGAGGAATTGAAACGCGAACTTGTAAAAATACTTGACAGATAATGCTGGGAGAAAGACTTATATTATTTCATTACATTTTAAAACAGTTTGGTTTTAACAACTTTGACAAGATCAGGGATAAGTTTTCTGATAACGAACTCAAAGCTGATACACCTGATAATTCTGTTTTTTACACCGTACTTTCCGATGGTGATTTGAAATTTCCCATTCCTGTTTTAAAATCTTTTGATGACAATATCAATGCTCATCTCGAAAAAATTAACAGGCATCGTAATCCAAAGATCAGCTTAAAATATTATCAGTATTTTTCTCTGCTTTTTACTGAATATTATTTGCATCAATACTTCACGAACAACCTTGATTTCATAGAGAAATTGAATGAATTCAAAAAGGATTTTTACGACCGTCATAACATCAGCGCCAGAGAATTTGCAGCAGATTATGATCCTGATAATGCAAATCTGATAGCCTACTGGAATGCAACCGGGTCGGGCAAAACATTCATTTTACATTTCAATGTTTTGCAATACCGGCATTATTGTAAGGACTTCAGGCATTTGATTTTGCTTACCCCAAGCGAGCAGATGAGTAAGCAACATTTGGAGGACTTAAGGTTAAGCGGCATTGATGCGGATTATTATGTTGATAATAAAGAAGGAAGTCATGTAAAAGTCATTGACATTCATAAAATCCGTTCGCAAAAAGGTGTTGTAACAGTTAGTGTTGATGAGTTTCAGCAGAACAATGCTTTATTTGTTGACGAAGGCCATAAAGGGAACGACAAAGAAGAAGGTGTTTGGCGGGGTATCAGGGAAAAGTTGGGTTACAAAGGATTTACATTCGAGTATTCTGCAACCTTTGGTCAGATCAGTAATCAGGAGTTACAGAAAGAATATTCCCGTTCTATCATTTTTGATTATTCATACCGGCATTTTTTCAGGGATGGATACGGCAAGGATTACTGGATCCATAATATTTCGGACAACAGAGGGCTTGAAACAAAAGAATTACGACACAGATACCTGTTGCATAATCTGTTGTTGTTTACACAGCAAAAACTTTACTATGATTTAAATCATGATATAGCAGAGGAATATCAAATCGAAAATCCACTGCTGATTTTTGTCGGGCACACGGTTAATCAAAAAGCAACTGCTAAAGGAGAGAAAAAGGAAAATGAAATAACAATCAGTGATGTGAAGTTGCTGATCAATTTTTTTGCTGAATTTTTATCAGACAGGCAAAAATTCACAGTTTATCTTGATGAAATCCTGAAGAGGAGTTCTTTTTTCTCTGATGATTATAAATACAAACACGACTTTTTATTTGATAAATTCAACAGTGCGCCAGAGCTTTATAATCTCATTTTGAGGTTGATTTTCAATAGTGAAGTTGGCGGAGTGATTGAACTTCTTACCATAAGAAATGCACCCGGTGAGATTGCACTGAAAGTACATAATTCGGATTTTTATTTCGGATTAATAAATATCGGAGATACCAGTGCTTTCAAATCAGGCTTGAAAGAACAGTATAAATTTGACACCGATGTGATGAGTGCCTCATTATTTGAGGCGCTTCCGGCAAAATCAGCCAAACCCCTGAACATTCTCATTGGAGCCAGGAAATTTATTGAAGGCTGGAACAGTTACAGGGTTTCTTCAATCGGACTTATAAACTTTGGTCGTGCGGAAGGATCGCAAATCATACAGTTGTTTGGACGTGGTGTTCGATTAAAAGGAAAAGAAGATTCTCTAAAAAGAACAGACGGGCAAGGACCTCCAAATATACGCCTGGTAGAAACGCTTAACATTTTTGGATTAAACGCCGATTACATGAAGCGTTTTAAAGAAGACCTGGAAAAAGAAGGCATCAAAGCTCGGAAAGAAACTATACCAATTCCCACTAAACTCTGCCATGAGAATAAAAGGGAAATTGATGATCTTGGATTGATAACTTTAGAAGCTAAAAAGAAAATCCCCCCCTTTCATGATCAGGAAGTTGTAGAATTGTTGGTTGATGATGAAATCAAAGTTGAACTGAATTATACAACACAGAGATTAATAGTCACTTCAGATCAACAAAATGAAGGCACAATAAAAAATGCCGAATTAAACTCATTTGAAAAATATCTTCCCATAATAAATATCGATCGGGTTTATTTGGATTTGCTTGAATACAAGCGGCTTAAGCAATACTACAATCTCACTTTCAAACAGGAAATATTGTTGAAAATAATAACCAATGGACGTTATTCGGTTATACTTGATGAAGAAATTAAATTGAAAACCTACAATGATATTGCAAAGATTTCCAAATTGGTTCTCAGTTTGCTAAAGAAATACTTAGATACATTTTACAACCGCCATCAAAGAGTTTATACAGCAAAGTTTCTTGAAAGTAAAAAACTCAAGAAGCAGAACAGTCTTTTAGATAATACATCCTATGAAATTGACGTCATTACAACGGATGAGCAAGGCAATGCCCTTGAAAATATTGAAAAGGTATTAAGTGAATTTAAAGAGGTAATTGAAGAGAAAAACTATCCTGAAAATCTGAAACACAATGATGACGACGTCAAAATCCTAAACAACGCCTGGTTTGATTATCATTTATATCAGCCGCTTCTTATTGATGCTGACTTTCAATCGAAAAACTATCATATTGATTCGATTGTGCCGAAAGGCTTGAATGAAGGAGAATTTAAATTTGTAAGGAATCTTCAAACACATATCAAATCCGAGAAGGACAAGGGAAATTACAAGGATATGGAGTTTTATCTTCTAAGAAATTCAGGAAGAAACAAAGGCCTCGGATTTTATTTTTCAACATCAGGTGGGTTTTATCCGGATTTTTTATTTTGGATTAAGAAAGGCAGGAAGCAATACTTAACCTTTATTGATCCGCATGGATTGCGCAATGAAGACAATGGCTTTGAAAGTGACAAAATACAACTTCATAAGAAAATCAAAGAACTCGAAAAAAGTATTGATATTAAGGATGTTGTTTTGAACTCCATTATCATTTCTCCAAAATCCTTTAAGGAAGCAGGAATAAAAAGGTGGAAAAATGCTCCACAGGATGATGAGGGATTGATAAGGTATTGTAATTTACTGAATGTTTATGAAATGGGTCAATATTCCACCAGCACTGGAGATAGTAATTATATTGGCAATATTATTTACTGTATTTTAAAATGATTTGAAAGGATTATACAGGGCCATATATTTACTCTTTATTCTTACTGCATTGAATCCTTACATACCCGCCACCTTCTTTGCGGTTTGAAAGAAGCATTTTACCATTGTGTGCATCCACAATCATCTTTGCAAGGGTCAGGTCGAGGCCGATTTTACCGTCGATATGTTCTTCACCGATAGAAAACAACTTATGATAATTTTGCAGGGTGAAATCACTAAAACCTTCTCCCTGGTCCATAATTTGAAAAATAACCTCATCCTGGAGCTCCGCGATGGTTACGCTGATCGTACTTTTTTCAGGACTGAATTTGACTGCATTTTCGATGATGCTTCCCAGACATAATTCAACCAGTTCTCTGTCAGCTTTGAAACATAAATTTTCGGGTGTTATGACTTTTTTTACCCTTATGTTCTTTTTCTGGATGGTATTTTCCCAAATATTTAATACTTCATCCAGCATCGCTGAGATTTCTACTTCCGACAGATATAATTGGTAAGACCGGGTTTGCAGGTCAGTGATCTTCAGTGCTGTAAGAGCGAATTTCTCAAGCCGTTTAACGGAAGCATCCAGGATTGTCAGGATATCTTTGAAATCTGCCGATAGTATTCCATCTTTCAGCAATTGAAAAGGCCCGATGATTCCATTCAGCGGGGTTCTGATTTCATGGCTGATGATCCTCAGAAAATCTGCTTTGGCTTTGTCCAGTACAAGCAAATCCTTGTTTAATTTCCTGACTTCTTCCTCGGCCAGTTGCCGTTGCTTAACTTCTTTCTCAAGTTTTGCTTTGTGTTGCTTTAATTTGTCTACCATCACCGACAATCTATCCAGCAATTCCTTGTTTTGTCGCCTCAGTTCAAGTCGCTCAATTGCATTGTCCATGATCATCTTCATATCATCGGCTTCAAATGGTTTTGAGAAATAATAATAAACCATGCTTTTATTGATGGCTTTGATCACTGCGTCTATATCAGAATAGCCTGTTACAATCATCCTGACGGCATCAGGGAAATCCAGCCTGATCTTTTGTAGAAATTCTACACCTGTTTCACCTGGCATGCGCTGGTCGGAGATCACCAAACTGATGTTTTCTTTTTTCATGATATCATAACCCTCATTTGCCGATTTTGCAGTATAGACATCGTAATGATTTCTGAAAATGGATTTGAACCCGGTTAAACTTGCCAGTTCATCATCAACATATAGAATTTTGGGTTTCGCTTTCTTGTTTTTTTGTGTTTCCATTATTAATCAGTATTTAAGGGTAAAAGAATATTGAAGCAGGTCCCTCCATTTTTTTTACGGTCGACCATTATTTTTCCGTTATGTTCCTCAACAATCGATTTGCATATTGATAATCCTAATCCTACGCCCTTTCCAATCTCTTTTGTGGTAAAGAAAGGATCAAAGATTTTATCCAAAATATTTTCGGGTATGCCAATACCGGTGTCAGCAATCTTTACTGATGCATAATCATTCTGGTTTTCTTTTACGCTGCCTGTTTGAACATGAATGAGTTCTCTTTTTCTTTTCTGGTCTTTCAATTCAATGGCTTCAATGGCATTGGAAAGGATATTCATGAATACCTGGTTGATTTTCGCCGGGTAGCAACTTACAGGTGGTATATTTGCATATGCTTTTTCCACTTCTATAAAATCCTTGTATTTATTATAAAGCAGTAAAAGCGTGGAATCGATACTTTCATGCAGATCGATGATCTTTTTATCGTCCTCATCCAGACGGGTAAATAACCTTAAGCTTTTCACGATCTCGGAAGTGCGTTTTGCGCCTGTTATGATATTAGCGACCAGGCTGTGAAACTCTTCCAGCCTTTCCTGATAGTCATGGTCGTTCATATACTGCCGGAAGTTTTCAAGGTTTTTTTTGTTGTATTGGGTTGTTAATTCATTGAATTTCTCCTGCAGGGAAATAAAGAAATCAACATTGCTTTTCAATCCCAGGGTACTGGTATAAATGTAGGTAATAGGATTATTCAACTCATGAGCAACTCCTGCGGTAAGCACACCCAGGGATGCCATTTTTTCTGTTTGCACCAGTTGCGATTGTGCTTCTTTCAGTTCTTTCATCGCTTTGTTGAGCTGTTGATTTTTTTCTTCGATTTGGGATTGATACCGGTGCAATGCAAGATGCGTTTTTACCCTTGCCCGGGCTTCTTCAATTTGGATGGGTTTTGTGATATAATCAACGCCCCCGGATTCAAAGGCTTTCACTTTATCGAAAGTTTCGGAAAGGGCACTGATGAAAATGATGGGAATGCTCCTGAATTGATCCCTGTTTTTAAGTTGCCTGCAAACTTCATAACCATCCATCCCGGGCATGTTGATATCCAGTAGGATAATATCCGGAACTTCGCTTTCAACGGCCTTCAGGGCCTTTTCTCCATCCGGTACGGCTCTTACCCTGTATCCGGCATCCCTGAAAAGCCTGAGCAGGATCTGCAGGTTTGCTGGTGTATCATCCACGACCAGGATATTTTCTTTTTTTTCTTCAGTGTTCATAATACTATTTCCTTATTTAATGCCCAACAGTTTACCCATGGATTCGAAATCAAATTCCTTTAATATCTTTTGAAAATAATCTCCCAGACTCTGGTTGATTTTTCTGATCTCCGGGATGTGTTCTTCCAGCACTTGGATATCACCACTGATGGTGGCATGTTTCAATTTTTCCACGAGATCACCGGGAAGGCTGCTTATGACCTCTTCATCCGGTTTCTTATTATCTGAAAAGCGGGTTTGGGTTTCTGCGGTTTTTTTGTATTCATATTCAATTTTCAGGTAATCCCGTATCTTATTCAAAACTTCATTTTCCCTGAATGGTTTTTTGATGAATTCATCCGCACCCGAGTCAAGGATTTCGTGTCTGTCTTCTTCAAAAACACTTGCGGTAACTGCGAAGATCACGGTTTTTTCCCCTCCGGGAAGTTTCCTGATTTTGCGGATTGCCTCAAAGCCGTCCATCACGGGCATGAACATGTCCATCATGATCAGATCGGGTTTCCATTCCTGAAAGATCTTCAAAGCTTCCGAACCATCCCCAGCACTTCTGATGTTGAATCCCACCATGGTAAGCATTTTGCTTAGGAGGTCCCGGTTGGGTTTTTTGTCATCTACCACCAGGACTTTATATGTCGGATAACCTTTCCTTATTCCGATGACCATTTCATCTGCTTCGGGCAATTTGACATCTTCCTCTTTTCCTTCTTTTATTTGGATAAAAAACCTGAATACGCTGCCTTCACCACTTTTACTTTTAACATTGATATCTCCTTTAAGCATTTTGATGTATTCTTTGGAGATTGCCAATCCCAGACCTGTTCCGCTATGCGATTGCCGACCGCTTTTGGTTTGCTCAAAATGCATGAACAATTTATTCAGTTCTTTTTCTTCTATGCCTGCCCCCGTATCTTCAACTTCAATAACAAGCTCGTAATAATTGTTTCCGGGTAATTTTTTCGACCAGACCCTGGTGAGTATGCCGCCTTTTTTCGTGAACTTGACGGCATTGCCCAGCAAATTGATCAGGATCTGTCGCAGCTTGCCTTCGTCGGTAATCACAAATTCAGGAACCTCCGGATTGATTTCAAAGGAGAGCGACAGGCCTTTAGACTGGGTTCTTACCCGGAACATCAATTCAATGTCGCGCAGAAAAATTTTCAGGTTAAAGGTTGATTGATAGACCTGGACACGTCCGGCCTCAATTTTTGACATTTCAAGAATATCGTTTATCAAGGCGAGCAGATGTTCACCACTGGAATTGATGGTTTCCAGGTTGCTCAGCATATCCCCTGTAAGCCGGTCGTCTTTTTTCATCAATTGCGAAAATCCCAGTATGGCATTGAGTGGTGTTCTGATTTCGTGCGACATATTTGCCAGGAATATACTTTTGGCCTTGTTGGCCTTGATGGCTGATTCTTTTTCCACCTGCAGGTCTTCAATGCGTTTCTGTTCGGATATATCTTCGTAAATACCAATCCCACCGATCAGTTTTCCGTCACTATCAAACAAAGGCGTATAAATGGTACGCACAAAAAGCTTACGTCCTGTAATCGATGAGGTATATTCGCCCCTGAACACGGCTCGCTTACCGGTCAGTGATCTTTTGAAAACTTTCAGCATTTCCCCGTCTTCAATGGTTTGATGCAGGTTTTTGCTGATGATGTCCTTTTTTGTAAATCCGAACAAATCTTCCAGTCCTTTATTGCAGGTGGTAATGTTACCGTTTTCCGTATAATGGAAAATACCCAGGGGGGAGTTGTCAAGGATCAGATTGAGTTTTTCATTGCTTTCCCTGATCTGTAACTCTGCTTGTTCCTTTTCTTTCTCCCTTTTCTGTATTTGTTCGAGCATTTCATTAAAGCGATCATACAATTCACTAATTTCGCATTTACCCGTTTTTTCAATTCTTTTGTTATAATTACCCGTCCTGGAAATTGTATTTGTGAAGTGGGAAAGTTTGATGACGGGCTCTGTTATATAACGCTGAAATTTGCTGGCCAGCATATAGCCGATGAAGATGAAAGCAATCATCAGGCCTGTCATTAAAAGTATATAATAGGTGATTTGTTTTCTAAGAACTTCGGTGGAGACATTTAGCAGAATGCTGCCATAATGAGTATCATCATATATGATCGGTTCATAGACCAGGAGCTCATTATCGTTGAATTGAATTGTTGAACTTTTAAAGTTTTTATTGTTGAATTCTGCCTTGCCCGAATCACCATACGTTGCAAAAATATCATTGTTTTCATCATACAAAATTGCATAATCAATTTCCGGGACATTCTTGAGTTTCTCAAGTGTTGCTTCCGCGCCCTCTTTGTCATCAAATGCCAGTGGACTTACACAAAAGTCCCCGGTAATCCGGGCATTTAGTTCTGAATTATTGATGAGATCATTCCTGTAATCACCCACCCCCCAGAAGATCATTGCAGTAAAACTAATCACAACAATAAAAACTGTGATGGATTGTACAAGCAGAATGATCTTATTCTTTACGGATAGAGATTTGATGAAGTCCGATAGTTTTCTTTTAATCATCTATCTGTTGAATATGCACTTAATTTTATATTAATATCTAATAATTGAATTCTTCTTAAAATGACCCAAGCCCCCTGGGATTTGATTGTTCTTTCAAATATATGAAATTCAGGGGGTAATTGCAAATGTTTAATTATTATGGAAAATGACTGGAAATTTATATCAATAATGTATGTATAAATCATGTTTTTAACAAAAAGTTTTCAATATAGCCGGATAAATATTATATTTAAAAATTAATCAGGATTTATAAAGATGGGATATCTCTTCAAAAAATTCTCAGAAATTCTATTCAGGGTTTTTGTAATTATTTTGTTTTTTCTATTGCTTCCCGGGGCTTTCGGGCAAGTCAGGGATACCATCATAGCCGAAGATATCCTTGGGATGTCGCTTGAGGATATGATGAAAATGGAAGTGGTGAGCGCTTCAAAAGTGTCTCAGCAAATCAATGAAGTGCCGGCCAATATCAGGGTAGTTACGGCTGAGCAGATCAAGGAAAGGGGTTATTTTACCCTTGAACAGGCGTTGGGTGATCTGCCTGGTTTTCAGTTCCGGAATATCAATGGGTTCAATACCTATTCTTTCCTCAGATGTATTCCAAATCAAAACAACCTGATTTTGCTGCTGGTAGACGGAATTCAGATGAATGAACTGAATTCAGGTGGATTTTACGGCGGTGCACAATACAACCTGACCAATGTAGAAAGGATTGAAGTGGTTTACGGCCCGGCATCCTCATTATACGGAACCAATGCTGTTTCCGGCATCATCAATATCATTACCAAAAAACCCGGGGAAGCCAATGCGGGACATATAAGTAGCTCATTCGGCAATTTTGACACCTATGCAGCAGATTTCGGATATGAATATATCAATGAAGAAGAAGACGCAGGATTCAGGATTTCGGGCATGTTCAGGACTTCTGAAAAAGCTGATCTGAGCGGAGAAAGTGGTGATTACAACTGGACGGATCAAATGGAGAATTTTGAAGATGATTATACTTTCAATGCTTTCTTAAAATATAAAAGCCTTTCGGCAGGTGCAATATACCAGAATAAGCAATCCTCAAGAACAACGAATTATAAAAGCGTAGGTGATGAATATCTTGATCGTGGAACATTGTGGAATATTGATTTTCTGAATGCCTATCTCAAACATGAATATGATCAGGGAAAGAACTGGTCGAACAATGTCCAGGTATATTTCAGGAATACCACGGTAAGAGATAACTCCATCGGGTATATTATCAAAGCAGATAGCACACAGGCGGGTGACCAGGTTGGTTATTTCCGTCCGAACTACCTGGGCGGTGTTGAGGAGCAGTTTAATTTTAATCTTAAAAAGAGTATCTATTTTACTGGCGGAATTGTGTATGAATTTGAGTCCCTTTCCGAAAATTTTTCCCTGAGCCATAGTGATGATCAGCATAAAACGCCTCCTCCTCCCGACCAGCCCGACCAGATCAGGAATAATCTTTTGAGTTTATATTCGCAGGCCCAGGCCCACTTTCTGAATTATTTCGTTTTTACCGCAGGTGCCCGACAGGATTTCAGCAGCTATTACGGGAATGTTTTTACCCCCAGGTTTGCCCTGGTTTACAACCAGAATGAAATTAGTGCGAAACTATTGTACAACAAAGCCTTCCGTGCACCGCGCCCCTGGGATTTCAATTCGGGCATCGGAAATGATAATTTGGAACCGGAAATCATGAAATCAGGTGAACTCTTCGTATCATACAGCATTGGTAAGTACTGGAATATTGAATCATCTGTTTATAAAAACTCCTTGAGCCAGATGCTGGCCCGCCAAATTGTTGATACAGCCGGAAACTGGCGCTGGATTAACAGGGATAAAGTCAATACAACGGGAGTTGAATTTGGTTTGCACTATAAAAAGCAGGGATTTTCCATTTTTGCCAATTATGCTTACAATATGTCGGAAGACCAGGATGGAAAAGAATTGCCTGAAATTTCAAGGCATGTTGTTAATGCCGGGTTATCTGCGAATCTTTACCGGAATAAACTCTTTTTACATTTGGGCGGTCATTATTACGGTAATAGAAAAAATCCGAAAATTATCCAGTCGAAAGGAAACAATATAATTGATGATGCCTGGGTTTTCAATGCAAGCCTGAGTTTGTTAGATGTCCGATCATTTGACCTGCAACTGATAGCCGATAATGTACTGAATGCAAAGTACTATCACAGTTCAAACCGGCCACCCGACAGATACAGGCAGGCCCAGAGGAGTATCCGTTTGAAACTGACATATAATTTAGAATTTTGATCAGCCTAAAAGGTAAATACGAAATGCCTGTGAAAAATACACACATAAAACTCGGCCTTTTGATATTCCTTCTTTTTTTCGGAATGAAATATTCCGCAGCACAATCGGAGGAGTATCTGCTGAAGGCTGGTTTCCTGGAAAGATTTACCCGTTTTATCGACTGGCCCATGGACTCACTGAAAGAGAAAAGTGAAAAACCTTTTAATATTTTGGTTCTTGGGGAAAATCCATTTGGAGATATATTGAATAGATTTTATGAAAATACAAATATCAAGAACCGGAAAGTACGCATTGAATATGCTGATGAAATCGATACGAATAAAGCATATCATTTGATTTTTATTTCGGGATCCGAGAAACGCCGGCTCAACAATATTTTATCTTATACGCAAAATAAACCAATTTTGACTGTTGCCGAAACAGAGGGCTTCGGTGAAAAAGGGGTGTTGATTAATTTTTATATTGAAAAAAACCGGATTCGCTTTGAAATAAACAATTCCGCATTTCAGGAATCGAAGCTTAGTGTCAGCCACCTTCTGATGAATGTTGCCACTGTGATTTGATCTCCTTCGGGTTGCTTCTGGGGACGAGAAGACATTGTTTACACTGGTCACCAGGCAATTTTCTTATGTTCTGCAACAGAAAACCGGGTTCAGGTTTCAACAATGTTGTTTAATGCCGTTTATCTGATGTTATCTGATGGAATATGGCAAATTGTTTTTGATTTGCATTAGGATTGCCCATCTATAAAGTTGTTTCATCTCCGCCAGAGGATAAAAAAACCGGAAGTCTCTGGCCTCCGGTCTTTTGCAATGGTAAAGATTCGATTTTATTGAACCAGTATCTTTCTCAGCAACCTTCCAGTATCATTTTCAAGAATCAGGATAAAGATGCCTTTCTGCTTAGTGCCGAGCTCGATCTCTTTGCGGTATTTTCCCTGAATACTGATGTTATCCATGTTTAGCAGGGATTTTCCACCCGCATCAATAAGTTTCATCTTCAGCTTCAAATCATGCAGGGTTGACATGCTGATGGTAAAACTTCCTTTGTTGGGATTCGGGAAGATATCCAGCTTCGTCAGGCCGCTGATCTCTTCCATTCCGGTGCAGTCTTCTATGGTAACGGTTACGGAATCTTCAACGCTGCAATTATTGATATTTGTAGCAATCACATGAAATTTTGTTGCTCCAATACCAATCATCAAGCTGTCGACAGTAATGCTTGCTGTCGTGAGGTTCCCCGGGGTCCATAAATAATTGGCACCATCAGGAATTGTGGCATCCAAGACTACATTCTGGTAATTACAAATAGTTGTATCAGGTCCGATATCCAGACTGGGTACCTCATTCACCTGAATGCTTTCCTGCGCTGAATTAGAACATCCGTTGGGAGCTGTGTATGTATATTTAATCATGTGCATTCCTGTTCCGGCCTCAGCGGGAATAAAATAATTATCATCGACCCCATTACCCGAATACTCTCCACCTGCAGGCATTCCGCCGCTAAGTTCAAAAGGTTCATCATTTAAACAAACCGGAGCAAATGGTGCTACATAAACTTCTGGAGATTCAAGAACAGTCATTTCTGCATATGCAGTATCACTGCAGGTATTTGCATCGGTATAAACATAAGCAATCATATGTGTACCTGCACCAGCTTCAAAAGGATCAAAAATATTGCCTTCTACGCCAGTTCCGAAATAATTTCCACCTTCGGGCAGACCTCCGCTTAATTCAAATGGATCCACACTTTCACAAACTTCATCAAAAGGATCCAGCGTAACCTCCGGAGCTGCATTGATGGTAAGTGTGAGTATGATGGCATCGCTCTCGCAACCTATGGTCTGCGTGACATAATATTCATAAATACCTGCCTCGGTTTGTCCCGTTTCCAGTGTGTCTCCTTCACCCACAACATTCAGCAGTTCGGGGTCGTCGTACCAGATGATGTTCTCACCTTCCGCGATCAGGGTGTTTACAAGTTCGTTGCTGCAACATACAACGTCCTCTCCTGTGGGAGGATCAGGAGGAGTAGCCACGGTGATAAAATCTGTTTTTGTGATTTCATCTGATCCGGCGTCATTGCTAACCAGCAACGTGACATCATAAGTGCCCGGTTCATCATACACGATCCCGCTGGGATTTTCATCTGAAGAAGTTCCCGGGCTTCCGCCTTCAAATGTCCATTGCCACTGGCTTGGGAAATTGGCAGACTGATCCATGAAGTCGACTGTGCCGCCTGAGCAAACCTCCGTGGGCTCAGCACTGAAGTCAGCCACAGGTGGTTGTAATTCAACAATATTAAGTGTTACAGTTCTCTTATGAATGGGTGTTCCGTTGGGACCTTTTCCGGTAACGCTCATCTCATAGTTACCCAGCGGGACACCTGAAGCTGTGATCACGATCGCTACCGATCCTGGAAATGAATTCATACCGTTTCCGTTGGGATAATTCACAGAGAAGGACCCTGAAGGCGGATCTTCAATTACTGAAGTAAAAATAGCGTAATCCTCATATAGCTTTACACTGGGTACTTCCGCCCAAACAGTATCCGAAACGGCAAAGCTGATCTGCTCATGCGACATGGTCATGGCAAAATCAGGAAAATAGCTGGTAAAGCTTGCAAAAGTTCCCCACCTGAAATCCGACCAGGTAGCCATGGAAACTTTTGCATTGGATACAATACCGTTATAATCTCCCTGGTATCTTGGCGTACCGCCACCACCACATGTTTCACAATCAATTACCATTTTTTCGTTGGAGATTGCCTGGTTGGGTTTGAAGGTTTGTCCGCCATCATCAGAATAAGTTGCATAAATGAGGGCACTGTCGCTGGTTGGTGTGTCACGGGTATCCATCCATTGTATGTAAAGTTTACCCGTTTCCTTATCACACCAGATGGCGGGTTGCCACTGGTGATGATTCTGTGTATTCGAATCATCATTAACACGCACATCGTCTGACCAGGTTTGTCCATAGTCATCGGAATACCGGCACCAGATATCTGGCTTATTGCCATCGCCGGGTGGGTCGTTGCTTGCATAAACAAGGTAAAGCCTGCCTCGGTAGGTCCCGTAGCTGTTGTCTGCTGCAATAAAAGGATAGGGCCGTGTACGCATGTTTTCAACAGAGTTGCGACCGCCAACTTCTTCTCCTACATAACCAGCCACATTTAAACTGGATTGTTGTGTAAAACTGTTTCCGCCGTCCGTCGATCTGTAAAAGGTATAGGTGGAAGCAAAAGCACTTCCGGAATTTGTAACTACGTAAACCGAACCACCCTGTACATCCCCGTTGGGCCCGACAGCTACCATCATGCCGGGCAGGGATTGCGTGTTAAAAGTTTCGGTTTGCTGGAAGGACTGACCATAATCAGTACTCCGGGTAAAATTCCCGACACCTCCGCCACCGGTCATCACACTGTAAACATAATTGGCATAAGGCCCGGCTGTCTGGTCTGCTGCCAGCCAGTTTTTATCAACCCCGTTGATGGCAGTGACCGGATCGCTCCAGCTTTGTCCGTTATCACTTGAAACAACAAGCTTACACCCTTGAATAGAGCTGCCGTACATGTTTTCATAATACAGGTTGCCCAGGCTGTCGTATGCCGTCAGAACATCGCCCCTGATATTGGCACCACCCCAGTTAACATCGCCGTCGAACCACTCATGGCCGTCCATGGTATAATGCGGATTATCGATGTTAAAGGAATTGAAAAATTCCGTGGGTTCCTGTGGATTAACAGAGATGTGCCCTTCGGCAAAATCCAATCCTACATAATAATTATCATATCCATCAATGGTTATGATCTCAAACACCCTTTCACCCCTTTGCTCTTTGGCAAGCTCAAGATACCATTGTGGGATGCGGTCTAAATTGGGATCATTTTTGATCTGTTGAGCACTCATTTGACCAGCACAAAACAAAACTGTACTGAAAAATGTTATCATTGTCAGCATTTTAGCTGACTTTCTTAATATGTAAATCTGTTTCATATAAATAATGTTATTTAGAATAAGTATAAATGTAGATATATTTATGTATTTTCACAAATTATTTTGAAAAATATTGCTGCGAATATTACACACAAAATTCAATATTTAACCTTATCAATTGATAATTAGTATGGAAGAAGCGAGAACAAAGAAATCTTTTTTTGACCGTTTTTTAAATTTTGTTGAAAAGGCTGGGAATGCACTGCCACACCCGGCCACACTGTTTTTAGTATTTGCCTTGCTGGCCCTGGTGTTTTCATGGCTTTTTCATTTTATGGATTTCACGGCCGTAAATCCTGCAACTGAACGCCTGGTCAGGCCGGTCAATCTGCTCTCCGATGAGGGATTGTATATGATACTCGACAAGATGGTTGAGAATTTTACCAGTTTTGCACCCCTGGGTATTGTGTTGGTAGCCATGCTGGGAATCGGTATTGCTGAAGCAAGTGGCTTGATCGGTGCTGGTATTCGAATGCTTGTGCTGTCTGCACCGAAAAGAATGCTCACTTTTGTGCTTGTATTTTCTGGAATATTGTCGAATCTGGCCAGTGATGTAGGGTATGTGTTGCTGATCCCATTGGGCGGCATCATCTTTATGACGGTAAACAGGCATCCGGTGGCCGGCATGGCAGCAGCCTTCGCCGGTGTTTCAGGTGGTTTCAGTGCCAACCTTTTACTGGGTACCATCGATCCCTTACTGGCAGGACTTTCCGAAGAAGCTGCCAGGATCATTGAACCTGGTTATTCAGTCAATCCTACTGCCAACTACTACTTCATGTTTATATCCACATTTTTTATCGCCTTTGTAGGAACCTGGGTAACTGACAAAATTGTGGAACCTCGACTGGGTGAATACAAAAAACAAGGGGGTGAGGAAAAGGTTGAAAGACTGTCTGGTCTTGAAAAACGTGGATTGAGATGGGCAGGGATTACCGTCCTGGTGATCATGGGTGTTATTCTGCTGGGTATTATTCCTGAAGATGGATTTTTCAGGCCTCCATCAGGACATCTGCTCGAATCCCCCCTGATCAAAGATGTTGTGGCCATTATTTTCCTGGTGGCCGGATTAACCGGGATTGCCTATGGTTTCGGGTCAAAAACCTTTAAAAATGATACCGATGTGATGAATGGCATGAGTTCCACAATGAAATCATTGACCATGTATATCGTGTTGGTATTTTTTGCAGCGCAGTTTGTGGCCTATTTCAAATGGTCGAACCTGGGTGTGATCTTTGCCATCAAAGGCGCCGGTTTGCTTTCAGCATCCGGACTTGGTATCATTCCGCTTATGATTCTCTTTGTGATACTGGCTGCATCCATCAACATGCTGATGGGAAGCGCCTCGGCCAAATGGGCTATCCTGGCACCGATATTTATTCCCATGTTCATGCTGATGGGGTACTCTCCTGAATTGTCCCAGGTGGTTTACCGCATAGGCGATAGTGTAACCAACATTATCTCTCCCATGATGAGCTTTTTTGCACTGATCATTGCATTTGTGCAAAAGTATTTGCCAAAAGCCGGCATCGGAACCATCATTGCAACCATGTTGCCTTACTCAATTGCATTTTTTATTGTTTGGATAATTCTGCTCATCGTTTGGATTACCATCGGACTGCCGCTTGGTCCGGAAGCTGAGATTTTTTACGAGCTGCCTAAATAATAGCGTTTATACTCGTTTGTGCTTCATGTTGTGGATCAGGGAAATAATGAAGTAAAGGATGAGGATGAAAGGTATGGCAATGAACCTGAAAAAGATGACAAGGATCACTGCAGCAACCAACAGCAGGTACCGGGACTGATTCCCGCTGAAATGATATCCTTTGAACTTCATTGATATCAGGGGTATTTCTGATACCAGCAGGAAAGAAAAAACCAGGATATATCCGATCAGGAACCAGGAATTGAAGATCGTCTGGCTGATCCAGGTGAAAGCCGGTTCTTCCTGGACAAAGATCATTGGGAAGGAAGCGATGAGGATTGCATTGGCGGGTACAGGCAATCCAATGAAGTGTTCTTTCTGCCTGGAATCCAGGTTGAATTTGGCCAACCGCAAAGCGGAAATGAGGGGTATGATAAATGCCAGGATTGAAAAAGATTTGTATTCATCCGGAAGAGTCGTATCCAGCAGTTTCCAGAGAATGAAACCGGGGGCTGCTCCAAAGGAAACTATGTCGGCAAGGCTGTCCAGCTCTTTCCCAATTTCACTGCCTGCTTTCAGGATTCTTGCGGCCAGCCCGTCGAGCAGGTCAAAGAAAGCAGCTATGAATATGAAAATAGCTGCTTCCGATAAATTGTTCAGAATGATAGCCAGTATTGATAAGCATCCAAAAAAAAGGTTCAGCAGGGTAATGAAATTGGGAAGATGTTTTTTTAGTTTCATTGGATTTGCTTTTGCTTATGCAAATATACAACAGCAAGATCGAATACCTTGATATGATTTGAAGTTTACCCTCCCTGATTTTCTATGATGTGATTTCAATCACATTTGTGTATCTTTGGAACAATAAAATGTATCGGTATGAGAACAAAGTGCATGAATTGCCAGATCAAGTCCACAGCGGTAAAGGCACTGAGCGTGACGGAACTCGAATTTCTGGAGGAAAACTGCTATGAGATCATGTACCGCAAGGGAGAAATGATCATTGAAAAAGGCAAACATTCTACACATATTGCATATATTAAATCCGGATTGGTCAAGATCCACATGGAGGGTCCGCGGAACGACCAGGTATTGAAAATTGCTCCAAAAGAAACCTATGTGGGGATACAGTCCATCCTTTCTGACCAGGTTCACCAATACAGCGCTACCGCACTCCAGGATTGTCTGATCTGTCATATTGATGTAAGATCATTCAGACAGCTTGTAAAAAAGAATTCCGGATTCGCCAACGAGCTGATCATCTACTTATGCGAGGATGAATTGAACTATTTCAAACGATTTGTGAGCCAGTCACAAAAGCAGATCAATGGCCGGCTTGCGGATACATTGCTTTATTTCGCCACTGATGTTTTCAACCAGGATGTTTATGAACTGCCATTATCAAGGAAAGATTTAGGGACTTTTCTGTGCACCACCCGCGAAAGCGCCACAAGGTCCATCCGGGAATTGTGCGACCTGGGTGCTTTGCGCGTAAACAAAAACCGGTTTGAAATACGCAACAGGACTTTGTTGCAAACGATCAGTAAAACCGGTTGATTTCATACCTTTGCATACCAATTTTAAAAGCATTGAATTTTTCAGATATCAATATACTGGATTTCGATTATCCTTTGCCGGAGAACCGGATCGCAAAGTTTCCCCTGGAAAAACGGGATGCTTCTAAATTATTGGTGCTAAAGGATGGCAGGATACGTGAAAATCGCTTTTATGAAATCTCTGGAATACTTCCCGCAGGTTCCCTGCTTGTTTTTAACGAAACCAGGGTGATACAGGCCCGTTTAATTTTTGCCAAGGAAAGTGGGGCAAAGATCGAGATCTTTTGCCTGGAGCCTGTTGCGCCTTCAACTGATTTTCAACTGGCCTTTCAGCAAAAGCTTAAAGTGCGCTGGAAATGCCTGGTGGGGAATTCAAAACGTTGGAAGTTCGGTAAGTTAAGGATGAAGATCAGCATCGATCAAAAAGAATTCATGCTTGAAGCGAAAAGATTGAAAAAAAGCGGGGAAACTTCAATTATTGAGTTTCGCTGGGATGCGGCAGCAAGCTTTGGTGACATCCTTGAGAACAGCGGGCATACTCCCATCCCCCCCTATTTGAAAAGGAACTCGGTTGCTTCAGACAAAGAACGTTACCAGACTTTGTATGCCCGGAACAGGGGATCGGTGGCTGCACCCACTGCAGGATTTCACTTTACGGAGGAGGTTTTGCAGCAGATCAAAAAAAGAGGCATTGAGCAGACCAAACTCAGCCTGCATGTGGGAGCAGGAACATTCAGGCCCATCGTGGCTGAGAATGTGACGGAGCATGAGATGCACCATGAAAAGATTATGATTAGCAAAGAAAGCATTGAAAAAATCCATGCCCATTTACCCGACCAGGTGATTGCGGTGGGAACCACTTCCGTCAGAACCCTGGAAAGTCTTTACTGGTATGGGTTGTACTGCCTGAAAAAGAAGGAACTGCAGCAGGAGTTCATGGTCAGGCAGTGGGATCCTTATCAATACCAACAGGATGAGCTTCTGCCGGCAAAAGAAATTTTGTCCTTTTTATTAAAGAAAATGAATGAAAAGGGTATTGAATCCCTGCAGGGTTCCACGCAATTGATGATACTGCCCGGTTATGCGTATCAAATTGTACAAGGCATGATCACCAATTTTCACCAGCCCAGAAGTACGCTGTTGCTACTGGTTTCTGCTTTTATCAAGGAAAAATGGAAAGAAGCCTATGATTTTGCCCTGGGAAATGATTTCCGTTTTTTAAGCTACGGGGACAGTTGTTTGTTTCTTCCCGGTAAATAACCATATAAGACAGAAAAGTAATATAAGAATAAAACCTGGGCATATTCGGGTCTTACAACCTCATTAAAATTTTCTTCCATATACTTATATGTCTTATATGGTTCATATCCTTTCCTAACAAAAAATTAACATCTAAATTTCTCCCATATATAAATTATTTATCTACATTTGTAAAAATTCGACAGAAAGCCTTATGAAACGAAATGTCATTTTTACATCGACTCGTTAGCATCATCTTGCGTGTAAGGCTTTTCCATGTATTTACAGTAGTTTAAATCAGGGGCGGGGAATCCTGCACCAGGAGATACTTGTAATTAATAATTAATAATTGCCCGGCTTGTGCCGGGTGGATGGATAAATCAAATGTTTAATCAAAAATTTAAATTATGAAAACTTTAGTCTTTACAATTGCTAATGTAAACAGCCCGGACCTTGCAGGACCGGAGTTCAAATCGAGGAGTGATAAATTATTGTTGAAACATTTCCATAAGCGAAAACAGTCATGGCGAAAAGAGAAAAAACATTAGCTTTAAATAAAATAAACAGAACGAACGCAAGAAAATTAATCAACGAGATCATTGAATCGGTCAGTGGCACCGACCAGGATTTTACATCTGGTAATCTTGGAAAAGCCATATTATTATTATCTGTGCCCATGGTACTTGAAATGGTGATGGAATCCATTTTCGCCGTGGCGGATATCTTTTTTGTATCCAAACTGGGTGCCGACGCCATTGCCACTGTCGGCATTACAGAGAGTTTAATGACCATTGTCTATGCCCTGGGTTTCGGTCTCAGCATGGGCACCACTGCCCTTGTTTCGCGCAGAATAGGAGAGAAAAAACATGCTGAGGCTTCCAATGTCGGGTTCCAGGCCATCCTGCTGGGTGGGGCATTGTCGGTACTGATCGCGATTCCCGGCCTGTTCTTCTCACCGGAGTTGTTAAAACTGATGGGGGCCAATGAAGCCATACAGCAAGAAATGGCCGGCTATACCAGCATCATACTGGGTGGCAATATCGTGATCATGATGTTGTTCATCATCAATGCTGTATTCAGGAGTGCGGGTGATGCTGCCATCTCCATGCGTGTGCTCTGGATGGCCAATATCCTTAACATCATCCTAGACCCCTTATTGATTTTTGGTTTGGGTCCCATTCCTGCACTGGGCATTGAAGGTGCTGCCATTGCCACAACCACTGGCAGGGGACTTGCGGTTATTTACCAGTTTTACCTCTTGTTTAAAGGTAAGAACAGGGTGCAATTGAAATGGCAAAACCTGAAGGTGGATTTTTCCGTGATGAGGCATCTGATCAAGCTTTCATTGGGAGGCATCGGGCAAAACATCATTGCAACCTCAAGCTGGATAGGACTGGTACGCATCATTGCCGAGTTCGGTAGTGTGGCCATGGCGGGTTATACCATCGCCATCCGTATCGTCATCTTTTCACTGCTGCCTTCATGGGGAGTAGCCAATGCGGCGGCAACACTGGTCGGGCAAAACCTGGGTGCGAAAAAACCAAAACGTGCTGAGAAATCAGTATGGGTAACCGGAAAGGTAAACATGATACTGCTGGCCCTGGTCGGGATTTTATTTGCCTGGAATCCTGATTTTTATGTGGGTTTGTTCACACAGGATCATGAAATCGTCAAATCCGGTGCCATTGCTTTGAGGATCATCAGCATTGGCATGCTGGCATATGGATACGGAATGGTAATGGTCCAGTCGTTCAATGGGGCAGGCGATACCATCACCCCGACCTGGATCAATTTTTTCTGCTTCTGGCTGCTGGAAATTCCACTTGCATATTTATTGTCACTGAGTCTGGGATTCGGGGAAAAGGGTGTATATTTTTCCATCCTGATCTCAGAATCCATACTGACACTGGTGGCTTTCATTTTATTCAAAAGAGGAAAGTGGAAGCTGAAAGAGGTTTGATCCTCTTTTATGGATCAAAAAAAGGAGGGGCCTTTTTAATCCGCCAGCAGGCGGACAAGGGTTTAACTTGCCTGACGCCTGCCTGCCGGCCAGGCAGGCCAGTCAGGTTCCCCGCCCCCTTGGGGTGCTATTTAATCCGCCAGTAGGCGGACAAGTTTTTCCTTTTGATACTCCGCTGCTCTGCGGCGGGGTAGTTCATTATGGTGATTTTTATATTTTTGAAGGATAAACACGATAAAGCAACATGGTGAAGCAAGAAATTTATATTCCTTGTACTACCAGTTCAATTGATTTGAAATACCATTCTCCCGGAAAGATCTTGCCGACCTTTCCGGTATGGGAGCTGGAAACTATGTTCGCATTTTCAAAGGCTTCAAGGATGAAGGCCTGATCGAAATGAAAGGGAAAAACTGTTTTATTAAGAAAAATCAGATCACCGGTATTATACTCGCTGGCGGACAGAGTCGGAGAATGGGCATGGAGAAAGGCCTGGTGGAACTGAATGGAAAACCATTGATTGAATATGCCATTGATGTCATGAAAAAAGTGGCAGGCAAAATTCTCATCAGTTCCAATGGCAAGGCTTACGATAAATATGCATTGGAAGTAGTGCAGGATATCATCCCGGATAGCGGTCCCATGGGGGGAATTTATTCTTGTTTATATCATTCTTCCGCGGATTATAACCTGGTGCTTTCCTGCGATACACCTTTTGTTGGACCGGATCTTTATGACTACCTTGTTCAGAAAGCAGTTGGAAAAGATTGTGTGGTCCCCTGGCATGGAGGAGAGCATTATGAACCCCTTTGCGCATTGTATCAAAAAAAGTTAACAAAAGTATTTCTTGAATTTATCCGGCAGGGGAATTACAAAATACCTGACTTGCTGAATGCAGTTAAGCTGTGTCGCATTCCGATAAACAAAAACTTATCTTTCTATGATGAAGATCTTTTTTTCAATATAAACAGCAGGGAAGATTTGTACAAGGCGGGCTTGAAGTTGAGGCATTAGGGGAAACGGGAATTGTCGGAAGGTAAAAGGAAGAAGGCAAAAGTCAAAAGGAAGAATGTGAAATAGAAATTTATTTTTAGCATTTGGAGAAATTGAAAAACATATTGCTGGTAGCCGGTGCAGGAAGGAATGTTGGGAAAACTTCCATTGTAACATCCCTGGTCCGTCAGTTTCGCGGGCATGGCATCATTGCAATTAAGATCTCACCCCATTTTCATGAATTAAAACAGAATGAACGGTTCATCGTTCAAAGCGAAAAATACAACATTCTTGAGGAACAGGATCCTGGCACTTCAAAAGACAGTTCAAGATTTTTGGATGCCGGAGCAGAAAAAGTATTTTTTATTCAATCTCGTGATGAAGACCTTGGAGATGCATTCGGCTTTTTACGTCCAATGATCGCTAATAATAAGCCGGTTCTTGTTGAATCGGGCGGACTGCGAAATTTTATCATTCCGGGTGTTTTCCTTTTTGTATCCGGGCCTAACCGGGTGAACAGGAACGAACATCTCAAAGAGATAGCCGATAAAGTTGTAGGTTTGCAGGCCGGGAAGCCGGATTTTAATCCTGATATAATTGCATGGAATCATTCTGAATGGAAGCTGGAGATCAGATAAAAGGTTATGACGAAAAGGAGATCAAAGGTATATGGCTGAAAGCTGCAATTGTGGGCGGCTTATGGGCCTCGATTGAGATCATACTGGGCAGTTTTTTGCACAATCTGCGCATTCCTTTTGCAGGATCCATTCTCACCTTTATTGGCATTAGCTTGCTGATCTCATTCCATCGTATGTGGCCGGAAAAAGGTTTGATACTGCGGGCCGGTATTATTTGTGCATTGATGAAATCCATCTCTCCCAGCTCAGTCATACTGGGCCCCATGAGCGGGATCTTTTTCGAAGCCCTGATGCTGGAAACAGGATTGCTGCTGCTGGGTATCAATCACGCAGGCTATATGCTGGGAGCTGCCCTCGGTATGATTAGTACGCTTGTGCACAAAGTGATCAGCCTGCTGATCCTGTATGGTTTTGAAATTGTTACCATTTATAAAAATATTTACTTTTTCCTGCTAAAGCAGATAAATTTGCAGGGAGCAGATCCCTGGATGCTGGTATGGATCGTGGCGGGTTCTTATCTTGTTTTTGGATTTGCAGCGGCATGGATTGGCCTGTCGGTGGGCAGAAAGAGCCTGAAATTAAAGGAAACACAAGATGTTTTCAACAGCATCGAAAGAAAAGATTTTTTTGAGACCAGCAAAGATCAGCAGTTCAGAATCATCTTTTTGTTTTTGCATATTGTCGGCATACCAGTGGGATTGTACCTGATCAACTATGCTTCAATTTGGATAACGCTTGGTTGGTATGCAGTCTACCTTGGATTCTGTTTGCTTTATTACAGAAACGCCATGAGAAGATTGAAGAAACCGGTGTTCTGGTTCCAGTTGTTCATGATCACTTTGCTGGCTGCCATTTTCTGGAGCGGCTTCAATCTAAAAGAAGGAATTATCGATATGGATGGCTTACAGGTTGGCCTTGAAATGAATTTGCGTGCCATTTACCTTGTGATATCTTTTTCTTCACTGAGTGTCGAGTTGCGCAATCCCCGTATAAAAGATTTTCTCTTCGGGAAAGGATTTGGAAATTTATACCAATCTCTGGGACTTGCTTTCAGTGCACTTCCATCGATGATGAGAACCATGCCGCGGCCAAAGGCTTTCTTCAGAAATCCCCTGACATGGTTTGCACACATCAACCAGCAGGCAGGCCTCTGGCTGAGAGAATTCGAAAAGCAGAAATGAGCCATCATGAAACAGCCTGTTTATAAAGCATTAAAAATAACTGATTTGTATCTTTGCATATAAATAAACTTGATGTATACGTGAAAAGCAGGGAAAGAGATACCAGTATTCAGGAAGCATATGATTTGTTTGATAAGGGAGATTACGGGAAAGCCATCAACTGGCTCCGGGAATTTCTCGAAGAAAACAGCGGTCACACCGAAGCCAGGGCGTTGAAAGAACAGATTGAACGTATTCTCAAATTTTCCAACATTGATATTTATTCCTGCACCAACCTGTTCATGGATCCCTGGGAGGAATGATCGCCCGGCCGTATTCTTACCCAATGTCCACTTTTATTGCTGCTAACATCTTGAACGCTTGATTAAACCAATCTGAAATTTATATTGATTCTAAATAAATATGTAAATTATTGCATATCAGTATTTCTTGAATAGCAGTATGGGAATGAGTAAAATACGTCTCTTAATAAGTTGTTGATAAACAGGGAATAGTGGCTCTATTTGTTGTTGTTTATTTGTTAACAGTAAATTGCTTTTTTTATTAATTTTGCATTGAATATATGAAAATATATACATACGTAATTTGATAAGGAAATCAGTTAAGCACAGGCATAAACTTGCTTTCTGAAGTCACGAAAAATGAATTACTGAATTATGGCAAACAGAAGAGAATTTATTAAAATATCATCGATTGGGGCTGGAGGACTTGCCCTGGCAGCCAATACTTTTAGCTGGTCGAAAGGAATGTCGTTTGCCGATGATCTTTTAAGCCCGGACAAGAAAGGAGCCCTGAGAACTCCTACCTATTGTGAGCTTTGTTTCTGGAAATGTGCAGGCTGGGTTTATAAGGATGAAAGAGGAGAGATCAAAAAGATTACCGGAAATGATGATGATCCGCATTGCAACGGCAGGTTCTGTCCGCGGGGAACAGGGGGTGTTGGTATGTACCATGACAAAGACCGCTTAAAAAAGCCATTGATCCGTGCCGAGGAAAGAGGGAAACAGATTTTCCGTGAAGCCAGTTGGGATGAGGCGCTGGATTATATTGCGGAAAAACTGGGTAAAATTGCCCGGGAACATGGTCCCGAATGTGTGGCACTTTTCACCCATGGATCGGGGGGCAAGTTTTTTGGTGATCTGATGAAGGCTTATGGTTCAACCAATATCGCAGCTCCTTCTTTTGCTCAATGCCGTGGCCCCAGGGAGGTTGGCTTTCTGGCTACTTTTGGTGAACTGGTATTATCGCCAGAAAGAACCGATATCAGGGATACCAAATGCCTGGTGTTGATCGGATCCCACCTGGGTGAAAACATGCACAACGGGCAGGTACAGGAGATGTCGGATGCGATCGACAAAGGCGCAACCATCATCACGGTTGACCCCCGTTTTTCGATTGCTGCCAGCAAATCCAAATACTGGATGCCCATCAAACCCGCAACTGACCTGGCATTGCTGCTCACCTGGATCAACCTGATCATAGAAAATGAATGGTATGACAAAGATTATGTTGAGAAATACACCTATGGTTTCGATGTGCTGAAAGAAAGAGTGAAACCCTATACTCCCCAATGGGCATACGGAATTACAGGGCTCAAACCCGAAATGATCTATGATACTGCCAAAGCCATGCACGATGCTTCTCCGGCAGTTATCGTTCATCCGGGCAGACATGTTACCTGGTATGGTGACGATACACAGCGCAGCAGGGCAGTAGCCATACTGAATGCCTTGCTTGGATCATGGGGCAGGCGGGGAGGTTTTTATTATCCTGAAAAAGCAAGTCTGCCCGATTATCCGCATCCTCCTTATCCAAAGCCAAAACGGACCTGGCGGGATGCTTTTCCCGGGAAATTTAATTTGGCCAATGAAGTGCTTTCAACCGGGATCTGTGATGCATCCATCCCCAATACCGCAAGGGATTGTACATTTAAAGCCTGGCTCGTATACGGAACCAATCTGATCAAAACCCTGCCCGAGCGGAAGAAAACACTGGAAGCCATTCAAAACCTGGAGTTGCTTGTGGCCATCGATACCATGCCCATGGAGATCACAGGCTATGCGGATGTGATTTTACCCGAATGCACTTATCTTGAAAGATACGACATGCTCAGGACAAACCCTCACCGGGAACCGAACATTGCTTTGAGAATGCCCGCGGCAAAACCAAAATACGATACCAAACCAGCCTGGTGGATGGCCAAAAAACTGGCCGATAAGATGGGACTGGGAGACTATTTTGCATGGAATGACATAGAAGAACTTCTCGACTGGCAGCTCAAAAAGATCGGGAGCTCTCTTGATGAAATGAAAAGGATAGGGGTGAAAAAGTTCCCCCGCCAGTATGATGACCTTTATTTCTGGCCGGACCAGGATTTTATTTTCAACACCAATTCAGGGAAAATTGAATTGTATTCCACCGATCTTGAAAAAGAAGGTTTTGATCCCATTCCCAAATATACACCGCATCCCGAACCTCCTGAAGGCTATTACCGCCTCATTTATGGCAGGGCGCCCATGCATACTTTCAGCCGCACCATCAACAATCCCAACCTGGTTGATCTGATGGATGAAAATACCGTGTGGGTCAATCCCAAGGTGGCGAAGATCTGGTACCTGGAAAACGGACAGGAAGTTTATTTGCAAAACCAGGATGGTGTGATCTCAAAATTCCCGATCAAGGTGAGGGTCACAGAACGCATTCGCTGGGATTCGGTATATATGGTGCATGGTTTCGGGCATTCCAACAAAAAACTCAGCCGCGCCTATGGAAAAGGAGGCAGCGATTCGGAGCTGATCAGCAAGGTGATGCTTGATCCTGTGATGGGCGGTACAGGCATGCGGGGCAATTTTGTTACTTTCTTAACTGAAAAACCGGTAGAAGAGGAGGTTGCATCATGAGATATGCAATGGCAATAGATACCAAAAAATGTGTGGGCTGCAGCGATTGTGTGGTGGCTTGCCAAACAGAGAACAATGTACCCATCGGCTACTGCCGCGACTGGATCGTGGAAGTCACGGATGGCACTTATCCCCAACTGGAGATCGAAATCCGTTCGGAGCGCTGCAATCATTGCGAAAATGCGCCCTGTGTCAGGTGTTGTCCGACAGGAGCTTCCCATTACGAAGATGGCGGAACTGTGCTGGTCACACATCACAAATGTATCGGATGCGGCGCCTGCATTGCCTCTTGTCCCTACGATGCACGTTACTCGCATCCTGATGGGTATGTGGATAAATGCACCTTTTGTCTGGATAACCGGGTCAAGAAAGGAGAGGATCCGGCCTGTGTTTCGGTATGTCCTACAAAATGCATGTATTTTGGCGATCTCGACGATCCCAACAGCGATGTTTCCCGGGTACTCAAAATGCGCAAATGGAAAACCCTGATCCCCGAAGCAGGAACAAAACCTCATGTTTATTATTTAATATAAACGACACAGCATGAAAGAAGAAATCATCACCAGCGGCAGAATGAATCCTTATATTGATCCCCACCTCAATATATGGCACTGGCAGATCCCTCTTTACCTGTTTCTTGGAGGACTTGCTGCAGGCATACTGTTCTTTGCGGCCCTGTATACCATACAGGGAAAGCAGGATAAATATCGTACAGCGGTGAAAATTGCCCCTTTTATCACACCTTTTATTCTGATCATTGGACTGATCGCCCTGTTCTGGGATTTGAAACACAAACTGTATTTCTGGCAGTTATATACCACCATTCGTTTTGAGTCGCCTATGTCGTGGGGTGCCTGGACTTTGATGGTCGTTACTCCGCTTTCTTTTATCTGGTGTGCTCTGAACATCAAGGTGATCTTTCCAGACTGGGACTGGAAATTTCAATGGGTGAAAGAAGTGGAAGCCTTCTTCCGCAGGAATATTCTGGTCATTTCCTGGATTTTGCTGATCTTTTCACTGATACTTGGCGTGTATACCGGAATACTGTTCTCGGCTTTCAATGCAAGGCCCCTGTGGAATACATCCATACTGGGACCGCTCTTCCTGGCTTCCGGATTGTCGGCAGGAGCGGCTGCCATCGTTTTACTGAGCAAGGATCATTTTGAGCGGGTGCAAATGGCAAAGATCGATCTGATCATTATCGCAGTGGAGCTCTTCCTGATCATTCATATGTTCATGGGTTTCCTGGCTTCCACACAGGTACAGATCGATGCAGCGAACCTTTTCCTCGGCGGACCTTATACCACTCCATTTTGGTTGTTCGTAGTGATGCTCGGCATGGTTTTTCCTGCCATACTTGAGATCCTGGAACTCCGGGGGTATAAGATGCCACATTATATTGCACCCATACTGGTGATGTTCGGAAGTTTAATGTTAAGATTTATCATCGCTTATGCCGGGCAGGAAAGCAGATGGTTATACTAAAAAAAGCAAATATTCATGGAAAAAGAAATGAGAAAAAAGAAAAGCAGAAGTTATATAAATCCCTACATCGGAGGGATTTTGCTGGGATTAACAGTGCTGCTGGCCAATTACATTTCCGGCCGGGGAGTGGGTGCCAGCGGTGCCATGAAGAGTACCATTGTGGCTGCTGTTGAAAGCATTGCACCCAAACATGCTGATGATGCTATGTTTTACAAAGAATACAGTGAATCACATGCCGGAAACCCTTTGAACTCCTGGCTGGTATACCAGATGCTGGGTGTTCTGGTGGGAGGATTCCTTTCGGGAATCCTGGCCAGGAGAATGACCTGGAAAGTAGAACATTCGCCGAAAATCACTTCAAGAACCAGATTGATCTTTGCCTTGCTGGGCGGGGTGTTGTTTGGATTCGGTTCACAACTGGGCAGGGGCTGTACCAGCGGCTCTGCCCTGAGTGGTATGGCCGTGCTGTCGCTGGGTGGCTTCATCTCCATGATGGCCATTTTCGGGACTGCATTTGCCCTGGCGTATTTTGTAAGAAAATTATGGATTTAATAAAAAGAGATTATCATGGGACCATTGATTGTTAACGATATCATTTCTTCCAATACCAATTTATTCCTGGCATTTTTCATTGGAATTGCTTTTGGTTTTGTGCTGGAAAGCAGCGGCTTTTCTTCCAGCCGCAAACTGGTTGGTGTTTTTTACGGCTACGACACCGTAGTTTTGAAAGTGTTTTTTACAGGCGCCATCACTGCCATGATCGGTTTGCTGTTCTTCAGCCTTTTTGGCTGGATCGATCTGACCTACATTTATATCAATCCCACTTACCTCTGGTCGACAATAATAGGAGGTGTGATCATGGGTGCTGGTTTTATACTGGGGGGCTTTTGCCCGGGAACCAGTGTTTGTGCCGCTGCCATCGGAAAAATTGATGCCATCATTTTTGTGGTGGGTATTTTTATTGGTATCTTTATTTTTACGGAAGGATACCCCATATGGAAACCCCTTTATATGGCGGAATTTATGGGAAACCTGAAGATCAATACATTTTTTAATATTTCCTCAGGAACACTGGTCATGCTGGTTATTTTTGCTGCGGCTGTGATGTTCTGGATCGGCGAATGGGCAGAGAAAAAGTTTAAAGCACCGAAATATTAACAATTAATAATTGATAATTATGAAGACACGTATTATTATTACCATCATATTTGTTTCGCTGGGATTGATCATTGCAGCGGTTCCGGAGAATACTACCAAACCGTATAAGCTTACTGCAAACGAATTGCTGGATGAAGTAAAAAGCGGAACCCAGTTCGTGCATCCCGATCAGGTAGCGGATATGGTTGTGCAGCAAGACCCTACTCTGCAACTCATTGATATAAGATCAAAAGAAGAATTTGAGAAATATTCCCTGCCGGGAGCCATCAATGTTCCATTGAATGATCTCTTATCGGATGAATGGAAACCTTACCTGAATCAGGATATTTACCTGAATGTATTGTACTCCAACGGCACAACCCGGGCCAATGAAGCCTGGATGATCACCCGGCAACTGGGTTACAAGAATAATTATGTGTTGCAGGGTGGACTGAATTACTGGGTGGAAACCGTGTTGAATCCCGAAAAACCCGGTATGACAAGCCCGGATGATGAATTTGCAAAATATAATTACCGCAAGGCTGCCAGCAATGCCCTGGGAGGCGGGGGTGCCATTGAGCAAAAGCAAGATGTAAAACCTGCCAAGCTTCCACCTATCAAAAAGGGAAATAAGAAGAAAATGGTTCAGGGAGGCTGTTCCTGATCCCTTGCTTGAAATATACCATCAGGAAACCTCTTCGTTTGAAGAGGTTTTTTTAATTTTGGAGATTTGATCTGAAAAATGGCGGAAGAAACAACAACCAAAAAGAAGAAGAAACCGGAAGAGGAAAAAGAAATGTCCTTCTGGGAACATCTCGAGGAATTGCGCTGGCATCTGGTCCGTTCCATCATTGCCATTGTGATCCTGGCGGTTGTTGCCTTCCTGAACCGCAATATCATTTTTGACCAGATTATCCTGGCGCCAAAGGACTCCAGTTTTATTACCAACAGGTTCTTGTGCTATCTTTCGGAATATCTAAACCTGCAGGGACTTTGTATTGATGACCTGAAGCTGAACATCATCAACATCAAAATGTCGGGTCAGTTCATGACCCATATGATGGTGAGTATTGTAGCAGGGATCATCGTGGCTTTTCCTTATATCATATGGGAAGTCTGGAGTTTCGTACGTCCGGCATTGTATCCTACGGAACGAAAATATTCAACCGGGGCGGTGCTGGTCAGCTCTGTCCTTTTTGTACTGGGAGTCTTGTTTGCCTATTTCCTGATCGTCCCCCTGACCGTAAATTTTCTGGGTACTTACCAGGTAAGTGCTGCAGTGCCCAACCAGGTAGCTCTCACATCATACATCAGCACGGTGGTTTCAGTAACCCTGGGGGTGGGGGTGGTTTTTGAGCTTCCCATATTTGTGTATTTCTTAACAAAGGTCGGTTTGCTTACCCCCGACTTTATGCGCAAAAACAGAAAGTACATGATCGTAGTCCTGCTGATTCTCTCAGCTATCATCACACCCCCCGATGTTTTCAGCCAGATCCTGGTGGTGATCCCGCTCTGGGGCCTTTACGAGCTGAGCATCTCTATCTCCAGAAGGGTGTATAAAAAGAGAAGGATTGAAATGGCGGGCTAGCTTTGATCCCGTAAGCTTTCGGGAGAGTTTTGAGTTTTGAATTGACATTCGCTTCAGCGAACGGGTAACTATCAATCCTCCAAAAACTGAAAAACCAATTCATTAAATTCTTTCGGCTTTTCCGCCTGCACCCAGTGTGATGCACCTTCAATGGTTTGGATTTCTGATTTTGTGAAGTGTTGTTTGATTGTGGCAATGTCATCATCTGAAACATAATCCGAATTTCCTCCACGGATAAAGAGGGAAGGTTTGTCGAATTTTGAATCAATTTCAATTTTGTCGAACATTTCATCCATGTTGTCACAAATGCCTTCGAAATTGATGCGCCAGTCGAGGGTCTGTCGATTGTCGCGGTAATACAGGTTTTTCATGATGAACATGCGGATGCGTTTCTGCGGGATGTATTCTTCTAGCTGTTCTTCCACATCTGAGAGTTTGCTGGCCTTTCCAAAATCGACTGCCCGCATGGCCTGGATGATCTTTTTGTGGAAATGACGGTTGGTGTATTGCCGCATGCTGATATCCACAACTATGAGTTTTGAAATGATTTCGGGGTTTTCCAGCGAAAAACGCATGGCCACCTTGCCACCCATGGAATGACCCAGTATGACCGGATCTTCGATGTTGTGTTCTTCGATGAATTCCATGAGGTCATCTGTCAGGGCCAGGTAATTGAAAACATCGCTGTGGGGCGAATGCCCGTGATTGCGCTGATCCGGTATGCTTACCTCGCATCCTTTTTCGGCAAGTTTTTTTGCAAAAGTGACCCAGTTATCCGAAAGCCCGAACAAACCGTGCAAAATTATAACGGGCTTTCCCGATCCGTAATGTTTGTGATAAAGACGCATGTTGCAAAGATATACTTGAATTTTGAATTTTGAATTTTGGCCTGCATACTAATTCACCTGGCCTGACAGCATTTGAAAAGTCTGTCAGGTTTGACGGGAGATCGCAGGGATAATCTATCTCTTTGAAGAAGCTGTTTGAAAAATCAAATATAAGCAAACCTACCGGAGGATCATCTTCTTTGTAACATGCTCATCACCTGCAAAAATTGTATAGAAATATATTCCTTTTCTCAAATTCTCTGCATTAATTTTAAAACGGTGTTTTCCTGGAGACATCTTGCCTTTGTCTATTTCCATGATCTTTTGCCCGGTGATATTGAAAACTTCCAGCTTCAGCCTGGCAGGGTTATGCAAACTTACAGCAATGTTTGTATGCTTGCTGAAAGGATTCGGGTAGTTTTGTTCAACAACTGTATGCTTATTTCCATGCTCGTTCATATCCGTTGCAAAATCTCTTTTCACTCCACCAATATACCATAGTGTGACCGGTGCTGCAGGATCATTGGGATCCAGCTCATTATACATAAAAGGTATGGTATACTCAATATTGTTATTCCCGCTTGCTTCTTCGAATACATAATGCGATTGTATGGCCAGGTATGCCCCATTTTCCGCCTGTGTACCTTCTGTAATATTTTCTACATCGGAATGTGTTCCGCTTCCCACATCATAGTGTACCATAAAAATATCGGGTATGATATTCTCTGTTACACCGGTCATGTCTGAATCAATCCAGGAAATAAACAGGTTCCATCCATCCATATCACTTGAGATCTGTGGCCTGTTATCTTGCGTCGTACCACCGCCCAGATCGCCAGTCAATGTTCTGTTAAAATACAGGAATTCTGCATCCCAGCTTTCATTTTGCCTGTCGTACCATACATGGAATGTACCCATGGATCCGTGCACAGGATACCACAATCCCATCTCACCGCAAGCAATCAGCCCGGTGATGTGCGGGTTTCCGAAATGATCGACAACCATATCTGCACGGTACCCCATATTGTAAACAATTTCATCTCTGTTGAAAGCGGGGCCGTAAATCGTTAAGAGTACCTCATCCGAAATGAAGTTTTTAACTTCCGGTAAACCATCAATGCCTCCAAGCTGGCAGTGTATGGGTTGTTCAGACCAGGTATCTCCTCCATCGCTTGTTGCATAAAGAATGGGGTGGTAATAAGTATAGGGTTGAAGGTTGCTGAACGAATTGCTCATCACAAGAAGGTAACCGTATTGGCCCGAAGGATCAAAGGCAATCTTGGAATCATTGATACCATCATTTTCCTCCAGCACAGGCATCAGCCACTCCGTATACTCAATATCCTGTATACTCTCATTATACATTCCTTTATTTATGATAAAGTTACCATTGTAAGGTTCCTGACCTTCCGGGAAGCAAGGATCCGCCACCCAGGTATTTCCCGTTTGCGTGACCGTGAAAGCTTTCGGACTACCTCTGTAAAAATCACCACTGGATGTAACCTCATTTTGTGTAGGGGAGGGAGGATCGATCTGTGTTAAAAGATTGATACCATAGGCATATCCGCCGTATGTTCCATTGCTTCCGTCGGCTAAGGGCATGAAGTAAGTGTAAATGGCATTATCCGGATTGGTGTTTCCGGCAGGATTGATAATACCTCCCTGACCGTTTCGGCAAAGGATTGTGTCACAAATAACCACATCTTTATGCCAGCTACCGGCAGCACCTTTATTCCAGGAAACTGTATATTTTCCCCTGGATTTGGTATATATGATGCTGTTGATATTGTTATCGGCCCATAACATGGTTCTGGGAAAAGGGCTTTGAAACCCATAGTTGTTTCCCTGTTGTCCAAGATTGACAAAGCTTAGTTCCATGCCGGTTTTTTTGGAACTCTTTGGGGGTTTTTTTTGCCATGCTCCGAAAGGATCGTTTTGCTTTTTTTTGACCACTGTCCGATCAGCTTTTGATAGCTCAATGCCGACTGCTTCGAATTTATTTTCCTGCGAAAATATTGACGATGCAAGAAATAAAGAAATCAAGAGAAAAGTAAAATTTTTCATAACAGAATATTGTGATTTACATCTTATATTATAGGTTGTTCCACATGATGAAAGGTTGTAAAAAAATCAAAAGTTTGTTTAAAACATACTTTGCAATTATTCGTGGCACATCAAGCGCCGTAATAGGCTTGTAGTAGAGATGTGTTGATATTCAATGATCCTTAAACTTCGACTCAGCCTGACGAAAAACTACATATTAAAGGTATCATTATTATTTTATTCAATGATCATCTTTCTGCTCCGGGAAGCGTTTTCAGTTTTTACTGTATAGAAATATACGCCTTTGCCAAGGTCTTCGGCATTGATTGCAAAATGGTGTAGTCCGGCATTTAGCTGGCCTTTATCAATCTCCATGATCTTTTGCCCGGTCATGTTGTACACCTCCAGGTATATGTTGGCTGTTTTTTCCAGGTGAATATCAATTGTTGTTTTCCCATTGAATGGGTTGGGATGGTTTTGACCAACTATAATTGAATTCTCTGAAGTTTTTTCTTCAATACCCCATGGACCCGGAAATATAACTTCAAATCCATTGATATACCAGAAAGTTACCTCGGCCCCTGGATCATTCGGGTCTGCTTCTTCATAAACAAAGGGTACTTTACAGATAAGATCATTACCAAGCAATTCACTAAAGACATAATGCGACATGCTACCCCAGTATGCCGACCACATGGCTTGTGTATGACTTGTTACATTCTCGACTTCGTAATGATCGTGATTTATCAGATCATAAGCAAGCAGGTAAATGTCAGGACTAACATTTTCTTCAACCCCTTCCTGGTCGGTATCCAACCATGAAAACAACAGATGTTGGCCAATCATGTCAGAGGAAATATACGGCCTGTTATACATGCTAATGCCTCCCATATCTCCTTCGAAAGTGCGATTCATGTACAATAGCTTTGCATCCCATGTTTTGGTCTGCCGGTCGTACCAGAGGTGGAAGGTTCCCATCACATCGGGATTGGGATACCAGCCATCTTCCGAAGAAGGTGTTATGATGCCAAGACAGTGGGCGTTGCCCATAAAATCTACATGGAATCCGGTATGGTATCCCATATTGTAAAAAATCGTTTCACGATCCCACTGCCCTTCACCAAAAATGGCATCCAGTGTTGCGTCGGGTAAATAGTACTTTACCGAATCAATGCCATCGGGGCCGCCTAGCTGGCAATGAATGGGGTCCTCCTGCCAGCTTTCACCACCATCATCCGTTGCATAAAGAAGGGGATGGTAATCCGTGTATGGGACAGGATCACTGGGTGAGTCGCTCATCACACACAGATAACCAAACTGACTGGTAGGATCAAAAGCAATTTTGCTGTCGTTGATATGCAATTCTCCTACTTCCAGGATGTCCAGTGTCCACCATTCGTATACTATGTCGTCATTTGCATCATTCATATAACCCATGTAAAAGATATATTCGCCCGTATACTGTTGATTCTCCTCATCATAGCTTGGTTCAGCCATCCATGTGGTGCCTTCCTGGGTGACGATAAACGCATCCGGGATGAACCGGTAGGGTGGTGTACCTGAATCTACATTCCTTGTGGGATTGGTAGGATCAATTTCAGTCAGAAAATTGATGCCATATGCATAACCACCCCAGTTGCCGTTTGAGATATTAAGCACAGGGCAAAAATATGTATAGATAGCATCTTCGGGCAATTCATTTCCTGGTGGATTAATGATACCGCCCTGTGGATAACGTGCAGGGTCATTTCCCATAAATGGTTCGTAAACCTGGTTATCCGAGTGCCAAGTTCCTGCTTCGCCCCCTTCCCAGGAAACATCATAGGCAACACGGTCGCCCGGGCTGGAAGGACCTGGACCTGCAATCATCCTGTGTGTAAATACTACAGAATTAATATGGTTATCTGCCCATACATAATTTTTTGAGCCCCCGGAAAAACCATAAGCATTATAAGAGCTGCCAATATTGATAAATTCCAGTTCTCTGCCGTTCAGGTAATACTTTTGAACGGGTTTATTCACTTTTGCTTTGGTGAGAGAACTTTCTTTTTCAACAAGGTTGTAGACCTGCTCTTGTTTGGGGATTGCCTGTGGTTTTGGCTCCAGGCGCAATTCCTGGGCAATAACATCGCTGCCTGCGCTTATTACCAGGATAAGTAGTAAATATTTTTTCATATTAAATGGATTAAGTGGTTAGTATTTGAATTAATCAAATATAATAAGAAAGTCGATGTTTTCAAAACAAAAAACCGCACCATGAATGGTACGGTTTTTCAGAAATCATATGGTTTTATTCGATGATCATTTTTCTGGTCACCTTAGCACCATTGGCTTTTACGGTATAAAAATATACACCCTTGCTCAGCTCTCCGGCATCGATCATAAATTGATGTTTACCGGCATTTACTTTGCCTTTGTCAACCTCCATGATCTTTTGCCCGGTCATGTTGAAAATTTCCAGGCTGAGGCTGGCTTCTGCGTCCAGACTCAAATCAATGGTAGTTGAACTGCTGAAGGGGTTGGGATAGTTTTGTTCAACTGTTACAGGGATGTTTTCCTGTTCGTCAACTCCAATCAAAAAATCTGTTGTCACTCCATCGATATACCAGAATGTAACTTCTGCTGCCGGATCATTGGGATCTAACTCGGTGTAAACGAATGGGATAGTATACCGGTATGTGCCATTGCCAAGGTCTTCCTGGAAAACATAATGTGATTGTGAACCCATGTAAGCTGTCCACATGGCCTGGGTGAAAGAAGTAATATTATCCACATCCGAATGCAAACCACTTCCCACATCATAATGAACCATATAAATATCAGGACTTACATTTTCTTCTATGCCTTCCTGATCTGTATCGATCCATGAAAAGAATATATTCCAGCCATCCATACTTGATGAAGCCTGCGGCCTGTTGTACTGGGTAATCCCGCCCAGGTCACCATCAAGGGTTTTGTTCATATACAGGAGTTCGGCATCCCACATGGCATTGTCGACATCATACCAGACGTGGAATGTACCCATGGATTCGTAGTTCGGATACCAGCCGTCTTCACTGGCACAGGCAATGATGCCGGTAATGTGGGGGTTGCCGAAATAATCAACAACCATATCAACCTGGAATCCCATGTTATAAAAGATCTCATCACGGTTGAATCCTGCACCATAAATGGCTTCCATTACTTCATCCGAGACAAAACTTTTTACGGATTCAATACCTTCTTCTCCACCCAATTGACAATGCATGGGGTCATCCGACCAGGTTTCACCGCCATCATCCGTCGTATAAAGGATAGGATGATAATTAGTAAAAGGCTGTGGATCGCTTGGAGAGTCGCTCATAACGAGCAGATAACCGATCTGACCGTCGGGTGCAAAAGCAACTTTTACATCATTGATGCCATCTCCGGCATCCAATATATCAACGAGCCATTCTTCGTATTCAACATCCCCAATATCTTCATTCCATGTACCTTTATCAAAAATAAATTGTCCTTCATAATCACCCACAAGACCATTTGGGAAGCTTCCGTCTATCATCCAGCAAACTCCGTCCTGGGTAATGGTAAAAGCATCGGGGACATTTCTCCAGGTATCACCACCTGAAGTCCAGTTTGTCTGGGTAGGATCAGCAGGGTCAACTTCAGTGAGCCCGTTGGTACCAAAAGCAAAACCACCCCAGTTGCTGGTGCCGTTTGAACCATCCAGTGCTGGGATGAAATAGGTGTATTCGGCCATGTTGGGATCGGTATTTCCCGGGGGATTAATGATCCCGCCCTGTGGGTATCTCCCGGCAGCATCGGGATACTGTGACCCGGGACCCAGGGGATCGTATACCTGGATGCTGTTTGTCCAGGTTCCGTCCATGCCGCCCTCCCAGGATACATCATAGGCAATGCGGCTGTTGCCATAGGAGGTTGGAGGATCATTCACCATTCGGTGCGTAAATACCACCGAATTAAGGACGTTGTCTGCCCAGAGGTATGTTCTTGGTCCGCCATAGAAACCATAAGCGTTACCGGACGAACCGATCTGAACGAAGGTGAGTTCCCTGCCATTCACATAGTAAGTTTGCGAGGGAGATTTCTCAAAATTACTTGTAATAGGACTGGATTTCAGGCCTACCAGGTCGACAATCTCCTGATCTGGTAATTTTGTGCTTACCTTTTCGAAATGCATGTTCTGGGCATATACAAGCCCGCTAATGCATAGAGCCATAAGAAATAGTAAAGTCTTTTTCATTGATTTTAGATTTTGGTTACTGTTTAATGGTTATTCCAAAAGTAAAAAAATCTTCATCTAAAAACAAGGTTTGCTCAATGAATTGAAGATCAGGAGGTGAAAAGGCGGGCATTAAGGGGGGATGGTAACAAAAAAAGAGGCCGTCTGAAAAGTACGATATTTCGTCAGGCGAGACGAAGCCTAAAGACCACTGAATAACAGTACATCTCGACTATCAGCAAGCCGGCAGGCAAAAGCGCCCGATATGATCCAAATATCTGGTAGATACTTTTTGGACAGCCTCTCTTGTTTTGCGTTCCTAATATTGATTACTCAACGATCATTTTCTTTGTAATATGGTTATTACCGGATTTTACAGTGTAGAAATAAACGCCTTTCACGAGGCCTTCTGCACTGATCTCAAATTTGTGATTACCGGCTTCCACCTGTCCTTTGTTGAGTTCCAGAACTTTTTGCCCGATCAGATTTACAACTTCAAGGCTCAGATCAGAAGCTTTTTCAAGGCTTACTTCAATGCTTGTTGTTGTACTGAAGGGGTTGGGGTAGTTCTGTTTAACACCGGCTATCAGTGATTCTTCGCCTTCTTCGGCTCCCAGCCAGTAGTTGGGGAATGTCATGGTGTATCCGTCCATGTACCAGAATGAAACCGGTGCAGTAGGATCATTGGGATCCGCTTCTTCGTATACGAAAGGAATGGTAAACTGGATCTCAGTATCATCATTGACATATTCTTCAAATACGTAGTTTGACTGGCTTCCCCAGTAAGCTGTCCACATGGCCTGGGTAAAAGTAGTTACGTTTTGAACTTCACTGTATTCACCGCTTTGCAGGTCATATGATACGAGATAAATATCCGGGCTTACATTTTCTTCAATACCTTCCTGATCGGTGTCTAACCAAGAGAAGAAAAGGAATCGACCGCCCATATCGGATGAGATGTAAGGCCTGTTATACTGGGCTATGTCACCAAAAGCACCATCAAATGTTCTGTTCATATAAAGCAGGTTGGCATCCCACTCTTCAGTATCCCTGTTGTACCATACATGGAAAGTACCCATCACATCAGGATTGGGATACCAGCCATCATCAGAAGCTGGAGTAATCAAACCTGTAAAGTGGGCATTGCCCATATAATCAACTGCCATGCCTGTATGAAATCCCATGTTGTAGGCAACTGTTTCACGATCCCAGGCTCCTTCGCCAAAGATGGCATCCAGGATTTCGTCGGGAAGATAGTTCTTAACTGCATCAATACCGTCGGGGCCTCCAAACTGACAGTTAATCGGCTCATCCGACCAGGTTTCACCACCATCTGTTGTTTCGTAAAGAATGGGGTGATAGGATGTATAAGGTGTTGGATCACTGGCTGCTTCGCTCATTACACAAAGATATCCGATTTGTCCGCTTGGATCGAAACCGATCTTGGTGTCGTTTATGCCGTCGCCTTCTTCCAGTACGTCCATGGTCCAGCTTTCATATTCGATATCATCTCCGGCTTCGTTTATTTCGCCTTTGTAGAAAATATACGCTCCCTGATAAGTGTCTGTTGGGACATCATAACTTACATCTGCCATCCAGGCTACACCTGTTTGTGTAATGGTGAAAGCATCCGGGATAAGCCTGTAAGGAGGTACATCAGTGTCATTATGTTGTGTGGGAGACGCAGGATCAACTGCTGTTAATGCATTGATACCATATCCGTAGCCACCCCATGCATCGTTTGTGCTGGAAAGGGTAGGAGCGAAATAAGTATAATAAGCTGCAGCCGGATCAGTATTTCCCATGGGGTTAACAATGGCGCCCTGGGGATAGCGGCCTGCATCATCCGGATACTGGCTGCCCGGACCTGTCGGATCATAAACCTGAATGTCGTTGGTCCAGGTGCCGTCAGCGCCACCTTCCCATGAAACATCATAAGCCAAACGGCTGGTGCCGTATGATGTCGGAGGGTCAGCAACCATCCTGTGTGTAAATACTACAGAATTGATGTTGTTGTCGGCCCAGAGGTAAGTCCTGGGATCGCTGTAAAAACCATAGGCATTGCCTGATGATCCAATGTTAACAAATGTGAGGTCCCTGCCGTTTACCGAGTATACCTGGCTGGGCTTCTGTTCGTTTGCTGATGTTATGGGGCTCGCCTTTTCGACCACATTCTCAATGATCTGGGTTTTGGGAGCATCCATACTCATCGGCTTGATCTGCTGGGATTGAGCAAAGGTAAAGGTACCGAGACTCAATGCCATAACAATGAGTAAAATTCTCTTCATGACTAAAAAGTTTTAAAAGGTTAATGTTTATTTAATTATTCTATGCATGCAAATATAAAATATTTGTTAAGATGGTTAACAAATAATTTACATTTGGATCCAGTGTGCATAGATTAGACCGCAGAAGTCTGTCATGGTTGCTTTGCAGAAGATTTTGTTACATATATAAAATTAGTATATGTATTTCAGAATGAGCAATGTAAAAACAGGCCTGTTGTTTTATTCAGTTTACGGTAGCCCTAAATCAGTATCCGGTTTTGCTATATAGGTTAATGGTTGTTATATTTGGTGTCGACCGGAATGGTTTCGTATCTTGATTGAAGATCTTTTTGTCCGAAAACGATACGGTATGTAATATGCCGTTTGGAAAAATCACCTCCAACTGCATCGTGCAAAGCCCGCATTTTGGGATTGAAATCTCCCACCCAGGAGAGTTCGATCTCGGTATATTGTGGTCTCTTTTTCATGACCGGATGCATATGTTTGAAAATAGCGGACTCTATTCCCTTTCTCTGAAATTCCGGAACAACGCCCATTACCGTTATGCGTGTGCGACTGATTTTTTTCTGATTCTTCAGGATTAGAAATCTGAGTTTGTTCCAAAAATTCAATTTGCCCCCGAAATATTTGAATATCTGGTTGGCATCGGGAAACATCACCAGGAAAGCAATGGGTTTACCCTCAAAATAGGCGAACCAGATAAACTCTTCAATCAGGATTGGTTTTGCTTTTTCAAGTTGTTTGTAAAGGTCTTCCTTGTTGATGGGCGTGAAGTTTTCATGAAATTTCCAGGCTTCGTCGTAAACACTTTTGAGATCCGTGATAAACTTTTCAGCCTCGCTGTATTTGAAGTGTTTGCACTCATAACCCGGTTTTCTCAAAACCCATTCGGCGATCTTCCAGAATCTTTCCGGAAAAGGAACCGTGAGATCGAGTTTGTTGGTGACCTGTTCAAAGTAAGGCTTAAAACCATATTCCTCGAAAAATTCCTTGTAATAGGATGGATGATAATTCATGCCATAACTGGGGGGGGTAAAGCCTTCTACCAGCAAGCCCCAGAAATTATCATTCTCACCGAAATTGATCGGCCCGTCCATGGCCTTCATCCCTTTGTTTTCCAGCCATTTTTTACATTGATCAAACAAAAGAAAAGCCGCATCCTTGTCTCGGATGCATTCGAAAAAACCCATGCCACCGGTTGGTTGATTGTAATTGTATGCTTTCTTTTCGTTGATAAATGCTGCTACTCTTCCAACCGTCTTTCCTTGCTCGTTTTCAAGATACCAGCGGCAAGCATCACCATGGGTAAAAAACACGTTCTTATCCGGGGTAAAAACATTCTCTACCTCAATATCCAGGGGTCTGATATAGTTTTCATCACCGGTGTAGATATTATCAACAACATCAAGAAACTTCCGTGCATCTTTTTTATCTTTTACCTCAATAATTTTCATCTTACGAGCCTTTTATGATCGGGCTACAAAAGTAAATTAAATCTGAGAGATCCTTTTGCGAAAACATAAATACTTTGCCGGAGTCATTTATCAGAAATCCCCGATTCTCTCGTTATAACTGATTATATTTGCAAAAATGCATTGCTGAAAAGTGAAACGCCTTTACATATTTGTTATTAAATCATACCTGGGACCCCTGGTGATGACTTTCTTCATTTCACTGTTTATCCTGGTAATGCAGTTCCTGTGGAAATATGTTGACGACCTTGTCGGAAAAGGCCTGGAGTGGTACCTGGTGATCGAATTGCTGTTTTATGCTTCTTCCACCTTTGTTCCATTGGCCCTGCCACTGGCCATATTGCTCTCTTCGCTGATGACTTTCGGCAATCTCGGGGAACATTACGAGCTGGTTGCTATGAAAGCTGCAGGCATCAGCTTGTGGAAGGTCATGAAGCCCCTGATCATCCTGACCGTTTTTATTTCCATGCTGGCTTTCTACTTTTCCAACAATATATTGCCGGCTGCCAACCTGAAATTTACTTCACTGCTATATGATATCAAAAAGAAAAAACTCGCTTTCAATATCCAGGAAGGTATTTTTTACAATGGGATGGAAGGCTTTACCATTCGCATTGGCAAGAAAGATAAAGATGGTGTAGGCATCAATGATGTGATGATCTACAATCACACAAAAAAACTTGGCAATATCGATGTAACCACTGCCAAATCAGGCAAGATGGAATCCACACCTGACGGACGATATATTATTTTTACCTTATACGATGGATACAATTACCAGGAGAAAGTTGACCAACGGGATTACAGGGTCAGGAGGCCTTTTGAGCGAACTCATTTTGAAGAGGAGGTGCGGAGATTTGACCTCCGGTCTTTCGAGTTGAACAGAACAGACGAAGACCTCTTCAGGGATCATTACCGCATGCTGGATATTCAGCAGCTTTCACAAGCCATAGATTCTCTCGATAAAAAACACAAAAGAAAGGACAGTTCGTTCAATGCAAAGTTTGAAAACAACTATAATTTCTACCCCAGGATTGATACGGCAACAAAAATCCCGCAGGATACCCTGAGAAAAAAGGATACCATGATTCTAAATAATTTTGATGAAGCTTCTCATGCAAGGATTATTCAATACGCTCTCGACAATGCAAAAAGTGTTGCCAACAATATTGAATTCAACAAGAATATCCTTTTATCCGATGAAAAGCTGATCGTTAAGCACAGGATCGAATGGCATCGGAAATTCACGCTCTCCCTGGCATGCCTGGTTTTGTTCTTTATCGGGGCACCCCTGGGAGCCATCATCAGGAAAGGCGGCCTGGGACTTCCCGTGGTTGTTTCGGTTTTGTTTTTTATCCTGTTTCATATTACTTCCATCACCGGTGAAAAATATGCCAAAGAACTTGCATTGGATGTTACAACGGGTATGTGGATATCCACAGCATTTCTCTTCCCCCTGGGATTGTTTCTGACCATCAAGGCTACCTCTGATTCGCCATTGCTTGATACGGACGCCTGGCGCAAAACCATTCTAAAAATATTGGGTAAACGATGAACATCCTGATCATATGCAATAAGTCACCTTTTCCGCCCAAAGAAGGCGGCCCCATTGCCATGAACGCCATCATACAGGGGCTGGTATCAGCAGGGCACAGGGTGAAGGTACTGGGTATCAATACCAATAAATACCATATCCCGGAAGATCAAATCCCTGTGAACTATAAAAAGCAAACGGATATTGAACTCGCCTATATCGATCTTTCCATCAAGCCGGTCGATGCCTTTCTCAATCTGTTTACGAACAAGTCATATCATGTTCAGAGATTTATATCGAAGAACTTTGAGGAAAGACTGAAAAATATTCTGCAATCCCATACCTTTGATATCATACAGTTTGAAACCCTCTTTATAACACCCTATCTGGATATGATACGTTCTCTTTCGGATGCAAGGATCGTACTGAGAGCCCATAACATCGAACATCTCATCTGGGAAAGGATTGCCGGGCTAACCCATAATCCGTTGAAACGGTTCTACCTGAAACACCTGGCCCGTACCCTGAAAAATTATGAGCTTTCCGCTCTTGATCATTTTGATGGCATCGCGACCATCACACAACAGGACAAAAGTTTTTTCGAACAGCATACCCAAATACCTGTTATTGATATTTCGTTTGGTGTTGACCTGAATAAATTTCCCTTGCCAAAAGACGATTTCGAATTTCCATCCCTTTTCCACATCGGCTCGATGAACTGGATTCCCAACATTGAAGGGATCAGATGGTTTCTGGATCATGTTTGGCTGGATATTCACAGGGAATTTCCCAAACTGAAATTTTACCTCGCAGGCAGGGAAATGCCGAAATGGCTTTACAAGGCTGCTTATCCAAATGTTGTAGTGATTGGGGAAGTGGATGATGCCTGGGAATTCATGCAGTCAAAAGCCATTATGCTTGTTCCCCTGCTTTCGGGGAGTGGCATCAGGATCAAGATCATTGAAGGAATGGCATTGGGCAAAGCAGTCATATCTACCCGTATCGGCGCCGAGGGAATCAATTGCCGTCATGGAAGTGATATTTTACTGGCCGATGATCCCGGAGAATTCAGAGAAGCCATCAACAAGTGTTACCGTGATATTGAATTTACGCATCAACTGGGCAAAAATGCACGCAGCGTAATCGAAAGCTTTCATAACAATGAAAAAATAATTGCATCCCTGCTTGCATTTTATCATAAAATTTTATGAATTTTGGCATTCGAAAACGATGCAAACACAGAGCGAGTCAAGGATGAATCTACTGATCATACTTCCACGAATACCGTATCCACTCGAAAAAGGCGATAAACTCCGTGCATTCAATCATGTAAAATATCTTTCCCGGAACAATGATATACACCTGGTTTGTCTGAACGACAGCAAAGTGAGCAAGCAGGATGCGTTTCAGGCAGTTCAGCCCTATGTGCAGTCAGTCCGTTTTATCGACCTTTCGCTTTTTTGCAGGATCATCAACCTGATTCGGGCCTTTTTTTCGGGGAAACCTTTGCAGGTAGGGTATTTTTACAGCACAAGGGCGCATAAAGAGATCAAAAAGTTCATCCGGGAAAGTGCTCCTGGTCATATCTTTTGCCAACTCGTGAGAACCGCCGAATATGCCAGGTATGAAAAAATCCCGAAAACCCTGGATTACCAGGATGTGTTTTCGAAAGGAGTGGAAAGAAGGATCAAATCTTCCTCATGGTACAAAAGACCTTTTCTGAAGATGGAATATAAAAGATTGCTGGTTTATGAAAACCGGATCTTCGATTATTTCAGCAACAAAGTTATCATTTCGAAACCTGACCGGGAACTTATTCCACATCCTGAACGGGAAAAAATTGAAGTGATCATCAATGGTGTGGATACTGATTTTTTTACACCCATGGACTGTGAAAAAAAATACGACCTGGTATTTACCGGCAACATGGCCTATCCGCCCAATGTAAATGCTGTGGAATTTATAGCTTACCGGCTGATGCCCCTTCTCAAAAAGAGAAAACCCGGTATCAGGGTTCTGATTGCCGGAGCTACACCCGACAAACGTGTAAAAGCCGTGGCATCCGATAATATAAAAGTCAGTGGATGGGTGGATGATATTCGTGAAAGTTACGCCTCTGCCCGGATTTTTATTGCCCCCATGCAGATCGGTACCGGTCTGCAAAACAAGTTGCTGGAGGCCATGGCCATGAAAATACCCAGCATTACCTCCCCGCTTGCAAACAAAGCTTTGGAGGCCAGGCCTGGGGAAGAGATCCTGATCGGAGAAACAGCCCAGGAATATGCTGATCATATATTTCACCTGCTGGAGGATGGTGATTTTGCAGAGCAAATTGCCAGCCGGGCTTATCACTTTGTTCATAACAATTATAATTGGCAATCGGCTACTGCTCCGCTGGAAAGGATCATGAAAAACACATGATCGCTTTGTTCGGAAGATTCTTAAATGATTATTAATTTTATAATTCAGCAAACAGCATTATGATCAAAATAGATGAAAAGTTTATTGGTGATGTTTCGTTCCGGGCCAGGAAATCGGAGCGGAAAAGGATGAATCATAATTTTCATGAATTCCCGGAAGATACCTTGCAGCGCATGCTGAATGCCATTGAGCCGGGTACTTACATACAACCCCATAAACATGAAAATCCGGATAAGCGGGAAGCATTTTTTGTTTTGCGTGGAAGAATAGCCGTAGTGGAATTTGATGATGACGGAAGGGTTGTGGATCATATTGTGCTGGATGCAAGGAAAGGAAAATATGGTGCGGAGATATCCCCGCGCACCTGGCATGTGATCATTTCCCTGGAACCCGGGTCGGTGGCCTATGAAGTTAAAGACGGTCCTTACGACCCTGAAAATGATAAAATCTTTGCTCCCTGGGCACCTGCAGAAGGAGAACCTCATGCTGAGGAATTTAACGAAAAGCTGGTCCGGGAACTGAAGCTGGGTTAATGTATTTTATTTCTCATACCTTTGCAAAAACCTAATTGAAAAAATTGAGGATATGGCCAATAAACCTTCCATCCCCAAAGGTACACGCGACTTTTCACCGCAGGAGATGATGCGACGAAATTATATTTTTGATACCATCAAGGAAGTTTTTAAAAAGTATGGTTATCAGCCCATCGAAACACCTGCCATGGAAAATCTCAGTACGCTGCTTGGTAAATATGGTGATGAGGGCGACCGCTTATTGTTTAAAATTTTGAACTCAGGGGATTTCCTCAAGAAAACACGCAGTGCAGATTTTGATGATCTTTCCAGGCTTGCATTGAAAATATCTGAGAAAGGCTTGCGCTACGATCTTACCGTACCCTTTGCCCGTTACGTTGTTCAAAATCAGCATGACATCAGTTTCCCGTTCAAGCGCTATCAAATACAGCCTGTTTGGCGTGCTGATAAACCGCAGAAGGGACGTTACCGCGAATTTTTTCAATGCGATGTAGACGTGATCGGGAGCCGGTCAATGTTGAATGAGGTGGAGCTGATCCAGATCATCGATGAAGTTTTTGGCAAATTAGGTGTAGCCTGTGAAATCAAACTGAACAACCGCAAGATCCTGGCGGGTATCGCAGAAGTGATCGGGGAAAAGGACAAGATCACGGAAATTACGGTTGCCATCGACAAACTGGATAAAATAGGACTTGAAAAGGTTAATCAGGAATTACAGGACAAAGGGGTAAGCAGAGAAGCCATAGAGAGATTGCAGCCCATCCTGATGCTGGAAGGACTGCTCAAGGAAAAGTTTCCCAAACTCATGGAAATTCTGAAGGATTCGGAAACAGGGATGAAAGGTTTGAATGAGCTTATGTCGGTCATGCATCATTTAAAAGACCTCAACCTGAATACCAAATGGAACCTGGATCTTACCCTGGCCCGCGGACTGGATTATTATACCGGGGCCATCATCGAAGTGGTGGCCAAAGATGTAAAGATCGGTAGTATTTGCGGAGGAGGACGCTACGATGACCTGACCGGAATATTCGGCCTTCCGGATGTTTCCGGTGTGGGGATTTCCTTCGGGGCCGACCGCATCTATGATGTGATGATGGAAAAAGAGCTATTCCCGGAAGAAACAGAAGCCAGTACACAGGTCATGTTTGTAAATTTTGGTGATGAAGAAGCAAAATATTGTTTGCCGCTTGTTAGCCAATTGAGGGAGGCCGGCATACCGACAGAATTGTTTCCAGATGCTGCCAAAATGAAAAAACAAATGAATTATGCCAACAAGAATAATATACCTTATGTAATACTTGTGGGTTCTGAGGAAATGAAGTCCGGTGAATTGAGTTTGAAAAATATGAAAAGCGGTGAGCAACAAAAAATATCTGCCAACTCCCTGACCGGTTTTTTTATGAATAAATGATACGATAAGGCCTGCTGATGGCTTCTTCGAGCTGATCCAGGGCCACGTATTTGCTGAACCGCCTGCTTTCTTTTCCCTGCACGAACAGCACAATCAGCGGATTGGCAAATACTTCGAATGCTGCATTGAGTTCCGGTTGTTGTTCAGAATTTATATAAATCATTTTTGCCTCGGGATACCTGTCCATAAGCGATTCCACTTTCGGCCTGAGTGCAAGGCATGGCTGGCATGCATCATTGTAAAAATACAGCAACAGAATATCTTTCAACCGCAAATGTTCTTTAACTTCCCCGCTTGAGCTTATAATCTCTGGCATAAGACTAATTGTTCCCTATGTATTTATAAATAATGGGATCTGTTTCATTCTTAACATGGCCGACGATCCAGCCGTGATCCTCATCACTGAAGTGGATACTTTTCAAGGTTGATGGGATTGATACACCGTTCCGCTCCCAGTAAACGCCGCCATCGGTCGTGATGAACACATCGCTGTTATGACCACAGCACCAGGCCAGCTTGTCTGTAATATACTGTACTTCATAAAGATCAAAAATGGAAATCTCATAGGCATGGTACCAGGTTTCTCCTGCATCATTGGTGTTTACAAAGGTGCCCCTGTTTCCGACCATAAAGCCTTCGTTCTTATTTGGGAAGCTGATGCTGTTCAAAGTTTCGTTGCTCACATTGTTGCCGAACTCCCATTTTTCACCCCCATCAAAGGTTTGAATAATGGCACCTCCGTAGCCGCATGCATAACCATTGTTAGCATCTGTAAAAAGTACATCGTTCAATCCCAGGGCATCTTCGGGCGGGAATTGCCACTGCCAGCCACCACCCAGGTGACCACCGTTTTCCGTATGCAGGATTACCGCATTGTTCTCATCATCCGTTCCCACGATCCAGCCTTGCTGGTTTTCTATGAAGTGGATACCGTTTAAATCGGCAAAGGTCGGGCTTGCCTGGTTTGTCCAGGAACTGCCTGTGTCGGCCGAGAACAATATGGTTCCGTTCTCCCCGACGATCCACATATTCTTATCATTGAAATAATGAAAATCCAACAGGTTCTCGGATTCGTATTTAAGCTGTGTCCATGTGTTTCCACTGTCGAGGCTTCTCAGGATCACGCCTGAGTCTCCAATGATCCATCCTTTTGATGGATCTGCAAAGTATACTTTGTTCAGTGAGACCTTGAGATCGGGAATTACCACTTCTTCAAAATCCGGTTCCGGGATGGGTGTGTCTGGTGGGTCATCTTCCTTACAACTACTTTGTAAAAGTAATCCGAATGAAATAATTGTGATGCCGGCAAGTAAAAAGCTTCTTTTCATGATCAAAAAATAATAAGGTTGATAAGCTAACGCAAAGTTAACCGAATTAATATGAGATTCAAATTCGTTTCAAATTTAAAAACATCATTGTTAATAATTTCACAAATTTCCTTATAAAATGTTAATTTTGCAGAAAATAATAACGTATTTATGTTTGACTGGTTACTGGACTTCAAAATAAAGATCAACCGCACCGCACTGTTTTAACACCACCTTCAGAATTTTCGTTTCATTGTTTCGTTTTATTTAAAAATTTTAAAATCAAGATATTATGACTTATATTATCAAAGGAAGTGGACTCAGAATAGAAGATGTGGTGAATGTTGCCCGCCATAATGAAAAAGTAGAGCTTGATCCAGAAGCTTTGGAAAGAATGAAGAAATGCAGGGCCATGCTGGAAGAAAAAATTCAGGCCGGTGAGATCATGTATGGTGTGAACACAGGGATTGGAGAATTTTCGGAAGTTGTGCTGAATGATGAGCAGGTCAAAGATTTTCAGAAGTACCTGATCTATAACCATGCTGCGGGAATTGGCGATCCCATGCCCATCGAATGGGTGAGGGCCGCCATGCTGGGCCGTATCAATGTGCATGCACACGGTAACTCGGGTATGAGGCCGGTGATCACGCAAACCCTGGTCGAGATGCTCAACAAAGGTGTGACCCCCTGGGTTTGTACCAAAGGATCGGTAGGTGCTTGCGGTGACCTGGCACCCATGTCACAGATCGCACTGCTGATGCTTGGAGAAGGAAAAGCCTATTTTGAAGGTGAATTGTATGAGGGAAAAGTGGCTTTTGAAAAAGCTGGCATTGAGGTTCCGGGTTTAAAAGCCAGGGACGGACTTGCCACCATCAATGGTTCCAATGTATTAACTGCCATGAGCGCTCTTTTCCTGTATGATGCTAACAACTGGTTGAAGCAGGCTGAGATCGCAGCAGCCATGTCGCTGGAAGCACTCAAGGCAAATATGAAACCTTATACGGAAAAGCTTCATGCAGCAAGGGGATTCAGTGGTGCTGTCAGAAGTGCGAAAGCGATCAACAAGCTGGTGAGTGGCGGAGACCTGAAAGAACAAAGAATAAAATGCAAGGTGCAGGATGCATATTCCATGCGTTCGACACCCCAGGTGATCGGTACTGCCCATGATGCGCTGGCTTATGCCAGATCACAGGTTGAGATCGAATTGAATGGAGTAGGGGACAATCCGGTTTTCTTCCCGGATGAAAACCTGCAATTGTCTGGTGCTAACTTTCAGGGATCACCTGTCGCATTGCCCATGGATATGGCGGGAGCAGCCATTACCATGATCAGCGTGATGTCGGAAAGAAGGATGAACAGGCTGAACAATCCTGCTTTGAGTGTAGGACTGCCTGCATTTCTGACCAAAGGAGCCGGAATGTTTTCCGGTTTGATGCTGAGCCAGTATACAGCAGATATGCAAATCGTGGAACAGAGGATATTATCTGCTCCGGCTTCCATTCAGTCCATTCCGGCGGCAGCCGACCAGGAAGATTTTGTTTCCATGGGAATGAACACGGCCCTGAAAAATAACCAGATCCTCGACAATGCATACGGAGTGCTCGGCATTGAGTTTATGGCTGCGGCACAGGCCCTTGATTTTAGGGATTATGAATTTGGCAGGGGTGTTAAGAAAGCCAGGGAAATCATCCGCAGGTACGTGGAATTCCTGGATGTTGACAGACCTCTTTATAATGATCACAACGCGATGAAGGATCTGGTGAAACGTTGTGAGATCCTGGAAGAAGTTGAAAAGGAAGTGGGTAGTTTGGAATAAATGAAAAAGGATTTCTAATTGAATTGGTAGTGCTACAGCTTCGACTCCGCTGCTAAAGATACATTTGAAAAATAGTTGAATTTCTGTAAATTAGAATCTCAATGGAGGTCTGGGATTTTGTTATTAATTTTGAAAATTGCTTAAAATAATCAATGGAAGAAATACAAACACCCGAAAATCAGCAACCCAGGAAAAGACCGGAGCTTTTAACCATTTTGTGCATTCTCACTTTTATTGGAAGTGGCCTGGGCACTTTTTCAAATCTTGTGCTGAGTCTCTCTTATGAAATGATGCAGCAGATGGCCAGCTCGGGTGAGTTGAGCTTTCCCGGCATGGATGTGTATTTCGCCGTCCCCAGGTCGTATTACGTCGGGAGTTTCTTCTTTATGCTGGGATCCCTGCTGGGAGCCATTCAAATGTGGAAATTAAGGAGAATTGGGTTTCATATCTATACGGTATCGCAAATCCTGCTGTTGGTATTACCTTCCCTGTATGCGCAAAATTTTCCTTATCCCTATCTGAATGTACTGATTACCGCTGTTTTTATCTTGCTCTATGCCATGAATCTTAAACATATGTCTTAAATTTGGCCTGTGGAATCAAATGAAAAAAACCAAAAAGGTTCAGGAATGCAGGAACGTCCGTTGTTCCTGTCATTGCTTTGCATTGTTTCATTTGTGTATTATGGGCTGCTTATTTTATTGTTTGCAGGTTCCCTCCTTTTCAGGGATTATTTTTTCGATGTGATTGCAAAATTCACGGAGGCTTCATTCCCTGAGGTCACCTATTACCTGCTAGTCTCAATAGGACTGTTGCTTTTTACAACATCTTTTATCGGGACGATCAGGATGTGGCAGCTCAGGCGAATGGGTTTTTATCTTTATCTTCTGGCAAGCATCCTGACCATGCTCCTTTTGTTCTTATTTGTAAGCCTGAGCTTGTGGTTCCTTTTCAGCAGCATTTTTATGTTGTTTTGCTTCTGGTTATACGCAAAGCGCATGCAGTAATCCCGAATTAACAAGGCTTTCATAGAAGCTCCTTATTTAGATGGATTATAAATTAAACCCTAAATCCCTGAAATTAAAACTTATAAGATGGATTTTGAGATAAATGAATGTAAATTTGTGATAAATTTGACATTAAATTTTTGTTAATTCTTAGGTATTTTTATAATTTGCGATGTCAAAACGAATGCCGGTAAATATGAGGAGTGAAAGTATTGCTGGTGTGTAGTTGAAAGTTTAAATATATAACCAAATTATTAACCAAATTTATTAATTATGAGAAAGTTTACGATTTTTCTTGTACTCCTGCTATTTTGCGGGTTACAAGCAGCATTCGCACAAAAAACAATCACTGGTAAAGTTACGAGTGCAGAGGACGGAACACCTTTGATCGGTGTAACGGTCATAATTAAGGGTACAACGATCGGTACGACCACTGATATCAATGGTAAGTACTCGATTGAAGTACCGGACGACGCTGAAGCGCTTCTGTTTTCATTCGTCGGTATGGCCACCCGGGAAATTCCCATTGGTGACAAAACGGTCATAGATATTGCGTTGTCGCCAAGTGCCGTTGCTATGGAAGAGGTAGTGGTTACCGCCCTTGGTGTTACCAGGGAGGAGAAATCACTCGGTTATGCTGTGCAGGATGTTTCTGCAGAGGAGATAAACAAGGCCCGGCCTGTGAATGTGCTCAACGCATTGTCAGGTAAAGTTTCCGGTGTTCAGATCTCAAACGCCACAGGTAATATTGGAGGTTCTTCCAGGATTACGATTCGTGGTATCAGATCTGTAACCGGAGATAACCAGCCGATTTTTATTGTTGATGGAACGATCATCGACAACTCAAACTTTACTTCGGCCAACCAGGCCCGCGGCGGTGGTGGTTATGACTATGGTAACATGGCCAACGACATCAACCCCGACGATATTGAGTCTGTATCCGTGCTGAAAGGACCTGCAGCCAGTGCGCTTTACGGATCAAGGGCTGCCAATGGTGTGGTCATCATTGAAACCAAAAAAGGTAAAGCCAGGGCAGCAGCCGGGAAAAAAGGTATTGGTGTTACCATTAATACAGGTGCCTCTTTCGATATGGTTTCAATTTTGCCCAAGTATCAGAATGAATACGGCGGTGGTTATGGCTGGGATACACTCTGGTACAGCGATCATCCCGAAGCTTTTCCAGGCAGGACTTCAGGTTATTATACAATGGGTAATGATTCCTACGACCTGATGCCCAATTATGCAGTAGATGAAAGCTGGGGTGAAAAACTCAATGGACAAATGCACAGGCCCTGGTATTCATGGCAGGAAAACAACTCCGAATGGTATGGTAAAAATGTACCCTGGGAAGCGCATGAAGATAACATCAGGGATTTTTACAAACTTGGACAAACATGGACGAACAATATCGCCCTGACAGGAGGCTCCCAGGATGCTTATTTCAGGCTTTCTTATACCAATGTTCAACAGCATGGGGTTGCCCCGAATTCCAAAAGAGATAAAAATACGATTAACTTCAGTGGTAATACGAAATTGAGTGATCGACTGACAGCCTTTACAAATTTCAATTATATCAATACCAAAGGAGATGGTCTGGTTGGTACTGGTTATGATGGTGCCAATGTTATGAATTCCTTCAACCAATGGTTCCAACGCCAATTGGATATGGAAAAAATTCATGATTACTGGTTAAATCCTGACGGAACACAAAACTCATGGAACAGAACAGCATGGAATAACCCATTTCCGAAATACTGGGACAATCCTTATTGGACAAGATTTAAAAACTATGGTAATGACTCACGCGACAGGATTTTCGGGAACGTTGGATTTACTTATGAGTTTACTGACTGGTTGAAACTCACAGGTCGTGTTAATAAGGACTTTTACACAGACAGAAGGGAAGAAAGAAGGGCTGTTGGCTCCAATGAGATTTCATATTATCAAGAAGGTATCCGTCAATTGTCCGAAACGAATACGGAATTCTTGCTGGAGTTTAATAAATATGTAACAGAAGATCTTTCAATTCAAGCATTGATAGGTGGTAACCAGATGACCCGGAAATATAACAGGAATGTCGGTTCGACCTCAGGCGGTTTGCCCATACCTGGTTTTGAAAATCTTGCCAATACAACAGATCCAATCAGTGTTGATGATTATAAAACCAAAAAGAGGATCAACAGTTTGTACGGAAGAGTTTCGCTGGGATGGAGAAGTATGATTTATGTTGACCTGACCGCTCGTAATGACTGGTCATCAACACTTCCAACTGATGAAAACTCCTATTTCTATCCTTCAGCAACAGGTAGTTTCGTATTTTCAGAATTGCCCGCGCTGAATGATGTTAGTTGGCTATCACTTGGTAAAGTTCGTTTTGCATGGGCCAAGGTGGGTAATGACACAGATCCCTACAATCTCTATAGCGTATATTCACCGAAAGAAAATTTCGGTACAAATCCCCTGTATACAGTACCTAATCAGTTGAATAATTCAGAACTGAAACCCGAGCAGACAACCTCTATTGAATTTGGTGGTAACCTGAAGTTTTTCAACAACCGTTTGGGAATTGATGCTACTTATTACAAGTCAGAGTCAACCGAACAAATCATCCCAATCCCGATTTCAGGTTCTACAGGTTATACAAGTGCCATTATCAATGCAGGACAGATTAACAATAAAGGTATAGAACTGTTCCTGACAGGTACTCCCGTTTTAACGAAGGACTTTTCATGGGATATTTATGTTAACTGGTCCAAAAACACAAGTGAAGTTGTTGAACTTGATGAAGGTATCGACCAGCTAAGGCTTGTAAATGCTCCCTTCTCAGTTTCTGTGAATGCTTTTGTTGGTGAACCTTATGGAACCATCATGGGCCGTGATTATGTATATAAAGATGGACAAAAAGTTGTTAATTCCATTGGTATGTATGAGTACTCAGAAGACGTAGTACCTCTGGGTAACATTGAACCTGACTGGATTGGCGGCATTGGCAACACATTGAGATACAAAGACCTGTCGCTGAGTTTCCTGTTTGATTTCAGAAAAGGTGGCGACCTGTTCTCTACAACCTATATGTGGGGTGTTTACAGCGGTATTCTCGAAGAATCAATTGAGAACAACATCCGCGAAGATGGCATCGTGCTGGAAGGTGTTATGGAAGATCCTGATAATCCTGGAAATTATATTCCCAATGATCAGGAAATTTCTGCTACCACCTTTGGTCTGAATCACTATTATGTTGGTGCCATGAACATGTTCAAAACTGATTTTATCAAACTGCGGGAAGTTTCTCTTACATATAGCTTTCCTGAAAAGTGGGTGAACAAAACTCCATTTGAGAACATCGCCCTCACAGTATACGGCAGGAACCTGCTTGTTTTTGCAACTGATATTGAGCACATTGATCCTGAGCATGTTATCTCAGCCAATAACATTCAGGGTATTGAAGGTGCCCAGTTACCGGCAACCAGGTCATTTGGATTTAACCTGAACGTAAATCTTTAAGGTAGAGTCAAAATAATTTAAGAAACATAAAAATTGAAAGAAATGAAAAATATACATAAAAAACTATTCGCAATTGGATTGCTGGCACTCTTTCTTTTTGTCGGTTGTACCAAGGACTTTGAGGAGATGAACATTTCTCCGAATGACCCACCTGAGGTTCCGACCGCGTATTTGTTAACTTCAGCTCAAAAGGGTCTCATAGCATTCATGTGGGATGAATGGTGGGCTGGACGTTTTGGGAACCTTTATTCACAATACTGGACACAAACATCCTATACCGATGAAAGTCGTTATAAATACAGAGATGGTGTGAATAATAATTATTGGATCTATTTTTATGCCGGACGTGATGCAACACCTGATGGTTCGCTGAACGGTGGTGGCTTAATGGACCTGCAACGAATCATTCAGTTGAATACGGATGAGGAAACAAAGGAAAAAATGAGCCAGTATGGTTCCAATGCCAACCAAATCGCAGTGGCCAAGATCCTGAAATCCTGGATGTATCAGATACTGACTGATACCTGGGGCTATGTTCCTTACGAACAAGCATTGCAGGGTGAAACCATTAAACAACCCGGCTATACCGCACAGGATGTTATTTATAGCGATCTCATAGTTAAACTCAACGAAGCAGTCAGTGAGATTGACGAATCAGCCAAGGGCGTTACAGGTGATATTATCTATAAAGGCGATATGTCACTCTGGAAAAAATTCGCCAACTCCTTAAAACTTAGGATTGCAATCCGTATGTCATATGCCAATACAAGCAAAGCACAAGAAGTGATTACTGCAAGCTGGGAAGGTGCCTTTGCAAGCAATGCAGATAATGCCCATTTTGATTTTGAAGCAGGGACACCAAATAACAATCCTTTGAATCAGAATCAGAAAGAAAGGACTGACTTTGCTGTTGCAAAACCATTGATGGATATTATGAATGAAAGAAATGACCCGCGCAGGCTTTTCTTTGCCAACTATCCTGTTAATGATTCTGGCACTTTCATTGGCTTTCCTTATGGAATGGCACAGGATGAAGCAACTCCGCTGTCAAATAATGACTTTTGTATGCCCGGGGATTGTGTTTATGCGCCAACAGCTCCTGGTATGTTGATGAATTATTCGGAAGTCTGCTTTATCATGGCAGAAGCCGCTGAAAGATTTGGTATTGGCGGTAGCGCACAGACATGGTATGAAAACGGTATCAGAGCCAATATGGAAATGTGGAATTCATTTCTTGAGTTATCAAACCTGAATGCTTTCTATCGTCTGGACAACCCGGATCCAAGGCCAACACCAGTTGCGATCCACGACACAACCATTACCAAGTATCTTGAAGAGCCAATGGTAGCCTGGGGTTCTGCTGATGCTCTCGAATTGATCGGAACTCAAAAATACCTTGCACTCTATCCCCAGGGATTACAGGCATGGTTTGAGTATACCCGTACGGGTTATCCGAACACATTGTTGCTGCCGGGTGAAACTGTTGAAGAATATAACTATACATTTTCACCGCTGATTGCAATCGATCATATTCCTTACAGAATGGAATATCCGAGTGAAGAACAAACCCTGAATGGAACATCTTACCAGGCTGCAGTTGCTGCACAGGGTGCAGACAATATGAGCACAAAGCTCTGGTGGGATAAGAAATAAAATCGAAACTTTTTTATAATTGAAAAAGGCTGCCGGATCATCTGGCAGCCTTTTTTTGGTGCAATGGAATTTCATTTAACCGGGCTTTCATCTCATCTGTTAATATATCGTACCTTTCCATGTGTGCTGAATCAACCGGTTTTGTGGGTGGGGATTTAACTTTCAAGGGGTTGATGGGCTGGCCATTCCGGTAAAACCTGAAATCAAGATGGGGGCCTGTTGCCAGCCCCGAGCTGCCTACGTAACCGATCACATCTCCCTGTTTTACTTTAATACCTTTCTTAATCCCTTTTCCATAAGCCGACAAATGCATATAAACAGTGGTATAGGTTCCATTATGCCTGATCTTTACGGCCCTTCCTCCCTGCTTCGTCCAGCCTGCCATGATCACTGTACCCTCACCTACAGCATGAACGGGTGTGCCGTGATCTGCTGCGTAATCCACTCCGGTATGCGGGCGGTATATCTTTAATACCGGATGAAACCTGTTGTATGAAAAACCCGAACTGATCCTTCTGAAACGCAAAGGGGCTTTCAGAAAAGTCCTGCGCATGCTGCCGGCATTGTCATCAAAATAATCGCCAACAGAATCCTGAACAAAATAAAATGCAAAATGATCTTCACCCATATGATTGAACTGTGCTGCCAGTATCCTGCCCAGCCCGATGCGTTGATCATTGACATAACGATCTTCGTAAATCACCTTGTAAAAATCACCCTTTTGTATGCCAAAGAAATCGATGGTCCAGGCAAAGATCTCTGATAATTCATTGGCCAGGTTGGGATCGGTCTCACTGTCGATCATTGCATTCCACAGGGAAGTTTCTATTCTCCCGGAAGCTTTCATCGTCTTTCGTTTTTCTCTTTTACTGCCCCGGATCAGCTTCACAGTATCTCTCAGATCGTATAGTAGGTAATTCACAGGATCCTCTTCATAGGCAAAGAAAAGCGGTTTGTGCAGGGAGTCTCTGGTTTTGATCAGTGAATAAACATTGCCCCGCCTGATTTTGCGGACATTAAAAACTGGTCTGGAGACCCGCACAAGTTCGTCGATTTTTTCATAGGGAACACCATTCCGTGTCAGAATATCTGCAAGGAATTCGTTGCGGCCCACCCGGTCTTTGAAAATATCCAGTGTATCCAGGATGAGTCCGTACTCAGTATATAAATCAAGCTCCGGTACTTCAATTATTTCATTGTTTTTATATGGTCTGTAAGCATCCCTGTTTGCGGGTGCTAATATCCATAGAAATAGAACCGTGGAAACAACCAGGATAAAAATCTCAATTCCTCTACTATTCCGCATGATATAGAATTATTAAAGGCAAACGCAGTATGCTTGATTTAAGTTTGCAAAGAAAGGGAAAAAGACACCAGCAGATACTGCAAAATTTAACTTGCTTTTTCTGCTACTGCAAGTCCTGCTCTGAAAGCATTCAGGTTCAGTTCGATCATTTCTTTTCCTTTTGTTTTGAAAATACTTCTGATCGCATTTTCCAGTTTTTCAATTGCAAGTTCCAGGAAAGGTGCTGCTGCTCCCAGCACCACAATATTGGTTGCCCTGACACTTCCGAGGTCTTTGGCCATTTTATCTGCATCCAGGGCTACGTGTCTTGGAAGGGATTTGATTTTTTCCAGAACCTTTTCAATATCAGGATAATTGGGGATATTCACATGGGGTGCTGTATTGGTGATCAACCATCCCTCCCTCTTCAGCATGGGTAAATATCGCAGCGATTCCATGGGTTCAACGGAAATGATCAGGTCAGCCTGTCCCTGCGGGATAAGGTCTGAAGCGATTTTTTCATCGGAGATTCTCAAATGGGATTGTACGTCTCCACCCCTTTGGCTCATACCATGTACTTCGGCCTGCTTTAAATGCATACCATTGGCAATGGCTGCTGTACCAATTGTTGCCGCAATGGACAGTATTCCCTGTCCCCCAACGCCTGCTAAAATGATATCTTTTTTCATCTTGCGATAGTTTTTAACTGATGTTCGCTGTTTTGGCTTTGTGTTTCGCACGCATCCTGCGATTGAGCGTCTGTATGCATTCCCTCCGGGGAATGATAACCGAAACACCATTGTATTTCAGCTCTTCCTGAATGGCTTTCACGTTCTCGTCATGCTGCTTCCGCAGAGGTTTCAGCACTTTGATGTGCTCTTCTTCCACACCCACGCCCATGCATATCTGCTCGATGCGACCAAGTGCTGATGACTTTTGCCCTCCCGTCATACCAACGGTTGAATTGTCGAGAATGAGAATGGTAATGGGTGTTTTGTTGTTTACCGCGTCCAGCAGTCCGGTAATTCCGGAATGCGTGAATGTGGAATCCCCGATGGCTGCAACCGAGGGTACCAGGCCTGCTTCTGCTGCACCAATGGCCATGGTAATGGATGCGCCCATATCCACACAAGTATTGATGGCCTCCAGCGGTTCGAGTGCGCTGAGTGTATAACAACCGATGTCGGAAAACACCCTGCCTTTGGAATATCCTGAAAGAGCTTCGTTCAAAGCCATGAAAGCGTCGTGGTGTGAACAACCCTTGCATAATTTGGGAGGACGGGGTGCAACGAAATCCGGAATTTCCAGCCCTTCTTCATGCTGGAATCCCAGTGACCTGCCTACGATGTTGGGGTTTAACTCGCCATCTCTGGGGAGACTGCCATCCAGCCGGCCCCTGATCTTTTTGCCTTTGTTCAGAACGCCTTTGATCGATTCTTCAATGATGGGATATCCGTCTTCAAGAATGAGCAATTCATCGCAGCTTTCATAAAGCTGATCGACCATTTTCAACGGCAGGGGGTACTGACCGACTTTTAATACCGGATGAGGAACTTTCCTGTCAGGATAATTCTCCATCAGGTAATTATGGGAAATGCCACATGCAACAATACCAAGCTTTTTATCATCAGCATCAAAATATTGATTAAAACCTGCATGTGCCGATTCCTGCTCAAATTCAGTTTGTTTGCTGAGAAGTTCTTTGTATTGTTTCCTGGCGATGACCGGCAGTAATACGAATTGCCTCAGGTTGGAGGGTAATTTCAGTTTGTTTTGTTCTTTGCTTTCTTTCCGCACGACACCCGAACGCGAATGAGCAAGTCTGGTAGTGATCCTCAGCAGTACTGGAGTGCCCAGCTTTTCTGAAAGATCAAATCCATACCTGACCATGTCATAAGCTTCCTGCTGAGTGGAAGGTTCCAGTATCGGGATGAGGGCAAACTTCCCGTAAAAGCGGGAGTCCTGTTCATTCTGGGAGGAATGCATGGAAGGATCATCAGCAGCAACAATGATCAAACCACCGTTTGCACCGGTAATGGCTGAATTGATAAAGCCATCGGCAGCTACATTTAGCCCGACATGTTTCATGCATACCATGGCCCTTTTGCCGGCATACGACATGCCCAGGGCTGATTCCATAGCCGTTTTCTCATTTGCTGACCAGGAAGAGCGGATTCCCTTTTCAGCGGCTTCTTTTGATTTTTGAACGTATTCGGTTATTTCTGTGGAAGGTGTTCCCGGATAGGCATATATGCCTGATATCCCTGCATCAATAGCGCCCTGTGCCAATGCTTCGTCACCTAACAGTAGTTGTTTTTGCATTTCAATCGAGTTTGAAATAATTAGATAAGCTTGATTTCAATGCAAAGCTAAGGAAAATAAGTAATTTGGGTGCATGAATTCTTTAACTAAATTGCTTCTAAATAAAACCGGCGCTTCGGCTTATTTGTTGTAATTTAGCGACTTTATATGAATTTTCTTGCACACTTGTATCTTTCCCCGCAAAATGAAAAGATCATGCTGGGTAATTTTTTCGCGGATGCTGTTAAAGGGAAAGCCTTCAATAAGTTTGAGGCCGACATCCGGCGGGGAATCATTTTACACAGGAATATTGATGATTATACCGATCATCATCCTGTGTTTGTGCGGAGTGCCAAACTTTTGCAGCCCAACTACAGAAAATATTCAAAAGTGATCGTGGATATATATTATGATCACTTTCTTGCCAGATACTGGAATGACTATTCTGAAAGGGATATTACCGATTTCGTCCTTTACGTTTACCGCTTGCTGGCCAGAAATTATTCATTACTTCCCGCAAGATCCAGGCGGATACTTCCCTTTATGATCGCCCAGAACTGGCTGGCCGGATATGCAAACCTGAAAGACATGGAAAGAGTTTTCAGGGGGATGTCCAGAAGGACAGGTTATAAGTCGGGTATGGAATATGCAGTTGTCGACCTGAAAAAGCATTATGACTTCTTTCTCAATGATTTCAGGGAGTTCTTCCCCGAGTTGATCAGATTTGTGAAGCATCTGAAGTATTAATATATTTGTATCAACAAGCTGTATGCGAAATGAATGAAATCCTACAATTGCTGAAGAAGGCTGAAATGTTTTCCGCCATGCGGGATGAAGTGCTTGAGAAACTTTCGAAGGTGGTCATCAGGTCAAAAGTGAAAGCGGGTGTCAATATCATCAAAAAGAGTACGAAAGGAAAATCCATGTATATCATCGCCGAAGGGACGGTGAGGGTGCATGATGGCAACCATGTACTGACCCGTTTGAAGGAAGGGGATGTATTCGGGGAATATGCCCTCCTGGATGAAGAAAAGCGTTCCGCTTCCGTTACTGCCGATACCACAACCTTAACTTATCAATTGCAGCAGGAGGATTTCTATCAGCTCATGTCCTCAAATACAAACTTTTTGAATGGTGTACTGAAGGTGCTAATCAAAAGGTTGCGCGAGCGGAACGAACTGGAGGAAAAACTGGCCAGAAGCTACAAAAAGATACACAAACAGAAACTGGAAATCGAGGAACAACACGAAAACATCAAGGAGCAAAAACAACAACTTGAACAACATAATTTCGATCTGCTTAAGTTGAATGAGGAGAAAAACCAGATCATGAGCGTGGTAATCCATGGTTTGAAGAATCCATTGACCAGCAGTTTGTGCATGGCCGACATGCTGAGCAGGAAAGAAACGGAGGAGAAGGAACAGGAGAAGGAACAAATCGAGCTGATCTGCAAATCGTTGCGCAGGATGAACTCCATGATCAACCAGATGCTTGATATCAATACCATTGAATCCAAGAAGATCAGGCTGAACTTTGAAAAGATATATATTTCGCAAGTGGTCAGGGATGTGGTGAAGAATTTTAAACCTTTTATCGATCAGAAAAAACTGCAGGTTGAATTAAAACTCCAGGCAATATCTGCAAAACTGAATGAGGTATATTTATTCCAGATCATCGACAATTTGGTTTCCAATGCCGTGAATTATTCACCGGAAGGAGGAGGAATAAGGATTTCACTGTTTGAAGAAGGGCCGTATGCGCGGCTGGAAATTGTGGATGAGGGACCCGGTATACCTTCCGATCAGCTTGAAAAGATTTTTCATAAATATCACCGCCAGAGCACTAAACTGATCGATACCAATGAACAGAGTGGCCTGGGTCTGGCGATCGTGAAGAAATACGTTGAGGCCATGAAGGGTGAGGTTTGGTGCGAAAGTGAAGAAGGCAAGGGAGCCAGATTCATCGTCAGGTTCAGGCAGTTCATAGAAACACCCGATCACGCATAAATTGTTGCCACAAATTTTCTGCTTCCCCCATGCTTCCTGAATTCACATAGATAAATACCCTGCCATGTCCCCAGGTTTAATCTTCCATTGCTGATGGGAATGCTGACAGAATAATCCATCAGGCTTGTTTTGATGTGAGCTGGCATGTCATCAGGTCCTTCTGCAGTATGAGTATAATCCGGGTCATTTTCTGGTACGATCTTGTTCAGAATTGTTTCAAAATCATCCCGCACCGAAGGATCTGCATTTTCGTTGATGGTAAGCGCTGCCGAGGTATGTTTGATGAATAGATGCAAAATGCCCTGATCGGGAAGCTCTCCAATCCTCTCCAGGATCAGATCATCCACCAGGTGAAAACCCCTTGGAAAAGAAGGCAGGCTGATTTCCATCTGCTTGATCATAAAAAATGTCGGTTTTAGTTCTTTCCTGTTTTAACTTGTTCTTTTTGCTCCGAGTCTTTTGATCCCGGCAATATCTTCCAGCATATCCGTTGTGATGGATTTTGGTCTTTCCAGCGGATAAAGCAGGGCCCTGTCCCAGATCACATTGGCCGAAATTCCGATGGCTCTGCCAATACCGAACAATACAGTATAAAAATCATATTCGCGCACACCATAATGCCACTGGATAACTCCAGATTGTGCATCAACATTGGGCCAGGGATTTTTTGCATGTCCGTGTTCCTTGAGTATGGGAGGAACCACCTTGTAGAGAATGTCAACATATTTGAAAATGGGATCCTCTTTGAGATGATTCAGGCTGAATTCGCGCTGCAACAAATAGCGCGGGTCTGTCTTGCGCAACACGGCATGCCCGAAACCCGGAATGATCTGCCCGCTGTTGAGCGTATCCCAGACAAATTGTTTCATTTCGTCTTCTGTGGGTGTTTCGCCTCCCATTTTGTCCATGAGGTCATGCAGCCAGCGTAAAACCTCCTGGTTGGCAAGCCCGTGCAAAGGACCGGCAAGCCCATTGATCATGGCAGAGATCGAGAGGTAAATATCCGAGAGGGAACTGGCGACCAGATGACCGGTATGTGCGCTTACATTCCCGCTTTCATGGTCGCTGTGCAGGATGAAGTGCATCCTGGATACATCATCATAGGGTTTGTTTTTTCCCATCATGAAAGCAAAATTGCCACCCATGTCAAGGTTGGGGTTCGATTGTATTCGCTTTCCATCACGGTATAGCTTGGCGTATATATAAGTAGCGATTTCTGGTAATTTGGCAAGCAGGTTCATGGAATCCTCATACGTCGGTTCCCAAAAATCCATCTTGTTGATGCCCGCATCGTACTTTTTGCTAAAAAAGGATTCACGGTGCATGGTCAGTATGGCAGACGAAAAAATGGTCATGGGATGACTGCAACAGGGAAATGCATCGATTACTTCATACACATACCTGGGCAGGATACGCCTTCTCGAAAATTCATCAACCAGATCGGCCACCTGGTTTTCGGTTGGCATGTCACCGGTTAGCAAAAGATAAAACAATCCTTCCACATAAGGGATTTCAGCGTTTTTGGGTTTGGGAAGTTTTTCAAAGACTTCCTTCAGGGTATATCCCCTGTAGCGGATACCCTCATTGGGATCAAGATAAGAGATGTCTGTTACCAGGCATTTCAAACCCCGCATGCCGCCGAGTATTTTTCCAATGGTTACCTGGTCAACGACAACATCCTTGTATTTGGCGTTGAGCTTATCAGTCCTTTTTCTTTGTTCCTGAATTTTTTCGTAGAGCGTTTCTTTTAAACTTGCCATGTATTTGATTTAATAGATATTTCAATAAGATTCCTTTAAAGATATAAAAAAATTTACATATTTTCTATGATGGCTGATGCAAATTCGGAGCACTTCAGCAATTCTGCATCTTCCATCAACCTGTGGTAATCGTAGGTAACTTTTTTGCGGGCGATGGTTTTTTCTATCCCATCCCAGATCATATCGTGGGCTTCCTGCCACCCCATGTATTTAAACATCATGCTTCCTGAAAGGATGACTGAACTTGGATTCACCTTGTCGAGCCCTGCATATTTGGGCGCTGTTCCATGGGTGGCCTCAAAAATGGCGTGACCGCTCTCATAGTTGATGTTGGCCCCCGGTGCTGTTCCGATTCCACCGATCTGTGCTGCAAGGGCATCTGAAAGATAATCCCCGTTCAGGTTCATGGTAGCGATCACATCAAATTCGCTGGCCCTGGTCAGTACTTGTTGCAAGGCAATATCCGCAATAGCATCTTTGATCAGGAGTTTTTCTTTCCACTGTCCTTTGCCATGCGTGGACATCAGTTTCAGCGCTTCCTCAACTTCTGTATTGATGTCTTGTTTCTGCGATTGCGTCATCATATGATAACCCGGTTCAATTTTTCCGGCATTCTCTTCCGTGCTCAGGCCGGGATTGCGGTCTTTGTTGTCGATGATCCAGCTTTCGCGTTCGGTAATAACTTCTGACCTGAATTCTTCTTTGGCCAGTTCGTATCCCCAGTTTTTGAATGCACCTTCGGTAAACTTCATGATATTTCCTTTGTGTACAAGGGTTACCGACTTCCTTTTTTCCAGGAGTGCGTAGTTAATAGCCGCCCTTACAAGTCTTTTGGAGCCTTCCTCCGAAATGGGTTTGATTCCGATACCCGAAGTTTCCGGGAAACGGATTTTTCTGACATCCATTTCATTTTCAAGAAAGTCAATCATTTTCCTGACACCATCCGAGCCTTTCTTCCATTCAATCCCTGCATAAATATCTTCTGTGTTTTCACGAAAGATTACCATATCAACATTTTCTGGTTTTTTGACCGGTGAAGGCGTACCCGTGATATACTTGACGGGACGCAGGCAAACATAAAGATCGAGGTTTTGCCTCAAGGCCACATTCAGGGATCTGATCCCACCGCCCACCGGTGTAGTCAGTGGTCCTTTGATTCCAACCAGATATTCCCGGAAAGTATCCAGTGTTTTGGCCGGCAGCCATTCACCTGTTTTGTTAAAGGCATTTTCTCCGGCCAGCGTTTCCAGCCAGTGAATCTTTCGCTTGCCATTGTATGCCTTTTCGACGGCTGCATCAAACACGCGCCTGGATGCCCGCCATATATCCGGACCTGTTCCGTCACCTTCAATAAAAGGAATCATGGGTTGATCCGGTACCAAGAGCTTTCCTTCTTTTTTTATTATTTTTTGTCCTTCCATGTGAAAAATTTTCTATGTTAATTTTTTTTGGGAGCATAAAAGTACAAAGATTTAACATATCAAGATATATTCATCTGTTAAAATTGTGTTATTTGTATTTTTATCTAAATACTGAAAAGGGTTTATTTACAACAATTTCAGAGAGAAATTGTTTAGGTTAGTGCATGGGAAAAATGGATAAAGCAGTTATTTTTATTGATGGTTATTGCAATCTTTGTAACGGACTGCTCAGGAAAGTCTTAAAGGCGGATAAAAGGAACATTTTCAGATTTTCTTCCATCCAGGGAGAAACCTATCATGAACTGGCAAAGCGGGAAAAAGTTCCAAGGAATATGGATACAGTCGTTCTTTACGACGAAGGCAGGGTATTCCTAAAAAGTAAAGCAGTTTTTGAGATTGCTTCCAGGCTGGGAGGCCTCTACAAAATATTGCTTGTTTTCAGGGTATTGCCAAAAGCACTCAATGATAATCTTTATGACCTGGTGGCCCGATTGCGATACCGTGTATTCGGCAAAAGAAATCATTGTGAATTGCAGGCGGGTCCGGCACTGCGGGATAAATTCCTGGATTGACAATACACTTTTTCAACTTTTATTATTTAAGGTGTTTTTATCTTATCTTTGTTAGAAATCAAATCTTGAGTTTATGGAAGAAAGACGAGGTTTATACAGAAGTCGCACCGACTCTGTGATTGGTGGTATTGCAGGTGGCATTGCCAATTACCTGAATACCGATCCCACCATAATTCGCATCCTGTTTGTATTGCTGGCGATATTCGGGGGTGGGGGTGTTTTGATCTATATTATCCTTTGGATCGCCGTTCCGATAGAACCGGCCTATTCATATCATAATATGCAGCAGGATCAAAAAGATGGTGCGAAAGCAAAACAAAATACAACTGCCTGGGATCGGGATAAAAACTCAACAGTTTTCCCGAAAAAACAAGACGGCAGTCTTATTGCCGGTTTGGCTCTGATCGCGGTAGGCGTGATTTTTCTGGTCGACCGTTTTGTGCCGCGCATTGATTTTGAAGATCTCTGGCCAATCATTTTGCTGGTGGCCGGGATTGCCCTGATCAGGATCAGTTATACAAGCAAAAAAGACAAAGGTTATTCAGGGACTGAAAACGAACAGACTGAAAGCCGGCAGGAAGATCAACAAAGTGATAACAAATAACAAAAAAGCATTAAAATGAAATTCAGCAATCTTTTCTGGGGTTTGGTCCTGATCCTTCTGGGCATTTTATTCATATTGAAAAACCTCGACCTGGTCTTTTTCGACTGGCGTATTTTCTGGGAGCTATGGCCACTTTTGCTGGTGCTCTGGGGTATTGCAGTTTTACCCATGAAAAATATTATTAAGATCATTCTGTCTTTTGTGGTCATTCTGATCACTGTACTGATTATCTCCAGAAGTTCAGGAGAATATCGTTGGGACAACTGGCATTATAGAGACAGGGGCGATCACTACGGTTGGGAGTTCAGGCATGATGATGAAAATGATGAGCCAGCAGAAGCCGAAGACCAGGAAAGGATCACCGAAAAGGATTCCAAATACCAGGAATTCTTCGAACCTTTTGATGAGAGTATACAGGAAGCCAGCATAAAGCTGGAGGCTGCCATTGGTGATTTTGAACTGAAAGAAAGCACAGCGGAACTGATGGAGTTTAGTAAAGAAGGAAATCTTGGGCCCTACAAAATAATCAGTCGTACAAGGGGAAATAAAAGATACCTCGAGCTTGATTTGGAAAAGAACATTTTCCGCGGTTCAGGTTTCAAAAATAAAACAAGGCTTAAGCTTAACGAAAATCCTGTTTGGGAAATCGAAGTAGGTGCGGGAGCAGCAGATATCAAGATGGATCTCAGACCTTTTAAGGTTAGGAATTTTGAGATCGATGGCGGAGCTTCCTCTGTTGAAATCATCATCGGTGAGCAATACGAAGAAGTAAAAATGAACATTGAGGCTGCTGCTTCCAGCATCAATATTAAGATCCCTGAAAATATGGGTTGTTACATTGATGTGGAAACTTTCCTTTCCAGCAGGTCTTTCAAAGGTTTTGATGAAACAGAGGATGGAAATTACAGGACAAAAAATTACCAAGAGGCCGAGAACAAGCTTATTATCAACCTGAATGCTGCCATTGCTGATTTCAGGATCAGCAAGTACTGATAATGACTGACAAATCTGCCTCCCGAACCGCATGGTATATATTTTGTAAAGCAAATCCCCGGTATGGAATATAAAGATTATTACAAATCATTGGGTGTATCGAAGAAGGCCTCTCAGGAGGAAATTAAGAAGGCTTACCGGAAGCTGGCACTGAAATACCACCCCGATCGAAATCCCAACAACAAGAAGGCTGAAGAAAGGTTCAAAGAAGTTGCCGAGGCTTACGAGGTACTGAAGGACCCTGAAAAGCGAAAACGTTATGATGAACTGGGCGCCAACTGGAAACAGTATGAAAGGGCTGGTGCTGATGCCGGTGCCTGGAATGGCTTCGGCCAGGGTGGTGGATTTAATTACAGGAACTATGGTGGCCGGCAGCGTGGAACCGGACAGGCAGGTGGTTTCGGATTTGAAGATTTCTTCGGTGGTGGAGGTGGCTTCTCCGATTTCTTTGAAAGGTTTTTCGGTGGATTCGGACAGGAAAGACCAGGTCAACAACATTACCAGAGGAGCCGTGCTTCGGCCGGAAGAGATTATGAAGCCATGCTGGATGTAAGTATGCATGAAGTTTTGAAAGGTACTTCCCGCATGCTGAACATCGAAGGGAAAAAGATCAGAATCAACATCAAACCCGGTGTGAAAGACGGGCAGGTATTGCGCTTGAAAGGAAAAGGGGGACAAGGGGCCCATGGCGGTCCGGCCGGGAATATTTATCTGAAGGTGAATATCAAAAACATGACGGATCTTCAGCGCAAGGGCAATGATCTTTATATCAATCAGCCGGTCAGTTTTTATGATGCACTTTTCGGAGGAAAAATTGATATCAAAACCCTCGATGGAAACGTAAGCATCAAAATTCCAAAGAACACAAGAGGTGGAAAAACATTCAGGTTAAAGGGAAAAGGACTGCCTCAGTATTCTGACAACAGGATCAAAGGGGACCTCTATGTTAAAATCAGCATCGATATTCCTGAAAATATGAAGGAAGAAGAAATAGACCTGCTTGACAAAGCCGCCCGCATTCATGGGAAAAAGTAACTTGTAACCGTCATATTACCGTTAACTGATCGAAAAGAACCGATTGTCAAAAAAATCCTCACTGCTGTTAATACATTTCATATTTTGCAAATGATTTACACCGCATCTGCTTTGTAAAAAGATAATTGGGAAAAATTTATTCTATACATTTGCAAAATTATTGATTCAAAAAAACTCAAATGATCTTCCGATTAAGAAAATTCACATCGCTGCTTATTTTCTTTTTGCTTGCAGCAAATTATATCACTGCCCAGACCGGCTCATTGCGTGGTTTTGTTTACGAAAAAGAAACCGGTGAACCCGTGATTTTTACCAATGTTGTGCTTGAAAATACTTCCTTTGGATCAGCAACAGATGTAAACGGTTATTATGTGATCACAAAAATACCCACCGGGAACTATACCATTCGTGTTACCAATCTTGGCTATGATACACTTCGCTTACCGGTTGTGGTGCAGGAAGATCAGATCATCGATAAAAACCTTTTCCTGAGCAAGGCATCATATACCCTGGAAATGGTCGACATCACCGCTGACAAGCAGGAGATGCGGACAGAAACACGCACATCGGTGATTAAGATTACCCCCAAAGAAATAGGACAGATCCCTTCCGTTGGTGGTCAGGCCGACCTGGCGCAGTACCTGCAAGTACTCCCGGGTGTGATCTTTACAGGAGATCAGGGTGGACAACTTTACATACGTGGAGGTTCTCCGATACAGAATAAAGTGCTGCTGGATGGAATGGTGATTTATAATCCCTTTCACTCCATCGGATTGTTTTCTGTTTTCGACACAGAGATCCTCAGAAATGTGGAAGTGCATACGGGAGGATTTGGTGCCGAATACGGAGGCAGGATTTCCTCTGTTATGGACCTGAGTACCCGGGATGGTAACAAAAAACACCTCTCTGGCAGGATCGGTGCCAGCACCTTTGGTGCCAATGTGATGCTTGAAGGACCCATTAAAAAACAGGAGGAAGGGGAAGTGAGCAGTTCTTCTTTTATACTTTCATTTAAAAATTCATACCTGGAACAAAGCTCTGAAATCTTTTACAAAGATGTCGATAGTACAGGATTGCCCTTTAACTATACCGATATTTACGGCAAGGTATCCATCAATGCCAACAATGGCAGCAAAGTGAATTTATTCGGGTTTAACTTTGATGACCAGGTGAATGATTATAATTCGCTTGATTTTGCCTGGAATGCAACAGGTGGTGGTGCCAACATTATTATTATTCCGGGCCGTTCACCTGTTTTGCTGGAAGGAAGTGTGGCTTACTCCAATTATGAGATGACACTTTCGGATGCAACTTCCAAACCCCGCACAAGCCGGATCAATGGCTTTAATATGGATCTTGGTTTTACGTACTTCATCGGCAAGAATGAAATCAAATACGGGATTGAATTGCTTGGCTTTAAGACTGATTATAACTTTACCAGCAACAATAATGTAACGGTTGAGCAGGTCGAGAATACCACCGAACTGGGAGCTTTTGTTAAATACAAATACAATAGCGGCAAACTCATTCTTGAGCCCAGTTTCAGGTTGCAGTGGTATGCCAGTCTCTCGAATGTTTCACCCGAACCCAGGTTTGCCATGAAGTATAATGCAAGTGATCGTTTTCGCCTGAAATTCGCTGGAGGCTTGTACTCCCAGAACCTGATCAGCGCACGCTCCGACCGGGATGTGGTGAACCTGTTTTACGGCTTTCTGTCAGGACCCGACAATTTGCCCAAAAAATTTGACGGGGAGGAGGTTACGCACAAGCTGCAAAAATCAGAACACATCATCCTGGGATTTGAGTATGATATATTTTCCAATGCCACCATCAACCTGGAGGGATATTTCAAGAACTTCTCACAACTCACCAACCTCAACAGGAACAAGATATTTGAAGAGAATACGCATCCAGATGAGCCGGATTTGCTCAAAAAGGATTTTATCATTGAGCAGGGAGATGCCGAAGGTATTGATTTTACTTTCAGCTATGAAAAAAACCGTTACAGACTCTGGGCAGTTTATTCCTTTGCCTTTGTAAACCGGTATTATGAAAACCTGGAAGGCGATTTGGTTCAGTATTATCCGCATTACGACAGAAGGCATAATGTAAACCTGCTGGGCTCACTGATACTGGGAGAAAAATACGACTGGGAATTGAACCTGAGATGGAATTTCGGAACGGGCTTCCCCTTCACAAAAACAGCAGGTTATTATGAAATGCTTCAGTTTGATGAAGGAATCAATTCGGATTTTCTTTCCGAAAACGGGGAGTTGGGTGTGATTTATGGTGAACTGAACAAAGGCCGTTTGCCAACCTATCACAGGCTTGATTTTTCAGTCAAGAAGACTTTCCTGATCGGAGCCCGTTCGCAACTTGAGGCCAATTTCAGTATTACAAACGTTTACAACCGGTCCAACATATTTTATGTCGACCGCTACACCAACAAGGAAGTTTACCAGTTGCCCCTGATGCCCAGTTTTGGATTGAATTTTAAATTTTAGGATTTCTTAATTTCTAGTTTAAAACCCATGCCATGCACGTTGGTAATTGAGATTCGCGGATCTTCTTTGAGGTATTTGCGTAGTTTGGCAATGAATACATCCATGCTGCGCCCGATAAAATAATCGTTCTCACCCCAGATTGTTTTGAGTGCCAATTCTCTTTGCAGGAGGTTGTTTTTATGCAAACACAGTAATTTTAGCAAGCCGGCTTCTTTCCTGGTCAGTGTCCTGTTTTGATCCCCGATTTGCAGGGACATGTTCCTGTAATCAAAACTGTAATCCCCGATGTCGTAAACTTCGTTCTCATCACCAATATTATCCAGAAGGTTTGCCTGTGTCCTTTTTAGGATTGCTTTGATTCGCAGGCTCAACTCTTCTGTACTGAAGGGTTTTGTGATATAGTCATCAGCACCCGACTGGAATCCTTTGATGCGGTCTTCTTTCAATGATTTGGCAGTAAGAAAAATGATCGGGATCTGGTTGTTTGATTTCCTGATCTCTTCTGCAAGCGTGAAACCGTCCTTTTTGGGCATCATCACATCCAGGATGCAAAGATCGATGTTCTTGGTTTTAAAGGCCCGGTACCCCTCTGCTCCGTCCACTGCGAGTAAGATTTCATAATCCATCATTTCCAAATAATCCTGAAGAACCATGCTGAGGTTTGGATCGTCTTCAACGAGCAATATTCTAATCTTGTTATTCTTCATGGGTTATATTCTTTTTATTGCTTCTTGGCAAAAATAACTCAAAACGGCTTCCCTTGCCCAGCTCACTGTGAATTTTAATTGATCCTTCGTGGGCTTCGACCATGGTTTTTACATAATATAACCCCAATCCAAAACCTTTTACATCATGCAAATTACCGGTTGGTACCCGGTATAATTTTTTAAAGACCTGCTTTTGATTCTCAGGGCTGATGCCAATGCCATTGTCTTCAACAAATATTTTTACACCATCCCTGAAATCCTCGGTGCTAATGATTATTTTGGGATTTTCGGGAGTGTATTTATTGGCATTGTCAATGAGATTGGCAATAATACTGGAGAAATGTACCTTGTCTGCAACGATGATATGGTCTTTAGCATTGGGTTTAAACAAAACCTTACCTCCCCGTTTTGATACCACGAGATTAAAATTAGCAACAATTTTTGAAATAACCTTGTGAATGTCCAGTTCTTTTTTCCTGATCTTTGCTTCACCCTTGTCCAGAATCGCAATCTGAAGCACTCTTTCGACCTGGTTCTGCAAACGGGTGTTTTCATCGAAAATAACATGGGCATATTTTTTTGTTTTTTCTGAGGACTTGAAAACAAAGGGTTTCAGTAACATTTCGCTGGCCAGCGAAATGGTTGATATGGGGGTTTTGAATTCATGGGTCATGTTGTTCACAAAGTCGGATTTCATCTCCGAGAGTTTTTTCTGCCTGATAAAAGAATATATGGTGAAGCTGAAAGTAAAGATTACCACGACAAGGAACAGGGCAGAAAGGATCACCCATACGATCATCTGGCTTAAGATCATACTTTTCTGGTAAGGGAAATAAACTACCAGCCAGTATTCTCCTGGTCTGTAAAGGGCTTTCAGAGAAACCTTGTGTTTGCTCCTGAGCAATTCCGGTTCGTATTCAGCATATTTTCCCATAACAAAACGGTCGTTCAGGTAATTGATCACAGCGTACTCATAGTCGCGATTTATCTTCATGCATCCCATTTCTTCCTGCATCAGCGAATCCAGAAATGAAAAATTGATGAGGTCGCGGATATTTGTTTTTTCGATGATGCATTCCGGTCCGAATTCCTGGATCTGGCGGATGGTACTGTCGTTGTGATAATCGAGTAATTGATTGGCAACGCTTTTCAGGGCCATGCGCACACTTGCATTGAACTGCTCATCCTTCAGGTCAACTGCTTTCTTTACCCAGTAAAGCTGTGTAAAAACGATGCCCAGCAATGAGATTGTAGTAATAGTGATTATCAGATTTATATGCCTTTTTTTCACACTTCAAAATTACAATTTAAACAGAACCTGGAAATTTCATTAACATATCCTTAACAGATTTTAACAAGCGATTAACAGCATATGCCTTTATTACGATCTATATTTGCTGAAGCTAAGCATTTAAAAACATTCAAAACACAAAAACATGAAAAAACTAATTTTTGGAATCAGCCTCGCAGCATTCTTACTTTTTGGAGTAGCAAGTGTAAACACGGTTGTAGCAGCACAGAGTGATATCGAAGTAGTAAGCTTCGACAAGGAGCCGGATGGCAAAGATAAGAAAGATGCCAAGAAATCTGAAAAGAAGAAGGAAGCAAGCAAGGATTGTAAAACAGCAAGCAAAGATTGTGCTCCCAAAAAAGGAGATTGCAAAACAAAGTCTGACTGCAAAGACAAAAAAACAACTTGCTGTTCAAAATCACATCCTGATAAAAGATAAATATTTTCATCTTGTTAATTTGGTTTGGTGAAGGCCCTTTCGGAGAGATCCGGGGGGCTTTTTTATTATCCGCCGCAGCTTTAGCGAAGGCGGATATTGGGTGTTAACATGCTGCCGAAGTTTTAATATAAGATGACACTACTGTCCGGGTAAAAGCCCAGAGACTCCTCGCTTTCGCTCGGAGTGACAGTTTTTCAAGTATTTGGGAAGGGAGAGGGGATACACTGGCGGCTTTGCCGCCAGTGTATCCCCTCTCCCTTCAGATATCCCAAATTACCAGTCATGCCGAGCGAAGGCGAGGGATCTCCATAAATTACCCGGACACTAATGATAAGATGATAATTGATCCTTAATTCTTGATCCTTGATCCTTGATCCTGGATGCAAGCCCTATCCGGTATCAGGCATCCAGCATCAAGGATACAGAACCCCGTATCCGGTTCACAATTTTCTTAACTTTGTTAAAATCTTTATTATGGATGCTACTTCTCATAAAGAAAAGAAAATCATTGAGAATACGGCAAAAACATGCCCCGTAGTCAGGAGTCTGCATCCTGATCTCAAACAAACTTTGATATTTAACTTTCTTTAATGATGGGGTGCATATCCCGTGAAAAGCTTTTCTGCCTAATTGGGAGTTTGGAGCGATCTCCACTTTAGTTATTGATTCATAATACTGACTATCCTACTATAATTTAGTGGGTTGAAATCTTCGAAAATATGATCTGTATATTGGATGATCTTTTCCTTTTCGGAAGGATTGACCACGATAACCCTCATCCCGGCTTTATGAGCTGCTTCAACTCCCGGGGGCGAATCTTCGAATACCAGACACCTTTCAGCTTCAACTCCTAAGTCTGCCGCAGTTTTCAGGAATATCTCGGGATGCGGCTTGCTCCGGGAAATTTCGGAAGAGTTTGTTGTTGTAAGGAAAAAATCCTCGATTGCAAGTTGTTCCAGTGTGAATTTCAAATTTGCCTCCGTGGCCGAAGTGGCAACTGCCAGTTTGATCTCATTCTCTTTGAGTTCGTGCAGAAGATCCAACAATCCCTGTTGTGGGCTCAGCATATCACCGAAATGATCCCGGTAGGTTTTTTCCTTTTCTTCCGTAAACTTCGTTTTTTCTTCATCCGACAGATCACGGTCGAAAACAATGCTCATGATCTCCTTGCTTGTCCTGCCAAAAAGTTTTTTATGATATTCCTCTGCGGTTATTTCAATCCCATGTTTTTCAAGAAATTTGATCCAGGCTTTTTTGTGGTATTCAGCATTATCGAGCAGGGTTCCATCCATGTCGAAAATAACGGCAAACGCTTTCTTCATAGTTTTTATTTTGGGAATGCTTTTGCAATATCTATTCCTTCTTTTTACTGTCGATGATGATGGTAACAGGCCCCTCATTCACCAATCTGATTTTCATCATGGCTCCAAACTCCCCGGTTTGAACTTCTTTGCCCAATTCCTTCTCAAGCTGCCCGACGAATTTTTCATACATGGGAACAGCAAAATCAGGTTTTGCCGCTTTAATATAGGAAGGCCGGTTGCCTTTCCTGGTGCTGGCATGAAGGGTAAACTGGCTAACAACCAGCATCTCTCCCTCAACATCCTTCACACTGAGGTTCATGACGCCGTTTTCGTCATCAAAGATGCGCAGCCTGGAAATTTTTCCACACAACCAATCGATGTCTTCATGGGTATCGCTGTCTTCAATGCCCAGCAAAACCAGCAAACCCTGGTGGATACCGCTGTTTATCCTGCCGTCAATTTCTACCGATGCTTCGGAAACCTTTTGAATTACAACACGCATTTCTTTTTCTGTATTTACATTCTATGCAAAATTAGGAAATTCGTAGCTTTGCCTTAAGGAGTTATGAATTTTGAGTTTTGAGTTTAAATTATGAATAGTCAGGGTCACACTGAGAAGCGGAGTCGAAGTGTGATGGCCCAGTTTTCGATTTTCTGCCTGCCTGCAGGCAGGTCGTTCAGACTGACAGCCAATGACTTACAAACTCAAACCGCACAGCAAGTTAATAAACCAATATACCAATACATCAATCAATCAGAATCACATGTCAACAACAAAACTAAGTGTCAACATCAACAAGATCGCCACCATACGCAACGCCCGTGGGGGCAATATCCCGGATGTATTGAAAGCTGCAATCGATTGCGAACGTTATGGAGCGCAGGGAATCACCGTGCATCCCAGACCTGATGAAAGACACATTAAATATTCAGATGTCAGGGCCATCAAGCCAGAAATCGATGTCGAATTCAATATAGAAGGATATCCGAACAAGAAATTCATAGACCTGATACTGGAAGTGAAGCCGGCCCAGGTAACCCTGGTTCCGGATCCTCCCGGTGCCCTCACGTCGAATGCCGGCTGGGATACCATCAAGCATGCTGGTTTCCTGAAAGAAGTTGTTGGAGCATTTCAGAAAGCAGGCATACGCACCTCCATCTTTATTGAAACCGATGCCAGCATGATTGAAAATGCTGCAGAAACCGGAACAGACAGGGTTGAGCTGTATACAGAATCTTATGCCGACAATTTTTCTAAAAACCGGGGAAAGGCTATCGCTCCTTTTATTCAGGCTGCAGCAGTTGCCAATAGTGTAGGACTGGGATTGAATGCTGGTCATGATCTTAACCTGGAAAATTTAAAATATTTTGCACAAAACATCCCGGGCCTGCTGGAAGTTTCCATTGGTCATGCGTTGATCAGCGATGCGCTTTACTACGGTCTTGAAAATACAATCCAATTGTATTTAAGGGAATTGCGTACATGAGCACTCCTGGTAAGAAAGTATTTTGGAATCAGCGGTCGCGGAGCAGAGCTGGAGATTGATTGGCATCCGCAGCAGAATTGATGAAGTTTTATTGTAAAATCAATCAAAATATTTTATTATATTTGTGTTGTTAAGAAAACACTAGTATTAATTAAAACTTTGTATGATTATGAAAAAACTTTTACTAATTGGCATTGCACTGTGCATCGGAAGCATGACGTATGCGCAGAGCGTCAAAATCGAACCGATGAGTGCGGATGCTCCGAAAACACAGATCATTGAGAATGTAGTAGAAAAGAGCAGCCCGATCACAGCGGCCAAAAAGCACAATCCAAGCCAGGTGTACAATGTAAATGGAAGAGCGCTTACCTTCGTCAACATTGGTTCATCGGGAAATGCCTATGGTTTTTACAGTGATCCCAGGACTTACCTCTGGGCAGACGATCACATTAATTCGGTTACCTTTGCTCACAGGATGGTTGCAGATCCACCAACCTCATATGGTAACAGCCGTACTGCTTATGACGTATCATGGGAAGGTGGTGCTGATGGAACCTGGACAAACGATATTCATGTTTATGAACCCACAGGTCCCGGCAGCCAGTATCCGGATGATGCAGGCCGTTATCCACAGGGTGCCATCCTAAATCCTATGGGCAATACAGACCCGAATGCAGCATATTTTGTATTTTTCAATGCATTGCTCTCGAACACAAACGACGCATGGGGAGGCTACGGTTACGGACATAATCCCTTGACCACAGTGGATCCGCCCAGTCCAACACAGAATATCGACAATGAGGTGCCTCCTTACCGTTTGATTCCGGATGCCTTCACAACCACACAAACAGGCGTGGCCTGGATGGCAGACGTGAATTATGATGTACCCACTGACACCTATCAGGGAGAATATATTTTCTACAAAGGAGAATACGAAGAAGCCAGCGATAATGTCAACTGGACATGGGAGACCATGGACGTCCTGGATGAAGGTGAAGGGATAAACGATTCCAAGATCGCTTTTGATCCTTCCGGACAGATTGGTTATCTCTGTGTGATGAGTGAGTCGGCCAGCGACCCTGTGCCTTTCACCAATTATCATCCCATACTTTATGAAACAACCGATGGTGGTGAAACCTGGTCGGATGAACCCATCCATTGTCAATTTGGTGGACCCGACGGTATTGAAGAAATCAAATACTATCTCCCGGATGAAATCCTGGATGCTATCTTTGGTGCCGGTGCATGGGATCGTGAGAGTGTTGCCTACAACATGGGATACCATACAGGTATGGCCGTAGATTATCTGGGCAATGTACATCTCACCGGATTGATTACTCCCGGTTCCGATGATGGCTGGTACCCGAATCCTGATGTGATGGGTACTTTCCATGTATGGTATAACAGGGATACAGAAGAATGGGATGCCAAACTGCTCTACATGAACCGTACTTTCGACGGTGATATGGGCGGTATTCCCATGTACAACAGGCCTTATGTTGCTACCGATATGGACGGCCGCTTTGTATTCTTCTCATGGATTGATACAGACCAGGAAGGTATTGAGGAAAATGTAAGCCCTGATATCTACATGGTGTCTTATGACATGCACGCTGCTGAAAATAACTGGAGTGAGGTATATAACGTAACTTCTTTTACCCAGGCCATGTGGACAGCATACTGGGGAAGCCAGTCACACTATGTATTCGAAGAATATATCAATGAGGATACAGAAATCGAATTTACCATACCACTGGTATACGAAGAAGCTGACCCCAACGATCCGGCAGCAGAAGTTACTTTCTGGTATATCGATGGATGGACACTGACATTCCCCAACTACTGGCTTGGTGTTGAGGAAGGACAGGAATCACTCATTGCAAGTGTTGAGCAAAATTATCCCAACCCCTTCAGTACAACTACCAGGATTGATGTAAATCTGGAAGATGCTTCCAGCCTCAGTCTTGAAGTTGTGAACCTGATCGGTCAGAAAGTAATGGAACTCAACAAAGGACAGGTAGAAGCCGGTACACACAGCTTTGATATCAGTGCGGAAAACCTTGAAAGAGGTGTTTATTTCTACACGGTTAAAGCCGGTGAAAACACTGTAAGCAAGAAAATGATCGTTGAATAATTATTTAATCAACCAGATAGGCGAAAAACCTCTTCCTTCACGGGAAGAGGTTTTTTATTTGAGAATTATTCCATATCTTTAGAAATGATGATTGGATAATACATACCTCACTGCATGATACATAAAAGAATATTAATCAGCGGTTCAACCGATGGCATCGGGAAGCAAACAGCATTGGAACTTGCCCTGAGCGGTCAGGAAGTGATCATTCATGGAAGAGATCCGGAAAAGGTAAGGCAAACCACCCAGGAGATTTCCAAAAAAGTAGACAATGGTTTGGTTGACGGTTTGACGGCTGACTTTAAATCCCTGGACCAGGTCAGAAAAATGGTTGATGAGCTATATGGAAAGTACGATTATCTTGATGTGTTGATCAACAATGCTGGTATTTATATGAACAATTATGAACTTTCGGAGGATGGTTACGAAATGACTTTTGCCGTGAATCACCTTGCAACATTTATGCTGAGCCTGAAGTTGCTTCAGCTTGTCAAACGATCCTACAAGGGCAGGATCATTACCGTTGCTTCTGCAGCCCACGAAAGTAGTACATCCTTAGACTTTAAGCAACTTCAGCACAGGGCAGAATACAATGCTTACGATGCTTATGCACAGTCAAAGCTCTGCAATGTTTTATTTTGTTACGAACTACACGAGAAACTGAAGAATACTCCCATTACATCCAATTGCCTTCATCCGGGTGTGATCAATACAAAATTGCTTCACCAGGCATTCAGCATCAATGGTAATGCAACAGAAGAAGGGGCAAGCACTTCTATTTACCTGGCTACTGCACCGGAACTTGAGAATATTTCAGGCAAGTATTTCGTACAAAAAAAAATCAAGAGGTCTTCCCGGTATTCCTACGATCTGGAAATGAGAAAAAAACTCTGGGAGGTCTCGGAAAAGCTCAGCAATACTCCCTATTAAGCTAACGACATCTGGATTTTTTTTGATAATTTCGTGGCTTAATTTAAAATAGCCGTGTATGAAAAATTATATATTATCACTCTTTATTCTGATTCTCTGTTCAACAAGCATTTATGCGCAAAATCAGAGGGCGCCTGAAATCACTGCGGTTGAATTGAAAGATCATGTTGTATATCTTGCATCGGATGATTTGCAGGGAAGAAAAGCTGGCACCGAATTCTCGGAGCAGGCTGCATCTTATATCAGGGATCAGTTTGAGAATGCAGGCCTGGAGTTATTGGGCGATCAGGGCTTTCAAACCTATGACCTGGTGATTGATGTAAAGGCAGGCAAAAACAATGCTCTTTCTTCCGGGAACAGAAGTTTTGAGTTTGAAAAGGATTTTATGCCATATCCCTTTAGCAGGAATGAAAGCGTGGAGGCGGAAGTTGTGTTTGCAGGATATGGTTTTAACATCAATCAGGAAGATCTTGAATGGAATGATTACAAAGACATTGATGTAAAAGGTAAATGGGTTTTGATACTGAAAGGAGATCCCGAGGCGGATCAGGATGAAAGCAGATTTATCAATTTCTCCGGAATTCGAAACAAGGTGTTGACTGCCAAAGATCAGGGGGCTGCCGGTGTGCTGGTTGTTGCAGGACCTGCATTCGATGAAGAGGACAAACTAATCAATCTGTATTATGATAAAACGCAGGGCAATGCGGGATTGCCGGTAATCAATATCAAACGTGAAGTTGCAAATTTACTGTTGTCAGAATCAGGCGAGAATATCGCAATCCTTGAGAAAAGCATCAATGAAGATGTGAAGCCTCATTCATTGGCATTGAATACCGCTGTTCATGCCACCACTGATCTGATTCTGAATAAAGTAAAAGATCGGAATGTGGTAGCCATGCTTCCGGGAAGTGATCCCGTTTTGGAAAAGCGGTACATCCTTATCGGAGCACATTACGATCATCTGGGCATGGGAGGGCAGGGCTCCGGATCTCGCATGCTGGATACGATCGCCATTCACAATGGAGCTGATGATAATGCTTCCGGAGTGAGTGGAATTATTGAAATGGCTGAAAAGTTCTCTTTTGCAGGAAACCTGAAAAGAAGCCTGGTGGTAATTGCATTTGGCGCCGAGGAAATGGGCCTGATAGGATCAAAATACTTTACTGCTCATCCCCTCATAGATCTGAAGAAAGTGGATGCCATGGTTAATTTCGACATGATCGGGAGGTTTGACATGGATGAAAGATCCCTTTCAGTGTCCGGAACCGGTACTGCAAAAGAATCAGAAGCCATGCTGGATCAACTGAAAGAGGAATTTGAATTAAGCCTTTCTTATTCACCCGAGGGTTACGGCCCTTCGGATCATGCTGCATTTTATGCTGAGAACATACCCGTCTTTTTTATCAGCACGGGGGCGCATGAAGATTATCACACACCTCGCGATGATTATGAGCTTCTGAATTTCCCGGGACAAAAAGTTGTATCAGATTTTTCATATGCATTGATTCATCATCTGTTAAACATGGAAAAACCACTAAGCTTCCAGGAAGCCGGTCCCAAAAGGAAAGTAGGCTACAGGAATAAGCTGAAGGTAACTTTCGGCATTATGCCGGATTTTACTTCAGATTCAAACGACGGACTGGGTGTTGGCGGTGTTACCAAAGGCAAGCCTGCAGATATTGCCGGCATGAAAAAAGGGGATGTAATTGTGGCCATCAACGGGAAAAGTGTTGGCAATATTTATGATTACATGAACCGTTTGAAAAAGCTTGAAGCGGGGCAAGTGGTTACGGTGGATGTGATGCGTGATGGTAAAAAGAAAGTGCTGATCCTGCAATTATAAGGTAATTTCATCAATCGCTTGTAATGACAGAAATACTGACAGAAGAATTCTTTTATAAATTTTTAAAATTTGGCCTGGTAGGCTTCTCAGGCCTTTTTGTTGATTATGGATTTACTTTTGTCTGCAAGGAATGGCTGAAAATCCAGAAATTTATTTCCAATTCCATTGGCTTCACCATGGCCGCAACTTCAAATTATGTTCTTAACAGGATCTGGACTTTTAAAAGCACCAATCCCGATATTGCGGTAGAGTATACCGAATTCCTGATCATCTCCCTGATCGGCCTGGGGATCAATAATTTTATTCTCTGGCTGATCCTCAAGAAATTCAGGATCAATTTTTACCTTGCCAAGTTATTTGCCATTGCGGTGGTCACCATCTGGAATTTCCTGGCCAATGCACTTTTTACCTTTCGCTAAAACAGGATCAATAGGTTTTGGTCATTTCTACTGGGATTGCCAGGATAAAATCCGCGGTATTTTCATGTTCGCTTTGCAGGCTATCGATTTGGGCCTGCTCAACACTGTTGATGGTCAGAATGTTTAAATCGGGATTCGCTTTTTTTAAATACCACACAATTCCTTCAAAGTTCTTGGAATGATAAGTGCCATTGAAATGAATGAAGATCTTGCCACTTTCCCAGTTTTCCAGGATGAAATAAGACATGGTAGCATCCTTGATTGCTTGTGCTTTTGGCAGCTTGTCGCTGGCATGTCCCATTCCGCCCATCATATCCAACATGCTTTTGTAACCTTCTAATTCCGGATCATAGAGAACCGGCAGTGGGGCGATATAGGATTTTGCCTTTTGCGAAAGGCTGTCGAGGGCTTCAAAGCCACCTGTATGGACAACAGAAGCATAACGCCGGGGAATATTGGTGGCGATGAAATCTATTTTATTTGCTTTGGCGAAATCGATGATGGGTTTGTAATCGGTTTTATAATTGGGCCAGATTTTGGCTTCCTTCTCAAAATTTCTTTCCTTGATGACACCTGACAAATATTCGTCCAGGATCAACTGATCATCTGCTTCGAACATTTCTGCACCCAGTATGATATTGTTGCTGTCATTTTCCGTAAAAACATCCCGGATCAACTCCAGTTGAAGCCAGTGACAGATCGGGTTGTTGTGCATCTCTCCGAAAAGTATAATATCGGCATTACGTGCCACTTTCAATACTTTGCCATATTTTGTTTTCTTTCCATTTGATTTGTAAAACTGATAGGCAGGCTTATCGGATTTAAAAGCAGTTGAAAAAATAAATACTGCGGAAGCAAAAAGGATCAATCTGTATTTCATTTCTAGTAATTTTTGTATTTATCTCTTATTTTTTTCTCGATGGGGATGGCATTCCCATCCTTGTCAATCCTGACAAATGTCATTCTTGTTGAACATACCATGTCTTCCTCATGTTTCTGAAAATCGAAGCGCCTTGCTTCGAGATACAGGGATATGGAAGTGGTGCCAAGCCGGTCAATTTTTCCATAAATCCGAATATGTTCATTGGCCTTTACCGGTTGCTTAAAAACCACTTCATCGATCTTCAGGGTGATCATACTGGGTGTACAGCATTTGACGCTGGCCATGGTACCTCCGGCCTCATCTATCCAGCTCAGCATGGTGCCTCCGAAAAGATTGTTGTAAATACCAATATCACTGACTTTACATATTTTGGTTGCGATCAATTCCATGCTCATCATCAATGGTTTTAATAATTTTTGAGTTCCTCTGCCCTGAAAAGAAATGGCAACAATTGCTCAATTCCTTCCAGCATGATTATTTCGTTTTCATCAGCGGATAAAATGATTCTGATGGGAGTGCCCTGTTTGATTTCGTATTCGGCGATTGCCTGCCTGCATGCACCACAGGGACTGATGGGATTTTTTATTGTAAACTTATCGGCTTTTGCCGCAATGGCAATAGTTTTAATTTTGCTGCCCGGTTCATTGGCATGAGCATAATAGATGGCAATTCTTTCGGCACACATTCCCGATGGAAAAGCGACATTTTCCTGGTTATTGGCCTTGAATATTTTTCCGTTTTCAAGCAGGAGTGCAGCACCCACACGATAGCCTGAATAAGGGGCGTAAGCTTTGGAGATTACCTGCCTGGCTTCTTGCAGGAGATCTTTGTCGGCCTTCTCAAGTTCTTCGGACGACTGATATATCTTATATGTTATGGTTTTTCTGTGCTCTTTCATTTGCAATTACTTCTTTGGCTAAAATACGAATATTGGCAGTAATGCATACAGGAGCTTATTCTTTTTTACGAGCAAACAGCAGGAAGGAATTAAAAAATGCAAATAGCGTTACCCCGGCCTGGGTTTCGATGGTATCTTCCGTAAGCATACTCAGGGCAATCGTCATGAAGAAAACAAAATAAAAGTAGTCTGAAAACTTCCGTTCACGAATGGGGGGATAAAAAAGTGTGAAAAGGAACCATGCAAATCCGAAAACACCGAATGCAATAAATATGGAAAGGTATTGATTGTGGGATCTCCACCTGTTTTTTTGTGAAAGGGGTGAATTGGTTTTATTGTAGTATTCTTCAAAAACCTTGTTCAAATCACCTGTGCCTACACCTGCTAACAGGTTTTCCTCAATGAGCGAAAGGGAAGCTTTCCAGTATTCTATCCTTTGCAATACGGAGCTTCCATTCGGATCATCCGCATATCGGTAATTGTGATAACCGATCATGATCTTGCTGATCCTGGTTTTTAAACTTGGGTTGTTGAGGTAATTTACGTTGGCGATTCCTCTCTCTATGGCTTTTATTTCATCCTCCGTAAGGCTTTCCACACCTTCTTTGTCTTTGCGCAAATCCATGGAAGTGAGAAAACGAATCAGGGTTACCCGCAGTTCCTGGCCTTTTTTATCGGTTCCCTCGTAAGAAAGTTTACTTCTTTTGTTCCATGCTTTTTTCAGCTCGCTTGGGGCAAGATACAAACCGCAATACTTACCGTCTTCAATGCCCATATAAACCGTATCATGATAATACTTGTTTCCGGATTTTGTGAACATGTCCAGTTCCTCAAAGTTTACTTTTTCTACCTGGTTAAAATCCCTGATGGTATTGTAAGTATACAGAATAACGAAAGCCGGAAGCCCGATGACCAGCAAGATCATCAGCAGTTTGGGTACAAGTTTTTTTTGTTTGATCACCAGGTATACAAGGATCAGGGTTCCTGTTCCCAGGATAATGATCAGGCCGATGCCTGACTCCAGCAGGTAAAGAAAATAAATGAGCCATGCTGTGCTTAGAAAAAGCAAGGCTCTTGTCATGAGGTTTAGATTGTGTTTTCTGAATGCAAAATAAGCAGAGGTGAAGACAGCCAGGCAAATGTTCAGACTGAAACGGATTGGAGAAATGAAAACGGATATTCCACGGATGTCGGTAAATTCACTTTGCAGGAGCTCCCAGGTGCTGAAGAAAGTGCCGATCATTACTGCCAGCAGGTGAAAAATCATTACCTGGTGAAACCTTTTTGTTTCAAGGGGTGGCATGCTGCAGATGATCAGTGGCAGGGCGAGCAATGGCAATTTAATGCGGAGATCTTTCATGGCATAGGCAAAATCGCTGGTGTGGAGCAAGCCAGCGACATGCAATAAAAACAGGGAAGCCAGCACGAGGGCTGCTTTATTTTTAAGAAATATCCTGAATTTTTGCAGGAAGTTTCTGCTGGTAAGATCTCCCATATACATCAGAAACCATATGATCCCCTTCGGACCTTTTTTTTGGAAATGATCAAATACGGTTTTGAAGGAAAACCCGGCCCATATCCACAATCCAAGCAGGGTGAATTGCATAACACTCATGGCAAATCGCGATAGGGGCAGGCTTGCAGCCATGAGGATTAATGCCACGAAGTAAGCATCCCTGTGAAATTGTCTGCTGTATATATACATTTGCCCCTGGTAAAATTAGTATTCACTGCAAAACTGCAAACTACTTTTTCATGGTTATGTCAGGATTGCTGAGAATTTCCTTATATCTTTCTTCATCCGTGAGTAAATCAATGGCCGCCTTGATTTCAGGGTCCTCCTGTATAGAAGCCATGATTTTACCTTTTTGATAATAATACCTGCTGGCGATCTCTACTTTGAGCAATTCTTTTATTTCATCCTGAAACTTTTGCAGGTCTTCGCTTTTGTCATGTTTTATCTTTTCAACAAGGGCCTCATATTCTTCCGCGATGGCATCAAAATACTTTTCTTCACGGGCTGATTTTTTCAAATCTCTCAGGGCTTTTTCGCTATCAGTAGTATAATCGTATTGTTTATCGGAAATATAATCCCTGAAGTCAGTATAAATTTCATCTGTGATCACGAAATCATCAGCGGGGGGTATGCTGTCGTGCTCCAGTGCGAATTTTGTTGCATAATCGAAAATCAGGTGGTTCACATAGAGACTTAAGGCAATATTACTCAGTTTTTGTTTTTCGAGTACGATATCAGGTTTGATCCCGCGCCCGTCTTTCACTTTCCTGTTGTTTTTTGTTTTATAGACGTGGATAAGCGAATCGGGTATTTTAACGGAATGTCCGTTCTCATCTTTGTTTGAATAATCGATCGACTGAATGCAGCGACCGCTTGGGATATAGTATTTGGCCACTGTAATCTTGGCCTTGGCATTGTAGCTGAGCGGTACGACATTCTGCACCAATCCTTTTCCATATGTTTGTTGTCCGATAATTACTCCGCGATCCAGATCCTGCATGGAACCTGATAAAATTTCCGAAGCCGAAGCACTTGTGCCGTTTACCAGGACTGCAATGGGTATCTCTGTATCCAGGGGCTGGAACTGTGTTTTATAAACTTTGTTCTTATCCTTAAGCTTCCCTTTGGTACTCACGACCAGTTCACCTTTGTCGATAAAAAGATTTGCAATATTTACGGATTCATTCAGCAATCCGCCTCCATTTCCGCGCAAATCGATGATCAGGCCGTGGAGTTTATGATCTTTCCGGAGTTCGACGAAAGCTGTTTTAAATTCCTTCCAGGCGTTCTGTGTAAAACTGGTCAGTTTGATATACCCAATGCCATGATCTAGCATTCCTGAATAGCTGACATTATCAATCTTAATATTTTCACGGGTTAGTTCAACTTCGAAAGGTTCTTCAAGGCCGGTCCTTTCGATCAGCAGGCTTAGTTTGGAGCCCGGTTGACCTTTTAGGATGTTGCTTACATCTTCAGTATTTTTTCCTTCCGCAGACTCACCATTGATCTCCAGGATCTTGTCTCCGGCCATCAATCCGGCTTTTTGTGCCGGAAATCCTTCGTAAGGTTCGGAGATGATCACATACTTATCTTTCATTTGTATCAGCGAACCGATCCCGCCATATTTGCCCGTTGTCATAAATTTATAGTCTTCAACCTGTGATTCGGGAATATAATTGGTGTAGGGATCCAGCGACTCAAGCATGGCTTCAATGCCGGTAGTCATGAGTTCTCCTGCCTGGATTTCATCCACATAGTTGGTGTTCAGTTCTTTGTATAAAGTTGTGAGAATTTCTATGTTTTTTGCAATTTCAAAATTATTATCCTGCGTGAATACCGAGAAAGGCATCAGCATCAGCAAGGCAAGTAAAATTGTTGTCAGTTGTTTTTTCATATCAATTTATTGTTTTATCGATTCATGGTACGGGGTCATATCCTGATCCTCCCCAGGGATGGCAGCGTGAAAACCTTTTCAGCGAAAGCCAGCCACCTTTGAAAGGGCCGTGTTTTTTGATTGCCTCCACTCCGTAGGTTGAGCATGTGGGCGTATACCTGCATGAAGGAGGAAAGAAAGGTGAAATGGCCCCCTGGTAAAATCTGATCAGCAATATGAGTAACTTAGCCAGAATTTTTTTCATTATCTTCTATTAAACGATGCATCAAGTCAATTATTTTTTTTTCCATTTCTTTAAAAGAAGACATTTCTTTTCCCAGGTAAAGAATTCCCAGTGCACAATATTGATCGGTTTTTTCAAGGGATTCGATCATATTATTTTTATTTCTCCTGTAGGCTTCCCTAATCCTTCTTTTTGTTTTATTCCGGTCGGTTGCTTTTTTCAGTCCTCTGCGGGAAGCACCGATCAAAACTTTCGCCCTGGCTTGCAGGGGTTCTTCCGTGAAATACCATATGATCTTCAGCGGGTAAATAACAGAGGATTTCCCCCTTTGAAACAAAAATTCAATTTGTTTCTTGCTCTTTAATTTTTCGTCTTTGTTAAAGGATTGTTTCAACCTTTATATTGTTAAAAATCAGCAATTGGAAAGACCAAGATACAAAAGAATGTTATTTCTTTTTTGATTCCTTCTGTATAAATTCTTCAATGGCCATGGTCATTGAAGGAGCTGTCTTTGTCGGCGCTTTGATATTTAGTTTGAGCCCTGCATCTGCAACCGCTTTCGAGGTAGTTGGCCCAAATGCAGCAATCAGGGTGTCGTTTTGCTTGTATTTGGGAAAATTCTTGACCAGTGATTTTACTCCGCTCGGACTGAAGAATATCAGCATATCATACTGGTCTATCTTCAGTTGTGAAAGATTGCTGGCAATGGTCCTGTACATAATCGCCTTGTTGTGATCGATCTTGTTTTCTGTGAGAAGTTTTGACAAACTGGCTTTGTGTATATCCGAGCAGGGCAGCAGGTATTTCTCGTCCTTGTGTTTTTTGATGATATCCACCAGTTCGCTGAAAGTCTGTTTACCATGAAAGATCTTTCTTTTCCTGTATTGAACATACTTTTGCAAATAAAAAGCAGTGGCTTCTGAAATACAAAAATACTTCAGGGTGTCAGGAACCTCAACCCTGAGTTCATTGCACATTCTGAAGAAATGATCAACAGCATTTCGGCTGGTAAAAATAATGGCAGAATGATCCAGGATATTGATCTTGCTTTTTCTGAATTCCTTGGATGTAACACCTTCAACTTTGATAAATTTATGGAAATCTATGTTCAGATTATACTTTTCTGCCAGGGATCCGTAAGGGGACTTTGCGAGATCGGCAGGCTGAGGTTGTGATACAAGTATATTTTTTAGATTTAGCTTTTTCGCTTTCCTGTGCACTGTGAATCCTTTTTTTGTGTTATTAATTGGCTTCCAAAATTATCTTTGTCAAGACAATAACCGGTAAAATTTCAAAAGTGCAAAGATATAAAAATAAATGCAATTTAGAAAAGTTACTTTCCTGCATGCCTACACTCAACCCCCTGATAATCCATAAAAAGAACAAAACTATCCAGAGAATGATGCCGACATAAATGAAGATTTTTTTATCAAGATAGATCATCAGTATGATAACAGGAATCAGCATCAGGCCGAATATGCTGAAAAATATGAGCATGTTGTTGTTGTATTCCCTGGATGAATCTGTCGTGTTCATCAGGTAACCGCTGAAGTTCACCGCGATTGCTTTGATTACCCACAGTGCTGAGAGGCTCATAAGGATCATGGCAAAGCCTTCGAATCCTTCGGCAAGGAAATTATCCAGGTGATAAAATCCCAGCACATATTGAACAAAAAGGGAGATTGTACTCAGCGCAATGAACTGCAATATAAGAGCATACCATTTCTTAAATAAACTCCCTTCTTTTAGCAGTTGGTTTGCCTGGCTTTTACTCATTACCGAAAGAAAGAACTGCCCGACTCTGTTAAAATTCAGGTACTGTACCATTGTATATATCAGCAAAATGCCAAGCAATAGAATATTGATCCATGCTTGTGGCTCCTGTTTTATGATTTCAAAATTCTTATTCTGATCTATTTTAACCGGTATGTGTGCTGTTACGGGTTCTGAATTTTTAGGGTTGATGCTGTCAGAAATTGCCAGGGTATCGTTCACAAATCCACCCTGATTTTCCCAGGGTACGCTGATCTTTTGTTGAAACTCTTTTTTCAGCATGGGAATGTGATTATTTATATCAAATATATTTAAGGGCAAAAGTAGTGAATATTCGGGCCCGAAAGCCTTATATCATTATATTTGTATGTAGTACGTAATTCATGTATCACTAAAAATATTCCGGTATGTTCAACATCATTATTTTCGGTCCTCCAGGCTCGGGCAAAGGCACTCAATCTGCCCGGATTGCAGAAAAGTTCAATGTAAAGCATATTTCAACAGGTGACATACTGCGGGCGGAAGTAAAACAGAAATCAGAACTGGGCAGGCAGGCTCAAACCCTGATGGAAAAGGGAGAGCTGGTTCCTGATGATCTGCTGATTAAAATCCTGCATTCATCCATTGAGAAAAACAAAGATGCAGCCGGATTTATCTTTGATGGTTTCCCCAGGACGATCGTGCAGGCAGAAGCGCTTGATGATTTGATGAAAGAACTGGAGGAAACCATTGATGTGGTTGTTTCACTGGATGTTCCCGATAATGAGGTTGTTGACCGCTTGCTTAAAAGGGCAGAGATAGAAGGCAGGAAAGATGATAACAAAGAAACCATCCGGAACAGGCTGAATGTATACAAGGAGCAAACAGCCCCTCTGCTGGCATATTACATGAAACAGGGGAAATTAGAAAGCATAAACGGGGTGGGTTCAATTGATAAGATCTTTGAGGATGTTGTATCTACCCTTGAAAAATATCTGAGCTGAGATCAGTCAGCGACTTCCTTATTTAATGAATGCATGATCTTTCTGGCTCTGGATTGAAAAGCAGTGGCTGACTCATCAAATTGAAGTTCAATGATGCTTTTTAAAACCGGCTTGAGCTCCGGGATCATCCGGGAAGCCTGGTATATCAATTCCATGCTCAGGACTTTATGCGCTATATCGGATTTCGGATCTTCCAGCAAATGGAAACAGGCATCAATCATAATCCCCAGCGTTCTCTCTGAAAGCTTTTCCAGTTTGCCACTGTACAAATTGAGAAAATTCCGTATGGCCGAGGCATTATTCAGAGATGGAAATCTGCGGGCAATATCTTCCAGATGAGCCTGTATCAGTTCAGGTGCTTCTTTGCCACAAAGCCAAACCACCCTGGAAGCCCGCATGGCCATCAGGTGGTTTTCAGAAAAGCTCAATGCGATCATCGGTGGCAAATAGCCGGGATTGTCCCGGACAAACGCAACAGCCAGATCGGCAGTTCTCCTTGAAGTATCCGGTAAAAGATCTTCAATTTTCAAAAGAGTGATGTCTTTTAGCTTTGGCTATCAGCCAGTTCCAGTTCTTTTTCAACTTCCACAGAACCATCCGTGTTAAAATGTACCTTAAAATCCAGTTTCTTGAATACATTGATCATGGGTTTGTTATCTGTGGTGGTTTGCGCCACGATCTTTTTCAGGTTCCAGATCTTGGCAATTTCAAGGCAGTATTCCGTTAAGATCGTGCCAAGGTCTCTTTGCTGCCAACGGTCTGTAATCAGTACAGCATATTCTACTGTTTCATGATCGGGATCGGCTATCAGGCGACCCACGCCGATCAGTCTTTTTCGTCCTTCTTCCATAACCTCGGCAACAATGGCTATTTCTCTTGCATAATCGATGAAGCAGAACTGTGTGGCAATTTCATGTGAATCATAATGGAAGTTATACCTGAATCGGCTGTATATGGACTCTTTCGAGCAACTGCCCAGCAGATCAAGCCACTTGGGCTCATCCTCAGGTTTGATGGGTCTCAGCAATATTTCTGTGCCATCCGAAAGTTTACCTTCTTTCACGTATTTTTCGGGATAAGGATGGATCAGCAGGTGTGAATACTCCGGCAGGTCCTTTCCGACAAGTTCCTGGTCGATCACGATGCGGGCGTCAAGTGCCACAGCATCATTCTTGGTGACAATGATGGGATTGATATCAAGTTCTTCGATCTCCGGATAATCGGCTGCCAGGTAAGACATCCGTATCATGACTTCGATGATTTTTTCAATATTTTTGCGTTCGCTGCCCCGATAACCTCTGAGCAGAGGATAAATTTTGAGCGACTTGAGCATTCTGTGTGCCAGTTTCTCATTCAGGGGAGGAAATCCGAGGGTGGTATCGTGGAATAACTCCGCCTGTGTACCGCCCATGCCAACCAGTAGCACGGTGCCGAAAACAGGATCTTTTTTGATTCCGAGAATCAGCTCAACCGCATCTTTGGTATCGATCATGGGTTGAATGGTAACTCCTTCAATCTTTGCTTCGGGCATTTCTTTTTTAACATGAATTATCATGCTTTTATATTTTGCCCGGATCATTTCCTCATTTTCAATATTCAAAGCCACCCCGTCAACATCTGATTTATGTGTTATGTCGGGAGATTGAATCTTCATGACTACTGGGAAACCAATCTTTTTGGATAGCTTAACAGCTTCTTCTTCATCCTTTGCCAGTTGGGGTTCGGTGGATTTAATGCCATAACCTTTCAGCAATTCCTTGGAGTGATCTTCTGAAAGGATATTCTCTTTCGGGAAGATGTTTTCCAGGAATTTTGAACGCATTTCCTTTCTGTCGTAGTGAAAGGAAACAGGCACGTCCTCAGGAGTTTCAAAAAGGGCTTCCAGGTTTTTTGCGTATACAACCAGGGTCATAAAGGCCCGGATTGCCTGTTCGGGGGTTTCATAAACGGCAATACCGGAATTGTTAAAGATATTGATTCCGTCGCGCATACTTTTTCCGCCGAGCCAGGCAGCCATGATGGGTTTGGTCGTATTTTCAGATAGCTTTGCAATCTCTACTGCGGTATTTGTGGGATCGGTCATTGCCTGCGGAGTGAGGATGACCAGTACGGCATCCACCCCATGGTCCTCCAGGACAATTTTTGTTGCTTCTGTAAATCTTGAAGGCGTTGCATCTCCCAGCACATCTACCGGGTTGCCGTGCGACCAGTAGGGGGGAAGCAGTTCATTGAGCCTTTGCAGGGTTTCATCAGAAAGCTGACAAAGCTGGCCGTCAAGAGAGATCAGAGCGTCGGTTGCCATAACACCCGGACCACCCGCGTTGGTAACAATGGCGAGGCGAGATCCTTTTGGGATCCTTTTTCTTCCAACCATGTCGGTAAAATCGAAAATGTCACCGATGTCGAATACCCTGGCAATACCGGCTCTTCTGAAAACAGCATTGTAGATGAAATCTTCTGATGCCATGGCACCGGTATGCGAAGCGGCTGCTTTAGCTGATTCAGGGAATCTGCCTGCCTTGTAAACGATAATGGGTTTTTTCCGGGCGAAAGCACGCGCGGCAGTCATAAAAGAACGTGCTTCGGAAATGGATTCAACATACAGCACAATGGATTTTGTATTGGGATCCTGTCCGAAATAATCCAACAAATCACCAAAATTGACATCCATGCTGTTCCCGATTGATACAAAATAACTGAAGCCGATGTTTTCTTCAAGAGCCCAGTCCAAAACAGAAGTACAAAGGGCTCCCGATTGACTGATAAAGGCAACATGACCGGATTTGGGCATGCTGGCAGCAAAGCTGATGTTCATATTGAAACCCGGTACGATCACACCAAGGCAGTTGGGTCCAATAATCCGCATATCGGGAAAATTGTCTTTTTCTTTCTTTACCTGATCCTCGAGTTTTTTCCCTTCTGGTCCAATCTCCTTAAAACCTGCCGACATGATAATGATGCCGGTGATGCCTGCTTCTCCGCATTCCCTGATCAACTGAGGAACCTGGTTGGCCCCGGTTGCAATCACGGCCAGGTCTGGTGTTTTGGGGAGGCTTTTTACGTCCGGATAACATTGTATTCCCAAAACAGCTTCATGTTTCGGGTTTACCGGATAAACGACACCTTTAAAACCTCCTCCTACAAGATTGCTTAATGTGATACCACCAACACTTTTGGGATCATTCTTAACCCCAATCAATGCTATTCTTTGTGGTCTGAATATGCTGCTTAGTTTTCTTATGCCCATGATTGATTTATTTGTAATTGATATAGCACATCAATTTGAATGCTATAAGTGTTAATTAATTAACAAATTTACAAAACATCGTTGTATTATTTTCAATCAGAAGACAAATAAAATAAATTTGCATCCCTTTGCTATGCTCTGGGGTGGTTGGTAATAGATGCAAATCCGTGAACAATTATTGTTCTGTTCTCACGGATCATCCGTAAGCTGAGGGCATAGTTCCCTCCCGAGGTGAAGGGCTTGATCGTTACCATGGTGGGCATCAGTGTTGTTAAACTATCCGCAACGAATCTTGTGGGAATTGATGCAACCGACCATGTTAGTGAATGGAAAGAAATTCTTACCGGCATCATTACGCTTGTTGTCATAATTGGTCTGAATGCATGGAGCAAAGGAAAACTGAAACTTTTCTGTGTTTTGCTGGGGATGCTTTTGGGATATGGTCTTTTATACGGGATCGGCATCATGCGGCATATTCAACATAATCATATTGTCCAGATTAGTTCGGCAAAGAGAATACAGCATATTTCCTTTATTAAGTATCAGCATTAAAAAAAGTGCATACAGTATACTATCTGTAAGAAAGCAACTGCATACACTTTTAGTTCCTTACGAATTTTTCAGGCCATTTTGACCTTTACATACACGGGTTAATCCTTTTTAGCTGGTTTAACCATGGCAGTTAGTACGGTTCCCACCAGAACGGCAACACCTGTAATGGTAAAGGCCAGAGCAAAGTTGCCGACATCACCAAGTGCTCCTCCCAGGATAGGACCAAGGATACCGCCAACACCATAGGCCAGGAAAATGAAGGGATAATTCTGTCCCACGTTTTTGGCCCCAAAAGTATCGGCTGTGATGGTGGGGAACAATGCAAAATTACCGCCGAAATTGAATCCGATCAGGGTTGCACCTACATAGAGCCAGATTTCGTGTCCTGCCATGAAATTAAACAAAATGACCAGGACTCCCTGTGTTGCTGTCATGAGCAGGATCGATGTTTTCCTGCCAAGTTTGTCGCTCATGATCCCCCATAAAATTCGTCCCAGTCCGTTGGCCAGGCTAAAAAATACCGCCATGGCCGTACCTGCTATAGCGCTTGCTTCGGCAAATCCAAGGCCCTGTTCCTGCAATGCTTCGATCGGGTATAGTTTCATAAGACCGATCGACATCAAACCTGCACCGGCACTGAATACGAAAGTCAGGAATATCAGATAGAACTGTGGTGTACGCAACATTTCATTGCTGGTAAAGTCAATTGTGCCAACTGCTTTTTTCTGTTCATCTTTCACTTCGGGAGGCACATATCCTTTGGGTTTCCATCCTTGCGGCGGGAAGATCATCCAAATGCCGCCAATGATCACCATGGCTCCGAAAGCAAGACCATAGATCCAGAAAGTGGTTCCGAGTCCTAAATTCTGTATCAGGTGACCCCAGGCACCGGCTAATTTAACCCAGAGCAATGCACCGAATCCAAAGCCGGCAACCGCCAGACCTGTGATCATCCCTTTCTTGTCGGGGAACCATTGCATGCCCACGGCGATGGGCACTACGTAAGCGAATCCGATACCGGCTCCACCAATCAGACCGATCAGGATGACCAGGGCCCAGAAACTGGTTCCACCAATTAATCCCGCAAGAAAATATCCCAGGCCGAGTACGATACCTCCAATGATGGCAAGGTTTCGGGGTCCCCATGATTTAAGTTTTTTCCCTGCAAAAACCATAAAAACCGCAAAAGATGCCAGTCCAACTGCGAATACAACCTGTGTTTCGGTACGTGTCCAGCCTGCATCTGCCAGGCTGGGTGTAAATACTGACCAGGCATAGATTGCGCCCAGGGCTAATTGTATGAGAATTGCACCCAGCACAACAAAGCCCCGGCTCATAACTTTTTTATCTTCCATAGTAAAATCTTTTAATTTGGTTCTGGTAAAAATTGAAAAAGCAATCCGGCAACTTTCCGGATTGCTTTTTGATTAAAATGAATGATTAGCGTTTTACTTCCACTTTTGCACCGCTGATGATGTCTTCAACAACACCCGGGTCAAGCAATGTGGATGTATCGCCAAGTTTTGTAGCGTCACCTTCACCGATCTTACGCAAAATCCGGCGCATGATCTTTCCAGAACGCGTTTTGGGCAATCCGCTTACCAGTTGAATTAAATCCGGTTTGGCAATAGGCCCGATGATTTTGGTCACTGTATCGCGGATATCTTTTTCAATGGTTGCTCTTTCATTATCAGAAAGCTCTTCACAGGTTACATAAGCATAAATGCCCTGTCCTTTGATCTCGTGCGGGAATCCAACCACTGCACTTTCATTAACCTTGGGATGCTGGTTGATGGCGTCTTCAACTTCAGCAGTGCCGATGCGGTGACCTGAAACATTGATCACATCATCCACACGTCCCATGATCCTGTAATAGCCTTCTTCATCTCTTTTGGCACCGTCTCCGGTGAAATAGAGATTTTTGTAAGTTGAGAAATAGGTCAGGCGGCATCTTTCATGATCGCCCCAGGTAGAGCGAAGCATGCCCGGCCAGGGGAATTTGATGCACAAGTTGCCTTCCACGCCATTGCCTTTCAGCTCGTTTCCTTCGTTGTCGACCAGGATGGGCTGAATCCCCGGCAAGGGTAAGGTTGCATAGGAAGGTTTTGTAGGTGTGATACCGGCAAGAGGTGTAATCATGATACCACCGGTTTCTGTTTGCCACCATGTATCGACAATGGGGCATTTTCCTTTTCCTACGATATCGTGATACCATCTCCAGGCTTCTTCATTGATGGGTTCACCCACCGTACCCAGCACCTTGAGGGAACTCAGGTCGTGGCTGGTGACGAATTCATTGCCCTGGGCGATCAAAGCACGAATGGCAGTAGGCGCAGTATAGAATTGATTCACCTTGTATTTGTCAACAATATCCCAGAAACGTCCTGCGTCCGGCCAGGTGGGAACACCTTCAAACATGATGGAGGTAGCACCGGCCAGCAGGGGTCCGTATACTATGTATGAGTGGCCTGTTACCCAGCCAATATCGGCTGTGCACCAGTAAATGTCACCTTCTTTATACTGGAATACATTTTTAAAGGTATATTCGGCAAATACCATATATCCGGCGGTCGTGTGCAGAACACCTTTGGGTTTACCAGTAGAACCGGATGTATAAAGGATGAAAAGTGTATCTTCAGCATCCATAATTTCTGGTTCACAATTGGAATCAACTCCTTCAATGAAGTCATGCCACCAGATATCCATACCTTCTTTCATGTCGACCTGGGTACCTGTCCTTTTTAATACCACTGTGGTTTTAACAGATGTACAATCCACCAAAGCCTCGTCCACGATCGCCTTCAGTCCAATATTTTTGGTGCCGCGGTAAGCTCCGTCTGATGTGATTACCATGACACATTCCGAATCGTTGATGCGGTCGGCCAGCGACTGGGCTGAAAAACCTGCAAATACGATGGAATGAATGGCCCCAATTCTTGCGCAAGCCAGCATGGAAATGGCCAATTCAGGAACCATAGGAAGGTAGATCGCAACACGGTCACCTTTTTTAACACCTTGTTTTTTCAATGCATTGGCAAATTGCGAAACTTTCTCATATAATTCGCCATATGTCAGCTTTACGGTGTCTTCCTTCGGATCGTTAGGTTCCCAGATAATGGCAACCTGATCTTTTCTTTCTTTCAGGTTTCTTTCGAAAATATTTTCGGTAACGTTTAATTTACCGTTTACAAACCAGTTTACATCCGGGTCCTTAAAATTCCAATCCAGTACTTTGTCCCATTTCTTATGCCAAATGTAATCTTCGGCAATGTTGCCCCAAAAACCTTCCGGGTCGGTCACACTTTCATTATACTTTTGCAAGTATTCGACCAGGCTCGTGATTTGATTCTTCATATTCAATCTGTTTTTATAAAATTTTGGTTAGTAAATAAGAATTAATTTTTCATTCTATAAATTAAACTGTTAAATTGTTAATAATTTAACAACTGTATTTAAAAAATATATGTTTTTCTGTTTTTTGCCGGTTAAATTCTTCGAATCCCAAAGATAAATTTTTTTTCAATGTAGCCGTTTTTAAGGGGATATTTAGAACAATTACAAATATCTCCGACATCGATATTGAGTAACTTTGTAAATTGAAATTTCATTCGTATTTTTAATCTGATTGAATTATCATAAATGTTTTGAAAACCTTATGAAAAAAGAGCGCTTAGAAGATTTTAGCCTGGGAGGTGATGCTACAAAAAAATCCGGTGTTTTTAAACTGGGCATTGTAGGATGTGGCACAATGGGCCAGGAAATTGCAATGACAGCCAGTTCAAGGGGAATTGAAGTGGTTTTTATCGATGTCTCCGACGAGAGGATACAAACAGTCATGAATTCCATCGAATCACAACTACAAGAGAAAATTAATCATTGGGGGATGACATCATCCGATATGAAATCTATCTTGTCGAGGATTCATGGATATGTTGGTTACGAAGTATTGCGCGAATGCCGGATGGTGATTGAAGCCGTTATGTCGAAAAAAAATAACAGCAGCCTGCCTTTGCGACACGAAATATTTGAAAAGATAGAGAATGTGGTGGACCGGGAAACAGTAATTGCCTCCAATGCTTCCACGAAAGTGATCGATGATCTTTCTGTGGTTCTTGAACATCCCGAGAGAGCCATTGGCATGCATTTTCTCAGCCCGGTGATGGATGTTGAAGTGATTGAAATTAACCGAAGCTGGAAAACATCGGATGATGCTTTTAAGACGGTTGTGCAGTTAGCAAAAATGATGAATAAGCAGATCATCCATGTAAACGGGACTCCGGGCAATGTGAGTACACGGATCATCATTCCGATGATCAATGAAGCCTGCCAGCTTCTGATGGAAGGGGTTAGTACCGTGAAGGAAATCGATGAATGTATGCAATTTGGCTTTGGGATGCAACTCGGGCCTTTTGCCCTGGCTGATAAAATTGGCCTGGACAAACTGATCAAATGGATGGAAGGCCTGTTCAACGAATATGGCAACATGATATATAAACCCTCTCCAATTTTAAAACGCCTTGTTCGGGCAGGTTTTGTAGGCATGCATGCTGGTGAAGGTTTTTATATTTATGAAAATGGCGAAAGAAAAGAAAAACAAGGGAGCATATACAGCCTGGGGAAAGATTAGTTTTGAATTTTGATCCCGAAAGTTTTCGGGAGAGTTTTGAAGTTTGAGTAATGGTTTATAACAATTGAGCAATCGAACAATTGAGCATTCGAGAATTCGAGCAATCGAGCAATAGCTTATCTCAGGATTGATTGAAAGACATTAATACGTTCATTTTAGCAAATAGATTAGATTATGAAAATACTCGTACTGAATTGCGGCAGTTCATCCATCAAATATCAGTTGTTTAATATTGAGAAGGAAGAATTGCTTGCAAAGGGATTGGTTGAAAAAGTCGGTTTAAACGGATCGGCATTGAAAAACAAAAGAAACGATGGTGATGAGGTTAGGTTGGAAGGAGAGATCCTGGATCATCAGCAAGGGATCGAATACATCCTGGGTGTTTTGACCAGTGAAGAACATGGAAGTTTAAAATCATTGGAGGAAATCGATGCGGTCGGGCATCGTGTGGTACACGGGGGTGAAAAGTTTAACTCTAGTGTTTTGATCACCGACGAAGTGATCAAAAAAATGGAAGAGTGCATAGATCTGGCTCCCTTGCACAATCCGCCCAACCTCAAAGGTATTTATTCAATGAAAAGGCTTCTTCCAGATGTTCCGCAGGCAGGTGTGTTCGACACCGCTTTCCACCAGAGCATGCCTGAGTACTCCTACATGTACGCCATTCCATATTCCCTTTATAAAAAGTATGGATTGAGGCGGTATGGCTTCCATGGGACAAGCCACAGATATGTTTCGAAAAGGGCATGTGCGATGCTGGATGTGAATTATGAAGATCAGAAGATCATTACATGTCACCTGGGAAACGGTTCATCCATTGCGGCGATCAAGAACGGCAAATCCCTGGATACATCCATGGGACTTACTCCCGTGGAAGGCCTGATGATGGGTACACGCACTGGCGACCTGGACCTGGGTGTTTTGCTGTATATCATGGAAAAAGAAGAAATCGGAACCGGAACAGCCAATAAGTTGATCAACAAGCATAGCGGAGTGCTGGGAGTTTCAGGTGTTTCTTCAGATATGCGGGAGATTGAAAATGCTGCTGCCGAAGGTAATGAGAGAGCAAAACTTTCGCTGAATATGTTCCACTACCGCATTAGGAAATATATTGGCGCTTATGCTGCCGCCATGGGAGGCGTGGATATCCTGGTTTTTACAGGCGGGATCGGGGAAAACGGGCAGGAAACCCGCGAAGCCATTATGAGAGATTTTGAATACCTGGGCTTGACATTCGATCAGAAAAAGAACCATTGTTCAAGGGGCAAAGAAGAAATTCTGAGCACTGGGGATTCAAAAGTTAAAGCGCTGGTTGTCCCCACAAATGAAGAGCTGGTAATTGCCAGGGATACTTTTGAGATTGTTCGGTGATGGGAGACGATAGACAGAAGACGAAAGTAGGTTAAATGGATGGTAACTTCGATCTGGTATTCTGTGTAATTGTCATTTTTTGGATAATTTAAACCTGACGGGTTTACATATACATTTTACTCCTATACCCTTATACCTTTATACCCCTGAACCCAAAACCTCATCCTCTTAAAAAATAAAAGCCGGATCATTGAGCAATGACCCGGCTTTTATAATCTTTCGGCTAAATTATCTCATTCCATTTCCGCCATCATCTCATCCGTAATCTCAAGATTATGATAAACATTCTGGACATCATCGTCATCTTCAAATGTTTCAATGACCTTGAGGATTTTCTGGGCTGATTCTTTATCCAGACTGATCCTTTCATGTGGTATCCTTTCCAGTTTCTGACTTTCGGGTTCAATCTTCATCTCTTCCAGTTTTTTTTGCATATTGCCGAAATCTTCCATGGAAGTTGTCACCGTGATGAAACCATCATCTTCCTCGAAATCTTCGGCACCGGCATCGATCATTTCCAATTCGAATTCTTCCTTATCTTCGATCAGGGAAGCGGGGATGATAAAGATCCCTTTGCGGTCGAAAAGAAAGTTGAGGGAACCATTCTTGCTCAGGTTGCCATCGTACTTATTAAAAATAGATCGCACGCTGCTGACTGTCCTTTGTGTATTGTCTGTGGTGCATTCGAGGTATACGGCGATGCCATGTGAAAGGTAACCTTCGTATGTGACCTCTTCGAAAGCCGATGCATCCTTGTCTTTTCCTTTGTTGATGGCTCTTTCGATATTGTCTTTGGGCATGCTGGCACCCTTTGCGTTCGCAATGGCCAGTCGTAGCCTGGGATTGGCTTCCGGATCGTAACCGCCTTCTTTCACGGCTACTGTTATTTCTTTGATGATCTTCGAAAAGATCTTGGAGCGCTTTGCATCCTTTGCGCCCTTCTTATGTTTGATGGTTGACCATTTATTGTGACCGGACATATCTATAAATATTTGCTTGGATTTTGTTCTTTTTCAAAGAGTAGCAAAATTAACAAAAAAACAAGAAATTTATTGCAGGAAAGGGGATTATGCAGATATAAAATTGCATTTATATCAGAACTTCTTCTGTAAGTAAAATCAATTATGCCTCCAATCCGCCTTCATCAAAACTTCGGCGGATAAATAGAAAAAAGCTCCACGGAAATTCCATGAAGCTTTTACCCTGGGGTAATGTGGAAATTACAACCCGACAAGAGTTAAACCTACCGAGAACGGGTACAACTCCGGTCCCTTTCCTTCTTTGAACAGGGTGGTGATGGAATAGGTGCCGAATAGATTTACCCAGCCCCAGCCAATGCGCACGGTAGCATCAGCTTTGAAAGGGTTCAGGTGAAAATCATCCCTGACCTTTGATTTTTTTGTGCCGGGCGACTGGAATTTAATACCGGGAACGGGAACTTTATTTCCTGTTTCCGGATCTACTTCCAGCCATGTGTATTCTTTATTGGTTTCATTGTAATATTGTTTGGTATGTGATGCAAAGCGCAATCCGAATACCATTCCGGCAGCAATGTGAAAACTATTGACCTTTCTTTTGGCATTGGTCTGGAATTCCAGCAGGAGCGGAACTTCAACATAATTTACAACCAGCTTGCTTTTTTTCATGGAAATACCATCATTGAAATAGCCTTTAATAGAGGAAGAGTCAGGCACCAGGCTTACATTATCATCAAAACGGTAATTGTTGATCTCCCAGCCAAGCCCTGTAACAAGCCCCCATTTCTGGTTCCGGCACAAATTCAGGTTCTGTTCAAAGATATTGATCCCAACCTTGATGGACTTTGTCATGTTGAGGTCAAGGTATTCAAATTCAGGTCCGTAGTTCATGGTATTGTCAGGCGTCAGGAACCCATTCACACCCAGGTCGAAACCGGCCCAGTGTCCGTTGAATTTGGGTTTCTTTTTGTGCTTTTTGTAAACTACATTACCGTCATCATCCACTATGATCTTGTGGTTTCCGAAAATGATCTCCGTTGTATCTCCCTTTTCATCTACGGTAATATTCATGCTTTCGTAGCTGAACCTTTCCTTGTCTTCATTCCATTCGGACTTTACTTTTATTTCCGGATCGGTTTTCACAATTACAGCATCCGCATCATGTTTCCTTATCGTTTGCGGGCTGCCTTCGTAGCGTACATCTGCGGCTCCAGATTCATTGATGTCAAGCTCCTCTGTGGCTGCAACCATCACACTGGAAGCTCCACTGGCTTCTGCATAGGCACTCTTTACCTTCATGTTCCTGGAGTTGACATCTGTTGCACCGCTCGCGTTAATATATAATTCTTCGGCTTGACCTTTCAGGTCAACTTCGGAGGCGCCTGATGCGTTCACTTCAATTTCCTCGGTGATCAGGTTGAGTTTGAGTTCGGATGCACCGCTGGCAGTAATTTCAATTTCATCCTGCCGAAAAGCTTCTGGGATTTTGACCTCTGCAGCACCGTGAACGTTCATTTCAGTGAGAGAAGGCATCTCGATGTACACATTCAGTTCGGTGAAGTTTTTGATCCCTTTAGACTTAATATGAAGTTTGTCATCAAGCAGTTCTAACCGCATATTGTCATGCAGGTTTTCATCCGTTTCGATGATCACCTTAAAATTTTCTGCTTGTTTTATGATCACTTCAAAAGCACCCCCAACCTCGATTTCATCAAATCCGGCAAAATTGTAATGCTTTTCAATCACATTCTTGTTTCCTTTTTCATTCTGGGCTTGCAGGTGCATGCATGGAAGTGTCATCAGCACCATCATGAAGATTCCAAAAATAATTGTTTGATTTCTTTTCATGATTAAATTGTTTTTTTGTTCGACATTTTGATCCTAGGACGGGAAGCTGTAAAAGAAAGTTACAGGTCTTATTTGAGTTTTCTGTAGTATTCGATATTATCGCCCAGCAGTGCAAAACCAACGAGCTCTCCTTTGCTGTTGTAATGCTTGTAAAGTTTAACATCGCGATCGGCAAGTGTGTTGTAGCTTTCAATGCCTGCTTCGGCGATATTCCAGAGATCGATATCTTCAGGAGCTCTCTCATAAATCTCATCGACTCTGTTGCTGAAAACAGAGAAAAGTCCATTTACTGCATTTCCGAGAATTTTTCCGATAAGGCTTCTGTCTTTGCTCTCAAGGCCTGCATAGTACTCTTCTGTGTGAAGTTCATAAATATTAATATCAGAAAAGCGCTGGAATACAAAGATCGGATAGTGGCTTTCTGCCTGTTCTGAAATGATTTTACCACTACCGCTGGTTGATGTAAGCTTATTGAATGCAAGTTCTTCGCGTGAATATTCCAATGGTATGCTGGGTTTATCAATGATATTTCTGCTATTTATCTCATTGGCAGCAATAGTAACGGAATTGTTCTCAACTTGAATTATTTTATGAGGCAACATGAAAGCAAGGCTGTTTTTTTGCCGCACTTCCTCAGGGATCGTATCATTATTGAAGAGGGAGAAAATCCCGAACAACAATACAAGTGAGGCAGCGACAGCGCTGCTGTAATAAATGAGATTCCTCCGCATTGCAGGGGGCTTTTTGAGTTTCTTTTTATCCCTATAGATGATATGAGCGGGAGTTGCCAGCGTGGCTTTCCGGAAAAGTTCAAATTCCTTTTTGAGATCCGGATTGTTTTCTAAAAACAGAAGGACATCCTCTTTTTCAGCTTTTGTAAGATCGCCTTCATGATATGCGATGAAATGGTCTTCGTAATTATATTCATTGATTCCTACTACAGGTCTTATCAAAGATTTCTTTAGATTTTCTTTATGATGATAAGCAGTGTTATTCGCTGGAATTCTGATGTCTTCAAATTCTTCAAACTCTTTTTTCAGATCAGGGTTTTGATCCAGGAAAAGCCTCAGTTCTGTTTTTTCGATGGCATTTAAATTTCCATCGAAGTAATCGATGAAGTATATTTCATAGTTATTTTTGTTGATCCTGTTCATTTATAATACCCTGTCTAAACTTCCTATATATTTTTTCAATGCCCTGCGGGCACGATAGATATAAACTTTTACCTGCGACTCATTCAGCCGGGTGATCTCGCCAATCTCTTCGTAAGAGTATCCTTCGTAATCCCGCAGCAAAACCACCGACCGTTGTATTTCCGGCAATTTTTCCAATGCTTCATGCAAGACATCGTTCAGATCATTGTACTGGTTTTCCGATGTCAGAATATCCGAATGATCTTCATCAGAGTCCACCATGCGTTTTTCTTTTCTTACATAATCGATCATGGTATGATAGGCTGCGGTGAAAAGATAAGACCTTGCTTTTTCGGAGTTGATCGTTTCCACCTTGTCCCACATCTTGACAAATGCATCCTGCACGATGTCGCTGGCCTTATCTTCATTTTTGATGTTTTTGAGAATAAAACGGTAAACGCCATCGGCGTAGTCATCCACACATTGATTGTACTCGGCCCTTGTCATTTTATTTCCACACTTGATTTTGTGACGGAGCAGTTTCGAAAAAGTTACAACGAAGGTAAGAAATTGTGAGTTGGCTTGGTGGTGAAGGAGATTTAAACACTGAATAATGATAATCGGAAGGGGGCTGAAGCCCCCAGGGAAAATAGCGGCATGCCCAACAAGCCCCCACGCTGAAGCGTGGGGAAAGTAGCTTCAAGCAAAGTGTTGTATCTAAATCTGTAATTTATTCATTTACTAACGGCATGAACCAACAACCCTACGCTGAGCGCGGGGAAAGTGAATCATTTTTGCAAATTATTTTAAATGATCACAGTTTGATATCAATCATGTAATTTCCCCACGCTTCAGCGTGGGGGGAAAGTTTGATCAAGAAGATGACAGGGGCTTTAGCCCCCAAAATACGCTATTTTTATTTCAGCCTCAATATCAAATCATTTCCATTTTACACTTTTGTATCGTATCTTTATTGATTAAATATCTTAACCATGAATGCCAGATCAAATTTCTTTGCTCCAATCCTGATCTTTATATTATGTTTCAATTATTTGTGCCATGCCCAGTGGCAGCCCAGCCAGGGACTGGATGGAGGAAACTGCACCTCCATTATCTCTTCAGATTCATTGCTTTTTGTTTCTTCAAATGGAATTCACAGAAGAACACTGGAAACAGAATGGACAATTTCCGACAATTTCCCTGGCCGTTTGATTAAAATGGATTCATGCATTTTTAGTGCTCCTACCGGTATGAATATTATTTCCAAAAGATCTTTTGATAATGGCCAAACATGGGAAACACTTGAGAATTTTGAACATCATGAAGTAGAAGCGATTGCTGATGTTTTGGTTTTCCTCATCTCTGAAAATTACAAAGTATATAAATCAATGGATTATGGAGATTCATATGTGCTGATATCAGGGGATTTGAGTGAGTATGAATTTACCGATATTTTTGCCGATGACAGCCTGTTGTTAGTCCTTGATATTTTTGAAGATAAGTTTTTCAAAACAACAGATTTGGGAGAAAGCTGGGACTCTGTAACACATAACGGATTAACCGTGAGTGGATTTCCTTTGTTTGATCTGGCATGTTATGATGATCATCTGTGGTTTGCAACCAGAGAGGGTGTCTTTTTCTTAAATGATGCGGGAACAGAATGGATAAGCATGAACAACGGGATGCCCGGTATAATCAGCGTTAATGACTTTATTGAAAGAGATAATAAATTGTATTGTGGTACAGCCCGGGGGTTGTTCCTTTGGGACCGGAATGATTCATTATGGATTTGCCAGTCTGTAAAAGAAAAGCAAATAAAGAAAATTTGCAGTTTTAACAATGCGTTCTTTTGTGCAAGCGATAAAGGTGTTTATTCAATGGATACATCAGTAAACTGGACGCCCTGGCTTGATGGATTAAGAACACGTATCATTACATCCATGGATACATCGAATGGTAAAATGTATGCCTGTGCCAACGATGAACTTTTTGTTTCCGAAGACATGGGTTTAACTTTCGGATTAATTGAAGGTCCGTTGGGCCACCAGGTCATTGCAACAGATTCGGTACTTTATCTGTTATCATACAATGATGTAATGATATCAAGAGATGAAGGTGAAAGCTGGGATACCATTACGGGAAATATTTCTTCAAGGCCGGGATCGATGTCTATTACAGAGGATTACTATTATGTGGAAACAGATGGATTTTATCGTACGGAAACCGACAGCATTAACTGGATCAGGCCCAACAGCAATATTCAATACGAAAATGTTTGGTACCTGGAAGCAATTGATTCGGTAGTCGTTGCCAGTATTTATGGCGAAGGGGTAATGCTATCAAAAGATTACGGAGAATCTTTCGATACTTTATATCATGGTGGAACTCCTCCTTTGTTTAAAATTGATACAAGCCTTTATTTTCTTGGAAGAAATATTAATTTCTCACATGACCTGGGAGGGAACTGGGATTCAATTCCTCTTCCACCAATGCAGGTTTATTTCCATGTTATGGATGTTTTTCTGGATAACATTGTAATAGGTGGAGTAGGTTATGACAACCATTTTTATATTGAGTTAACGAATAACAGTGGGATTAGTTGGACAGATATAAGTGATGGATTGCCGGCAAATTATTCTGGATTTTTGACTGTTCACCTTACGAAATGTTTTGGTGAAAGATTATTTGTAAATCCCGGTTCAAATGGCCTATGGTACAGGGATGATTTATTAACATCAATTGAAGAGTCTAATGCAATTACACAAGCTCAAAATCCATTTGAAATTTATCCAAATCCCGGCAAAGGTATATTTTACTTTAAGTTTTCTGAAGAACCAAAAGAATATCAGTACAATATTTTTAATATTCATGGAGCAAAGCTGAAAACGGGAAATATTGGAAATGGGAATGACCAAATTAATATGATGGAATTTGAAGCGGGGATTTATTTTGTAAGGATACTTTGTGAAGGAAAAATGTTTTCTGATAAGCTAATCAAATTGTAGGTTCGAAAAACTTTTGCCCTATCGGCATAGGCGAGTTTGGGGCTAAAGCCCCTAAAAATAGATGGATGACGCGTTTGCCCCCACGCTGAAGCGTGGGGAAAGCAGTTCCTCTTTAATAAGCATACTTAGATTGGTGAAAAGAGAGCCGGGAGTATTATCTGTATTATCAAATCCAGAATGCAATCCTATACTTTCCCCACGCTTCAGCGTTGGGTGGGCAGGCAGATCAAAGATTCGTAGGGGGCTTTAGCCCCCATTTTGTTTTGGGGCTAAAGCCCCTCAAAGCAACAGGATGTCGCGTTAACCCCCACGCTGAAGCGTGGGGAAAGTAGCTCCTTGTTGAAAAGTCTTTTCAGGTTTCAATTGCTTAATCCAGCTTCAGCACCGCCAAAAAGGCTGTCTGCGGTACTTCCACATTGCCTACCTGCCGCATACGTTTTTTGCCCTTCTTTTGTTTTTCAAGGAGTTTTCTTTTCCGGGTGATATCTCCACCGTAGCATTTAGCGGTTACATCTTTTCGGAGGGCTTTGACGGTTTCACGGGCGATGATCTTGGCACCGATGGCCGCCTGTATGGCCACATCAAATTGCTGGCGTGGTATGAGTTCTTTCAGCTTCACACATATCCTCCGGCCAAAATCATAGGCATTGTCGCGATGGATCAGAGTAGATAGAGCATCCACCGATTCCCCGTTCAGGAGAATATCCAGTTTTACAAGATTTGCCGGTTTATAACTTGAGGTGTAATAATCGAAGGATGCGTATCCTTTAGAGATGCTTTTCAATTTATCGTAAAAGTCGAAAACGATTTCGGCAAGGGGAAGTTCGAAAGTGATCTCCACCCGGTCGGACGATATGTAAACCTGATTTTTCAGGCTGCCACGTTTGTCGATACACAATGTCATGATGGAACCTATAAAATCGGACTTGGTGATGATGGTGGCGATGATGTAAGGTTCTTCAATATGATCGATATACTTTTCTTCGGGCAATCCGGAGGGGTTATGTACTTCCGAGGTTTCACCCTGCCGGGTTTTAACAAGGTAAGATACATTGGGTACCGTCGTGATCACGTTCATATCATATTCGCGATCGAGGCGTTCCTGGATAATCTCCATATGCAGCAATCCCAGGAAGCCGCAACGAAAACCAAATCCGAGTGCTGCCGAGGATTCAGGAATAAAGGAAAGCGAAGCATCGTTCAACTGAAGTTTTTCCAGGGATGTCCTGAGCTCTTCGTAATCATCGGCATCAACAGGATAAATGCCGGCGAACACCATGGGTTTGACTTCTTCATATCCCGATATGGCTTTGTCGCAGGGCCTGTCAACATGTGTAATGGTATCCCCAACTTTCACTTCTTTTGAGGATTTGATGCCTGATATGATATAACCCACATCCCCGGCCGAAAGTTTTTTTCTTTCGACCAGCCCGAGTTTCAAAACACCGATCTCGTCGGCTTCGTATTTTTTCCCTGTATTTACGAATTTCACCAAATCATTCTTGTGGATTTCTCCATTGAATATCCTAAAGTAAGCAATAATTCCACGGAAAGAATTAAAGATGGAATCAAAGATCAGGGCTTGCAATGGAGCTTCTGAGTTGCCCGTTGGATAGGGGATGCGTTTTACGATGGCTTCGAGTATTTTGTCAACACCATAACCTGTTTTGCCGCTGGCTTCGATGATCTCTTCCCGCTTACATCCGATCAAGTCAACGATATGATCCTTGATCTCTTCGGGCATGGCTGCTTCCAGGTCCATTTTATTCAACACGGGGATGATCTCGAGATCATGTTCTATGGCCATGTATAAGTTCGAAATGGTTTGTGCCTGTATGCCCTGGGTAGCATCAACAATCAAAAGGGCACCTTCGCAGGCTTTGATGGATCTGGAAACCTCGTATGAAAAATCGACATGACCGGGAGTGTCCAGCAGGTTCAGGATGTATTCTTCTCCTTCAAGTTCATACTGCATCTGTATGGCGTGGCTTTTTATGGTGATCCCTCTCTCGCGTTCAAGATCCATGTTGTCCAGCACCTGATCCTGGAATTCACGGTCATCGAGGGTATGCGTCATTTGCAAAAGCCTGTCGGCCAGGGTGCTTTTACCATGGTCGATATGTGCTATGATACAGAAGTTTCTGAAGTGTTTCATTGGAGTGCAAAAGTACTACAATTTTCGGATTGATGCATGTAAACATGTTCAATGTTAAATATATAAAAATTTACAAATACTTCATAACAGGCAGTGATACAGGTAAAACATATTGAATACTTTATCGTTAATAATTCTTCTATGGAACAAATATTGCTATTCATTTGTTTCCATTCAATAAAACGAAATAATTTCGTTATTTAGATTTCGGAATTTTAACAAATTGAATGATAACCATTAAAAAAGTTTTGTATGAAAAAAGTTCGGATAGGACTCATGGGCTTTGGAGAAATACCGCGGCACATCTACCGGCTGAGTACTGGCCGGGAAGATATTGAGATCGTGGCGATCAGTGAGATAGGGAAGCCCGAGATATTACACTACCTTGTCAATGCAGAAGTAAAGAAAAGGGTAGATGTAAAGCTTGAAGGAAATTTCCTGATTTCCAAAAACGGAAAAGCCAGGATGGTCAGGGGCGTGGAGCCCGGTGACGTGCCATGGGATATGTTTGATGTTGATTTTGTGGTGGACGGAACCTGGAAGTACCGGAATAAATCTGACATGGAAAAGCATTTGAATTCCGGTGCCAATCGTGTCATTCTTTCTTCTTTGCCTTTTGATGAGATCGACCGCATCGTCATCAAGGGTGTTAACGAGAATTCCATCAAACAGGAGGATAAACTGATATCCCCCGGATCAGCAACAGCAAACGCAACTGCTGTTATGCTCAAGATCCTGGAAGAAAACTTTGGTGTGGACTACAGCATGCTTACAACGGTACATTCGTACACTTCCGATCAACCCCTGCGGGATAAAGCAGGAAGCGATTTCAGGAGAAGCCGTTCGGCAGCAGAAAATATCATTCCCATCGAAACCCCCACACCGCATTGGATCGGTCATATTATGCCGGAATTCAAAGGAAAGGTGGAAGGTTCTGCCATCAATGTGCCGGTTCCCAACGGGTCTTTACTTGACCTAACAACAGCATTGAAAAGCAGAAACTTTACACTTGATGACATACACAAAGCCGTAGAAAAGAAAGCAGAGGAATTGCCAGATATTGTGCAGGTGATAAAAGAGCCCGTTGTTTCTACTGATATTATAGGCAATTCACATTCTGTTGTTTACGACAAGATCGCTACCATGAAGTCAGTTTCCAGGATGGTGAAAACGCTTACCTGGTACCATGCCGCACTGGCCACGGCTTCGAGGATCATCGATGTTATTCTGGATTATCACAACTTAGACGAGAAAGGAGGTACTCAATGAGAGTAGCAATTAATGGATTCGGAAGGATCGGAAGATCGGTATTCAGGATTTTGAATGCCAGAAAAGATATAGACATAGTGGCCGTAAATGACCTTTTTGATGATGAGGTACTGGCTTACCTGCTGAAATATGATACCATCATGACCAATTTTGATCAGGATATCTATCTGGAAGATGATATGTTGATCACACCCAATGAAAAGGTAAAAATGCTCAGTGTGAAAAATCCGGAAGAACTTCCCTGGAAAGAACTTGGAGTAGATGTAGTTGTGGAAGCTACCGGCATCTTCAGAACGCGGGAAAAGATCGAACCTCATTTGAAAGCGGGTGCAAAAAAAGTAGTGCTTACTGTTCCTGCGAAAGATGAGATCGATTATACCCTGGTAATGGGCGTGAATGATGAGGGTCTGAAACCCGAACACAAGATCATATCCAATGCAAGTTGTACAACGAATTGCCTGGCGCCTATGGCAAAGATCATTCACGATAATTTTGGTATCGTGGAAGGATTGATGACCACAACGCATGCATACACCAATGACCAGCGCCTGGCAGATGTACCGCATAAAGACTGGCGTCGTGGGCGGGCTGCTGCAGAAAATATCATCCCCACCACAACAGGGGCTGCCAAGGCAGTGGGCAAAGTGATTCCCGATTTGAAAGGAAAACTTGATGGTATGGCTTCCCGTGTGCCCGTACCGGATGGTTCGATCGTAGACCTGGTGGTTGAGCTTGAGAAAAATGTGACGGTAGATGAGGTGAATGATGTTGTACGGAATGCGGCACAACAGGATCATCTCAAAAATATACTCCTGTATTCTGAGGAAAAGCTTGTTTCATCTGACATCGTGGGATTGTCCTATTCTTCGATCTATGATGCGGAGTTTACAAAGGTGCTGGGGGGTAAGATCCTGAAAACACTCAATTGGTACGACAACGAATGGGGATATTCGGCCCGCGTGGTGGATTTGATCTCCATGTTGAAAGAGTTCGAAAAATAAAAAAAGGGAGCACTGCTCCCTTTTTTTTATTTTAACAGGGTAATTGATCCCTTCAGGGTTCTTTTTTGCCGGGCCTCCAGGCCATATTCATAAACATCACAAACATAGTAGTAAACAGCTTCCGGCAGGTCGGTCTGGCTGTCTTTGTCTTTGCCGTCCCATTCAAAGAATTTGTCAGTTGCCGTAAATACAATTTTTCCATAGCGATTGAAAATCACCAGGTCGATCCTTTCAACTGCTCCCAGTGAGCTTGGGTAGGCTTTAAAATAATCGTTGTAACCATCACCGTTGGGTGTAAAGGCATTTGGCAACCGAAAACCACCACACAAGGTATCTGCACAGGCAATGTTGCTGGGCAGGCTAATGTTTCCGAGTGAATCTACTGCCCTGACGTAATAACAGGCAATTATATTTTGCAGATCCGTGTGCAGATATGTGGTATCAGTCGCATAAAGGTTTGAGTCGATCAGGACAAAGTTTCCACTTTCTTCTCTTGAATAGTAAATGAGGTATTTTTCAATATCCCGGTCGCATGTATCTGCTATGGGATTGGTCCACTCAAGGAAATTACTGATCTCTTCACAATCGGGCTTAACAGACAGTATGGGAGGACAGGGAGGAACATTGTCATAAGGTATTCCACATTCCTTATCGGAATAATTGATGATGGGATCAACAATGCCGGGTGTTGCGTATGTTCCTGTACTTTTTACATAATAACAATATTCGAGACCATTTTCAAGGCCTTCATCAACGTATTTTTCATTATTGCTTGTGCCAACAAATGAAAAAACGTCTGAACCGGGATTTTTCCTGTAAACCGAGTATTCATTATTCAACCAGGGTACTTCAAAATCCCAGCTTAATACCATGCTTTGATCCGTTTCGTATAAGGATAGATCTATTGATGAAGCTGTGGTGGATGGTCCTATTTCTCCGACCGTCTCACTGTAAAGATCCACCCGGTAATGATAGGGCGTACCGGATATATTGATATTCACCTCCGCATCGGTATAAAGGGTGTCGTTCAGTCCGCCGGTATTTGTTCCGATCACTTCAAGGTTACCACCACTCAAACCTTCAGATCTGAGTATCTGGTAAAAATAGGGTCCTGGATATTGTTCCTGGTCCAGGTCAACAGGTGTTGCCCAGGCAAGCATGACATTGCCATTCAAATTGTTTTCCACATCATTGCTCACGTTTGTGATCACGGGTAAATCTCTCTTCAGAGAGGCGCACACTTCTTCAGAAGCATAACTCTCAGCGCCATCGGCAAACCATGCTGTGACAATATAACAATAGTTTACGCCATGGGTCAGGCCAGTTCCATTATTATCATCAACATAAGCGGTGGTAGTAATATTATCCGTTTCATGAATCAGTTTGTACCCGGTATATGCAGGCACACCTGTTTCGCAATAACCCGGCTCAAAACCATAGGATCCGCTACGCCTGTATATTTTATAGGATTTTGCATTGTTGCAGATAGTACTTTCCCAGCTAACTTCAATGCTGTTGCCCAGAGGCTCTGCATTCAGGGTATTGACTTTGGGAGCGGTAACAGTAATAAAGACCGTTTTAAAAGAAACAAGGCTTACCGGTTCACCATTATCGATGGCTTTGATATAAACCTGATAGGGGTATTTCCTGACATGGTCGCAAATGCTGTTCCAACGAAAAGTTGTTTGTGCCAGGGGATTTCCTATGCCGGGATCCGGATCCAGTATCGCAGGATTATTGGATTGTTCAAAAGGCCCGCCCGTTGCGGTAATGGTCACCACATCAGCATCATCGGTATAGGCTTCTATATCAAAATTCAAAACTTCACCAGCGATAATACAGGTATCATCGATGCTTTCAATTAGCGGGGGATTGTCATCACAGCTTGTGATCTGAATTTGCATATCCCTGACGACAGATCCTACCTTAACACCCCTTCGCCATTCTTCGATCAGGATGGCAATGTTGAACTCTCCCTGTAAGTTGGGAACATCCCAGATGACATCACCGGTAACAGGATTGATTGTAAAAGTGTTCTCAGGATCGGGCAGTACCTCGTTTGGGTATACATAACCCGGGATTATTTCACCATCCGCTCCCCTGCATTTAATTAATTTATAGGTTAGGCTGTCACCATCCGGGTCGTAAGCACCAGGATTGTGATAGAAAATTTTATTCACACAGCCATAATCAAGTGGCTTATTCAAAAGCTGCACAGAATTGTTACCTCCCAGCAGAGGATTGATAATCAGTTCGCTTTCTACATATATGGGTACGTTCACCGAATTGGGTATGTTGGATACCCCGAAATTCCGGTTGGGATCCTCCATCTGGAGTGTATATGAACCAATGGCCGGATAGGTGTGGGTTTCTTCATAAACATTGTAAACTGTATTGCTGGCGATGATATCTTTGATCACCCTGGGTATGTCGCTGCTGCTACCGTCGCCCCAGTTGATGGGTAAATATGTTCTGGACTCATTGGCAGGATTGTTATTTGTGTAGGTTATGATCTTGATTTTGTAGGTCAGTCCGCTGATGTGGGTATAAATAACTTCGGCGGCACGCTGATGTGTGGCAAACAATGAACTTCCTGAGAAAAGCATCAAAAAGAAAAATGTAAAAATTTTTTTCATTGAAATCCTGATTGCAAACCAAAATTAATAAAAATACCGGGCCCTGCGCTATAAATAATAACTAAGCTTTCTCGTTTTAATTTCCTGGCTTATTGATTTTATTTAATTTTGTAATATCAGGTCGATTTCCAGGAGATCAACAGATGTTTATACCCGAACCCGAAATAGAAAATAAGGAGATCATCCGGCGTTACCGTCGTTTGCTAAAGGTATGGAATGCCCGTAAAACAGAAGCAGACAAAGAGATTGTACGAAATGCTTTTAACCTGGCCGTTGAAGCACACAAAGGAATGCGGCGGAAGTCGGGGGAACCTTATGTATATCATCCCCTGGATGTAGCCAGGATCGTTGCAGAGGATATGGGCCTGGGCACCACATCCATCGTATGTGCACTTTTACACGATGTGGTGGAAGATACGGATTACAGCCTGAAGGACATTGAAACCCAGTTCGGAGAAAAGATCGCCAGGATCATTGATGGACTCACCAAGATCGAAGAAATCTTTGATCATACAACTACATCCATCCAGGCTGAAAACTTTAAAAAAATACTGCTCACCCTGAGTGATGACGTGCGGGTAATCCTCATCAAACTGGCCGACCGCCTGCACAACATGCGTACCCTGGATGCCATGCCGCAGGAAAAACAACTGAAGATCGCATCTGAAACAATCTACCTGTATGCACCACTGGCCCTGCGGTTGGGCCTTTTTAAGATCAAATCAGAGCTTGAGGACCTGGCATTAAAATATACGGAACCCGATATATACAATACCATTTCGCGGAAACTTTCTAACACCAGGAAGCAAAGAGAAAAGTTCGTCAAGGTATTTTCTGCACCCGTTATGCAGGATCTCAAAAAAAAGGATATTGATTGTACAGTTCAGATCGAGGAAAAGTCCATTTTTTCCATATGGGAAAAGATGAAAAAGCATGAAATTCCTTTTGAGGAAGTGATGGACATTTTTGCTGTCAGGTACGTTATCAGTTGCAAACCGGAGGATGAGAAGGTTGAATGCTGGAAAGTTTATGCTGTTGTTACTGATCATTATAAACCCAATATTGAGACTTTAAAAGACTGGATATCCATCCCCAAGATAAACGGGTACGAAGCACTTCATGTTACCGTTATGAGCAGCCGGGGAAGATGGGTGGATGTCCAAATCCGTTCTGTCAGGATGCATGAAATTGCGGAGAAGGGATATGTTGCACTCTGGCAGCATAAAAAATCGCCCTACAGCGAAAGTGGGCTGGATGAATGGCTGAATAAGATAAGGGATGTTTTAAAAAGTGATGATTCAAATGCACTCGATTTCCTGAGCGATTTTAAAATGAATCTTTTCTCGGATGAGATTTTCCTGTTCACACCCAAAGGGGATATGAAAACCATGCCCCAGGACTCTACTGCCCTTGATTTTGCGTATAACATTCATACCCAGGTGGGAAACGAAAGCATTGGTGCCAAGGTAAATCATAAGCTGGTGCCGCTTAAACACAAACTCAGCAGCGGCGACCAGGTGGAGATTATTACCTCAAAAAAGCAGATACCCAGGGAAGAGTGGCTTGATTTTGTGATGACAGCCCGTGCCAAATCACGGATCAAAGACGCGATTAAAGAATTTCGCAAAAAATTCAAGGAAGAGGGAAAAAGTGTACTGGAAAAATTCTTCAACCAGTTGAATGTGGAATTTTCAGGGGGCAATGTGCAGAAATTACAGCAAAAAGTGAACATCCCCAGCCAGATCGACCTTTATTACCAAGCCTCACAGGGCAATATTGGATTGCGTGATGTAAAAGGTGCTTTCCCGGAAGGAGAAAGAGGATGGTTTAAATACCTCAGAAGACCTTTCTCCAAAAGCAGCAAAAATCTTTCCGAAACCATACAGGAGAAAGTCAGGGAAAAGCCCGAAAGCCTTATTATTGGAGGAGATCTTACAAAGATAAATTATGAAATTGCTGCCTGTTGCAATCCCATCCCGGGAGATGATGTAGTGGGTTTTATTGATAAGAATGGGAACATCAATGTGCATCGTACGAACTGTCCCGAAGCCATCAAACTGATGTCACGATTCGGCAACCGGATCATCAAGTCAAAATGGCGTAAGGATGAAACCATTTCTTTTCTGGCAGGGCTCAGGATTCATGGGATCGATAATATTGGTTTTATCAACGAGCTTTCGAAGATTATTTCTCTGGATTTTAAACTCAACATCAGAAGTTTTCACCTGGAAAGTTCCGAAGGAATCCTGAATGCAATTGTTCTGATTTACCTGCCCGACACCGGTATTCTGAATAAACTCATTGAAAGATTGAAGAAGGTAAAAGAAATTAAAAAGGTTACCCGTATCAAGCGACCTTCCGACTCAAGCCTCTGATTATTCAAACGCTCAAATCTTAGTATTTTTGTTTTATCAGAAATTATTTTTATTTATTCCAAATATCAATAGAATAATTTTCGTTAAATTTGAGGCAATAAATTGAGATTGAAAATGAAAGACAAGAATAAGGAAACTTTTGATACTGTCAAGCAAATCTTTACTGAGTACCTGGAGCAAAGAGGTCATCGTAAGACCCCCGAAAGATATACAATCCTTAAGGAAATATATGCAACCGAGGGGCATTTTGACATCGAAACGCTCTATATCAAGATGAAAAATAACAAGTACAGGGTCAGTCGTGCTACTTTATACAACACCATTGAATTATTACTGGATTGCAATCTTGTTACCAAACATCAGTTTGGAAATAATTGTGCCCAATTTGAGCGTTCTTTTAAATTCCAGCAACATGACCATTTTATTTGTGTGGAAAATGGAAAGGTGCTGGAATTTTGTGATCCCAGAATCCAGGAGATCAAAGAATCCGTTGAAAAATTGTTGAATGTCAAGGTGACACACCATTCACTTACTTTTTACGGAAAGTGCGAAGACGAGGACGAAGAAAAAAGTGATTCAAAATAGAAATTCACCAAACCCCAATTATGAAACTAGATGTACTATTAGGCCTTCAATGGGGAGATGAAGGCAAAGGAAAGATCGTTGATTTTTTGACACCCAAGTATGATATTGTGGCCAGGTTCCAGGGAGGACCCAATGCCGGGCATACCATCGAATTCGATCACAACAAATTTATACTGCACACCATCCCGAGTGGAATCTTTGATCCTGCAAAAGAAAATATCATTGGAAATGGCGTGATTATCGATCCATATATTATCAACAAGGAAATTCAAACCTTAAAAGAAAAAGGAATTGATGCAGGAAAGAATTTACGAATTTCAAAAAGAGCGCACCTGATCCTACCCAGTCACCGGCTGTTGGATGCCACTTACGAAAATGCCAAAGGGAAACTGAAAATCGGATCCACCTTGAAAGGAATAGGTCCTACCTACAGCGACAAGACGGCCAGGGATGGATTGCGCATTGGGGACTTATTTGCAGAAGATTTTAATGAGAAATACAGCAAGCTGAAAGATAAGCATCTTCAGATTGTTAAATTCTACAATTTCGACTTTTCAGGATATGAAATTGATGGTCTTTTATTCGAGGATTACGAGAGAGCCTGGATGGACGCGATTGAGAGTCTGAAGAAAATAAAGCTGTCCGATACTGAGTATTTTATAAACGAAGCACTGGATGAGGAAAAACCTGTCCTCGCTGAAGGAGCCCAGGGAACTATGCTCGACATTGACTTCGGATCTTATCCATTTGTTACTTCTTCCAATACCATAACATCAGGGGTTTGCAGCGGTTTGGGAGTTGCTCCTAAAAGAGTGGGTAAAGTAATCGGGATTTTCAAAGCTTATTGCACGAGGGTTGGCAGTGGTCCATTCCCAACCGAACTCGAAAATGAAGACGGACAGCAGTTGCGCGACGGGGGCAAGGAATATGGTTCCACCACTGGCAGGCCCCGCCGTTGCGGATGGCTGGATCTGCCCGCTTTAAAATATGCCATTATGATCAATGGAGTGGATGAACTGATCATGATGAAAGCCGATGTGCTGAGCACCTTTAAAAGTCTTAAAGTTGCAACCCACTACCTGGTGGAGGGCAAACAAACGGAGAAGGTTCCAATGTATGCAAGGGAAAACTGTACTCCGGTATACAAATCAATGAAGGGCTGGAACAGCCCGTTGGATGGAATATCAGATTTTGAGAGATTGCCTTCTGCGTTAAAACAGTATATGAGGTTTATTGAGAGCGAAGTGGGTGTGCCCATAAAGATCGTTTCAACCGGCCCCGACCGCACGCAAACAATAATAAGATAAAAAGCACAAAAAAAAACGGGTATCTTTAAATACCCGTTTTTTTTCTTTTTATAATCCTAGTTTCTTTTTTACCAGCGGTAGGACGTTATCGCCCTTTTCGTAATATAGCAGAACACCAATACTTGAATCAAATATGTATGTATATCCATTTTCTTCGGCAACTGCCTTGATGGCATTTCTGGCTTTTTCAAGCAAGGGATTGAAAAGTTCCTGTTGCTTTGCCTGGTAGTCGTAATCAGCGTTTTGCTCGAAATCCTGGATCCTTGTGATCAGATCATTGATCTCTTTTTCTTTGGTTTTTTTGATGATTTCCGACATGGTTGCCTGGTTCGACTGGAAATCCTGGACTTTGGCTTCATACTCCGTGTACATGGCATTGATCGTATTCTGAAGCTCTTTCTGATAGGCTTGCAATTGCTGCTGCACCGTATCCCTTCCGGGCATCAGTTCGAGAAGCTTGTTGGAATCGATGTAACCGAACTTTAAATCTGTTTGTGCATGAATGCTTCCTGCTCCAATGATCAGGGTTAACAGTGCTATAATTCTGAATAATTTTTTCATCTTCAAATATTAATGGTTTTCATTTGTTTAACTGCGTGGCAAATTTATTAAATAAATCAGAACTAATTCAACACATTAAGTAAAAAATGAGTTTAAACTTAGTTTTTCAGGGATTTACTTTCTTTCACCTCTTCTAACAGTTTGCATTACGGTACCCACTTCATCAAGTATATCATCGCTGATATCATATTTAGGATTGGCAAAGAGAATGGAAACACTGCCTGCTTTGTCGAATACGAATGCATAGTTTTCAGTTGTTGAAATGGTTTCGATGGCATTGTAAACTTTTTCCTGTATGGGTTCAACCAGTTCTTTTCTCTTCTTGAAAAGTTCACCTTCCTTGCCAAAATACTTTTTTTGAAGTTCTTTCACTTCCTTTTCTTTCTGGATGATCTCGTCTTCTCTTTTCCGCTTGATATCTTCGGGCAGAAGGACTGCTTCCGATTGGTATTCCTTGTAAAGGCGATCAACTTCGGTTAACTTATCTTCTATTTCTTTCTGCCATTTCAGAGAAAGATCGTCCAGGATTGTTTGTGCATCTTTGTATTCCGGGATGTTGTTCAGGATGTAATCCGTATCAACATAGGCATACTTTTGCGCCATTGCAAAAGCGCTTGTCAGTATCACTGCTGTTATGATCAATGCAAATTTTTTCATATTTTTTCCTCCAAATTTTTTTCTTCCATTTAGCAAAAAACCTGCCACAAAATTAATCAATCGACTGGTTGATAGAAAAGTGAAACTGGCCTCCATTGGCTCCGGGAATACCCGGTATTTCATCAAATCCGTAGCCCCAGTCAAGTCCGAGCAAACCAAACATAGGCAGGAAAACCCTCAATCCGACACCGGCTGCTCTCTTTACATCAAATGGATCGAAGTCGTCAAAAGTCAGCCAGGCATTTCCTGCTTCCAAAAAGGCAGTTGCGTAAATAGTTGCCTGCGGATTGAGTGACAGGGGATACCTGAGCTCAAAAGTGTATTTTGAATAAATTGTACCTCCGATGTTTTGATTGGCATAATACTCAGGTGTAATTGTTTCATTTCCGTATCCGCGCATGCCGATGATTTCACGGCCGTCGAGGTTGTTGTAACCTGACAATCCATCACCACCCAGGTAAAAACGTTCGAAAGGGGTGACACCAATCTCCCGGTTAAACAAACCCAGAAACCCAAATTGTGTCCGCGTACTCAACACAAGTTTGGGGGCAAGTTCTACATACCAGGATGATTTGAACTTCCATTTGTGGTATTCTATCCATTTATATTTTTCGCTTTCACTCATGCTGCTGTAATCCTTGTTACTAAACAAAGAATAAGGAGGGGTAATTTCCAGATTCAGGGAAACTTCAGAACCATACCTTGGATAAATGGGCTGGCTGATGGAATTTCTGGCAAAGGTAATGCGGTAACTGAAATTATTGAAATCGCCATCACCTGATCCAAAAGCAAATATCGTCCTGTAGTTGTCGAGGGTGTAGCGTTGCAGGTTGATACCCTGGTACAGTGTAAAAAAGTCATCTGGCCATGTAAGTCTTTTTCCAAGGCCGAAAGTCAAACCATTGATGATAAACTCCGATCTGTTGGTGTCGCCTCTTGCCAGTCCATTTGAGTATAGAGAGTGAAAATAGGAAACACTGAATGAATTCGGTTTTTTACCACCCAGCCAGGGTTCTGTGAAAGATGCTGAATAGCTAAAATATCCTTTTCCATAAGTTTGCAGGCGCAGGCTTAATTTCTGCCCGTCACCGGTTGGCACAGGTCTCCAGGCTCCTTTTTTGAAAAAGTTTCTCAGGGAAAAATTATTGAAAGATAAGCCGAGGGTACCGATAACCCTGCCATAACCCCAGCCACCGGATAGTTCTATCTGATCAGAAGAAGTTTCTTCAACGACATATTCGATATCCACAGTGCTGTTGGCTGGATCGGGATTTACATTTGGCATGATGGTTTCCGGATCGAAGTAGCGCAACTGGGCCAGTTCCCGCTGAGTTCTGATCAGTTCCGAACGACTGAACAGCTCGCCCGGCCTGGTCCGTATTTCCCTGTATACCACATGGTCGTTTGTACGGGTATTTCCACTTACATTGACTTTATTGATCCTAGCCTGTTTTCCTTCCCTGATCCGGATCTGAATGTCAATGGAATCATTTTCCACCTGAACTTCCACGGGCACAGCCTGGAAAAACAAATAACCATCATCGAGGTATAGCGAACTCACATCTGTGCCACTCGGGTTATAATTCAGGTTGGTCTCCAGCACGGTCCTGTTGTATACGTCTCCTTTTTCAATTTTCAGGAATCGGTTCAACTGTTCATCGGTGTATTTGGTATTTCCCACCCAGCTAATGTCACGAAAATAATACCTGTCACCTTCTTCAAGGTAAATATCAATGCTGATGTTGTCATCCACGCTTCTGTAAACGGAATCTCTGATGATCTGCGCATCGCGATAACCCAGTTCATTATATTTACTGATCAGGTTCAGTTTATCCTCTTTATAACTGTTCTTAATGTATTTGGAAGCTTTGAATATTCTCAGGCGTATGTTTTCTGCCGACCAGTGCTGAAAGGCCAGCAATACATCATTGATATCCAGATGCAGTGAAGCCTTGATCACATCGATCACCAGTTCGTCCAGGTCGTTCAGGGGCCTGAAAATACCTTTTTCCTTGGTATCCTTAAAAGCCGACTTCGCTTTTTCATCTGTCAGATGTTTGTTACCATAAATATTGATAGAATATATTTTTACCTTTTCGTTTTTATCGATATCGATATTCAGTCTTACACTATTGGGTCTGGTGGTATCAGTTATTTGAATGATATCAACTTCGGCATCGAGGTATCCTTTTGCCCGGTAATGTTTTTTGATAATATTCTTTGTTCTTACCACCAGGTTGTCTGTAACAACATCTCCGCTGGTAAGCTTGATCTCATCACGGATATTGTCGGCTTCGCTTTTTCTGATACCTTCGAAGGAGAACCTTGTAAGGCGGGGTCTTTCCTGCAATTCAATATTCAGAAAAATGCTGTTTCCCTGCCTGCCGACAACACTAACATTGATATTCTCAAAAAGCCCTTGTTTCCATAGTTTTCTGATTGCATTGGAAATATCATCTCCGGGAATTTGTATATCATCTCCAACGTTCAGTCCCGACAGCATGATCAGTACATTGGGATCAAGATATTTTACGCCGCTTACCGTAATGCCTCCGATTTCATAATTTCTGGGATTGGCGTAATCTATATCGATGAGATCTTCTCCCAGTTGAACCTGGGCAAGCGATGAGGTACTCAGAATAAGGAAAAACAATCCAACTACAAAATGAACATTCCTGCTAGCTCTAAATATCTTCTTCCTGCTATTCAATATCATTCGGTCTTAACATTTATTCAATTGCTCACTTATTTTGCCAAATCTCCGTTCTCTGCACTGATAATCTACAATGGCTTTGTAAAGGTCTTCTTTCCTGAAGTCGGGCCAGAGTACTTTTGTAAAATACAATTCCGTATATGCGATTTGCCAGAGCAGGTAATTGCTGATCCGGTATTCACCGCTAGTTCTGATCAGGAGTTCTGGATCAGGCATGTTACGCGTGCTCAGATGCTTGCATATCAAATCCTGATCGATGTTTTCAGGATCTGTTTTTCCTTCCTTTACTTCTTTGGAGATTTGCTTCATGGCCTCGGTAATTTCCCATCGGGCCGAATAGCTGAGTGCCAGGTTTAGCGTCATTCGATCATTCCCGGATGTATCCTCGATGGCTTTCATCAACCTGTTATAACTTTCTTCCGGGAGGCTTTTTAAATTCCCAATGGCACTCAGGCTTATTTTATTCTTATTTAATGTCGGTGTTTCCTGATCGATGGTTTTTACCAGTAGTTTCATCAGTGCATCGATCTCGTATTTGGGACGGTTCCAGTTTTCAGTAGAAAAAGCATAAAGGGTAAGATACTTAATTCCCAGTTCTGCTGCTGCTTCCGAAGTTTGCCTGACAGCTTCCACTCCATTCTGATGCCCGAAGGTTCTGTTTTTCCCCTGCTTGAGTGCCCATCTTCCGTTTCCATCCATGATGATGGCAACATGTCTGGGCAGTCTGGCCTTGTCTATTTTTTCTTCGAAGCTCATGGGTGTTATCACTTTAGAAATTTTGATTATCAAGACATCGGGCTCTTCCCGACAGGTCAAATTTATACGTTAAAGACAATCCAAAAAAAGCAAACCAGTCATTGGTTTGTTTGTTTCCCCTTTGTTGATAAGGATCAAAGCTCATGGTCGGATCCGACAAAATCTCTGCTTCATTATCAGGATTTATGTTTTGGCCTACCAGGTAATATGTAGTGCTGATATCATCCAGGTAATCGGTAAAAGTCTTGTGCATCATCCACTCCACACCCAGACCGATCTTGTTGGTCAGGCTGTATTTGAGTCCAACCCCAAAAGGAATTGCAAAAGAGGTTCCGGAGTAAGGACTTCTTCCGTCGAAACCGGCATTCTGGCCTTCGGTACCCAATTCTTTCAGTTCAATACCATTGGCTTTGGGATTGAAAAAGAAAGTAGAAACACCACCAAAGATATAGGGTGTAATGTAATTTCTTTTACTGCCTGTGTAATACTTTAAAAAGTTAAACTCAAAAACTGCTGATATATCGGTAACAGGGGATTCGAAGTTCAGGTTTCTTTCCTCACGGTATTTGATCACGGCATCATCGCCTGCCACGTTTCCCCGGTATATGCTCAGTCTGGCTGCAAGCCTGTCATTGAGAATATATCGTGCTGAAAGACCATATGCCATTTGACTTTGCATAAAATGAAGCCCCGGATTGATATCCCCAAGATAATAGGATCCCCCACCAAAAAGACCCACTTCAAGTTCCTGCGACTTTCCCTGAAAATGGAATCCTGAGATCAAAACGATTGCTGCAAAAATGATCTTTTTCATTGATAGTGTTTTTAATTTCTTATGTCCAGTCCCCAATTCAATTTATCCCTGATGGTTGTGAAAAAGGTCTTGTTCTCGAGCTGTATGAGATTTATTTTAAAATTACACTTTTTTATTTGTAATTCCTGGTCGGAGCCAATGGATTCATGGCGGGAGTCAAGGCTCGCGAAATAGGCTTTATCCCTGCCTTCCAGTTTGATCCGTATTTTGCTGTCGTCACGTATAACGATAGGTCTTACAGTTAAATTGTGCGTTGCAATCGGTGTAATTACGAAATTTTCCGAGCCCGGAGTAACGATAGGACCGCCACAGCTTAGGGAATAAGCAGTGGATCCCGTGGGTGTGGATATTATGATTCCGTCGGCCCAGTATGAGTTCAGGAACTTATCATCAATGTAAATATGAATCAGGATCAGGGAAGCTGACTCTTTGCGGCTGACCGATAATTCATTGAGGGCATAATCAACCTCTCCAAACAAATGAGCGGGTTGTTCAAGCTGCAGGAGGGTTCGCTGATCAAGCCTGTATTTTCCGTTGCGCAGGCAATTAACAGCAAAATCGATCTCATCCCTGCTGATGCTTGACAGAAAACCCAGGCGCCCCAGGTTGACGCCAATGATGGGTATGCCCGAATCCCGGACGAGATAAAGGGTGTCGAGAAAAGTGCCATCACCGCCTATTGAGCAAATAAAATCGGTATTGTCTGTGAGTTCCTCATGACTTGAAAAACATTTAAAATCCTTGTGGAATGTTACCAGGTTTTGGATCTTCTCATGAAAGGATTTGTAGATAGATATCTCGGCACCAACCGATTCCAGCTTGTCGATTAATTGCTGGATGTGGGGTTGGATGGCTTCTGATACCGATTTTCCGAACAAAGCGATCCTCATCAAAAACGTTTTCAAAAATTGAGTACAAGATTACAAAATTAATGGCTTAAGTAAATGAAAAATTAACATTAATTAAGTTAAATGTAGCAACTTATATGGGCGCCATAAAATGAATAAAAAAACCGGTTTCGTTCATCTTGTTGGTAGAAACTTCCATTCTCAAAACTACATCATAATAAGTGACCAGGTCAAGTCCGAGACCATAACCATAAATCAAACGGTTGGGAAGTTCATTATGTGTTGGGATTCTTTGTTCAACATAACCCATGTCCCAGAAAGCATTTAGGTACATGGCAAAATGTATCTTGCTGAACTGTTCCACCGGAATGAAATTAATGTTAAAGACCTTTGTCGGCAAGAGTGAAAATTTCAGGTTGGAACGCGAAAGACCATAATTCGAGCCGTCGATCACGTAATACTCATACCCCCTCACAAAGTAGCGTCCATATCCCAGGCCGGTCCTGAGATGATATGGGATGGGCTTATCGGTAGCAAACTGAGCTGTTAGCAAAGAGGCGAAATAAAACCTTTTGCTCAATTGCCAGTACTTCCGGAACGTGCTTTCCAGGGTCAGCACATCCACTTCGTTGTCGGGGATGATCCCAAGTCCGTGTTTATAAAAAATGAGATCGAAATAATACCCATGTAGGGGATAGGCTACGAAATCACGATAATCACTTTTGTATTTGTAATAGACTGAAAAGTAATTTTCTTTTTTCTTACTCCCGACCGAATACCTGGGATTCACCTTGAAAACCGTATCCAGAAAATTGAAATGTTCATAGCCAAGCTGAAAAGTGTGGGTATTGTGAATGTCCGGTCGCAGGATGACCTGGGTGAAAGCCTTGTATTGCCGGCTGGGATAGTTGTTTTCCAGTTTCAGGAAATTCAAGGTGTCGTTGAGGGTTTGGACTGCAATTTCATGACTTTGCGAATAGAGAAAACCAAAGCCCAACCCGAGTGTTTGCTTCTTGTTAATGTAAGGCTTTTCATAAAAGAGCTGATATCGTTCATCGTAACCAAGCCTTACCAATAAGGTCAGCTTTTCTTTTCTTCCCCTGAAATTATCCCATACCAGGTATCCACCGTAGTTTACTTTCGAAAAATCCTTTGTTTTCAACCAGGCATTGAAGTTTCGGTCGGCAAACTCAAAAATTGGGAAGGGCCATATATACCATCTTTCTACCATGTCGATGGTAACATTCACGTTTACAAAATGATTGATGTCGTTGGTGTCGATCTGCATGGTCACAAAATTGAACAGGGACGTATTCAACAGGTTTTCCCGGGTTTGCCTCAAGCTGTTATTAAAAATCTTGCCCTGTAAACTGTCACCAGCCCTGAACTCCATCTCGCGGTAAATGATAAAATCTTTGGTAACCTTGTTGCCTTTTAAATAAATGGCATCGATCACAAATATCTGATCAAGGGATGCTTGCGGGATGGAGTCGGATACTTTTGCCGAAAAGCCTGCAAAAGCACTGAATAAAAACAATCCTGCAAGAATGAATCTGCTTTTTAAAGATCTTCCCATTATCAGATGCTGAGGTATTTCATGAATGAATCATAGCGCTCCCTGAGGTCTTCAAGGTCTTCATCTTCCATGTAACTGGCTTTGATCAGGTAATCATAGCGGTTGAAAGTTTGAATAATGGGTCCGATTTCAATTTTGTTGATTTTCAGGGATACCTCCAGCCGGGTTGAATCGCTGTGGGAAGTTACGAACATGCTGAGGATTTTGGCATCATTCGATTCAACAATCTGTGCGATCTCCGAGGCAGAATAATCATTCAGGCTCATTTCAAGAACGATCACCCCGCCGGGATTATCCAATGAGGTGATCTGAGCGAATTGTTCAATGATATTCTGATAAGCAATGCAGCCCAGGTATTGCTTTTTGCTGTCCAGCACGGGCAATACTGTGAGTTTATGTTCGAAGATCAGCCGGAAGACATCGAAAATATGCTGATGATCGTAAATGTATATCTTTTCTGCTGATAGATGCAAGTTGATAAATTGCGTTTCAAAGTCGTTCATTTCGAACACATCTTTTTCTGACACGATGCCGATCAGTTCCTGTTTGTTGGTAACAGGCAGGTGGCTGATCCTGAAATCGTCCATCCAGCTCAAAGCGATGGCACCTGTGTCGGATAGTGACAAAGGTGTTATAAAATCTGATATTAGTTGTTTTGCGATCATATTTCCCCCTATCTGAGTTCCCAGTCTTTTTTATCAAAATAATCGTCCTGCAAAATGGCAAGGTAGTTTTTGTATCGGGTGATGCTGATCCTGCCTTCTTCTACTGCCTTTTTAACGGCACAGCCAGGTTCATGCACATGGGTGCAATTGTGAAATTTGCAATCCCACATGAGTGCCCTCATTTCCGGAAATCGTTCCGCAACTTCTTCTTTGACAAAATCCCGCAGGCCAAATTCTTTGATGCCGGGTGTGTCAATCACAAATCCACCAAAAGAGAGTTCATGCATTTCGGCAAAGGTAGTAATATGTTTTCCTTTTTGATGGATTGAGGATATCTTGCCGGTCTTCAGTTCTAATCCCGGTTCGATCCAGTTCAGCAGGGTTGACTTGCCTACCCCTGAATGCCCGGAAAACAGGCTGGTTTTGTTTTTAAGTGCCTCCTTCAGTGAAATCATATTTTCTCCCGTTCTGGCAGATACTGCATTGCAGGGATAACCCGCTGTTTCATAAATGGACAAAAGTTCGTGAAGCTGCTTTTGTTGCTCTTCATCATAAAGATCTGTTTTGTTGAAGACAAGCCTTGCGGGTATGTGATAAGCTTCTGCAGTTACCAGGAAACGGTCGATAAAACCGGTAGAAGTTCTCGGCATGGCCAGGGTGGCAACAAGAAATGCCTGGTCGATATTGGCTGCTATGATATGGGATAATTTAGACAGTTTTGTCGATTTGCGGATGATGTGGTTTTTCCTTTCTCTGACTTTGTAGATCAGCCCGGTGTTTTCCTCTTTTTCCAGTGCATCAAATTCAACGTGATCGCCTACAGCGACAGGATTCGTGGCTTTAATGCCCTGGATCCTGAATTTCCCTTTTATTTTACATTGAAATATCCGGCCATCTTCTGCCCTGACACTAAACCAACTTCCTGTAGACCTGATAACAATTCCGTCCAAAATATGCTTATTAAATTATTTTTAACAATCCCATTGGCAAATAAGTTGTAAAATTACAAACAATTATATTATTTTTGATTTGCGAACCAAGACCAAAATTTATGTCTGGAATTGATTATTTATCCCTTGTTATCAGTCCGGTTGTTGCAATCGCACTGGTATTGTATATGAATTACCGTTTTCAGGTAAAATCAAATAAACACATGATCAATGCGATCATTTTTGGTTTGATCAGTGTTGTGCTGGTGCTGGCAGCACAGATCCTGGCCGAATCATTTGGGCTGGATAGCCTGCGAAGCCTGAAGCGAACAGCCTTTTACAGTTTTGTGATCATCGGTTTTTCTTCGGAATTGGGGAAGTTTGTCTTTTTGCGATATTATTTTCTGCCCAAAGAAAATTTTACCGGTCCCCTGGATGGTATAATATACAGCATTCTGATCGGGCTTGGATTTGCCACAACCGCCTGTATCCTGCTCGGCTTTGAAGTTATTGGAGCACGGGTGAACAACCTTTACCTTTTCCTGTTCGGCGCTGCCAATATCGTATTTGCTATCATCATGGGATTTTTCGTCGGACTGGGCAAATCCAGACAAAACCGGTTTATCGATTCCATGACCGGCCTTTTTGCAGCTACCTTCCTGCACGGATTGTATGCCTTTTCCTTTGCAACCAGGGATAATCGATTGCTGATCCTCTTTGCTATTGGCAGCATCGTAATCGTCATCCTCCTGAGTGCCAAGGCGATCAAGATCAAAGAAAATGATAAATACAACATGAAGGAATAGTTCAAACAAGTTTATATACTTTACCGGGAAGACATTGTACCAGACCTTCGAATTCCAGATTGAGCAGGGCGGAAGCCACTTTAGTGGCACTTATCCCGCTTTTGATGCAAATTTTGTCGATGCCCAATTCATCATTTTCTTTTAACATTTCCAACAGTTTCCTTTCGTTTTCAGGAAGTTCTATGAATATTTTACGCTGAACGGTTTTTTTCTTTTTCTGCTCCTTCCAGCCCATCATATAGATAATATCGTCGGCCGACTGTATCAGAGCAGCGCGGTTGGTCTTGATCAGAAAATTACATCCCTCGGAATATTTTACCCCCACATTTCCGGGTATGGCAAATACATCTCGATTGTAGGAGCTGGCAATATCAGCGGTGATCAGGGCACCACCCTTTTTTGCAGATTCAACCACAACTATTGCATCTGACAAACCTGCTACTATGCGGTTTCTTTTTGGAAAGTTCTCACGGTCGGGATTTGTCTTGCTCATAAAATCGGTAAGCAAACCTCCTTGCCTGGCAATCTTTTCAGCCAGGTTTTTATTCAGGTAGGGATAGATTCGGTCCAGCCCATGTGCCAAAACGGCAACAGTTTGCAGACCATGTTGTAAAGAGGTTTTGTGTGCCAGGGTATCGATGCCATAAGCCAGGCCGCTGATGACCAATATATTGTATTCCTTTAGTTTTGCAATAAGATCTTCTATGATCTCACGACCGTAATGTGTGGCACTGCGGGTGCCCACAACACTAATGATTTTCTGATGATTCAGATCGGCATTGCCTTTATAATAGAGCATAAGAGGACTATCGATACATTGCTTTAGTCGGGTGGGATAGTCCTCCTTAGTATAAAACATCGTCTGAATGCTGTATTTCTCAATAAAAGCAATTTCTTCTTCCGCTCGATGCAGCAGCTTAGGACTGAAAATTCCATTCAGGGTTTTGCGCGTGATTCCCCGGATTTTTAGCAAATGGGCTTTTTTCTCTTTGAATATGGCCTCCGGGCTGCCGCAATAATCAATAAGTTTCTTTCCTACAATATCGCCCACACCGGGTATTAGTGTGGAAGCAATCTGATAAAGGAGTTGCTGATTGTTTATTTTCATGTGGAATTGGTATTTTTATACTCCAAAACTAGGAAATTTTGCAAAAGACCAAGAACATCCTGCTTTGTCCACTTGATTGGGGGCTCGGTCATGCAAGCCGGTGTGTGCCCATCATACGGGCTTTGCTCGAACGAAACCAGAATATACTGATCGCTGCCTCAGGCCGGCCGCTTGTCTTTTTGCAAGATGAATTTCCCAGTCTCAAATTTATCGATTTTCCTGGATATGATATCAAATATCCGGAAAAATCTTCCATGCATATCAGCATGCTCATGCAAGTACCCGGAATTTTGCAAAAGATCAAAAAGGAGCATGAACAATTAAAAGAGATTGTGAGGAGACATGAGATAGATGTCGTATTCAGCGATAACCGTTACGGTTTGTGGCATGAGGATGTTCTTTCAATTTTTATGACCCATCAGCTAAAGATCAAGGCGGGCAATGCAATCATTGAAAATTTTTTGAAAAAAATTAATATGCATTATATCAGGAAATTTGATGCATGCTGTGTACCCGATTTTCCTGATGAACAAAATTTATCGGGAACATTGTCGCATTTCGAGCAAAACAAACCAACTGCCCGGTTTATTGGACCACAAAGCCGTTTTTCGGTTTATCCGGTAGAGAGTGTATTTGATAAAAGATACACACTAATGATCCTCATCTCCGGTCCTGAGCCACAGCGAAGCATCTTTGAAGAAAAAGTCCTTACACAGGCGGATCGAATAAAAGTAAAAACATTGGTCCTGGCCGGAAAGCCGGAAAGACACGAACATTATCATATCAATGATTTTGTGGAAGTGAAAAACCATATGGATTCCCGTACTTTATTGAATCACATGAAGAATTCGGAAATAATTCTTTCCCGTTCTGGATACTCTACCATCATGGATCTGGCTTATATGAAAAAGAAAGCAATATTTATTCCGACACCGGGGCAAACAGAGCAGGAATACCTGGCGAAATATCATGCATCAAGAGGTCATTGTGTAAATGCATCCCAGCGTACCATGAATATTCAGGCTTTGCTAGAGGCAGCGAATGATATCAGGGGATTTGATCTTAAATTTGAGACCGGATTGCTGAATGGATTTTTGGCCGATTTGATCAGCTAAGAAGGAGGCGGGATTTGGTGGAATAATGAGAGCCACAATTCCCAATTTTGAAAAATTCTAAATAACTTTGTGCAAAATTGCAGATCATGAAAAAAACAAGCGTGATAAATCCCGGGATGAAAATGGCTGAAGTGGTTCATATAGATTATACCCTGTTGCCTGTGATCAACAGGTTTGGAATTTCTTTGGGCTTCGGGGATGAAACCATTGAACAAATTTGCCGTATGTATCATATCAACATGGATTTCTTTCTGGAGATCCTGAATACTTTTCATGATCCGGATTATTTTCCTGAGGAGAACCTGAAAAAATATCCCATCGGTCTGCTGATCGACTATCTGAAGAAGACCCACAGTTATTACCTGGAAGTTAAGGTCCCCGAACTTGAAAAATTGATTACTGGTATGATCGACGATCCAAAGCAGGAAAGGCAGAAACATAAACTGATGAATGAGTTTTTTGCCCATTACAAAAAGGAGCTGACCGATCATATTCTCAGGGAAGAGGATAAAGTATATCCCTATATTCTCGATCTCGAAAAAACAGTAAAAGAGAAAAATTGCAGCGATGAAATGAAAAAGCGGTTGAACCGGTACAGCATTGATCATTTTCCCGACGAACATGATGATGTAGAGGAAAAGTTACTCGATCTGAAAAACATTATCATCAAATATCTTCCGCCCCCGATTGATGCCAACCGATGCAATGCTATATTGTATATGTTGTTTGAGTTGGAAAAAGACCTGAACGATCATGCCAGGATAGAGGATACCATCATGGTCCCCATGGTGGCTGACCTGGAAAAACAATATGAAAAAATGATCAAAGCCTGAGCTCAATGAGTAATTATAACATTATAATGGCAGAGAAATCATACCTTGTCCGACTGGGTATCATGCAGGTGCTGGAAGAACTGAAAGTCCAGGCAACGATTTCCGAATGCAGCAACATAAAAGAGGTAAAGCACAGGTTGAAATCCATGGATGTGGATGTGATGATCATGAATGCAGCTTTTAAGGATATTTCGGCATCAGAGATTATCCAGTTGAAATCAGATCATCCGGGCCTGAAAGTAGCTCAGATTATAAATTCAGAAGAAGAGGCTATTCCTGTTGTGGACCATATCATCAATCTGAATGAAGATAAAAGAAAGGTATTTCAAAAGATCGAGGCTATTTTTAAATCGGCGCAACGGCCGAAACATGAAGCAAGCGAATCAGGGCTGAGCAAGCGCGAGATTGAGATACTTCGACTGGTTGCCAGGGGACTTACCAACAGCGAGATTGCCGAAAAGCTTTTCATCAGCACCCATACGGTAATTTCCCACCGAAAGAACATTTCCCACAAGCTTGGTATTAAATCTGTTGCCGGACTGACGGTTTACGCGGTTCTGAATAATTATATCGACGGTTCCTCGATCCGCTGAATAAAGTTTTATCTTTGGGCCAAAATTCAAAAGTATGGGCTTGTTATACATTGTCTGGGATGTGGATCCTGAAATATTCAGCCTGGGACCCTTGTCGGTGCGTTGGTACGGATTGTTGTTCGCACTGTCTTTTGTGCTGGGATATTTAATCATGCAAAAGTTCTTTAAAAAGGAGGGCATTCCGCAAAAGGTGCTGGATGAGCTGGCCACCTTTATGATCATTGCGACCATCATTGGTGCCCGTTTGGGGCATTGTCTTTTTTACGAACCGGAAAAATATTTGAGCAATCCAATCGAAATCCTGAAAATATGGGAAGGAGGCCTTGCCAGTCACGGGGCTGCATTGGGTATACTTATCGCACTGCTCTGGTTTTCACGGAAAAATAAAAAACCCTATATCTGGATCCTGGACCGCATAGTTGTTGTGGTGGCACTGTCCGGATTTTTTATTCGTACCGGAAACCTGATGAACTCCGAAATATTCGGATATGTTACCGACCTGCCCTGGGCTTTTGTCTTTAAAAGAGCTTATGATCCCGTATTAGCGGTAGATCCACGTCATCCAACCCAGCTATATGAGGGTCTGTCTTACCTCGCCATCTTTTTCTTTTTATACTGGTATTACTTTAAGAAGCAGGGAAAACCCCAACCCGGCTTTCTTTTTTCTATGTTCCTGATCCTTGTTTTTACAGCCCGTTTCCTTATCGAATTTCTCAAAGAACCACAGGTTGGCTTTGAACAGGGTATGGCCCTGAATATGGGACAACTGCTCAGCATCCCCTTTGTGCTGGTTGGATTGGTGATACTGTATTTCAGTTTGAAGAGAAGCGGAAGAGGCAGCAAGCCGGCAGCCGGCAGCGATCAGTAAGCAGTTGGCAGTCATTGTTCATTTATTGGCTCCAAGATGTTCAGGTTGTTGTAATTTCGGGAGCATTCTCCAAAAACTATGAAATCAAAAACTTCTGCTTTTCCTGGATATCAACTCAGAACTCAGCCTCAAGTATCAAGTATCAAGTATTAAGTCTCAAGTAACCAGTCATCAAGCATCCAACGCTCTCACTGTTGAATAAATTCCAATTCTTTGTAAAAGAGGCTATCCAGCTCCTGTGAAAATTCTTTTTGCCCGTACTGCCTTGTCATTTGTCCCAGGCGTTGCAGGATGGCATAGGCCTGTTGCATATCCTGATCGAAATGTCCAGCACGTTTTGCATCCAACGAACGGTAGTATTCGAGTTCTTCGCGATAATTGTCGGCCAGGATTTGCACGATCTTGTTTCCTTTTTCGGGATGCCCCGCCTGATAATAAATCTCAGCATATGGAATCATGTATAGATCGTAGGGGAATTTTTCTTCCGGGAAGAACTCAAGACATTTATCGATGGCTGCAGCAGCCGAGTCTTTTTTATTTTCGGCAATCAGCGCCTTTGCAAGCCGCAAATAATTTTGCTTGGCGATTCCTGAATTCCTTGCACTTTCTCGGTCGACTGTAACATCAGGATCATTCAGTTTACCCCAGCGAGCCTTGTTCATCAGCACATCCCAGGTGTTATCGGCATATACACCACCAACTCCCTGTACATATTCCGTGGCCTTTACTGGCATGAATTTATAGACAATGCCATTCAGGTGACAGTATTCATCGATATCTGCCACACCGCTTACGGAACTTGGATTTGCAAAATAAATCGGACGTTCCCAGTTGTTGGTGGCTAAAAAATCCAGCAACATCAGGTCATTTTTAAACAGGTAACTCTGGGAAATATCCCATTCGATATAAGGGACGATCTTATCGGCCAATTCAGGGGGAACGATTCCATTCTCAACGCATTTGGCCGAATCAACCGTAAGCCTGATTTTTTTGGTCGGCAGGTAATTGATCTTTTCTCCGCCCTGTATGGGGATTTTTGTCCTGTCTCTTTCATCAGCAATAAAATCAATGGCATCTTTTAGTTCGACCCGGTCTTTGACCCTTTCGATTACCGGGAGCTGTTCATTCACTCCCTTTATATACTGGTCGCTTGATAGTGTGAGCGGCATTCTTTCTGAATCATATATCTTATGTCCCAGTTGATCCACATACCAGGCTCCTGATGAAAGCATATAATTGACCACCCTCAGGTCGGTCCTTTTGCCTTCCACTTCCTGAGCGTACCAGAGGGGGAATGTGTCGTTGTCGCCATTGGTAAAGAGAAAGCCGTCTTTTGCGCAGGATTCAAGGTAATTAAAGGCAAAATCCCGGGCTGCATATTTCCCGGAACGATCATGATCGTCCCATCCCTGTTTTGCCATGATCCCCGGGACCAGGATCAGGGTGATCAAAATGACCAACCCGGCTGTAATCGTTTCACTCTTCAGATATTTTTTCAGGCTGTTGATCAATCCAAGAACTCCTAACCCAATCCAGATTGAAAACGCATAAAAAGACCCTGCATAGGCATAGTCCCTCTCCCTGGGCTGGTATGGATACTGATTCAGGTAAATGATGATTGCCAGACCGGTCATGAAAAATAAAAGCCCGACTACCCAGGTATCTTTTTTACTTCTGTTAAGCTGGTAAAAGAAGCCGATCAATCCCAGGATCAGGGGCAACATATAGAATTTGTTGTGAGCAGGATTATCCCAGTGTTCAGGATATTCGTCAAGATTGCCCAGTCTCCATTCATCAATGAATTTGATACCGCTTATCCAGTTACCGTGCTCTAGTTCTCCCTGGCTTTCAACATCATTCTGCCTTCCAGCAAAATTCCACATGAAGTAACGCAAATACATATGCCCGACCTGGTAGCTGAAGAAAAACCTGAGATTTTCACCAAAGGTTGGTTTTTTAATCGTTTCGGTACTTCCGTCAGGCCGTGTCACGCGCACGGGCGTTCCTTTCACATCTCCATATTGTTTATACATCCTGATGTGGCTCTGCTTCTGGTTGCTCCACATGCGTGGGAAGATGGTTTCCGTTTCGGGATCATATTCCACTTCGGTTCTGTGTCCGGTAATGACATATTTCCCTTTTTCTTTGTCCTTTACATAATAGGGGCTTCCTTCTTTGTAATCAATAACAGGCGAATTATAATACTGGCCGTAAAAGAGTGGCCAGTCGCCGTATTGCTCGCGGTTGAGGTAGGAGAGAAGGGAGATGGCATCTTCCGGACTGTTTTCATCGATGGGGGTGTCGGCATTTGAGCGGATTACCAGGATGAAAAAGGATGAATATCCGATCAGAATAAAGACAAGTCCCAGGATCACGGTATTGGCAATGACCTTCCCATTTTGTCGGGTCCAGTGCAATCCCCATACAATTCCACCAATCAAAAGGATGAAATAGACAATGGTGCCTGAATTAAAAGGTAAACCGAGGGTATTCACGAAAAACAGTTCAAACATACCGGAGAGCTTGACAGCCCATGGAATAACCACATACATGATCAACACGAGAATAACAACACTGACAATGCCGGTGGCAACAACACCTTTCCAGCTAAGCTTGTATTTCTTAAAGTAATAAACATAGGCAATTGCAGGGATTGCCAGCAGGTTTAGCAGGTGCACCCCGATGGAAAGTCCAATAAGATAGGTAATTAGGAGCAACCAGCGGAATCCCTGTCTTTTGTCAGCAACTCTCTCCCATCGCAATATGGCCCAGAAAACAAGTGCAGTAAAAAGGGAGGACATGGCATAAACTTCACCTTCCACGGCTGAGAACCAGAAGGAATCACTGAATGTAAAAGCCATGGAACCTACAAATGCGGCGCCCAGTATGCTGACCATTTGGCCTTTTTTTATTTCATTTTCCCTGGCGACAAGCTTTTGTGCAAGCATGCTGATGGTCCAGAAAAGGAATAAAATGGTGAAGCTGCTCGAGAGGGCCGACATGATATTGATCATGAGTGCAACCTGACTGGTATCGCCGAAAGCAAAAAGGGAGAAAATTCTACCCATCAATTGAAAGAAGGGAGCTCCGGGTGGATGTCCAACCTGCAGCTTGTAGGCCGTAGCAATATATTCGCCGCAATCCCACCAACTGGCAGTGGGTTCAACCGTTAGAAAATATACGATCGTGGCAATGGCAAAAGCTACCCATCCCACGATATTATTCAGTTTCTTGAAGTTTTCCATCAATTCTGTTTTTTTGGAATTGTGTTGAAGTATTCGCAAACGAAAGTATAAATTTTGTATATATTTTATCTGTAGAATTAAATATTCTTAACGTTTTTTAACAGGAAAAGCATGTAAAGCTCCTTTAATCAGTGCATTCAAGACGAAAAATTTACTTTGGGCAGTTCTTTTAATTTTAAAAATTATTACTAATTTTGCAAACCTTATTTGATTGCCCGATGGTGTAACTGGCAACACGTCTGATTTTGGTTCAGAAGAGTCCAGGTTCGAGCCCTGGTCGGGCAACACTTTGATCCCTGTCAGTGGATGTGGCAGGGATTTTTTCATGTCCCAATTTGCTCTCATTTTAATGCGCGTGCTTTCATGCATTCATCTTGAAAAAGTTTTTTGAGTTCAAATAATTGTTGTATATTTGCACCCACAGAAATCGGTGCATGAAGTTGAGGGGACGAGTAGTCCCCTCTTTTTATGGAACCAACTGGTATTGGTATGATAGAAGCAAACGAAATAGAAAAAATCGTCCGGGAGAAACTGGAAGGTACGCCATTTTTTCTGGTAAGTATCAAGATGAAACCAGGAAATGTGATTTCTGTTTATATTGATGGGGAAGATGAAGTATCCATCGATGATTGCGTCAAGCTCAGCAGACATATTGAATCCTTTTACGACAGGGATATGGAAGATTTTGAGCTGAACGTGAGCTCTGCCGGTGTGAGTCACCCGTTTACAGATCCCCGGCAGTATAAAAAGTACCTGGGACGTAATGTGCAGGTCCTTTTGAAGGACGGTCGCAAGTTTAAGGGAAAATTGAGCGATTATCAGGAAGATTCTATAAAAGTGGAATTGGAATTAAGCAAAAAGCAAAAAAAGGAAAAAATGGCGCCCGTGCAGGAATTTAAATTGTCGGACGTGAAAGAAACCAAAGGTAGTATTTCATTTAAATAAACTATAGCCTGGAGAAATGGAACATATTAATCTAGTTGAAACTTTTTCGGAGTTTAAAGAATTCAAGAACATCGACCGTGAAACCTTGATGCGCATCATCGAGGATATATTCAGGCATATGCTGATCAAGAAATTTGGCTCTGATGAGAATTTCGATATCATTGTGAATATCGACAAAGGTGATTTGGAAATCTGGAGAAACCGGGAAATCGTTGAAGATGGTGATGTTGAAGATGAAAATACCCAGATCGCCTATTCGGAAGCGATCAAAATAGAACCTGACTTTGAAGTGGGCGAGGAAGCCTCGGAAGAACTGAAGCTGGTTGATTTCGGCCGCAGGGAAATTCTTACCATCAGGCAGAACCTGGTATCCAAAATACAGGAATACGAAAAAGACAATGTTTACCGCAAGTACAAGGATAAGATCGGGGAGATCGTTACCGGGGAAGTTTACCAGGTTTGGAAAAAGGAGATCCTCGTACTGGATGATGAGTATATAGAACTCATCCTGCCGAAATCGGAACAAATCCCAACCGACTTTTATAGAAAAGGAGATACCATCAGGGCCGTTGTTTCCAAGGTGGAAATGAAAAACAATACCCCCTTTATCATTTTATCCAGAACTTCTCCTGTTTTTCTGGAGCGTTTGTTCGAATCAGAAGTTCCAGAAGTTTACGACGGACTGATCACTATCAAGAACATTGTACGGGTACCCGGCGAGAGAGCCAAGGTAGCTGTTGAATCATACGACGACAGGATTGATCCGGTTGGTGCATGCGTGGGAATGAAAGGTTCAAGAATACATGGTATTGTTAGAGAACTGAAAAATGAAAATATCGATGTGATCAATTATACGGCGAATCCCGAATTATTCATTGCCAGGGCTCTCAGTCCGGCCAAGATTTCTTCCATATCCATATCAGAAGAAAATAAAAAGGCGGATGTTTACTTGAAACCCGAACAGGTATCACTTGCCATTGGCAAGGGTGGATATAACATCAAGCTTGCTGGCAAGTTAACAGGTTATGAAATTGATGTGTACCGTGATATGGATGTGGATTCGGAAGATGTCGACCTGCAGGAGTTTTCAGACGAAATCGATCAATGGATCATCGATGAGCTCAAAAACATAGGTTGTGATACAGCCAAAAGCGTTCTTGAGTTGAGCACTGAGGAACTTGTAAACAGAACTGACCTTGAGGAAGAAACAATTCTTGAGGTTACGCGTATATTGAAGGCTGAATTTGAATAGTATTTTGATTTAGGGAAAACCCAAGGATAAACAAAGGTGACGAATATATGTCAGAAACGAACAAAGGAACAAGGTTAAGTAAAGCTGCAAGAGAGTTTAATGTGGGCATTTCTACAATCGTGGATTTCCTGGCAAAGAAAGGCCATAAGATTGAAAGCAAGCCCAATACAAAACTGTCGGCAGAAGCTTATGAGGTCCTCATGCAGGAGTTTCAAACCGAAAAAACCGTGAAGGAGGAATCCAAAAAGGTAGGTATCAACATCCGTGATCACCGCACGATTTCTATCGAGGATAAAAAAGAAACACCTGTGGAACAAGAGGAAGAGGACGATCTTGATGAATTGTTCATAAAAAATGTGGGTACTTACGAGAAGGATCTTGATAAACCTTCTGCTGAAAAGCCCAAACCAAAAGAAGTTCAAAAGAAAGAGGAAAAAGAGGAAAAAGCTGCGGCTGAGAAAGCAACTCCTGAAAAAACCGCTAAAGAGGAGAAAGAGAAAGAAACAAAAGAAAAGCCGGAGATCAAAGAAGAAAAAGCAGAGAAAGAAACAGAAAAAGAACATGCGAAAGAAACCCAATCTACGGAAAAAGAAAAACCAGTAAAAGAAAAGGAAGCAACACCAGAAGAAGATGAGGACGTTAAAATCCTGGGCAAGATCGACCTCGATTCGATGAACATGAAGACCAGACCCGGCAAGAAATCTCGTGAGGAAAAGAAAAAAGAATCGGCAAAGAAGAAAACAGTGTCCGGGGCAAAAAAAGAAGAAGAACCGAAAAAGGAAGTTAAATCCAAGAAAGAAGAAAAGCCCGCTGAAGATGTAAAAAAGGAAAAGGAACCTGAAAAGAAAGAAAGTCCGGCTAAAAAAACTACGGATAAAGAAGAACAGGTCAAAGAGGAAGAGAAGAAGCCCGAGGCAGAAGTTAAAGCCGAAGAAGAGGATAAAAACTTTATTCCGACACAATTTGAAAAATTAAGCGGACCGAAAATACTCGATAAGATAGACCTGCCCGAAAAGAAAAAGACAGAAAAGAAACCGGTTGCAAGTTCCAAGGATGAAAAGGTAAAACCCAAGAAAAAGAAAAGAAAAAGAATACAAAAATCCGAACAACAAAGCGGAAAGAAACCTGAACAGAAAGAAAGGCCACAGGATCGGAAATCCAGGCGCAAAAAGCGCAGGGAACAGAAACCTGAGGTTAGTGAAGAGGAAATCCAGAAACAGATCAAAGAAACCCTGTCGAAGCTGAGTACGACAAAGAAATCAAAAGCCTCCAAGTACAGGCGACAGAAGCGTGCCGATATCAGTGAGAAAAAGCTGCAGGAAGAACAGAAAAAGCAGGAAGAAACTACTGTTCTGAAAGTGACGGAATTTGTTACTGTAAGTGAGTTGGCGAATATGATGGATGTGCCCGCCAATGATGTTATTTCTACCTGTATGCAACTGGGTTTGTTTGTATCCATCAACCAGCGACTGGATGCTGAAACACTGACCATCGTGGCAGAAGAATTTGGCTACAAGGTTGAATTTGTCAGTGTGGATGTTCAGGAAGCCATCAAAGAACACGAGCAGGATGAGGATATCCCGGATGATGAAGACAGGGCACCCATTGTCACCGTGATGGGACATGTGGACCATGGTAAAACAAAGTTGCTTGACTATGTGAGGAAAGCCAATGTAGCCGAAGGAGAAGCCGGTGGAATTACACAGCATATCGGTGCCTATGAGGTGGAGCATGAAAGTGGTAAAAAGATCGTATTCCTGGATACACCAGGTCATGAGGCATTTACGGCCATGCGTGCCAGGGGTGCCAAAGTAACAGATGTTGCTATCATTGTCATTGCGGCTGACGATAACGTGATGCCGCAAACCAAAGAGGCTATCAATCATGCCCAGGCCGCCGGTGTACCCATCGTCTTTGCCATTAATAAGATTGATAAGCCCAATGCCAACCCGGATAAGATTAAGCAGGAACTTTCAGAAATGAATATCCTGGTTGAAGACTGGGGTGGTAAATATCAGAGCCAGGAGATCTCTGCAAAGAAAGGTGAAGGCATCAATGAATTGCTTGAAAAGGTGTTGCTTGAAGCAGAATTGCAGGAACTCAAAGGCAGTGAAAAGAAACTTGCCAGGGGAACGGTCATCGAATCATCTCTTGACAAAGGACGGGGTTATGTAGCCAAGGTACTGGTACAGAATGGTACCATGAAAGTTGGTGATATGGTGCTTGCCGGGGCATATTATGGCAAGGTGAAAGCCATGTACAACGAGTTCAACAAAACACTAAAAGAAGCGGGCCCCTCAACACCATTGCTCTTGCTGGGGCTTAACGGAGCGCCCCAGGCAGGTGATGTGTTTAATGTGATGCGTGATGAACGGGAAGTAAAAGAAATATCCGCCAAGCGACAACAGTTGCAACGCGAACAGGGCCTCAGAACTCAAAAACACATTACCCTGGATGAGATAGGTAGAAGAATTGCAATCGGCGATTTCAAAGAGTTGAATGTGATTGTGAAAGGTGATGTTGATGGTTCGGTAGAAGCTCTTGCCGATTCGGTGTTGAAATTGGGTACAGAAGAGGTGCAGGTAAATGTCATCCACAAATCAGTAGGAGCCATCACCGAAACAGATGTCATGCTGGCCTCAGCTTCCAATGCCATCATTATTGGATTCCAGGTCAGACCCACCCCGGGTGCCAGGAAAGTTGCAGAAACCGAACAAATCGACATAAGGCTTTATTCTATTATTTACCAGGCCATCGAAGAGATCAAGGCGGCTATCGAGGGTATGCTTTCACCTGATATTGAAGAAAAGATTGTGTGCAACCTTGAGATCAGGGATACTTTCAAGATTACTAAGGTGGGTACCATTGCCGGTTGTATGGTACTCGATGGTAAAATTACCAGGAATACCAATGTTCGCGTGATCCGCGACGGTATCGTAATCTATACCGGTGAGCTCGGCTCACTCAAGCGTTTCAAGGATGATGTGAAAGAAGTTGCCACGGGTTACGAATGCGGACTCAATATCAAGAACTTCAACGATATTAAAGTTGGGGACATCATCGAAGGATACGAAGAAGTAGAAGTGAAGCGGACTTTGTAGAGTTTTGAGTATAGAGCTGTTCGTAATATGGTTGCAAGTTGGCTAAGGTCTGTGATTGGATTAACACTATTTGATTATGGATGTGTGATAATCAAACTCTTCCCGGATGCTTTCCAGTCGCAGCGGCATCCTGATGTATTCTTCCTTATTCCATAATTCAAGTTGATCATGATTATGAGGACTTTTGATCCAGGCATCCTGGCCTCCAAGGAGAACAAAATAGTTTTCATCAATATCGGCCATGTTGCTGATATGCCTTGCATTGGAACCATAAGTAATGCTGTGCTTCCTGGGTGAAAAAGAATGTGCTGTTTTCATCAGTGTATTTGAAGTTCCGCCAATGCCCTGCTCGGCCAATCGGTATCGATTGCCGATCAAAGGAATCCGCGCAATGGGAGAACCAAATTCCAGGCGGTGCATATCTCCCCAACTTTCATACTTTTTAAAATTTCTTTTGCTTTTTTTCAAAGCTGATAACAAACGGCTGATCACTTGCTCATCGGTTTCCTTTCTGATCAGTCGGGGTAAAAGCAGTTGCCATCTGTTCTCGTTCATGAAAAAATCCTGCATGTATTGTTGCGGATAATAATCATTCAAATAATCAAGTGTCAGGTAATACATCAAAATCTCAAAAGCGGCTGCTCCCGATGAAGCAGCTTCATAGTTTCCTTCCCAATTGATGAATAATTCCCAGTGCCGTGGATATGCTTTCAGAAACTGGTTCTTTCCTGCACTGGTTTTATCCAGGATGAGTTTTTGCAGTGCAATGGCCTCATTGGATACAACACCGGTTTGTATTGCAGTTAACATTTCCATGGTGATCGAGTCAGTGGATTCACAAATCTCCATCATTCTTTGCATCCGGTTAAATCCTGAATGATCGAAAGAAATTGGTATTTTGCTATTATAAGGGAGATTGTTGGCAGATGCAATATATCCGGAAACGGGATTAAAGGAAAAGGGCAGATCATAGGGATCGATACCCCCAACGATGTGGTTACCATTGTTTTTTAGTAGTTCCAGTGTTTTGCTGGTATCTCTCAGTACCGGCTGTGTATAGGCGGGCACCAGGCCGATATTTCCTTCATTGTCGGCATATACCAGACTTTGCCCGGATACAGCATAAGATTTGAATGCCTGCCTGAATGCACTGAAATTGCCTGCCCTGTTGGCCAACAAAAATGAACGTAATTCATTGCTGGGTTCATGCCCGAGCCACTGAATGGCAATATTTTTATCCAGGTGTTTCAGGAAAGGTGCATCGCTTATTACTGGTCCGTATTCGCTTTCCCGTATCTGGATCTTTTTATTGAACCAGAAGCGAATGTCAATTGTGTCGGTGGTTGTATTTGCTTTCGCCAGTTGTTCATCATCCAATTCAATTAAATGCGAACTGATGGATCGCATATTGGTTCCTCCCCAGGCAATCTGGGTATTTCTTCCCACTGCAATAAAGGGTATTCCTGGGATCTGCATGCCAACCACATGATAGGATGGTGATTTGTATCCTACCAGGAGCCACATGTTTGGTGCAAAAATACCCAGGTGTGGATCGTTGGCCATCAATGCATGTCCGTTAAAGCTTTTTTGCCCGGAAACAACCAGTGAATTGCTACCTGATTTAGCGATATTGTTCAATATTCTGGAAAGCGTGTTTCCGGAGTTAACAGAAAAGGATGGAATCGACCTTTGCCCTTTTTCAAGAATAAAATCCCAGATTTTTTCCCAACCTTCATTTTTGGATAATAACAATGCCTGCAGGTAAACTCCCCAGGTAAGATCAGCAGAGGCCAGTCGTGCCAGGCGGTAAACATCCTCCGGAGTCCATTGAGTCCTTGGAATATTGAAAAGTCTGTATTCAACCGGTGCTACATTCATCTGTCCGATATACCAGTTGATGCCATCCACAAAGGATTGTACCCATTTCCGTGTGTGTTCATCCTGGTTTATTACGATCTCATCCACCGCCTTGTCGATATCCAAAATGCGCAGGCCATGATCAACCTGTGTAGCAATGGGACCGATCATTTCTGCCAGTCTTCCCTGGGCAAGCATCCTGAAAAGCTCCATCTGGCCAAGCCTCAAATGTGCGTTGACCGTTCCGAGCAAAAATGCTGCATCTGCATCTGTTTTGGCCTCGATAAAGGGAACGAGGTTTTTATTCCAGTAAATATGTGCCTCTTCCCTGACCGGTATTTCATTTGTGGGAAAAGACTTTATCCTTTCCTGCGAAGACTGAACCTCTGTGTTCGCTGTCAGAAAGGGTGAAGCTACGATCGCAATCGATAATATGATGATGATCACCACAGATAAAGCTGTCCAGGTGGAGTATTTTAATACTTTTTTGCAAATTGTTTTCATAATCCAATAATTACTGTATTCACCGGATTCCTTGCTGAACGACCCCGTGAATACCAATGCATAGGAAAGAAACAAACAATGGGTGAAAAAGTTTTAATACCATCCGGCATACATGATATAACTTTTGGCAATGCGCTCGATCTCGCCTTCCATCAATTCTTTATCAACTTCCTTGATCTTTCTGGCGGGTACCCCGGCATAAACACTGCCTGACTGAATAACTTTGCCTTTGGATACCAGTGCTCCTGCAGCAATAACGGAATTGCTTTCGATCACCACATGATCCATGATGATGGCCCCCATGCCGATCAGCACATTGTCGTGAACTGTGCAACCATGCACAATAGCGCTGTGAGCTATGGAAACATTGTTCCCTATATTTGTAGAAGCTTTTTTGTATGTTGCATGAATAACTGCATTGTCCTGCACATTGACATTATCCCCGATCCTGATATAGTGCACATCACCACGCACCACTGCATTGAACCACAAACTGCAGTTGTCGCCCATGATCACATCTCCTGTAATGGTGGCATTATCAGCCAAAAAACAGTTTTTCCCGAATTTGGGGTATATTCCTTTTACTGGTTTTATGAGTGCCATGATTCAATCCTAAAATTCATAATTGTTGCTGATATATCCATTCTTATCACTGTCGTTTGGATAATCAATCGAAAAATGCAATCCTCTGCTTTCTTTTCTTTGCATAGCCATTTTGATAATGAGATAACCGACAATGATCAAATTGCGTAGTTCGCAAATTCTTTGTGTCAATACAGATTTTTCGTAGAGATCTTCAGTTTCCTTGTAAATAATTTCAAGCCTGTCGAGGGCTCTTTTTAAACGGAGGTTTGATCTCACGATCCCCACATAATTGCTCATGATGGACTGTACTTCTTTCAGGCTTTGGGTGATGAGGATCATTTCCTCGTTCAGTACGGTGCCTGAGGCGTCCCAGTCGGGGATTTCATCACAAAAGCCAATATCATCAATATGTTCCATGGCATTCAGACTGGAACGATGGCTGAAGACGGCAGATTCAAGCAGGGAATTGGAGGCAAGCCTGTTGGCGCCATGCAGACCCGTTGAAGCGACTTCACCGCTGGCATAAAGGTTCTGAATCGTACTTCTGCCGTATTCATCCACTTTGATACCACCACACATATAATGAGCGGCAGGAACTACCGGGATCATATCCTTGGTGATGTCGATGCCAATGGTCAGGCATTTGGCATAAATGGTCGGGAACTCCCGGATGAGATCATCTTTTTCGAGATGCCTGCAATCAAGATATACGTGTTCTTCACCGCTGAGCTTCATTTCTGTATCGATGGCGCGGGCTACAATATCCCTGGGAGCAAGGGAGCCCCGTTCATCGTATTTGTGCATGAATTCTTTTTCATCTGCTGTTTTAAGAATGGCACCAAAACCTCTCAAAGCTTCTGTGATCAAAAAGGAAGGACGTTCACCAGGATTGTACAAGGAAGTGGGATGGAACTGGAAAAACTCCATGTTTTCGATTTGGCCCTTTGCCCGGTATACCATGGCAACACCATCGCCTGTGGCAATCCTGGGATTGGTGGTGGTGCTGTATACATTTCCGGCTCCCCCGGAAGCGATCAGGGTGACTTTCGAGAGTATGGTCATGATCTCCTTGGTTTCGGGATTTAATACATAGGCCCCGAAACATTTGATACCCTTGCTTTTTTTGTTTAGCTCTTTTCCGAGATGGTGCTGTGTTAAAATATCAATTGCAAAATGCTTTTGCAGAATCTCGATATTGGGATGTTCCTTGATCTGAGCAACAAGCGTCTTCTCTATCTCGTAGCCGGTTTTATCCTTGTGATGGAATACCCTGTGCTCGGAATGGCCCCCTTCCCGGGCAAGATCATATTTGCCTGATTTTTTCTTATCGAAATGGGTCCCCCAGTTGATCAACTCCTTTACCCTTTCGGTTGATTCGGTTATGGTTAGCCTTACAATACGTTCATCATTCAAGCCATCTCCCGCCTTAAGGGTATCCTGTATATGTTTTTCGTAGGTGTCGGGAGTATACATCACCGCTGCGATGCCACCCTGGGCGTATTTGGTGGCAGTCTCATCCGTTTTGTCTTTGGCCACGATCAAGACTTTTCCCTTGTGCGCCACTTTTAATGCGAAAGTGAGTCCCGCAATTCCCGAACCAATGATTAAGAAGTCAACTTTTTTGCGCATATTCCTTATGATTCAGGTTTCAAAGTTAGTGAAATAATATCAGCCGGTGGAAGAATTGAATACTGGAAGTTGGATGTTGGAAGGTAGAATTCAAATGTCCAATATCCAATGTCGAACTTGTCAATGCCTGAAATACGTTGACCACTTTTTAACAGAAAAACAAACTAAAATTAGTTAAAAATGGCAACAAGAAAATCACAAAAATTAACCGTATCTGAGAGAAGGCGAAGGAACTTCAGTGAAAGCTTTAAAGTTC
>JAIOZK010000006.1 GCA_021740625.1 Bacteroidales bacterium
GTACCTCCTTTCCTGAAATATTTGCTTGGAAATATTTTGAGAAATGAAATAAGTTGTTAAAGGAAAGAAGGGGAAAATATAGGGGCAGGAATAATGAAGTAAAAATTGATTTGATAAGGTGTTTAGCGGCTTGATACTCACTCTCTCTCTACAAATCCGGTGATTTTGTGATTCGGCATTTGGTTTTGTTTCTGTTTGTTAATTCCGGAAATGATGAAAAGGTAACCCGGTTAATTGATTGTCGATTGTCGATTGTCGATGGTCGATTTTCGATTTTTTCGGGCTGACATCACTGTTTTTTGGAAAATGGCTACCAGTTGATTGGATTCATCCAGGAGATGCTCCATTAACTTTGTATCGGCCTTTAACTTTGATCTCGAAATAATGGTAATGTTTACATGCGTTTCTCTTAATTCTTTGAGCACTAAACTTGTTTTGTGTATAAAATCGTTCCTGGATTCTGCTCCCTGTGCTTCACCATAATTAAGAGCCGCACTTGTGGAAGACATGATGATCTGGTTGGCCATGTGTTTGTCAACAAAGTCATTACCCATGGATTTGCTCAAATCAGTTACTTTAACTGAAAAGTCAATTAAGCGATTTTCGATCTCTTTTCTCATTGGACGTTTATTCACTTAATACTTTTCAAGCGAAAAATGTCCCGCTTTGCATACAATTTTTTTTCCAAATCGACCATCGAAAATCAACAATCACTAAAGCCAAAAAAACCCGGAACCTCCGCCCCGGGTTTCACGCAATAACATTTCGATCACTCCGCAGTTTCTTTCGGTTTTTTGGCCATGCAGGTGCTAATCCCCAGCAAGGGATATAAACCGCAAAACCCCACAATTCCGGTGATGAGTGAAATGCCGCCAACGATCCCCAGCACAATGGCCCAGGTCCCGGTGAGCACTTCAAAAACAATTAATAAGGCTATCGCCGCAGCAATCAGGATCCTGATAACCCTGTCGACAGCTCCTTCATTTCTTTTCATAATCCTTTGATTTTGGTTTTTATTTAGAACGAATTTAAAAATTTATTTGGGCCATTGCAAAAATTTTATATTCACTTTGGCCGAATTTTTATTAATCGTAGCTTTACAGCTTCAAAATGAACTTGTACATAATTTCAATAACAAATCTACAGCGAACATGTTTAAAATCAAATTGATTCTCGGATTCCTGGTATTTGCATTTATGGCTACAAATGCCGGTCCTATTGACGAGCTGATCAATTCAGCCGGAGATAAAGATGCGTATCCCGATGCGGATTACATCACCATTTTCGACAGCACCATGGTGGATGTTGCCGAAAGTGGTCTCAGCTATACCAACACACATCAGCTTTTCAAGATTCTCACTCCCAAAGGGGCGCTTGATAAAGCTGTTATAAAATACGGGTACGATCCCTTATCTGCTTTCTCAGAAATCAAAAAAGTTAAGATCTACCGAAAGGACGGAAGTATAGAGGTGGTCACCAATGATCAGGAAATGGATTATCCCGCTCCGGCACGCATGATCTACTGGGGCGCCCGTGAAAAAATGATCGAAGTGGGCCGCCTGGAACCCGGCGATGCCGTGGAGGTATTCCTTTTCAGGAAAGGCTTTACCTATGCCCTGCTGCTGGATAATGGCGATGATGATAAATACATCCCGCCCATGCGGGGACATTTTTACGATATCGTGGAATTCTGGAGCAGCCAGCCGTTGCTGGAAAAAGTCTACCAAACAGCCATTCCCGAAGACAAACTGGTACAGTATGAATTCTACAACGGTGAGGTGCGCTCTTCCGCCGTGCTGAAAGATGATAAAATGCTTTACACTTTCACCAAAACCGACATCATGCCGATCAAACGTGAACCCAACATGGTGGCTTATTCTGATATTGCACCGAAATTACTGATTTCCACCAGCCCCGACTGGAAAGCCAAATCCCTCTGGTTTTACGGCGTGAATGAAGATTACGGAAGTTTTGAATCAACACCCGAAATTGACAAAAAAGTAACCGAGATACTGCAGGATGCAGAGACCGAAATGGACTCCATTTCCCTGCTTACCCACTGGGTTGCCGATGAAATCCGTTATTCAGGCATTTCTATGGGCGAAGGTGAAGGCTATACCCTGCATAAGGGTGAAATGAATTTTGAAGATCGTTGCGGAGTATGCAAGGACAAGGCCGGTATGCTGATCACCATGTTGCGGGCCGCCGGATTTGAATCTTATCCTGCCATGACCATGGCCGGTTCGAGAATCGATTATATTCCCGCCGATCAGTTCAATCACTGTGTTACGCTGGTGAAAAAGAGAGATGGAGAATACAAATTGCTCGATCCCACCTGGGTGCCTTTTATACGGGAATTATGGTCGAGTGCGGAACAACAGCAAAATTATCTGCCCGGTATCCCCGGAGGATCCGATTTGAAGATTACACCGCTTTCCGATCCAGAAAATCACTATTTCAAAATGAAGGGAGAATCGGAAATCCTTCCCGATGGCAGCCTGGAAGGGTGGCTGGAACTGGAAGCCGAAGGACAAAGCGATGCCGCCATCAGGAGGTATTTCGTACGAAACCATAAATCGGAATGGGATAAAGACCTGATCCGTGAATTTTTGAATATCTCTCCGAAAGCCATTGTCAGCAACATTGAATACGATAATCCCTATGACTATTTGAGCGGGCCGATCAAAATAAAGTTCCATTATAAGATACCAGGTTACGCCCTTGTGGGCGATGAAGAAATCATTTTTGATCCGTTGATTGCTTCCGGTATTTTCAAGGGAGCTATGTCACATCTCCATATTAACACCAAGCTGGAAGGCAGACAATATGCCTTTCGCGACAGGTGTTCGAGACTGGTAGAGCTGAATGAAAAAATAAAACTGCCCGAAGGATATAAAAGCCTTCAGGAATCCAGGAACGTGAACACCGGTAATGAGATCAGCAGTTTCGACGGACATATTGATACGGAAGGGAATCATATCAGGATCCATGAACGGATCAGTCTTGGAAAAAGAATTTATGATCCCGGCGATTTCGAAAACTTTAAAAATGCAGTTGAAGCCCAGAAAGATTTTGCTTCACAAAAATTCATTCTTGTCAAATCCAAATAATCCAGGAAAATGAAAAAAAATATCATCATAATAATCCTGCTGTTCCTGAGCAGCGTTGTTGTATCCGGTCAGGAAGAAAATGCTGATGCTGTTTATCAGAAACTTATCAAAGAATACCGGCTTCACCCGGATGGATCATGGGATTTCCATCTGGAGAAGGAACTGAAACTGTTGACCCATTTTTCCTTTCATCGTTTATACGGTGAGACTTTCATCGTATACAACCCGGATTACCAGAAACTGCAAATCGATCATGCTTATACCATCATGCGCAACGGCAAGAAGGTCATCACACCTGAAAATGCATTCAATGAAGTATTGCCAAGGGGAGCAGCCAATGCTCCGGCTTACAATCAACTGCGTGAAATGGTAGTAACCCATACCGGGCTTGAAACGGGTGCGGTGATCCATCTGGGTTACACCCTGAAAAACAGTGCTGATTTTTATCCTGTTTTTATGGGCGAGGAAATGATCGGTGAATCATCGCCTGTAAATGAGATGGAAATAAGAGTGATCATACCGGAGGGCAAAAACCTGCAGCATCAGACCTCCAATATCCGTACGGCTCCCGAGATCAGTACTGTAGGAATGAATAAAGTATATACCTGGAAATTTGTAAACCTGAAAGCCAATACCCATGAATCATACAAAGATAAGAAGCTGTTGCCTCGAATTCTTTTCAGCGAATCGGACAACCTCCACAAGACATACGACAAATTCATCAGGCAGGAGGCTTTTTATTTTAAAACGGATAGGAGCATGAGCGAAAAGGCCAAAGTCATTCGGGATAAAAGCAATCATGAATTAAAAACCATGATGGGTATACAGGATATGGTGATCCATGAAATCAGAGAATATCACCTTACTTTACCGGTAACCGCTTTCAGGGTAAGGCCTCCCATGGAAGTGTGGGAAAGCAGTGGCGGAACCAAACTGGAGAAAGCATGTTTGCTGGCAAGTCTGCTTCGGGAGGCCAATATCAGCGCCAGGGTTGTTGCCGTAATTCCTGACAAATACTATTTACGAGAGATGGGCAATCTTCTGGTCATGGATGATTTTCTGGTACAGGTAAATCCTAGAGAACATGGGCAATTCTATATTTCTGCAACAGGAAATGATAAACAAAACCTGTATGACCGACTGGCCGGGAATCAATTGCTGGTACTGGAATCAGCCATTGAAAGCCTGCGGACTTTCGAGACAAAGCAAAGCACGAACAAAATACAATTCGGCACCGGGCTGGTCATTCAGGAAGATCAGAAGATCGTTGGCACTTGTGAGATCGAACTGGAGAATTTTGCCAATCCCTACCTGAAAATTCTGAACGACAGCAATTACATATACAGCCTGATCAGCGGTTTCGGCAAATCCGAAATAAAAGAATTCGAATTTCTGCGTTTGAGTGAAGACAAAAGCTCCATTCATTATGAAGTTGAAAATAAAAATGCCTTCAAAGAAAATGAAGAATATTTTTTCATGCAATTACCAGAACCCCGAAATCATTTGAATGAGGCTTATCTTTCTACCCTGGCAGTTGAAAGGAGGGATGCACTGAAACTTGAGAATCCACTCCATTATTCATATTCCTACTCAGTGTCGGTGCCGGATCAATTCGAGATGGTCTCAAAACCGCTTGACCTGAAACTGGAAAACCAGGCCGGCAAGCTGGAGATCAAATTTGAAAAATCAGGGCAAAATATCCTGATTGAAAAAAGCCTGGAAATCCCGGACAACATTATCAAACCCAATGTATATCAGGATTTCAGAAAACTCATGATGGAATGGTATGATGGGCATTACGGGAAGCTGGTCCTGAAGAAGAACTAACGGCAAAAATATATTTCACTCAATAATACAGATGGGATAATTCGAGCCATCTTCAAGTATCACAGTCACTTTGTCTCACGGTCTTTTCAAATCCCCGACGTATTCAAATTCCCCAGGCTCATGGTCAGGGTGCGTTTAATATCTTTCTTCTGATCGGCAAATACTTTTACAGTTACCTGCAGGTGAATATTATAGATATTCAGGTTCAATTCCTTTGATCTGATCTGGCCGATTTTCAATACATCGGAATTGATCACGCCTGAATCACGCGTTACTTTGGTATCGATGATCTCATTATCACCTGTACGGATAATTTCTTTATCGTAGTCCTGAAATTCGGCAATATTTGCTAGCTCGTGTATGGTAAGTACTTGCAGATTTTCAATTCCATCAATATTGATCAGGAACCAGTCATACGTATTTTGATCGATCAGGCAGCGGTTCAGGGCATCCTTTTCCAGTATACGGGCATTGTTGATGATGGATGTTCCGTAAAAATTATTATCAAAACTAAACAGGGTGTCATAAGTAATGGCATAACGCAGGCTAACACTGCCGGTGATATTTCTAAGTTTGGGATAAACATGATAGGCATTGTAAGATCGCACCAGGATTTCAAAATTGATGGCAAAGAACAAAGCATGCATGGGATTGTCGAAAATAACAAATCCGCCATCGCCGGTACTGATGAATGATTGCTCAATTTTTTTCGCATCATATTTCTGGAAGACAAACTGGTTGTTTTCAAGACTCAGGCGAATGGCCTTTTCAAAAAAAATCTTAAAAACCGTGGGAATGAGCGTTTGCTGAAGATGGGGGTAAAGACCGTACCTGTATATATCAATACCGAGCACAGCTCGTTTTTTAAAACTTCTGACATTGATAAACTCGGTAAGCTTCTGATATAATTCTTCGCTTTCCGGGATCACATTTACCTTTTCGAAAGTCGATTCGGTATCCAATTCTTTCAAAAGTTCTTTAATTTCCGAGTATGATAGTTTTCTTATTTTCTCAGGCATGGATATCTGTTTTACTGTAATTTGTTAATAATAAACATAGATACAAATTTAATTTGTTTTTGCAATCTGATCATGATATGTATATAATTTTGTTTTTCAATGGCTTGTAAAAAATGTTCATGCATCAAAGTTATTAACAATTGTTAATAACTCCTGTTAATTTAAAGTGAATATGAAAAACGAAAAAAACTTGCGATGCGTGCTTAATCTTTTATATCTTTGATTCATCAAGCGAGCGATAAAAGGCCGTTTGCAGAGCGATGACAGCGCAACGAAGCGTGGACCGAAAGGGCAAGCGTGGAGCAAAGCCGGGACTCAAAGCAGAAGGAAGGCTGAAAAGCCGACCGGAAGCAGCGAGAAAGTTCTGTAAATCGGGACTCAGTGAAGCTCCATCCGTCTTCGGACAATGAAAGCGACTGAGTCCGGGCAGAAGGGAAAGCCCCACGGGGCGGAACCGATGCAGCCAGCCAGAATAACCGTAACTTGACACAAACCGGAAGCTACGGCATCCGGGGAGTGAATGGGAACTCAACCAAACGGTCGGGTTCCCATTGTGTTTTTAAGGAGATCCCAATTCGTATCATTGAAATTCGATTTATATTCACGCATTCGTGGCTAATTTTTCTCTTTTCGTTCCAGGTCCTTTTCCTCCTCACTCTTCTCCTTTTTCTTTTGTTTGGTAGTTGCCTTGCGGTGTTCGGCAGCTCCTTTTCTTCCTTTCTTTCTCACATCCAGATTTCTGATGTTATCTTCCTGCCCGTAGATGATCATATTGTCCCCGCTTTCAATTCTGGTTTCCCCATGGGGTGCCCCGATATAAGTACCATCAGCACGGATAATGGCCAGCACATTGATACCCTCCTTGCGCAGCGCACACTGTTCAAGTGCTTTTCCTTCTATCCAGTCATCTTCTTCAACACCCAGTTCGGTAATCTGGTAATCTCCGCTAAGCTTCAAAAGGCTTGTATAATCCCGCACATTCAGGTCGGTATATTTATTGAGCGCTTTGTCAATCTGCTGACTTAACCAGCGATCAAATAATTTACTCGTTGACAACAACCATAAAACTGCTACGGCTCCTGCAATAATCAAAAGGTCCCAGTACCATCTAAAATCATTCTCACCCTTGTTTACAAAAGTGAGTATCAATGTTGCCATGGCCGAAACAATGCCCGCATTCCCAAGCAGCATCAGCAGCATGACGATTTTCCTGCGCAAAGGATGTTCGGTAACTCTTTCCGCTTCCCTGGTGGTAAAGCCAACGCCTGTAAAAGCCGATCTTGCCTGAAACTTGGCCGACTGTTTCGACAAACCCGTATGCATGATGGCATTGCTTGCTATACGGGTTATCAGAATAGAAACAGCCAATATGATGATCAATGATAATACCGGTGCCATAATATTTTATTTTGATTGCTTGAAAAAATACAAAAAATTTAAAAGTGGATTGGATATATTCTGTGCCGGTTTAGCCACGAATGCACGAATAAGAATTAATCTAATATTGGTGCAATGATTTTCCATTATTTCTAACTGCAAAACGAATATACCAACATACGAATCTACCAATACACATAAAATATTCGTGCATTCGTGGCTATTTTATTATTTGGTGATGATGCGGCTAAGCTGATGATTGATCTCTATACTTACTTTTTTCAGGTTGAGTTGCATCTGCAGCAATTCTTTCATTTCGTCATCATCCTTGCTTTCTTTGATCTTATCCTGTATATCCAGGATCAGGTTATCAACCTTGCGGGCCTTAAAGGAGAGGATGCAACTGCTGACGGCATTTTTCAAAATATCTTTCTCAGTTGTTACATAAATCTTATGTTTTTCCCAGTTGCTACTCAATTCATAAGGCTCGGAAATAAGATTCACGGCCGCCGATGAAACATCCTTATCCTCAAAACTGATAAAATGTTTCTCTTCCGGGATCTCACCTTTTTCATGGAACTGAACAAACTCATCAAAAATCTTTTGATAAACGGGATCACGAAATTCAATTTCATCTCTGAGGATATCCGATACAATAAACTCAGCTACCTTCACCGGCACTTCTTCTTTTCTACCCAGCTCATCTTCCTGTTCAAAACTTATTTCCTGCGTACCGTAATTCAACAACAAACGGATCACCTCTTTCTCCTGGAAGCTGGTATCGGTGGGATCAACTGTGATCTGTTCCTCGGATGTATATTCAGCCGCTTCGGGCACCTCAACTGTTTCTTCCTTCCTGGACTTTTGCCTGAATTTTTCCCTCAGATTCTTGTTCAGCTCATTCATCAGGGTTTGCTCGGGAACATCCAGCATGCTGCTGCATTCCTTAACGTAAAAATTCCGGTATATTCCATCGGGGATTCGGGAAATGGATTTGACGATCTCTTTGACCACATTGGCCTTTTTGATGGGATCTGTCCCGGCATCCTTGCTCAAAAGGCCTGTCTTGAAAGATATAAAATCACGGGCTTGCTGATCAATAAATTCTTCTGTCTCGGCCGTCCGGTGGCTTCTTACATAAGAATCCGGGTCCTCCCCTTCCGGGAACAAAACGATCTTTACATTCATGCCCTGTTCCAGGATCATATCGATACCGCGGAAAGAGGCTTTCAAACCGGCTTCATCCCCATCATATAAAATGGTGATATTGGGTGTATAACGCTTGATAAGCTTTACCTGTTCCTCTGTGAGCGATGTGCCCGAAGAAGCCACAACATTGCGAATGCCAGCCTGATAAAGGGAGATCACATCGGTGTATCCTTCCACCAGGAAACAATTATCCTGTTTGACAATCTCATTCCGGGCAAAATAAATACCGTAAAGCGATTTGCTCTTGTTGTATATCTCCGATTCAGGGCTATTAACGTACTTTGCTTTGGATTTATCAGATGAAAGGATGCGGCCGCCAAAACCGATCACTTTGCCCGTTAGATTGTGAATGGGGAACATGACCCTACCGCGAAAACGATCAAATTTTTTATCCTCTTTTACAATGGTAAGGCCCGATTTCTCAAGGAATTCCAGTTTATATCCATTTTTCTGGGCATGGGAAGTAAAGTCTTCCCATTGATCCAGGCAATACCCCAATTGAAAGGTTTTTATCGTTTCTTCATTGTAATCCCGTTCTTTAAGGTATGACAAGCCCACCGCCCTTCCTTCCTCATTTTCAAAAAGCAGTTTCGAAAAGTATTTTTGCGCATATGCTGAAATGTTGTACAGGCTTTCCTGTTCATTGAGTTGTTCCAGTTGCTCGGGTGTTTGCTCTTCCTCCTCTATTTCGATGTTGTACTTATCTGCCAGGTATTTCAGGGCTTCAGGATAGGAATAATGTTCATGTTCCATTACAAAGTTGACCGCATTGCCCCCCTTGCCACAGCCAAAACATTTGTAAATGCCTTTGGATGGTGAAACAGTGAAAGAAGGCGTTTTTTCATTGTGGAAAGGACACAAACCAATGTAATTGACACCTCTCTTTTTCAGATTTACAAAATCTCCAACCACCTCTTCAACGCGGGCTACATCATAAATTTCCTGTATGGTTTCCTTTGTGATCAATGTTTGAAATTTATAACAAATTTAGTGAACTTAGACATTTATTATTCATTATTCGACATTCGACATTATTATTGCTTGATCCTTTCTTTTTTTGGTCAACCTATTTCAGGGAACAAATTCTGAATATCGAATGTCAAATGTCGAATTTCGAAGTGATGACACACCGGGAAATCAACCAAGGCAACTACCCTATCCTTTCAATACTCCCCAAACCTGTCTGGCTTGCAAAAACCTGGGGGTCTCCCCTGTATTTGATGCGACCGATCCCACTCGATTTTACATGCAGTTTTTCGCTGGCATTCACGATACAATCGCCCACGCCTCTGTTTACAATATCAACTTCCCGGGCTTCAAAATTCATGGCGTCAATCTTTCCGGTTCCGGAAATTCTCACATTGTGTTTGTATGTTTTGCCGCTCAATTCAATTTCACCAACACCACTCAGTTCCGTGTGTGTATTATCAGCTTCCAGGAATAAATAAATACCTCCCACACCGCTGTTGGTGATAAATATATCCTTCAGATGTATACTTTTGTCACTGCGTATCCTGCCCACACCGCTCAACCTGAGAGAAAGTATTTCTTTCATGGTAATATAAATATCAAGCCTTGGAAGGCCGGCAAACCAAAGAGGAATGGAATCCTTTACAGCAATGGTCAGTTCATCATTCTTTACAGTGGTTTTTAACTTTTTAACCACATCCTGATCCGATGTGATCTTTACTTCCTGTGTTTCTCCTTTTTTCAGGATCACGTTTCCGACACTTTTCAGCCATAAATTTTTAAAATCAGGCAAATCTCTGGTATCTGAATACATAACTAATTTTTTATGAAATATACAAAGTTTTCTGATGATACCAGTAAGATAAAAATGTTTTAACGCGCATTTTTGCTAACTTTAATCCATGAAACAAAAACCTTTTGTAATGAAAACTTTTGCAATTATCCAAATCTTATTTTGTATCTGCTTTGCAGGAGTTGCCCAGGATTTCGACTGGGCTGAAAAAGCCGGAGGCAACGAATCCGACCAGGGATACGATATTGTGACCTCTGCAGATGGTATTTCTTACGTTACAGGCTGGTTTTCCGATACGGCTCATTTTGATGATCTGATGCTGATAAGCGCAGGAGGAAAGGATGTATTTGTTGCAAAATATGGCATCGGTGGTGATTTGCTTTGGGTTTGCCATGCTCCCGGTGAATATAGCAATACAGCCGCCGGAATTACAACTGATCAGGATGGGAACGTATTTATTACTGGCTGGTTTGAAGGCCAAATACATTTCGGTGAACTTACATTGCAGGCACACGGACTGTATGATATGTTTGTTGCCAAACTGAATCCCCAGGGTGATTTTATATGGGCAAATCAAAGTTACGGTGAACAGGATAATTACGGCAACAGGCTTTGCATCAATCCGGAAGGGGATGTGATCGTTGCCGGAAGCTTCAGGCATGTAGTTGATTTTGGAAATGAAATCGAATTAGAAAGTGAAGGCGACCGGGATATTTTTATTGCCCTTTACAGCAATGAAGGAGATATCCAGTGGGTCAAACGCTTTGGTGGGACAGGCGAAGACCGGGCTTATGGCATAGAAACCGACCAGAACGGGCACATCTTTTTTACCGGTTTCTTCAATGGTACGGTATTTTTCAAAGAATTGAGCATGTACAGTCCGGCCATAGCCAGCGCTTATGTCGCCCGACTGAGTCCGGGAGGCGGGTTTACATGGGCCCACAGGCTTTTCGGCGGAGCAAATGATCTCGCACGCGGATTCGGGCTCGACCTGGACGAAGCAGGCAATGCTTATACCACCGGATTTTTTTCAGGCATGCTGAACCTCAGTTACCAGGATACGCTCTATGCCAAAGGTGGAAAGTATGATCTTGATGTTTACCTGGCAAAATACGATCCTGATGGAACCCTCTTATGGGCCCAAAATGCCGGAGGCGTTCATATGGACCAGGGAAGGGATCTTGTAGTGGACCCTGCGGGAAATTCTTATATCTCAGGCTTCATCAACACTTTTGCCGAATTCGGCTCCTTTGAAATAGAAAGTACGGGTATGTCGGATGTGTTTGCTGCAAAATACGATACCGACGGAAATATCCAGTGGCTAATAAATGCAGGAGGTACCCTGGCTGATTATGGATTCGGGATCGGGATAGATGCCGATTCGGCTGCCTATCTTACCGGTGCCTTTAACGAAGATGCCACCTTTGGTGATATTACACTGGAAGGATGGAACCTGCAAGACATTTTTGTTGCCAGAATTGATCCGACAGGGTCTTTTATCTCACTATGGCAGGATCGGCAAGAGTTCAGAATTTATCCCAATCCGGTTGATGAAGAATTCAGAATAGATCTTGATCAGGAAGATTTTAATGCAGCGGGAACCGAAATCAATATTTTTGATATGAACGGCCGAATCGTTTATCAGGAAAACTTGCAATTGTCATCCAGACTTCAGGAACACACAATACATACTGCGCAATTCCATGAAGGTGTTTACGTGATGAAAATTGTTTCCTCATCTCTCAAACGAAGTGTTAAATTTGTCGTAAAGCATCATTGATTATGGCTCAGAAAGAAATTGAATTATTGAAAAAACAAATTGAAAAACTGGATCAGAAAGATTTTGACCTGGAAGCCTGGAAAAATTATACGAACATCATCCTAGGAAGAATTTTCGGAGAGAATTCTCAGAAAATTGACCAGATCAGAAAGATCGAATACGAACACAGTAGCTGGAGTTTGCGGGATACATCAGGCACTTCAGCCATACAGGCTTGCAAGGATATGGGCAAGGAAATCCTGAATGCATCCATCGCCGAACTGGAAACCTTCGGCGTACCCAAAACCGGCACCGAAAGCAGCGAAGAGATCATCATGATCATCAAAGAGGCATTGCAGGATGAATTGAAGGGATCACAATACAAAGAACTTCTCGGCATTATGCACTCCAGGGAGAAACCCGAAGAAAAGCAGGTCCTGATCGCCGATAAGATAAAAAGCTATGATTCGGATGCGGCCAACCATGTGCTGGGCAGGATACTGTCCAATAAAAAGGTAGAAAAAGAATTATAAGTCGGTTTCTTTATGCATTGGTCCATATCCTTTTGGAACAGGATTTGTCCGGCATGAGGCTAAAAACACATGGCCAACAATATAATCATACAAAAGCCTTTTGATATCATAAAACATCAGCTTGATGAAAATGGCAATTACCCAAATAATCCTCGATTACCATTGCTGATATACCTGCAAGCTATTGAACTTAAAAGTCCGGATACAGAAAGACCTATTGAAGACCTGCTGGAAAAGAACAACTGGAAAAATGCCTGGAGAAACGGAATCCTGACAAATCACCATTTCCACAGCAACACCCACGAAGTATTGGTAGTTTACAGTGGTAAAGCCCTGGTTATGTTTGGCGGGCCCAAAGGCCCTGAAGAAGTTTTAAAAGCCGGGGATGTTGCTTTGCTTCCGGCCGGTACAACACACAAAAAAATTCAGGATGACAACCATTTCGCATGCATCGGAGCCTATCCTGATGGAAAGGCTTACAACATGCATCATGGCAATCCGGAGGAGCTTGAAGAGGTGAAAGATAAGATCAAAACGGTGAAAGTTCCTGAACTGGATCCAATTTACGGAGAAAAGGGCCCAATTATCAAGTACTGGAAAGAATAAAATAAAGAGAATTTGAAATGAGATTTAAATAAACCCGCACCAAAAAAAGGAGATAATCGTTAACAACATAAAAATAATTTCATATGAAGATATTTATTACCGGAACAAGTTCAGGCATTGGATACGGACTGGCTAAAAAGTACCTTGAGGATGGCCATGAAGTATTTGGGGTAAGCCGAAGCGAAAGTGAGGAACTGAACAAATTCGAGAAATTCCACTTCATTCCCCAGGATCTCACTGATTTCAAATATGCAGAGATCAATATTTCCAACATGCATAAAAAAAATGAGGTGATTGATCTGGTGATCCTGAATGCCGGCATTTTGAATGAGATCAAAGACATGTCGCAAACCACGGTTGAGGAGCTGAAGAAAAGCATGGACGTGAATGTTTGGGGCAACAAAGTAGCCCTGGATGCAGCCCTGAACATGGCCGAAGTAAAACAGGTAGTGGCCATTTCAACCAAAGCTGCAGTGCGCGGCAACCGGGGCTGGAATGCCTATGCCATTTCCAAGTCAGCATTTAAAATGATGATCAGCCTGTATGCCCAGGAATACCCCCATACACACTTTTGTTCGCTGGCCCCCGGACTGATCGATACCAATATGCAGGATTACCTGACCAATCTCCCGGATGACGAACGTTTTCCCTCCATCGACCGGTTGAAGGCAGCCAAAGGAACTGATAAAATGCCAAGCCCGGAAGAAGCAGCCGATATGTTGTCTGAAGCAATCGAAAAAGTAAGAAATCATGAATCCGGATCTTTTGTGGATGTGAGGGAAATGTAAATCCGCATATAATTTTCAACAGTTGTGGAGTAATTTACGCAGTTGTATTGCGGATTACTTATTAATGTCTCGCACCCTAAATACATTGTTTTCAAACCTTTCAATATTTTTTATACTTTTGCACCCTATTTTTATACAGGAAAATAATACACTTTATTTGCCGGATGGAACAGAAATATCAGGAATACAAGAAGCTTAATTTGCCGGAAGTCGGGAAAAAGATAGAGGAATACTGGAAAGATAAGGGAGTTTTTGCACAAAGCCTTAGCACGCGTGAAGGGAAAAAGCCGTACATCTTTTACGAAGGCCCTCCGTCAGCCAATGGTATGCCCGGTATTCACCATGTACTATCCAGAGCCATCAAAGATATTTTCTGTCGTTATAAAACCCTCAAAGGTTATTACGTCAAAAGGAAAGCTGGCTGGGACACCCATGGCCTGCCCATCGAAATTGCCACCGAAAAAACCCTGGGCATTACAAAGGAAGACATCGGCACAAAGATCAGTGTTGAAGACTACAACAAAGCCTGCCGCAAGGAGGTGATGAAGTACAAGGATCAGTGGGATGAACTGACCCGGAAAATGGGATACTGGGTCGACCTGGATGATCCATACATCACTTTCGACAACAAATACATAGAAACGGTTTGGTATCTTCTGAAACAACTGTACGAAAAAGGTCTGCTTTACAAAGGATATACAATACAACCCTATTCACCGGCAGCCGGAACCGGCCTGAGTTCGCACGAGCTGAACCTCCCGGGATGTTACAAAGATGTTAAAGATACAACCGTCACCGCACAATTCAAGATCATCAGCAATGAAGAATCAAAGTTTCTGCACGAGCTGGCAGATACGGATGTATACTTCCTGGCCTGGACAACAACGCCCTGGACACTGCCATCCAATACCGCACTGGCATTTGGTAAAAAGATCGATTACGTGCTGGTCAGGACTTTCAATTCCTACACCGACGAACCCATCACAGTAATCCTGGCCAAAGACCGCTTCAATGCTTATTTCAGTGAAGATGCAAAAGATCTTAAGCTCGAGGATTATAAATCCGGGGATAAAAAACTTCCATATAAAATCCTGGGTGAATTCAAAGGTTCCGAACTGGAAGGCATTCGTTACGAACAGCTCATTCCCTGGATCATGCCCATGGGAGACGCTTTCCGGGCCATAACAGGTGATTTTGTTACCACAGAAGATGGTACCGGGATCGTTCACATCGCACCTACTTTTGGTGCAGATGATGATATGGTCGCCAAACAACACGGCATATCGCCCTTGTTCCTGATCGACAAAGAAGGGAAAAAACGTCCTATGGTTGACCTGAGAGGCCGTTTTTTCAGGATCGAAGACCTGGACCAAGAATTTGTATCCAATTATGTTAAAACATCCTACGAAGATTATGCTGGCCGTTTCGTCAAGAATGAATACGACAAGACCCTAACAGAGGCTGATCCTCAACTGGATGTGGACCTCGCCGTCATGCTGAAACTTGACAACAAGGCATTCAAGATCGAGAAATATGTACACAATTACCCACATTGCTGGCGGACGGATAAACCCGTGCTCTATTATCCCCTGGATTCCTGGTTCATCAAAACCACGGCCTTCAAGGATAAAATGCTTGAACTGAACAACACCATCAACTGGAAACCCAAATCCACCGGTACGGGCCGATTTGGCAACTGGCTCGAAAATCTGGTCGACTGGAATCTTTCACGCTCCCGATTCTGGGGCGTACCCCTCCCGGTATGGTCAACCGAAGATGGAAAAGAAAGAAAATGCCTGGGATCGGCCAGAGAACTGAAAGAAGAAATTGAAAAATCCATTGCTGCCGGTTATATGGATGAGAATCCATTGAATAATTTCGACCCGGATAATATGACGGATGAAAATTATAAGACTTTTGATTTTCACCGTCCTTATGTGGATAAGATTGTACTGGTTTCCAAAACCGGCCAGAAGATGCACCGTGAAATGGATCTGATTGATGTCTGGTTCGACTCGGGATCCATGCCTTATGCACAATTTCATTATCCCTTCGAGAACAAAGAAGTGTTTGATAAGAGCTTCCCGGCTAATTTTATTGCCGAAGGTGTTGACCAGACCCGCGGCTGGTTCTTTACCATGCATGCCATCGCAGTGATGCTGTTCGATTCGGTTTCCTATAAAACCTGTGTTTCGAATGGATTGATCCTCGATAAGAATGGCAATAAAATGTCGAAACGCCTCGGCAATGCCGTCGATCCCTTTGAGACCATACAAAAATACGGGCCGGATCCGCTCAGGTGGTACCTGATGACCAATGCACAACCCTGGGACAACCTAAAATTCGATAACAAAGGCATAGAAGAAGTACAAAGGAAATTTTTCGGTACACTTTACAATACCTATGCTTTCTTTGCTTTGTATGCCAACATCGACGGCTTTGCATACAAAGAAAAGGAAATACCCTATGATCAGCGGCCGGAGATCGACCGCTGGATCCTTTCAGAACTGAATTCATTGATGAAATTCGTCGACGAGAGTTATGAGGATTATGAGCCTACAAAAGCAGGACGCGCTATAGCAGAATTTGTAGACGACCACCTCAGCAACTGGTACGTGCGCCTGTCCAGAAGAAGGTTCTGGAAAGGAGATTATACCGAAGATAAAATTTCAGCTTATCAGACGCTTTATCGTTGCCTGGAAGTACTGGCCCAGATCGCATCCCCCATTGCACCCTTTTTTATGGATCAATTGTTTATCGACCTGAACCGCGTGACAAAAAGAGAAGCAGTCGATTCTGTCCATCTGGCAGAATTTCCGAAAGCCGATTTGAGTAAGATCGACAAAGATCTTGAAGAAAGGATGGAGCTTGCGCAGCAGTTTTCTTCCATGGTGTTATCCCTGCGGAAGAAGACCAACATCAGGGTGCGCCAGCCACTCAATAAGATCATGATCCCGGTTCCGAACAAGCGGTTCAGGAAACAACTGGAAGAAGTTGAGGACCTGATCAAATCGGAGGTAAATATAAAAGAGGTTGAATATCTGGCCGAAGACAACAAAGTGCTGGTGAAAAAGATCAAACCCAACTTTAAAAGCCTGGGGCCGCGCTATGGCAAATTGATGAAGAAACTCTCACAAGCAATTACTTCTTTTTCACAGGACCAGATCAACAAACTGGAAACAGACAATTATCATAAACTGGATATTGATGACCAGGAAATCGAGCTGAGCCTGGAAGATGTTGAGATCACCACCGATGATATTCCGGGTTGGGTGGTAGCCACTGAGGACCACCTGACCGTGGCCCTGGACATCACCATTACTGAAAAACTGAAAGAAGAAGGCATCGCCCGGGAGGTGATCAACAAAATACAGAATCTGAGAAAAGAAAATAAATTTGAAGTAACGGATAAAATCCTGCTTCAGATCGGTAAAAACACAGAAACCGACAATGCAATCAACAATAATATTTCTTATATTTGTTCAGAGACCTTGGCAAAATCACTCGAATTAAAAAACCAGATTGACAACAACAATAAAGTGAATGTTGAGCTCTTTGATAATTTGAAGATTGATATTGCGATAGAAAAAGCCGATTAGTGTTTGCGGCAAATTAGTAAACCGGTAAATTTTACGGCTATGACAGCAAAAGACAAAAAAGACGAAACGAAAGAAAAAACGCGCTATAATGACGAAGAACTGCAGGAATTCAAAGAGATCATCCTGAAAAAGCTTGAAAAAGCGCGTCATGACCTGGAGTTGCTTACAGAAGCTTACACCAACAGCAACGAACACGATACCAACGACACCTCACCCACGTTCAAGGTACTCGAAGAAGGTTATAACGTATTATCCAAAGAAGAAAACAGCCGGCTGGCCGCCCGTCAGCAGAAGTTCATCAATTCGCTCGAAAATGCATTGATCAGGATTGAGAACAAGACTTATGGCATTTGCAGGGTAACCGGCAAACTGATCTCCAAGGAGAGGCTGAAAAGTGTACCCCATGCTACGCTTAGCATAGAGGCGAAGAACCAGCAGTATAACATTCCCACAAACCCGAGTAAGCAGGAAAACAAGCCTTGAAAAAAGCCATCATAATCATTCTGTCTATCCTGGTGGCCGACCAGATCCTCAAGTACTGGATCAAAACCACTATGACCATCGGGGAGGAAATTCCTGTTTTCGGCAACTGGTTCATCATCCATTTTACCGAAAACAACGGAATGGCTTTCGGTATTCAGTTTGCCGGAGAATTCGGCAAGTTGGCCCTGAGTATTTTCCGTATCATTGCTGTTATAGCCATTGGCTGGTACCTCATCCGCCTGACGAAAGAAAAGGCCAAACCGGGCCTAATCGTCAGCCTGAGCCTTATCTTTGCCGGCGCTCTCGGAAACATCATCGACAGCGCTTTTTACGGTCTTTTGTTCAGTCAAAGTTCCTATCATAGCGTCGCCGAATTCATGCCCGAAGGCGGAGGTTATGCCACTTTTCTCCACGGCAAGGTGGTCGATATGTTTTATTTCCCCATCATCCAGGGGACCGTGCCCACCTGGTTTCCATTCTGGGCCGGAGAACCTTTTATCTTCTTCCGCCCGGTTTTTAACATTGCCGATTCGGCCATTACCATCGGGGTTGTTTTGCTGATCATTTTTCAGAAGAGCTTTTTTAAGAAGGAAGAAGCAGGGTCTTAGACCCATTTTTTGCATGCTGTCTGCCAATCAATATAGGGCTGAAAAAAAAATTGGGTCTAAGACCCTTTAATTTCTATCCCATGTTTTTCAATCTCCTCCAGGAAACCGCTTTTATCATTGTTTCTTTCAAATACAATGGGCTCAATTCTGTCATCAATTTGTCTGCGCAATTTCCACAACAAGGGTCTTGTTGAAAAAAAATCTCCCTTTAAATCAGTTACAACAATGGCCACATCAATATCACTATCTTCCCGGTAGTTGTCTGTAGCATAAGAGCCAAACAGATACATTTTTTCTATATCAAATTCATAAATCTGCTGAGCATAAGTTGAATCAATGATGCCAAGCATATTGGACAACTCATCAGCTCTCTTTTCAAGGATACTTGTAGTTTTAAAATTATCAAACCCGGAGAGAATCAACGGATTATCACAAACTGCTGATGTATATATATACTCAAATAAATTCAATACCTCTTCATTTACCCAAACATTTCCGTATACAGAATTGACTATGGCTTCCTCCGGAGTATAGTATCCTAGATTTTGAAAAATGTAATTGCATTCAAAAAACCCACTCTCAAATGCAATCACCTCAAATCCCATTTCCTGGTGCAGGAATTTGATCAGGCGTACTTTCATCAGGTTGTATTCTTTGGTGCCGTGGCTGCTTTCTCCCAGTTGAACAATTGTTCTGTCGTCAATGTATTGTTTCAAGCATTGCAGATCTTCGAAATTCTCGGAGGTAAGGGACCGGATATCCACCCGGTTGTTTTTGTCGTTGAGCCACTCCAAGTAGGCAGGGTCAACTTCCGGGATGGAAGGTTCTTCTTCGGTTAACATTAATGAGTCGATTAAAAGACCTGTCCAATCATCAATTTCCCAGCATGCCTTTTGCGTTTCGATCAATGTGGGCTGCTCATCTTTTGTACAGGAATACATACAAAAAAAGATTAATCCAACGCAAAGGATCGTCAGGAGTGCAAATTTTTTTGAGATAAACATCTTATATCGTATTCTGCCAGATGCTCTTGAAATGGAGTAAGTGGCATGTTTGTTTCCTGATGGATTAAATATACGAATTATCGGGATGTTTTGCAATTGATGTTTCAAATAACGTCGTTCCTGCGGAACTTATTGGATTTCCTCTCCTTCTGCTACCATGAAAAATAAGCGTTAAAATGATGAGTAGCCATTTTTTCATCTTGCTTTGATTTGGTTCATCTTCCGAGCCCGGATTTTTCTGTGGTTCTTAAAGACTTGGTTTTTTATAAAGTTAAATCCCTTCATATTTAAAAAAACTCATATATCATTCAAACAAGATTTTATATCTTTGCCGCCTAATCTTAATTGCATATCATGGAGAATAAAAACTTCGGCGAAATTTCACAGATCATCGGGCCTGTTGTTGATGTTTCTTTCGACCAGGATTCCAAGCTTCCGGATATTTATGAAGCCCTCCACGTAGAAAATGGCAAAGGCGAAACCATTGTGCTGGAAGCACAGCAGGATATCGGGGAAAGCACTGTCAGGACTGTGGCCATGGATTCAACCGACGGTCTCAGGAGAGGCATGCAGGTGTTGGCCACCGGAGAGCCCATATCCATGCCGGCATCGCCCGAGGTAAATGGAAGACTTTTCAATGTGATCGGTCAACCTATCGATGGCCTTGATCCGGTTTCCAAGGAACATGCCTACGAGATCCACCGTGAACCGCCGAAATTTGAGAACCTATCCACACAGAAAGAAGTTTTATATACCGGTATCAAAGTAATCGATCTCATCGAACCATACTCCAAAGGAGGTAAGATCGGTTTATTTGGCGGTGCCGGTGTGGGCAAGACCGTGATCATACAGGAACTTATGAACAACATCGCCAAGCAGTATTCGGGTTTTTCCGTTTTTGCCGGGGTGGGTGAGCGTACCCGTGAAGGGAACGACCTGCTCAGGGAAATGATCGAAGCCGGATTGATCAAATACGGCGATGCATTCATGAAAAGCATGGAAGAAGGCGGCTGGGACCTTTCGAAGGTTGACCGTGAAAAGCTCAAAGAATCTTTGCTGGCCATGGTTTTCGGACAAATGAACGAACCCCCGGGCGCCCGGGCCAGGGTTGCCCTTTCCGGGTTGACACTGGCGGAATATTTCCGCGACGGAGATGAAAAATCAGGCGGACGAGACATCCTCTTCTTCATCGACAACATTTTCCGGTTTACACAGGCCGGATCTGAGGTTTCCGCTTTGCTGGGACGTATGCCTTCAGCCGTGGGTTACCAGCCAACACTGGCCACCGAAATGGGAATCATGCAGGAAAGGATCACCTCTACCAAACGTGGTTCCATTACATCTGTACAAGCGGTTTATGTGCCTGCAGATGACCTGACTGACCCCGCTCCTGCCACAACATTTGCACACCTCGATGCTACAACCGTATTGAGCCGTAAGATCTCCGAGCTGGGTATTTATCCCGCCGTGGATCCCCTGGATTCAACTTCCAGGATACTCGATCCGAATATTGTGGGAGAAGAGCATTACAATACTGCACAGAAAGTGAAACAGATTCTCCAGCGTTACCAGGAACTACAGGACATCATCGCCATCCTGGGTATGGAAGAGCTTTCGGATGAAGACAAGGAAGTGGTTCACCGCGCCAGAAGAGTTCAACGATTTCTGTCGCAACCCTTCCACGTTGCTGAACAGTTCACCGGAACACCCGGAACCATCGTGTCAATCGAAGATTGCATAAAAGGTTTCAAAATGATCCTGGATGGAAAAGTAGATGAATATCCCGAGTCTGCATTCCTGATGGTAGGAACCATTGATGAAGCAATTGAAAAAGGGAAGAAAATGCTGGCCGAAGGTGCGAGCGAAGAAGATTAAAACAATTGTTCAATGAAACTTGAGATCATAACACCCGACGAGAGTATTTATACCGGAGAAGTAATGCTTGTGCAGCTTCCCGGATTGGACGGGTCGTTTGAGATTTTAAATAACCACGCCCCGCTGGTTTCCATTTTGAAAGAAGGACAGATCAAGATCAAAACACCTGAAAAGCAGGAAAAATTTTTCGATATAAAAGGTGGTGTGATCGAAGTACTGAAAAACAAAGTTTTAATCCTTGCCGAATAAATTTATTATCTGTTCTGATAAAACTTATTTGCAATACTGATCAATAAACTTATCCAGGTTTTCCGCTCCCATTTCTGCGGCTTTTTCCCAATCTTTACATGCGGCGGATTGATTCCCCAGGCTGAAATGTGTGTTACCACGATTAACATATGCCTCTTTATAATCCGGCGAAAGTTCTATGGCCCTGTTGAAATCCTGCAAGGCTTCCTGGAATTTTTGCTGCTGAGCAAACAAGGTCCCGCGGTTGTAAAAAGCACTTGCAAAATCCGGTTTTATCTCCAGTGATTTGTTGTAGTATTCAAGCGCTTTCTCTCTATTGTTGATTATATTATAAACAATGCCAAGATAAAGAGCGGTTGCAGAATCATTGGGATTCAGGTCGTATGAGGTTTTGAATTCATCGATGGCACCATAATAGTCTTTGGTCTTATATTTACACAGTCCTATGTTATAATAAGCCTTGGCATGTTCGGGCTGCATCTGGGTTACCTTTTTAAACTCCTGCATACTTCTTTCGTAACGCCCTGCTTTGAATTCCCTGATCCCACGGTTAAAAAACACTTTTGTTACCTTATTCACATCCAGATCTTTCCGGGGATCCGTGTTGGGCCCGATGAAGCCTGTATCTGTTGTTTGTATTTCGATATTGTCCTGTTGATTGTTGTTTTGGTCTTTTCGCTGTGCAATTGGTGTTTGCCGGGGTTTTTTGGCCGGTTTTTGAATATCTTTCGTTTGGCCTGTATCACCGCTAATTTTTTCAAGTACCGCACTCTCTTGTTTATCTCTTTTGGTATCACTGGTACAGGATGAAAATACAAAAACAGCAATCAGTAAAAAGAATGTTATCCTGAACATAAGCTTTTGTTTTCTGCAAATTTAATGCTTATTTCAAACGGAGAAAAACCTCGTGTATTATAAACAGGAATTTAACAGGATTTTGGGTTCCGGGTTTCGAATTCCGGGTTTTTGATCCTTATCTCAAACTGCCAAATAATGATGCCTCAGTTACGCCAGGACAAGACAAAGTCTCTCAGTCTCTTAGTCACAATATTCCATATCACTCAGTATCCACATCCACCTCAGCCGGGATGGAAAGATGTCCCTGGACAAGTTCCCATTTGTTGCCTCTTTTCTCAAGCACACCCGTAAAACGAATTCCTTCAAAACTCATGGCCTCACCTTTGTAAAGAAAATTATAATTCAGGGTTTCGAAAAACCAGGCAGTATTTCCTGTATTGTTGATGTGGATATGCTGATCATTAACAGAGATGTAGGTATTTTCAAAAGATTCAAATTGGTTTTTAATTGCGCTCCTGATGCTTTCCCATCCCGTAAGCAATTCATCACTATCGGTCCCGATCAGTTCAATATTTTCTTCCTTGGACCAGATGTTCTCAATAATTCTGAAGTCCTGGTTTTCATTGGCTATCACATATTGATCCAGGACATTTTCTATGCTTGCAATTTCAGCTTCCGGATTCACTTTCTTTGTTTTTACCTGACAGGCAAATAGCAATACAATCAATATAATACCAATAATGGAAAAGAAGGATAGCTTTTTCATACGACCAAAGTTTTTAGGTTTATCGGGTGAATTTACAATTTTTACAAAAAATTTCAAAACATTCCCAACAAAAATATTTATCAGAGGAGCTTATATAAATATTAAAAATATATGAAGATTTTTAAATATAATTTAACAAAATAATTTTCTCCAATTCGCCAATAATTCGTAAACTTGCAGCCGAATTCACAGAGATTTAGGCCATTATAAATTGAACAGGATGTTAAGGAATAAAAAGCGGGTTTTACATGCTATTTTCTTGTTTCTTTTTGTTGTAGGGATATCCTTTGTATTTGCAGCCTATCAACCGGCCAATCCCCAGCATAATGCCCACGGTAAACATAACAATCAAGATACTACCGAATCCTGGGAAATTGAAGTTCTGGAAGAAGAATATAATGCCGGCAAAATGATCATCGAACACATCATCGACTCACACGAATGGCATTTAGCCACCATTGGACATACCCATATTACAATTCCTCTTCCCGTAATCCTGATACATGATGGAAAGCTTCATGCATTCTGGTCGAGCAAATTTCAACACGGTCATAGTTCTTACAAGGGCTTTCGTATTGAAACCGAAGGTGAGTATAAAGGTAAGATCGTAAAATACCCCGAGTACAATTACCTGGATGAAGAAATAATACATGTTGAAAAAGAAGCAGGTAAGAAAAAGGTGGAACTGCCTGTCGATCTTTCCATCACCAAAAATGTAGCGGCCATATTTATCAGCATCATTATCCTTTGCTGGATTTTTATTTCGGTGGCCAAGCGTTACCGGAAAAGAAAAGGCGAAGCCCCGAAAGGTTTGCAATCATTTGTTGAACCGCTTATCATTTTTATCCGCGACGACATTGCCAAAGCTGCCATTGGAGAAAAAAAATACGAAAGATATTTGCCATTCCTTTTAACCCTGTTCTTTTTTATTTTCCTGAATAATTTACTTGGTCTCGTACCTTTTTTCCCGGGTGGGGCCAATGTTACGGGAAATATTGCAGTAACAGGGATTTTGGCCTTATTTACATTTGTAATTGTAACATTCAGTGCAAACAAATACTACTGGAAGCATATTTTTAATACACCCGGTGTGCCCATATGGCTGAAATTACCCATTCCCATTATGCCGGTTGTTGAGCTCATGGGTATCTTTACAAAACCCTTTGTACTGATGGTTCGTCTCTTTGCCAACATTACGGCAGGACACATTATCATCCTTGGCTTCATCAGCCTGATCTTTATTTTTGGAAATATGCAATGGGGAATTGGTTTAGGAGCTTCACTTATTTCGGTCCCCTTTGCAATTTTTATGGGGCTGCTGGAACTTTTGGTAGCCTTTATACAGGCATATGTTTTCACACTTTTGTCGGCATTGTATTTTGGAATGGCAATAGAAGAACATCATTAAGGTAATTTTTAATAACTAAACATAAATCGATTATGGATGCTTTATTAGCAATTTTATTACAGGTAGCAAATGATCTGGCCCCCTTTGCAAAAATGGGAGCCGGACTTGGTGCAGGGATTGCCGCCATTGGCGCCGGTATTGGTATCGGACAGATCGGTGGAGCTGCAGTTGAAGCAATTGCACGTCAACCCGAGGCAGTAGGAGATATCAGGTCGAACATGATTGTTGCAGCCGCCCTTATCGAAGGAGTTGCTTTTTTTGCTATCGTTATCAGTTTGTTGATCGTAGTATTGTAAAACAAACATCTACTTCATATTCTGGCGGTTGGCCGGGATATGAAGTTTTTATTTGTTAAAGAAATTTGAATTGTTATGGAATTAGTACAACCGGGAATAGGATTGATTTTTTGGATGACCCTGTCATTTGGTGTGGTCATCTGGATTCTGGGAAAATTTGCCTGGAAACCCATTATGAAGTCCCTCAAGGAACGCGAAGATTCGATCGATGAAGCCCTGCATACCGCCGATAAAGCCAGGGAAGAAATGAACCAACTAAAAGTTGATAATGAAGCGCTTATCGCCAAAGCCAAAGAAGATAGAGATGCTATACTCAGGGAAGCACGTAAGGTGAAAGAAAAGATCATTGACAAGGCCAGGCTGAAAGCAAACGAAGAGGCAAATCGCATCGTGGAAAATGCCAAAAACCGCATTGAGAACGAAAAAATGGCCGCCATGACAGATCTGAAAAATCAGATTGCTTCCCTTTCTATCGAAATTGCCGAAAAGATTCTGCAACATGAACTTTCTGATGATAAAAAACAGAAAGAATTTGTGCAGAAGTTAATCGACGATGTAAATCTTAATTAGATAAAGGGATGAAAAACACCATCGTAGCCAGAAGATATGCAAGAGCCTTGTTTGAGTTTGCAACAGAGCAAAACCTCCTCGAAGAAGTAAAAAAAGATATTGAGCTATTGCTGAAAGTGATCAGGGAAAACAAGGAATTCCGCTTGATGCTGAAAAGTCCCGTCATTAAATCTGAAAAAAAGAAAAACATTATGAAGGATATTTTCAGGGATACTATGCATGAAGTTACCCTGAGATACCTGATGATCATCATTTCAAAAAGAAGGGAAAGTTACCTGGATGGCATATCTGATGAATTCATCGAACTGTATAAGGAACTTAAAAATATTGTGACCGCACATTTTATAACAGCCGTTAAAATGGATAAGGATATCAGGATGCAGGTCATAGATCTGTTGAAAAAGCAAACCGGTGGTGAGATAGAATTTATAGAAGAAATAAAAGAGGAATTGATTGGTGGTTTTGTTTTACAGTATAAAGACAAAAAATATGATGACAGTATTGCAAGGCAGTTGACCGATCTGAGAAAAGACTTTGAAGTGAATTTATACGAAAGCAAATTATAATATAAAAAGATAAACAATGGCAGAAATTAATCCCGCTGAAGTATCTGCAATATTGCGCCAGCAATTGGCCGGATTTAAAGATGAAGCCCAACTCGAAGAAACCGGGACCGTATTGGAAGTGGGTGATGGTATCGCCCGTATTTACGGTTTGAACGAAGGTGAGGCCGGTGAGTTGATCGAATTCGAAAAAACAGGTGTGATGGGCATCATCCTCAACCTGGAGGAAGACAGTGTGGGTGCCGTTCTCCTGGGTGAAAGCAATGAGATCAAAGAAGGTGATATTGTAAAACGTACCAAAAGGATCGCTTCAATCAAAGCAGGAGAAGGTTTGTTGGGCCGCGTGATCAATACCATTGGCGAACCCATTGATGGGAAAGGAGAAATCAAGGGGGAAACATTGGAGATGCCCCTGGAAAGAAAAGCACCCGGTGTAATTTACCGCCAGCCGGTGAATGAACCCCTGCAAACAGGTATCAAACCGATCGATGCCATGATCCCCATCGGCCGCGGGCAGCGTGAGCTTATCATCGGCGACCGCCAGACTGGTAAATCCGCCATTGCCATCGATACAATCATCAATCAAAGAGAGAATTTTGAAAAAGGAGAACCGGTTTACTGCGTTTATGTTGCCATCGGCCAGAAAGGATCATCCGTTGCCAATACGGTAAAAGCCCTCGAAGACAATGGTGCCATGGATTATACGGTTGTGGTTGCCGCTACTGCCTCCTATCCCGCTGCCATGCAGTTTTATGCTCCTTTTGCCGGTGCATCCATTGGAGAATTCTTCAGGGATACAGGCCGTCCTGCACTTGTGATCTACGACGATCTCTCAAAACAGGCCGTTGCCTATCGTGAGGTTTCACTCCTGCTCAGGAGGCCTCCGGGTCGTGAAGCCTACCCCGGGGACGTGTTTTACCTGCATTCAAGATTACTGGAGCGTGCTGCCAAGATCATCGAAGCAGAAGATGTTGCAAAAAATATGAATGACCTTCCCGATTCACTGAAGAGCAAAGTAAAAGGAGGTGGTTCACTCACTGCTTTGCCAATCATCGAAACACAGGCGGGTGATGTTTCAGCATATATTCCCACAAATGTGATCTCCATTACCGATGGCCAAATATTCCTCGAAACAAACCTCTTTAATGCCGGTGTAAGACCGGCTATTAACGTGGGTATTTCGGTATCCCGTGTGGGTGGTAATGCACAGATCAAATCCATGAAGAAAATTGCGGGTACACTGAAACTTGACCAGGCACAATACCGGGAACTGGAGGCATTTGCCAAATTCGGTTCCGACCTTGACCCAACCACACAGGCTGTGATCGAAAAAGGACGGAGAAATGTGGAGATCCTGAAGCAACCTCAATATTCACCGGTACCAGTGGAAAACCAGATTGCCATTATTTTCTGCGGAACGAGGAATTTGCTCAGGAAAGTACCGATCAACAGCATCCGGGATTTCGAGGACGAATTCCTGCATTTCATGGAAGAAAACCACCGGGATGTGATGGATACCCTGAAATCAGGTAAGCTAACCGACGAAGCAATTGAAACGCTTGAGAAAACAGCAAAAGACATTGCCAAGAAATACGAAAAAGCCAAAGTTATAGAATAAGAAATATGTTTCCATGCCCAGCTTAAAAGAAGTTAGAAACAGGATTGCTTCCGTAAAATCAACACAGCAGATCACTTCTGCAATGAAGATGGTGGCTGCCTCCAAGCTGAGGAAGGCCCAGAACAACATCCTCGCCATGCGACCTTACGCTTCGAAGCTGCGCGAGTTGCTCCAGGATTTAAGCAGCAGCATCGACAACATGGAAGAAAATGAATATACTGAAGAGCGTCCTGCTAAAAAAATTCTGCTGATCGCCGTAACTTCTAACAAAGGACTCTGCGGTGCTTTCAATGCTAACGTGATTAAAAAGGTGAAAGCCATGTTGTCGAAAGATTTTAAAGAGCAATACAGGCAGGGAAATCTGGATATGTTCTTCTTTGGTAAAAAGGCCTTTGAACATTTCAAAAAAAGAAAATATAAAAACGTTGACGGGGATACCGATTTGCTCGACAATCTTAAATTTAACAACGCCGTCCCCTTTGCTGAAAAATTCATGCAGGCTTTTGCTAATAAGCAATACGACAAGATTGTGCTGATATACAATCAATTCAAAAATGCAGCCTTACAAAAACTGCTGAGTGAGCAATTTCTGCCGATTGTACCTCCTGAAGAAGAAGCAGAAAGTACAGCAAAAATGGATTATATCTTCGAACCCAACAAGGAAGATATCATCAGGGAGTTGATCCCGAAAACTCTGAAAATACAACTTTACAAAGCACTGCTTGATTCTTATGCCTCGGAACAGGGAGCCCGAATGACTGCCATGCACATGGCCACAGAAAATGCCAAAGAACTTACCAAGGAACTGCAGCTTAAGTATAATAAAGCACGTCAGGCCTCTATTACAAACGAGTTGATCGAAATTGTCAGCGGCGCGGAAGCCCTGAAAGGATAAGAAGACCGGAGGGAAGAAAGTGTAATCCATGGAACCGGCTTCAACTCGTTAATATTTTCCGTAAATTTGCCTCAATTCAAATCCCGGAACCAATGGAAATAGACCTTTATTTCGATCCCATCGATTTAAGTGGGTATGAATTTGCTGATAAGGCACACCGGAAAAGACTCGGGGATATTGTGCGGAGCTATCATACCAAAGAAAACTTTCCCTCTCTTGAAAACATTGACATTGCCATTATCGGGGTAAAAGAAGAAAGGGCTGCCATTGATAATGCAGGTTGCAAACTGGCACCGGATGTGATTCGGGATTATTTCTACAGGCTTTTTCGTGGGCCCCACGATTTAAGAATTGCCGACCTGGGAAATATCATCCAGGGAAATAGCATTGAAGATACTTATTTTGCCGTTACAACTGTCGTGAAACAATTGCTGGAGCATAGCATTTTTCCCATCATTATCGGCGGCAGTCAGGATCTCACCCACGCCAACTACAAATCGTATGAGGAGTTAAAAAGGATCATCAACATTGTTTCGATCGACCCATTGTTTGATCTCGGGGAGAAGGAAGATAAGCTTAGTTCAAGATCTTACCTGAGCAAGATCATTTTAAACCAGCCCAATTATTTGTTCAATTTTACCAACATGGGTTATCAGACCTACTTCATCGATGATCAGGCGATCGAGCTGATGGAGAATTTATTTTTCGATTGTATCCGCCTGGGTGAAATTCGCTCCGATTTGGAAGAAAGTGAACCGCTTTTAAGAAATGCCGACATGATCAGTTTTGATATATCAGCGATCAGGCAATCGGATGCTCCCGGCAATGGCAATGCTTCACCAAATGGTTTTTATGGTGAAGAGGCCTGCCAGATCATGCGCTATGCTGGAATGAGTGATAAACTGAACTCGTTGGGTATTTATGAGGTCAACCCCGCAAAAGATGTAAACGGGCAAACATCACACCTGGCAGCACAAATGATCTGGTACTTCATTGATGGTTATTATAACCGCAAAAAAGAATTCCTGCACAAAAATAAAAAGCACTTTTTAAAATACATGATTTCCATCAAGGATCACAAAGAAGAGCTGGTATTTTACAAGAGTAAAAAAAGTGATCGATGGTGGATGGAAGTACCGGTAAAATCAAGCCTGCGGATCAAATTTACCAGGCACCATTTTGTACCCTGTTCTTATCATGATTATCAAACTGCCCTCAATAACGACATTCCCGATAAATGGTGGAGAACTTACCAGAAACTGATGTAGATTTTTGTTGCAGGTCATGGATCACAATAACTATTTATTGCAACAAAACCATGTTGGTTCAAATTAGCCGGCATAGAAGTAAAATACCGGATCGCAATTTCGAGAAACAAAAAAGGCAACCCCGATTTCTCACTGAGTTGCCTTGATGCCGTATCATTAATAATGGATTATCTGCTGAATTCCTTGATCAGTTTTCCTCTTTCATCAACCCATTCGGGAAGTGCATATGCAAATCCCCTTCCTTTGTACTTGGCTTTCACGATATCTCCGCGCCGGTTGGCCAGTTTAACAAGATGCTGGTTGAGTTTAACCCTTGTATCCTTATCATTTTTGAAGAAATTACCCTCTTTGGCTTTCTTGGTCAGTTCTTCGAGAAGTTCTGAACTGATCATTGCTTTTCCTTTTTCTTTCAGACTTGCCAGGATGGCCTTGTCCCAATCAGAAAGCGGATAGGGTTTTCTCTTTTGTTTCCCCAGGCTGAAGCCTCCCGAGATTTTGCCATCTGCGGCAAAGCTCTTTACCTCAAGTTTCTTGGCTTCAGCCAGTGCTTCCTCGAGTTCAACAATTCTTTGTTTAACCTGCTCCGTTTTAAAGCTTAGTTTTCTTAGTTCAGAATTATACTCATTCAATAAATCGAGTAAATCCAGTTCGTTTAATGTTTCAACTGATGACATATCTTTTAGTTTTAATTAGGTAAATTAAAAATACTCCACTTTTACAAATATAATACAATTTCATTCTTTGTTGACATTTAACGCATTAAAAAATTTAATATTATGTTGATAAATATTATTATTAGTTTTTATTGTGGTTATTTATGCAGCAATCCATTTCCAGCGAAATAATTATCTTTATGCCCCATTTGAAAAAAGAAAAGGAAACAAATTAAATTACTTATGAAAAAACATGTTTTAACGATTATGCTGAGCATCTTCACAGTGGGTGTTTCTCTGGCATGTACCAACTACTTAATTACAAAAAAAGCTTCTACCGACGGATCGACGATGATCAGTTATGCGGCCGATTCACATGTGTTGTATGGTGAACTATACCACTGGCCAGCCGGAAAATGGCCTGCCGGAACCATGATGGATATTTATGAATGGGACACCGGGAAATTCCTGGGTCAGATTGAACAGGCGTCCCAAACCTACAATGTTATCGGCAATATGAATGAATGGCAGGTTGCTATCGGCGAAACTACTTACGGAGGCCTTAAGAAACTTGGAAAACAGCCGGGAGCAATTATGGATTACGGCAGTTTGATCTATGTGACACTGCAACGGGCTACTTCGGCCAGGGACGCAATCAGGATCATGGCGGAACTTGTTGAAAAATATGGATATGCAAGCTCCGGTGAATCTTTTTCCATCTCAGATCCCAATGAGGTCTGGATCATGGAATTGATTGGAAAAGGTGAATTTGAAAAAGGTGCTGTATGGGTGGCAAGAAGGATCCCCGATGGTTATGTATCCGGGCATGCCAACCAGGCTAGAATTACCACCTTCCCGCTTGAAAAAGAAGATAACGCGATCTCATCCGACGATCTTGATAAAATCAACGATGAAAATATTGATTGCGTTTATGCGGCAGATGTAATTTCCTTTGCAAAAGATAACGGACTGTATAAAGGCAAAGACAAGGATTTTAGCTTTTCCGATGTATACGCTCCCGTCGATTTCGGAGGAGCAAGATTTTGCGAGATCCGTGTCTGGACCATGTTCAATAATGTTAAGGATGGTATGGAAGAGCACTGGGAATACGTGAAAGGAAATATCGAACATCCCGAAGAGCATGAAGAAGGAGAACCCATTACACCCGATCATTATGCTTCCAACAGAATGCCCCTCTGGATCAAACCCGATAAAAAAGTAAGCGTGCACGATATGATGATGTTTATGCGCGACCACCTGGAAGGGACCGAGTTGGATATGCGGAAAGATGTGGGTGCCGGACCTTTTGGCAAACCCTACCGCTGGCGTGGACTCTACTGGGAAGTGGATGGTGTTACCTATTGTAATGAAAGAGCAACTGCCACACAGCAAACAGGATTCTCATTTGTTACCCAGTCCAGGAGCTGGTTGCCCAATGAGATCGGGGGCATTTTCTGGTTTGGTGTGGATGATGCTGCCAGCACTGTTTACATTCCAATGTATTCAAGCATGACCGAAGTCCCCGAAACTTTTGCCGTTGGCAATGGTGCCATGATGGAATGGTCGGAAAATGCTGCATTCTGGGTCTTTAACCAGGTAACCAACCTGGCATATACGCGCTACAGTTATATCCACCCGGAGATTGACAGCCTGCAGCGTCACTTTGAGACTTCTTTTATTGATTATACGCCGGCGGTTGATTTGGGTGCCAAAGAATTGTACGCCCAGGATCCTGAACTGGCGGTGGAATATCTCACCAATTACTCGGTAAACCAGGCCAATATGGTAAGCAGGGAATGGAAAAAGTTTTACCAGTATTTATTCATGAAGTACATGGACGGAAACATCAAGACAAAAAGAGAAGTCCCGGAAGGTTATAAATATTATCCTCCGGAGGTAAAACAACCCGGGTATACCGAAGAATGGTACCGGATGATCATCGAAGAAACAGGTGATCAGTTCAAAGTTCCGGAAGGCGGAGGACACTGATCAGGAATTTACAAATAACAATTAAATCTTATAATTCGTCTATTGAATTTCTGTAATTATCCAGAGTTCCACATTGTATGATATATCATCTTTTTTGGACAGCCTCAGGATGCGTTGAGAAAGGCTATTATTATGTTTTACCTGTAATTTAATAAACTTTAACATGTCACTTCATCCCCTTCATTTGATTTAATTGAATAGTAGTCAATTTTTTCGTAATTTTGCGACCGCTTTAACCAATCGCGCAGAAAAATGGAAAACGCAAGAGTTCTTTATGTTGCACAGGAAATAACGCCCTATTTACCGGAAACGCACATGAGCCAAATCGGCAGGTATCTGCCACAGGGTATACAAGAACAAGGTAAGGAGATCCGTACTTTTATGCCCAGGTTCGGAAATATCAACGAAAGAAGGAATCAATTACACGAAGTAATCCGGTTGTCGGGAATGAATCTGATCATCGACGATACCGATCATCCCCTCATCATCAAAGTAGCATCCATTCAACAAGCGCGCATGCAGATTTATTTTATCGATAACGAAGATTACTTCCAGCGGAAAGCAACCATACGGGATAAAAACAACAAGTTTTTTGAAGACAATGATGAAAGGGCTATCTTCTATTCCCGCGGGGTAATCGAAACTGTGAAGAAACTGGGATGGGCCCCCGACCTGGTGCATTGTCATGGCTGGATTAGCAGTTTGGTGCCACTGTACCTGAAAAAAGCATACAAGGATAATCCCCTCTTCAGTGAGTTGAAAGTTATTGTGTCTGTATATGATGATGGGTTCACTGAAAAACTGAGCAAGGATTTTGCAAAAAAGATCAAAATTGAAGGCATTACCAACAAAGACCTCGAGTACTATAAGCAGCCCGATTACGTTAATATGATCAAATCTGCGATCGATTATTCGGATGCGGTTGTTATCGGCAATGAAAAGATCAACAAGGATATTGAAAGTTATCTTGGAAAAATTGACAAACCCGTCCTGGAATATCAATCGGAAGATGATTACATAAAAGCTTATAATGCCTTTTACGACAAAATTTTGGAACAATAAGAATCTTTTAAAAACCGCTGTCTTGAAGTTCAATTCACTTACCCGGAACCGAATATCATTTGCATTGCTAATTTCAGGATTAATTTTATTGACCCACTGTAAAAAAGATCCTGATGCCGTAGGGGCAAAATTAATTCCCGAAAACAACCTGCCAGGAGTCCTTTACAGTGATACGTCTTCTCTGATAACTTACTCGCAGCGCATCGATTCGGTAAGGACAGATGAAACCTCTGTGAATATTTTCGGCAGCATGAATGATCCCGTTTTTGGAAGAACCAATGCTTCTTTTTCTGCTCAATTCAGATTACTCAACGAAAACCCCCAGATCGGCGAAAACCCGGTCATCGACTCCATCATACTGACGCTGGCTTATGCAGGTTATTATGGCGATACCCTGACCCCGCTTAACCTGAGCATCTACGAATTAAGTGAAAGGATTTTTAAAGACAGCGTATACTTCTCGAACAAGCACTTTCAAAACTATGGTTTTGATTATGCGGATAAATATTTCATGCCCGAACCTACCCAAGGATTTATCCCGGAAGGCGACTCTCTTCCACGCACACCCAGGCTCAGGATTGACCTCGGCCAATATACACATGAACTCGGTGAAAAGATCCTTTTTGCCGACTCAGCTTACCTGAGCGATAACGAAAATTTTGTTGAGTATTTCAAAGGCCTGAATTTTCAAACCAATGTTGCTGCCCAGGGCGGTTCGGTTTTGTATTTCGACCTGATCTCTTCTGTTACGAATCTGACCATTTATTATCATACAGATACCGTAAACAGTACCCTGCCGCTGATCATCAATACCAACAGTGCCCGTATCAATCAGTTTGAGCACAACTACGAAACTTCTACGGATATGAATTTCAGGAAACAGGTTCTTGCTGATGATACCACGCCCGGACAGCAAAAGATTTATTTGCAGGCAATGGCAGGGGTTAAATCGGCAATAAAATTTCCATTCATACGAAACTGGCTCGATAACCAATCCATACTGGTGAATGAAGCCCGCCTGGTGCTGCCTGTTGATCAAAACAATGAATATTTCCAGCCTGCTCCACAACTCGGACTGATTCAGATCAACGAGGATGGAACAACAAGTTTCCTGCTGGATGAACTTGAAGGGCCCGATTATTTTGGAGGCAGCTATGACTCCCTGGCAACGACATATAGTTTCAGGATAACACGCCACATACAGTGGCTTATGCAGGGTAAATATGAAGATTACGGACTCTCGCTTTTCATCAGTAGTCCCGGGTCAAATGCTTACCGTACGGTCATATACGGTCCTGAAGCAACAGAACCATTAGAAGGACTGAAACTCGAGTTAAGGTACACGGAAATCTCTAATTAAATATACATTTCCTTTTGCCCAGGTACATTGATTCAGGGTTTTAAATTATTTATATTTGCATTATAAATCTTGATCTTATGTGTGGAATTGTCGGATATGTAGGCAATAAGCAAGCCTACCCAATACTCATCAAAGGACTTCAAAGACTTGAATACCGTGGATATGACAGTGCAGGCATTGCCATACTCAACGGAGTACTGAATGTTTACAAAAGAAAAGGCAAGGTATCCGAGTTGGAATCCTTTGTAAAAAGCAAGGATGTCGATGGCCGGATTGGTATTGCCCATACACGCTGGGCCACACATGGTGAACCCACTGATGAAAATGCCCACCCTCACAGCTCCCAATCAAAAGATCTTTCCATTATCCACAACGGTATCATCGAAAACTATGATGTATTGCGCAATGAGCTGATCAACCGGGGTTACGAATTTCATAGTGATACCGATACCGAAGTGCTGATCTATCTCATTGAGGACATCAAAAAGAATGAAAAGGTTGATCTTGGAGAAGCCATCAGGATTGCCCTGAACCAGGTAGTAGGTGCCTATGCCATTGTGGTGATTTCCAAGGATGAACCCGACCGCTTGATTGCTGCAAAAAAAGGCAGCCCGCTGGTAATTGGTATCGGTGATGACGACTTTTATATTGCTTCCGATGCAACGCCAATCGTAGAGTATACAAAGAATGTCGTTTACCTGGATGATGAAGAAGTCGCCTATATACAAAAAGGTGAAAAACTGAAGATCAAAACCATCAAGAATAAGGATAAAACCCCCTATGTAACAAAGCTGGAAATGAACCTGAGCCAACTCGAAAAAGGTGGCTTCGAGCATTTTATGCTCAAAGAGATCTACGAACAGCCGCGTTCAATCCGGGACAGCTTGCGCGGAAGGCTGAATGCCGACAAGGGAATCGTTTCCCTGGGCGGCATCATCGATTATGAGCAGAAAATGGTCAATGCCAATCGCATTATCATCATCGCCTGCGGGACTTCCTGGCACGCAGGGCTGGTGGGTGAATACCTGTTTGAAGACCTGGCCAGGACACCGGTTGAAGTAGAGTATGCCTCTGAATTCAGGTACAGGAACCCGGTCATCTATGAAGATGATATCGTGATCGCCATTTCCCAGTCGGGAGAAACGGCTGATACCCTTGCTGCTATCGAACTAGCCAAGTCAAAAGGTGCTACCATCATCGGCATATGCAATGTAGTGGGTTCTTCCATTGCCAGGGCTACAGATGCCGGCAGTTATACACATGCCGGGCCCGAAATTGGTGTGGCCTCCACAAAAGCTTTTACGGCCCAGGTTACCATATTGTGCCTGATGGCCCTGAGAATTGCTCAACTCAAAGGTACGCTTTCCAAGTCAAGGTTCCGCCAGATACTTTACGAGTTGGAATCCATTCCTGAAAAAGTGGAAAAAACCCTGCAAGTAAGTAAAAAAGTGATCGAGATTTCTGAACAATACCAGAACGTAAGAAATTTCCTTTACCTGGGCAGGGGATACAATTTTCCGGTAGCCCTGGAGGGAGCCCTGAAGCTTAAGGAGATCTCTTACATCCATGCAGAAGGTTATCCTGCCGCCGAAATGAAACACGGTCCCATCGCCCTGATCGACGAGGAAATGCCGGTGGTTTTTATTGCTCCTAACCGGGGAATCTATGAAAAAGTAATCAGCAACATTCAGGAGGTAAAAGCAAGAAAAGGCAAGGTCATCGCCATTGTGACCGAAGGAGACGAAAGTGTACGCAAACTCGCAGATCACGTGATTGAGATCCCGGAGACAGAGGAACTACTGGTTCCGCTACTGGCAACCATACCTTTGCAAAAACTATCCTATCATATTGCAGTAATGCGGGGATGTAATGTCGATCAGCCCAGGAACCTGGCAAAATCGGTTACGGTGGAGTAAAATCCATCTGATTTTTCATTCTCCTCAATTATTCGACTGGTTATTTTCATATCTTTATTGAATAAAAGAACTCTATCAAACAACCACTGCATGGAAAAACAAATCGTAATTGTTGCTCCAATGACAGATTTGGAGCAATACCAGATGGACTTTACCCTACATTTGAACACAGGCTCTGAAATGACTTTGAGTAATTTGAAGACTTTATTTCAGAATGACTTTAATACAGGGTTTTTACCGAAGACAACTAATAAAGAAAAAAACATACCGGCGGCAGGATATTATCTAAGCGGTATTCTGCGTAAAGAAGGTTATCATACTTTGCTCACATCAGACTTTGATGAAAACTCACTTGCAGGCCTGAATGCACAAAATCCGTTGGCTGTGTGTATTTCAACGACAATGGTGCTTAAATCTGATTCGTTAAGAAAAATTGTACAAAACATACGTGCAACATGGCCAGGAGTGTTTATCATTGCAGGTGGTATTTATGTATGGAAATGTTTTCACTTTTATAAAAAAATTAAACATATTCCAGAGTCAGATTCAAATTCTAAACTACTGTTCCAAAAAGGAACGGAAGATATACAAACAGATGTTTATATCATAGCCCCACATGGTAAAGAAAGCTTGCTCATTATATTAAAGGAAATTCGAGAAGGGAAATTCGCGAAAATTAAAGAACTTCCGAATTTGGCAATTCCTGAAGAAAATGGGTTTTATTTTACAAGAATGAAGGAGGAAAATGTGGATTATAGCAAAGACATTACTTTATGGGACCGGATAGATGATTTGCCTGGACAAATTCCTTTCCGTACTTCTATCGGTTGTCCATTTCGATGTAGATTTTGTGATTTTTATTGCATTTACCCCGAAATATATATCCGTTCACCGAAAAGCTTGCTCAGGGAACTGAGTATGATTCAAAACAAACTTGATGATAATCCTGCTATATTGCATGCCACTGATGATAATGTGTTTATAAATTCTAAAAGGGTAGAGGAGGTTTGTAACGCGATCATTGAATCAGGAGTTAATAGATGGATTGGTTTTCTGCGGGCCAACACAATCAATGAATCCAATATTGAGTTGATAAAGCGCTCCGGTCTTATGATGGCTATCATTGGAGTGGAATCGGGTGATGAAAGGCAGCTCGAAAGAATGAATAAGAAGCAAAAGTTAGTAGATGTTAAAAGAGGCATCGAGCTTCTTGATCAGCATGGCATTACGGTTATGATGACTTATATCGTGGGTTATCCGGGAGAGAACAAGCAAAGCATTCAAAATACAGCCAGTTTTATGAATGATTTACAAATAGGCTTAGCCGGTTCAAGCTACCAACTTTTTCCCCTTTATATTTCTCCTTTCAGCGATCTGGGGAAAAATGAATTTCGCAGCAAGTGGAACATTGAAGGTTTGTATGATAAATGGAAACATTATACCATGTATTCGAATGAAACAAATCAATATGGTTATGATTTATTCAGCAGTGTGCAATTTGTTCCATATCATTATCCACATGAAAGAACATTTTATAACCAGAAAGCCTTTAACCAGGATGTTCGAATGGAGTTGTTCAGTCTTAGAAGACTACTTAGCATGTCAATCATTGAAAAGAAAGCTAATAGTCACTCAAAAGAAATATTGATAAAAATGGCAAATGCCATGAATATTAATATCCGTGCAAAATCTTTGGATGGCTTTTTAAAGAAGATACGAATTGATTTCAAACTCAATTGAGAAATAAAAGTCAGAAAGCAAAGAAGTTTTGAAAAAGAAAACTTTTGAACTAAATCTAATATCTGTCCTCTACCGCTTTCCAGTCGACCACCTGCCAGAAATCATTGATGTATGCAGGCCTGCGGTTTTGCTTGTCGAGATAATAAGCATGTTCCCAAACATCGCAGGTAAGCAGGGGTGTATAACCATCCCTGATCGGATTACCGGCATTGCTGCTTTGGATAATCTCGAGCTTGTTTTCTGCATTTTTCACCAACCAGGCCCAGCCGGAGCCAAAAAGGGTGGCCGCAGCATCTGAGAACTTTTCCTTGAAATCTTCAAACGAACCGAAATTTTTGTTGATTGCATCCATCAATTTGGATCCGGGTTGCCCGCCTCCATCGGGACTCATGCAATTCCAGTAAAAAGTATGGTTCCAAACCTGTGCGCCATTGTTGAATATCCCGCCGTTAGCGTTTTTAATGATCTCTTCCAGAGATGCATCTTCGAATTTGCTGTCTTTGATCAATCCATTAAGCTTATTCACATAGGTTTGATGATGCTTGCCATAGTGAAATTCAATGGTCTTCTTTGAAATATAAGGCTCAAGCGCATCGGCCTTATACGGTAATTCAGGTAATTCAAATGCCATAACGTATATTTTTTTGGGGTTTATATTTCGCTGTCCTGATTTTTTAAATGATCAACTGCCCTGGCAAATACGTCATCTATCTGGTGATAAACCGGGTAAAAACCTTTGTCATCATAAAGGTTTTGTGAAAAATAGGCTTTGAGTAAAGCTTTGATTTTCCTTTTTGTTTCGGCAATTTCCTGTGCAGAACCTTTTACATTTTTCTCTGCTGCATAGGCAATAAACTGTTGAAACAGACTATTTGAAATATTAAAATTCCTGTTGAATTCCCGGTAGGTCTTGTATTGATCATAATCCTGCCTGTGCTTGTCGGTATAGTCAAAAGCGAACTGATATATCAATCCTCTTCTCAACAATTTGTTATAAAACACGTAGTTTGAATCTTGCTGGAGCGGGACGTAAATATCAGGCATGATGCCACCACCTCCGTAAACCACTTTCCCACCGGGTGTAATGTACTTCAAGGAGTCGGCAAATTGTATGCTGTCAGGATGTAAAACTTCTCCATTCATGAAGCGTTCATAAGACTCATGATAGTATTCTTCCAATCCTTCATCATAAGGTTTTTGGATACACCTTCCCGTGGGTGTATAATACCTTGCAACTGTAAGTCTCAGGGCAGAGCCATCGGGAAAGCTAAGTTGTTCCTGTACCAATCCTTTACCGAAACTTCTCCTGCCGATGATGCTTCCCCGGTCGTTATCCTGTATGGCACCTGCGAGGATCTCACTGGCAGAAGCCGAGCCTTCGTCGATCAAAACGACCAGTTCCTGATCTTCAAACCTTCCCCTTTGTGTGGCGTAAGCAAAATTTTTGGGTCTGCTGTTGCCTTCGGTATAAACAATCAGTTTGTTGTTTTCCAGGAACTCATCCGCGATTTTGACGGCAGCTTTCAGGTAGCCGCCAACATTGCCTCTTAGATCCAAAATAAGTTTTTCCATTCCTTCCTGCAGCAATTCGTCCATAGCATCAGAGAATTCTTCGAAGGTAGTGGCCGAAAATTTGTTCAATTTGATGTAACCGATCTTTTCATCAACCATATAGGCCACATCAAGGCTGTAGGTAGGAATCACATCGCGTGTTATGGTAAAATCAAGTAGTTCATCAGAATTGCGGCGATAAACATCCACATTTACACGGGTACCGCGTTTGCCCTTTAGTTTACTCATGGCTTCATGATTGTTGATACTTACACCAGCCACAAGGGTATCTTCAATTTTTACGATGCGGTCACCTGCTTTCAAACCCACTTTTTCCGAGGGGCCTCCCGGAATCGGATGAATCACCGTGATGGTATCTTTTACAATACGAAACTGTATTCCGATCCCTTCGAAATTGCCCTGGAGAGGATCGTTCACCGTATTAAAATCCTTGGCCGGAATGTACTGGGAATGTGGATCAAGTTCCTGTAATATCTCCACGATGGAATTTTCTACCAGTTCTTCTTTGTTAACCGAGTCTACATAATCCTGGTCGATGTAATTGATAATGTCGGTAAGTTTATCATATCGGGGTGTATTCAGCGTAAATACATTTTTTTCCAGGCGTGAAACTTCTGACAGTTTCATCCCGACATAAATTCCCAGCGCCAGTAAAATGGCAAAAACTATGGGAAGGTATATATACTTGTTTCTGCGTTTGTTCATCATTGATACAAAAAAAGCTTTCCAATACCGGAAAGCTATGTTTGTGTACCCGGAGCCGGGGTCGAACCGGCACGAGTGTTACCTCATTGGTTTTTGAGACCAACGCGTCTACCAATTCCGCCACCCGGGCATTGGTTCATTTATTACGGATGCAAAGTTAAGCAAAAAAATTCATAAGCCCGTCCGATTGAGGGTGAATCCTCCTGAAAAGATTGCAGGGATGAAAATAAAAGCTTACTTTTGCACACCTGAAAAATCATCTGTAAATCATTCAGCATCATGTCAAAGAAAAATCTGGTCAGCATTTTCGCAGGAAGGGAATCCCATAACCTGGCAAAAGGAATCGCAGAAAGTTATGGAATGGAACTTGGCAAATCAATAGTTACGGAGTTTTCTGATGGAGAGTTTCAACCTTCTTATGAAGAGAACATCCGGGGACGGGATGTTTTTATTGTTCAATCCACCTATGCCCCATCCGATAATTTGTTTGAGTTGCTAATGATGATAGATGCAGCCAGAAGGGCTTCGGCAAAAAATATCATTGCCCTCATGCCCTATTTCGGCTTTGCCCGCCAGGACAGGAAAGACAAACCCAGGGTATCCATCGCTGCCAAACTCATTGCCAATTTGTTGTCTGCTTCCGGTGTTACCCGTGTAATCACCATCGATTTGCATGCCGACCAGATACAGGGATTTTTTGACGTACCCGTGGATCACCTCTTTGCATCTTCCATTTTTGTTCCATATCTGAAAAATCTTGAACTGGAAAACCTAATTTTCGCATCCCCCGATACAGGTGGAACAAGGAGGGCTGCCAATTATGCCAAGGTGATGAATACTGGTTTTGTGATCTGCTACAAACAAAGGGCAAAACCCAATGAAGTGGAAAGAATGTCGCTGGTAGGTAATGTAAAAGGAAAAAATGTAGTGCTGGTGGATGATATCATCGATACCGCCGGTTCCATGACCAAGGCTGGCGAACTAATCATGAAAGAAGGAGCCAAAAGTGTCAGGGCCATGTGCACACATCCTGTTTTTTCAGGCAAAGCCTACGACCGGCTTGAAAATGCTCCATTTACCGAGATCGTGACCACAGACACCATCCCGCTGAAAAAAGAAAGCAACAAAATAAAGGTACTTTCAACGGCTGATCTCTTCGCTGAAGTGATCAAACGTGTTGAATCAAAAAAATCAATAAGTTCACTTTTTAAATTTTCTGATAAATAATATAAACAATTGAATTATGAAAAGAGTATCTATGAGCGGCTCTCCGCGCGAGAGCGTAGGGAAAAAAGATGCTAAAAAAGTAAGGGCAAAAGGCCATGTACCATGCGTGATGTATGGTGGTGACCAGCAAATCCATTTTACCATGGATGAGCGTGATTTCAACAAGCTGGTCTTTACACCCGATGTTTTTTTGGTAAACCTGACAATTGATGGTAAGGAATATCCAACCATCATTCAGGAAGTTCAGTATCACCCCGTAACCGATAAAGTCCTGCATGCAGATTTTCTGCAGGTTGTACCGAGCAAACCACTGAAGGTGGCATTGCCGGTAAGGCTCACAGGATCTGCCATCGGTGTGGTAAAAGGCGGAAGGCTTATCCAGCGCCAAAGCAAATTACTCATTCAGGGTATGATCGATGATATCCCGGATTTTATCGAAATTGATGTTTCGGATATGAACATCGGTGACCTTATTAAGGTTCAGGATATGAAACATGATAAACTGAAATTCCTCGATGTACATTCCGAATTGATCGTTGCTGTGAGAGCAGCCAGAAAGATTGAAGAAGAATTAGAAGAAGAGGAAGAAGAAGGCGAAGAGGGAGCTGAAGGTGCTGAAGAAGGAGCCGAAGGTGAAAGCGCAACAGAAGCACCTGAGGAAAAATCCGAATAAAATATTTGTTATAATTAAGTATGAGAAGAGGTATAAAGGATTAGCATTATCTTTATGCCTCTTTTTTGTTATGAAATATTTAATAGCAGGACTGGGAAATATCGGGCAGGAATATGCGAATACCAGGCACAACATTGGTTTTGTGGTTGCAGATGCGCTGGTAGAGGAAAGGAAGGGTACCTTTGAAAATACGCGTTATGCCGATATGGCAAAAGTGCGCTATAAAGGCAAAAACCTGGTGGTGATCAAACCTACGACTTACATGAACAGAAGCGGAAAGGCAATCCGGTACTGGTTGAACAAGGAAAATATTCCCCTGTCAAACTTGCTTGTGATCGTGGATGATATTGACCTGCCCCCGGGCGTCTTGAGATTACGCAAAAGAGGAGGTCCGGGAAACCACAATGGGATGACAGATATTGTGGGAATACTCGAAACAACCGAATTCCCCAGACTGAGAGTAGGCATAGGAGATGATTTTGCCAGAGGGCATCAGGTGGATTACGTACTGGGAAAATGGAGTAAGAAAGAAGAAGAATTGATGATCCCCAGAATAAAGCAGGCTGTTGAAATGATAGAGTCCTTTGTGGCCATCGGACCCGACAGGACCATGAACATATATAATTGATAATTAATAATTAATAATTGAATATGAAAAAGATATACATTTTATTTGCTGCGTTGTCCATCGTTTGTATGCATTTGAGTGCACAGATCAGCATCACATCCGATGAGTTGCTGGGTGTTGGTGATATTGTTGTTCAGGCATTTGATGAAGACCCGGATCCTTCCATTCTACCAGGGGATGCCGGGGAAGATATAATCTGGGATTTCAGTGCTTTGCAGGAAGATAACACAGATACATTCAGGTTTATGAGCCCAACCTCCACTCCCTACTGGGGTAACTTCCCAACTGCTAATCTGGCTCTTTTTACAGGTACCGACAGCAGTTATGCATATTTTAACAAAAACACCCAGAATCTTAAAATGGTTGGTGTTGCTACCGAAGTGGAAGAGCTGGGGCTTGTTAGTTCTACCATAGAACCCAATGAATTATTTCTTGTTTTCCCTTACGAGTATGGTTTTCAGGACAATGAAGTTTTTGATTATTATTTCGAATCATCAGTAACCACACCCGGTGTCGACAGCATGAAAGTGAGGAGAAATACTGTAAAGGACAGTCATGTAGATGCCTGGGGTAGCATGACAGTGCCCATGGGGACTTATGATGTACTTCGGGTGCATGAAACAAGAGATTATATCGACAGCATCTGGGCAAAGGTGCTGTTTTTCGGCTGGCAACTGTTTGCCGTTGAAGAAGATACAGAAGAACGCTACCTCTGGTGGTCGGATGATCCGGAGGTGGGATATGTCCTGATCAACCTGAACACCGACCCTGAAAGCGGTGAGGTGATGAGTTCTGAATTCATGGCCGAACCCCATTTGGTAGGGATGCCTGAACAAAAAACAACAGCACATATAAGCGTTTATCCCAACCCAGTTCAGGACCATGTAATAATTTCCAATACTGGAGATACAGAAATGCGCTATGCTGTCTATGACCTGAATGGTAAAAAACTGATGGCGGGGATTTCAAACCCGGTTGAAAAAACCATCCTGGATCTGGAAGGACTCGAAAGCGGGATTTATTTTCTCCGGATGAAAGAAGGGGATGAATTTTATACGACAAAGTTGGTGAAACGATAGATTACATGGAGCAAGCGTTACAGTTGCATGCTAGCTTTGGTAAATGGTAGTTTAAGAAGAGGCTGTCCAAAAAGTGCAATATTTCGTCAGGCTGAGCGCCTGGCCTGCCGGCAAGGCGCTCGATGTGATCCAGATAACTGTTTGGTGCTTTTTGGACAGCCTCCATTTTTCATTCTAAATGAACTGCCCTTTATTTTATGTCTTTTTACCTTCCTGTTTAATCCAGCCCCATCGACATACTCACCATCTCCGCAATATCATAATTCTTCATCTTCTCCTCCTGGTTCTTGTACTTGATACCGTCGGTCATCATGACCATACAGAAGGGGCAGGCAGTTGCCACAACATCGGATTTTGTTTCCATCACATCTTCGATCCGCTCGATGAAAACTTCTTTATTGCCTTTTTCGGCTTCCTTGAACATTTGTCCGCCGCCGGCACCGCAACAAAGTGCAAAACTCTTACTGCGTTTCATTTCCACCTTTTTGCTTTCAATTGCATTCAGCACATCCCTTGGGGCATCATATTCACCATTGCCCCGGCCCAGGTAACAGGGATCATGGAAAGTAACTTTCTGGTTCTTGAATTTTCCACCATTCATGCTGAGCTTTCCTTCCTTTATCAGTTTGGACAAAAATTGTGAATGATGCACCACTTCATAATTTCCCCCGAATTCCGGGTATTCATTTTTAAAAGTATTGAAATCATGCGGATCGCAGGTCAGGATCTTTTTCACTTCATATCCGTTCAGGATCTCAATGTTGGTCATGGCCTGCATCTGGAAAAGCATTTCGTTCCCACCCCGGCGGGCCACATCGCCGCTGTCGCTCTCTTCGGTTCCCAACACGGCATAATCAATTTTCAGATGGTTCAGTATCTTGATGAATTCGCGGGTAACTTTCTTGTAACGATCATCGAAAGCGCCTGCCGAACTGACCCAGAAAAGCCATTCGGGCTTCTTCCCTTCGGCTATTTTGTCTGCCATCAGGGGAACATCCAATCCTGCATCTTCTGCCCATTTCATGCGGTCTTCAGGTGAGAACTGCCAGGGCGCCCCATTGTTCTCGATATTGGTGAAAACAGCATTCAGTTCACCGGGTCCGGCCGACTCTTCCATCACCAGGTATCTTCTCATATCCAGGATCAGTGTAGGATGATTGATGTTGATAGGACATTCCTTCGCACAGGCATTGCAAGTAGTACAGGCCCACAATTCTTCCTCGCTGATATAATCCCTGACCAGTGATTTTTTATCATCATAGCTTAATCCTTCTTTCAGCAGTCCGGGGCCTTTTTCTTTCATCCTGGCCCTGAGGTCCATCACGATCTTACGGGGTGACAAGAGTTTCCCGGTGATATTGGCCGGGCAAACATCCGTACATCGGCCACATTCTGTGCAGGCCAATGCATCCAGGTAATTTTTCCAGCTAGTGTCTTCTGCATCTTTCACCCCGAAACGGGCCGGTGCTTCTTCTTCTCCCTCCGCAGGCTCCTGGAAGGCTGCATCAGGATCCATCATCAGTTTCACCTCCTTGGTGATCTCAGGCATATTGGGCAGGTAACCCAGAGGTTCCAGTCTGCTGAGAAAAACATTGGGCACCGACATGAACACATGGAAGTGTTTGGAATAGGGCAAAATATTGGCAAATATGAAAATCCACAAAATATGAGCCCACCAGTTGATCTCATGCCAGGTATGTATCTTTTCCGGTGATAAATGACCAAAGAAGTTGGCCATGTACTCGCTAACCGGGTATACACCGGCAATTTCTTCTCCCGATGATTTTTGCATCAAAACATAAAAGGTATTCATCCCAAGCAAACTGACCATCAGGATCAGGATGATCGTAAGCGCAATATTCGCATCGATTTTGGAAATGGATTTCATTTCTACGCCATAAAACCTTCTCACATGCATGAAGATCCTCCGGACCAAAAAGGCAATGATGGCAAGCAGCACGATCAGGGCGAATATATCACCCGAGGCAATGATCACATCATAAACAGGACCAAGCACTTTCAAAACTCTTTCAGTACCGAAAAGACCATCGATGATCATTTCAATACTTCCAAAAAGTATCACCATAAATCCCCAGAATACCAGGGCATGCATCAATCCAACCACGGGTTTCCTGAAAATTTTTGTTTGTCCGATGGCCACCTTCAGAGTAATGCCTATTCTCCTGGAAATGTTACGGATCGGAAAAGGTTTGGTGAGCTTCATATAACTGAATATCCTGTACATTGTATAAGAAAAGACAGCCAGCGTAACAAGAACAGATGCAAGAAATATTATTTGTTTGGTCTCCATAATTATTTGGTTTTGGAAATGGTATTGTTGATAAATACAAGTATAGGAAGATTTTTTTTAAGTATGATTATAAATTAGATGTCTGGTTCATTGTTCGATTGTTCCATTGCTCTATTGTTATATGGTTTATCAAATTTCTATGTGTTTTGATATTCTGGGAAATGAGCAACCGAGCAACCGAGCAATCGAACAATCGAACAATGGAACGATTGAGTAAAGAAATATATGCAAGTTAATTCCATCAGATCACCATCATTCTTTTGATCAACATTCCTTATCTTTGTATCAAATCGAACTATTTACGCTAACATGAGAGTACCTTCTAAGCAAAAGATCTACAAGCCGAAGAATCATATTCGAATTGTAACCGCTGCCAGTTTATTCGACGGACATGATGCGGCCATTAATGTAATGCGCAGGATTTTACAATCAACGGGTGCTGAAGTCATCCACCTGGGCCACAACCGTTCGGTGCAGGAAATTGTGAATTGCGCCATACAGGAAGATGTACAGGCTATTGCCATAACTTCTTACCAGGGAGGTCATATCGAGTTTTTTAAATACATGTATGATCTGCTCAGGGAAAAAGACTGCGAACACATCAAGCTTTTTGGTGGTGGTGGTGGAGTTATTTTACCGGAGGAGATTGATGAACTTCATGAATACGGGATTACCCGGATTTACAGTCCGGATGATGGCCGTGAAATGGGACTGCAGGGCATGATCAATGATGTGCTTCAGAAATGTGATTTTCCTACCGGCAAAAATATACAGGTAGAACTTAACGGTGGACTTGAGCAGGATTCAAAACTACTGGGCAATATCATTTCTGCTGCCGAGAACTTCCCCAAATCCATCCAGGATCTGCTGGATCAATTGCGTGAGAAGGTTAAAAAACATAAGTCACCGGTACTGGGAATTACCGGTACAGGCGGATCGGGCAAATCATCCCTGGTGGATGAGCTGGTGCGCAGGTTCCTGGATGATTTCAAGCATAAGACCATTGCCATCATCTCCGTGGATCCTTCCAAGCGCAGAACTGGCGGTGCTTTGCTTGGCGACAGGATTCGGATGAACGCCATCAATGATGAACGGGTCTACATGCGCTCCCTTGCCACCAGGCAATCCAATCTGGCCATGAGTAAATATGTAAAAGATGCCGAAACCATCGTACAGGCTGCCAGTTATGATCTGGTCATTCTGGAAACTTCCGGCATCGGGCAATCCGATACCGAGATCATCGATCACAGCGATCTTTCACTTTACGTGATGACCCCTGAGTACGGGGCGGCCACCCAGCTTGAAAAGATTGACATGCTGGATTTTGCCGATCTCATCGCGATTAATAAGTTTGATAAAAGAGGCGCCCTGGATGCACTCAGGGATGTTCGCAAACAATACCAGCGCAACCATCTTTTATTCGATGAAGATGTTGATGATATGCCTGTATATGGCACCATTGCATCACAGTTCAATGATCCCGGTGTAAACCAGTTATACAATGCACTGATCAGGATGATCAAGGAAAAAACAGGTGTCGACTTTGAAGCCCATTCCGATGAAATGGATGAATTATCAGAAAAGATCCACATCATCCCCCCCAACCGCACCCGCTATCTTTCCGAGATATCCGAAACCATACGCGATTATAACCAATGGGCTGTTGATCAGTCGAAAGTCGCCGACAGACTCTACAGCATCCGCCAAACCCTTGAGATGATTGGTGATCTGGCAGATGCAAATACGAAGGAGCAGCTTGAAAATACATACAAAGAGCAGGAACTGAACCTGGATCCACACAATAAGGAGATCCTGAAGAAATGGGATAAAAAAGTCAAAAAATACAAAGACAAGAAATTCATTTTCAAGGTCAGGGACAAAGAACTCAAAGTGGATACTTATACCGAGACCCTTTCCCATACAATGATTCCCAAAGTTATTTTGCCGAAATACAGGAACTGGGGGGAGATTCTGAAGTGGGTCCTGAAAGAAAATGTGCCGGGTGAGTTTCCCTTTTCTGCCGGGGTATTCCCTTTCAAGCGCGAAGGGGAAGATCCAACACGTATGTTCGCCGGAGAAGGTGGTCCCGAAAGAACCAACAAGAGGTTCCACTATCTTTCCTACGATATGCCGGCCCGGAGGCTTTCCACTGCATTTGATTCGGTAACGCTTTATGGATTCGATCCTGATCTGAGACCCGATATCCATGGCAAGATCGGGAATTCAGGTGTTTCCATCTGTTGCCTCGATGATGCCAAGAAATTGTATTCAGGCTTCAACCTGGCCGATCCCAAAACATCGGTCTCCATGACCATCAATGGCCCTGCGCCAGCCATGGTGGGCTTTTTTATGAATGCAGCCATCGATCAGCAATGCGAGATATATATCAAAGAAAACGGGTTGGAAGAGGAAGTCAAGGGGAAAATTGACGCCTTTTACAAAGAAAGAGGAACAAAAAAGCCACAATATTATGGTGAGCTACCCAAAGGGAACGACGGTCTGGGACTGATGCTGCTGGGTGTGACCGGTGAACAGGTCCTGCCCAAAGATGTTTATGAAAAGATCAAGGCAGATACCATTTCCCGTGTCCGTGGTACCGTGCAGGCCGATATCCTGAAGGAAGACCAGGCCCAGAATACCTGCATCTTTTCCACAGATTTTGCACTGAAAATGATGGGTGATATTCAACAGTATTTTATCGACCACAACGTCAGGAATTTTTATTCGGTGTCGATATCGGGCTATCATATCGCTGAAGCCGGTGCCAATCCGATCACCCAACTTGCGCTTACACTGGCCAATGGTTTCACTTACGTGGAGTATTACGCTTCAAGAGGAATGGACATCAGCAAATTTGCACCCAACTTATCCTTCTTCTTTTCCAATGGCATCGATGCTGAATACTCTGTTATGGGGCGTGTGGCAAGGCTGATCTGGGCCAAGGCCATGAAGATAAAATACGGAGCGAATGAGCGTTCCCAGAAACTGAAGTATCATATACAGACTTCAGGCCGATCCCTGCATGCCCAGGAAATCGATTTCAATGACATCAGGACCACCCTCCAGGCTTTGTATGCCGTTTACGATAATTGCAATTCATTGCATACCAATGCCTATGATGAAGCCATAACCACCCCCACCGAGGAATCGGTTCGCCGGGCGGTGGCAATACAATTGATCATCAATCATGAGCTGGGGCTGGCCAAAAACCAGAATCCATTGCAAGGTTCTTTCATCATCGAAGAACTGACTGACCTTGTGGAAGAAGCTGTACTGACTGAATTTGACCGCCTCACTGAAAGGGGTGGTGTACTGGGAGCCATGGAAACCATGTATCAGCGCAGCAAGATACAGGAAGAATCCCTGTATTATGAAACCTTGAAACATACAGGCAAGCTTCCAATCATGGGTGTCAATACTTTTCTGAATTCGAAAGGATCGCCAACGGTAATACCGGGAGAAGTAATTCGGGCTACCCCGCAAGAAAAGGAAAATCAGTTGAAAACACTGAAAAACCTTCACAAAACCTACAAAAAGGAAGCTTCAGTATTACTTAATAAACTTCAGGATACAGCTCTTGAAAATAATAATATCTTTGAAAATTTAATTGAAACAACAAAATACTGTTCCATTGGGCAAATTACCAATGCCCTTTTCGAAGTGGGTGGTCAGTACAGAAGAAATATGTAAATTGCACTAGATTTTTAATTTAAAACAATCTTTATGATTTCGGCAAAGATCTTAATTGTTTATCCTGCGATAGAATCCACATATCTGGCAGTATACCGCAGTACCGACCTGATTTTTCTGAAAAACATCAAACACACAGCGGAGGAACTTGACAGATTCGGAGATTTGATGGAACAGGTGGAGTGGCGGAAGGATATTATCATGAAAGTACTGGAAGAAAATGATATCAATATTGAGTTGATTGAACTTGTGATGGGCAGAAGCGGATTGTTGAAGCCTGTTAAATCAGGAGTATACAAGATCAATGAGAGAATGCTGGAAGACTTGCGCATCGGTGTGCAGGGCGTGCATGCAACAAACCTGGGTGGGGTTATTGCCTTTGAAATCGCCAAGGACCTCGGGAAAAAAGCATATATGGCCGATCCTGTTGTTGTTGATGAAATGGAGGAGATTGCCAAAGTTACAGGTCACCCGGAATTCAAACGCCGCTCTATTTTCCATGCATTGAGCCACAAACACTTCGCCCGAAAATATGCCAAATCGATCAACAAACCTTACGAGGAGTTAAACCTTATTGTTTGTCATGTGGGAACTGCCGGAATTTCCATAGGAGCCCACAAAAAAGGAAAAGTGATCGATGTGAATAATTCTTTTGATGGAGATGGACCCTTCGGCATACAAAGAAGCGGCACCCTTCCGATGGGAGAGCTTGTGAAAATGTGTTTCAGTGGAAAATATACAGAGGAAGAAGTCTTCAGGATGATCACCAAAGAAGGTGGCTATACTGCATATCTGGGTACCAGCAACCTGGATGAAATCGACAAAAAAGTACTATCGGGCGACGAAACAACTTTGTTCATTTCCAATGCATTATCCTACCAGGTATCCAAAGAAATCGGTTCCCTGTATACAGCCCTCGAGTGTGAAGTAGATGCCATCTTGCTAACCGGTAATATCTTCAACAGTGAACGTTTCCTGGAAAATGTTTCCAGACGGGTGAACAAGGTTGCACCCATTGCACTGTATCCCAGCCAGAACGATTTTGATGCCATGGCATTGAACGGACTGCGTGTGATCAAAAATGAAGTCGAAGTATTGGAATATAAATAATAATTTTTACGAAGCATGTCTCACTGGTTAGAAGAAGCAGAAAGAGAAGCCCTGGGCAAAGAAAGCAAAAGCAATAGTCCCAGTTTTCTGGACCGCAAAATGCGTATTGAAAAGAATTACAATGCCCATGCAAAGGAATACAACACCTTTATAAAAAAGCTTGATAAGCTGGTGAAAAGGGTCAATGCCCTGCCGCTCGAAAAAAAAGATCCTTTTGGCAATATCGATTCCAAAAGCAAAGAATCCAAGCTGCTGAATCATATGCACGTTTTGAAGAGCAGTTTGAGATTCGAAAAAAAAGTGTACAGGGGTTCTTTCTGGGACCTTATGAAACCCAAACATTTGAAGCATGTGAGGGTAATGCTGATCACCGTAAGCAGCCAGTTTGGTAAAATCGGGCTGGATGTGAGGGATGAGGCTCTGCTGAAAGAAAAAATCATTGTGGATAAAGACCTGGTAAAGGCCAAAAAGAAATTCAAAGACGAGGATCGATATCATGAATACCTGAACTGGGATATCAAGGATCTGGATGAGGAACTGGCCCTGAAGATCATCGACTGGCTCGCTTTCAAAGCAGAGGTTTATGAATTGCCCTTTGTGAAAGTCAAATATGAAGACTGATCCACACAGAAAAAATTAATTATCCAGATATTTACGAATTTACATTTCTCTACAACACCATTGTTTAAACTCATTTCAAATTGCTGCTCCTGAATAGTATGCAGCAATATTTTTTATACTTTCATCGTATAAAATTGAAAATAATGAAATAATGAAAAGAAGGGATTTTCTCCGCAAAGGGATCGCTGCCGGAGTCATTGGCAGTGCCGCAGTTTCAATGTTCGGATATTCCAAAGTATTAAGAGGCAATCCGATTGGCCCCCAGGCTGATGGCAAGGAGGGTTTTGACCTTGTAGCCATTCGGGGTAACGATCCCGCAGCCATGTTCGATAAAGGGATTGAGTCGCTCGGGGGGTTGAAGAGCTTTGTGAAAGCAGGAGACAAAGTAGTGGTGAAACCAAATATCGGCTGGGATGTAATTCCTGAAAGAGCTGCAAATACCAATCCCCAGTTGGTCAAACGCATTGTGAAACGATGCTATGAGGCCGGAGCCAAAGAGGTTTTTGTTTTTGATAATACCTGCGATAACTGGGTGAAGTGTTATAAGAACAGCGGTATAGAAGACGCTGCCAAAAGCGAAGGAGCCAAAATCGTTCCGGGAAATACCGAGAATTATTACCAGGAAGTGGAAATCCCGCAGGCCAAAAAACTGAAAACCGCCAAAGTACATGAACGCATCCTTGATTCTGATGTATTTATCAATGTCCCCATATTAAAGGATCATGGATCGGCCAGGTTGTCCATCGCCATGAAAAACCTGATGGGTGTTGTATGGGACCGTCGCTTCTGGCACAGAAATGACTTGCATCAGTGCATTGCTGATTATTGCACCTTCCCAAAAAAGCCCGACCTGAATATTGTGGATGCTTACCGTGTAATGAAAAGAAACGGTCCAAGGGGTGTTTCTGCAGATGATGTGGTCAGGGTAGATGCCATGATCATCAGTCCCGATATTGTGGCAGTGGATGCTGCAGCAACGAAATTTTACGGCAGCGAACCTTCCGAAATCCCTTATATCGCCATAGCGCATGAAATGGGAATCGGCAACATGGATCTTGACAAATTGAAAATCGACCGGGTAAAACTATAATCTGAATGCAATTATACAGGGTGCTGAAATGGATCAGGGTTGGCGTTGCGTTGTTGTTCTTTTTGCTGTTCACCTTTATTTTTATCGATTTTTCGGGCTTGCTTCCTGTATGGGTTTATAATTCTGCCACTTACCTTCAATTTGCCCCTTCCATCCTGGAATTCACACAATTGCTAAGCTGGTCTGCTGCGGGTTTTGCTTTCATTGTTTTGCTGAGCCTGCTCTTTGGCAGGATATATTGTTCCACCATCTGTCCGATAGGAACCCTGCAGGATATCATGATCAGGATTCACAAAAGATTCAGGATTGCCCGAAGATTCAGGTATGTCAGAACTTACAATATTTTACGGTATAGCATCCTTCTGTTAACCATCCTGGTTTTCCTTTCAGGAAGTTCCATACTGATCAACCTGCTGGATCCCTTCAGCGGCTTTGGGAAGATTTTTGCCAATATTTTAAGGCCTTTGTATGTGGCAATAAACAACCTGGGAGCTTTAATCCTGAATCAGTTTGATGTATACTCCTTGTATCATGTAGAATACAAGGCCTTTGCCCTGCCGGCTTTCCTCTATGCAATGGGACTCATGTTTTTGTTATCCTGGTTGACCCTGATCAGGGGAAGGCTGTTTTGCAACAGCATTTGTCCAGTTGGCACCTTGCTGGGTTTGATTTCAAAATTATCGGTTTTCAAATTGAAGATCCAGGAAAACAGTTGCACAAATTGCTGGCGATGTGCCATGGATTGCAAAGCAGGTTGTATTGATGCAGACAAAATGTACATTGACTTCAGCCGATGCATCGGTTGCCTGAACTGCACCATTTCCTGCCCGAACAATGGCCTAAGTTTTGTCCCTGCCTGGAAGAGCAAAAGTGTTCCCGGGAAATCAAAGTCAGCAGATGCATCGAAAAGAAACTTCATAAAATACACCGCACTGTTCAGCCTTGGTTTGCATAAAATCCTGAGATCACAGGATAAAATTGTGCCAACCAAAGACAGCACCATCCCCGAAGAAAAAGAGTTTTCGGTCAGCCCGCCCGGATCACGGAACATTAACCGCTTCAATGAATTGTGTACAGCCTGTCATTTGTGCGTCAGTGCCTGCCCCACACAGGTATTGCAAGCTTCATTCTTCCAGTATGGCCTGCAGGGTATGTTTCAACCCTACCTGGATTATCACAAAAGTTTTTGCAATTACGAATGCCGAATATGCACGGATATATGCCCAACCGGTGCATTGCTGCCCCTCGACCTGGCAGAAAAAAAGCTGACTCAGATCGGACAGGTACATTTCGAAAAAGGAAACTGTATTGTTGAAACCGAGGGAACTGATTGTGGCGCTTGCTCAGAGCATTGTCCGACAAAAGCCGTTTACATGGTTCCCTACAATGGGCTTTTTCTCCCGGAGATCGACCAGGACATCTGCATCGGATGCGGTGCATGCGAATATGCCTGTCCCACAACACCCTACAAAGCTATTTATGTAGATGGCAATCCCATTCACCAGCAAGCCAAAGAACCCAGTCAGGAAAAAATCCAGGAAGAGAGCAGTGGGGAAGACTTTCCATTCTGATTACAAATTTTTCTTAAGAAAAGCGGGACATTTCGCTTGCGAAAGGTATTAAGCTATAAGAGGCTGTCAAAAAAGTACGATATTACGACAGGCTGAGCGCCTTGCCTGCCGGCTAGGCAGGAAGTCGAAGCCTAAAGATCGTTGATTATCAGCGCATCTCGACTACCTGCCTGTTGGCAGACAGGCGCTCGATGTTACCCAGATAACGCTAAGCTACTTTTTGGACAGCTCCTTGTCATGTTTAATTCCAAAAGACAATGCGCTATGAAAAATTTATTAATCCTGTTTATCTTTTTAACAAGTGTTTTCCTGCTTCATGCCAATGATCTTAACGAAGGCTTTGAAGTGGATGACCAGGATCCGTTTACAGGATCCGCTGAATTAACCTGGACTGGAGATGTTGGTGATTTTGAGATCACTTCCAGTGGGTGGCCCTATGGTTCTACCTGCGATTTCAACGGGGATCACTCCATCAGGTCCAGGGATGTGGAAGATATTGATGCTACCATTGTTACCGACATTTCATCAAGCTATAGCTCCAGTGTGAAAATGAGATGGGAGGTGTACTTTGGTGGTAATTCTGCTTCCATTACTTATACCAAAGGAGTTGCCCTGATCTTATTTGTAAACTCCGATATTGCCGCTGATATAGAATCAGGCAATGTAAATGGGTATCGCCTGCTGCTGGCAGATCCGGATGGACTGTACCTGGAAAAAGCTTCCGGGAATGGCTGGAGTATAATTGATGAATACCTGTTCGAAGATGCCAATATCAATGAAGGCTGGAATATTGCCGTTGAACGGGAAGCGGACGGGACCTGGAACTGGGGCTTTTCAAACGGAATCCTTGGCAATGCCGTAACCCTGACGGAAAGCGTGCTGGACAATGATCATGTTTCCGGGGATTACAGCGGAATGTACTGGTTCTGTTCAACCGCGGATGCACCGGATTTTGGCTTTGATAACTTCAAAGTCGATCCATACACACCAGGATTATGGAGAGCAGACGCTGCTTCATCTTCGTGGAGCACGGCTTCCAACTGGGATGATGGCAACATTCCCACCGCAACTACTGATGTTAACATACCGGCCGGAGCCACACAATATCCAGTCATATCAGCCACTGCTTATTGTAAAGATCTTACAATCGCTCCTGGTGCTGAGCTGTCAGTTTCCAACGGTATCACGCTGAATGTGAATGGGGATTTCCTGGTTCAATCGGATGATACGGGCACAGGCTCTTTCCTGAACGAGGGAAACCTGAGCATGGCAGGAGGAGGAAGCATCAGCTTCGAGCGATTTATCGAAGCATATACAGGTGCTGATGATGGGTGGCACCAGATCTCCTCCCCCGTCAATGATTTTACAGTTGCCGGCTCTGATTTCGAACCTGGCAGTAATGATGACCTTTTCCGCTGGGATGAAGACGCATACCTGTGGATGAATTACAAGGATACGCCTTTTGATTTTTCAAATGGAAAGGCTTACCTGGTAGCCTATGCCGTTGATGACACCAAAAAATTCACTGGCAGCTTCAATAATTCTGATATCACTTTTACGGATTTATCGCTGGGTTCAGGAAACGGATGGCATCTTCTGGGAAATCCTTATCCCTGCGCACTCAACTGGAATGATGGCAAGTGGGCACTGAGTAACATCGCCGGCATCGCCAAGGTTTACAGCGAAAGTGCCGGTAATTACATAGATATTACTGCCGGCGGTATTATTCCTGTTACACAGGGATTTTTTGTGCAGGCTCTGGATGCGAACAATTCCATTACAATACCGAAGGATGCCAGAACACATGACAACACCCCGCTTTATTCCCCTGAACAATACCCTGCTTTAAAACTCAAAACAATGGGAGATCAAAATTCATTTTATGATATCAGCACCATCGCATTTCATCCGGAGGCCAGCCTTGATTTTGATGCAGAACTTGATGCCAGGAAATTTTTCGGGCAGGCTTCTGCACCCCAACTTTATACATCGACAAAAGCTGTATATTATTCAACCAACACTTTACCCCTGCAAAATGAAAACAGTCTGGATCTGTATTTTGAATCCGGACTGGATGGCACCTATGAAATTGCAATCCACCTTATTCAGAATTTCGAGGATAATCAGCTTGTTGTACTGGAAGATAAACTTGAAAATCTCAACATCGATTTAACACAGGATAGCACTTATGAATTTTCTTCCTCACCGGAAGACCCTGCAGACAGGTTTTTGCTACACTTTGTGGATGTCACTGCAACCCAGGATATTGATGCAGATAAAAATCTGAATACCTGGTACAGCGATGGCTGCATCAATATTATGAATGCAAAAGAGCAAGCAATTAAAAAGCTGGCTCTTTATGATCTGAACGGAAGATTGATTTTTGTAAAAGATATTGCGGGAACAAGCAAAATAGCTGTACCAGGAGGTCTACCTGAAGGACTATATCTTCTGAAACTAGGTGAAAACAATACTTTTAAAATTTTTATTCATTAAAAATCAAAACATCATGAGACAGTTAAAAACAACTTTGATTCTTGTATTCACTTTGCTGATCATCATTTGCTCCCAGGCTCAAAGCCAGGGACCGGGCGAACCACCTCCTCCCCCGGGGGGACATGGAACCGATGATAACCAGTCGCCGCGTGGAGCACCCGTGGGATCAGGACTGATGTTATTGATGACATTGGCAGGGGCTTACGGAGTCAGGAAATATTACTCGTTAAAAAAGAATGTTAGAAAGGGAAAGAGAGAAAACACGATAAGGCAAAAGTAACAAGGTAAAAGGCAAAAGGTTAAAGTAGTTAGGATTACACAATGTCCTTCAACTCAAACTCACAATTTTACTTTAATACTTTTACCTTCTACCTTTTGCCTTCTTTATTTAGCCTTTTTTTTATAGTTAATATCAGTGATAATCCGCAAAATCCGTATCATCCGTGTTCTATCACAACTACCGCAGATGAAACTTCGTAGCCCCGATCACATTATTGCCCTCGAAGACCTCCACATAATAAGTTCCTTCTTTCATCTCCTCTTTTTCACTTTTCTTGCTCCAGTAAAGGCAGTGGTCCTGTGAAGTACCATCATAATAAATATCTTTCCTGATGGAATATTGCAGTTTTTCATCCTGGTACATAAAGGAATAGTCATCACCTCTTGAGGGCGTTAGGATGAGTTTATCGGGGCGGGCGATTCTGATGTAAAGTTCTTTATCACCCTCGGGAACGATATTGTTTTCACCCAGGGTAAAGCAGATCCGAATCTTATCCACCCTGCGGGCCCGGTCTGTTTCTTTTTGCTTGCTGCCGCCCCAACGCAGTTGAATGCCCTCGGCTTTCAGGTTGTATGTTTGCAGGATTTCGGCCTGTTCCACTTTTTCGCTGAGTCTTTTCTGCACGTCTACCAGCTCTTCGGTTATGTCAACCTGTTTCTGGTATTTTCTTTTTATCTGGACATTTTCTTCTTTCAGGGCTTTGTTTTCACGGTAAAGAGAATCCATCTGGTGAACATAAGTCTGAGCAACCAGTTGAAGCTTTTTAAACTTTTTATTGATCTTGTAATACTCCCATTTATAATTGAGCAGATTCTTGATCTCTTTGGCATTGGCCCGAATCACACTGTCTTTGACGTGGAGAGTATCGGCCAGCTCGCCGTATTCTTCCTTTATTTCATTGTGCTCGCTCATAAGTGAATCCAGCTCGGCAATGAACATTTGCCGTTGTTTTTCTTTTTCAGCCTGCAAATCATTCAGGTCGGACTTTGTAAAAATCAACCAAACGGCCAGACCCACAGCAATCACGGCTGCAATGATGAGCAATATGGGAAATAATTTGTTATTATTTTTCTTGTTAGTTTCGAGTTTCGTATTTCTTTCTTCCATTGTATCAGGAGGTATTAAAATGTCCGTTAAATAATCGTGAAATCCCTGCCATTTATTGCAAAGATACAAAATTTAATTCTCTTTTGCTAGTAAAATTCAAACAATCAGATTGTTATGTTTTCTGTTTTTTGGATAATCTTGAATTTCAGATAGAAACAAGTCTACAACATGATGAATTAATGCAATACAAGAATTTTGCTTTCCTGACCGGAGTTTGAACTGATTTTGCAAATGTATGAACCGGAAGATAGTTTGTTGTCCTTTTCATCATAACCATTCCAGATGATGGAATACCTGCCTTCTGAAAGAATATCATCCATCAGGACTTTAATTTCAATGCCCTTCATATTGAAGACAGATATTTTAATATGGTCTTTGTGTGAGATTGCAAAACTTATTATGACCTGCTCTTTGAAAGGATTTGGGGAGATTTTCAAATTGAAAAAAGCTTTCGAAACCGGGTCTTTTTCTTTTATTCCGACGACTCCGCCGGTTTGGGTTTTAAAGATTATTCCTGCATCACCAAAGACGAGGCCGTTCATTTCATCGAAGAAGTGGAGATCATTTACATGATTTGTGGAAGGCTGTTCCAGTTCAAACCAGCTTTCTCCCCCGTTTATAGTTTTTAGTACGTATGGGGCATGATAAGTACTGGCATATCCGATCTGAGAATTAACAAATGAAATTTTTTGAGGGCATCTCGAAGTTTCTATCAGTTCCCAGCTATTGGTAGCATCCGTTGTTTTATAAATTCCATCACAGGGAGCAGAAATATAACCGGTATCATTATTCAGAAAACATATATCATATAACACATCATCAATAACATTGGAAACTTCCCAGGTATTACCACCATCAAGGGTTTCCAGATATACCGGTATGCTCCAGTAACAAGAACCAACAGCAATTCCTCTTGACTCATTGAAGAAATGAACATCATCTATATAATGTCCCTGCTCCTGATAAACCTCCTCCCATGTTTGGCCGCCATCAAAGGTTTTTTTGATGATCCCGCAGTGGTTCCCATTTTCATGGTTTTCAGCAAACAATAAACCTTCATTTTCAGTCAGAAAATAAAACAGATTGACATGGATATAATGTTGCTGACTTCCAAAGACCTGTATTGATTCCCAGCTCTCACCTCCATCAACAGTTCTTAGAATATTGGGATCATTATCCCCAACAAAACCGATGTTTTCATTATAAAAATAAACACTTACATCTTCAGTACCCCCACATATTTTTTCCCAGCTTTTACCTCCATCTGTTGTTTTATGAACCTGTCCTGAGGGAATTCCGGCAAAGGACAATGTCTTCCCGGCAAGGAAACCGATTTGATCATTGATAAATTGTACCTCATGAATATCTCCAAGTTTGTTTTGCGAACTTTTACTGATCCAGCTTTCACCCTGATCATCGGAGTACATGATCTCACAGTGGTATCCGACTGAGATGACTTCGTTATTATTAAGGAAGCAAGCGTCATTAAGATCAAACAGAAAATCGGGAATTATGGCTTCATACCAGTTATTTCCTCCGTCATCAGAAGCCAGAATACTTCCATGATAAATGACATGATCACCCACAGCAACAAATTTACCTGTGGGGCCCTGGCAAATCGCCTTAGGAATATTCCAGTAATCAAAAAAGACTGTATCCCATTCAATGCCGCTATCCAAGCTCTTAAAAATGGCTCCGCCGGAAAGTGCAAAAGCCACGGAATCATTCATAAAAAACAAGTCATGACTTATTGGTTGATTGGGAATGACGGACAACAAATCCCAATCATATCCTGAATTACATGTCATCATAATGTCACCATGCTGGCTCCGCATATATCCTGTTGTATCATTCGTAAAATCAATGGCCATAATTCGATCTTCGACCGGATTGTCAATTTCAATCCAGCTTTCTCCCCCATCCGAAGAGCGAATGATAAGCTCACCCCAGCCGCTCACCAGAACATTATCAGGATCCAAAACATAAACTTCATGAAAGCTGCCGGAGAAACCGGATTCAATTTCGGTCCAGGTATTTCCGCCATCCTGGGTTTTGATGATGGTACTGTCCCAGCCAGTGGCAAATCCGGTTTGGGAATTGCAAAAGTCTATGGCTTCAAGATTCGTTTTGTTTTCAATTCCTGCCGGGTTGTGACAGAGTAACCAGGTATCCCCGTTGTCGGAGGTTGAAATAATTGTGGCCCGGTTGGCGGCAGCGATTAATTTGTTCGTTCCCGGAATCAGACAAAGCTGATTGATCGTATTTTCCTGGGGATGTGGATTTATCCTTTCCCAAATTTCCTGGCCGATGAGATTTACGGACAAAAATATCATCAGGCTGAAGATGGATGATTGTTTCATTTGATCCGGCTTTAAAGGCTAAATGTAAGAAAAATTTAGATCCTTTCAAGATTGTCAACCAAAGGTTTTTGTTAACATAACATTCACGTTATCTGCTTTTGAAATGGTGGCATTTTGAATGCGCTGGATCAATTCTTTCGATCAGGTCATCATACCCATTGTTCCAGCCAATTTTTTCTGTTGTATCTCGCGCAAGTTATTATTTTTGAACAATGATCATCATTATTGATAAAAGGATACCGGTAAAAGCCAGGACTGCCTTGAAAAAATATGGCCACGTCATTGAACTCACCACACAGGAAATTACTTATGAATCAATATCCGGGCATCCTGATATTTTCTTTTGCAAAATCAATGCAAAACTTGTGATTGCCCCGAATGTACCTGAAAATTTCAGGGAACAAATGAATCAGTTTAAGATTGAATATATCCAGGGAGAAATGGCCGTTGGCCCGAAATATCCAGAAACCGCAGCGTACAACGCCGTATTTACCGAAAATATGCTGATCCACAATTTCCGGTATACAGATTCAAGAATAACCGATCTTTCCGGGGATGCCGAACTGATCCATGTGAACCAGGGCTATGCCCGGTGCAATATCGTTCCGTTGAAAAACAAAAAGTTCATCACCTCCGATCAGGGAATTCATAAAACGCTTCTCAGGTATGATTTGGATGTTTTGTATGTGAAACCCGATGAGATCATCCTTCCCGGGCAAAAACACGGTTTCCTCGGAGGCTGTTGCGGTGTATGGAAAGACAGTCTTTTCATCATCGGAAACCTTGATCATTTTTCGGAAGGGGAAAAGATCAGGAAATTTGTTTCCGAAGCCGGCTTCCGGATCATCGAATTGTATGATGGTCCATTGTTTGACGGGGGAAATGTTTTGTTTGTATAAGAAAGTTTGCAGTGCTATTCCCAAATTTTGATTAAAAAATGATTGTATATTCTCAAAAATTAATGTATTTTTGAGATTGTAATCGCAATATTTAACTAAAAAATGATAAAAAGGGAACTCTATGATATCCTGCTCAAGCACTTTTTTAAGGGTAAATTGTTGGTTATTTTTGGAGCCAGACAAACCGGCAAAACCACCTTGATCAAGGAACTTCAGAAAAAATATCAGCGTGATTCGATTTATCTGAATTGTGATCAACCCAATGTTGCAGAACAGTTAAGAAATCGATCATCCCAGGAATTAAACCTGGTGATAAAAGATAAAAAAGTGGTTTTTATAGATGAAGCCCAAAGAGTTGAAAACATAGGTTTGACGCTTAAATTATTAATCGACAATTTTCCTGAAAAACAAATTGTTGCAACAGGCTCGTCCTCTTTTGATCTGGCCAACAAGATCAATGAACCCTTAACCGGTAGAAAATTCGAATACCAGCTTTTCCCGATTTCCTTAAAGGAGGTTTTGCAAAAACATGATTCCATGCTGGACTTATCTGCTATGATCGAACAACGGATAATTTACGGAATGTATCCCGATGTTGTGGAGAATATGCCGGATGCCAGACAGATTCTTGAAAACCTGACTTCTTCTTATCTCTATAAAGATATTTTTGAATGGCAGCAAATACGCAAACCCGATTTGATCGTAAAATTGTTAAAAGCAATCGCCTTACAAACAGGGAATGAAGTATCTTATCATGAACTGGCAAGTCTGCTGGGCGTGGCCAAGGAGACTGTAATCTCATATATAAACCTGCTTGAACAGACCTTTGTAATTTTCCGTTTAGGTGCGTTCAGCAGAAATCTTAGGACCGAGTTAAAGAAAAAACAAAAGATTTACTTTTGGGACACGGGCGTTCGAAATGCGCTGATCAACAACTTTAATCCATTGACGGAAAGGCAGGACACAGGGGCAATCTGGGAAAATTTCATGATCAGCGAACGTATGAAATCCAATGAATACAATCGTCATTATTGTAATTCGTATTTCTGGCGGACAACCACCCAGCAGGAAATAGATTATATTGAGGAATATGAGGGACAGCTTCATGCCTATGAGTTTAAATGGAGTTCGAAAAAGAAAGCAAAAATTCCCGCTTCATTCAAAAACACTTATGATGATAGCATATTCAAGGTAATTGGCAAAGGAAACTTCATGGAGTTTGTCAGACTTCTTTAAATTGTTACCTGAGAACTTCACCCGCTTTTTCGTAATTTTGCCCTCTTGAATCTAAAAACCATTATTTCAAAATGTTAAGAACACATACTTGCGGAGAATTACGAATAGACGACCTGAACAAAAAAGTTACATTGAGTGGTTGGGTGCAGCGCATTCGGGACAAGGGTGCATTGATCTGGATTGACCTGCGCGACCGATATGGCATCACCCAGGTTTTCCTGGAAGAAGGAAAATCTGATGAAAGCCTGGTAAAGCAGGTCAGGGAACTGGGACGTGAGTTCGTCATTCAGGTAGAAGGTAATGTCATCGAGAGGGCTTCCAAAAATCCCAATATCCCAACCGGGGATATAGAAGTTGTTCCCTACAGGATCGAAATTTTGAATACTTCCAAAATACCTCCTTTCACCATAGAAGATGAAACCGACGGAGGCGAAGAACTCCGCATGAAATACCGCTACCTGGATTTGCGCCGCAAGCCGGTGCGTACCAAACTGGAACTGCGCCACCGCCTGGCACTGGAAACCCGCAAATATTTGGATTCACAACAATTTATTGAAATAGAAACACCTGTTCTGATCAAATCCACACCCGAAGGCGCAAGGGATTATGTTGTTCCTTCACGCATGAGCCCCGGACAGTTTTACGCCCTGCCACAGTCTCCGCAAACCTTCAAACAGCTTTTAATGGTATCAGGTTACGACCGCTATTACCAGATCGTGAAATGTTTCCGCGATGAAGACCTGCGTGCTGACCGCCAGCCCGAATTTACCCAGATCGACTGCGAAATGTCATTCGTAGATCAGGATGATGTGTTGCAGGCTTTTGAAGGCATGACCAGACATCTGTTCAAAGTTGTGAAGGATGTTGAAGTGGGGGATTTCCCGAGAATCTCTTACCAGGATGCCATGAAATACTACGGCTCCGACAAGCCCGATATACGTTTCGAAATGAAGTTCGTTGAATTGAACGATGTAGCCCAGGGAAAAGGCTTTAAGGTTTTCGACAACGCTGAACTGGTTGTCGGCATTTGTGCCAAAGGTTGCGCCTCTTATTCCAGGAAAGACCTGGACAAGCTCACCGATTTCTTGAAGAAACCCCAGGTGGGTGCCAAAGGCCTGGTTTATGTGAAAATAAATGAGGACGGCAGCCTGAAATCCTCCGTTGACAAATTCTACAGTGAAGAGGACCTGAAAGAATGGGCGGAAAAATGCAATGCCAAAGCAGGCGATCTCTTGCTGATCCTGGCCGGAGAAACTGATGCAACTCGTTTTGCCATGAATGAACTGCGCCTGGAAATGGGCAAGCGATTGAACCTGCGCGATCGTTCCGTTTTCAAACCTTTGTGGGTGGTTGATTTTCCCTTGCTGGAATGGGATGAGGAGACCCAAAGATACTATGCCATGCACCATCCCTTCACCTCACCGAAAACAGAAGACCTGAACAAACTGGAAGATGAGCCCGGTTCCGTCAGGGCCAATGCATACGACCTGGTGATCAATGGTGTGGAGATTGGTGGAGGATCCATCAGGATTCACAACAAGGATTTGCAAAAAAAGATGTTTAAAGTCCTTGGCTTTACCGGAGAAGAAGCCCAAAACCAATTCGGGTTCCTGATGAATGCCTTTGAATACGGGGCCCCTCCACATGGTGGCATTGCCCTTGGCTTTGACCGCCTTGTAGCTCTTTTCGGTGGTTCCGACTCCATCCGCGATTACATCGCTTTCCCGAAAAACAATGCCGGAAGGGATGTGATGATTGATTCGCCTTCAGTGGTTAGTGAAGAGCAGTTGGAGGAATTGGGGCTCAAAATAGTAAATCCCAAATCACAAGCATCATCCTGATAACAATCGGGACAAATAAATTACAATTACCAAATAATCCAATGACCAAAACGGCCTGCTTAACGTATGAGTTTTGAATTTTGGTAATTGGGTTTTGGAGTTTCTGACTGCCCTGCTGCCGGGAAAAAAGCCTTAAGTAAATTATTTGATATTAAGCTTAAAGATTTCCGTATGACTCTTTACGATGCCTGATTCTAACGATCTCAATAATAAGGTTCTTTTTTAGAATTCGTTCAATTTCTTGATTTGATAATTTAAAAAGCTCTTTTTCAGCGGACTTGGTGAAGAGAATTTTATACATTAGGTATTCTTTCTTTTCTGATACCTGGCTTCAACGTCCTCAAATGATACTCTTGGTGCATTTTTTTACATACATGCAAACATCCAACTCAGCCGAATATAACTTACAAGTTTGTAACTTATAAAACCATAACCTACATCTTTCTTACTTTATATCCTTAATTTTGCACCCGAATGCAGCATTCCACTAAAATAGAGATCATGTCGCCCGTAGGTTCCTACGAGTCATTAATGGCGGCCATACAGGGCGGCGCCGATGCGGTGTATTTCGGTATCGGGCATTTGAACATGCGCTCGGCTTCTTCCAAAAATTTCACTTTGGATGATCTGAAGGAGATCAGCAGTATTTGTGGAGAAAACAATGTTCGCTCCTATATCACACTAAATACAGTTGTTTATGATGAAGAGATCAAAGAAATGAAAAAGGTGGTGGAAGCCGCCAATGACAACAATATCTCTGCCATCATAGCTTCCGATATGTCTGTGATCTCTTACGCACGGCAAACCGGGATGGAAGTGCATATTTCTACCCAAACCAACATCAGCAACATTGAAGCCGTAAAGTTTTATTCACAATTTGCCGATGTAATGGTAACAGCACGGGAATTGAGCCTGGATAAAGTTAAAGCCATAACACAGGCAATTGAGAAGGAGCAGGTCAAAGGCCCCTCCGGGAATTTGATTCAGATTGAAATTTTTGCCCATGGGGCTTTGTGTATGGCCATCTCAGGGAAATGCTACCTCAGCCTGGATAACCTGAATCATTCAGCCAACCGGGGCGAATGTCTCCAACTTTGTCGCCGGCCTTACAAAGTAACAGACAAGGATGGAAAGGTCGAACTGGAAGTAGACAATGAATATATCATGTCGCCCAAGGACCTCAAAACACTAGATTTCCTGGATAAAATACTGGCTGCAGGCGTGAAAGTACTAAAAATAGAAGGCCGTGGACGCTCGCCCGAATATGTGAAAACTGTTACCGAATGTTATAAGGAAGCAGTGGAAGCCTATTTCAAAGGGGAATACACAGAAGAAAATATTGGAAAGTGGAATGAAAAATTAAAAACCGTTTACAACCGCGGTTTCTGGGATGGATATTACCTGGGCCGAAAATTGGGGGAATGGGCTGATCGCTATGGCTCCCAGGCAACAAAGAAAAAGATTTATGTCGGCAAAGTAACCAATTATTATACGAAACTGAAAGTGGCGGAAGTGAAAATGGAAACGCAATCCCTGCATGTGGGTGACGAAATCAAGATCATCGGCCCGACAACAGGTGTGGTGGATGAAAAAGTAAAAGAGATCAGGGTGGACCTGAAAAAAGTTAAAAAGACAGATAAAGGGGATTTTTGTTCAATCCCCGTGAAAACATTTTTAAGACGTTCGGATAAGGTTTATAAAATTGTAGACGCAAATTCCTGACCTGGAAAAGAAAATGAAATTATTCAATTTACATACACATACGCTTTACAGCGATGGCAAAGCCAAACCGGAAGACTTTGTAAAAGAAGCGATCAGGCAAAACTTTGATGTGCTGGGCTTCTCAGAACATGCACCTGTTCCCATGGAAAACGGTTTTGCCATTGAGGAAAAACAACTCGGGGATTATAGCAGGGAAATCGCACAACTTAAAGAAAAATACAGGGAAAGCATTGAAATTTACACTTCTTTCGAGTTTGATTATATCCCTGGAATCACCCAGGATTTTTCTGTTTATGCCTCGCAATGTCATATTGATTATGCCATCGGATCGGTACATCTGGTGAAGAACGGTTCCGGCAATCATCTCTGGTTTATCGACGGACCCAGGGTTGAAACATACGATGCGGGACTGAAAAACACTTTTGGCGGAAATATTAAAAAAGCTGTAAAAGCCTATTACCAACAGATCAATGAAATGATAAACACACAGGATTTTCAGATCATCGGTCATCTTGATAAAATAAAAATGCACAACAAAGGCAGGTATTTCGAAACAGGGGAACCATGGTACCAGGATCTTTTAAATGAAAGCCTTGCCCTGATCAGGGAAAAAAACATCATTGTTGAAGTCAATACAAGGGGAATCTATAAGAGAAGGTCAGACAGCCTTTTTCCCGGAATTGATGTGCTGGAGAAAATCAGGGAAATGAAAATACCCATTACCATTAGTTCAGATGCACACAAACCTGCCGATCTTTCCGCTTATTTTGCGGAAACAATAAAAATCTTGAAAAATTTGGGGTTTCAATCCGTGAAATGCTTTAGAAAAGATCAATGGACGGAAAGAGCTTTATAATTCTTTGGGGCCCTGGTATTCCATATAAATATGATCAATATCAGCCTCATTGAAAACATCCCCTTTTGCAACAAAGCCATTCCTTTCATAAACACCTTGTGATCTCACTTGCGAATGCAGGTAAATGGGCTTGTTTTTGGGCAATACATCCTGCAGCATTTTTTTCAGTAGTTTTTCACCAAGCTTGTTATTGCGGTATTCAGGAAGAATGGCAAAACGTTCCAGTCTGATCCCGGCACCGGTCTCTCTCCACCTGGCCGCGCCAATGGGATTACCATCAACATAAACAAGATAATGCTGGCACTGGTTTTCGTATTCATCGTACTCAATTTTAGGATCAACATCCTGTTCCTTCACAAAAACCAGCGTTCTGATCTTAAAGGCTTTTTTGGCCAGTTCGTAATTATCCGTTCTGAAAGTTTTTATCTCTATGTCCATAGGCATTAGCTCTTAAGGCAAATATACAAAAATGGGAATGAAAAAATAATCAAGTATCAAATAACAAACCTCAAATAAATCACAATATCAAAATACAAATTACCAAAACTCTATGCCAATTGCATAATGTTTAGAATATTCGAATATTGGTATTTGGAATTTATTTGTCCCGATTGTTATCGGGATGGTGCTTGTCATTTGGTATTTCCGTTACTTTGGATCATATGCCCATTTCAGGTAAATCGATCCCCATGTAAAACCACCTCCAAAAGCAGAAAGTATAATGTTGTCTCCTTTCTTCATTTTATCTTCCCATTCCCAGAGGCAAAGCGGAATGGTGGCAGAAGTCGTATTGCCATAGCGGTAGATGTTGATCATCACCTGTTCTTTCTTGATCCCCATGCGGCGGGCTGTTGCTTCGATAATCCTTAGATTGGCCTGGTGGGGTACCAGGTAAGCTATATCTTCTGATTTCAAGCCATTGTTTTTCATGATCTCAACAGAAATATCCGCCATGTTGGTCACGGCAAATTTAAACACTGCCTGTCCTTCCTGGTAGATAAAATGCTCTCTTGCATCCACACTTTGGTGGGAAGCCGGCTTTACTGAGCCTCCTGCCTTCTGATGCAAGTGGATCCTGCCACTACCATCCGATCGCAGAATGGAATCCATCACGCCGAAGTCTTCGGTAGTGGGTTCCAGCAGAGTAGCAGTGCCCGCATCTCCGAAGATCACACAGGTAGCCCTGTCCTCGTAATCAACGATGGAGGACATTTTGTCGGCTCCCACAACAATGATTTTCTTGTATTTGCCTGTTTCAATAAATTGTGAGGCAGTGGTCAGGGCATAAATATAACTTGAGCAGGCTGCATTCAGATCGTAACTCCAGGCATTTTTCAATCCGGATTTATCAGAAATGATATTGGCCGTGGCAGGAAATTGCATGTCGGGAGTAACTGTGGCACAAATCAGCATATCAACATCGAGTGGATCCGTATTGGTTTTTTCCAGAAGACCTTTTACAGCCGGTGCTCCCAAATCCGATGTGCCCAGGCCCTCCCCTTTTAAAATTCTTCTTTCCTTGATACCTGTCCGGGTGGTAATCCATTCATCCGAGGTTTCAACCATCCTCGATAATTCCTCATTGGTCAATATAAAATCAGGAAGATATGCATTGATTCCTGTTATGGCCGCTCTCAATTTCGTCATCAATCAAAATTTTTTATCAATCATTAGTATACCTGTTTAAAGCCAGCCTGATTTTATCAGACAACTTTGCTTCATGAATTTCTTTCGAAAGATACAGCATATTTTTTATGGCCAGCGGACTGGAAATACCATGTCCCAATACCACACTTGCATTGATCCCTAAAATGGGCGAACCGCCATATTTTTCGTAATTGAAACGTTTAATGTATTCGTCCGCTAATTGACGTTTTACCATCATACGGTACATGGATTCTATCTGCTTCAGCACAACATTTCCCGTAAAGCCATCACTTACAATTACATCGGCCTTATCATTATACAGGTCGCGTCCTTCTATATTGCCGATGAAATTAAATTTCCGTGAGTCTTTCATGATCTGGTAGGCATGCTGCATCAGCAGATTCCCCTTTTCTTCTTCCTCACCAATGTTTAGCAATCCGATCTTTGGGTTTTCAATATTATAAACCTCCTGTGCATAAATGGAACCCAGGATAGCAAACTGATACAGCACATCCGGTTTGGGATCGGGATTGGTTCCTATATCCAGTAAAATTGTAATGCCACCGTTTTCTTTGGGCAGTATAGCCGATGTACACGGACGGATGATTCCCTGGATGGAATTCACTGTATACATGGACCCAACCAGCATGGCTCCGGAGTTTCCGGCACTGGAAAAAGCATCGATCTGATGGTTCTTCAATAATTTGAATCCTTTGCTGATGCTGGAATTTGTTTTGCGTGTAAACGCCTTGAGCGGATGTTCACCCATGGTGATGACCTCTTCGGCATGAACGATTTGGAAATCCTCGGGACTTGCATTTTTTTCCTTCAATTGTTCATGAATGATTTCCTCTTTACCAATCAGAACAATTGTATCGGATTCGGGAAGTGACTCTTTGGCTAATATTGCACCCTGAATACAAGCATCAGGAGCAAAATCGCCACCCATTACGTCCAATCCTAATTTCATCAGCAACAGTAGCTTTTTTGAGGAATTGGGTTCTTTTTATTCTATTTCTGTAGCAGAATGAACAAGTTTTCCTTTGTAATACAGATCACCATCAATATAATAGGCCCTGTGATATTTATGTACCTCTCCGGTAGTCGGACAGGTTGTCAGTGTCGGGCCTGTTGCCTTATAATGTGTCCGCCTTTTATCCCGGCGTTGCTTTGATGTTTTACGTTTTGGATGTGCCATGACAAAACTTATTAATTAATCTTTTTTTAATTTCTTCAGTGCATCCCACCTTGGATCCGTGGAGCTTTCCTTTTTGTATTCTTCAATTTTCTTTAATACTTCCGGATTGCATTGTTCATTCCCGTTTTCATCACGGGGATGTATTTTGCGGTAAGGAAGTGATAAATGAATGAACTCGTAAATATATTGACTGACATCAATTTCATATTCCTTTTCGGATATTACAATGATCTCGTCGCTTTCTTCAAATGCTTCAGGCCCGAATTTGATATAAAGAGTTTTGTGGTTTGTGATCTCCTGCCTGAAAAAATCTCCGCAGCGATCACATTGCACTTTGGCAAACCCGCTTATATCAAATACAAGCGTAAGCATATTCTCCTCTCTGATCAGCTCTAAATCAACACCGATCTCTCCGGTTTCGAGTTCGCTATAATCAAAATGATCAAAGAACTTTTTTGTTATTTCAAATTCAAAGTTATGGCCCCCGGGCTTTAAACCTTTGAATGGGATTACAAATTCTTTAAAGTAATCCACAATTTAATGTTTAAAATTTGGCGTGCAAAAGTAGAGATTTCTACAATGAATTACAAATATTTGCACCCAAATGTGAAATAAGCGGTTTATTTGAAAGCTTTTTCCAGCAATCCGTCTCCTTCCATGCTTAATCTTTTGAAATACTCCGGCACATTTTTCCCAGTCAGTTTATCGACATAGAGTTTGGCCAGGTATTGCCCGAGCATGAATCCCTGTCCCCGCAATCCCAGGAACAATCCTTTATCCGTATCAATGAACATGCGTGGTTCCACGTAATAACCAGCCCAGATGGCCTGGAAACCAACCGATGAAAGATTGGGCAAGCAGTTCACAAAAATCTCTGAGACAATCTCAAGAAAGTCATTTGAATTTGTCTTGAGGGTTTTATCTGTTTCAAGGGGTTCGATGGCTGGGGAAGCACAACCAATGATCTGGCCCGTTTCTGCCAGTTGTTGACCATAAACAGCACTGAAACCTTTGTATTTCCTGCGGTCGATGATCATGGGCAAAGGAATATTTTCCATTCCCATCATGGGCAATCTCCGTGTAATGAAGGCCTGGTGTTTCACCGGGAAAATGCCTGTTTCAATTCCCAGCTTTTTGGCAAATTTTTCACCTTCCGGTCCCAGGGCATTGATAAACAAATCCGTTTCGTATTCTATGTACTCCTTATCATGATTCTGAACCAGCACCCGGTAAAGATTACCCTCTTTCTTTACATCGATCAGCTTACAATCCTCCAGCATTTTTCCACCCTGCTCAATGCCGATGGTCCTGATCAGGTCGATGACACGACCGGGTGTTGCCTGCCAGCAGTTTTTGGTGATCAGGGCCGCCTGGTAAGTATCCAGGTTTTTGTTCATGAAGGGAGAAATCCTTTTTGCAAATTCCCTGGTCTGTATCATTTCAGCATCCGACCAGGCCATGGAAGCCTCCAGGGCTTTATATGTTTCATCATCATGGGCAAAAGTTACATAATCGATCTGCCTGAAATCAATGTTTTTGATTTGCTGAAGTCCCCTGAAGATCTCGAGGTTTTTACCGGCGATATCCGATAATTCGGGCAGGCTGAAATTGGGCCGTCCACCAGCAATATTGCGCCAGGAAGCACCCCGGCCAAAGTTAATGAGATGTGGCTTTTTACCTGCTTCCGCAAGATAGCGGAACAAAGCACTGCCACCAATACCACCACCGGCAACCAGGACTTCCGTTTTTACTTTTTTGGGAGAACAGTTTTGACTGCAGGCTATGTATTGCTCGGGCACTTCCTTTGGATAAAGTTCTCCAAATGATACCTGGTTCGACAGGGGCCCGCGGGGTGTTGCCTCTCCCACCACATTGATCCCGTATTTCCGGATCATCTGCTTTAATCGGGGAATGCAGCGTTTACCCCTGCAGGCACCCATTCCCAGACGGGTGGTATGCTTGATCTCATCCACAGAAATAAACTTGCGGTCACCAATCACTGCAAGGATCTCTTCCAGTTTAACATCATCACAGTGGCAAACATAGGTTTCGGATTCGATATGTTTGTCGGTAGTTAGGAAATTAATTTCTTCAGGATAATCTGTTTTGGCAATGAAACCTCTGACATTGGTAAGACTCTCGCCATGAACATCAAGGGATTCAACCCTGGCAACATTGGTTTTGTTTTTCTTTTTTTGGATCTTCCTGATGATGCCTTCTCCCAGTTTGCTGCCGTTGTTGTCCACCAGGTAGACTTCATTTCCTTCCCTGACTTCGTATTCAACCGGCAGGAAAAGCAGGTCTTTCTTTAGATTATATCCGAAAATTGCCAGTCCGGGGCATTGGTATACACAGGCCATGCAGCCAATACATTTGCCAAAATCAATTTGCGGTACCGTACTGGTAGAGGTTTTGGTGATGGCACCATGCGGACAGGCAAATTCGCAGGGATTACAGGCAAAACCATATAGGCAGTCAATCAGCACGAAAGGTTTTTCCAGCATGCGTTTCTCATCCGGTTTGCATGGTTCATCCAGGATTTTTTTGGGATGCTGTTGTGAATCAATATATTCTTTCGACAGGCTGAGGTACTCATCATAATTGAAAGCTTTGTTGCTTTCCTGCAGGATCTCAAAAGCCGCCTGTTTCCCCCTGAGCACAGCACTGGTCCCCTCTCCAATTCGGATGGCATCGCCTGCACCGAAACAATTCCTGCCAAAAACTTCATTTCCTTTGATCAGCAGTTGATTGTCGGGGATCAGTCCCGTACAAATATTGATCGCATCAATGCCCGAAATGATTTGTTCAGTTCCAGGAACAGGCTTGAAGTTTTCCGCATCTGCGATTACAGCACCTGTAATTCCGGAATGGTCTTCATTTGGAATTGCCTTGATCAATATTTTAGATGTCAGAATGGGAATGCCCAGTCGCCTGACACGGTTGGCCTGCACCGGAAATCCACCCTCATGCGGCTGGGCTTCAATGATGGCTTTCACTTTTGCGCCTGCCTGCATCAACTGGTAAGAGGTCAGGTATCCTATGTTTCCTGCACCCACACTCAGCACATTTTTCCCCAGCAGGGTAAATTCCGTATTCATCATCTTTTGCACTACCGCAGCCGTGTATACGCCAGGCAAATCATCATTCTCAAAAGTAGGCATGAATGGTACGGCGCCGGTTGCAATGATCAGGTATTCGGATTCTACATAATAGATCTCGTTTGTTTTGATATTCTTCACGGCCAGTCTTTTGCCATCCAGTATATCCCAGACAGTAGCATTGAGAAAGATCCCCTCATGATCTTCACCGGCCAGCGTTTTGGCAATATCAAAACCACGCATACCCCCAAACTTTTTCTCCTTCTCAAAGAAAAAGAACTGGTGGGTCTGCATCAGGAACTGTCCACCGATCTCATCATTGTTATCGATCACGATATTCTCAATGCCATTGTTGTTGAGTTCTTCCCGGGCGGCCAGACCGGCTGGTCCCGCACCAATAATGGCAACGCTTGTTTTGTAAACCCTTATGGCCTCTTCCTTCTTGGGAAGCCTGGTTTCGGGTGTGTAATCTTTTGGAATTTCTTTTACCTCTTTCACCCCGTCAACTTTGGTGATGCAGATCCTTTTGATCTCACCATCAACCAGCATTTCACATGCACCACATTTGCCAATGCCACATTCGAGGCTCCTGGTCCTGTTCTTCAGACTGTGGCTGTGTACCGGATACCCGGCCTGGTGCAGCGCTGCGGCAATGGTATAACCCGACTGCCCTTTTACCACTTTCCCCTCATACAAAAACTCTATTGTTTTTGTTTCTTTCACCTCAAGGATAGGGTGCTTATCAATTTTATACATTATTTTTTATAATTTTATTGTTAAAAAATTAACAGACAAAAGTAGCGTTAATTGCACAACTGAAAAACATATTTTTGCATTAAAGCCAGCTTCTTAGAAAATTTAAATTAGTTCTAAGTTGAGATGAAAATATTTAGAAATGAAAGGAACGTATTATGTTTAACAAACTTATAGCCAATATTCTGCCCTACATGCCGAAATCCCTGGTCTGGATATTCTCCAAAAGATATATAGCAGGGAAGAAGATCGATGATGCCATAAATGCATCAAAAGAACTGAATGAAGAGGGCATCATGGTGACCATTGATCTTTTGGGTGAATTTATTACCAAGCTCGACCAGGCCGAAGAGAACAAAAAAATGTATCTGGAGATCATTGACAGGATGGAAAAAGAGCATATCGATGGGAATTATTCCCTTAAACCTACCATGTTCGGTTTGCTGATCGACAAAGAAGTCTGTTATAAGAATATCAGGGAGATCGTAAAGAAAGCTGCCAGCCATGAAAACTTCGTGCGGGTTGATATGGAAGATTCACAATGCGTTGACCTGGAGATTGAATTGTTCAGAAAACTAAAGAAAGAATTTCCAAAAAATGTGGGGCTGGTCTTACAGGCATATTTAAAACGTACCCTGGATGATATCAAAAACCTGGAAGATCTGCATTCTGAAGAAAACCCCATCAATTTCAGGATTTGCAAAGGCATTTATGTGGAACCGGCCAGCATTGCATACAAGAAATATGAAGAGATCAACCGGCACTTTATCGAAGATGTTGATTATATGTTCAGCAAAAATATGTACCCGGCCATTGCCACGCATGATAAACCTGTAGTGGAGGGTGCCTATCAGCTCATTGAAAAGTACAAAGCACCCGGGGAAAAATATGAATTTCAGATGCTTTATGGTGTAACCCCGGAATTGAGGAGATCAATCCTGGATAAGGGTCATCGCATGAGGGTTTATGTTCCTTTTGGTGAAGATTGGTTCGCCTATTCCACGCGTCGGCTGAAAGAAAATCCCAAAATTGCATCACAAATCATCAAAGCACTTTTTGTGAGGGGTTAACAAATTATTTGGCACCGGAATTGTTTTAATTCGTAAATTTCAAATCCAAATTAAATATTGATACCTATGAAAAGAATGATCCGATTTTCAGTCCTGGCCGCATTGATCCTGACAATGCTGGCCTCATGTTCAAACAGAAAAGTAACCCGGGTTTCCCCCGATCAGCAGATCGATTTAAGTGGCCGTTGGAATGACACCGATTCAAAGCAGGCTGCCGAAACAATGATCAGCCAAGCCCTCAGCGAAAGGTGGCTCGATAATTTCCGGCAGAAAGAAGGCCGCAAGCCCGTGGTGATCGTCGGACTGGTTTTGAACAAGAGTCATGAACACATCAGTGCAGAAACTTTTATCAAAGACCTGGAAAGAGCCTTTATCAATTCCGGGATGGTTCGCCTGGTACAGGCAGGAGAAATGCGAGAACAGTTGCGGGCCGAAAGAGCGGACCAGCAAGATTTTGCCAGCCCGGCTACCATGAAAAAGTGGGGGCAGGAGCTGGGTGCCGATTTTATGCTGCAGGGAACGATCAATTCTATCGTCGACAGTTACAAAAAAGAAAAGGTAGTCTATTACCAGATCAACCTGGAGCTTTCCAACCTCGAAACCAATGAAATTGTCTGGATTGGGGATAAGAAGATCAAGAAGTATATCGAAAATTAAGTAAGCTTGAAAGATTAAAATATTTTTAGAGAAACATTTGATTGACTGTAAAGAGCGCAACAAAACAACAAATCCTGCTGCATTTTTTTTGCGCTCTTTACAGCTTTTCTTACATAAATGGTTCAATCGTTCATTTCTATGAAGCCAATGCATAATCCGGGTCGAAGGCCCTTTCTGATCATAATTATTATGATCCTGCTTTTCACAGGATGCATGACATATTACCAGAAAACACAAAAATTCCAGGACTACATTCAGACAGGGGAAATGGAAAAGGCGGAAAAACTGCTGGCCGATGACAAAAAAGCTGCAACAGGCAAAAACCGCTTCCTCTATTTTGTGAACAAAGGATGGATCAACTGGATCAGGGATCAGAACTCCGAGAGCAATACATATTTCCAGGATGCCGATATTTACATAGAGGACTTTCACAAACAGGCCGGGTACGAAGCCTTGTCGCTAATCACCAATCCATCTGTTAAACCCTACCAGCCCGAAGATTTTGAAAAGGTATTCGTGAATTATTTCAAGGCCCTGAACTACCTGGCCCTGGGGCAGCATGATGATGCCCTGGTAGAATGCCGCCGGATCAATATCAAATTGAATGAACTGAACGACCAGTACAAGGATCACAAGAACAGATATCAGAACGATGCCTTTGCGCATTTGATCATGGGATTGATCTATGAGGCAGGCAACGACTGGAACAATGCCTTCATTGCATACCGGAATGCATACGATGTTTATAAAGATTCTTATGCAAAGAATTTTAATTTACAGGCTCCGGAACAATTGAAAATGGATATCCTGAGAACAGCTTACCTGACCGGTTTTCATGAGGAAGTACGCCATTATGAAAAAGAATTCGGCATCGATTACAAATACGAGAAACACGATGGTGGCACCCTTGTATTTTTGTGGCAGAATGGTTTTGGTCCGGTCAAATCCGAATGGAGCATCAATTTTACCAAAGTGGATGGTGAAGGTGGATGGATCACTTTTGTGAATGATGATATGGGACTTTCTTTCCCATTCTTCATTGGTGATGAATCCGATGAGAAAAAAAGTGCTTTTGCATCTCTCAGCTTTCTTCGGGTGGCTTTTCCGAAGTACCTGGAACGCCGGCCACTTTACCAGGATGCAAATCTCAAGATTGGCACGGAAACCTACGATCTTGAGCCGGCCGAAAATGTAAATGCCATTGCCTTCAAAACCCTGCATGATCGCATGCTGCGGGAAATGGCAAATTCATTGCTGCGCCTGGCCACCAAAAAGGCAATGGAAAAAGTGACCCGCGATCAGAACGAGGACATAGGCGCGGCGCTTGGCATCGTCAATGCCCTGACCGAAAAAGCCGATACCCGCAACTGGCAAACCCTGCCCTTTGAAGTCTCCTACCAGAAAATTTACTTGCCTGCGGGTCAGCACAATGTTGAATTGCATGTAAGCGGCCAGCGGGAATCCAGGATACACAATTTCACATTTGACATTCGAAAAGGGAAAACGGAGTTTTATACTTTCCAGTCGATAGAGTCGCTTCCTCCCGCCGAATCCAATTAATAGAACACGGATAACCCGGATTAGACTGATCTACCCGGATAATTAGGTTTAGAAATTTACACTATATTCTAAAATCAGAGATATACCAATTATTAATCTGTGAAAATACGTTAAATCTGTGTCATCCGTGTTCCATCAATCAATAATAATCCACATAAAAAGTCCTGCCCATGATCTTTTCATCCGGCAGTATCTGCACTTCATCATAAAACTCCATCAGGGCTTTTTTGTTTTTGGATCGATGGCCGATGGCAACATTCAGCTCACTGCCTGGAACATGAATTTTAATCCTTCTTCTGTAATGCTTCCTGTAAAGAGGCTGGAAAAGATCATTCCAGAATTCGGTTAGTACCAGTTCTCTAAAAGATGGATGATATGGACCGGCAATTAATTCTTCACCGCTGCATAATCCTTCCGAGGGATGTAAACCAATGCGGATTATATTTACTTCGTCATTTTCAAATATTTTTACAACCTCTTTTGTTTGTATGACAGCTTCTTCCAGTGACAATGCATCGTATTTCCCCTCATGATACCAGTCTTCCAGTTTTGTTCCTTTGATCACCAGGCAGGGATATATCCTGGCATCATCGGCTTCCATATCTGCAATTTTACCGGCAGTGTAGAGGGTTTTCTCAAAACTATCCCCCGGCAATCCGATCATCATCTGCATTCCCAGGCGAAAGCCGTTCTCCTGTATCAGCTTTGCTGCTTTTTCGGTATCCTCGCTGCTATGCCCCCGGCGACTGGCTTTCAGCACTTCATCATCCATCGACTGTGCCCCCAGTTCTATGGTTTCAACCTGGTTGAGTAAGAGCAAATAGAGTATTTCCTGGTTAATATAATCGGGGCGTGTGGAAAGCCGTATACTTTTGATCTTTCCCTGACGGATATATGGTTGAACAAGCTTCAGGTATTTTTCCTGTTCTTCCATGGGAATACCTGTAAAGTTTCCGCCGAAAAATCCCAGTTCTACTTCATTGTTCCGGTAGTCGATGGTGGAAAGATGATCTTCAATGCTTTTGATGATCTCCTTTTCGGAAGGCACTTCCTGTTGTCCGCTGATCTTTTTCTGATTGCAATACACGCATTGGAACGGGCAGGCCAGTTCGGGGATGAAAATGGGTATGGTGTAATGTTTTGGTTTCATGGAATAAAGATATGGTTTTCTTTTTCGGATTTGTATTTTTGTTTTGTGAAGATCCGGAATTTCAACATAAAAGATTACAACAAGATCATCCGGCTTTGGGAAACATGTGAATTGCCTTATAAGCCGAAAGGCCGCGACAGCAAAGAAAAAATGCAGGAAGAACTCAAGAAGGGAATTGCTGTTTTTCTTGTAGCCGAAGAAAAGGGGAATCTTATCGGAAGTGTCCTGGCCACCCACGACGGTCGCAAAGGCTGGATCAACCGGCTTTCCGTTTTACCGGAATACCGAAAACAGGGCATCGGCGCAATGCTTGTCAAAGAAGCCGAAAAAAGACTTGATGAGATCGGCATTGAAATTATTGCCTGCCTGATCGAAGATGGAAATGACACTTCCCTGCAGGTTTTTTCGAAGCTGGGCTACCTGGAATTTCCCGGCATGCATTATCTTACCAAAAGGAAATACCCGGATGTATAAAAAAAGTACAAGCCCATCATTGAAATAAAAAGAGAGTATCTAAAAAGTGCCCATGTCTATCTGGGTCACATCGATCTCAGTCGAGCCGCACTGATAATCAATGATTTTAGGCTTCGACTACGCTCAGCCTAACGAAATATCGCACTTTTTAGACAGCCTCGTTTATTTATCTCACCCTCACTCTCATCCCTTCCGAATGGCTGCCGAATTCGGGCGCATACATGCATTGTATGCTGGTGATGCCATTGGAGAAGTCTCCCTCCTGGCTTGACATCAGCGGATATTCAAAAACATAGGTTCCTTTGGGAAGATAATCGATGAAAAAGTTCGTTGAAGCATCCCGGATGCTTTCGTAATAACCCAATCCACTCTGCCAGCGATAACCTGAAAGCACATTTACCGGCTCGAATGCTGCAGCGCGCATATCTTTCAGGTGCACATACTCCATATCGCGATCCACGCGAATGATGATCCTGACCATTACCTTGTCCCCTACTGTCAAACTGCTTGCCTGATCAATGGGTTCAATTACGGGGCCCCTGTCTGTATTTTTTTCCAGGAAGAGGTCTTTCTCAATGCTGAGCGGACTTTCATGCGGGGTGATCTTGTCCAAATCTTCAAAATACTGCCAGTACAGGGCTCCCCAGGCAATATGATCATTGGGGTTGTTCACCTCCACCTTGCCCATATCCGCTTCGATCTCTTCTGCATTCCAGGTCTTTTTAAAGTAACCTGTTCCTGCTTCAATATCTGTGCTTACATCTTTTTCAGGTTCAATCACATGGCCCCCAATTGAAATTTCAACCAGATCATCATCAGCCAATAAATCTGTTCCCCTGAGCAACAAAGCATATATTGCTTTTGCCGTTGCTTTGGTCGTTTTCCAGTCCTGGGTTTGTTTTTGCTTCAGGAGCCATACTTTCATTTCCTCCACTGCCTTCTGATCATTGCTTACTTCTTCGAAAGCTTCAATCAGAAGAGCCTGCCTTTCAATGGGTGCCTGATACCAGTACCAGCCATTGTTTCTGCGCCAGTACATGCCCATCTCCTCAGAATGAAGGGATTTTTCTTTCAAAGAAGCAATAATGTTCGAAGGTGTGGATTTAAAACCGAAACGGTTCAGGGCCAGGGCGATCATTCCCTGCATGTAAAGGTCTTTGTTGAGCCAGTATTTATCTGCCTGCCCTTTATAGTAATTGAATGCTTCCAGATTTTTGTTTCTGATCTTAAAATCATCCACCAGGTAACTGCGCATGTACAGATATTGTATCTGGAGATGACTGATGTGATCAGCTTGTAAATCCACTTCTTTTCTCTCCAGTTCTTTCAAATACTGATGTATTTGCCCGTCAAGGTACCGGAGGCCATTTTCTACCATACTGCCAAGCTGTATATTCTCATCAATATCAATGACACCCAGGTGATTCAGATGGGCGAGTCCGGTGATGATATACTGTGTGATATAACGATTCTCCCGCATCCCCGTAAACCAGGGCCATGCGCCCGAAGAAAGTTGCATCAGTTGCAGCTTTTTTATTGCATGCTTCAACTCATACGACATTTTATTCAAATCGAACAGCAGAGCAATGCGCTTTTTCCGCTCAGTTTCATTTTTAGCCTGCCGCACCCAGGGGGTCTCCTCCAGCAATACACTCTTTAATTCCTGGTTCTTTTCCAGATTGCTCAGCAACGCATCGGGTGAAAGATCCCGCCAGGCATCGAAAACCTGTTTTATCCGAGGGTTAGAATTGGCGATGAATGTTGCCAGACTGTTGGCATAATAGCGGCTGAAAACCTGTTCCGAACATTCATAAGGATATTCCATCAGGTAGGGAAGTGCCTGCACTGCGTACCATGCCGGATTGGAAGTGTATTCCAGTGTAAGCCAGTAGTTGTCCAGGGTTTTGCTTTCTCCGGATTTGATCAGTTTCTCGAAGCGAAAATCTTTGCTTTGTCCGGCCCTGACCGGCAAGGGCAGAGATTCAGTAACAAGCATCCGGTTTGGTAAAACGGGTATGGCCATTTCTTCCCCATCGGAGAACTTATCGGTGTGGGCTTTGATTCGGTAAGTAATGGCTTCAAGGCCTTGGGGGATGACGATCCTCCAGCGAACAGAAGTGCTGGATTTTTCATCAAGTTCAAAAGGTATTTCTTCAGCTTCCACTTGCAAAAGATCGTTGATCTTTTGCATGCTCAGGGAATTGAAGAGTTCCAGCCTTGCCGTGCCCTGAAGTTTTTCATCCAGCAAACTGCTAATCTTTGCACTGAAATACATGGTATCTCCTTCACGGAAGTAACGCGGGGCATTGGGCATGAGCATCAATTGTTTCTGCGTAACAAGCTCTTTTTGCAACTGACCGGTTTTCAGGTCTTTGGTGTATGCCAGCCCCATGAACTTCCAGCGTGTAAGGGCATCCGGCATGTTAAATTTCAGAATGATTTCACCTTTTTCATTGGTCATCATATCAGGATAGAAGAAAACAGTTTCCCGGAAATCTTTCCTGATCTGCAGAGGCGGTGCGGATTCCTTTTTGTCCTGTTTTTCAGGAATAATATTTTCATCTTCCTGTTTTGTCGCAATCACCTCTGGCATCATCTCATCTTCCTGCATGCCTGCACTTGCATCCCTCATCATCATGCTCTTTTGATAATGTACCGGAGCCCATCTGTGGAATCCAAACCAGTTCAAACGGTCATATTCCTGCCGTATGATCCTGTCAGCAATTCCTGTTTCGGGGAAGTAACGGGAATGAGCTGCATAAAAATTGTTCCCTGATTGCCAACCCAGCCGGAAGGATTGTGAATGATACAGATGAAAGCCCCAGTTGTGGCCCACAAATGCATCCAGGGAGGCATCGTACATGGAGGCCAGCATTTCTGCAGCTACTGCATCACCACCGGGCCCCGTGATCTTTATTTTCCACTCCTCTTTTTCGCCTGGTTTGAGCTTATCGCGGAATGTTTCAAGCTGAACATCCAGTATTTTGTTTGAATACGGAACTGTGATCGTTTGTTCAGCCGAATAAAAACGGTTGAATTTTACGAATGCAATTCCAATCCCAAAATTTCCACGGTAATCCGGAAGGATATCTTCTGTGATCTTGGATTGTTCTTTGTCAAGATTCAACCATTGGCTGGAATGTTTGCCTTTCTTATATTTCAATTCATACAGTGCGTGTACGCCTTTTGCAGCAGAACCCGCCAGTATATTCAGTTTCTCTCCCACCTCAGCATTTTCTTCCATGCTTTGAAACCAGATGATCTCATTCGCAGGCACATCATCGGAAACCGGTGAATAAAGGGTAAAATATTCTTTTACCTGCACATCCTGGCCGAAAGCATCCTTTGATTTCATTTCAAGCAGGTACATTCCTGTTTCCCAGTCCTGCATGTTTTCAAGTTTGATCTCAGCCTTCTTTCCGGTATAGAAACTTTTGTTGAGCAAAGCCTGTGAGCGAGCCCATGTGGCCGGATCATTTTCATTGTCAAACAGGTCGTGTGGGAAATCCCTGTAGAAATTCTCTTTTGCCATGACAAAAACATCAGGCCTTTGCCAGAGCCGTTTTCTGAAGATGCGCTCCGGTGGATTCAATTTGTAAATATTGATCTCTCCGCTGGCATCTATTTTTTCACCATTGGGATTTGTGGCATGAATCTGCAAGGATTTCGTTTTTTCGCGATTCACGTTTTCATTCAGCTTAGTTTTCAGGATCAGGGCTTTTTCTCCTACCGAAAGGGAAGTGCTACCCGAACGTGTTTCCCCGTTGATGTCGGTCACATCAGCATAAACCGTGAAGGTAAAAACCGGCTCATAAGCAGTTTTAATGCTCAGATCAGGCAGGGCTGTAAAATCAATCTCAAACAAGCCTTGATCATTGGTTTGTGTGTATCCATTGATGATCTCTGTTTCTGCCCCGCCAAAAGGCGGCAATCCCCACCACCATCGCCAGTACGGCATTCTTACATTCCGCACCACGCGGTATTTAACAACTGCATCATCCACAGGATTTCCGGCATAGGCTTTCGCTTCACCTGTAATGCTGAGCTTTTCATTTAATTTATAGGTTCCACTTACGGGATTGAAAGTCACTTTGAACCTGGGCCGTTTGTACTCCTCAACATTGAACCAGTTTGTCCCGCTTTCATTCTTTATGCTCATCTGGCCGGTCAGAACACCTGTTGGCGTAGTAAAACTTCCGTGAAACGAACCATATTCGTTGCTTTTCAGTTTGAGGCTGGAGATCTCCTGCTTGTTCACATCATAAAAAGTGACTTCCGTATTCTCACCTGGCATTATCTCATATTTATCATCATCCTGTTTTTCCAGCATGATGCCCTTGAAATACAAGGTTTGCCCGGGTCTGTATATGGCACGATCGGTAAAAAAGAAAGTCCTGGTTTGAGGTTCATCTTTTCCCCTCTCAGGATATGCATAAAATACTTCATTGCTCTGAAGCGTATCCTTTTTATGGATCAGTTGAATGGAAAAATTCCGGTCTACATTTGTCCGCCTGACGAGCAGGTATCCCTGCTTATCACTTTCCAGGTCTATGAAATCTTTATGCACGTATTTGCTTGTCCTATAATCATACTCCTGCTTGTACACTCTGCACTGTATATCTTTGAGCGCTTCTCCAGAATTACGGTTGAGGACAAAAAATTCATAATCACCATTTCCTTTGCGATTGCTGATGTATGATAGATCTGAAACCATGATGGTTCCCAGGGCATCGGGAATCTGATCCTCATCTGCTAACCCTTCATGTCCGATCAGGAAAACATAAAACCCGGGTTCCAGAGGCGGTAGGACTACCTGGGCTGAATGAGTCTGGAAATCACCTTTGTTTATCAGTTCAAATGATTTTTGTGCATAATTTTTATAATTCAGATATGCTTTGATAAGCTTTTCCGACCTGTTGTTCCTTTGCAGTTCCCGGTGTGCTTCGTAATTGGTTTTGATAAAACGGATGTTTGCCCTTTCCGTATTCCTGAATGAAAGCAGGGCCAGGATGGGTTTTCCGGGCAGTTCCACACCAGCGGTACTCAGGGAAAGTCGTGTTTGTTCAATCCTGGATTTTACCACTTTGCAATTGTTGGCCCCGATAGAAGCAGAAAAAGATCCAATGGCTTCATCACATAAATCAACCGCTTTCTTTAGTTCCCACTGATACTGGGGTGCTTCATGCGGATCATATTGATTCCCCAATTTTTCATGCAGCAGGGCCATCTGGTATGTTACCCTTGTGCTGATAGCATGATCTGAATAATTGCTTTTTAAATGCTGCAAGGCTTCCAGGTAAGCTTGATCGGGTTGGGCAATACCAACAATATTTTCATGGACGAATGCAAGTCTGTGCAAGTCTATATCCACAAGGGCATCAGGATTATCATCCTGCAAATGGAATGCGATGAGTTCCTGCAGGATCAATATTGCTTTATATTTCAGCGCAGAAGTATCCTGGCTTTTGAGTTTCATTTTGATAAATTTTTCAGCCGGATCAAAATATTGCACATCATTGACCTGGAATACAAAAGCGGGCCTGGTCAGTTCGTTGTCATCATGCATGAAAAATTCGAGGGCACGGTGTGCCAGAAAATCATACAGTGTCGGTCTGAAAACTTCACTATTCTCAGCTTGCAAAAGAATACTCGTGAATTTTTCAATGGAAAGTTTTTTCAATTCATCTGAATTCTCCAGGGAAGCCAAAAAGTGATCCTTTATCTTTTCCATGATGTGTCTGAGATCCCAGGTTTCTATGTCCGCTTCATCCACTTCACTAACCTGGCTGCGTTCCATGAATTTATAACGGTTCTGCTGATAGTAATCCCAGTATATGCTGGCCAGTATGGAATGCAATATGGATGTCTCGGGGAAAGCGGTATATTCAATTTCATTTCCCAAATCCCCAATGATCTTATTGAGATATTCTTCCTCATAATCGCTCAGGATCTTCATTTTAAAAAGAACGGCTTTGATATACATGGGCGGGTTGTGTTCGTCCCTGGCCATATTGTAGATTTTTTCCACTTTTTCAGCAGCGGATTTTGGCAATCCTTTATCAATTAATTTCTCTGCTTCATTCCAGAGCTTTTCGTATTTGAGGGTGTCATACGCACCTTTTTGCTGGTTTGGATTTGTCATGATTTTAGGCTTGTTACCGGAAAAAGCCGCCAGCATTGTGGCGAGCGCAACGGCGATTGTGATCAATAGGATATTCCTTTTCATATGAAAATATTTATGGTACAATTTAATGATTCTTTTTGAAACTAAGGAAGGTGCTGTATTCAGCCAATCCCTGAAAATTCTTTAATTTCATGCAACCAAATTGCAAAATTTGTGCCCTTTGAATCGTAAGCCTTATAAATATTGGCCAATCGAAATTCTAAGCGGACATAGTAAGGAAAGTAAATTGTCGGAAGAACAATTGATCGAAGGTTGCTGCAAAAACAGGCGCAAATACCAGCGGCTTTTGTACGAGCGGTATTGTGATGCTATGTTTACAATTGCTTTCCGCATCGTGAAAGATATGGATGTGGCCAATGATGTATTGCAAGAAGCTTTTGTACAGGTGTTCAGGGATATCAAACAGTTCCGGAGGGATTCAACCCTTGGTGCATGGATCAAGACCATCGTGGTACGCAATGCCATCAAGAAACTAAAAACGGAAGAAAGCTTTCTTCCTATTGACCAGCATACCAACGGTGATATCATTAGCTGGCCGGACGAAATGCGGGGAGAAGACCTCGAAAAAGCCATCTTGTCGCTGCCTGCAGGTTACAGAACGATTTTTTTGCTCATAGAAGTGGAAGGATATAAACACAAAGAAGTAGCCGGAATGCTGAATATTTCTGAGGGTACTTCCAAATCACAATTGTATCATGCAAAAAAGCAATTGCAACAAATACTGAAGGATTTTACCGAAAGATGATCGAGAAAAACCGTGACATATTAATAAATGCATTGTACGGCCTGCCCCGCAGGAAAGCAGGGGAAAAGGGATGGGAAAAAGTTTCCGGTTCCCTGGATCATCTTGACAGCAAAGATTTTCTTGCGAAAAACATCTCATCACTGCCCAGATACAAAGCTCCGGCAAATGCATGGAAATCTATAGAGAAAGCCCTGCCATCATCATTTTTTGCGGGGCCAGTGGGATCCTTGATCAAAGCAGGCTCTGCAATCTTTATCGGAGCCGCTCTGATCACTGCCCTGATATTTCTCCTACCGGATCAGGATGATAACCATCTGGTCTCTCGAGAAACAGGAAAAAGATCCAACACCAAAGCAATTGATAAAAGCAATGCTGATCGAAGTGAAAAAACGGTCATGCCCAATATAAAATCTGGAAAGAGAGCTAATGCAGCAGAGGAAATAAAGAAACCCGTTTATCCCATGGAAAGTTTAACATCTTCCACATCCATGGAGAAAGACCGGGATATCAATATGCATGCAAATGCAAAACCCATTCCGGTTGAACAATTCAGAGCCCTGCATCTGCATGCATTAACAAGAAAATCAAACCACATTTCCCAATTGCAAAATGCAGGAAAGAGAAACCAGTCCCTGACAGCGTTGACTTTTCAGGAGAGAAACAATCATGAAAGGCCTGAAATAAATTATGACTATTTTCAGCCAAAAAATCATTTTGACCTGTCACTGGGCGCTTTTTATTCCCTGATCAACTTCCAGCGTATACAGGTACAAAACATGGAAGTTCCCGAATCGGTTTCCTCTTTTGGGATGGACCTGATGCTTGAAAGCCGAAACTTCTACCTGAAAACAGGGCTCGCATATCTGTCTTGGAAAGAAAAAGCCAAATACACTTTTGAATACAGGCAGCATGAACTGATATACACCTACAACTACGTCGATTCGGCTCATATCAATCCGGGTTCGGGCAGCATTGATTATTTCACGACCAAACGGGAAGTATTTGATTCATTGGAACATTTTTCACCCGGTCAGATAAGATATCAATACCGGGTATTGCAGGTCCCGTTGATCGCAGGATACAAAGTCCTGGAAAACCAGAAGCTGAGCTTTGCCTTACAGGCAGGAATCGGTGCTGATTTCAGGATTGGCGGCAGGGAATACCTTCCTGTATTCAACAAAGAAGATGCAAGGGTGATCGATGTGGTGAATTACCTGGATTACAGGTTCAACATAAACTGGAGAATGATCGGAGGACTGAGTGTCCGGTACAGGATTTCCGACCGCTTATCTTTTTACCTGGAACCTACTTATCACCAATATCTCAAATCGATTTATCAAAACAGCGGATTGAAAAATGTGTCCTATATAGAATTCAAGGGCGGGATCATTTATAAATTTTAGGCCGTATGCAACCAAACAATCAGATGATCCCCCTTTAAAGAAAACTTTAATACTTTATGTCATGAGAAAAAAGCTTGTACTACTGTTATCATTCCTTTTATCAGGATTTTTCGCACTGCAGGCCCAAGATTACATCCCGGTTAGCGGGTATGTTACCGATGAAAACACGGGAGATCCTGTGGCAGGCCAGCTTGTTAGCATTGATGCCGACAGCGCCTATGCCTCTGATGTTTTAACCAATGAAGCCGGTTTTTATACCGACACCGTTCCTGTGGGCAACGGCTTGAACTTTATTTACATTTATACCCTTGACAATTGCAGCTATCTGTATCACGATACCACCATCAACAATCCGCAACCCGGTGTTCCGGTCTTTGCTGATTTTGAGATCTGTGATGATACCACAGCAAGTTGCCAGGCTGATTTCACCTATTATGCCGATAGCACCGACCCCCATCTGATCTATTTTGTTGATTTGAGTACTCCTTCCGACAGTATTTTTGACTGGTACTGGGAATTTGGCGATGGTACATCCTCAAATGAGCAAAACCCCAGTCATCAATTCGGTGATGCCGGCACCTACCAGGTTTGTCTGAGCATCAATAATGCCCTCGGTGCCTGCATGGATACCTATTGTATGGATATTGTCATCGGCAACCCTGCCGGATGCCAGGCTGCCTTCAGCCATGCCGCCGACAGCACCGATCCCTATACCATAAACTTCTTCGACCAGAGTACACCGCCCAATCAGATTTCCTCCTGGTCGTGGAATTTCGGCGACGGCAATACTTCCGGTGAACAAAATCCTGTTCATACCTATGTGGATGAAGGAACGTATAATGTGTGCCTTACCATAACCGCATTGTCCAACGAGGATTCATGTATCAGTGTTTATTGCGATGATATTGCCATACAGGTATTGCCCTCTTATTATATGGGTGGGAATACATTTGCAGGCATTTACCAGCTCGATGATGGATTCGCCTATGCATATCATTATGAAAATGGCGCATACAATGAGGTGTATTCCCAGGTGATGGATTCTCTGGGCTATTATTTATTCAATCCTTTTGCAGGTGATTATTATGTAAAAGCCGAGCCCACACCCAATTCAGCATATTACAATGCCTTCATGCCGACTTATTATGGAGATGCCATACACTGGGAAGATGCGGAAATGATCAGCCTGAACCAGAATCTGTTCAATGCAGACATCAACCTGGTTGAAATGGCTGTGACCATTCCCGGAACAGGCATCATCAGCGGGCATATTTTCCACCAGGACGATAAGCGTGATGATAACCCGGCTACGGATATACAGATCATGCTGGCCAACGAAGCCGGAGATTATGCGGGGATTATTTTCTCTGATGAAGAGGGTTACTTTGAATTCGATGCCTTGCCCAACGGAACGTATACGCTATATGCTGAAGTGATGGGCAAATCCATCGTTCCCAAAAACTTCAGCCTGAGCGGAGAAAACCAGCATGTGGATGATGTGGTGATGGTAATCGGCGAATCCAATATTGTTTTTGGCATCAATGAAATCAATTCAAGATTTGTGGATAATATCAGTGATATCTATCCCAATCCAGTTTCAAATACCCTGAACATTGATGTTGAAATGAAGGAAGCCTCCAGGCTGGAGTTCAACATCATCAGCCTGACAGGACAATATATGCAAAAGAGGAATTTTGAACTCTATCAATCCGAAAGTATTGATCTGAATACAAGCAGTCTGAAAGCGGGTATGTACCTGCTGGAGATCATTACAGAAGATGATTTTAAGATCAGCAAACGTTTTGTGAAATACTAATGCTTATTTGCTAATGCAAAGGCCTGTCCTTGCTTTGAGGGCGGGCTTTTTTTTTGCCACGAAGTCACCAGGGCACAAAGAACACACAAAGCAAGACATCAATACTTGCTGGATATTTATTCGGAAACAATAAAAAAATAAGAAGTAACGTTAATTACCCCAACAACCAAAAACCAAATTATCGCACATAGACTTTTTACGCTTTAATCGTAAACCAAAATTCTAAAGCTATGAAAAAGTTAAGTGCATTAATCGTTTTATCTTCAATCCTGTTTCCTGTAATTTCCCAAAATCTTTATGATGATGTTGCTGTGATCATGAATTACAACAGCGAAACTTCTATTGAAATCGGTACTTATTTTGCGGTACAGCGATCCATTCCCGATGAAAACCTGATCTACATCGATTGTTTAACTGAAGAGGTTGTCGATACAACTGAGTTCAGGAATATCTGTAATCAAATACTGGATCAGCTTGAAGAAAACAATCTTGAAACCTCGATCAATTATCTGGTTACCACCAGAGGTATTCCTGTTAATGTGAGTTACGGGGATAGTTGCACAGGTTTTGAGGGTTTGCACTGCCGATCCCTCGACAACCAGCTGACCTTATTGAACAGCTCACTGGTGGATGATCCTGTTGGCGAATTTTATATTGAAAATCCCTATTACGCTTCTGTCGATAATTTTTCATCAGAGATATTTGATTTTTTCCTCATCAGTCGCCTGGATGGAATGAACCCCAACAGCGTTTTGAGCATGATCGATAAAAGTGGGCCCCATTGTCCTGTAGTAAAAGAAGAAGCCCAAACCCTTGTTGATTTTGTTCATCCCGATACCAATGTGGTCGATCTGTTTTCAAGATATTTTGAAGATGCCCTTGAATTTCTTGATTACAATGACTGGAGTTATCAATTTGATCCTGACACGCAGCTGATCAGTCAGCAGGATGATTTGTTAATGTACACCAATATGATCTACGACTCGAATGTTGATCAACCCGAATTTACCTGGCTGAATGGTTCTTTTGTCAATACAATATTAACCTATACCGATCTGGGTTTTTATGCTGTCGGGGAAGAGATACCTTACAGCCTATTGAATTTAATGAATTCAGGGGCTTCGGGAGGAGGAGGTTATGCAAACGTATATTTCGCATCTGAGGGTCCAAAACAAGAACTGCTGTACTCAAGATATTTGAACGATACCTCGGAAAAAAGGTATAATCTCGCCGAGAGCTATTATGCATCTGTTCCCAGGTTATCTTATCAATATATTCTTATTGGAGATCCCAAAACATCTCTCGACATTGTTTATGCCGGACAGGAAGATCATGAACTGGTAATGGATCGACTGCATGTATATCCCAATCCCGGTTCAGGTGATGTTAATCTTGACTTTCATCAGGATGTGCGGCTAAAATCCATCATCATTTACAACCAGTATGGTCAGTCCGTATACCAGGAGGATCCGGGTATGGTGGTAAAAAAACATAAAATAAATCTTCGACATCTGTCGGCCGGTTTATATTTTCTCCGGATTCAGCCTGAGATGGGAAATTTGATTACACAAAAATTGATAATCAGGTAATCAATCGATCTTTGAATTCAGGGGATGTTTCAGGTTTCTGAAGTCCGTCAGTTCGATGGTAATTGAACCGATGATCACTTTGGAATCAAGCCTGAGCGGGATATGATTTCTATCGTCCGACACCCAGATGGTCATGGGGTATTCTTCATCAAAGACTTCTCCTGTAGCCATTTTGGGTTTAAAAGCCAGGGCTTTGAACTTGCCTGCTTTCACTTTTACCTCACCCCGGCCCAGGAATATGATCCTGGAGGTATACACCGAGTCATCCAGTAAAAATTTAACGCTCAGTTCATCATTCACATTCAGGCTGTCGACACTGAGATTGCGCATCACGTAAAATGCCGAAACGATATCCTGTGTATTGGGTGGTATTTCCCTTTCCAGGGTGCGGCTTTTGGCGGTGTTCTTGAAGTGATCAAAGTACACATCATCATCTTTCACGAAATCCCCTTCCCGTGTCCTCCTGATAAATTTCCACGGCACCAGGGCCTGTTCATCAACATAGGATTCAAAACGATCTCTCACTTTGAAAAACCAGTTGAACAAACCTTTCGATTTGCCTTCTATTTTCATGTGGTAAGTGTCCCTGCCATGGAATTGTTTGTTCTCGTCGGTTACCTCTACGGTACCCACCCCCGCTGTCAGCCAGGAAGTCATCCAGGAATCATAAAACACCCTGTACTCCAGGTATTCGCCCCGCTGGAAGGCATGATTCTGCATGTTACGCAATTCTTCACCATCGGCAAAAGCAGCCAGTGAGTAAATGAATGATGAAAATATGATAGCGAGTTTTTTCATAAAAAGAAGTGTGCCTTATAAAACGATGTTTATAATTTTTTTGGGAACAAAAATGAAACGTTTTGCTTGTTTTCCTCCCATGTATTTCTCAGATCTCTCATCTCCCAGTACCGCTTTTTCAGCATCATCCTTCGAAACATCCAGGGGCAGTTCAATCTTGAACCTCATTTTTCCATTAAACGAAACAGGATATGCAAAAGTATTTTCCCTGATAAATTCTTCATTGTGCTCAGGAAATTCGACCTCTGAAATACTTCCTTCATGTCCGAGTAAACTCCAGAGCTCCTCGGCCATGTGAGATGCATAGGGCGATAGTAAAACTGTCAGTGGTTCCAGAATGGCCCTTTTGTTGCACTTGAGATCTGTCAGTTCATTCACGCAGATCATGTAATTGCTTACCACCGTGTTGAAAGAATATCTTTCAATGTCATTACGTACTTTCTTGATGGTATTATGCAGAACCTTCAGTTCATCTTTATTGGGCTTGTCTTCAGAAACAAGAAAGTTGTTTTCCTTGTCATGATACAAACGCCAGAGTTTCTTCATAAAGCGGTACACACCTTCAATGCCCTGTGTATCCCAGGGTTTATGGGTTTCAAGCGGACCCAGGAACATTTCGTAGCAGCGGAAAGTATCGGCACCGTATTTCTCGATCAACTCATCGGGATTCTGCACATTGTGTTTTGATTTCGACATTTTCTCGACCTCCCAGCCACAAATGTATTTACCGTCTTCGAGTATAAATTCAGCATCGGCGAATTCCGGTCTCCATTGCCTGAAAGCTTCAACATCGAGTACGTCATTTTCCACCAGCTTGATGTCAACATGCAAGGGTGTGGTATTGTATTCTTTTCTCAATCCCTTTGATACAAATTGATTGCGGCCTTCAACCCTGTATACAAAATTGCTTCTTCCCTGTATCTTCCCCTGGTTGATCAGTTTTTTAAAAGGTTCTTCTTCGCATACAAGGCCCAGGTCGTACAGGAACATATTCCAGAAACGGGCATAAATCAGATGGCCTGTTCCATGTTCATCCCCGCCAAGGTAAAGGTCTACATCTTTCCAGTAAGTATTGGCCTCTTTTGAAAAATAGGCCCTGTCATTTTGAGGATCCATGTAACGGAGGTAATACCCGCTGCTGCCGGCAAAGCCAGGCATGGTATTGGTTTCAAGCGGATAACCTTCCTTTGTTTGCCAGTCTTTGGCACGGGCCAATGGAGGCTCACCGCTTTCAGTCGGTAAGTATTTATCAACATCCGGCAATTCGAGTGGAAGTTCGCTTTCATCCAGAGGATAAGGCATGCCTTCTTTATAATAGATGGGAAAGGGTTCTCCCCAATAACGCTGCCGGCTGAAGATGGCATCCCGCAGGCGATAGTTTACCTTGCCTTCGCCAAGCTCCTTTTCTTCCAGCCATTCAATGGTAGCTTTGATACCTTCCTCAACAGCTTTTCCTGTGATAAATCCCGAGTTGATCATCAGACCGTCCCTGGCATCATAGGAATCCTCCCATGTTCTGGGGTCCGATATCTCTTCATTTTCTTGCTTGACAACCTGTATGATGGGAATATCGAAATGCATGGCAAACTTAAAATCCCGGCTGTCATGTGCAGGTACCGCCATGATGGCGCCTGTTCCGTAGCCTGATAATACATAATCGGCTACCCAGATCGGGATTGCTTCCCCGTTCACCGGGTTGATGCCATAGGCTCCGGTAAATTCTCCTGTGATCTTGTTTACTTCCGAAATACGATCCCGCTCGGAGCGGTTTTTGGCCCAGTGTATGTATTTTTCAACTTTTTCTTTTTGATCCTTGCCGGTAATCTTTTCCAGAAGCTCATGTTCCGGGGCAAGCACCATGAATGTTGCTCCCCAGAGGGTATCAGGCCGGGTTGTAAAAACCTCTATTGTTTCATCAAAACCATCAATACTGAACATTACAGAAGCGCCTTCGCTTCGACCAATCCAATTTCTTTGCACTTCTTTGAGCGAGTCAAACCAGTCGATCTTTTCCAGTCCGTCCAGCAGTCTTTGTGCATAGGCCGAAATCCTGAGCGACCATTGCTTCATGCGTTTCCGCTCGACAGGATGACCGCCCCTTTCAGAAAAGCCGTCTTTTACTTCATCATTGGCCAGCACGGTTCCAAGCTCCGGGCACCAGTTCACCATGGTATCCGAAAGATAGGCCAGTCGGTAATGCATGAGGATTTCCTGCTGCTGCTTTTCATCCATCTGCTTCCAGTCATCAGCAGTAAAAACTTCTTCCTGACTTGCAGCCGCTTCAATGTTCCGGTTTCCTTCCCTTTCAAAAGTTTTGATCAGAGCATCAATGGATTCGGCATTGTTGCTTTTTTTATTGTACCAGGATTTGAACAGTTGAATAAAGGTCCATTGTGTCCATTTATAATACTTTGGATCACAGGTTTGCACTTCCCGGTCCCAGTCATAGGAAAAACCAATCTGATCAAGTTGCTGGCGATAGCGTTTGATATTCTTTTCGGTGGTTACGGCAGGATGGGTCCCTGTTTGTATGGCATATTGTTCCGCCGGCAGTCCATAAGCATCATATCCCATCGGGTGCAATACATTAAAACCCAGGTGCCGTTTATAACGGGAAAAGATATCCGACGCAATATATCCGAGAGGATGGCCGACATGCAATCCCGCCCCGGATGGGTAAGGGAACATATCCAGCACATAAAACTTGGGCTTATCATGATCGATATCAACATGAAAGGTCTTGTTATCTTTCCAGTATTTTTGCCACTTCTTCTCGATTTCCCTGTGATTGTAATCCATTGTTTGCATTGTTATTAGAATTTGCAAAGGTAATGAAACAGGAGTAATTCATGGCAGGAGTATTCAGAGTCACTGAAAATTTCTCATGAATTAATTGTATTTTTATAAAATTTAAAATTGATGAAAGCTAAAACAAAACTTATTGAAAAATTGGATTCCCAATATTTTTGGGATGTTAATATGGAAAGCCTTAATGAGGAAAATTCAAAACGGCTTATCATTGAGCGGGTTTTTAGCCTGGGGAAGAAAGATGAAATGAAAAGTTTATTAGAGTACTATGGAAGAGACGAAGTAATATCTACACTGCAAAATCTTAATTATCTTGATCCTAAGACCTTGAATTTCCTCTCAAAAATCTTCAATAAGCCAAAGACTAGTTTTAAATGCTATACACGGAAACAATTGACAAAACAACACTGGAACTCCTGAAATCACTGCAATCAAGAGATTACTTAAAAAAATTTTTACTTGTTGGAGGGACTGCTTTAGCTTTGTATACCGGTCATCGCAAATCAATTGATCTCGATCTGTTTTCTTGTCTTGATTTCAATAGTGCGGATTTATTAGAACAACTTCATCAGGATTACGACTATCAGATTTATCACTCAGCAAAAAACACTTTAAAAGGAAAGATCAAACAAATAAATGTTGATTTTCTTGCGCACCGCTATCCATTAATTGATAAAATTAACACGACAAAAAAATTCAGGTTAATCTCAGAAAAGGATATTGTAGCCATGAAACTAAATGCGATTGCTACAAGCGGGCAGCGTTCAAAAGATTTTATTGATGTTTATTTCTTACTGGAAAAATATAGGATGGCAAAAATGCTAGAGTTTTATTCAAACAAATACAGGCAAAGTAATAATACACAAATATTAAAAAGCCTGATATATTTTGATGATGTTGACCTCTCTGATTGGCCTGTTTTAATAAAAGAACCCAATCTAAAATGGCAGAATGTAAAAAAGCGAATTGAAGAGAGAGTTTTAGAATTATTGGCTATTTAGTATTTATTAACTCTTCAAAGGAAATATCCATCAGCTTATAGTTTTCCCAGCCATGAAAATCATAATGCCACCATTCGTAAGGATAAACCGTGAAGCCGTGTTTTTTCATGATCTCGATCAGCATTTGCCTGTTCTTGATAACATCTTCGGGTAGCTCCATATAATCCGGATGAGCTTTATCGCTGAAATCATCAAAAGGAGTGGGCATGTTCAGTTCTTCACCAGTATTCAGATCAAGCAGGGTAATATCGACGGCACAGCCCCGGTTGTGCCTGGAACCATGCCAGGGAGCCGCGACATACATGGTATCTGGAAATACTTCATAAAATTTAAGCGTGGCGGCATACGGCCGGTAGGCATCAAATACCTTCAATCCAAGTCCATGGGAGGAAAGGTCTTTCTGAACATTCTGTAATGCCACTGCCAAAGGCTTCCTGGCAAATGCCTTCGGGATCTTGTAAATGACTTCCCCCGTGAAATTGTTTTTGCTTGCATAACGGATGTCCAGCACAATATTGTCAACTGTTTCTTCAAGATCAACCAGTTTTTTTTGGGGTTCCAGGCTCACAATTGAATCATAAACTTCAAAATCATTGATGATTTCAAGGTCATAGGGATTTCTTTTTTCAGCAGTTTTTTCCTGCTTACCAACATTGCATGCAGCCAGAGACAGAAAACTGAATAGGATAAAAACAAACTTTAATTTCATTTTGTTATTTTTAATGAACGAAATTAAGAAAGATTCAGGAAATACCATTTTCCTGCATTGTTTTCTGAACAAATGAACGAAAGAAGGATCATATGGGCCACCATGCGGGCGGTGATTGAAACCGATCGTTTTAAAAGAAAGAAAAGTGGTAAGAAGAGCAAAAGCCACTGGAATCTCTTTCAAAGCCTGCTGAATTATTTTGTGCTGCTATTAAAACTAAGCGGCTTGTATCGCAGAGGCTTGCGAAATGCCAAAAATATCCGAATCAATAAAGCAGTTTTTGAATTTAACTCTTTACCACTTTCTTTTAATGGTTTGAAGATCCTGCATCTTTCCGACCTGCATATTGATACCCTGCCCGGGATTGAAGATCTTATTATTGAAAAGATCCGGCCCCTGGAATATGATCTTTGCCTGATCACCGGTGATTACAGGAAAGATACACAGGGTCCTTCTCATCACATTTATCCCGCCATTGAAAAGATCATACGGAACATCCGGGCCCAGGAGGGTATTTATGGAATCCTGGGAAATCATGATTCCTACCTGATGGTAAAACACCTTGAGAGAATGGGTGTTCATATGCTGATCAATGAAAGTATTGAATTGCCACGGAAGGATGAAAAGATCATCATCACGGGCACTGATGATCCTTATTATTACTTTACCGATATGGCCATTGAAGCATTGGAAGAAACAGAAGGGCCTTTTAAAATTGCAATGGTTCATACCTCCGAATTATTCGACATCGCTGCTAAGAATCATTACGATCTTTACCTATGTGGTCATACCCATGGCGGACAGATCTGCCTTCCGGGAGGTTTTCCTCTGATCACGCATCAGTTTGAGGGAAAGCAATTTTTCAGGGGTAAGTGGAAATTCAATGAATTGCAGGGCTATACGAGTTCAGGTTGCGGGGTTTCGGCTATCCCTATTCGTTTCAATTGTCCTGGAGAAATAACTTTGATCGAGCTGATAAGGAATATATGATCCAGATTAGAATCAATTTCGTATTTTAGCCGGCGGAATGTCGAAGCAGGAAGAAAAATATACCAAACGCCGTTACAGGGCTTCCTATGTAACCACGGTTGTTTCCATCACCCTGGTATTGTTCATGATGGGTATGCTGGGCCTGATCATACTGCATGCCAACAAACTCTCTGAATACGTGAAAGAAAACATCGGCTTTTCCATCATCATGAAGGATGGGGTGAAAGAAGCCGGTATTATTCAGTTACAAAAAACCCTGGATGCCTCGGCTTTTGTGAAATCCACTGAATACATCACCAAGGAAAAAGCTGCAGAAATCATGCAGAAGGACCTGGGCGAGGATTTCATTGAATTTCTCGGCTACAATCCACTCCTGCCCTCCATTGATCTTCGGCTGAGAGCCAGTTATGCCAATGTCGACAGCCTGCAGAAAATAGAACAGCAACTGCTCCGGAATTCCAATGTAAAGGAGGTCTGGTATCAAAAATCCCTGGTGCACCTGATCAATAAAAACATACGCCGCATTGCGATCATCCTGCTTGCTTTCAGTTTGCTCCTGTTGCTGATCGCCATCGCCCTGATCAACAATACCATCAGGCTTTCGGTATATTCCAAAAGATTTTTGATCAGAAGCATGCAACTGGTCGGGGCTACACAGAAGTTCATACGGAAACCCTTTATCCTGCAAGGACTGATGCAGGGCATTCTGGCAGCCCTGCTTGCAATCCTGTTTTTGATGGGGATCATTTACCTTTCCCGCACGGAAGTACCGGAGCTGATTATACTGCAGGATCTCAAAATGTATATCAGTCTTTTCGTGATCGTGATCATCCTGGGTTTGATCATATCTTATTTTTCAACCTATTTTGCGGTGCGCAAGTACCTCAAGATGCGAACAGACGATCTGTATTTCTGATTTTCGGTTAAAAGATGTTAAATAACATGGGTTTTCCTCAAATACTTTTTATTTTTGACAAGTTTTCAAATTAAATTTTTCATGGCAAAGACAAGCACTGCAAAAGATAAACCTGCAAATCCCAAACAAAAGGAAAAGATACTACCCGAGGGCAAAACCTTTGCTTTCAAGCGGGAAAACTATAAACTCATGTTCATCGGGCTGGGCCTTATTGTAATAGGTTTCCTGCTGATGATCGGAGGTGGCAGTGATGATCCCGATGTTTTCAGCTATGAACTTTTCAGTTTTCGCCGGATGACCCTTGCCCCGATCCTGATCATGGCCGGATACGTGGTGGAGATTTTTGCGATCATGAAACGGCCGAAGGAGGATTAAGTGAAGTTGGCAGTTGGCACTCGGCAGGAGGCAGCCTGATGATGTATGATTGAAATTATCATTTCTTTACTTTTCAATGGATAATTTACCTTAATTTCGCAACAAATTAATTGTGCATTCAACAGAGTCAGGCACACAGCGCAGTATATAAAAGCATGACATGCTGCCAACTGCCGACTGCTGACTGCCAAATTACAAGCAATGGACTGGATAGAAGCGTTGATACTGGGTATAGTACAGGGGCTGACCGAATTCCTGCCGGTGAGCAGCAGCGGACATCTCGAACTTGGAAAGGTAATCCTGGGTGTTAGTGCCGAAAGAAGTCTGATCTTTACGGTTGTGGTTCACGGTGCGACGGTAATGAGCACCATCGTTGTTTTTTACAAGGATATCCAGAATTTGTTGCGCGGCCTGTTTCGTTTTCAATGGAATGAAGAAACCAAATATATCACCAAACTTCTGTTCTCCATGATCCCGGTACTGTTTATCGGCTTGTATTTCTCTGAAGAAGTGGAGGCCTTTTTTAGTGGTGACCTGGTTTTTGTCGGATCCATGCTGATCATTACGGCAGTTTTGCTATCACTAACCTATATTCCGAGAAAATCAAGGAGGAAAATCAATTTCCTGGATGCCCTGCTCATCGGAATTGCACAGGCAGCAGCGGTACTTCCAGGGATCTCAAGAAGTGGAGCCACCATTTCCACCGGACTGATCATCGGCAATAAAAAAGAAAATATTGCCCGCTTTTCCTTCCTGATGGTGCTGATACCCATTATCGGAGCCAACCTCAAGGATTTGATGGATAAAGACCTCAGTGCAAAAAGCGATGTTACTGCCCTGCCGCTGATCATCGGCTTTCTCGCAGCATTCATATCCGGGCTTCTTGCATGCAAGTGGATGATCAATCTTGTGAAAAAAGGAAAATTGATTTATTTTGCAGTTTATTGTCTGGTCATCGGAACCGCGGCAATCCTGTTCGGAATACTATAAAAATGTCTGATCTTACAAATCAAATTGTTTTTGATTTTCAGGAGGGAGAAACCTTGCTGATCAACAAACCGCTCGATTGGACCTCCTTCAATGTGGTATCCAAAATACGTTACATCATCAGGCATAATACGGGGATCAAAAAGATCAAGGTGGGTCATGCCGGAACACTGGATCCCAAAGCCACCGGACTTCTAATTATTTGTACCGGGCGCAATACCAAAAAGATACAGCAATACCAGGACAGCGACAAGGATTATACAGGTTCCTTCCTGCTGGGAAAATCCACACCCTCATTTGATACCGAAACGGATATCGACCATGAATATCCAATCACTCATATTCATGAAGAGCTCATCCGGGAAACCGCTCAAAAATTCCTGGGTGAACAGGAACAGATACCGCCCATCTTTTCAGCCATACAGGTAAAGGGGAAAAGAGCTTATAATTACGCAAGGAACAAAGAACAACTGGAACTAAAAGCACGAAAGATCCATATTCATGAATTCCAAATTGAAAAAGTTGATGTGCCGTCAATAACTTTTCGTATCCTATGCTCCAAAGGAACTTACATAAGATCGCTCGCCAGGGATTTCGGCAAGGCCCTCTCAAGTGGAGCATATTTATCTTCACTCTGTAGAACACGCATAGGTGAGTTTAAGCTGGAAGATGCCATGGAAATTTCAGCCTTTGAGGAAATAATTAAGAAACTTTATGCAAATCGCACTTGACAAGCGCTATGCTTTTGTATTAATTTCGTGAAGCATTGAAAATCACCGCATTTTTTTTTACCTTTGCGGGCTTTTAAAAATCAGGGACAGACATATGAAGTTATCACAATTTCGTTTCCAATTACCTCCGGAATTGATCGCCAATGAACCACCTGACAACAGGGATGAATCAAGGATGATGGTTTTGGACAGGAAGAGCGGCAAGATTGAGCATAAAATTTTCAAGGATATTTTGGATTATTTTGACGATGGTGATGTTTTCGTCATCAACAATACCAAGGTTTTCCCTGCACGCCTATACGGGACCAAGGAGAAGACCGGTGCCAAAATTGAAGTTTTCCTGCTGCGCGAATTAAACCGTGAAACAAGATTATGGGATGTGCTGGTTGACCCTGCCAGGAAAATCAGGATCGGTAACAAACTCTACTTCGGGGAAGACGAAACACTGGTCGCCGAGGTAATCGATAACACCACCTCCCGCGGAAGAACGTTGCGTTTCCTGTATGACGGACCTTATGAAGAATTCAAACGTTCCATACAGGAACTGGGACAAACACCATTACCCAAACTCCATAAAAGACCGGTTGTTCCGGAAGATGAAGAAAGATACCAGACCATTTATGCCAAACATGAAGGGGCAGTGGCAGCACCCACGGCTGGCCTTCACTTCAGCCGCGAATTGATGAAAAGGCTGGAATTGCTTGGCGTTAACTTTGCAGAGATCACCCTGCATGCCGGACTGGGTAACTTCCGCAATATCGAAGTGGAAGACCTGACCAAACACAAGATGGACTCGGAAGAAATGATGGTGGATATGCGGAATGCCGATTATATCAATCGTGCCAAAAACAATAAACATAAGGTCTGTGCCGTGGGTACAACCTCCATGAAAGCCCTCGAAACAGCCGTAACAATAACAGGAAAAGTAAAACCTTTTAAAGGTTGGACCAACAAATTCATCTTCCCACCCTATGATTTCAACGTGGCCGATGCCATGGTAACAAATTTCCACCTGCCGCAGTCTTCCATGATGATGATGGTATCTGCATTTGCCGGTTACGATTTTCTGATGGATGCCTATAAGCAGGCCGTAAAAGAAAAATATAAATTCTTTACTTACGGCGATGCCATGCTGATCGTTTAAAATGTCCCGGAAAGAAAAATACCTGGTCATTGTTGCAGGCGGCACTGGAAAAAGAATGCAGTCGGCAATACCCAAACAATTTCTCAGGCTTTTAGACAAACCTGTGCTGATGCATGTTTTTGATAGATTTTACGCATGGGATCCAGGATTTAAATTCATACTTGTGCTGCCAGGAAAGCATATAGATCACTGGAAAAAACTAATTGAGGAATATGATTTTCGTATCCCCCACATCACCCTTGCCGGGGGAAAGGAAAGATTTGAATCGGTGCAAATTGGATTAAATGCTATTGATGCTCCTGTAGGGTTCGTAGGCATTCACGACGGGGTACGTCCGCTGGTGACAAACCAACTGATACAGCGTGTTTTTGAAAATGCTGAGCAACTGGGTAACGCAGTTCCGGTAGTTCCTGTCAGGGAATCGGTGAGATGGATGGAAAAAGATCAAAGCAAGATTCTCGACCGTTCAAAAATAAGACTGGTCCAAACACCCCAGGTATTTGACCTGGCTTTGATCAAAGAGGCTTACCGGCAGGATTACAGGCCGGAATTTACCGATGATGCAACTGTTTTGGAATCCGCAGGATATAAAATCAATTTGGTGGAAGGGGATCCGGCCAATATCAAAATAACAGAAACTGTTGATCTGAAAATGGCCGGGTATCTGATCTCAAGCCAGGGATAAAATCATATATCAAACAATAACCCCAGTTCAAAACGGATCCCACTCCAATCCGGAACATATTTGCCTTTCCGGAAAGTATACATCTGCTGATAATAACCCAGACTGGTAAACAAACCCATCTTATTGCTGAAAGGATAAACACCCATTGCACCTGCTTCCAGCCCGAGATGCTTTGTTCCTGCACTACTCTTTGAAGTGCCCGATTCACCATAAACATTGATCTCCTCAATAAATTTAATTTTGGTGAAATAAGAAGACAATTGCTGGTACAGCCCAAGCTTCAAGTGTTTTCCCTGATGAAAAAAGGTCCCGTATTTAAGGGCAAAAGAAAATGCGTTCAGTTTAACATCCAAGTTGTATTCTCCTGAATAATCCTGGTAATTCAGCCTCGAACCTGTTGAATAAAAAGCATATTCAATTTCGAAATAATCCTGCTCGTTTTTGCCGTGTTTTCTGAGTGCCAGGTGATAATTCAGGTAAGGGGGAAAATCATTAAAGGTCTTAACATCAACAGGGATAAAGATTTTTGCAAAGTTTACATATTCCGACATCTCTTTCATATTGTAGCTTCCAACTCCACTTCCTATCCTTCCTATGTATGTTTGTGAAGTTACTGATTCAAGCGGGAAAATTGTCATGAATATCAAAAGGACCTGTATTCGCATGATTAAAAATTTATTGGATAATAATAAGCGCCAGTAAATAGTTTCGAATCAAGAAGACATGGGTAGTAAGCGGGATAGCCTGCATTTAATTCTTTGATCAGGCCGCCACCCTCCGGATCATAAAACTGGTATTTACCAGTTGTGTGATTGCTTCCTACCAGATACCCACTTACCGGATCTATATTGGAAATCCGCTCTGAAGAAGATGTGAATGATCGGATCATTGACTGATCCTCACATTTGTATATACTGATTTCCTGCCCGGTAGTAAGGCAGTAATATTGATCGTCCGATTTATCCGGTATAAAATATACATTGCGAAAATTATTTCCAAGGTAGATACTCCGGACAACTTCTGAATCCTGAACCTGATAAAGATAAGTGTCGTATTCGGGATGTTCCCAGGTGATGAAATAGCTGCCTGAGGGAGAAATAAAAATCTTACTGACATCTGGTGAGAGTGAAGCGCTTTCGATAAAAAGCATATCCCCGGTGTTGACATCATAACCAAGAATATTACCATCGCTCAAAATACCGACAAGTATGCCATTATCAGCAACATCCACCTGGTTTAGTTTTGCATAATAACCGATAAGATTTGATACATCGATGTTCTCATATTCATTCAGGTCACTCGGGTTGAATATCCTGATAATATTATGAAAGACAGTTGACTGTATAAGGTGATCATTGTTGGGAGATACACAGATATCGCGGGGTCTTTCATTACCCTGGGTGTTTTGTTCCAGCGTTACAGATAATGCATCATATTGATATATTTCATCATAAGAAACAGCATATAATTTCTGGGGATGACTGAGGGTATATGCAAACTGTTCTGCAGGTATGCCCAGGTGTTTACCGGGCAAAAGCTCTGCGTTGTGCACCAAATATCCTGATGGTAACGACTTGCTGCTGTCACCATACCAGTATAGCCTGTAATGGTATGGAGTGAACAGCCCTCCTTCTATTGAAAAACTGGTATCAGATGGATCGGATGTATGATAGAGAATACTGTCAGGTGAAAAGGAGGTAATTTGCAATTCATATTGATTCAGATTTGCATACAATGAGCAGGCATTCCATGAATAGCTAATGTTATAATCCTCATCAACTTCCATGTTCAAATTTGGTGTTGGATAATCAATCAGTATTGATTCGGAACTGGCTCCGTATCCTTCGCTGTATGATTCAACCGTGATGCTGTAATATGCCCATTCTCCCAGATATGTGGAATCTATATACCAGTTCTGATCCCGATCATAAATCAACAAATGTCCGTCGGCATCAGGACCGTTTTGGGGATGCCAGCTTCTCGAAAGCCGGTAATTTTTAAAGTTGAGTTGTTCATTTTTTTCCCAGCTAATTTTCAACCGGCCCTCCACCACACTGATATCAGTTATAGCAGATGGTATTGGTGCAGCGGTCTCCATTACAGCCCTCCAGGAATATTCAAAAACGTAGCCTTCAACACCAAGTGTATCAGCCAGGCTCCCACTCCCGCTGCTTGTATACAAGATCAGGTCAAGCTCATATATGCCAGCTTCAAAATTATAGGGATCAATGACAAATGATCCTGGATTGGATCTGAGTTCATAATGCAACTCTTCATCTATATATAGTTCAGCTTTCAGAAGCCTTTTATCTCCGAGTTGAATATTATAATTCAAATAGGAGGGTTTAAATATATAAAATACGCTGTCAGCGGGATCCAGATCAATTTGTATGAATGAGGAGTCAGGAGGTTTTACATCGGCAAGATAATCTCCATGGGGCTGGTACTCACATCTGGTGAAGAAGATCACTGACATCAGCAGTGCCCCCATTAAAATCTGTATCGTTTTCATGGATAAAATATACTGTATGTTTTAATTCAATTCTTTCCTGTCCATAAAATTCTCCAGGCTTTCCGGATTGGCCAGGGCATCCTTGTTCTTTACATCCTGCCCGTGGATGATCTTTTTTACGGCCACCTCCACTTTCTTCCCGTTCAAAGTATAGGGAACATCCTTCGTTTCCAGGATCACAGCCGGCACATGCCGCGGACTGCAATTGCTCCTGATCAGCTTTTTGATCTTGGTTTTAAGATCATCACCCAATTTAACACCGGTTTGTAACTTAACAAACAAAATTACCCTTTCGTCATCATCATAATGTTGTCCAACCACGACCGAATCCGTAATTTCATCCATGTTTTCCACAACACTGTATATTTCTGAAGTCCCGATCCTGACCCCACTGGGATTCAGGGTAGCATCCGATCTGCCGAACATGGTAATCCCGCCGTGCTCACTGATCCTGATATAATCGCCATGGTGCCAGATACCCGGATATACTTCGAAATAAGCGGAATGATATTTTTTCCCTTCCGGATCGTTCCAGAAATAAATGGGCATAGACGGGAAAGCAGTTTTGCAAACCAGCTCACCCTGTTGCTCCACCACGGATTTGCCATTTTCATCAAAACAGTCTACATCCATTCCAAGTCCTTTGCACTGTATTTCCCCGCGATGAACCGGCAAGGTTGGACTTCCCAGCACAAAACAGGAAACGATATCAGTTCCACCTGCAATGGAAGACAGTTGAACATCCTTTTTCCATTCCCGGTATACATATTCGAAACTCTCATCCGAAAGTGGGGAGCCGGTGGAGGTGATCACCTCAAGTTTTGGAAAATCTGAAATCTCTCCTGGTTTGATTTCCGCTTCTTCAAGGCCAGCGATATATTTGGCGCTGGTACCAAAGACAGTGATGTCAAGTTCATCCGCCATCTTCAGCAGAGCATCAGGAGCTGGATAAAAGGGGTTACCATCGTATAAAACAAGTGTAGCGCCCACGGCCAGGCTGCTCACCACCCAGTTCCACATCATCCAGCCACAGGTGGTGAAATAGAATATGGTATCTTCCGCTTTCAGGTTGCAGTGTAATCTAAGTTCTTTCAGATGCTGGATCAAAGTGCCTCCTGCCGAATGTACTATGCTTTTGGGTAATCCGGTAGTACCCGAGGAATACATGATGTAGAGGGGATGATCGAAAGGAAGCTGTTCAAAGTGCATTTCCGCTTTGGCCGGTTGTACCAGGTCTTCCCAGGTCATGGCATTGGGAATGTCATCAACATTGCGGTTCCCGGTATATTCAAACAAGACTACTTTTTCTACAGATGGAAGTTTATCCAGGATGCCTTTGAGCTTTTCCTGTGAGTTGATTACTTTCCCTTTGTAATAATAACCGTCGGCGGCAAAGATCACCTTGGGTTCGATCTGACTGAATCGATCGAGTACGCCTTTGATGCCGAAATCGGGTGAGGAGGAACTCCAGATGGCACCGATCGAAGCAGCAGCCAGCATGGCGATGATGGACTCGGGCATGTTGGGAACAAAACCAGCTACCCGGTCACCTTCTTTCACACCCAAGTTTCTAAGGCCTTCTGCCAGCCTGTGCACCTCATCAAAAAGTTCCCGGTAATTTATGGACTTCCTGACTTCATTCTCGCCCCAGAAAACGATGGCAGTATGGTCATCCCTTCTCGACAAAAGATTCTCAGCATAATTCAATTTTGAACCCTGAAACCATTTTGCACCGGGCATCTTTTTGGGATCATCCACCACTGTGTCATAAGCTTTTGAATGCTTTATGTTTGCATAATGCCAGAACTCACCCCAGAATTCAGCCGTGTTTTCAATGCTCCACTGATGCAAGTCATAATAATATTTAAATCCCTTGTTAAATTTCTCATTGACATGCATCATGAATTCATGCATTTGAGATTTACGGGATTTTTCTTTGTCGGGTTTCCACAAGGTTTTGTATGTCATATTATTGATTGATTTGTCTGTTTGAGTCCGCGCATATATGCAGGTTATTATTGTTCAATTGTTCTACTGTTCGATTGTTAAAGCTTGCAGCCGAACTTCCTCTTACACATAAGTCTTTCCAATGTTAAATATACTTTTATTATTCTTGTAATCTCAAATTTGTATATTTTATCAATTGATTTATCAACTTTGGTAGTTGATCGAGCTTGTCAAAAACAGAATGAAATTGTTCTTCGGATAAAATTTTGCGAGCTCTGCTTTTTTCACTCCAATCCTGGGATTCATAAATGGAACCTTTACTGATTCTATAAAACCTTATTTTATCCTTTTTTGAATATCGTCCAAAACCTTCTGCTATATTGGCTGATATTGAATCAATAGATCGGACGAATTGCTTTCCAATTGTATCTTTGGCAAAATAATCCCAATTTAACACAATATCCCATACTTCATTACTCAGTTGAAACGCATGCTTATAAGCATCAATATCATTTAGTTTCAAAAAATACTTCTGCTTTTCATTAATAATTGTTTTCATTTTGTGATGGTTTTCTTGTTTTCATTAATGGTGTATAATATTCAATACTTAATAAACCTCGAACAATCGAACAATCGAACAATCGAACAATCGAACAATCGAACAATCGAACAATCGAACAATCGAACAATCGAACAATCGAACAATCGAACAATCGAACAATCGAACAATCGAACAATCGAATAATCGAACAATCGAACAATCGAATAATCGAACAATCGAACATCAACATCCAATATGCCGCGAAATCACCAGCCTTTGAATTTCCGATGTGCCTTCTCCGATCTGGAGCAGGCGCTGGTCGCGATAGAAGCGCTCGATGTCATAATCTTTCATCAAACCATAGCCCCCATGGATTTGAACGGCTTCGTCAGCTACTTCTCTGGCGATTTCTGAGCAATATAATTTGGCCATGGCCGATTCCTTGCCGAATGGCTTATCATTATCTTTCAGCCAGCAGGCTTTATAAAGAAGATTTCTTCCCAGTTCGATCTTCGTGGCCATATCAGCCAGCTTAAAAGCATTGACCTGAAATTTGATGATGGGTTTGCCAAACTGCTTTCTTTCCTGTGCATAATTAAAGGCCAGTTCATAGGCACCCTGTGCACATCCCAGTCCCATGGCCGCGATGGAAAGCCGGCCGCTGTCGAGTGTGCTGAGCATGATGTGCGATCCTTCTCCAATCTCACCCAGCAGGTTGTCTTTGGGAACGCGACAGTCATCGAAATAAAGTTCGGCGGTATCGGAAGCACGCCACATCATTTTGCCATGCATGCCCGCCCGCTTGAAACCGGGTGTATCTTTATCGACGATAATGCAGGTGAATATTTTCTTTCCGTCCACCTCATCGGTTACGGCCTGCACGGTAGAACCGATCGACATATCCACGGAACCATTTGTAATAAAGATCTTGGATCCGTTGATCACCCATTCATCACCTTCCAGATGGGCTTTGGTTTTGGACCCACGACTATCGGAACCTGCATCGGGTTCTGTAAGGCCAAAACCCCAGAGTGCCTCACCGGTGCATAGTTTCGGAAGGTATTTTTGTTTCTGCTCTTCATTGCCATAGTAATAAAGTGGCCCGATTCCCAGAGAATTATGGGCTGCCAGCGTAGCGGCCTGGCTGCCGTCTATCCTGGCAATCTCTTCCACAGCAATGATGTACGAAAGATAATCCATGCCCTGTCCCCCGTATTCTTCGGGCAGGTACATGCCGAATAATCCCAATTCTCCCATCATGCTGGTCAGTTCAGGGGAGAACTCCGCTTTTTCGTCCAGTTCCTTTGCCCGGGGTTTTATTTCTCTTTCGGCAAAATCCCTGACCGAATCACGGATCATCTGTTGATCTTCAGTTAATTCAAAATTCATATCAAAGGTTTGGATTTAATTAATTCACTCAATATCTGCAAGTGCATTGCCGGCCTCAACCATTTCATGGAGGTCGACCAGCAGTTTGGTAATCTTGCAATCCTTGCTGGCGGTGATGTTGTTTTCCATTTTCATAGCTTCGATCACCATGACCAGGTCACCCTTTTTCACTTCATCTCCTTCTTTTACTTCAATTTTAAATACCCTGCCCGGGATGGGTGCAATGATCTTGTTGGTATCATCGCCCGAAACTTCCTCTTCATGGGCAGCCACATCAGCATCCAGCAGGTCGTGCCGCATGAACTGAAATTCTCCCTCATTGATTTTCACTTTGGTGAAGTTCTCATCTCCTTTGGCAAATTCTGCCATGTAAGAATCTTCCCCAATTTTAAAATCCACTTCACCTTTTTCGATGTGCAACATCTCGGCATTATAAATATCGCCTTCAATCTCAAACTCATATTCTTTGTTCTTCACTTTGTTGATGTACACGGGTATTTCCTTTTCCCCATAGGCTACATCGATCTTCATATTGTTGCGCCAGAAACCGATTGCTGACCATACATCATTCCCGTTTGAGGAGGATTTATTGTCTTCAATTTGCCTGTTGTTCATGGTGTACAGGAGGAATCCGATCATCGCTACCGGAAACTCCACTTTGTCCTTGTTGTAAGAACTTCTCTTGGGTTTTGCTTTTTCTGTCACGCTTACTTTTGATTTTGTTGGTTCATGTTCTTCTGCTCTGAATTTTTCAAGGTCGTGTTGAAACCTTTCTTTGGCAAGGCCTGATTTGTAGTCCCTGTATTGGGTTTCATGCATGGCAAACTCGAACAATTCCTCATCGTTTTCTCCCAGTTCCCAATCGTTCTCTTCCATCTCTTTGCGATACTTATCCAGTTCATCCGGGTAAGCATCCTGGGGATTTCCGGTATAAAATTCACGTCCCTGTTTCTTAGCAAGTTCGACAATTTCAGGGGCAAGCGGTCCGGGCAATTTACCTGCTTTGCCCAGGATCATGTTCCAGGTATTCTCATCAATGGTGGAATACCTGGGTTCACCTTTGGCCATGTGGACAATGTTCAGCAGGGCAACATTTTTAACATACTGGCTGAAAGGCGTCACCAATGGGGGATAACCCAGTTTCGGCCACACATAAGCCACTTCCTCAAAAAGCTTCACCAGCAGTTCATCTTCCGAGAGTTCTTTCTTGCCTGCAGCTTTCAGCGAAAGGTTGATCCCCTGTTGCACACCTTTCAGGTCGGCCATCAAGCTTCCCATCATACCACCCGGCAATCCTGATTGTATCATCAGGGATGACATATAGCGGTTTTTGGGATTGATCCAATGGCCCAGGAAATCATCAATGAAAGTTTGCGTCAGGTGCCTGGCTTCCATGTATGCCTCCATATTGATCTCGGGTACCAGGAAACCGGCATCATCCAGCATTTCGCGAATGGTGATCACATCCGGGTGGACCATTCCCCAACTGAGGGGTTCCATGGCAGTATCCACGATATCAGCTCCTGCCTTGGCCACCTCGATCATGGAAGCAACCGAAAAGCCCGGTCCGGAATGCCCATGGTACTGCACCAGTATTTTGGGATATTTTTTCTTGATGGCATTCACCAGTTTCCCCAGTGTCACCGGTCTTCCAATACCGGCCATATCTTTCAGACAGATCTCATCTGCACCGTATTCCACGGCTTTATCCACAATCTTCATGTAATAGTCAACCGTATGGATTTTAGAATAGGTAATACTCAAGGCCACCTGTGAGATCATCCCCGCTTCTTTGGCATATTTCACGGATAATTCAAGGTTGCGGTGATCGTTCAACCCGTCAAAGGAACGGGCAATGTCTGTTCCCTGGGCTTTTTTCACCTGGTACATCAGGTGGCGCACATCTGCAGGTACGGGGAACATCCTGATGCCGTTGAGCGCCCTTTCGAGCATATGGGTTTGGATCCCGGCATCATTGAAAGCCTGGGTCCATTCCCTGACAGCTTTGTTTGGGTTTTCCCCGTAAAGAAGCTGCACCTGCTCAAATGCACCTCCATTTGTTTCAATACGGGCAAAACAACCCATATCCACAATAACAGGTGCTATTTTAGTCAATTGATCGACTCGCGGCTGGTATTTCCCGGATGACTGCCACATGTCGCGATAGATCAGACTGAATTTTATTTCTCGTTTCGCCATTTTTCAATATGCTTGTTACTTAATTAATTTCTTTTTTATTGATCCTTGATCCAGTATCCAGCATCCAGCATCCAGTAACAAGGATCCAGGGTCCAGGATCTAGCTTCATTCTGTCCACTTTGGTTTTCGTTTTTCGAGGAAGGAAGCCATGCCTTCCTGTCCTTCTTCCGAAGCTCTCAGCTCAGCGATCAGCTTTGCTGTCATATCGATAGAATCTTCAAAATCATATTTGTTGTACAGATCGTAGATAAGCTTCTTCGCAGCGGTAACGGCTGCCGGCCCGCTGCTTTTCAAAATCTTGATTGTTTTGGCCGCTGTTTCTTCCAGGGCTTCGGCAGGAACGGCTTTGTTGGCAAGGCCCAGTTTTTCTGCCTCATCCCCAAGGAACCTCCTGCCGGTCAACATCAGATCGCGGGCGCCGTATTCACCGATTCTTTTCACCACATAGGGGGAGATGGTGGCCGGGGCAATGCCCAGTTTCACTTCCGCAAATGCGAATTTTGTGTCTTCAGCGGCATACACAAAATCACAGGCTGCCAGCAATCCATTGGCACCCCCGATGGCTGCGCCATGCACTAGTGCAATTGTTGGTTTAGTGCATGTATAGATAGCATTGAAGCATTTGGCAAGCTTCAGGCTGTCCTGGTAGTTCTCTTCGTATCCGAATTTCGCAATGCCTTTCATATAATTAAGATCGGCACCTGCACAAAATGACTTGCCCTTTCCTGCCAGAATCACAACCCTGACATCCTTCATTTCATCGATCTCCCCGAAGCAATCCACGATCTCAGCGATCATTTCAGCATTCATCGCATTGTGTTTCTCAGGCCTGTTCAACCAAATCCTGCCAACATGATCCTCAAACTCGAATTCTATGTTTTGAAATTCCTTCATTATAAATAAAACCAATTGATTTCTTATTTAATCAATAACCATATCCAACATCCAGTATCCAGCCTCCAGCCTCTCTTTACATCCTGAACACCCCATATTTCTGTTCTTCAATTTCTTTATTCAGCGAAGCTGAGATACCCAGTGCAAGTACCTTACGTGTATCTACCGGGTCGAGAATGCCATCATCCCACAACCTGGCCGTGCTGTAATAAGCCGAACCTTCGAATTCATATTTTTCAATGATCTTTTTCCTCAGGGCCTCTTTTTCATCTTCCGGCATCTCTTTGCCTTTGGCTTTGTATTGATCTTCCTTCACGGTAGTGAGAACACCTGCAGCCTGCATGCCTCCCATTACAGAGATTTTTGCATTGGGCCACATAAACAGAAGGCGTGGACTGTATGCCCTGCCGGCCATGCCGTAGTTTCCGGCCCCGAATGACCCACCAAATATGATGGTGAATTTTGGCACATTTGCATTGGATACTGCATGGACCAGTTTGGCCCCGTCTTTTGCGATTCCGCCTCTTTCATATTGTTTTCCCACGATAAACCCGGTGATGTTCTGCAAGAAAACCAGTGGGATCTTCCTGGAAGTGCACAATTCAATGAAGTGGGCACCCTTCAGGGCTGACTCTGAGAACAAAACACCATTGTTGGCCAGGATACCTACCGGGAAACCCATGATATTGGCAAATCCTGTAACCAGTGTTTTCCCGTATTTTTCCTTGAACTCATGAAAGCGGCTGCCATCCACGATACGGGCAATCACCTCTTTTGCATCCACCTGTTTTTTCAGGTCGATGGGTGCAATGCCATAAAGTTCCTCCGGGTCGTAATAGGGATCTTCGATGGGCTCAATATTCAAGGCTTCTCTTTTTTTATGATCCAGGTTTTCAAAAATATTCCTGCAGATCTGCAGAGCATGAACATCATTTTCAGCAAAATGATCGGCCACCCCGGAGATGGAGGTATGCACATCGGCACCACCAAGTTCTTCGGGCGTAACAACCTCACCGGTTGCAGCTTTTACCAGGGGAGGACCTCCCAGGAAAATGGTGCCCTGTTTTTTCACGATGATGGTTTCATCACTCATGGCAGGAACATAGGCACCGCCTGCCGTGCAGGACCCCATTACAATAGCGATCTGGGGTACGCCCATCGCGGAAAGCCTGGCCTGGTTGAAGAAGAAACGGCCGAAATGATCCCGGTCGGGAAATACGTTGGCTTGCTCCGGAAGGAAAACACCGCCGGAGTCGACCATGTAAACGCATGGTAATTGATTCTCCATGGCAATTTCCTGTGCCCGCAAGTGTTTCTTGATGGTTTCCTTGATGTATGTACCTCCTTTCACAGTGGCATCATTGGCAATGATCACTGTTTCGCGTCCGTGAATGATTCCGATACCGGTCACAATGCCGGCAGATGGGTGCTGATTATCCATTATATCATAGGCTGCCAGGGCCGACAACTCCACAAAAGGTGTATTGGGATCGATGAGTTTCTCCACGCGCTCGCGGGCCAGCAGCTTCCCCCTTCCCTTATGCTTTTGAATAGCTTTCTCAGGGCCTCCTTTGGAGATTTCACGCTGGATCTTTTTGTATTTGCTAAGGAGTTGCAAAAACTCTTCTTTATTCCGTTTAAACTCATCGGAATTAACGTCGATCTTAGAATCAATTCTAAACACAATAATTAAATTTGGTTAAACCTTATTATCTCTTTATCAATATCTTCTGTTGCCGGTATCAAAGGTTTTGCCCCGTGCAGGGCAAGTTTGCTCTATGCAATGATAAGAAAAAAATCTATATCTTAGTGGGGTAATCATAGTCTGTCTTACTTATTTATTAACCTAAAATTCTGTTATATGGATTATCCCAAAAAAGTCCGAATTGGCGAAATTACCGTAAGAGACGGTTTTCAACATGAAGAAATTTTTATACCCACCGATGCAAAGCTATGGGTCCTGGAACAATTGATTCTGGCAGGTTTCAGGAACATTGAAACAACCAACTTTGGAAACCCCCGGGGTATGCCCCAGTTTAAAGATGCAGATGAATTGATGCAGAAGCTTCATAAAAGCAAAAGGGTAAAACACATGCTGGATGATGTAACCCTTACTGCAGTTACCATCAGAGAAAGATCCATTGAACGTGCCATTCAGGCTAAAAAAGATGGTTATGGCGTAGACCGCATCCTTGTCATGGTTTCAACCAGTGAATCGCATCAGAAAAAGAATTCCGGATTGAGCATAGACGAATATTTTAAGATGTGTGAAGAATATATTCCCAAATGCCATGATGCCGGAATTCTTGTGAATGGAACCGTCAGCACCATTTGGGGTTGCCCGATCGAAGGACCTACCGAAATGAAAAAAGCTGTTGAATTTACACAGCGCTGGCTCGACATGGGCGCCGATGATGTGGAACATGCCGATCATGATGGTTCAGCAGCACCCAACCGTGTTTATGATTATTTTTCCATGCTGCTGGATGCCATACCAAAACCGGAAAAGCATATTGCACATTTTCATACCACACGCGGATGGGGGCTGGCCAATGTTCTGGCTGCCCTGCAGGCCGGGATTACCAACTATGAATCCTGCATGGGCGGAACCGGCGGACAACCCGCCAATTTTGTGAGCGGTGTGCCCGTTTCGGGAACAGGGGCATACTACTACAAGGATCCCAATATTGTTGGGCTGGTTTCCACGGAAGATATGGTGGTAATGATGGATGAAATGGGTATCGATACCGGTGTGGATGTTGACAAAGTGCTCGATATTGGCAGAATGCTTGAAAAAATACTCGGCCGTAGACTGAGATCCGAATCTATAAAAAATGGAAGGATACCAAAGGAATTAACCGGAAGGAAATAAATAAACATTTTACAGGAGAACCCAATTTACCCGTAAATCTGTCGTTCAGATCAGGGGAATGATATGCTAAAGATTATTGAGACACCTCGGGATGGTATTCAGGGTATCAGTGGATTTATTCCCACCAGAAAGAAAGTTGAATACCTCAACACCTTGCTAAAGGCAGGTTTCGATACGGTTGAGGTGGGAAGTTTCGTTTCACCCCGGGCCATCCCCCAGCTCAGGGATACGGAAGAGGTGTTGAGAAAAATAGACCTTTCTGATTCTCACTCCAAGATCATGGTGTTGGTTGCAAATAAAGCCGGGGCTAGCAATGCCGTGCGTTTTGATGCGGTGGATCATATTTCTTTTCCTTTTTCCGTTTCGGAAACTTTCCTCAGGAAAAACATCAGAAAGGACTTTCAAAAAGGATTTGAGGAAGTAGAAGATATCCTTGAAATTTCTCTTTCGCATGGGAAAGAATTGATCGTTTACCTCTCCATGGGATTCGGCAATCCGTATTCGGATCCCTGGAGCCTGGAGATCGTGGAATACTGGGCCGGCAAGCTCTTTGACCTGGGATTGCGTACCATTCCCCTGTCGGATATTACCGGTGAATCCACACCTGAAAAGATCAGTGCTGTTTACCGGACCCTGGTAAAAGCATTTCCAAAAGCCGAGTTTGGATTCCATTTGCATGCAACACGAGACAAGTGGTATGAAAAGGTAAACGCTGCATACAGCTCAGGATGCAGGAGGTTTGACAGCGTGCTCGGGGGATTGGGCGGCTGCCCGATGACTGGCAAAGAAATGCTGACCAACCTTGATACTTTTTCATTTTTGAAGTATCTGGATGATATTGAAGTCTCCCCCGGTTTGAATAGTGAGGTGCTTCAGGAAGCGGCCCGCATCAGTCAGGAAATCAAAAACCAATATACAAAATGAAAGAAGAAAAAGTTGAATTAATCAGGATGATCGTGGATTTCTGGCACCGTACCATGATGCATTATGCCATGTGGTTTGCAGAAGTTCAGCACCAGTTTGGCCGCGAGAAAGCGCTTGCGGTCATGAAAGAAGCACAAAAGAGAAGTTATTCCATACAGATGAAAAGACTGGGCAAGGTCCTGGGCTTTGAGATGGAGGAGGATATTCCGGCGCCCATGTTGAAAATGGATAAGGAAACGCTGACTAATCTCAGGAAGGCTGTTGCTGCAAACTGGCTGGCCAATGATGGTGTGTGGTTCCAGTCGGTGGAATTTAGCCGGGGCATGAACGATGCCAAAAGATGCAACGATAGTGCCTGGGCACAGTTTTCCCCATTTGAGGCATGGTCGATCAAACGGCTGCTGGATTTACCCGAAAAGCCCGGGCTGGAAGGTCTTAAAAAAGCTTTGAACCACAGATTGTATGCCTATATCAACGAACAAAGTTTCGAAGAGGAATCCGAAAATAGCTTTGTTTTCAAAATGAACGACTGCCGTGTTCAGAGTGCACGCAAAAGAAAAGGCCTTGATGATTATCCCTGTAAATCGGGTGGCCTGGTGGAATACACTACTTTTGCTGAAGCAATCGATGCCAGGATCAAAACAGAATGCATCGGCTGTCCTCCCGACCCGCATCCTGAGGAGTGGTTTTGTGCGTGGAGGTTCAGTTTGAAAGAAAAATAAAATATTCTAAGAACATGAAATTTGATCAAGAGTTTTATCAGGAAATAAAAAAAATCTATCCGGATAATATTGAATGGGGATTGGTTGGTATTCTTACAAAACAATCCAAAGTTTACACCTTATCATATGATTCAAAAATACTATCTGGTATTTTTGAGATTTTTTGTGAACCTGTCATTAATAATATTGCCAAAGACAAAGGATTAACATTGGAAAAGACTGGCCAAACAAGTTACCCAGACTTTACTTTGTTTGATCCCGGGAAGCCAAATGAAAAAATTGCTGTTGAAGTAAAATCCACATATCGAAAGTTTACGAAAGAAAATAAAATAAAAAAGTTCCATTTTACACTTGGCTCATATCGATCGTATATTCGAGACCCTCAAGGTAAAAAAGGTATACTCTACCCCTACAAGGAATACAAAGAGCACTGGATTATAGGATTTTTGTACACACGTAATCCTGCATGCAAAGTAACGGAGATTAAACAAGTAATTGAGGCATCTCAACTAAAATCTCCCTTCATGGATATTGATTTTTTCGTACAAGAAAAACACAAAATAGCAGGAAAAACACCTGGTAGTGGAAATACAACAAATATTGGTTCTATTAAAACTGATAATATTGCAGATTTTAAGGCAGGCGAATCCGGATTTAAAACAAAAAAAGATTTTGATAATTACTGGAAAAATTATAAATTAGGCTAAACTATTTTGATTAATGTTTAAGCAATCCTTGCCAAAATATATTGATAAAGTTTTTGTACCTCCTATTAAATGTCAGGGTATTAAAACCAAACTAGTCCCGTTTATAGCCAGATCAATCCAATGGAATGGGAAAGGAAAATGGGTAGAACCTTTTCTAGGATCCGGTGTAGTATTGTTTAATATCGCACCTGAACGGGCTCTTGTTTCTGACACGAACGAACATATTATCAAGTTTTACAATGCTTTGAAAATTGGACAAATTGACGAGCATATTGTTAAAGAATACCTTGAAAATATGGGAGTAAAACTTTACAATGGGAAAGCAGATTTTTACTATGAAATACGAGAAGAGTTTAATAATGACGGTGATCCGCTAAAACTATTATTCTTGAATCGATCCGGTTTTAATGGCATAATGCGTTTTAATGGATCCGGAAAATACAATGTGCCCTTTGGACACAAACCGGAACGTTTTCGCAAAGCCTATATCACCAAAATCGTTAATCAGGTAAAAAATATTAGAAAACTCATTAGAAAAAAGGATTGGAAGTTTATTGTAAGTGACTGGAAAGATACTTTGGCGAAATGCGAACCTGATGATTTTGTTTATCTGGATCCTCCATACATTGGCAGGCATACTGATTATTACAATGGTTGGAAAGAAAATGATGCTGCTGACTTAGCGTACACTTCCAGTAATTTGCCTTGTGGTTATGCTCTTTCGATGTGGAAAGAAAACAGGTACCGGAGCAATGATCATCTTGGTAATTTTTGGACTGATTGTGTTGAAAGAACATATGATCATTTTTATCATGTTGGTTCCAAAGAAAAATTCAGAAATAAAATCACAGAGTCTTTGCTTATCAAACCAGGATTTGAATCGAAATTTAAATCTGATAAAGCTTTCGAGAGTAAGATTGATGAAAAAAACAAACAATTGATTATTTTTAATTCCTGAAATATCTCCTCTATTGTAGATTATAGTCATCATTTTAATACTTTTACACTGCCGAATTAACACATCTATTGTATGCTTTTTTACAAGGAGAAGAATCACGATAAGGGTGATAAAAGCCAGGACAAATATAAATTTAAATCCCTGCAGGTCTTCAACTGGGAAAACCAGATCAACAACAAGAAATCCTATCGCACTGTTTTCGACCGGGCCGAGTTAACTTACCTGGGTGCAGAGTTTTGCTTTTACAATAAAAAATTTGATGAATCCGACTGGAAAACAAAAGTAAAACTGGTAGCCTACCAATACGACAATAAAAACAAAGGAAAGAAAATCTGCACCATCGAACGGGATGTAGAAGTTCCGAAATCAGAAAATCTGGTTGTGGTTTCCGAAGGCTACGGCAATGACGACAAAGGAGAGTTCTGGAAAAAAGGCAATTATATCTGGGAGGCATTCATTGATGGAAAGTCTGTTGGTTTGAAAGAATTCCTCATAGAAGATGTAGGTGTTGTTACAAAACATGATAATCCCTATTTCAATCACTTTTCACTGAAAGTATATGAGGGACCCGATGAAAATGTCAGTATTGATCAGCGCAGGTACCTCCGGGTTTTTGACACGGGTAAAACCAGGTACATCTTCGGAGAATTGAAAATCGTGGATTTCGTGGGCAGGATATGGCCCTGCGAATTATTCTTTAATTTTTTCGATGATACCGGACAACTTATCGGTCAAAGTGTATTCTTCGACTTCCTGGAACCGGAAGAAAATGATATGACTTATACCGTCACGGCCGGATGGGGAAACCAGGATTTTAACAACTGGAAACAGGATGATTACACCGTAGAGGTGGTCTTCATGGACCAGTTGGTGGCCGTTTTGCCCTTCAGTGTTGCCGATTATGAAAAGGAGGATATCAGGAAACCCGATTCGGAAGATCCTGCCACAGAAGTGAATCAACCGGTCGAAGATCCGGATCCCACCACAGCTCAAGATGAGGAAACAACCGAAAAAACATCTCCCGCTAATGAGCGAAAATCGAACCGGGAGTTGCTGAACAAGGAATTGAAAAAGCTGGATGAACTGATCGGGCTTCAGGCTGTGAAAACAAAAATCAGGGAACACATCAGTTATATCGACTTTTTGAAGGTCAGGAAAGATTTGGGTTATAAAGATGAAGAGGAGATATCACTGCACAGCGTATTCACCGGCAATCCCGGTACCGGAAAAACCACGGTGGTGAAATTGCTGGGCCAGATCTACAAACACATGGGCCTTTTGAGCAAAGGACATGTGCACACGGTAGAATCCACTGACCTGATATCAGGATACATCCGTCAAACCGGCAAGGACACACGGGAACATATCGAAAAAGCCAGGGGAGGAATACTGTTCATCGATGAAGCCTATATGCTTTATAAAAAGAAAGCAGAAAATGATTTCGGGGATGAAGCCGTTTCTGCAATCCTCACTGAAATCAGTGATGGGAAAGGCGATATCGCCATCATGGTGGCCGGTTATCCCAATGAGATGAATGAGTTTATCAATTCAAATCCAGGCCTGAAATCCCGTTTCAAGAATTATTTCCATTTTGATGATTATACCCCCGATGAGTTGATAAACATTGCGCAGTTTGCCGCCCGGAAAAAAAATGTCGACCTCAGTCCGGAAGCAAGAAAACTGGTCCATAAAAACCTCATCAGGTCATACAGGAAGCGCGACAAGACCTTTGGGAATGCCCGCCTTGCCTATCGCACAGTAGATGAGGCCAAGATGGCCATGGGCATCCGTGTGATGAAAAAACTGGGCGAAGCGGAGATCAACAAAGAAGTGGTTAGCAAAATTGAAGCTGAGGATATCAAAGAAGTGCTCAAAGAAGGCCGCAAACAGATCATCGATATACCCATTGATGAAGAATTGCTGAATGAAGCCCTGATAGAATTAAAACAGCTCACCGGACTGGACAATATCAAACAGGAGATCAACGACCTGGTCAAACTGGTGCGCTATTACCGGGACATGAAAAAGGACTTCAGAAAGGCTTTCAGCATACACAGTGTTTTTACCGGAAATCCGGGCACCGGAAAAACCACGGTCGCCCGTATCCTGGGAAAGATATATAAATCCCTGGGAGTGCTGGAACGTGGTCACCTGATCGAAACCGATGCCAGCGACCTGATCGCAGGTTTTATCGGGCAGACGGCCATCAAAACCAAGGAACGGATTACAGAAGCCATGGGCGGCATCCTCTTCATTGATGAGGCTTATTCCATCACCGAAGGGCGGCATCCCGATTTTGGCAAAAAAGCAGTGGCCACTTTGCTGAAAGAGATGGAAACGAACCGGGGTCATTTTTCAGTGATCGTGGCCGGTTATCCCAGGCCCATGAAAGAATTTATTCAGTCGAACCCGGGATTGAAATCACGTTTCGACCAGACCCTGGTATTCAAAGACCTGGATGCCGAAGACCTTTACAAAATTGCAGTGGGAATGCTTGCCAGCCAGGACCTGGAGCCGGATGAAGAAGCCGCAGAACATCTCAAAAAATACCTGGAATTTCTTACTGCCAACCGAAACCAGTACTTCGGCAATGCCCGCTCTGTGCGTAAGATCATCGACAGAGCTGTCAGGAGCCAGAACCTGCGGATGGCCGAAATGAAAGCATCCGAACGAAGCGAGGAAAAAATGAAAACACTCATCCTTGATGACCTCAGGGAATTCAGGATCGATGATTTCACAGCTTTTCCTTCCATCGGCTTCAGGCTTGGCAAACAGGATGAAAAGGCCGAAATCAAGAAAGACAAATGATACCGCAAAAAAGCAGTACACAGCTTATCTTTGCTTCCGATGACTGGAACGAATGCTACAGCAGCATAAAGGAAAAGTGGAATCAGGGATATGTGATCAGTTGTGCCGATTTCGGCCGGGATCAATACTGCATTGTGATGAACAAAGGAACGGATTGGGGTGAGCAGAATATCCTGATCAGCAATGATTTTCCTTATTTTGATATCAACGATTACTGGGACAGGCGGCTGGATATCACCCACATTTTCCGGGATAAAAACAAATGGTACCTGGTATTTACAGGAGATACGCCTGCCAGCGGGCAGGAATGGCAGTACAAGCAATCCTTCGGGGATATCAAGCGATTTATCAGGACGCTGTGGGGTCAGCGGAAATTCATCTCCGCATGTTACCAGCACGAAAACAATTATTTCATGCTGATGTCGGGCGGGCCTGAATGTAAACAAAAGTGGGTGATCAGCCAGGTGGTTCCTGAAAATATCATGTCGGGGAACTATTTGAAAGAATTGAATTGGTTCATCACTTGTTTGGCTGAAATCGATGGAAAACTGATGAAGGTGTTTTCAAGTGCAACCGCCATACAAGAGCAATTTATTCTGAGATCAACAAACATGAATGATCTTGCGGACAAACTGGATGAATACTGGGAAAAGGGATATTTCATCAGCAATTGTGCCTTTGTCCGCGAAGATCTTTACCTTGTTTTCTCAAAATATGTGGTATCATGAGCCAGGCCTGTTATCACCTGATCGGGAGCTGCGGCATTTTTTGTTCGGCCTGCTATTCATACCAGAAAGGAACCTGCCTGGGATGCGGTTCTGAAAACAGGAACCAGCAGCGGATCAGCAAATGGAACTGCCGGATCAGGAATTGTTGCAAGCAGGAAAAACACCTGAACTATTGCTTCGAATGCAAAGAATTTCCCTGCGATAAAATTTTGAAATTTGTTAAATCACATCCCAAAGACAAAAAGTATACTTACCGCCACCAGGCCATACAAAACCTGGCTGACCTGAAAGCCATGGGCATTTCACAATGGCTGCTTGAGCAGCAACAAAAATACACTTGCGGAGATTGTGGGGGTCAGGTGATTTTTTATGATGATTTTTGTGTGGATTGTAAGAAGAAGATTGATTTCGGGGAATGAACTACCCCGCCGCAGAGCAGATGAGTATCAAAATGAAAAACTTGTCCGCCTACTGGCGGATTGAATTGGGTTTCCTGTTTGCAGGCTTTCATCGATGTCAGGTCCTGCGGACGCTGACAGGATTGTGAAAATAAAGACCTGCCAGGTTTTCAACACCTGACAGGTCTATAAGGAACAGATCATTGAACAATCTTACAACACCTCCAGCCGCGATGCATCCATCCGGATAAAAATAAAAAGCAATATCGTAAAAGCCCAGAGGGAGGAGCCGCCATAGCTGAAGAAAGGCAGGGGAATCCCGATCACCGGCGTCAGGCCGATGGTCATGCCGATGTTGATGGCAAAGTGGAAAAACAAAATGGAAGCCACGCCATAACCATAGATCCTGCTGAAACGGGATCGCTGCCGTTCGGCCAGTTGCACCAGCCGGATCAGAAGGAGCAGGAATAGCAGAATGACGAACAAACTCCCGTAAAAGCCCCATTCCTCGCCTACGGTGCAGAAAATAAAATCCGTACTTTGTTCGGGTACAAAATCGTATTTGGTCTGGGTACCTTTCAGAAATCCTTTTCCGCTGAGTCCGCCGGAACCAATGGCGATTTTTGACTGGTTCACATTGTATCCTGCCCCATGAATATCTTTTTCCAGTCCCAGCAAGACATTGATCCTTTTTTTCTGGTGAGGCTCCAGTACATTTTCAAAGGCATAATCCACGCTGTAAGTGAAAGCCGCCATCAGGACCAGCAATCCAAGGATGGGTTTGATGGATTTTTTCAGTCTTTTGTACAGGATGAGCACCAGGAAAATAAGTCCGCCCAGCACAGCCAGAATAACAGGAGTGCCCAGCAGCAGTGTCAAAACAAAAAGCACTGCAGCTACCAGTCCGATCAGCAGTATGCTGCCGGAGAGGCCTTCACGGTACAACACAAGAATAAATGCAGAGTAGACCAGGGCAGAGCCTGTATCGTGCTGCAAGAGGATGAGAAATGCCGGGACTGTAATGATCATCAGCGCTTTCATGATATCCTTCAGTTTTTTCAGGCCAACATTGTGGCTGGTCAGGAAACGCGCCAGGGCCAGGCAGGTGGCGAATTTGGCAAATTCGGCGGGTTGTATGGCGAAGGATCCGATCTGGAACCAGGAGCGGCTGCCCGAAATGGTCGTCCCGATCAGCAAGACCGCTACGAGGCTCAAAATAGTCAACCCATAAAAAAGATAGGAAAAAGTTGAGAAAAACTTGGAATCAATGCTGAGGATCACCAGGGCCAGGACCAGGGAAAGACTGATCCAGATCATTTGCTTGCCGTAACGCTGGCTCACATCAAAGATGCTATTATGTTCTTCGTTATAGACCGAGGCATAGATGTTGATCCAGCCGAAGAGCACCAGTGCCAGGTACAGCAGGATCGTGATCCAGTCGATGTTGTAGAATATGTTCTTACGGTCCCTCACTGCCTTCTTCCTTTTTCGTTAATAAATCCGCATCAAGCATTTTCTGTTCAAACCACCTGGGCCTGGCGATTTCACCTTTCAGGTATTTTTCGATCATCAGGGTGGCAATGGGTGCAGCCCATGTTGAGCCAAAGCCACTGGTTTCCACCACAACGGCGATGGCAATTTTGGGATCATCCTTGGGTGCAAAGGCCATGAAGACGGAATGGTCGTCACCATGAGGATTTTCGGCCGTCCCTGTTTTGCCGCATATCTCAATGTCTTTAACCTTATACCACCTTGCAGAGCCATGTTCTCCCTCGTAAACAAGGTGCATACCTTCAATTACCGGATTGAAATATGAACTGTCGATGCCTGTTTCGTTAAACCTTGTAAAGAAGTTCACTTCATTTCCGATGGAATCTACAGCCTTGAGGAGGTGGGGCGTATAAAATGATCCTTTGTTGGCAATGGTGGCAGATACATTGGCCAGTTGCAGGGGCGTCAGTTCGATCTCACCCTGACCGATGGAAAGGGAACGAATGGTGAGCGCCCGCCATCCCGACTCTCCATAGTACCTGTTAAAATAGCTGTCTTTCGGCAAATTGCCACTCCGCTGGTTCGAAATATCCGTATTGAATTTGGACCCGACATTAAAACGTTCCAGGTAAGAACGCCAGTTGTTGTAACCTTGCTGAATGTTTGTAAACCTCTCCTGTTCGATGATTTCGCGGAAGGTATTCCAGAAATAAGGATTGCAGGATTGCTCGATGGCATTGATCAATGAAAGTGGCGAATAGTGATTGTGGCTGCACTTGATGGGTTTGGAGATCACCCCATCGCAGGAGAACCTGGTTTCGGGAACGATCACGCCTTCATTCAGAGCGATCAGGGCATTCACGGGTTTAAAAGTTGAGCCCGGAGGATATTGTGCTGCCACCGGCCGGTTGAACAATGGCTCCAGGGTGTCGCGGCTCAGCTTTCTGAAATTCTTCGTCCTGATCCTGCCAATCAAAAGGTTGGGATCATATGCCGGGCTGGAGACCATGGTAAGTACTTCTCCACTGGTGGGTTCTATCGCCACAATACTCCCTTTTTTATTGCGCATCAGTTTTTCACCATACAATTGCAGGTCTTTATCAATGGTTAAAAAGAGATTTTTACCGGCCTCGGCCAGGGTGTCAAAATTCCCTTCCTGGTAGGATCCCTTTTCCCGGTTGAATACATCCACCATCACCACTTTCAGTCCTTTCTGTCCACGCAACAGGTGTTCATAGGTCTTTTCGATGCCGCTTTTCCCGATGTAATCGCCCTGCCTGTAATAGGAATCCTTATCAATTTCCTTCCGGTCGACTTCTCCCACATACCCGAGTATATGTGCTGCAAAGGGGATGGGATATTTTCGTAGCGTCCTGGCCTGCACATAGAATCCTGGGAACTGGTATAACTTTTCTTCAAGAAAAGCATATTCTTCCTTGGAAATCTGCTCCAGGAAGATGGAAGGCTTGTAGTATGAATATTTTTTCGTTTGTACCAGACGATCAACAAATTCCTGTTTTCCCATGTGTAACAGCCTGCACAACTCCATGGTGTCCAGCTTCGTGATTTGCCTGGGCACAACGAGTAAATCATAAGCTGCTTCATTGTATACCAGGAGGTTCCCGTTACGATCGTAGATCAGGCCGCGGGAAGGATACTGGGTGATATAACGCAATACATTGTCCTGGGCAAAGAGCTTATAATTGTGATCCATCACCTGCAGGGAAAACAGCTTTCCCAGGTAAATCAGTGCAATGATCACAAATATGCCAATGATAATATAACGTCTTTTTGAATAGGTATCGCTTCCCATGCGAATTAAGGCTCCTTCTTAGCTTACTTGCGTTTGTAAAAGTAAACGCATCCCTGATTCTTTCCATTGTTTATTTCACTGTAAAATTTTTCATGCATCACGGCTTCGTAGGTGAGCGGATCAATGTATTCTGCTGTTACCACTACCTGATCATTTTCATCCACTTTAATCTTGACATAATTATATACATAGCCTTCTCCCAGTGGATTTTTGATGAGCTTGCTGGTGGAAGCGACCAGGAAAGCATGTTCATTGCGAATACTACCCGGGGCGAAATATTCAAAAACATCGATCTTCATCCCACCGATCGCATCAACCGATTCCTCCTGGATTTCCCCATCATATTCCAACACACAGTCGCCGTAATGCAAAACTACGCTTACTTCCTTTCCCTTTTCCAGCACCTTCAAGAGTTCCTCGAAACTTTTGAGTTGTTTGTTCGCAGCAAGGGCAGGAAGGCACATCATCATTCCAACAATCAAATACAGCAAGCGTTTCATGTTTATAACAATTAAGTCGTTGTTGACAGGATTATCTCAACAAACTTAAAAAAAATAGCATTTCTCCTGACAGCAAAACTCATCAAGATGGAATGAACTACCCCGCCGCAGAGCAGCGGGGTATCAAAAGAAAAAACTTGTCCGCCTACTGGCGGATTAAAACTCAATCCTGAATTGCGGAACCACCAGCAGCCCAAGTTGATCTATCTCGGAAATCTCTCCTGTTTTGGTATTGAATTGCCTGCTGTAAATGTTTCGGGTATTAAATATATTTTGAAAGTCTATGGCCCATTCCATGGTCAGGTTTTTGGCATCCTGCCGGAAAGCAATGCGGAAATCCGTTCTGAAATAATCCTTGAATTGCCTGCTGTAGGCCAGGTCATCATAATATACCGTATGATTTTCTTTCAATGACTCCTCCACATTGATGGGAGTATATCTTTGCCCGCCGGCCCAAACGCTTTTGATATCAATGTTGAGCGTATTGTTCTTTTTGCTTTTGGTAAATACCTTGTTCATATCAAAATCTTTGCCCAGCAAGGCATTGATAACATAAGCTCCATTGAAAGCAGTATTTCTTTCCACAGCATCACTGCCTTTGTATTTTGACTCATAGACTGAAGCTGTTAACAGGTAATACAAGCCATTGCTTATAAATTTCTCGAAGGTAATATCCACACCATAATTTTCACCAGTTCCCTTGTTAACCAGCGAATCGGGCGTGGCAATATAAAAGTTTGCTCCCTGGTTGAGTACCGAATAGGAATCTTCTTTTGAGGCATTTACGGCGGCATCCGTGATTTTTTGATAATAAACTTCTGTTTTCAAGCGGATATTCTGGCTGATTCTCCAATCGTGGGCCACAACAAAATGATGGCTCTTCAACAGATCAAGGCTCTTGTTTGGTTTCACATAGGATCCATCGGGCAGTTGCTCCTGATTAAAATATGTGGTGATAGGCATCAGTTGGCTGTGATATCCATAAGCCAGGCTAATGGATCGATCTGTTGCATATTGCCATTGAAAGCCCAAACGGGGTTCCAGGTTGGAGCTTCCGTTCAAACCGAAATATTGCCAGTGTATGCCCGGATTCAGTGTAATTTCGTTGGTAATCTTGTATTGCCACTGAAAATAGGTCTGCAACAAATAGGTAGAGCCCTGATAATCAGTGATAATATTAAATCGATCGACATTTTCATTGTATGCACTGTCCACCAGGTCAAAATTCAATTGATTGATATTTGCTCCCACAGTATAATTATGTCGGGCGTTTATTTTTTTATTGTATTCCAAAGAAGAAAAAAGTTTGACCTGGGTAAAATCATTGCGGTACTTGGGCACGATATCATGCGTACTGGGAATGATGGAATCGACCTGTGTCTGGAATTTATGATAAGTTCCCGAAACAACAAAACGTGTATAGCTGGATTTGTTGATGTTCAATGTATGCGTTATGCCAATGGCTCCCATATCCGAACCATTGGTCAGGTCCAGTCCTTCCCCTCCATAAAAATCCAGTTTGTTTTCTGTGGTGTCCTTTTCGCTGTCGAGAAAAGCAATGTCACTGATGCCCCCGATCCCGAAAACAGAGAAGTTGCCCAGCTTGGTGTTGGGCAGATTAATTTTGAAAGAAAGATCCTGGTACTTGGGCACCGCTGTTCCTGTGCCGAAATTCATGCCCAGCAAGTCGAACAATTCAAGCGTTGAATAACGGTAGTTCAACAGGTAAGAAGATCCATTTTCTTTGGATATGGGGCCTTCAGCACCCAGTTCAAATCCATTGAATCCGACCTGCCCCAGGAATTCATGTTGTTCGTTGTTGCCGCTGCGCATGTTAAGATCAAAAACACCTGCGATTGCATTGCCATATTCGGCAGGAAATGCACCGGTCATGAAATCTGAGTTTGCAAGCAGGTTGTTATTCAGGATACTAACAGGACCTCCTGTTGTACCCATGGCTCCGTAATGATTTGGATTGGGAATGTCAACACCTTCCAGGCGCCACAGCAAGCCAATGGGGGAATTGCCGCGGATGATGATATCATTTCTGCTGTCGTCGATGCCCCAGACACCCGCATAATTGGCTGCCATGCGGGCCACATCGTTTCTCGACCCTGCATAACGCTGCGATTCTTCAACACTGAAACTCCTGGACGAAACCGTGGCCATTTTGTTGAGCGACCTGGTTTTGTCAACCCTTGCTTTGATCTCTACCTCTTCCGCTTGTATGGCCATTTCTTCCATCTGGATATGCAGCACAAGTTCCTTCCCGGAGGTCAATGGCAGGTTGTTCAGGGACACATCATTGTATCCCAGGTAAGAAATTTTTAAATTGATACGTCCCACAGGAACTTTATCCAGCCGGAATTTTCCCTCCACATCAGAAGTGGTGCCGCGTAAGGGTTCACTTCCCGGAAGAATGATATTGGCGCCAGGAAGCGGCTCCTTGCTGAACTGGTCAACGATTGTTCCCCTGACGGTCTGGTTCAATTCCTGGGTCATGCTGATTAGGGGAAGAACGAATAACATGATCATCAAAACTGATTTCATCACTGCATCTGGTTTTACAAAAATTGACAAAATTATAATAGATCTTTTGCATTACCTGATCAGGAAAATTGAAATTTTGGTAAAGAAATAAAAAAAATGGGACTGAAAAATTCAACCCCGTAATCATATTAATCAATGTATTTCTTAATAATGCTTTTCCATGGCAAGATTCCCTTTCTCATCCCACATGTACCAGTCGCCTTGTTTTTCTCCTTTCACATAATACATCTGATATCTTTTGTTGCCCTTGTCATCCCAGATGTACCAGTAACCGTCCTTGAGATCATTTTTGAAATTTGCTTCAGCGGTTTTTTGTTCGTTTTTATTCCAGGTGATCCATTGTCCGTGTTTCTTACCTTTTTTATAGGAACGTTGCTCATTTAAATTGCCATTCTCGAAGTATAAATATGACAAACCGTCCTGCAGTCCTTTCTTGATATTTAGTTCAAGTTTTACCTGACCGTTTTCATAATATTCTTTATAGGTGCCAGAGTAGAGTTTCCCGTCCTGATAATATTTACCATCGATCTGCTCAATTTCCTGTGCGAAGGTCGTTGTACCTGTGGTGATGATGATAGCAAAAATCAATAGTGTTTTGATGTTTTTCATTTTATACGCATTACTTAATATTAAAACACATCCTGTCCATACAAATTTACATAAACTTAACAATGAGTTAACATTAAATTAATGTTATGCGATTTCTGTATTAAGATCAAAAAGAAAAGAGGAATGAACTATCACGCCGCAGAGCAGCGGAGTATCAAAATGGAAATTACATAGCGCCCCAAGTAACGGGGAACCTGACTGCCCTGCCTGGCCGGCAGGCAGGCGTCAGGCAAGTTAAACCCTTGTCCGCCTACTGGCGGATTGAAAAATCCTCTTTATCCAGTATTTTAATTTAATGATATTCAGTTCAAGATGTTAAACAAACAAACCGATCACTTATTCCTAAAGCGATTCAATCTCTATTTCAAGTTTTTCATTCGGAGACCTGGCATCAATCTTCTCAATGCTCTTTTCCTGATAAGCAATATAAGACACTTTTAGATTATACCTGCCTGGTTTTAGATCATTGATCTCAAAATTACCATTGAGATCTGTTGTTACAGAAATATCTGTACCTTCTACTGAAACAGTTGCTCCCGGCAATTCCTCGCTGGTCTGCTGATCCAGGATAGTTCCTGATATTGACACTGTTGCTGCAGATTCATCAGTTTCCTTGTTATTTCCTTTTTCATTTCCTGCTACGCTAACCGCGCTGAACAGGAATACGAATAATATGCTGCTGATAATTGCTTTCATAATTATTTTCATTTGCTGCAAAAATAAGCTGAAAGTGCCAGCACAACGAAACGAATCCGGTTAAGAAAATTTTATGTTTATGTTAAGCCAATGTTAAGCAGGCTTATTTAACGATAATATTGGGTGTCATTACTACATTGCTTTGATGCCCTGCCCGGTCCTTAATGTAGGTTTCAAAAGCAATGGTATCGGAATCAAGCAAAGGGGTGAAATTGTAAAGCTCAAGCAGGTAGTCGATTGTTCCTTTTATTCCTTTGTATTTTCCTTTGGGCGTGAGGTCCGGAATGATGGCATTGAAATTTACCGAAGTATCGGGGAGTTCAACTTTTTGCATTTCACCATCAACCATCTGAAAAATATTGATGAAATAATTTTCCTGGTTTTCGGAACCAATGTCACCATCTCCATCTTCAAATGAAATGCTGAGGATACCCAGCGAGTCGGTATTGGAGACGCTCAGAATTGTTCCGAAGGATTTATAATCGATGTGTGGCTCGATGGGAAAATTCTCTACATCCCGGCAAGAAAAGAAAAGCAGGATAATTAAAAATACCGGGATCCATATGTTTTGTGTTTTCTTCATCAGTTGTTTTCGGGCTCGTCTAAGGTACAAATTTAAGGCTCATTTCGTATTTTTGTTCATATGAAAGATCATAAAGCCCTGCGCAGTCAAATATTTTCTATCCGCTCCGAACAGGATTTTAACGCAGCAGCCCTTGAAATATTTCATTATCAATATGAGCAAAACAAAGTCTACAGGGAATTTTGTGATCTGCTGAAAACCCGGCCTCATGCCATTGATCAATTTACAGAAATTCCTTTCCTGCCCATCGAATTTTTCAAGACACATAAAGTCTTATGCACTGATCACAAAAGCGAAATTGAATTTAAAAGCAGCGGCACGAGTGGTAGCATCCCATCCATTCATTATGTAACAGATAGTGATCTTTACCGGCAAAGCTTCCTGACTGCCTTTGAGCTGTTTTATGGCAAGGTCGATGAGTATTGCATCCTCGCTCTTCTGCCTTCCTACCTGGAAAGGAATGATTCTTCGCTGGTGTATATGGTGAACGAATTTATTCAAAGAAGCCAACATCCCGACAGCGGGTTTTACCTGGACAATCTTAATGATCTGGCCAATACCTTGAAAAGGCAAAAAGAAAAGCAAAGTAAAACCCTGCTGATCGGGGTTTCCTTTGCCCTGCTGGAACTTGCTGAAAAATATCCAATCAATTTTCCAGGCCTGATGTTGATGGAAACCGGCGGAATGAAGGGCCGGCGAAAAGAAATGATCAGGGAAGAATTGCATGCAATTTTGAAAACTGCTTTTGTTCTCCAACAGGTTCACTCAGAATATGGAATGACTGAATTGCTCTCACAGGCATACGCCAGGGAGAACGGACAATTTCAAAGCCCACCCTGGATGAAGATACTGATCCGGGATATCAATGATCCGCTCTCGCTACAGAAGGGAAAAAGGTCGGGAGGCATCAACATCATCGACCTGGCCAATATTCATTCCTGCAGTTTCATTGCCACCCAGGACCTGGGAAGGCTAAATCCCGATGGATCCTTCGAAGTACTGGGCCGGTTCGATAACAGCGATGTGAGAGGATGTAACCTGATGGTAATGTAAAAGCTCCAAATAGCAAGCACCAAATAGCAAATAATCTCAAAATTACAATATTCGATTGACCAAAACTTTATATATTTTGCTAATGCTGTTTTGTATTTGAAAATTTAGAAATTGTTATTTATTTGTCATTTGGTACTTGTCATTTGTTGCTTCTTTTCATCCTTGCAACAAATCCCCTTCCTGTTCAATCAGCGCTTCTGAATTATTCACCGGTGAATTGACTGCCCTGGAAACGGGATATGCCAGCATTTTGTCGGCGGGGTAAGCTTTCAGCAACTCCTTGAGCACGGCAGGATCATTTTCCCCAAGCCAGGTTTTTTCGCTTGTTTCATCCAGGATCACCGGCATACGGTTGTGGATTCTTTCCATGAGCTTGTTGGGACTTGTGGTTATGATGGAGAAGGAATTGACCTCCCTGTCCTCCGCGTCCTTCCAGGTATCCCAGATCCCCGCGAAAGAAAACAGCTTTTCATCTTTCAGGAAAATGCGATAAGGTGTTTTTTCTTTTCCATTTTTTTTCCATTCATAAAAACCATTGCTGATGACCAGGCATCTTTTTCGCTTGAAGGGGTTTTTGTAAGAAGGCTTCTGGTCGATGGTTTCGGCCTTGGCATTGATCATCCTGTATCCGATCTTCATATCCTTTGCCCAGAAAGGGATCAATCCCCACCTGAAAAAACTCAGTTTGTCCGGTTGCTGGTTAGAGATCACCGGGAGGTTTTGGGAGGGGGCGCAATTGTATGAAGGCCTGTATAACTTTTCATACACTTCAACATTGAAGCGAACGCTTATATCTTTTTCCTGCACCGACATCTGGTATCTTCCACACATAAGAATCAAATTAATTTTTCAATGGCCATTTTCATGATCTTATCGTGATCAAAGGCAAGCTCCGGCAGATCATCCAGGTCGAACCACCTGGCCTCGCTGGCATCATCCCCGCCTTTAACGGCTGCATTACCGGGATGGGTGAATCCGTAATGTACCACGGCAATCGTTCTACCGCGCGGGTCCCGGCCCGGATCACCAAAAGTATACATTTGTTCAAGTTCAATGTTTTTCAAGCCCGTTTCCTCTTCCAGCTCACGCCGGGCGGAGGCTGCAAGTGTTTCATCCATTTCCACAAAACCACCCGGAAAAGCCCACTGACCCTCAAAAGGGTAACGGCCTCTTTTGATCAGCAGGACTTTGTGTGCATTATCTTCTTTCAGGAAGATCACACAATCCACCGTTACCGATGGCCGTGGGTATTGATAAGTATATGCCATTTACTTTAGTTTTTTACTAAAATAAAAAATCCCGGATAAACCGGGATTTTTTGAAGCGCGAAATGAATAATCCAACACAAAATCTTACCTTTTAGTGAAGCATTGTTTGCGGGAATTTGTGCTGAATATCTTTGATGGAAGTCCTGAAATCCATTTTTGGTTTTTCTAGTACACATTCCATAAAACTCTTTGTAAAGTCTTCCGGGTGAACAAATGTAAACCTTTCATTATTGGGCAACTGCAAAATCAGCCTGAATACCTCTTTGTCCAGGTATTTTGCCCGTACATCATTGAAAGTAACTTTGTCAATTAAATAGCAAATCGTGTTGAAAGGAATATCATCCACATTGTCTTCTTCTTCCAGTTCCAAGTCTGTATTGTTTACCAGGTAATCAGAAGCAATCGCCTGGGTATTGAAAGGGATGTCATCCACATAGGATTCCTCCTCCAGCTTTTTATCGTCACCATCAGCGTTCACAAGATAATGACTTGCAATTTTTTTGGTATCAAAAGGAATATCCGGAACATTATCTTCTTCGTTTAGAATAAAAGGAAGATTGGAAGCCGGTAGGTAGACGGCAAGGGTGGTATATACGATGATTTGCAGTATTAACTTTTTCATAATCCGGGAGTTTTTTAGTTGATAATCAATGAACGAATGCTATGCCAAATTCTTAAATGGCTAATAAACAGTCGGTTAATTTCTATCTTGAATTGATAAACTGTTCATTTTTACAACAAAAGTGTTCAACAACGAACAATGATCAAAAGAACTTTTGTTTTGATTATTAGACGATTAAACCGGTGAGATGTTACAGTTCGATTGTTTCATTGTTTCATTGTTTCATTGTTTCATTGTTTCATTGTTTCATTGTTTCATTGTTCAATTGTTCAATTGTTCAATTGTTCGATTGTTCGATTGTTCAATTGTCACAGGATTTGATGAGATTTTCGAGGAAAATCCATGAATACGTGAATATATTACAGGCCGTGATAATTGTACACACCATTCACAATTCACCATTCACAATTCACCATTCACAATTCACCATTCACTATTCACCACTCACCACTCACCATTCACTATTCACCACTCACCAGGACTTGCCTTCAATCACGACTACAAACTCCCCTTTGATGTTTTTTTCTTTGAAGATCTCCAGCAGTTCCTGAGCCGTTCCGCGGATGGTCTCTTCATATACTTTGGTGAGTTCGCGGGAGATGGACATATTTCTCCGGCTGCCCATAAATTCATTGACCTGCTCGAGCAACTTGACAATCCTGTAGGGTGACTCGTACAAAATAAGGGTGCATTCTTTTTCTGCCAGTTCTTTGATCCTGGTCTGCCGGCCTTTCTTGTGGGGCAAAAAACCTTCAAAATGAAATTTATCACAGGGCAAGCCACTCAGCAAAAGCGCCGGAAGGAAAGCCGAAGGACCCGGCAGGCATTCCACTTCGATGTCTTGTTCTATGCAGTTTCTGACCAGCAGAAAGCCGGGATCAGAAATTCCGGGTGTGCCCGCATCACTGATCAGCGCCAGGTCATTTCCCTCCTGTATCTTTTGAATTGCACCGGCCACAGATTTATGTTCATTGTGCTGGTGATGAGAAAACATGGGAGTTGATATCCCGAAATGCTTCAACAGCTTTCCGGAGTTGCGGGTATCTTCGGCAAGGACAAAATCAACATCCTTCAATACCTGAACGGCCCTGAAACTCATATCGTCCAGATTTCCGATGGGTGTAGGAACAAGGTAGAGTTTTCCCATGACTAAAAGCTGTTAACGAAATCAACAAGCAGCATGAAAAGGTCCTCGTATTCTGTCAGCGGGAGCCTGTCGGCCCGGTCATCCGGGTTGTGATATTCCATGAATTCTTTCCCCCTGGTATAAATAAAAACGGCCGGAACACCTTGCTTGTAAAACATACAATGATCGCTGTTGCAGGACTCACCCCTGGCTTTCACACTTTTTAAATAGGACTTTTCATCATTGATCTCTTTGAAGGCCTGGAAGGCATCGGGGAGTACTTTGCCGTTTACGATGGTAATGCCGTCGCTTCCGCTGCCTACCATATCCAGGTTGACCAGGAAAGCAATATTTTCCAGATCAGTCGGGGGATGCTCCGCACTATAGCGTGATCCCAACAAACCTGCCTCTTCCCCACCGAAAGCAATAAAGCCAACAGAATAATCGGGTTCGTTGTTCTCTTTACTGAAATGGCGGGCAAGATCCATGATCATAGCAGTACCGCTGGCATTATCATTGGCCCCCGGAAAATAAACATCCCTGCCCATCCGGCCCAGGTGATCATAATGCGCCGTGAAAAAGATGAACTTTTCAGGATTTTTTTTACCGGGAACATATGCCATTACATTCCGGGTTTCATAATCCTCTATAAATTTTGATTTCAGTTTTATATCCACTTCCCGTATTTTTTCTGGAGCAACCTCTATTTTCAGGTAAAGGATCGGAAAAGGGCTTACCTGATAAGCATCCGATACCCGCCATATTAATTTTTTATGGGCATACAGGAGCAGACCCGCCAGGTTTTCTGGTCTGTATTTGAATATGGAATCTTTCAGCTTTCCCGCTACAAGCAGAAATTTATCCGACAGATCATTTTCTGCATAAAAATCCAGCAACTCCCTTTTATCGGCTTCATCGCTATTAAAATAAATCACTTCAAAACTACCTTTTATGGATGGGGATGAGGCAGAGACCATATACTCAGTGCCGGCTTTCAATTCTTTGCCATTGATTGAAAGATCAATCTTTGAAGGCAGGGTATTGATGTTGATATCAAATTCCTGGAAATAATCATCAAGCAGCGGTTTCAGGCCGGCATTTTTAAATTCATCCCTGATGAACTTCGCTGCTTTGAGTTCGCCCTTCTTAACATAACCACGCCCATGCATTTTTTCTGAGGCCAGGGTTGCTATTGTGCTTCTTGCATAGTCAACATCCTGGGAAAAAAGCCCTGTGCAAAGGAAAATCAACAATCCGGTCAGGAAAATATTTTTATACATCACTGAATCTTCTTTCGACATAAGACATGAAATGATTGACTGCATCGGGCTTCACATCCCATTTATATTTTTCACCCAGGTTGCTGATGACTGATTTTGCCTGCTCCAGGGTACCCATGCTGTTGATGTTTTCAACCGCATTGTTGTAATCCTGCATGTTGCCATCGAAGAGATCATTGATAAACAGGAATTTTTCGTTGATGCCGATGGCATCTTTCAGGTCGGTGATCTTGTTTTTCTGCATGCGGGCACCCAGACTGGCATCACCTTCATCCCTGAATTTATCCGCGAGTGTAGCATTGTTCTCTGCAAACAGATCGGCAGTGCGCACCGGATCTTTTGATTTTTCAATGGGAGCTGCCTTTTCAGGTTTAGGTTTCGGTGCAGGTTGTTCTTTCTTGGCCAGCGGTGCTTTGGCCTCAGGTTCTTCAGGTTTTTCCCTTTCTTCGGTTTCCGCTGCTATTTTCTTTTTTTCCGTTACCGGTGGTGGAGTACGCTCCCGGGTTGGCTCAGGTTTATTTTCCTGCGGATCGGTTTTTGGTGTTTTTTCTTCAGGAACTTCACTTGCTTTTTCTTTGTGTGAAACGGCATGTTCTTCCTTCTTTATTTCCTGCTTTTCGGGCTTAAGCTTCTGCTCACTTGCAAGATGTTTGCCCGCCCTGTTTTCCTTGTCCAGGGTATAATAATCTTCATAAAGCTTGCGGATATTTCCCATGGCAATATCCATTTCGATCTGCGGAATTCGCCCTTCATGGGATAAAATGACTTCCGTTTGTTCTGCAAGTGCTTCCAGGGTATTGGAAATTTCTTTCTTCAAAATGCTGATATTCATCCTGTGATTACTGTATTTGCGTTGATGAAATAATTAAATTTGTACATTAATCAAAGATATAAAACATTAAGCTTTCCGGTTTTAAATGTTTTTAGAAAAATCCAAACATCCGAATCGCAGTGGCTGGATAGAGGTCATCTGCGGATCCATGTTTTCCGGGAAAACCGAGGAACTGATCCGCCGGCTGAACCGCGCCCGCATCGCAAAGCAAAATGTTGAGATCTTCAAACCTAAGATGGATAAACGATACGATGAGGAGAATGTTGTTTCTCACGACTCATCCGCCATCCACTCAACGCCGGTTGAAACAAGCGCCCAGATCATATTGTACGCAAACGATTTTGATGTGGTAGGAATTGATGAAGCCCAGTTTTTTGATGAAGAACTTTCGGTCGTTTGCAATGAACTGGCCAACCAGGGGGTCAGGGTGATCGTGGCCGGCCTGGATATGGATTTCAACGGGCAACCTTTTGGTCCCATGCCCAAATTGCTGGCCTCTGCCGAATTCATTACCAAAGTACATGCAATATGCATGAACTGCGGCAACCTGGCCAATTTCACACATCGTTTCTCCGGTTCTGAGGACCTGGTCATGCTCGGTGAAAAAGAAAGCTATGAAGCCTTGTGCAGGGCCTGTTTCCTGGAGAAAAGAAAAAAGCGCTGATTTCCTCATTTTTCTTTAATTTCGTATACTTGCATCTTGTTTTTAATGAAATAGAAATTGTACATGAAAAGAATAGCATTCATAATGATAATCCTGTTTACCGGTATCAGTTTTAGCGGTTGCTCACAGAAAAACAAGGATGAAAAAATGGTGGTAATTCATACCGATTACGGAGACATGAAACTGAAACTTTACAATGAAACACCGCTTCACCGGGATAATTTTATCAAGCTGGTGAAGGAAGGATGGTATGAAGATTCTCCTTTTCACCGCATCATGGAAGGTTTTATGATACAGGGCGGTGGAAATGCCGACGGAAGACCTGATCCCGGGTATACCATTGAAGCCGAATTCGTACCCAAATATTTCCATAAAAGAGGAGCGCTGGCGGCTGCCAGAACCCCCGACCGCGTGAACCCTGAAAAACGTTCATCCGGTTCCCAGTTTTATATCGTTGATGGAAGAACCTTTACCGATGAAGAAATTGACTTCATGGCCGAAAAATATGACAATACCTACACCGAAGAACAGCGTGAAACCTACAAAAACATTGGCGGCGCTCCCCACCTTGACGGGGATTATACCGTTTTCGGGGAACTGGTCGAAGGATTCGATGTGGTAGACAAGATTGCTGCCGTGGAGACGAATAAAAAGAGAGGTAACAAACCCTTGCAGGATGTTACCATGACAATAGAAATCATAGAAGAGTAACAACAAATATCAGCCAATCCCGGTGATAGCTCCATGCCGGGGCATCAGAGGAGCTAAAATTTACGCATGAAAGATAAAATTGAAAAGATACAAGCCGAAATTGAAGCATACCGGGCAGAGCAGCCCGAACAGGCGGAAGCTTTCCGGCTGAAATACCTGACAAAAAAAGGAGTGATCCCCTCGCTCTTTGGTGAATTCAAGAACATCCCTCCCGAACAGAAGAAAGAGTTCGGAAAAATCCTGAATGGACTGAAGCAAAAAGCCGAACAGAAGTACAGGGAGCTGAAAGAGGCTGTCGATCGTAAATCCGATCAGTTAACCGATGACATTGATCTTACCCTGCCGGCCGATTTCATGCCAACGGGCAGCCGGCATCCCATTTCCATCGTCAGGAACCAGATGATCGATATTTTTAAAAGGATTGGTTTTACGGTGTATACAGGTCCGGAAATTGAAGACGACTGGCACAATTTCTCCGCCCTGAATTTTGTCGAAGATCACCCGGCCAGGGATATGCAGGATACTTTCTTCATAGAGAAAGATCCGGACATCCTTTTGCGCACGCATACCTCTTCAGCGCAGATCAGGGCCATGCAACAAACCCAGCCGCCCATCCGGCAGATATACCCGGGCAGGGTTTTCAGGAATGAAGCCATATCAGCACGTTCCCATTGCATCTTCCATCAGATAGAAGGTTTGTATGTAGATGAAAATGTTTCCTTCGTAGACCTCAAACAAACCCTTTATTATTTTGCGAAAGAGTTTTATGGCCAGGATGTTCAGGTAAGATTCCGGCCTTCCTATTTCCCCTTCACCGAACCCTCTGCCGAAATGGATGTATCCTGCTTCCTTTGCGGAGGAAAAGGATGCAAGATTTGCAAGCATACGGGCTGGGTAGAGATCCTGGGTTGCGGCATGGTCGATCCCAATGTTTTATCCAATTGCAACATCAACCCCGAAAAATATACCGGTTTTGCTTTCGGCATCGGCATCGAAAGGACCACCATGGTAAAATACCAGATCGAAGACATCAGGCTTTTCTTTGAGAATGATGTGCGTTTTCTGGAGCAATTCAGATCGGTGGTTTGATAGAACGCGGAATAGCGCTGAAAATAAATGTGTTACGAATTCATTTCTTTGTGTTCCTTTGCGCATTGGTGTCTTTTTGACAATTTTTTATTTAATATAACAAGTCACACAGTCTCTCAGTCTCTCAGCCATTCCTCCCTTTCCAGGAATACCGCACCAGGTTGCCGGCCAGCCCTATGACGGAAATATACGGGATATAAAGGATCTGCAGGAGCGGGAACCAGATCATCAGATCCTGCTTCCGGGTAAAGGATGTAATGCCCAGCAAAATAGGCAGATCGATCAGGCTTTTGACCAGCAGCATGAGCAGAGAGGGAACGAGGAGACCGGGTAGCCAGATGGACAGGATAAAAGCGGCAAAGACGAGATAATTGAAAAGATATATGATGAGGGATGCCGTGATGATGCCCAGGTTGGTGTATCCTTTCGACTTGGACACCCAGCGAAGCCGCTGGTGCAAAAAGGAACCGAATTTCTTTTTGGCAAAAGTATGCACAATGGCCTCGTGGCTTTTCAGGAACTTCACCGAATTGTTCCCGTAATATTTCCTGATTTTCAGCATGAGGAAAACATCATCCCCCGACATGAATTTTTCATCGGTATTATCTTCTTTGACCTTCAGGTATGCCTCTTTCTCAAAAGCCAGGTTGGCAGCATTGCACATGATGGGCGCATTCACGGAAGCAGCGCCGGCACCCGAAGCGATCAAACTTAGAAATTCCAGGGATTGTATTTTCTGAAAGAACCCCTTTTCACCATGGTAGCTCACAGGAGCGGAGATCATCGCAGGCCTTTCTTTTTCATAAAATCCTGCCATGTTTTTCAGCCATTCGGGTCCCATGCTGCAATCAGCATCTGTGGTGAGCAAAAGATGTCCTTTGCTTTTTTCCACCCCACGGGCAATGGCTTCCTTTTTCCCGGACCTTTCATTTTCCCGGATGCCGACCAGGTGGATCTTGTATTCCTTGTGTTCCTGTATGAATTGTTCAACACGCTTGGCCGTTTGATCTTCCGACTGATCATCCACAACGATCACTTCAAAAAGGCTGGCAGGATAATGTTGTTTCAGGATGGATGATAAACAAGGGAGAATGTTCTTCTCTTCGTTGCGGGCGGCAATGATGATGCTGATGAAGACTTGCGGGTCGGCACCTGCTGTTTTATACCTTTTCAGCCTAAACCAGCCAAAGGTATAAATGCCTATCAGCAGCAGGTATAATATGCTGAAAAACTGCATCAGGAGGTATATGAGGGCATAATTAATTTCCATGTCCGTTGATGTGTTTTCTGAAAAATTTCAGCCGGAAAACAAAAAAAGTCCCGATCAGGGCTGGTATCACAATATTGATCAGCCACAACATTGAAGAGGCGGAAAAGATACCGATATCCGTGTTCAGACTTTCTGTGCTGATCATGGAAAAATACAATCCGATGATATAAATGGATACACTGCCCCGCACCCCGATCTCCGTCAGGGCAATTGTGGGTATGGCCGTTATGGCCAGGTAAATCACCGGTATCAGGACCATTGAATAATAATAAGGAACGTATACCTGGAAAAGTTGCAACAACAGAAAAAACTGGAAACAGAATACCAGGTATCTGAGGATGCTCAGCATCAAAATTTTGAGCAACTCACGCTGATTGAAGTATGAGAATGCCTTCAGGTGATCTCTGAATTTCTTCCATTCTTTCCGCGTAAATTTTTTCAGGAATTTGCTCAGGATGGAAATGTTGAAATAAAACAGCAGGACCAGGAAATTGGCTACGATCAACATGGCCAGCACAGCCGGGTAAAGATACCCATAAAAATAATCAGACGTATCAGTGAAGAGCGGAAAAAAGAATACCAGGGCAATGGAACCCACCAATATGGTAGAAATAAATTGACTGATACTTCCGATGATGGTGATGAGAATGCCCTCGAGATGATTGGCTTTTTCCAGGATGAAGACCCTGCCGAAATAATCTCCCACACGATTGGGCAAAAAAGCGCTTACCGAAATACCCGTGAATACAGCCTCGTAGGCACTTAAAAATTTTACTTTTTCGATCTTGCGGATCAGGTAGCGCCATTTTATGGTTTCAATGGCCCAGTTCACAAACATCAATAAAAACACGAGTACAACACCCCATAAAAACAAAGGAGTCCGGAATTGTTCCAGAAAAATATTATAAACATCTTCCAGGCTTCTCTTAACGAAAATTTGGCGATACAGGAAAAACCATGTGGCAAGAATGATAAAGGCACGGATCAGATAGTTGTATGTTTTCTTTAAATTTGCTTTCATTGATAACAATCAAATGTTGAAAACCGACCGCATTATATTAGGCATCGACCCCGGTACTACAATCATGGGCTACGGTTTAATCCATAACAAAGATAAAAAGATTGAACTCATTACCCTGGGTATATTGAAATTAAATAAATACGACGATCATCCGCTGCGTTTGCGGAAGATCTTTGAAAGAACCCTCGGACTGATAGAGGAGTACAAACCGGATGAGATGTCGCTGGAAGCTCCCTTTTACGGCAAGAATGTCCAGAGCATGCTGAAACTGGGCCGCGCCCAGGGTGTGGCCATGGCGGCCGGACTTTCCAGGAACCTGCCCATTTTCGAATACTCCCCCCGCAAGATCAAGCAGGCCATCACGGGCAAAGGCAATGCCAGCAAGGAACAGGTCTCGGCCATGCTGTGCAAGCTGCTGAACATAAAAGAAGCCCCGCAATACCTGGATGCCTCCGACGGACTGGCTGCTGCCGTTTGCCATTATTTCCAGCAGCGACCGGAAAATGCGGGCAAGAAGTACAGCGGGTGGAAGGCGTTTTTGAAGGATAATCCGGAGAAGATAGAACGCGGATGATGGGGATTTGATTTGGAGCCACGAATGCACGAATTTTTTTTGCAGCATATTATCATTCGTGCATTCGTGGCATTCTTTTTCATCAAAAAAGGCCCATCAAAAGACAGGCCTTTGCAAAGCATTCCTGGTTTATCGGGTAAATACTAGCTTTTGAGTTTATCCAATTCAACATCTACAGTGATCTCGATCTCTTCGGCAATGTTTTCAATCACTGCCTTGGGGATCTTGATATCATAGTCATCCACCAGAACTTTGAATTTTGCTTTGCCAATGATTTTATCACCCCTGACGGTAAAAGTGCCCTTTTCCTGAATTTTTCTGGTAACACCATGAATGGTAAGATCCCCTTCTACAGTCGTTCCGTAAGTACCCTCCTTGCCAAAATCGATCTCCTTCGGATTCATGATCTTACCAACAAATGTTGCATTGGGATACTTGTGAGATTCCACGTAATTTTCATTGAAATGCTCCTGCATCAGGGCTTTTTCAAATTCAAATCCACGCATCAGAACCTTGAAAACAAAATCGCCGCTTTCAATATCCAGGGCGCTGTTCACCTGTCGGTTGTGGGCCTCGATGGTTTCAACCGGGGTGTCGGAGTAAAATTTAATGTGCCCTGTTTTTGTAACAAAGCGCTGGGCAAAAGCGCCACCAACCAAAATTAAACTTATGAGTAAAGTGCTGAATATCCTTTTCATTTCTTTTTCCTTTTTTTGTTAAACGTTAACGTGTGATGTGCAGTTTGAGAGTAAATAATTGCATTTCAGGTCACACTGAGCGCAGTCGAAGTGTAAGGGTTTAGTCTTCGACTTCGCTCAGACTGACAGCCAATATCATACAAATCCAAACCGTACAACACCATAGTCATGAATTAATTTCTTTTATTTTTTCTGCCACAAGGGCACCAAGAAAACACAAAGAACAAAATATTAATGCTGAACAATGGATCCTTTTTTCAGTACCACATCCGAATCCGTGCTGCCGATGCAATATGCTTTCATTTTAACATCTGCGGGCAGTTCAATTTCTTTCAAATTTTCATGCTGGGAGGGGAGCATCGAAATGCGCACTCCTTCATCACCGAACATGCCTTTGTTGAAAACAAATACCGCGGTCAGCAATGAATCCGAACTCTCGACTTTGTTCATGGTTCCTTCCAACTGTATCATCTTCCCGTTGTATTTCTGCCCGGCGGCATCTTCATCATCCTGGAACTGATTGTAAAGCTCAACCACCTGCATGCTATATTCAGCTTGGAGCTTTTCATAATCGGGATGGGATTTGTTGATCACGAATTCATAAACACCGTATGCGGCAATGATACCGACAATGACAAGTATACCGATTATTTTCAATGCTTTTTTCATCGCTTGTTTGTTTTTAACTTTCGGGAACAAAGAAAGGGTGAAATAAAAGGAGAAAAAAATCAGAATGGACGTATGGGAATTAATTGGGGATAAATGGGGAATTTTATGAGAAGACGGTTTGTGGGAGACGCAAAGTAAATTGAATCGCGAAGGCACGAAGACGCCAAGCAATGGTTGGGATTTTATTTTTATATGAAAAAGGAAGTAGGAGGCTGAAAACTGAAACAATGGCATTTAACGCAATTTTAACATAAATTTCATTACCCGACTTGCCGCTTATTATATCTTTGCCCAACTTTGTACTTGACAAATAAGTAATTATTGAGTAGTTTTGTTACTCGATAATGTTGTAAAACAACTAAAACCAAAACCCTTGATGGATTGCAATTGTGGAATTAAAAATCTGTTCAGAAGCAAGTTGTTCAGTCAACCTGCAACCTGTAACCAAATAAATTAGAATGCTTGATACCCTCATCACATCCAAGACCCGGCTCAAGATTTTGCTCAGGTTTTTCCTGAACAGCAATAACAGCTCCTACATGCGGAGCCTGGCCAATGAGTTCCATGAATCCACCAACAGCATCCGTCTTGAGTTGAACCGCTTCGAGGATGCGGGTTTGTTAAGTGCCTACAATGAAGGCAATAAGAAAATGTTCAAAGCCAACATCAAACATCCCCTCTACCCCGACATCAAAAATATCCTGATGAAACACATCGGTCTGGACAAGATCGTGGAAAACGTGGTGAAGAAACTCGGGGATGTAAAAAAAGTATTTGTAAGCGGTGATTTTGCCAGGGGGATCGACAGTAGCATCATCGATCTCATCTTTGTGGGCAAGATCAACCAGGCTTACCTGATCAAACTGATCGAAAAGGTCGAGAATATGATCAACCGGAGAATAAGATATATGGTATTCGATAAAAATGAATTTATCGAGTACACCCGGGAGCACAAAGAAGATAAGCTTTTGTTGCTCTGGGAGGAGTAAGCAGAAATGAAAGACAGACTATGCCGAAACACTGGTATGCAGTATATACGAAATCGAGGGCCGAAAAAATGGTCGATAAGTTGCTGAATGAAAAAGGCATCGACCGTTATCTGCCATTGCAACGTGTCCTCAGGCAATGGAGCGACCGTAAAAAATGGGTAGAAGAACCCCTGATCCGCTCTTATATTTTCGTAAATATTGCAAACGACAGGGAATATTTGAATGTACTTCAAACCGACGGTGTGGTAAAATTTGTGACCTTTGCCGGCAAAGCAGCAAAAATCCCGGAAAAACAAATCGATAATATCAAACTTCTGTTGGCTTCCGAAGAGGATCTGGAAGTCACACCGGAAAAGTTTGAACCGGGCATGGACATAGAAGTGCATGCCGGTCCGCTGAAAGGACTGGAAGGCTCCCTGATCGAACTGAAGGGCAAGAACCGCGTGAAAGTGGAGTTGGAAGCGATCGGGCAGAGTATACTTGTTGAGATACCGGCGGTTTATTTGAGAAAGAAGTGAGTGGTGAGTAGGGATTTTTGCTACTGAGGGAAAACATAAATTTATTTTTTGGTTCCATTGGGAAATGGGACTTAGGAGGCGGAGCTGTATTAAAACGAACCGCAAAGTGCGCAAAGGTCGTACCCAAAGACCACAAAGAAATTATAAATCCGGCAAATACTCCTTTGCGAACCTTGCGACAAGGCTTTGCGGTCTTTGCGGTTAAAAAACAATAAATAAATCAAATTAAATAGTTCTGATGAGTGAGACAAAAATAGCCATCATCGGCCTGGGATACGTCGGTCTGCCCCTGGCAGTGGAGTTTGCAAAGAAATTTCCGGTCGTTGGTTTCGATATCAACAAAGAACGGATCGAGGAGTTGAATGAAGGACATGACAGTACCCTGGAAGTGGAAGATAAGTCTCTTCAATCTGTATTGATCGACAGCCACGATCATGAAAAAGGATTGTACATCACGAATAGTAAAATATTTATTCAGGATTGCAATTATTTCATCGTGACTGTTCCCACTCCTATCGATAAAAATAAACGCCCTGATCTTACTCCTTTGATCAAAGCATCCGAAACCGTGGGCAGCATCCTGAAAGAAGGGGACATTGTTATATATGAGTCTACCGTTTACCCGGGAGCCACCGAAGAAGATTGTGTTCCGGTACTGGAAAAATTCAGCGGGCTGAAGTTCAATAAGGATTTCTTCTGTGGTTATTCCCCCGAACGTATCAACCCGGGTGATAAAGTGCATACGGTTAGCAAGATCAAAAAAGTAACTTCAGGATCCACAGCGGAAGTGGCTGAGAAGGTGGATCAGCTATACAAAGCCGTCATTACGGCCGGCACCCACAAAGCCAGCAGCATGAAAGTGGCCGAAGCAGCCAAAGTGATCGAGAACTCACAGCGGGATATCAACATCGCTTTCGTGAATGAACTGGCAGTGATCTTCACCAAGCTTGGCATCGATACCCATGAGGTGCTGGAAGCCGCCGGTACCAAATGGAACTTCCTGCCTTTCAAACCCGGACTGGTTGGGGGGCACTGCATCGGCGTAGATCCCTATTACCTTACCCACAAAGCCCAGGAGATCGGGCACAATCCCGAGATCATCCTCTCGGGCCGCCGCATGAACGACAACATGGGCATTTATGTGAGCCAGCAGGTAGTAAAGCTGATGATACAGAAAGGGCATAAGGTGGCAAAGTCTAAAACCCTCATACTGGGCATCACCTTCAAGGAAAACTGCCCCGACATCCGCAACTCCAAAGTTATCGACGTAATCAATGAGCTTAAAGAATTCGACTGTGATGTGGATGTGTTTGACCCCTGGGCAGATCCGGAGGAAGTGAAAGAAGCATACGGAATTGATATGATAGCACCCCCCTCAGTCCCCCCTCAAGGGGGGAAGCAGGGGGGTTATGATGCCATCATCCTCGCTGTTGCTCATGACAGATTCAGGGAGCTGGATATAAAAAAGCTGCGGAATGGAAATGCGGTGGTTTATGATATCAAGGGGTTTTTGGATAAGGGAATTGTTGATGGTAGACTCTAGGTAGTGAATGGGGAATCGTGAATCGTGAATAGAAGGCTGCAAAATGGATCATAAAAATCTTGATGTATGGAAAAAGTCAGTAGATTTTGTGACATTGATTTATTCAGTCACTGTAAAATTTCCTTCAGAAGAAAAGTTTGGTTTAGTTAATCAATTAAGGCGCGCTGCTGTTTCAATCCCATCCAATATTGCAGAAGGATCTGCAAGAAAGAATGATAAAGAGTTTATTCAATTTTTGTTTATTGCGCTTGGATCATCTGCAGAAATAGAGACGCAACTTATTATTTCAGAGAATCTGGGTTTCATTAAGGACAAAGAATCTATACTTGATCAATTATCCACAGTAAGAAAACTTCTAAAAGGAACCGTCAATTATTTACAAAACAAATAACAGGGAAAACAAGACAGAATAAAAACCCCACCATTTAGACAATTCACAATTCACTATTCACTATTCACCATTCACTATTCACTATTCACCATTCACTATTCACCACTCACCACTCACCATTCACTATTCACCACTCACCACTCACCATTCACACTAAAAAATGGAAAAAATACTAATCACCGGAACAGCAGGCTTCATAGGCTACCACACAGCCCTGAAGTTCCTTGCAGAAGGCTATGAAGTAGTCGGCCTGGATAACATCAACAATTATTATGATGTGGGGCTGAAGTATGGAAGGCTGGAAGCTAGTGGCATTCATAAAGACTCGCTTGAAGATTATTGTTTAAAAGGATATGAAGAGGGGAAGCAGAAACCCTTCGACTCCCTGCCTGCCGGCAGGCAAGGCGCTCAGGGTGACGCATCGGGGAATAATAAATTGAATGATGGCTCGGACAATCCGGAATCCTGCCTGCCGGCAGGCACGGCCGGAATCCGGAATCTGAAATCTGTTATCTGTAATCTTCATCCTGCAACACTAAAAACTTTACAAGAGCATTCCCCTTTCAAGTATGGAACCCTCTATCAATCGGCTACAAATCCGCGCTACCGCTTCATCCGCCTCGCCCTTGAAGACTACGACTGCCTGAAAGAATTGTTCGAAAAGGAAAAGTTCGACCGCGTAGTGCACCTGGCGGCACAGGCCGGGGTGCGTTACAGCATCACCAATCCATTTACCTACATGGATTGTAACATAAACGGTCACCTCAACATCATGGAGGCCTGCCGGCACAACAAAGTAAAGCACCTGGTGTATGCTTCCAGCTCTAGTGTATACGGTTCCAACACCAAAATGCCTTTGTCCACCTCCGATAATGTGGATCATCCCATCAGTCTCTATGCCGCCACCAAGAAAGCCAACGAGCTGATGTCGCATACCTATAGCCATTTGTATGATTTACCGACCACAGGTCTGCGCTTCTTCACCGTCTACGGTCCTTACGGCCGCCCCGACATGGCCCTTTTCCTCTTCACAAAAGCCATGCTCGAAGACAAAGCCATCGACGTATACAACCACGGGGAAATGTGGCGGGACTTTACGTATATGGATGATATTGTGGAGGGGGTGTATAAAGTAACATTCGAATCAAAAGCACTTGATATACAGATGACAGATGACAGATTACAGATTGGATGGTCAGACCCAAATCGACAATCGACAATCGACAATCGAAAATCGAAAATCAAACCAGATCCCTCCACTTCAGCCACTGCTCCATTTAAGGTCTACAACATCGGCAATTCCTCCCCCGTCAAACTCCTCGATTTCATCAAAGCCATCGAGGACAAGCTCGGGAAAAAGGCAAAGATGAATATGATGGACATGCAGCCCGGCGACGTGCCCAAAACCTGGGCCGACACCACCGACCTGGAGGCGGATGTGGGGTATAAGCCGGATACGAGCATCGAGGAAGGGGTTGGACGGTTTATTGAATGGTATAGAGATTATTACAATAAATAACAAATTCCAAAAAACAAATATCAAATAAATCACAATATCAAATTTCCGAAAATCCAAACAGCCCATTGCAAAAGGGTAGCAGTTTTGGTAATTAGAAATTTGAATTTGGTGCTTATTTGTTATTTGGTGCTTGTTATTTGGAATTTCAAACAAAACTTATGAATCAATATAAGCTCAACAACCTCCGCGAACTCGAAGCCGAAAGCATCCACATCATCCGTGAAGTGGCGGCTGAATTTGAAAACCCCGTGATGTTGTATTCCATCGGGAAAGATTCTTCCGTGATGGTGAGACTGGCCGAAAAGGCCTTCTACCCCGGCAAAGTGCCTTTCCCCCTGATGCACATCGATTCAAAATGGAAATTCAAAGAAATGACGGCCTTCCGGGATCGCTATGCAAAAGAAAACAACTGGGATCTCATCGTGCATTACAACAAGAAGGGATTTGAAGAAGGAGTGGGCCCCTTTTCCCACGGCAGCAAGGTACATACCGATATCATGAAGACCCAGGCCCTGCTGGAAGGACTGACCAAACATGGTTTCGATGCTGCTTTCGGAGGTGCCCGCCGCGACGAGGAAAAATCACGTGCCAAGGAAAGGGTATATTCTTTCCGCGACCGTTATCACCAGTGGGATCCCAAGAACCAGCGACCTGAATTGTGGAACATTTACAACGCAAGGGTTCACAAAGGAGAATCCATACGTGTGTTCCCCCTCAGCAACTGGACGGAACTGGACATCTGGCAGTATATCCGCCTGGAGGAAATCCCCATCGTACCCCTGTATTTTGCCAAAGAACGGCCCATTGTGGAATGGAGCAATGCCCTCATCATGGTGGATGACGATCGCATGCCCAAAGAACTGGCCGACAAGGCCAGCATGCGCAAGATACGCTTCCGTACCCTGGGATGCTATCCCCTCACAGGTGCCGTGGAATCCGAAGCCGATACCGTAGAAAAGATCGTGGAAGAGATGATGACGGTGACCAAGTCGGAAAGGACGACGAGGGTGATTGATTTTGATCAGGAGGCGAGTATGGAGCAGAAGAAGCGAGAGGGGTATTTTTAGGTTCAAAGGCTCAGAAGTTCAAAAGTTCAGAAGTTCAGAAGCTCAAAGGCTCAGAAGCTCAAAGGCTCAGAAGCTCAAAGGCTCAGAAGCTCAAAGGCTCAATAGAAATGGCGACACATGAAACATTGGATATCTGGAAAATGTCGGTTGATCTGGTTGAATTAATCTATAAGTTGACCAGGCAGTTTCCATCCGAAGAAAGATATGGTCTTACGAATCAAATTAGAAGGTGCGCTGTTTCTATTCCATCTAACATTGCTGAAGGTTCGGCAAGACAGACAGATAAAGAAAATATACAATTTCTATACATTGCATTGGGTTCAATGACTGAACTCGAAACACAGTTGATCATTGCCAAACGCTTGAATTATATTCAGGATGATTCTATTTTAAATCAGACCAAAATGATCAAAGCCAAAATGATCAATTATTTGAAATACCTTAAATCATTAAAAAATAAAAACCGATAGTCATTCATACATCAGAAACTAAAAGCATCAAAATCGCTCAACTTTTAAACCTTTAAACTTCTGAACATTTGAACATTTGAACATTTGAACATTTGAACATTTGAACATTTGAACATTTGAACATTTGAACATTTGAACATTTGAACATTTGAACATTTGAACCTCTAAACCTCTGAACTTCTGAACATTTAAACCTTTGAACCTCTAAACCAACTACCAACTTTATGGATATAAAAGAATTTCTAGACCAGGATCAAAAAAAAGACCTGCTCAGGTTATTAACCGCAGGCTCAGTTGATGACGGCAAAAGCACATTGATAGGCCGTTTGCTTTTCGACAGCAAGAAACTCTACGAGGACCACCTCGCTGCTCTCGAGCGCGACAGCAAACGGGAAGGCCATGCAGGAGGCGATATTGATTACGCCCTCTTGCTCGATGGTTTGAAAGCCGAACGCGAACAAGGTATCACCATCGATGTAGCGTACCGCTATTTCTCAACCAACAAAAGAAAGTTCATCATTGCCGATACGCCCGGACACGAGCAGTATACACGCAACATGATCACGGGGGGCTCCACGGCAAACCTGGCCATACTGCTGGTGGATGCACGCCTCGGGGTGATCACACAGACCAAAAGGCATACTTTCCTGGTGAGCCTCCTGGGCATCAAACATGTGGTGGTGGCCATCAACAAAATGGATCTGGTGGATTACAGTCAGGAGGTATACGACAAGATCGTGGAAGACTACAAATCCTTTGTCACTTCCCTCGGCATTCCCGACATCAACTTCATCCCCCTTTCCGCCCTCAAAGGCGATAATGTGGTGGAAGTATCCGAAAGGATGCCCTGGTACCACGGCAAGAGCATGCTGGAATTCCTGGAAACAGTTCACGTAACCTCCGACAGGAATTTCGAGGATGTGCGCTTCCCCGTGCAATATGTCATCCGCCCCGACCTGAAATACCGTGGCTTCGCCGGACGGGTATCCTCCGGTGTGATCAACAAGGGTGACGAGGTGATGGTATTACCATCAAGGCAAAAGGCAAAAGTAAAAAGTATCGATACTTTTGATGGTGAACAGGAATTTGCCTTCCCGCCCCAATCGGTCACTATCAGCCTCGACAGGGAGATCGATGTTTCCCGCGGCGAGATGCTGGTACCGCCCAACAATATCCCCCGCATCGAACGGCACTTCGAGGCCATGCTGGTGTGGATGGATGAAAAACCCATGGATGCCTATACGCAGTTCTACATCAAGCAAACCACCAACAATACCAAAGCACGTATCGACAGGGTCCGTTTCAAGATCGACGTAAATACCCTGGAAAAGTCCGAAGCAGATCACTTCGAACTGAACGAAATCGGAAGGGTGGAAATGACCACGGTGAAACCCCTTTTCTTCGATCCCTACAAAAAGAACCACAACACAGGTTCCTTTGTCCTGATCGATCCCATCACACACAACACCGTAGCAGTGGGCATGATCCTGGACAAGATATCAAGCGAATCCTATTCACGACTCACAACTCACGATTCACAAAAAATCGTTAAAGGAGAATCCCTGGTGAGTCAAAAGGAAAGACAGAAGAGGTACAATCAAAAAGGCAGCACCCTCTGGATCACCGGCCTGCATGGCAGCGGCAAGAACGAGCTGGCCTACAGTCTGGAAAAAAGACTGTTTGACATGGGTGCAGTGACCATTTTGCTGGACGGCAAATCCGTGCGTTCAGGCCTCAGCAAGGAGTTGGATCATTCTCCTGCCGACCGGGCCGAACACCTCAGAAGGGTAGCCCATATCTGCAAGATGTTGAACGAACAGGGCATCATCACCATTTGTTCTTTCGTATCACCGGATGAAAATATCAGGCAACAGGTGGCAGAGATCATTGGAAAAGATAATTTCAAGCTCATCCACCTCAAATCCGATTTTGCTTTTGCTAAAAAGAACGACAAATACGGACTCTACGAACTCGCCGAAGCAGGCAAACTCAAGCATATGCCCGGCTATGACTCCACCTATGAAGAACCCGCCTCCGCGGATATCACCATTTCAGCGGAAGAGAACGGGAAGAATGTGGAAGGGATTTTGGAGAAACTGGCGGAATGGAGGGTATTTCCTAGGGAGTAGAGGTTGGAGATTAGAGATTACAGATTACAGATTTCAGATTACAGATTACAGATTACAGATTACAGATTGCAGATTGCAGATTGCAGATTAAGCAAATAGCAGTAATAATTACCAAAACACCAAGAAAACATGAAAATTAATAGATTTGAAGATCTTGAAATATGGCAGGAAGCCAGGGAGTTATGCAAGACTCTTTTCAGGATCACATCCAGAGAACCTTTTTCAAAAGATTACAAATTTAAAAGCCAGATAATGAGTTCATCGGGTTCGGTTATGGACAATATAGCAGAGGGATACGAAAGAGACGGGACAAAAGAATTCATCCAATTCCTGAGCATTGCCAAAGGTTCCTGCGGCGAAACCCGATCCCAAAGCTACAGGGCTCATGACTTTGGCTATATAGAAAAGCAACAATTAGAACTACTGCTCGAAAAAACCATTCTGCTGGGAAGATCCATTTCTGGCTTTATGAATTATCTAAAAAACAGTAAATTCAAAGGAAGAAAATTCTAACAAGCAACCCCCAATCTGTAATCTGCAATCTGTAATCTGTAATCTGTAATCTGTAATCTGTAATCTGTAATCTGTAATCTGTAATAAAAACAGCACTTAACACATGACCCTCGACCAAGCCATCGTCATCCTCGTCATCCTCTTCATCATCCTCTCCCTCTATTTCAACTGGGTGGGGCCGGGATTTACGTTTACCATCGGCGTGATCGTGCTGGGTATCTTCGGAGTGCTGACACCCGGTGAGATCTTAAGCGGCTTTTCCAATGAACAGATAGCCGTGATCGTGATCCTTTTGATCATCGGTGATACCATACGACGATCAGCCATGCTGGATGTAGTGTTCGGGAAATATTTCAGGGACAATCTGTCTTTCAGGAATTATCTCCTGCGGATGACCACCCTGGTAGCCGGCTTTTCGGCATTTTTGAACAACACCCCCCTGGTGGCCATCCTCATGCCCAATGTGCATGCCTGGGGAAAAAAGAACAATATTTCACCATCCAAATTATTGATACCATTATCTTTTGCTGCAATACTCGGCGGTTGCCTGACACTTATCGGCACATCCACCAACCTGGTGGTGAACGGACTGGTGGCCGAGCAGGATGTTTTTCCCGGTTTTAAATCGCTGAACATATTTGATTTTACATACGTGGGACTGCCCATGGCTGTGATCGGGATACTATACCTGGTATTTTTCAGCAAAAAAATCCTGCCCGATAAAAAAGATGTGCTGGAAGATTTCTCCAGAAAACAACGCGAATACATGGTGGAAGTGCGGGTGAAATCTTCTTCCAAACTCAGCGGCAAAAGCATTGAGGAAGCGGGTCTGCGTAATCTGCCCGGCTTGTTCCTGGTGGAGATTCGTCGCAATGATATCACCCTGCCCGCCGTTTCACCCAATACCCGGATCCTGGAGGAAGACGTAATGTACTTTGCCGGGGAAACACAGACCATTGCCGAACTGGTCAATGAAAAGAACGGTCTGCAACTCTCGCAAATGGGCATGTACTCAAAAAAGGAACATACCGAATTGCTGGAAGTGGTAGTCTCCTACAATTCTACCCTCATCGGCAAGATCGTGCGAGAATCCAATTTCCGGGCCCGCTTCGATGCGGCCATCATCGCCATCCACCGCAACGGGGAAAAGATCAGCGGCAAAATCGGCGATGTGAAGCTCATGGCCGGGGATGTATTGTTGCTGTTGGCCGGGGATGACTTCAGGAACCATTACCGGGAAACCAACGAATTCTATCTCATCAGCAAAGTGAAAGAATTCAACAAACCCAATGTCTTCAACAACTACTTTTTGATCGGGGGCACCATTGCGGCAATCCTTGTGGCTGCTTTCAAACTAACGAGCCTCTTTATCTCCCTCACCATATTGCTCTCACTCATCATGATCCTGAAGATCAATTCACCCAAAAACATTGCACGCAGCATCGACTTCAACCTCATCATCGTCATCGCACTGGCCTTGGCCCTGGGCACGGCCATGATCAAGACCGGCGTAGCCGCAGGGCTGGCTCATTTTACTTTTGGGGTGCTGAAACCTTTCGGCATCATCGGCATCATGGCGGGTGTTTACCTCATCACCACCCTGCTGGGCGCCCTGGTCACCAACAAAGCTGCCGTGGCACTCATTTTACCTGTAGCCCTCACCCTGGCCCTGGAAATGGGCCTGGACCCGCGACCCTTTGCCCTGCTGGTCGCCTTCGCCGGCGCCGCCAGCTTCCTCACCCCCATCGGCTATCAGACCAACCTCATGGTTTACGGCCCGGGCGGCTATAACTTCCGGGACTTCCTGCGGATCGGTGCACCGCTGACGGTGATCTACCTGGTGGGGACGGTTTTGATATTGGTTTGGCAGTTTGGATTGCATCTATAGGTATTACAGATTACAGATTACAGATTACAGATTGCCAAACCCCCAATCTGTAATCTGTAATCTGTAATCAAATACACCTCCTCCCACCATTCACAATTCACAATTCACGATTCACAAGCATATGAGCAAAGCAACAAACATCCACCCCGTTTTCCACCAGATCCTCACCCGCGCCGACAAGGAGAAATTCCTCAAGCAGCGCTCCTGTGTGATCTGGATGACGGGGCTGAGCGGCAGCGGCAAAACAACCATTGCCCGCCACATCGAAATAGAACTGAACAAAAGAGGCCACCTCACCCAGGTGCTCGACGGCGACAACATACGTACCGGCATCAACAACAACCTGGGCTTTACCGAGGAAGACCGCATCGAGAACATCCGGCGCATCGCCGAAGTCTCCAGGCTCTTTGTCGACTGCGGGGTGATCTGCATCAACAGCTTCATCAGCCCCACCCGGGAGATCCGCCACATGGCCATGGACATCATCGGCCGCGACGATTTCATCGAAGTCTTCGTAAACGCACCCCTGGAAATTTGTGAGCAAAGAGATGTAAAAGGCCTCTACCAGAAAGCCCGGGAAGGAAAGATCAAGAACTTTACGGGGATTGACGCTCCCTTTGAAAAGCCGGAGAATCCTCAGATTGAGCTCCTTACAGGGAAGCAGAGTATTGCGGAGAGTATGGGGGTGGCGTTGGAGTATATTATTCCGAGGGTTAGTTACTGAGGTGAACTTAGCGAACGTAGCGAATTTAGCGAACCAAGCGAACCAAGCGAACCAAGCGAATCAAGCGAATCAAGCGAACCAAGCGAATCAAGCGAATCAAGCGAATCAAGCGAACCAAGCGAACGAAGCGAACGAAGAGATGGTGAGAAGACAGCGATGAGAGCACTAAATCTACCAATGCTATGCACCTCTGTAGCTTTGTGTGAAATCATTCATGTAAATTATTGTGATTCGTGGATAAATAATTAGATCAATTCGATTAATTCGATGAAAAAAATCATCAGATGACCATCATCTAATTTATCGCCTTGCCTACCGGCCTTGCTCCGCCGAAGCTATGCGAAGGCGATGCAGGCAGGAATTTTTTCACGCAAAGCCACAGAAACGCGAAGTTTTGATTAATCCATCAATAACATATTGTTATTTAGACATTAACGCAGCATAACACCAAACACCAAACAATTTAACACAACATTAACTTGACAAACCCAAAATAATGAGTAAATTTGTTACTCAATCTTTATCCAGCCTGCTGATACATTGTGTTTCAGCAATCCCTGCTAGCCCCGGCGCATATGGGAGTGAAGGGGCAGAGCTGTGGGAAACCGGATGCTGGAAGTTAGAAGCTGGAAATTTGATCCCGATAACTATCGGAATTATCGGATCGTGGACAGACAGCAAACAAAAAATAACTTGCAAAAACACAAAGAAGCAATTAACTTTGTAAGTAGCAGAAGGTTTGATAAATTAGATTGAGAATATTCATATGCCTGAGATTTTTCGGAAATTTGGTTTTGTTTTTTTCTTTTATTCAAATGAAGGACAAGAACCTATGCATGTTCATGTGAGGAAAGCCGGTGGATTTGCAAAATTCTGGATTGAACCGGTAGAACTGGATTTTTCTCAAGGAATGAAAGTTGGAGATATTAAAAGGGCTGAAGAACTCGTTTATGAGCATATAGAACTTATAAAAGAAAAGTGGAATGAAGTACATGGTAGCTGAATTGATGTTCAAAGCAGTGAGAGCCTGGTATGAGAATGGTAAGATTTGTATCATGTTATCTGATCATAAAGAAATCAGGTTTCCTGTAACTTTAAATAAAAAATTAAGAAATGCGCCAGTTGAAAAGCTGACAAATATTGAATTAATTTGTGAAGGAACAGGATTGCGTTGGCCTGATCTGGATGAGGATTTATCAGTTACCGGAATAATTGAAGGGAGGTATGGAAAAATTTAAATACCTTGTAAGTCTCGAAACACAATGCACTAAACAAGAAACTCCATTAAGAAAATAATCAACAGTGCAGGCGGGGTAAACTAGACACAGAAAAAAAGGCGAAGCTGTGAAAAACCGGATGCTGGAAGTTAGAAGCTGGAGGTTAGAAGCTGGAAATTTGATCCTGGATACCCATTCAAAAGTTTAGTAAATCCCATTCGTGTAAATCTGTGTAATTCGTGGATAAAAAATTAGATCAATTCGATTAATTTGATGATAAAAAAATTCGATGATAATTTATTATGTAACTTTATAATATGCAAAACATCGAATCAATAAAAGAAAAAATAATACCCATATTGACCAAATACGCGATTCACCAGGCTTCCATTGTGGGTTCTTTTGCTACAGGCGATCAAACTGAGAATAGCGATGTTGACCTTATTGTGAAAATTGACGAACAAATTAGTCTGTTGACATTTGCAAAAATTAAAATTGAACTGGAAGAAGCTCTTAACAGAAAGGTTGACCTGATCGAAAGATCTGCGGTTAAACCATCATTAAAAAATTACCTTACCAAAAACGAAATAGCTGTAATCTAGTGTCGGCTAAAAGAAATATTCAAATTTATCTTCAGGATATACTGGAATCTGCTGAATTGATCATTGAATATACTCATGACATATCCGAACCTGAATTCTATAAATCATCTGAGAAACAGGACGCAGTGCTCAGAAGAATTCAAATCATCGGGGAGGCAGCCAAGCATATCCCAGAGGATCTAAGAACCAAATGGGATAATATTCCATGGAAAGAGATTGCCGGTATGAGAGACATCATCGTACATGAATATTTTGGTGTTACACATTCCATGATTTGGAAAGTTGCTATAGAGGATATTCCTGTATTACACGACCAAATTAAAAGGATCATCCAATGAATCGTCATCTAATTTACCTCCTTGCCTGCCGGCCTTGCTCCGCTGAAGCTATGCTAAGGCGATGCAGGCAGGAATTTTTTCACGCAAAGCCGCAAAGACGCGAAGTTTTGATTAATACATCAATAACATATTGTTTTTTAGACATTAACACCAAACAACAAACAAATCCCTATATTTGCCCCAACAAGCAAACCCCTTAACAGTTCCACCCTGGGACTTAGAAGGCGAAGCCATAAAACAAAAAATATTTTTTAAGTAACTTTACCTAAGCATTAGCAAAAGGCAAAATCATGCGGTTGAGTTCTCAAAAGATTCAATTCATTAAAAACGGCCTTAAAAACCAGGCACCCGAATCTGAAGTTTACATTTTTGGTTCCAGGGCTGATGATCATGCCAAAGGGGGAGATATCGACATATTGTGGCTGACAAAAGAAAAGATACCACAACAAAATACAAGAAAATTCAAAGTTGAGTTTTATAAGAAATTTGGATGGCAAAAAATAGATATCGTAAACTTCACTTTTAACCAGGAGGATATATTTAAAGATATTGCCTTAAGCCAGGCGGAGGAATTATGAATACAAAAGACAGCAATCATATTAAACTACTTACAGCTAATTGGGAGCTGCTGCAAAACAGCCTGAAAACCCTGAAAAGATCCGTTGAAAAAGCACAGACAATTGGTCAAAAGGAAGAGTACACATTTGAAGAAATGGAAGCTTTTGATTCACTGACATCCAAATTCAGCCGTGCCTCCGATATTTTTCTGCAGAAAATTATTCGAACACTATGGGAACTTTTACACGAGGATAAAATGCCCCTGATCGATATACTCAACAAAGCCGAAAAACTTGAGATTATTCACTCGGCAGACGCTATGCTCGAAATTCGTGATATACGAAACCAGATTGCCCATGAATATATCCCTGAAGCTATACAGGAACTCGTCCCTGACGTCATAATGCTAACACATAAACTCGAAGATAATATCAATATATGCCAGGCATTCCTGTTAACACGCAACTGGATAAATTAATGTTTGATACTTCGGCAAAGTTTATCATGATCCCTTCGGCAAGCTCAGTATAAATTGTTCAGTGTTTGGTGTCCAGTGTTCGGTGTTCGGAGCAGCAACACAAACAACAAACAACAAACAAATTAGATCAACCAGATAAAAAAAATATTTGTCCACGAATTACACACCTTGCCTGCCGGCCTTGCTCCGCTGAAGCTATGCGAAGGCGATGCAGGCAGGAATTTTTTCACGCAAAGCCGCAGAGACGCGAAGTTTTGATTAATACATCAATAACATATTGTTTTTTAGACATTAACACAAAACAACAAACAATTTATACTGAGCTTGCCGAAGTACAAAACCAATTAGATCAATTCGATTAATTAGATGATAAAAAAATAATTAGCTGAATTCGAAAGCCCTAAATTTGCCCCCGGGACTGAGCAGGCGAAGCTGGCTGTAAGCGTGGATGATTGATTGGATGGATGACAATAAATAATTAATACTGAGCGTACACAAAACAACAAACACAAAACACAACTTGACTAAACAAGCATTATAAACTAATTTTACCCCATGCGCCTGACAGAAGAAGAAAAAAACATTATAAAAAATACCATCGGAGAATTCGATCCCGAAGCACAGGTACGTTTATTTGGTTCCAGGACAAAAGATAGTGCAAGGGGTGGAGATATTGACCTGTTGATCATCAGTAAATCTTTAACATACAGAGACAAACTGCTGATCAGGGCGGCATTGAAAGAAAGGCTCGGAAATCAAAAAATTGATATTATCATTACCACAAAACCCAATACTGCCTTCACACGGCATGCCTATAAACAAAGCCTGATTATATGACTCACAAGGATCATATCGAAATCCTGCAAGAGCACACAGAATCATTACAAAATGCGCTTAAATGGTTGAAGCGATCATTAGAGATTTGTAAGCAATATTCCATTGACAACCTCAGCCCCGAAGGAATGGATGCCTATAAAGGCTTAACAAGTCGTTTCGCCCCGTGTATGCGATATTCTTTTTAACAAGCTCTACAGAATGATTTTCTTCCTGGAGCAGGGTGAAGCGGGTACATGGCTCGATGTACTCCTGTTTATGGAAAAAGAAAATATCATTGATAACACGAAAGATGCAAGACTTTTAAAAGAACTCATAAATGACATTGTACATGAGTATGCCGTAAATGACCTGCACATAATATTCAGGGAAGTAATGGATCAAAGCCCTCTTCTACTCCAATATGCAAGGCAGGCACTTCTCAAAGTCGAAGAATTAAATCAAAAACTGAAAGACTAAGCTTAAATTGTTTTGTGTTTCGACAAACTCAGTATAAATTGTTCGGAGCAGCATAACACAAAACAACAAACAACAAACACAAAACAAAAAACAAAAAATTCACTACTTTTAATACGCTAAAATTCAGAAATGAGGCTGAGTAAGGAACAACATAAAATCATCACCCAAACTGCTCAAAAGCATTTCGGCATGGATGTAAGGGTTCATTTATTCGGTTCAAGAGTGGATGATCAAAAAAAGGGAGGAGACATTGACCTGCTGATACATGCCGGTTCAGACAAAATGCTGTACAGCAAAAAGCTATCTTTTTTGGTTGATCTTAAAAAGCAACTTGGAGAACGAAAAATCGATATTGTTTTTGACAGATCCCAGTCGGATAATGCTGATTTTATTCAATCGATAAAACAATCCAGTATTCTCTTATGAAGGATGCATCATTCAATAACAGGCTTAAAGAAACGATTGCAGCATGTGATATGCACCACCAGAGAATGCAGTTTGCCTTTGACAGGCTAAGCGCAAAATTTCCTTTAACACCGGACTTGTATGATCAATTATCTGCTGAAGAGATCAGTTATACCGATCAGCTGATCTATCGTTTTACAAAACTGCAGGATACCATCGGTCAAAAATTGTTTCGACTGATCCTGGAAGGCCTGCAAGAAGATGTTGAAAATATGGCCTTTATTGATATCCTTAACCGGCTGGAAAAATTAGAGATCCTGAAAGACCAGCAACAATGGTTGATCCTGCGCGAAACCCGCAACCAGGTAACGCACGAGTACCCATTTAACAGGCAAGAGATCATAGAAGGACTGAATGAACTCGTAAAACAAACCGCGATCCTTTCAGGTATCCAGGATGACTTGAAATCCTATTGCAATCATCGTTTTGGTCAACAAATCAATTAGATTAATTAGATAAATTAGATGACAAAAATCATCTGATGATCATCCAATGATCCCAAGAAAGATTCATCATCTAATTAATCGAATTTAACGAATTATGACTTCGCTGATAATCCATGAACCTGACAATTGACAGGAACTATAGCAATAAAAGAAGACCGAAGTACCTGCCCTGAGCCATTCGACAGGGCCTGTCCTGAGCTTGCCGAAGGGCTCATGATAAACTAAAGACGAAGGGACCTGTCCTGAGCGAAGACGAAGGGCCCCAATTAGATCATCCAATAATCTCAGGAATGAATCATCATCTAATTAATCTAATTAAACGAATTATTATTTGCTGATAATCCATGAACCCGAGAATTGACAGGAACTTTAGCAACAAAACAGACCCGAAGGGCCTGTCCCGCTTAAAGCGGGGAATTATCACGCAAGGCGGGAAATGAACACAAAAGTCGTTAGGAAGAGGTGATTGAGAAATAATGACTGGCTTATTTAATAATTAATATGGAAAAAATGTTGATCTATCTGGATAATTGTAGCTTTAACCGTCCTTTTGACGACCAAAGTCAAATCCGGATTAGAATCGAAACTGAAGCAAAAATTCATATTCAGGAACAAATTATAAAAGGAAATCTAACTTTGACCTGGTCATATATCCTGGATTATGAAAATAGTGCAAATCCATTCCCTGAGAGAAAAGATGCAATTGGCAACTGGAAGAAACATGCAGTTTCAGATATTGATGCATCGGAAGAAATAATAAAACGGGCTGAAAAACTTAAGAAAAAAGGCATCAAATCAAAAGATGCACTGCATATCTCTTGCGCCATCAAGCTCAATTGCAAGTATTTTATTACTACTGACCGGGGATTGATAAAAAAATTAGGTAAATTTGAACAACTATATGTTTTGAATCCGGTCGATTTTATAAACATAATAGAGGAAAAAAAGAAATGTTAACAGATGCTGAAATAAAGAAAAAGGGAGTAAAACTACTTATTGAACAACTGGGTGATGTTGAAGCAGAAAGATTTATAAAACTTTTACTCAAAGAACCTTTTGACTATACAAGCTGGCAAAATACTCTGTGGGAAAATAAATCCGTAAAGCAGGTAAGTGAGCAGGCAATGAAGTACAGGAAAAAAGAATAATATCTGTCCGCGTTCATGGTTAAGCTCAAACACCAAATTCAATGAAACCCGCTTTGGCGTAATACAAAACAATTTATACTGAGCCATTCGACAGGCCTGTCCTGAGCCAGCCGAAGGGCCTGTCCTGAGCCATTCGACAGGCTCATGATAAACTCAAGACGAAAGGCCCCAATTAGATCAATTAGATTAATTCGATGACAAAAATCTTAGATGATCATCCAATGATCCCAAGAAAGATTCATCATCTAATTAATCGAATTTAACCAATTATACGGTGTTCGGTGTTCCGTGTTTGGTGTTCAGAGCACAAACAACGAAACAAACACCAAACAACGTACACCAAACAATTTAACACAACATTAACTTGACAAACTCAAAATAATGAGTAAATTTGCTACTCATTCTTTATCCAGCCTGCTGACACATTGCGTTTCAGCAAGCCTGTTAGCTCCGGTGAATATGGGAGCGAGGGGGCGGAGCTGTAGGAAACCGGATGCTGGAAGTTAGAAGTTAGAAGCCGGAAATTTAATTCCGAAAATTCGCAGACCAACACCAAACACAAAACAACAAACAAATTAGATCAATTAGATGACAAAAAACTTAGTACCTTTAGTATAAAATGAAACCACTCCGCAAAGAATTATTCTGGGATATAAAAACCCGATCAGTCGATCTGGATGCACATAAGCAACTTATCATTGAAAGGGTATTATCACTGGGAAATCTTGAAGAATTTAAATTTCTTTTGAATCACTATAGCCATGAAGAAATAAAACGATCCATTAAAAGCCTGGGTTATCTTGATCCGAAAACCCTGAGTTTTGTCCAAAGCTTTTTTGACCTAGATAAAAAAGATTTGAAATGTTACACCGGGAAACAGTCAGCAAGACAACATTGGATTTGATACAAAGACTCCAGGCCGATTCTTTCTTCGAAAGCTTCGTCTTAGTTGGAGGAACAGCCCTGGCATTGCAAATTGGGCACAGGATATCGGTTGACATAGACTTTTTTACCCGAGAAAATTTCGACATCAGAGAAACACTCGAATATCTCGAACAGGAATACACTTTTCAAACCCAATACAGCCACACCAACACTTTAAAAGGAATTATCGAAGGCATCTTTGCTGATTTCATCTCTTTTTATCGCAAGAAATATAAAAGCAGAAATGAATTTCATGCGATCAAAAGCTTGACCTATTTTGAAGATATCATTTCCGAAAATTGGCCAGAGATGATCATCGAAAATGATCTGAGTCTTGAAAAAATAAAGAGGGTATTGCTTGATGAAAGAGATCGATACCTGAAGAATGACAACTAATCAATAAGTAACTGTATCAGAGTTTGGTACTTCGTCAAGCTCAGTATAAATTGTTTGGTGTTCGGTGTTCGGTGCAGCATAAAAAACAACGAACAACGAACAACAAACAACAAACAAATTAGATCAATTCGATTAATTAGATGACAAAAAAATCATCAGATGACAAAAAAACTTCGATGAAAAAAACAATTAGTTGAATTCGAAAGCCCTAAATTTGCCCCCAGCCCAATTACCCCCGGGACTGAGCAGGCGAAGCTGGATGTAAGAGTGAATGATTGATTGGATGAATGACAATAAATAATTAATACTGAGCTTGCCGAAGTACAAAACAACAAATTCAATGAAACCCAGCTTTCAGGAGCTGCCAGTTGGCAGATAATTGAAAATATGCCTAATAATACTTAATATCAAATAAAAGGTATTTACCCCAGGGTAGAACCCTGGAACCATTATTCCGATGCAGAGCATCGGGGAATTAAACCATTGCTTCTCGTACGCCGAAGCGAACGCGAAGGCGGATTAAACAAATCAACAACCTTTGCCCAAACAAGAAATAATCTTATATCAGCCTGACGACCAATCCACGACCATAGATGTACGTGTGGAAGATGAAACAGTTTGGCTTAATCGACATCAAATTGCTGATCTTTTTAATCGTGATGTCAAAACAATTGGTAAGCACATTAATAATGCACTTAAGGAGGAGTTAAGTGATTTTCCAGTTATCGCAAAATTTGCGACAACTGCAAGTGATGGAAAAACCTATCAGGTTGAACATTACAATTTGGATATGATTCTCTCTGTAGGTTATCGCGTAAAATCAAAACGAGGTATTCAATTTCGTCGTTGGGCTAATGATATATTAAGGGACTTTTTATTAACCGGTTATTCTATAAGTCGCAGATTGAATAAAGTAGAACAAAAGCTGGACGAACATGATGATAAATTCGATTTACTGATTAATACTAATCTTCCGGCTAATGAGGGGATATTCTTCAATGGACAAATTTTTGACGCATGGAAATTTGTTGCCGAACTGGTTAAATCTGCCAAAAATTCCATTATTCTTATTGATAAAAAAATATTTACCACATAGGCGCTTCATTGAAAGACTTAGGAAAGAATTGGTTTGCTTTCTCCAAAATGAACCTCAACATAACAGATATTCTGGATAAATTAGATGATAAAATCATCCGATGACCATCCAATGATCCCAAGAAATATTCATCATCGAATTAATCGCCTTGCCTACCGGCAGGCAGGAATTAAACGCCGTGCCTGCATCGCCTTCGCATAGCTTCAGCGGAGCAAGGCCGGCAGGCAGGAATTATTTATTTGCTGATAATCCATGAACCGAGAATTGACAGGAACTATAGCAATAAAAGAAGACCGAAGAACCTGTCCTGAGCAAAGCCGAAGGGCCCCAATTAGATCAATTAGATTAATTAGATGACAAAAATCATCAGATGATCATCCAATGATCCCAAGAAATATTATCATCTAATTAATCGAATTAAACGAATTATTTTAGCTGATCAAATGATGGACTTTGCAATTGACAAGAACTACAGCAACAACAAAACAACCGAAAAACCAGGTAGCAATAATTAGATCAATTCGATCAATTAGATGATAAAAGATTTTCGATGATTAATTCGATGACAAAATTTAGTTGGATCTGATGTCTGCTAATTTAGTACATTTGTCTGTAAATAACAGACACTCAAAGTGAATACATTAGAAAAAATATTTTCCTCCAAAGCCAGGGCAAACATTTTTAAAATATTGTTCGGGCTTCAAAAGAACGAAATTCACCTGCGAGAAATACAACGAATTTCTGGGCTTACAGTTGAAACCATCCGGCGTGAATTAATAAATTTAGAATCGCTGGAACTAATTAACAAGCGCATTGATAGTAACAGAAACTATTACCAGGCAAACACAGGCCATCCCCTTTACAATGAAATTCATAATATAGTTCTAAAAACAGCCGGATTGAAGGATGTTTTAAAAAATGCCTTATCATCAATAAATATTGACTTCGCTTTTGTTTTCGGCTCATTTGCTTCAGGTAAAACGAATAAGGATAGTGATATTGATCTTTTTATTATTGGTGAAACCGGGCTGCGGGAGATCAGCAAACTGATCAAAGAACCCTCTGTAACACTCCAACGGGAAATCAACCCACACACCATGACGCTAAAAGAGTTTAAAAGCAGAATATATAACAAGGATCATTTTGTTTTAAATCTCCTAGATTCTCCAAAATTATTTATTGTCGGCAAGGAAAGTGAGTTTACAGGACTGGTTAAATAATCGTTGGATTAGAAATCACAAAAGCAGTGCACAAGAGATAAACAATCTTCTTGAGATTGTTGAACGTGATATCAAGGATGCTGACTACAGGAAGGTTTCACCCGATTGGAGGTTTGGAATTGCTTACAATGCTGCATTAAAACTATGTACGATTTTGCTGTATGCAGAAGGATTCAGGCCGGAAAGAAACCTGGCACATTACAGGACCATCCAATCCATGCCTTTGATTCTGGGTACTAATAAAGAAGAAGATGCCAACTATTTAGACACCTGCAGGGTAAAAAGAAACACCCTGGAATACGATTATGCAGGCGGGGTTTCACATGAAGAAGCGGATGAACTTTTAGATTTTGTATCTGAACTGAAGAAAGAAGTTGTCGATTGGATCTGGAATAAACATCCCGGACTCATGAAATAAATCATCCAATGACCATCATCTAATGACAATCATCTAATTTATCGCCTTGCCTACCGGCCTTGCTCCGCTGAAGCTATGCGAAGGCGATGCAGGCAGGAATTAAACGAATTATTTTATTGGCTGACAACAACATGCTATTGAAAATTAACAAGAACCACAGCAACAACAAAACAACCGAAAAACCAGGTAGCAATAATTAGATCAATTAGATTAATTCGATGACAAAAATTTTTCGATGATCAATGTCAACAACAAACACAAAATTTCACTAAATTTGTTAGAAACCAATCATTAACAAATGCTGTCATCTGCTGAAATATTGAAGTTTTTAAAAGAAAACAAACATTACTTCAAAACCCATTTTAATTGCACAGAAATAGGTTTGTTCGGTTCATTTGCCAGGAATGAACAATCAGAAAAAAGCGATATAGATATCCTGGTAAGTTTTGATCCAGACACCCCTGACCTTTATCATAAAGAACAGCAATTAAAAAAATACCTGGAAGCAAATTTTAACCGATCGGTGGATATCTGCGCCAAAAAATGGATAAGACCGGTTTTTAAACCTTTGGTACTCAAGGAAGCAATGTATGCATAGTAAAGACTATTACATACTTCTCTCAATTATTGAAACAATTGAAAAAATCCTGAAATACACTGCTGATTATGCAACAGCAGAGGAGTTATTTGAAAACGATCGGGATTTCGATGCAGCTATGATGAATTTCATTGTGATTGGAGAAAATGTTGGTAAGCTCTCTGATGCACTGAAAGAAGTTAACCAGCAAATTGACTGGCAAAAGATCATCAAATGAATCATCAGATGATATATCATCTAATTTATCTAATTACACGAATTATAAATAACTGAAGTTCAACTATCCTGTCAATTAGCAGGGACTACAACAACCAAAAGAAGACCGAAGAATCAGTTAGCAATAATTAGATCAATTAGATTAATTAGATGACAAAAAACTTCGATGATCAAAAATTAGTCGATTCGATGATTAATTACTATCTTTAATACACAAAAAACGAAAATCATGCAAGCAACGTTTAAAATAAATGCCGATGAACTGAGTGAAGGCTTGCTTCAACAAATAAAAAAAATGTTCGAAGGTAAGTCGGTAACCATCACGATCACTGCCGAAACAGACGAAACAACATATCTTACTTCCAGCCTGGCAAATAAGAAGCATCTCGAAGAAAGTATAGCCAGCGAACCTTCGATAAGTTTTACAGCTTCTGAGTTTGAAGAGCACGTCAAAGAATTAGCAGAAAAACACAAGTAATTCTTCACGATGAGAAATATCTCATTTTCACCACAGGCATATACCGACTATCTTGATTGGTTAAAGAAAGACAAAAAGCTTTTTTTGAAAATTACGGATCTTATAAGAGAATCAGCCAGAACACCAGAAAAAGGAACCGGAAAACCGGAAAGACTTAAACATACATTACAAGGCCATTGGTCAAGGCGAATCAATAAAGAACACAGATTGGTCTATAAAGTTTCATCAGATGAAATTAAAATCGTTTCCTGTAAATATCATTACGATTAAGGAAACTAATTTGTTTCGTACTTCGACAGAGTTTATCATGAGCCCTTCGGCTGGCTCAATATAAATTGTTCAACACCAAACACCAAACAATTTATACTGAGCTTGCCGAAGTACAAAACAACAAACAAATTAGATCAATTAGATGAATTCGATGAAAAAAAACTTCGATGATCATCCAATGATCCCAAGAAAGATTCATCATCTAATTAATCTAATTAAACGAATTAAAAATAGCTGAAAATCAACATTCCTGTCAATTAGCGTGGACTATAACAACCAAAATAAGCCCGAAGAACCTGCTAGCAATAATTAGATCAATTAGATCAATTAGATGATAAAATAATTAGACGAATAAGATGACCCTGCTATTCAAAGATGAATCCTACAAAATAATAGGCGCAGCCATGAAAGTCCACAATGAATTAGGCTGCGGATTCCTCGAAGCCGTCTACCACGAAGCATTAGCCATCGAACTCAAAAACCAAAACATCCCATTCGCCCAAAAACAACTACTAAACATCATCTACCGTGGACAAACACTAAATAAACACTATGAGGCAGACTTCATCTGCTACAATGAGATCATCCTGGAGATCAAAGCAACTTCATCATTGTCTTCAACGGATGAAGCCCAAGTGATCAACTACCTGAAAGCAACGAATAAAAAACTTGGTTTACTGGTGAACTTCGGGGCGGAGAGCCTTGAGCATAAGCGGCTGGTCCGCCACTGATCATCTAAAAGATTTATCATCTAATTAATCGCCTTGCCTGCATCGCCTTCGCATAGCTTCAGCGGAGCAAGGCCGGCATGCAGGAATTTAACGCCGTGCCTGCCGGCAGGCAGGAATTAAAAAAAATAAATATCGCATGACTGTCGCATTAGACAAGGTTCTCAGCAATAAAACAAGACCGAAGAACTTGACCACCCCCCAATTAGATTAATTCGATTAATTCGATGACAAAAATCTTAGATGACAATTTTTTCGATGACCAACCAATGATTCCATGAAATATAGGTACTCTTCACATAGCCTTGAACAATTACAAAGGAGACAGATAAATAAAAACATTGTGGACGAAGTTATCAA
>JAIOZK010000027.1 GCA_021740625.1 Bacteroidales bacterium
CCGACAAAATTTATTTCCGTATTTTTATCCATGTTGTGATAGTTTTTTGCTAAAACAATATTACAACATGGAGGGGAATCCTTAGCAGGTAGTACCCTCTTTATTTTTTTATTGAATTAATTTAGTCGGACAGTAGTGATATTTTTTTTTAGTTTTCTATACATTTTTCAATTACAATACCTTAAACTCTTGGTGGCCATGCCAAACTATAGTCTCCATACAGTAATGTAAGATTTGGATTGTATGCTGGGTCATTTAAAAGTAATTCTCCCCATTGTTGCTGCATATAATTTACTTCTGAAGAAAAGCGATTTTGCTTTTCGGGCGTATCTTCATATCCTCTTGAAGCGGACTCATGGTGATATAGTTCAGCAAAGGGGGTCCAAACATTACGATAACCCATTTTATATATTCGTAAGCAGAAGTCAATGTCATTGAAAGCTATTTGAAGATTATCCTCATTTAACCCACCAACTTCATCATAAATTGACTTTTTGATAATCAGGCAAGCAGCTGTTACAGCAGAAAAATTCTGAATAAGATCTGCACGATTAAAATAGCCATGTTGGCCTCGTGGCAAATTTAAGTGCGAATGGCCTGCAACACCACCAATACCTAGTACAACACCACCATGCTGAAGTAAATCGTTGGGATACCACAGTTTAGCACCCACAGCTCCAACCTCAGGCCGCAACGCGTGGCTAACCATTTCAGATAACCACTCAGGCGAAATAACCTCGATATCGTTATTCAGAAGCCCAATAATCTCACCTTGTGCAAGCTTCACCGCTGCATTATTCAAAACGGAAAAATTAAATTTACGATCATCTCTGATAACACGAATTTTCGGAATAGATTGAATATCTTTAAGATATTGAATTGTTTTTTGTTCATCAGAACCATTGTCAATAATTAATATTTCATAGTTCTGATAAGCCGTCTTTTTCAAAATACTTCCAACACATGTTTTAAGCAATGGTAATTTATTCTTCGTCAGAATGATAAGGCTAACCAGCGGTGGTTTATCAGGCAAGGTATATCGAATTCGGTAACTTTTTAGATTCTGAAGTAACTCTGCATGAGCATCCATACCTTTTCTATTGAAATGTTCGTTTAACGCTTTTTGACCTGCAACAAAAGCATATGGTTTTGTATCCCCGGATTTGGCAGTACTATCCTTATGTATCCTCCAGTGATAAAGAACTCTGGGGATATGAATTATTTGTTTTGAGTCAATATGCTCAATGCAACGTAAAACTAGGTCATAATCTTGTGAACCCTCAACTCCTTTTCTAAAACCACCAATTTTTTTGAGAAGCTTAGTATTATAGACTCCTAGATGGCAAAACATATTTTGAGAATAAAACAAATCCAAATTCCAGTCACTTTTAAAGTAAGGTTCTGATCGGATACCCTTCTTATTTATTTTGTCTTCATCAGAGTACAATAGTTTTGCGCTTGGATTTCTATTAATAGCATCAGCCACCCAGAAAAGTGCATGCTCAGCCAACTTATCATCGTGGTCAAAAAGGGCAACCCATTCACCGCTTGCTATCTCCAATGCACTGTTCGAGCAAGCAGATATATGTCCATTTTTTTCTCGAAACACAACCTTTATACGTTCATCTTTTTCAGCATATCGCTCAAGAATAGGACGAATCTTGCAATCGGTAGAGGCATCATCAGCGATACATAACTCCCAATGTGGATATACTTGATCACATACCGAATGAATTGCTTCGATCAACCACTCCGGGTTGGGATTATATACAGGCATTAACACTGAAATGAGTGGGGGTTTCGATAACTTATCTATTTTAGATTTAATTTGTATTCCATCCTGTGCAGAAAGAGTATCATACCTTTGAATCCACTCAGTGTAGTTATTACGATCAGCTGGTCCGCCGGCGATGCTATGAGCACTTAAATGCTGATTCTGAAAAACTTTACTATTTATGAAATGCAACAATCTTAAAAGACTTGTAATAAACGGGATTCTGGTTCTAAAAAATTTTGTTATCCTCCACGATATGGAAGATGTTATGTCAATCAGCTCCTGACTCTTTTGGTGTATTTCAATATCCTTCTGATTTAATTCTTGATTCTTCTGATTCAGTTCTTGATTCTTCTGATTCAGTTCTTGATTCTTCTGATTCAGTTCTTGATTCTTCTGATTCACGACAGCAGAAAGCCTTGAATTTTCTGATCTTAGATTTGATAAATAAAATGGATCGTTTTCTAATATTTTATTACTATATTGTCTGCATTGTCCGGGTTGATTGCCCAGTAAATGTATTAAATCCTCATATACTATAATTTGTTGTTCAGTTAACTGTTTATTGATATTAGTTGAGAATTGGTTTTTCATCAGATCTAGCATGTAAACCCATTTGTTTTTACGGTATATAGAATCTTTAGATTCCCACACACCGCCTTTATGCACCCTGTACCCCCCCATAACTTCAGGGATATATCTTATTCTGCCAAATTGTGCATTTAACATATGTAGGGGATAGTCACCTATGGGACATTCTGCATACCAGTCAGGAAACTCACCAAATAGATTGTTCCTAAAAACACAGGAAGCAGTAAAAATGTAATTTCCATAAGCCAAATCTTCAATGGTAGTAACTTCGTTTCCATCTGGTGGATTTGACAAATGACGCTCTTTATTTTTTTCTTCATAAATTACCTGCATATTGTGATGACAAATTGCAAAATCTTCATTAGCTTCCATAAAATGCACTTGCTTTTGCAATTTGTAGGGATCAGTCCAGTAATCATCACCTTCACAGAAGGCAACATATTTGCCTTGGGCTTTTGATAAATTATATAACAAATTGAATCTACCAGTTGGCTGGCCATTGATCTCAATATTATTCACTCTTGAGTGAAGGAATAATCTTATTTTCTCGGAATATTTTCCGGCGTATTCCATACAAATTTCACGTGTACCATCATTAGATTCATCCTCACCAAGTAAAATCTCTATAGGGAAATTGGTTTTTTGCATTAATATTCCTTCAAGGTTTTCCTTTATGAAGTTAACGTGATTGTACGTTTGCACACAAACAGATACAACAGCACCCTTTTTAATCTTGTTTTTGTATTCTATAACCGGAACTTTCTGATACTTCTCAATTAATTCTTTCATTTACCATCTACTTGTTTTGAAAGTAATCAAAAGCTTGTTTAAATTTCTCATTTTCTTCTTTGGCTAATTTAAGCTTATCAGCGCTGGTAAAATGATCTATCCCAGCATAAAATTCTGGCATTTCGTACCCGAAATATTCATATTTCCTTTTTATTTGATGGTAATATTTCTTAGGATTATTGCAAAAATCTTTATATTGTATTTTAATTTTGTTCTTATTTGGAATGCTTACAAAGGCATCATTAATACTTTTGTTCGTATAATAAACCTGACCCGCAATTTGATGATAAACATCCATTCCCTTCAATTCAAAATATTCTTTAGGCATAAAACCTAACCATTCATTTTTATCATTGTTATATTTTTCACGAGCAAATAAAATAGACTGCATATTGTAAATGGGATCCCTTTTTATAAAAGCGAAAATTGAGTTTGAAAGATACTTAAAAGCCAAGTCAAGATTGAATTGCAACATAAAAAACTTAACTATAAAAGGTTTTCCAAATGCTACTTCAATTGATGATAGCCCTTCTTTTATACCCTTAAAATCAACATCCTTAATTTCATCATCATTTAAATATCTGGGGACAAAGTTATTCATATAGTTTCTAAAGAAATGTTGAAATTCATTTGTTGATAAAGCTCCCATCGATTTACCCAAATTCGAAGAAAATGAAATACTCGAATTTATATCGTTAAACTCATTACTAAAATCAAATTTTTTATCAAAAAGGATTTTTTGAATCTGTGCGCCAATATACGGAGCATAAGCAAAGCGATTCAAAACATTAGTTGGATATGAAAATAAATTTAAAGAAGCTAACCATTGTAAGAGTATTGTAGTTCCACTTCTCGGACATCCGACGATAAAAAGAAATGGGTATTTGTTGCGTTGATATTTTTTTTGTAACTGCTTTTGAACAGGAAATAGGAGATTGAATAAATCTTTAATTACAATATCAAGCATTTCATTTGTTTTGAATTCTGAAGTCCTGTTTTGAAAATTACTACCCATAACTTTATTTTATAAATGAAATGGTTTCTTTAAATTCATACATAGAGTATCGCAAATCAACCGGTATTGTTATCAAATTTTCCTGCAAATAAACTTCCCTATTATCCGTCCCGTGTATGCATTCTTTTACTTTTGGCCAATAAACTGCTGTAAATATCTTATTATCAATTAGTTTTTTTGTATCTCTTACTTTCCTTCTTTTACACATGGATAAACCGTCTTGTACTACGTATTCATTTCCATTAATCATACAAGTTATTTTATTTTTGTTACGCAAAAAAATATGTAGCACGCAAAAGTTTGTTTTCTTATATTCTTGATGTTTCCAAAGAGTATATTATGCATTAACTCTTAGTTAACCTGGACATTTTTCAATGTCTCATTATCCAGCTTTTGGTCATTGGTTTTAAATTGAGCATAGACGGATTCAGCCTCTTTGGCAATTCGGGTTAATAGATGAAGCATCCTATCCTTTGAATTATCAGTAATTAGGTTTGAATATTTCTCTGATAATCGTTTAACCTGATTATTCATAATCCCAAAATAATTCACATAGAGTAAAGCTTCCGTATATTTTAAAGCTACATTTTTCGGATAAAAACCCTTATCCAAAAAATAAAACTCATAATCAATATTTTGGCGCTTGATGGTCTGCAAAGTAACATCACAGGTATAATGAGGTATAAATTTTTTTATAGCATTTTTGTATTAGGATATATTCAAGTGCATTTCTACCGGAATTTAAAGCAATTAAATCATCATGGTAAATGGTACCAAAATCATTTAGCTCCAGCTCAAAATAACCTCACTATAGCATTATTCCAACTCATAATCATCCAGCATTTCCCTTATTTCTTCTGGCGAATTAAACATCATAACGTCAATAATTGACAAACCAGACTCAAAAGTTTTCCTTCTTTGATCGTATTCCCTTAAATTCGTTTTTAAAAATTTCAACTTTATGTTCTCTTTTTCAAATTTGGTCTTATGGAAGAAACTTTCCCCGCCCGGCGGATTGATATATTCATTTGCACCTAAACTTTTCGAAATATTTAGAGCCCATTCATCGGATTCATTAGGTCGTTCAATATCTAATTCCATTTCTGAAAAAATATCATATCTAAATACAATTTTCAAATAATCCATAATGTTTTCGAGTGCATAAACATCTAAACTTGTAATAGAATTCGTTTCCAATTCTAAAATTTGCTTAACCAGATTCATTGTTTCTACGTAAAAAGGGGCCTTCTTTTTATAATGTTCTAGCTGGGCAATAATTTTTTTTCTCCAATCACTTTTGTGCTTTATTATTATGTCTTTAATTGCTGTGTTTCGACAATGTTTTTCTAAAGGCACTTTTATATATTGCCAACCTTCATTGGGTTTTAGTATTCTGTTTCTTTCTATCCAACCATGGCGAATAAACTGTGAAGTATCAAAAACCACAAAGTAATCACTATGCTTAATTAATGCATAATAGCCCAGGTAAGGGAAAAAATAGGGCTGCATTATGGCAAGTCTCATATTTTACGCTTTAATCAATTCAATTATTCGATTAATGTCACTTTTGTTTAAATCCGGGTAAATTGGCAAGCAAATCACCTCTTTCGCAAGCTTTCTGGCATTGGGTAATTTGTCACTTTTAGCTGATTCCAATCCACGGTAAGAAGGAAAATCGCTTATTAAGGGATAAAAATATCGCCTGCCGTATATACCTTTTTCTTTCAAATAGAAATAAAGTTCATCCCTGGATTTTCCATATGCTTTTTCATCTATAAATATTGGAAAATAACTATTGTTATAATTTCCTAATTCAGTGGGATGTTCCAATAAATTAATTCCGTATATTTCATTCAACTCATCGCAGTATTGTTTTGCTATCTGCTGCCTTTTTTCAATATTTTTCTTATGGTTTTTCAGTTGCAATAAACCTAATGCGGCCTGCATTTCATTCATCTTCGAGTTAATACCAGGAGCCATCACCGTAACTTCATCTGCAAAACCAAAGTTTTTCAAATAATCAATCCGTTGCTTCGTTTTATCATCTTGGCAAACAATAGCGCCACCTTCCATGGTATTATAGGGTTTTGTTGCATGAAAACTCAGTGTTGATAAATCGCCCCAGTTTAAAATAGAATGGCCTTTGAATTTGTTACCAAAGGTATGTGCAGCGTCGTAAATCACTTTCAATCCGTAAGTATCAGCGATTTCCTGGATACGTTGCACATCGCAGGGGTTACCATATACATGAACCGGAAGAATAGCTGTTGTCATCGGTGTAATGGCTTCCTCAATTTTGTTTGGGTCCAGATTTCCATAGATAGGATCTACATCCACAAACACCGGCTTAATATTATTCCACCACAATGCATTCGTAGTAGCCACAAAGCTATAAGGCGTAGTAATCACCTCTCCTGTTATCCGCAATACCTGCAAAGCGGTGAATAAAGCAAGCGTGCCATTTGTAAATAATGATACATAAGGTACATCTAAAAACTCTGCCAACTCACCTTCTAATTGTCTATGGAACTGACCATTATTGGTAAGTATTTTGCTTTCCCATATTTGTTCGAGATAGGGAATAAATTCATCTAAGGGAGGAAGTGCAGGCTGGGTTACAAAGATATTTTTACTCATACATATTTCTTTAATACATGGTTCCTAAATGCCATCATTCTGTCCGCTAATCCTCTGCTTTTCTTATGTGAACTTCATTTTCTAAATATACTAAACCGTATGTTGGCACGGGATAACGCCTTTCCATTTTAAACTGGCAAGAAACAGGTATGAAATCACAAAAATCCACTTTTCCGATTTCAGCATTTATTGGAATTGATGCTACGCAAGCTATAGAATAATCTCCCTGTAACATTTTTAGACTAAACTTCCAGTCAAGCACATAAATTTCACCTGTCTTCAGGTCATTTAATCTTGCATTTTCAATGGACGAACTTCCATATATTACATCAATGCCATTTTTGTTTCTTATGTGATAGCCATAACCAAGTATATGAATATCTGTTAATGATTTAAGGACCATTCTCAAAATTACTGTTTGTCCATACTTTACAGAATTTATTTCGTTCTCAAGTTCATCGAGCAATACTACATTAATAAATTTTGCTTTTCCATTCATAATTCTTTGAAAGGAAGAGGTTTTCATAAAGGATTCTGAAGGTGTTAAAAAACCATCGAAAGGTTTTTCTTTTGGTTTACTGGTTTCAGTATCGGTATTTGTATCATCAATGCCATTTTCTAATGTTTCTTGTTCTGAGGAAACCTTTTGTTCAAAATATTTTTGTGCAACATCTGCAGAACTACCTTCCATAAGAATTTGACCTTTATGCAATAAAATGGCTTTTGTGCAAATAGACTTAACAGCATCCATATCGTGGCTTACAAACAAAAGCGTTGTGCCCTCATTTTCGATCATCTTCTTCATCCGGGTCATGCACTTTGCCTGAAAAAACATATCACCAACGCTTAGAGCTTCATCAATGATAAGGATATCAGGATCGAGCTGAGTAACAACACTAAAAGCCAGCCGCAAATACATTCCGCTTGAATAATTTTTTACCGGCTGGTCAACAAATTCCCCAATATCAGCAAAACTCAAAATATCATCAACTTTGGCATCCATTTCTTCTTTTGTAAACCCCAGAATGGTACCATTGAAGTATACATTTTCGATTCCGGAAAGTTCTGGGTTGAAACCAGTACCTAGCTCAAGCAGAGAAGATACTTTTCCATTAACAGTGCAATTTCCACTAGTTGGTGTAAGAACATTGGATAAAATTTTAAGCAAAGTTGATTTCCCGCTTCCATTCCGGCCAATAATAGCTAACGTATCGCCTTTATTAATTTCGAAGTTTACATCTCTCAGTGCATAGAAGTCTTTATGATATTTTTTCCTGAAAGGATGCAAAGATTCCTTGAGCCTATCCTTTGGAGTATTAAATAAGCGGTATATTTTTGTCAGGCCATTTACTTTAACTGCTATGTTATTCTCCATTTGTTCAAAAGCTTTGAATCAAGATCATTTATCATTTCTTACAAGACATCTGAAAAATGTGGTGTAAGTTTAATAAAAACAACTGATCCCAAAATAAAAATAAAGGAGGTTATTCCCCAAAAGTAAATCGTACTGATCGTGTCATGAAGTAACCAGGCATCCATCAAAATAGCTTTACGGTAACCTTCGATTATATAAAAGAATGGATTTATTAACGCGATATATTTCAAATTACCAGTCAGCATAGAATATGGCCAAATAATTGGAGTAGCCCAAAACAAAATATTGATCGCAACGTTAACTATCTGACCGACATCCCTTACGAATACATTGATGGCAGATATCAGCCAGCCCAATCCTGCCAATAATACAAAACTGGCAAAAACAAAGTATATCAACTGCAGCCAGTAAATATCAGGATAAAACCCATAGGCCATTGCAAAAATTGCAAGGAAAATAATAAAGAACAGATGAATAATTAAAGCGGTAAAGATCTTAATAAAGGGAATAATGGCCACTCTAAAGGCAGTCTTTTTTATTAAATAGGAATACTCTATTAAAGAGCCGGATGTTGTTACCAAAGCCTCACTAATAAAAAGCCAGGGAATCATTCCACAAATAAACCATACTGAATAAGGCAATCCGGTTTCTGTTTTCCCAACCCTCAAGCCGTATGTCATGGCAAACCAAATAACAACAACAGACATTAAAGGCTGGATAAAAGCCCAGGGGAGGCCCAAATAAGAGGCCATATATTTGTTTTGAAAATCCCGCTTTACAAGCTGGCTGATAATATACCTTTGCTTATATAGCTCGAAAACAAAAGCAAAAAAATTGCGTATATGCTTCATTGGTTAGTAACATTATTAATATCAAGACAAAAAATCATCTTAACTATCCTGTTTTATTTTACAGCTCCGCCCCCTCACCCACAGGTGCAATCCTCTCACAAGCAAACACAAAAATAACAAGCCTACTATATCAGGAAGTTTTTGGTTTCAGTTGTTTGCTATTGCTACATTTAGTCTGGTTTGTAAAAATAAAGAAATATACCGGATCAGGTAAAAAAAATACTCCATTTCTTTTCAGGGATATTTGCCAGGAATCTGTATATGCTGCCGCAATTTCCAAAACAACTCCTGCGCACCCCCTTGTTCCCCTGAAAGGGAAATCAGCGCATGCCTTTGGGATTGCTGGCAGGAATGAGATATAGGTCGTGTTTCTTGACAAACTTTGAATTTTGCATACCCTGTGGCGACAGGCTCAAATGGAAAATGCCAAATGTAGAATGCAGAATGGACAATGGTATTTCACATTTTTCATTTAGGCGGTGATTTTACGACGTATTTAAAACGTACTTTATCCGATTTTTTTCGTCTAAACTACGTATCAACTACGTATAAAATACGGACCTGCTTCCTCCCTACCTTACACCGCTAACCGGAAAAAATGAACTCCCCCGCCGCAGAGCAGCGGAGTATCAAAATGAAAAACTTGTCCGCCTACTGGCGGATTAAATAGCGCCCCAAGGAGCGGGGAACCTGACTGCCCTGCCTGGCTGGCAGGCAAGTTAAACCCTTGTCCGCCTACTGGCAGATCCCTTTGAAGTCTTCTTGCCCAAAAACAAAAAAGGCCCCGCAATGCAGGGCCTTTCACTATATTATGAGGAATGAGTAGGTCTTAATGCTGTACAACAACCTTCTCCGTAATCACATCATTCCCTGATTTCACCATCAGGAAATAAATGCCATTCGGCAGGTTAGCTGTTGATATGATAAGTTCTTTGTTTGCAGCGGTATTTACCCTGCTGGTTTCAACAGCAATGTTATATTGGTTATAAAGTGCTACCTCATAGGTGCTGGCATCCAGTCCTTCCAATCCAACGGTCATAGATTGATTGACAGGGTTCGGATGCACGGAAAGCATCATTTCGGGAATCAGTTCAAAATAATCATCGCTTTTGTCCTGCAACGTGGGATCATCCATTGCGTATATCTTTATTTTGTATTCATCTCCCACATCGTATGTACCACTGGTAATTGTCCAACTATAATTCCCAGTAACATTTGTTGCGATTGTTGTAAAACTCGTTGGTGTTTGTGAATAATCGACAAGCTCGATACCAACATTCCCGCTAAGGTTATCCGTCCAGGAGATTAAATGTGTTGAACCAATTTCCCAGACATCGCCTCCATTGGGCTGTATAACAGTGATAAAACTACCAGCTGGAAGACCTGTGATCTCAAAATTATGATCGCTTTTATCATTGATGTTGGCCGGATCATCCATGCTGTATATTTTAATTTTGTAATTATCGTGTGCAGTCTGATCGTCCGGAATAACCCAGCTATAGGTTGAACCTTCTACATCCGTTGCAATGGTTGTATATGTTCCGGCATTGACATCATTCAATTCGATTCCCACTTTACCGGAAAGATTATCGGTCCAGGAGATCAGATGTTCCTCTCCCTGGGCCCATTTAATACCTGTTACATTGGGCTGCAATACCGTAATACTGCCCGGCATTGTTTCAAGGATAGAGAATGGGTTATCGCTTTTATCATTGATGTTGGCCGGATCATCCATGCTGTATATTTTAATTTTGTAATTATCGTGTGCAGCATGACCTGCTGGAATATCCCAGCTATAGGTTGAGCCTTCTATATCCGTTGCAATATTTGTAAATGTTCCGGCGGTGACATCATTCAATTCAATTCCCACTTTACCGGAAAGATTATCGGTCCATGATATCAGCTTTGTCGTTCCCCTAAGCCATTGCTCGCCATCATTGGGCTGAAGCACTTGTATAAAGCCATTGCTTTCCTGGCTTATTTCGAAATAATCATCACTCTTGTTCTGAATTGATGGATCAGCCATTGCATATATTTTGATTTTATATTCATCACCTTCGTCATACGCATCAGTAATTTCCCATTCATAAGTTGATCCTTCAACATTGGTTGCAATAGTGGAAAAACTAGCTGAACCACTTGAATAATCAACCAGTTCTATCCCAACATTACCTGCTAAATTATCGGTCCAGGAGATCAGATGATTGCTTCCTTTGTCCCATATTTCATCTCCATCGGGTTGCAAAACTTCAATATTGCCATCTCCAGTCTCTGACAATTCAAAAGTGTTATCACTTTTATCCTGAACCGAAGTATTATCCATGCTGTATATTTTGATCTTATAATCTTCGTGTGCGGTCAATCCTAAAGGAATATCCCAACTGTAGTTAGATCCTTCAACATTGGTTGCAATAGTGGAGAAACTGGGTGAAGCTCCTGAGTAATCCACCAGTTCCAAACCTACTTTTCCAGATAGATTATCTGTCCAGCTAATCAGACGTGTATCGCCTAATACCCACTGAATACCCGTTTCATTTGGTTGTAGAACCCTGATCGATGGATCTAATTCAGTTACCAATGAAAAATCGTTTTCACTATAATCTCTGACAGATCCATCAACAACACTCTTGACCAAAATTCTGCATGTTGTGGATTCAGTAAGCCCGGGTGTATTGGCTGTATTCCAGAGCCAAGTCGATCCTTCCACATTGTATGCCAGCACAATTGGAAAGGTGCTTCCACCATCTGTGCTCAATTTGATATGTACAGCTTTAGAAAGGTTATCCGTCCATGAAATTAAATATTCAGAACCGATTACAACCTCTATTCCGGCCTCATTTGGTTGAATCATCTCAACAAAATAAGGATCCTGCGCATTCGTATCATAAGCAACGCTTATAAACAGCATGCATGACAGGATGAGCAAGGAATTGTAAATTTTCTTTTTCATAATATTTATTGTTTTAGTTTTCAACCTTTTGATTTATTTATGTAATATTACCTTTATACTTTCTGAAATATTTTCGCCATAGATCAACAATATATATTGACCTGATTCAGAATCATTCAAATCCAACCCAATCGCGTTCATTCCTTTCATTATTCTGTTATTCAGAATTTCTTGTTGCAGTTTTCCATGAATATCAAACAGCCTCAAGTTCAAATCAGTTTGTTTTGGTGAATCGATCAAAAGAAATGCGATATCTGCTGTTGGGTTTGGACTGATTGAGATATCAAAATCGGCCTTTCCCTCTTTTTCACTTTTATTCACATAAAGAGAAGTATATTCTGCTTCTGTTCTGTATCCGGTAAAATCATAATATTCCGTGCTATAATCATAAAACACCCGAATGGTTCCATCATCACTTTGTTCCCAGGTATCACCGTTCCACACAAAATATTGCCCGGTTTTAACATTCCCAAAAGCATCATATGTATTCTGATGATAACTCACATTGGCCCAATCCCCTTCTGTCCACTCGCTAAGGTTCTTGGTTTCCATACCTCCATAGGTATCATAGGTAAAATTTTGCTTCTGATAACTTACCCAGTTGTCCTCCTCCCATCTATCAATCATCACGTCAGTAACATAATCAAGTTCGTTGTACGAATATTCAAATGACTGGTCAAATACCCAGGCATCATTGATCCAGATTTCGCCAATTTTAGTGATACGATTATTGTTTTCGTAGGTATAAGATTCTTTGTATACATTGAGCCAATTTGTGCTGTCCCAATCCTCAGATAACCAGCTCAACATATTTCCTGCGTTGTCGTAATCATAAGTGTGCTGATGATCATTCACCCAGATGGAATCCCAAACTTCTCCGAAGGCTGTTAACAAATTTCCATCTTCATCATAGGTGTAAATCTCATGCGTGGAATTTTCCCATGCATTATCTTTCCATGTTTCCACCAATATGGCAACAGGGTCTCCGGAAGAATTGTAGGTGTATGTTTCCTGTATATCGTTCTGCCATTGTCCATCCTCCCAATTTTGCCGAATGGAATTAACAAGCTTCTTATCGATTGAGTAGGTATTGCTGATCTTGCTTGAATTGATCCAACTCCCATTGTTCCAACTTTGCCAGATCACCAATATCTCATTGCCAGCAGAATCATAAGTGCTGGTTTTTAGTGAAAATGGCACCCAAATTTCATTTTCAAGAATTTCTTTCAGAACATTCTCAATATTTCCATTTTCAGTATGGGTGTAGGTAAATTTTGCAGGATTGGAATATACAGAGTATAAGGTAAGTGTATCAAGCGTGAATGCATTATCATTCAAACTTTTTAATTGACTTACTTCATATTGTTTATTGAATGGATCTTGCTTTTCAATCAGATCATTATGAATTTGCATGTACTTATGCATAATGGGACCATGAAGTGAATCCTCAATATCTGCTGCACTTGCAATAAAGCAAAGCATTGTAAAAGCTAATAGCAATATTACATTTCGTCTTAAACTCGTCACCACTACTAAAGTTTTTAATGCTTATTCTCCAAAAACCCAGGCCACCTTTCTGCCTGCTCCACAAACTTACAATAAAAATTAAATAATTGCAAGATATTCCTGAATATATTATTTAACAATTTCTTTACAAATAAATGGGCAACAGTATTTTACGATTTTTTTTAACTTCTATACAAAAATCACGCCTAATTTTATAAATATTTCATAACGTGATAATTCAATAAAATCTACCCGCAACAGTTTTCTAATACTGGGAAAATCTCGCCCAAATATGGAATTTTGCATGTTTAAAAAGATCCCCGTAAACTCAGGATCAGGTTCCTGCCGGGAGCTGCAATACCCGAAGAATAAGGTCTGTAGCGATAATCGAAAAAGTTTTCATACCCAATCTCCAGGCGGATGTTTTCGTTGAGCTGGTAAGAAGTCTTTATGTTGAATGTCCACCAGGATGGAGAATATGGATTTCCCAGAGCATTTTCTGCATACAAATGAGGTTTGTTTCGCTCTGATTCGGCCAGCTCTTCATAACTGACCTTTCCGTTATAAATACAGTTAAATTTAACTTTAAATTTACTTTTTGTTAACGTAAGCCCAGTACTCCCAAACAAGGGAGAAACATGCCGTACAGGCAAACCATCGCTGTCTTCGCCTTTCTGATACGTCAGATAGGTATCGAATGAAATATGATCGCTGACATCGAAATTAAATGTCAGGCTTCCTCCATAAATATTGGCATGCCCTACATTGACGATCTTCCAGACCTGGCTCATGCTGCCATCGTATTCGATGGAATCCTGCCCGTTGAAGGTGGCTTTCCGCCTGGCCATAGCATTGTCGAGATAAGTATAGAAAACCGTCAGGTCAACTTTGGCATTGTCCCCGAATCGCTTTACAATGCCAAAGTCAATGTTGTAGGCATATTCAGAGCTGAGATCATCATTGGGAACGATGACATTGCCGGGCTCGCTGTCAAAGACCTTGGCCAAATCATCAATGTTGGGAGCACGGAAACCTGAAGAGGCGTTCAGGTTAAACTGCCAGAATTTTCCCGGACGGTAAACCATGCCCAGGCTTCCTGTAAAGGCGCCCGTATTCAGTTTGATCTCCTGGAAAGGGAACTTAAAGAAGGTGGTATCTTCAAACTCAGAATGGGCAATCACCTGGCTGTAGCGCAGACCGGCCGTCAGGGTGATCTGGTTGGAAAGATTGAGCTTGTTGCTGGCATAAGCCGACAGTGTATAGTAATCACTGCCCCCGTCAGGATAACGTGTTGAGGTTTTTTCGATCGCCTCATCCAGGATGTTTTTTTCCTGCGCGGTGGAGTTCACCTTGTTAAAAACCCCTTCCACACCGTAAAAAATCGTATTCTTTTCACTTGTCTTTTTATCAAAATCAAGATTCAGGGAGATGGCGTCCACTTTTTCCGTTCTCGACCGAAGCCATAGATCATCGAATTTTCTGTCGTGGCGGCTTTCTTCAAAATGCTGGTATGCGGCTGTAAGCCTGGCGGAATTATACAGTGACGTTTCTTTGTCGAGTTCGACCTGCAAATTATGCATCATCCAATCCTGCGGACCATAATACCAATCAGCATACTTTAATTGATCTCCTTTGTACTCGATTAAACGATCGTACCTGGGAATATCGGAAGTTGTTGAATAGATGATATTATAGCGGATATCCAGGTGCTCGCCGGGCCGGTAACGAAATTTTTGCATCAGGTTCAATTGTCTGTAGCCCGAAAATTTCTGGATATTGGGATCATCGTTTTTAAGCATGGTATCCCTGCCATCTATCCTCTCGGCATAATAATTTCGCTGAAATTCAGCATTAAAATTATCGCCCATGCGCAGGTCATCGAAGTCACTCATGCTGATGCTGGTAAAAGATCCCCAGTTTTCAGCGCCATAATTAAAATCAATATGTGCCGTCCTTTCACTGCTGGCCGTAGCATAGCGGAACAAAGCATTTGTTTTGACATAAGCCTCATCCCCATTGCCGAGCTTAACATCTTCGGTATGAAAATCCATCACACCACCCAGTGCATCGCTTCCGTAAATAAGTGAACCCGGCCCGAAGATCACTTCCGCGCTCTGAATGATACTTGGATCAATGTTGATGACATTCTGCAAATTCCCGCTCCTGAAAATCGCATTGTTCATCCTTACGCCATCTACGACGATCAGAATTGAATTGGCCGCAAATCCTCTGATCATTGGACTTCCGCCTCCATACTGACTTTTCTGGATAAAAACTTCCTTGGTCAGCCCGATCAGATCTGCCGCAGTCTGGGGGTTCTGGAAATCAATTTCCCGGGAGGTAATCGCACTGATCTTGTTGGGAACTTCGGCCCTGTTCTGTTCCCATTTGCTTGCCGCGATGACCACTTCCCCCAGGTTGACCGATTTTTCTGACAAGCGGACAACATAGGAAAGTTTACCGAGTTGCTTAAGAGGAATGATATATTCTACAAAACCTGTATGCTGAAAAACCAGTGTATCCGATTCTTCAAAGACATCCAGATCCGCTTTGCCCTTTAAATTTGTTAAGGTGGATGAACTTTCGTCAAGATTGTAGATCAACACATTTTCTACTGCCTGCAGGGTAACGTTGTTAATCACTTTAACTTCCTGTCCCAACATCACGGCTGGCCAAAGGACCAGCAGCATTAACGCCAACTTCCTCATTTTTAATCATTCATTTGTGGTTAAATACACTTAACGCATTGCGGAATTTTAGTGACACTTCGACTTCGCTCAGTGTGACTTTCACTTTCTTTCAAAATCAAAACACACAATACGTTAAAGCTTATTTTTAAGATGGCAGAAAAAAGCAATAATCACGCCAAACAAGCTTTCTGACTACCTTTTTGGAGGTTTATATCCTCTTTTTTTTGCTGCTTCCTCCAGACGTTTTTGAAAGCCTGATTTCTTCTTGGGTTTTTTCTTGGCTTCCTGTATTTTCAGTCTGAGTTTGTCTTCATTTACAAAAGCCCTGAAAACATACATTTGCGCGAAAGTGATCACGTTGGCCAGGAAATAATAATAACTCAGGGCAGCCGAATAATTATTAAAAATCCCCAGGAACATGACCGGCATGATGTACATCATGGTTTTCATGCCCGGCATTTGCTGGCTGCTCGACATCATCTGGTTATTAAGCTTTGTATATATGATCGTTGAAACCGTCATCAGCAGGGTAAACAAGCTCACATGGTCACCATAAAAAGGAATGGAGAAATTGCCCGGGAAAGTCCAGATAGAATCGTAAGTTGAAAGGTCTTCCGCCCACAAAAAAGATTGTTGCCGCAATTCGATGGAAGACGGAAAAAAGCGGAACATGGCGAACAGTATCGGCATTTGCAGCAACATGGGGATACATCCTGCCAGCGGGTTAACCCCGGCCTGCTTATACAAGCCCATGGTAGCCTGCTGCTTTTTCATCGCATCTTCCTTCTTGGGATATTTTTTATTGATCTCATCAATCTCGGGCTTGAGTGCACGCATTTTGGCACTCGACATGTAGGTTTTGTATGCAATCGGGAAAAGCACGATTTTCAGGAGTACCGTTAAAACCAGGATCACAATACCATAGTTCCAGCCAAAGCTGCCCAGGAAGTCAAAGACCGGAATTACTACATATATATTGATCCAGGCCAGCAAAAAGAAACTCCATCCCAGGGGGATCTGTTTTTCCAGGTCAAGCTTGTATTTCTTCAATATATTGTATTTCAGCGGTCCGAAATAAAAAGACATGGGAATACTCTGGTATGACTGATTATTATAAGGTATCCCGATGACGGAATACATGGATTTCAGGTATTCCTCACTGGATGGATTGGGATCGACAAAAGACGCAACATCAGCATTCTCGAAATAATCTCCGGCCACCAGGCTTACTGCAAAGAAATGTTGTTTATAGGATATCCACTTCACCCGTGTTTTCAATGCTTCTTCTTCCCTTTCATCTCCTCCCGACAGATAATCCACATCTTCATCGGAATACATATAATATACAGTGGGCTGGTTCCACCTGTCTACCGCCTGTTCCTGTTTTCGCAAATTGGTCTGCCATTCCAGGTCGAGGGTATTGAGGCGCGTGGAGATCAGGTCATTTACCCCTACCAGGTTCACAGAGAAACCGACCATGTACTTATCCCCATACAGGGTATACAGGTATTCAATATATTTATCAGGATTGTATTCTGCATCCCTTCCATTGGGATAAAGGCGCATGGAAAATTGAAGGGAATCCTTGCCGCTTACCTGCAGGTGCTTGCTGTCTGGTATAATGCCGTCCTCAAAATGCGGTTGAAAATAAAGATCGTCCGTGTGGAGGGCCCTGGACTGGTTAAAGAATGCGAAACCGAAAATACTTGTATCCGAATCGAAAAGGATCAGTGGAAGGGAATCATAGGTTTGGTATTTTTTCAGCTCAACAGAATAAACGCGCCCTCCCTGATTGCTCAGCTTCATTTTGATCAGGTCGTTCTCAAGGGTATAAAACGCATCTTCCTGCATGGCCGAAGCAGAAAAGTCGCCAAATTTCTGCAGATCTTTCGTCTGTGTTTGCCTTTCTTCCGGGATTTCTTCAGGGCTATCCATGGCCGCTGCTTTTTCGGCCTGTTGTTTTTCAAGGATCTCCCGGGCTTTTTGCTCCGCTTTGATATTGGCAAGAGAATCAATCCTTTGTTGTTCGGTCCGCAGCCTTAGAATTGAATCCTGCTTTCTTTTCTGTTTCTGCAATTCTTCTTTGGAAGGTTGCATCAAAATGCTCCAACCAATAAATATCGCCCCGATCATCAGCAACCCGAAAATTGTATTCCTGTTCATTCTCTTATGATTATATACAAGTTAACACCTTGTGTGGTTTGAGTGTAAATAATTGCAAACCAAGTCACACTGAGCGTAGTCGAACTGTGATGATCCGGTCTTCGATTACGCTCAAACTGACAGCCAATATTTTACATTATCAATCCTCACAACAACTTGCCAGTTATTTTTTGACCCGGCAAAGATAGTGTAATTGGGCTAAAATGAAAAGATTCACCACGATTTGCTTATGCATTCTTCTTATGATCCATGGCGGCCTTCACAAAGTGTACAAACAAAGGATGTGGTTCGGCCACGGTACTCTGGTATTCCGGGTGAAACTGCACACCGATAAACCAGGGATGATCCTTCAGTTCCATAATTTCCACAAGATCGTCCTTGGGATTGATCCCTGCAGCGATCATTCCCGCATTCTGGTAATCCTTTAAATAAGCATTATTGAATTCGTAACGGTGGCGGTGTCTTTCCCGGATGGTTTGCTTTTTATAAATACTATGAATCTTTGAATTCTTCTTTATACGACAGGGATAAGCCCCCAATCGCATGGTTCCGCCTTTATCGCAAACCTTCTTTTGATGCTCCATCAAATCGATTACAGGATAATGGGTTTTGGGGTCCATTTCGGTTGAGTGGGCATCTGAGAAACCCAGCACATTCCTGCCGAATTCAATAACAGCGCATTGCATACCGAGGCAGATTCCCAGGAAAGGTATATTATTTTCACGGGCATATTTCGCTGCCAGGATCTTACCATCAATGCCCCGGTCACCGAAACCGGGCGCAACAAGAATCCCATCCAGTCCCCGCAGCAAGTCGTCCAGGTTATTTTCATCGACCTGCTCCGAATGAATCAGCTTAACATCCGTATGACATTCGTTTTCGGCACTGGCATGCACAAAAGATTCATTGATAGACTTATAAGCATCCTGCAACTCAACATATTTGCCAACAAGACCTAGCTTCACCTCGTCTTTGGGGTTTTTTAGTTTCCTGAGAAAATTTTCCCAGTTTTTGAGGTCAGGCTTTTTATCATAAGGCATTTCAAGCCTTTTCAAGACCTGTACATCCAGCTTTTCTTTCCGCATCATGATGGGTACATCATAAATGGTTTCCACATCGATGGATTCAATCACAGATTCTGCAAGCACATTGCAAAAGAGTGCGATTTTTCTACGCAGTCCCTGGTTCAGGTGGTGCTCTGTCCGGCAAACGATCACATCGGGCTGAACACCTTGCTCCTGCAATGTTTTTACAGAATGCTGGGTAGGTTTTGTTTTCAGTTCACCCGAAGCAGAAAGGTAAGGCACCAGGGTAAGATGGACCACGGCTGTATTGCGTCCCATTTCCCAACGCATCTGCCTGACTGTTTCGACGTAGGGCAGGGATTCGATATCGCCTACGGTCCCCCCTATTTCGGTAATTACAAATTCATATTTCCCGGTTTTTCCGAGTGCCTTGATACTTCGCTTGATCTCGTCCGTAATATGCGGGATCACCTGTACTGTTTCACCAAGGTAGTCGCCACGCCTTTCTTTGTTGATCACATTCTGATATATCCTTCCGGTTGTAATATTGTTGGCCTGTGATGTAGAGGCATTTGAATAACGTTCATAGTGTCCCAGGTCGAGGTCGGTTTCCGCTCCATCGTTGGTTACATAACATTCACCATGCTCATAGGGGTTCAGGGTACCCGGATCAACATTGATGTAAGGATCGAGCTTTTGTATTGTTGCTGTGTATCCCCTGGCCACCAGCAGTTTTGCGAGTGATGATGAAATAATACCCTTGCCCAGCGAAGAACTGACTCCACCTGTTACGAATATGTATTTTGTTTTACTCATAGCGATTATTAAACCTTATACTTTTACGAGAAAAAGAAGCTTTCCACAAAGCGCCCTTAAAATATCCGGGTCAGATCGAGCGAAGTCGAGATGGAATCGCCCTTGGGCTTCGACTCCCTGCCTGTCCGGCAGGCACGGCGCTCAGCCTGACCACAAAGAATAGGACTCACCTGACCAGAAAGAATACGGTTCACCTGATCAGAAGTAACGGAGCTCAACCTGACTAAAGACCGTGCTTTTTGGACAACTTCAAATCTGTTATTTATAAATCTCATTAATAATACCTGAACCGTTTCACCCCGGCAATATGTTTTGCAAGGCGTATTACCTGGATGGTATATCCGAATTCATTATCATACCAGATATACAAAACGATATTTCTTTTGTCATTTGTTACTTTGGTGGCCGGGCTGTCGTAGATACAGGCTACCGGATCGCCAATAAAATCCGTTGAAACAGCTTCGTAAGCCGATGAATACCTGATCTGTTCTACAAGTCTGCCTTGTAACGCGGCATCTTTCATCACCTGGTCTACTTCTTCCACGCTGGTTTCCCTGTTCACAGTTAACGTAAGAATGGCAAGCGAAACATTCGGCACCGGAACCCTGACTGCATTCGCGGTCAGTTTTCCATTCAGACTCGGTATGATCTTAACAGCGGCTTTTGCAGCTCCGGTTTCTGTGATGACCATGTTTATTGGAGCAGCACGGCCTCTTCTGTATTTATTGTGGAAATTGTCGAGCAGGTTCTGGTCGTTTGTATAAGCATGTATGGTTTCTACATGGCCTCTTTCGATCCCAAATTCTTTTTCAATAACAGAAAGGGGCGGAACGATCGCATTTGTTGTACAGGATGCCGCAGAATAAACAGTTTCAGCATCAATGTCGATATCATTGTGATTGATGCCATAAACGATGTTGGGAACATCCCCTTTTCCGGGTGCTGTTAGTAAAACTTTTTTAACGCCTTTGGTATTAAGATGCCTTGTCAAACTCTCACGGTCGCGGAAGATTCCTGTACTATCAATCAGGAGCGCATCACTGATCCCATATTTGGTATAGTCAATGTCTTCGGGCTGGCTGGCTTCGATCATCTTGATATAATGGCCGTTGGCAAAGAGTGTTTCGTCATCTATGTCTTCAACGGCGATACCCCTGAAAGGCCCGTGAATGGAATCATGACGAAAGAGGGAGGCACGTTTCCGGATGGCTTCACCGGTATTTTTCCTGGCAACAATGGCCCTGACTCTCAACTGGGAGCCGTTGCCCTGAATGATAAGCTCTCTTGCTACCAGTCGCCCGATGCGTCCAAAACCGAATATAATCACATCAACAGGTTTTTCATAGGGGGGTTTTTTGTCAATGAACTCACTCAGTTTGTCCTCAATAAAATCTTTGGTGTTTCTGTAATTGTCCTTTTCGTTCATCCATTCATTGTTCAGGCGTCCGATGTCAATCCTGGCAGGCCCGACATTGCATTCCAGGATTGCATTGGCCAGGTCGAGTGAATCCAGGATCTTCAACTTTTTCCCAACAATTCTTTCCGCATAAGAGTGCTTGTAAAGTACAACGCTGGCACTTCGGTCAATAAGCTGACTTCGGAACAATATCAATTCGATTGACTTATCATAAAAAAGTTTCGTCATGATACTGATAAACTCATTGGCGATTTTTTCTTCAGTAAAATACTGATTCAGGGAGGCTTCGTAATTGCTGTTTTCAAATTTATTACCGGAACTATTGCTCATAATCCAAATTTTAAGTTAATAATTAATTTGAAGGTCAGTACTTTTGGAAAGTTCAAAAATAAAAAAAAAGGATTACCGCTTGAAAAAAAATTCAAACAAGTAATCCTTTTTTTATAAACAGCAATATTTTATACCTACAGTCCCAGGTATGCTTTCAGGAGTTTGCTCCTGGAATTATGCTTTAACCGCCTGATCGCCTTTTCTTTTATTTGCCTTACCCGTTCGCGGGTCAGATCAAATTTTGCCCCGATCTCTTCCAGGGTAAATTCATGGTTGGTACCGATCCCGTAATACATGTTGATAACATCCCTTTCCTTTTCACTCAATGTTGCAAGTGATCTTTGAATTTCTTTTCCAAGCGATTCGTGGATCAGATCATTATCGGTTGTGGGATTGTCGTCGGTAACAAACACATCCAGAAATTTCACATCATCATCCTGAGAGATAGGTGCATCCATGGAAACATAACGTGTAGATATTTTCATGGCAGCATCTATTTTATGCTCGGGCAATTCCAGTTGGTCCGCGATCTCATCGGCCGAAGGTGTTCTTTCGTACTCCTGCTCGAGTTTGGATGATGCCTTCTTGATCTTGTTCAGGGAACCAACCTGGTTGAGGGGCAGTCTTACAATCCTGGATTGTTCGGCAAGCGCCTGCAATATGGATTGCCTGATCCACCAAACGGCATATGAAATAAATTTAAATCCTCTGGTTTCATCAAATCTTTTGGCTGCTTTGATCAGGCCAAGGTTCCCTTCGTTGATAAGGTCGGGCAGGCTTAATCCTTGATTTTGATATTGTTTGGCTACGGATACAACAAAACGAAGATTTGCTTTGGTCAGCTTTTCCAACGCTATCTGGTCACCCTGTTTGATTCTTCTGGCCAATTCAACTTCTTCCTCTGCTGTTATGAGCTCTTCTTTACCAATATCCTGTAAATATTTGTCAAGGGAAGCAGTTTCACGATTTGTTATCGATTTTGTGATCTTTAGTTGTCTCATAACATGAACTCGATTTCTCTTAACTCCCTAATAATCAGTAATATACAAAAAGAAGCGTAAATGCAAAGATAATTAATTTTTTTCTTTTTTAAAAATTTTTAACGAAGAAACTTTGGACAAATTGTTTGTCCACTGCAAATCCGGTTCTGAAATCAGAGTTCGAAGACATACACAAATTCCATCCCGTTGGGATAGATTCCTTCAAGCTTTAACATCTCACTGCTTCTTTGCAGGGCATCTTGAATATCACTTTTACTGGCTATTTTAAGATCATTCAGTTGTTTGATGATGAAACCCTGCCTGACGCCTCCTCTTTGCAGCAGTCCACCCTCTTCAACATCTTCTATCATATAACCGTAATTGGTACCATAACGGTTCATTTCATTGGCGGTAAGTTCCCTGAGGTTGGCACCCAGTTCTTTGTGAAAAAAGGCTTCTTCTCTTTTTGCCAGTTCGATGGTTCCCTGCCTGTTCTTCAGTTCTACATCAAAAATCCTTCTTTTGCCGTCACGCATCACGTAAAGTTCCACCACATCCCCGGGCCGGTGCTGACCGATTATTTCCAGCAGTTCCGACAAAGTATTCACCGCCAGATCGTCGACTGAGAGAATGATGTCTCCTTCGCGCATGCCGGCTTCTTCGGCACCTCCGTCGCTGGTAATTTCGGCAACATATACGCCCCGGATATCATCCAGGCCCATTTCTTTGGCGAAGTCAGCATCCATCTCCCGGATCCTCACGCCAATAAAAGCGCGTTGTACCTCACCAAATTCAATGAAATCAGCCACTACCTTGCGTACAATGTTTACAGGAATGGCAAAAGAATATCCTTCGTAATAACCGGTATTGGAAGCAATTGCAGCATTGATCCCGACCAGTTCTCCTTCATTATTCACCAGCGCCCCGCCACTGTTGCCCTTGTTTACGGCAGCATCGGTTTGTATAAAAGTTTCAATGGCGGTGTTTGAACCCAGGATATTGATATCACGTGCTTTGGCACTGACAATGCCCGCTGTAACCGTAGAAGTCAGGTTAAACGGATTTCCCACGGCGAGCACCCACTCTCCCACCTGTACTTCATCCGAGTTACCATAGCTCAAATACGGAAGGTCTTCTGCTTCAATTTTAACCAACGCAAGATCGGTGGACGGATCATTCCCGATGATCTTGGCTCTGTAAGTTCTTTTATCATTCAGGGTTACCTCTATCTCAGTAGCATCCTGTACCACATGGTTGTTGGTGACGATGTATCCGTCGCTGGAAATGATCACCCCGGAACCATAAGCCATTAAGGGCATGTGGGGATGACGGCGCGGTTTGCCATCAAAATATTTAAAGAGTTGCCCGAAGAAATCGTCGTATACACTGCTTTTGCGGTCGAAAGTAGTCCGGATATGCACAACAGCATTGACTGACATTTCTGCAGCCGTCCTGAAATCTGGCCCAACGGAAACTGCACCCGGCATGTAAGCGCTTTGTTGCACCGGCATCTCTTCCACAGCCTGATAATGCTCACGCAATGGATGCTGATTGTTCTCATCACTTTCCTTGTCGCTGATTATCCCATTTAATGCCAGGGCTATTACGCCCCCTAAAATTGCAATGAACAGCAGTCCAAATATCTTTTTCATATCTGTAATAATTTTTATTTTTCCAAAAATTCACTGATCAAAAAACGTTCCCATCACCTGGCTATTATTGTCTTAGGCTGTTAAATAATGTTAAAGAACATACAACAAACAGAATGCATTTTTGTTTTCTTCACATCCCCAATCTAAAGCTGAAAATGATCTCATGAACCAGGTTTCATAAATGCATCGAATTCGCTATATTTGCCTCTGTTATCGACTACATGAAAAAAAATTTTACAAAATATCACGGAACCGGAAATGATTTTATACTGATCGACAACCGGAAGCTTGACTTTCCAGCCGATCAGAAAACGATCTCCCTCATGTGCAACCGACGCCTGGGTGTGGGTGCCGATGGTCTTATTTTACTGAATCCTTCGGATGATCTCGATTTCAGCATGCGGTACTTCAACAGCGACGGAAATGAAGGCAGTATGTGTGGCAATGGTGGCAGGTGTATTACCGCCTTTGCTGCAAAGCTTGGAATTATCAGCCGGGAAGCCGAATTCTCTGGCATTGACGGCACACACAGCAGCATGATCCTACCGGGAACAGCTCCGATCCTGAATATCAAACTTTCTCTGATGCCAGTGCAAGGGATCAAAGAAATGGACGGAGATTTGATCCTTGACACCGGCTCTCCGCATTACGTAAATTTCAAAGACTCCATTCTGGACCTGGATGTTTTTGATGAAGGCAGAAAGATCAGGAAAAGCGAAGCGTTTCCAGAGGGCATCAATGTAAATTTTGCAGAAATTTTGTCAACGGGCAGCATCAAGCTCGCCACTTACGAAAGGGGCGTGGAGGCTGAAACCCTGAGCTGCGGTACCGGAGTCACTGCAGCCGCGATCGCTGCTCACCATTCGGGAAGAATAAACGAACAAAACATAACAGTCATCACCAGGGGGGGCGAACTGCAGGTAAGCTTTACAGCAGAAAGCGGTCATTACGAAGACATCTGGCTGCAGGGCCCCGCCACTGAGGTTTTTACAGGAGAATATGAATTTTAGTTTCAACAAGGACGAAATCAAACTGAGAGCTCCCGAGCCGGAAGACATCGACCTGCTCTATGAATGGGAGAATGATGCGAGCATCTGGCACCTGAGCAATACAAAAAGCCCGTACTCCCGTTTTGACCTGGAACAATATATCCTCAACAGCAACAAAGATATATACAGTGCCAGGCAGGTCAGGTTTATGATCGTACTTAGCTTGAGAGAAAAGGAAACCACCATTGGGAGCATTGATCTTTTCGATTTCGATCCGGACAATAAAAGAGCGGGAATCGGAATTTTAATTGCTGAAAATCACAGAAACAAGGGATTTGCCGGAAAAGCACTTGACATTCTAATTGATTATTGCCGGATGCATTTGCATTTGCACCAGTTGTTCTGTAATATCACCGATGGAAACAGTACGAGCAGAAAACTATTTGAGAATAAAGGATTCCGCCATATTGGAGTAAAGAAGGAATGGACCCGCATTAACAAAAAATGGGTCGATGAACATATGTTTCAATTAATTTTTTAGGAGCAAGTCAAAATGACAACCTATTATCATTCGAAATATGCCAAAAGAAGAAAAAAGAAATCCAGGTTTCACCGCATTATAATGTACCTTCTGGTTTTTTTAATCATCCTGGCCCTTGGAGTTGCTTACTGGATGTACCGCGTGATCTTTTATCCCAATGTCTGGATCGAAGAAGGCGAGCAAAGCTCGGTCTATATCCCGGACGGTGCCGATTTTGAGGATGTAAAAGTAATACTCTATTCCCAGGGCCTGATCATCAACCGGAGAAATTTCGAATGGCTTGCCCGGGAAAAAAAATACCCCGAACTGATCAAAGCCGGTCATTATATCATCCGGCAGGGCATGAGCAACAATGAACTGGTCAATATGTTGCGGGCTGGTGAGCAGGAACCGGTAGATGTAATTTTCAACAATATCAACACAAAAGAAGACCTGGCAGCACGTATCAGCAGTCAACTGGAGTTTGACTCCCTTCAACTGATTAACTTATTGAATGATTCAACATTTTTGAGTCAATACGATTTCCAGCCGGAAAATATCAAGGTCATGTTCATTCCGAATACCTATGAGTTTTACTGGACCACGGATCCCAAAGGATTTATGGACAGAATGTACATTGAGCACAAAGCATTCTGGAATGACCGGCGAAAAGCCCTTGCCGATTCCATCGGCATGAGTATTCACGAGATTGTTACCCTGGCATCCATTGTCGAAAAGGAAACCAACAAGAATGATGAAAAGGATATTATTGCCGGGGTTTACATCAACAGGCTCAAGAGGGGATGGCTGCTGCAGGCCGATCCCACCCTCATCTATGCATGGGGTGATTTCGGCATTAAAAGGGTATTGAACATTCACAAACAGATAGATTCTCCATACAACACTTATAAAAATGCCGGTCTTCCTCCGGGCCCCATATGCATACCTTCAATTTCCTCCATCGATGCCGTCTTGCATTACGACAGGAATGATTACCTGTATTTTTGTGCGAAAGAAGACCTTTCGGGTTATCATAGCTTCTCAAAATCTCATACCCAGCATATCAAAAATGCAAGAAAGTACCAGGAAGCACTTAATGAATTGAAAATCTATAAATAAGCCGCAGTGCAGACAAGCCCAAAAACCCATATCAAGATCCTTCTGCTTTATTTTTGCTTCCATTTTTCATTTTCTCTGCATGCTCAGGAGAGAAGCAATGACATGCTTTCCGGCAGTTTCAACATCACAAAACCTGCCCGGGAAGCATTTGGTATGCCTGTTTTAAAAGATGATACAACAGAAGGGATCAACAAAAAAAGACTCAGGGCTGTGGTGATCACAGAAGCAGCCCTGTTTTCTGCATCCATGTTCGGCCTGTATCACCTATGGTACAAGGATTATCCACAATCCACATTTCATTTCATCAACGACAACCATGAATGGATGCAAATGGATAAGATCGGTCACGGGGTTACATCTTATTACATCGGGAAGATCGGGTATGAAACCCTCAGATGGAGCAATGTACCCGAAAAAAAGGCCGTCTGGTATGGCGGCACCCTGGGATTCGTGTACCTGCTCACCATCGAAACACTGGATGGTTTTTCAAAAGAATGGGGTGCTTCGACCGGGGACCTCATTGCCAACATCGGTGGTTCGGGGATTTTTATCGGCCAACAACTGCTCTGGAAGGAACAAAGAATGACCCTGAAGTTCTCCTTTCATCCCTCGGAATATGCACAATACCGGCCTGATCTGCTGGGAAAGAATTTTGGCCAGAACATCATCAAAGACTATAACGGGCAAACGTACTGGTTGTCGGCCAATCTGAAATCATTCAGCAAGCAATCTTCATGGCTGCCCGATTGGTTGAATGTTGCCGTCGGTTACAGTGCGGAAGGTATGACCGGAGCCCTGGAGAACAGTACCGAATACAATGACCTGAAAATCCCTGCTTTTCCAAGGTACAGGCAGTTCTTTTTTTCGCTGGATGCTGATCTCACAAAGATCAAAACAAATTCCGAATTTTTGAAGATCTTATTCCAGGCAATCGGTTTTATCAAAATCCCTTTTCCGGCACTGGAGATAAATACGAACAATGAAACAAAATTTCACTGGCTCTATTTCTGACAAGAAGATAAAAAACATGCAAAAGATCGAAACCATACTGTGGGATTATAACGGGACCATCCTCGATGATGCAGATCTTTGTGTTCAAAGCATGAATACATTGCTTAAAAAAAGGGGACTTCCCCTGTTAAGCCTGTCCAGATACCAGGAAATATTTACATTCCCGGTGAAAGACTATTATGAAAAAGCAGGATTTGATCTGATAAATGAAAACTTTAATATTCCTGCCACAGAATTTATAGAAATATACAAGCGGCAATTCCATGATGTGGGCATCTTTAAGAACATACAGAACATTCTCCAGCAGTTTAAAGATAGCGGTTTCAGGCAATTCATTCTTAGCGCCATGAAAAAGGAACAGCTCATAGAATCCGTTTACAGGCAAAAAGTGGATGTATTTTTCGAGGAGATACTCGGAATTGATGATCATTATGCAAATGGTAAAGAACATCTTGCAAAATCACTGCTCGACCGAAAGCAGCTCGTTCCGGAGCAAATATGCATCATTGGAGACACCCTGCATGATCATGAGATAGCCGCAGCAATCGGTTGTGAATGTATATTATTCAGCGGCGGCCATCAATCCAGAAAAAGACTCAAAGCATCCGGCAGGAAGGTAATAGAAAACATTGAAGAAGTAAAAGAAATATTCAGCATATGATCCAGAGCAATAAAATCGAAGAAATCATCAACAACAAAAACATACCGGCGGGCAGCATGCTCTATTGCGCCGGAAATGCGGCAACACCACAGATGTTGCTCAAGCAGATTTCAAAAGACGAATCGATCCGTGATATTGAGATCCTCAGCATATTGCTTCTGGGAGAGATTGAAGAGATCTTCTCCGAACAGGTTTGCGAGCGCGTCAGTCACAGGATCATTTTTAACGGACCCCATTCCCGTTCTGTGGTAAATACCGACAAAGCCTCTTACCAGGTCATGCACCTGTCTGATATTCCACGTCAGTTGCGCAATTATCTCAAACCTGATGTTGTGCTGCTTTCGGTCAGCGGCCCTGACAAAGGCGGCAATTTCAGCTACGGGACAACGGTGGAAGGTGTTCAGGCAGCCGTTGAAACTGTCAGGGCCAGGGGCGGCCTGGTCATCGCAGAAAGAAATGCCCAGATGCCATTTGTCCTGGGCACCACCATCCATGATAACCAGATCGATTTTCTGTACGATACCGATTACCCCTTGCCGGCCTCCCCGTCGACCCAGCCTGATGAAAGGGCCAAAAAGATCGGAAAGATCATAGCATCCCTTTATATCCAGGACGGAACAACATTGCAATACGGGATCGGTGAAGTACCGGAGGCCGTGACCGATTACATCATTGAAAAAGGTGTCAGGGACCTGGGCATTCATTCCGAGCTTTTTGCTGATGCCATGCGAAGACTCACTGAAAAAGACATCGTCACCAACCGCTACCTGGATCATAATTTTTCAATTGCATCCTTGTTCCTCGCCATGGATAAAGAAGGCTATAACTGGCTAGATTACAACAGCTCTATACAGAACAGGCCATGCAGTTACACGAATAGTATTTTGAAGATTGCGGCACAGCCCAAAATGACAGCGATCAACTCCGCGATCGGGGTTGATCTTCACGGAAACATATGGGCCGACTCCCTGAATGCAAGAAGCATATACAGCGGTATCGGCGGACAGGCTGATTTTTTGAGAGGTTCATATCTCTCGGAGGGAGGTTGCCCCATCATTGCGCTGAAATCCACCACCAGCAAAGGAGATTCTAAAATCGTAAGCCTCTGTCCGGAGGGGATCACCACTACGGCAATCGCTGCCGACCCGGTGTATATCGTTACGGAATATGGGGCCTTCAATCCCCTGGGCCTAAACCTGTCAGAGCACGCCGTGGGCATCGCACACCTGGCCGAACCCAATACACGGGAAAAGCTGCTGCGTACCATTTACGACAGCAAAACCTTCCACACGCCACGACAGGCACTTAAAGATGTATCACCAAAAGGATTTATTCCATATGAAAAAATTTAGCATTTACCTATGGAACCTGGAAAAACTTTAACAGGAATGACGGCAGCATAAGTCGGGGAACCTATGTTACAATCTGGCAGAAGGACAATGAAGGCAACTCGAAAATCAGGCTTGACACCGGCACAGAAGGACCGGGCAGCATGAAACCTGACTGACTCAGAAGAAACTATGATCATCTGTAACTGCAACTGCTACTGCTACTGCCACTTCTACTTCTACCGCATTCCCGTCCTACGAACAAAGATTCTCAAAAACCATTAAATCACAAATTTTTGATTTTGGGGAACTGCTGACTGCCGGGTGCCGACTGTATCCCAACTTCACTCCTCCTCCTCAATAAACACCTCATGCTCCATGAGATGTCCATTGCTGTATACCTCTTTTTCTGTATTCTGGCCTTCTTTGTTGAAATACATCCAGATTCCGTCTTTCAATCCGTTCTTGTATGTACCCGATGCAGCCACTTCACCCGAGGGAAAATACACAGTCATCAAACCATTGAGTTTGCCGTTTTTGTATGTTGATTTGCGGTGAACCTGACCGTCCGTAAAATATTGTACCCAGGGCCCGTTCTTCCTGTCATTCTTATAAGTAGTTTCTTCGGCAACACTGCCATCGGCATAATATTTCAACCATACTCCCTCCCGGATTGTATTCTCATAAAATTCTTTGGCAATAAGCAGATTTTCATCCCATTGACTGTATAAGTTCCAGACACTGTCGCGCTTCTGATCTACATATTTACCCGCTGCCATCTTGAAACCGTTCTTATGAAATAAAGTGGTATGGGTCACTTTTCCATTCTGACTGAATTCAGATATGGCCTTGATCTTCCTGCCCGGGTAGTAATATTTAAAAGTGCCATAAGGAACACCATCCCTGAACTGACCCGTATATTTCAATATCCCGCTTTCGTCGTAAACCACCCATTCTCCCTGCTTTCTGCCCTGTTCATCAACCATGTTTTTGTGGGAACTCAGGAATTCCTGTGCCTGGGCATTCAGGGCAAAAATCAGGAACAAACTTAGCATCGTATTTCTCATCATCCTGTAAATGGTGTTTTTTGGAATCAACGTAAAAGTAGCCAAAAAATTTAAGCAGGCATGGAATTAAGCGTAATTTTGCACGGATAAGACAGGATATTTTTATGAATAATTACTCCTCAAAACTACTTGACCAGGTTGTTGAAGAATTTGCCAAACTTCCGGGAATCGGTAAAAAAACGGCCCTTCGCCTGGCGCTGCATTTATTGCATAAGGATTCAAATGATGCGGAATCACTTGCCAACAGTTTAATCAAAATGAAAAACGAAGTACAGTTTTGTAAATTTTGTCATAATATTTCAGATGAGGAAGTATGTGAAATATGCAGCAATCCCAAACGTGAAAAAAGCGTTCTGTGTGTTGTTGAAGATATCAGGGATGTAATTGCCATCGAAAACACTTCCCAGTATAGAGGTCGTTATCATATCCTTGGCGGGATCATTTCCCCCATGGAGGGGATCGGTCCTGATGACCTGAACATTCGCAGCCTGCTGGCAAGAATTACCGATGAAGATATTGAAGAGATCATCCTGGCTTTGCCCACCACCATCGAAGGGGATACCACGAGTTTTTATTTATACAAACAAATCAGGGATCTGGAAGTGATCGTATCCACCATTGCCCGTGGTATCAGCATCGGCGATGACCTGGAATATGCGGATGAAGTTACCCTGGGAAGGTCTATTTTAAACAGGCTTCCTTATGAGAGTACCATCAAAAAATAATTGAACAAAAAAAAACGAAACAATGAAAATCAGAACATTCTATTTGGTATTATACCTGGCTGTGCTCCCGTTTTTTGCCATTGCACAAAACAAACAGGATTCTTCCCTGCTCAGTCTCGATCGCATATTTGCCTCCTCCGAATTCCGACAGGATTATCCGAGACCAATTCAATGGATTGATGAAGGTAATGCATATGTAACCATCGAGAAATCTGAAGATTTGAACAATGCAATGGAACTGGTCAAATATAATAGCCAGACACAGGATAGAAGCATTTTTGTTGGATCGGATAAGTTGATACCGGAAGACAGCGATGCAGCAGTTCAGATCGAAGACTTCTCATTGTCGCCGGATGGCAGCAAAGTTCTTATCTTCAACAATTCCTCGCGGGTGTGGCGTTCCAATACCAAAGGTGATTACTGGGTATATGATTTTGAAACGGAAAAACTCAAACAGATCGGAAAAGACTTTCCTCCTTCTTCCCTGATGTTTGCCAAATTTTCGGGCGACAACAAATTTGTAGCCTATGTTCATGATTTCAATCTTTATAAGGAGAATTTTAACAACGGGGAAGTAACCCGCTTAACTTTCGATGGAACAGAAGACATTATCAACGGCACTTTCGACTGGGTGTACGAAGAAGAATTCGGTTGCCGCGATGGCTTCCGCTGGAGTCCCCAGGCTAAACATATTGCCTTCTGGCAACTGGATGCAAGCGATATTGGCACTTTTTATATGATCAACAATACCGATTCAATATATTCCAAACCCATCCCGGTGCAATACCCCAAAGCCGGACAGGATCCATCGGCCTGCCGCCTCGGAATCATTTCGCTTCAAAATAATGATATCGAATGGATCGATATCCCCGGTGATCCCAGGCAAAACTACATACCGGCCATGCAATGGGTGAGTGAAGACCTGATCCTCATTCAACAATTAAATAGAAAGCAAAATCACTTAAAAGTATGGACCTACAATCCCGCCACAAAAGAACTGAAAATTGTATACGAAGAAAAGGAAGACACATGGGTGGACATGAACTATCCTGATGTTACCGCCAGAAACTGGGGTCAAAATGACCTGCTGATGGTGGAGGATGACAAAGCTTTCCTGAGGATGACAGAGAGCGGAGACTGGCGAAAGGTATGGAAGATCGATGTCAATACGGGTGAAAAAATTTTGATCACACCCGGTAATTTTGACGTTGCCAGTATTTACACGACAACCCCCAGGCATCTCTACTTCGCTGCCTCACCCAATAACAGTACCCAGCGGTATCTTTACCTAAGCAAATTGAATGGTAAAGGGAAGCTTGAAAGGATCACACCCGACAGGTTTTCAGGCATCAACACCTATCAATTTTCCCCGGATGGTAAGTTTGCAATGCACAAACATTCATCTACCTTGTCTCCTCTCACCGTCAGGCTGATCAGTCTCCCTGATCACAAAACCATCGAAACACTTGTCAGCAATGAAACATTCAAAGAAAAGCTACAAACACTGCAATTGCCGGAGGTGGAATTTTTTGAAGTCAAAACAGAAGATGGTATCACCATCGACGGCCGCATGATCAAGCCGGTTGACTTTGACAAAACAAAAAAATATCCGGTTCTTTTTCATGTTTATGGAGAGCCCTGGAGCCAGGTGGCAACCGATTCCTGGATTGGAATGTGGAATATTTTCATGTCACAACAGGGATATATCATCATTGACATGGATAACAGGGGTACACCCTGTTTGAAAGGCAGCGACTGGCGCAAGAGCATTTACCGAAAGATAGGCCGCATCAACTCCCGCGACCAGGCTCTGGCAGCCAGGGAGGTCTTAAAATGGAATTTTGTGGACAGCGCCAATATCGCAGTCTGGGGCTGGAGCGGTGGAGGTTCCATGACCCTGAACCTGATGTTCCGCTACCCTGAGATTTATAAAACGGGCATGGCTGTCGCCCCTGTTTCCAGTCTGTTTATTTATGACAATATTTACCAGGAAAGATACATGGGTCTCCCACAGGAAAACAAGGAAGATTATGAGAAGGGTTCTCCGAAAAACCAGGCTAAAAACCTGGAAGGCAACCTGCTGATCGTACATGGAACGGGAGATGACAACGTTCACTACCAGAGCACCGAAATGCTGGTAAACGAACTGATCAAACACAACAAACAGTTTGATATGATAGCCTACCCGAACCGATCACATGGTATTTACGAGGGCAAAAATACAAGAAGGCATTTGTATACATTGCTAACAAGGTATCTCATGGAACATACCGAGAAATAAGGCCCAAAGAAATGAACTGCAATGACACAAGGACGCCAAGATACTCAAATGATAAATTTTGATGGGATTTTATACAATGCCATTACTTTAATTTTCACGAAAAGCCTGAACACAGGAACCATTGCATAAGATACTGACCTTGTGTTTCCTGGTGTTTTGATACCTTGTTGGCTATGATTTGTCACAAAGCTTCAAAGACAAAGGAAACAAAGCGTTTAACCTACCGAAATAAGTTGTGTACAAAAACTAAACTTACATAAGGTTGGTGTTTCCTTCCCGTATTGGCAACTGAGTCTATCTTTGCTTCTCACATCACTGATGCGTTTCCCGCAACAGGTCATTGATCGTCTTCACGGGGTTAAAAGTAATGATTGGTGTTTCCACGAATATGGTAATCCAGTTCGCCATGGCACCATTCCAGAGGCCCGGCAGTTCCTGTGCTTTGAGGTCGCGGCCATTTTTACTTTTTATAGAAATGAAGCCGGTTGATGGATCGACATAATCTTTCAGATCAAATTTCTCTCCCCTGTAATTTCGAATACTGCAAACGATATCCACCGGGTTAAAATGGCTTGCCTTGTTCAGTTTGGCTTTCTGGTCGGGATCCTTCATATCGATCTGGGATTTCTCCACGATCTGCAAGGTGACCTCCCCTTTCTGGTTCCGGGTCCAGAATGGTCCGCCGCCAGGCTCACCTTCATTCCTCACCATTCCACAAACCCTGATGGGCCTGTTCATCCTGGAAAAAAGAAATTCTCTCTTTTCTTCCCTGCTGTATTCATTAAAATCCTTTACGATATCAGCATTCAGTTCATTGGTCGCAAAATCGGCAATCTCATCAATTTCTTCGCTTGAAATATTCCTGTTCCCGAGCATCTCCAAATACTCAAATACCTTTTTCCGCAGGTACAGCAAATATCCCCCGATCACTTTTTTATAAAGATAGGTTGGTTCCCGCAGCCTATCCGGTACGATATTGTCAATATTTTTAATAAAAATGACCTCATTCTCAAGTTCATTCAGATTCTCGATCAATGCACCATGACCGCCGGGTCTGAACAGCAATTTACCGTCATTTTCCCGGAAGGGCTCATTGTCAAGATCAACGGCAATGGTATCTGTAGAAGGTTTTTGTATGGAATAGCTTACATCAAAACGAACAGCTAGTTTTTCTTCATATTTAGGTTTCACCCGGCGTATTTCATCTTTGAATTTGTCCATGTGTTCCGGCGAAACCGTGAAATGTATCGGAACAATTTCATTTTCATTTACACAATATTCGGCACTTTCGACCAGATGCTCCTCGATCGACATGCGTGGCCCGTCATCATACTGATGGAAAAGGATCAGCCCTTTGGGCAAACTGGCATAGTTTAAGCCTTCTTCTTCCAGCAAATAATCAATGATGATCCCGTATTTTCTATCAGCAAGGCATTGTTCCAGGTCCTCGCCTGCAACTTTCATAATTTCCTTCAACCGATCGTAGAATGCAAAATGCCGGATACCTTCGAAGAAATTGTAAACGCTGTTGAATCCACGGTCTGCAAAGATTTCATCACTGGGTTTTCCGGGCTCATATTGCTGGTGGAATTCATGCAGATGTTTAAACATTCTCGTGGCAGCTCCCGAGGCAGGTATAAACTTTTTAATATCATTTTTTCTGAAGTTTTGCTCAAAAACTTTTCGGTAATGATCAACTTCATCTTCTTCAAATACCAGGACTCCATTTCCCGGTGTTGCCGGATCAACAAGCTGCACAAAAGGAAATCCCTGCCTGAAGTTTTCCAGTTGCTGCTCAATTGTTTCCATGGAGATCCCCTTTTCTTGTATTTGCAGACGGTCTTTGCTTTCAAACATAATATCAATGGCTAGATTTGGTTTACAAAAATACAAAAATGAGTACAGTTGCAGAATATGAAAATGTTAAGATTTCTTTTATGGAGTATTTGAAATTTTTACTACTTTTGCACCTGCCTTTTTCGAAAGACAAATTGTTCTGAAAATATTTGCCCAGATGGCGGAAATGGTAGACGCGCATGGTTGAGGGCCATGTTCCTGTAATGGGAGTGCAAGTTCGATTCTTGTTCTGGGCACCAGAAATTTTTCGCCTTCAGGCGAAAAATTTGCCCAAGTGGCGGAATTGGTAGACGCGCTACATTCAGGGTGTAGTGAGCAACAGCTCGTGAAGGTTCGAGTCCTTTCTTGGGCACACCCGTTAAGGCCGGTATTTTTTACCCCAGGTATTAAATACCTGCCCTTTTGTGTTTATAGGAGTCGGTATTTGGATTTCAGCAAGCGTTTTGGAAGGAGGTCGAATCAATGCCATACAGGTCTGTACTCATCTTGGTTTTATTGGGATTTTTAATACCATTGTCCTATTCACAGGAATCTGCAGTGATTTTGGAGTCAGAAAAGAAAACCTATACCTTTATCAACAAACCCTACCCCGACAGCCTCGAATACAATACATCCCTGATCATACAGGAAATAGCCCTGGCCAACAACCAGCATAAATCCGATGTTAAGTTCAGCATGAACTTCACATTACAAAGCAAAATTACCGGGGACAAACTCCTCATCCGAATCAAACCCCAGTCGATTGCAGGCAATACCCGGTACAGGGATTTCAGCACAGGCAATATGCTTTACCCCTCACATGTGCGATTGCGCCTGAGCCTGCAAAAAGGACGCTATGTTATGAACCGTTATGAATTGCCCGCCGTACCAGTTTCTTCCGGAGAACAGGGAGAATGGATGCAACTGGATGTTGAAGAAGCCCTTTCGGATGAAACAAATGTAAAATTCTCAGATATTTCCTTTTACTTTGACGAGCAGACCAAGGAGAAAATACTTTCGTATTTCGAAATGATCAATGATTATTACGGTTCCTCAAAAGTTCTCGATTCTCTGATACAGCTTTCATTCAAATATAAGCTAGACCGGGAATCCTGCCTCCCTGAGAACACCGATTTCATGCTGATCCTGCTCAAAGCAGAACAATTGCTGAAAAGCAAAAAATTCCTGGACATTCTGCCTATCAGCCTTTATGATCCTGACGCATATCAATCGAAACTATCTCTCTTCGAAAGACGCATCAACAGGGTAAGAACGCTTACAATTGAATTGCTGGAAGAAACCAGATATCAATCTTTCGCGACAGAAAGCATGTTCAGGGAGTTCAACAAATTGTATGAATTATTCCTTCACTGGTCGGTATCGGCAAATCATTATTATCAGCAGTCCTTTTACGCACTTATTGAACAAAGCATGTCGGTAGATGATTTTGAATATCACTCTCTCCTATATGATATGCCTGCAAATGAACTGGCCTGCCATTTTGTTGAAGAAATGCTTGTCCTGAATGATCAGTTCCTGCAATCACAGCAATATTCAGTAGCATTTGACCTCCTGAACGCTTTACAAAAACTTGTTGCAGAAGTTCCTGCATGCCGTGTAATTCCTGCCCTGAAACAGAAACGATCGCAATCAGCATCAAAACTTTATGATTCGTATTTGCGGGTAGCCGAAAGAGCAATCCAGCATAAAAATTTTGATTTTGGACTTGCGTATCTGGGCAAAGCACAAAAATTCCTGAATCATTATGCTTCTCTCGTTAAGGATGGCAACCGGCTGCTTCAGATTAAAAAACTCCTTGCAGATCAGTATTACGATGAAATGAATATTTACCTGAGTCATGCTGATTACATGCAGGCCAGGCAAACGATTCGAAAACTGCAAATCTTGCTGCGCGAAAATCAAAAATTGGAGATCGCTGAGTTTGATTATCATGCAAGTATGGAAAAAATAAACAAAGGCCTGTCGCTGGAATATCTTACCACAGCAAGTCGTTTTTTCAACAGGAATGAATACGATAAAGCCCGGCAATATTTACAAAAAGCCGATAGCCTCAAAAGCGAAAACAGGGGCAATCCACAAATGAAAGCAGAAGCAGAAAAATCCATGAACAGCTATACCTTGCAGGAAAACTTAACCAGCAAAGGAATCAGTGAATTGAACAAGAAGGAATACCGTGAAGCTCGCCGCCTGTTCAAAGCTGCCTCCAAACAGCATCTCCCCGATCATCTTCAAGTGCAACTCGACTCCCTGATTATTTTGGCTTCCACAAATTTAATTGAGCAGAACATTAAAATAATCAAAGTAGCCATTTTTCAGGGACGCCTGGATTTTGCCCGCAGCCTGCTGAACGAAATTGATCAATTGCGTGCAACACTACCTGAAAACAGCGCTGATTTGAAAGAGATAGAAAAAATAAGAGCAGAATTGAAGGGAAGCGGATGCGAGGATTACTGGAGAAAATATGAGCAAAACACCCTGCTGGCTTTTAAGTCGATTGACAGCAACCGGTATATCCAGGCAGAGCAATACTTTAAAAATGCCATGGATGTGATGGATGAGCTGGAAATGTGCGGGATATCCGACAGCATCGCCCTGAAAGTTAGCAAGAGATACCATCCGGCAGCCCAATATCAAAAATTATATGAAGCACTGAAAATTAAGCTTTTCAGAGAAGGATTCACTGCCGTTATTGAGCTTTTTATCAGTCTTGATTCCCTTTATACCCGGCATAAACTTTCAGAGCTTGACGTGCCAAGACACACCCTTTTGCGATTCCTTGCAAACCAAAACAATCCGGTTCTCTATTTGAATACCATCCATCACCTGAATAAAAACAGCAACTGCCATAAGGCAATTGAGGTTTATGCAAAACTGATCGCCTCTTCCTATCCCTGTTCAAAAACAAAAAAAATACAGAAAGAAATGGCCGAAGTTTGTTATGAAAGCGACAAGAGCAAAGGTGAAGATTTCATCCCGGATGAAGACCTTGAGATGCATATGAGGCAATGCGACTGCCTGCATCATTTCAAAAGACGCTATCAATATCTTTATAACAAAGATGGTTTTATTTCAATTTTCAGCAAGGAAAAAGAATCCGGAAAAGATGAGTGATATTTCTTTTGCAAATTGCTCTGTGATTCTCAAAAATTACTAAATTCGCTTGTTTAATCCTGAAAGTGCGCAGATATCAGAAAACATGTCAGGAAAAGCAGACAGAAATCCGGAAAAGGCGAATAAAAATATCAGGCTGTCATCTGATTTTAACTCACCGATAAACCTGGACATCAACCAGATACCTGCCGTAACAATCATTTCACGCTTGTCTGATGGGATGATCATGGATGTTAACAATAACTTTGAGCATGAAAGCGGTTATTCAAAGTCAGATGTTCTGGGTAAAACCTCCACTGAGTTAAATCTTTATAAAAACCCACCCGACCGTGATATGATCATTTCTTCCATCCGGTCCAGTGGCAAGGTAGATAACCTCCCAATTGAATTTAAAACAAAAGACCGCTCAATCAGGACGGGAATGTTTTCAGCCAGTCTTATCAACCATGAAGGAACAGATTATTTACTCATCATCTTGCGCGATGTTACTGAATTTCTCTCGGTAAAGGAGAACCTGCAAGAGTCCGAAGAAAGATACCATGATTTATTAAACAGCATTCCGATCGGTATTTACAAAACAAATCCTGAAGGAAAGTTTATTCAGGCGAACAATGCCCTGCTGAAATTGCTTGGTTTTTCGAACAAGTATGCGTTGAAGAATTATAATGTTAAGGACTTTTATGTTGATCCTGATTCGCGTAAACAGAACCTGCAAGAGCTTGATGAGAAGGGGCTCTGCACTTCTACTTTGCTATTGAAAAAGAAAAATGGCGAGCATTTCTGGGCACTGGATTATTCAAAGGCTGTAAAGGATGAGAAAGGGCGTGTCATTTCATACGATGGTGCGCTCCGCGACATAAGCGAAAGAGTTAAATCCAGAAAAGCTGAGGCCGCTGAAAGGGAAAAATTTGAAAAACTGACCAAATACCTGAAGAGTGCTGTATACACCTTTGATCATGAAGGCTTCTTCGATTATACCAACATAGCCATGCAGGAGATTACTGCCTACAGCCATGAAGAACTTAAAAAGATGCATTTCTGGGATCTGATCCATCCTGAGCACAGGAAAAAAGTAAAAGACAGGGGGTTGCAGCGTCTTGCAGGTGACAATATCGAAGGCAGTTATGAATTCAGGATTATCAGAAAGGACGGACGGGTTCGCTGGATTGAGATATCCAATGCAAAAATCGAACTTGCTGATAAACCCATCGTACTTGGCACAGCCAACGATATCACAGAGCAAAAATATGCCAACCTGATCAGGGATGTGGTTTTTAACATCACCTCTGCCGTGATCTCTTCGGCCGACCAGGCCGATATTTACCTCATCGTGAAACACGAACTGGGAAAACTCATCGACACGACGAACTTTTACATCGTATTTTACGACGAAAGCCGGGGTTTGATAAACCTTCCATTCATGGTGGATAAAAAGGATGACTTCAACACCTTTCCTGCGGGAAGAACCCTTACCTCACATGTAATCAAAAGCAAAAAACCCCAGTTGCTTACCAAAGAAGAGATCAAGCAACTTAAATCCAAAAGCAAGATCGAAATTGTCGGGAGCATGTCTGAAGTGTGGATGGGAGCGCCCATGATCGTTGAAAATGAAACCATCGGCCTGATCGGTGTTCAAAGCTACGAAGACAAAAATGCTTTCAACAAGGAAGACCTGAAAATACTGGAATTCGTTTCAAATCAGCTTGCAATTCTGTTTGCCCGGCGCAGAGCAGAACAGCAACTGAAAGAATCAGAAAAAAAATTCAGGTTGCTGGCCGAAAACAACCCGGGTATCATTTACCAGTGCAAATTTGATGATCAGTTCACCATGACTTATCTGAATGAGCAGATTGAACAACTCACCGGTTATCAAAAAGAGGAGTTCCTTGTCAACAAGAAAAGTTTTGCTGGACTAATTCACCCCAATGACATCGAAGAAGTATATCAACGGATACAAGAAAGTATATCTGATAAAAAACCCTTTATAATCCGTTACCGCTTCAAATGCAAGAATGGACAATACAGATGGTTCCATGAAATAGGAATTGGTGTTTTCAAAAATGAGAAATTTTTATACCTGCAGGGGATCATCAATGATATTACAGAGCAAACAAAGGTTCAGATCGCACTGGAAGAAAGCGAAGAGAGGAACAGGGCTCTATCGCAGGCTGCCAGAGAAGCCATTGTTTTTTCTGTAAAAGGAGAAATCATTGAAACAAATCTTGCAGCCTGTGAAATGTTCGGTTATACTTACAATGAATTAATTGGAAAGCATGCTTCACAACTGGTTGCGCCGGAGTCAAAAGATCTTCTTAAAAAAAACATTGCCGAAAACTACCTGGAAGCTTACGAAGCAGTTGCCATTAGAAAAGACGGCACTAAATTTCCGGTTGAATTTCACGGTCAACATTACACATACAAGGGCCGCAATATCAGGGTTACTGTATGCAGGGATATAAGCAAAGCCAAAGCCGATGAAAAAGTCATTCTGCAGCAGAATAAAGATTTGATCCGGGCCATTAAGAAGGCAGAAGAATCAGACAAACTCAAATCTGCTTTTCTGGCCAATATGTCGCACGAGATCAGAACCCCCCTGAACGGTATTCTTGGTTTTGCCGAGTTGCTGAGATATGCCGAAAACAAAATCGATGTTGAGGAATATATCGATGTGATCAACAGGAGCGGAAACCAGTTGCTGAACATCATCAACGACATCATCGACATTTCGAAGATCGAGGCAGGCCAGTTGACAATCAATCTCCGGGAAACCAATTTGGTTCACCTGCTCGATAATGTGGCCAATATCTATCAAAAAATCCTGAAAAGAAAAAACAGTCAGGTAAAACTGGAGGTTTCAAAACCTGATCAGGATCTCAGGATCATAACAGATGAAAAAAGGGTGCACCAGGTTTTATCAAATCTGATCGACAATGCCATAAAATTTACCAGAAAAGGAAATATAAAGATTAGCCTGAGCGTAACCGATGACAAAAAAACACTTTTTGAAGTAAAAGACAGCGGCATCGGTATTGAAAAGGCCAAACAAAAAATGATCTTCGAAAGGTTCAGGCAACTGGATGAAACATCCACAAGGGAATTCGGTGGCACAGGCCTGGGGCTTTCCATCTGCAGGAGCATCATTGAAAAACTCGGTGGCAGGATATGGGTGGAATCCGAATTTGGCAGGGGTTCCAGTTTCTTTTTCGACCTCCCATTGATCATTCAGCGAAAAGAAGATCTAAGGAAAAATGATGGTGTAAAGAAAAAAACCAGTGCCAAGCCAGACTTAAAAGACAAAAGCATACTGATTGTTGAAGATGATGAATCCAACTTTATGTTCCTAAAAACAGCCCTGCGTAAGACAGGCATTAATATCTTGGTCGCAAGAAATGGCAAGGAAGCCATCAACATGTACAATAATAACAAGAATATCGGGCTTATATTGATGGACATCCAGTTACCTGTGCTCAATGGGATTGATGCAACCAAGGAGATCAGGAAAACAGATCGCGAAGTTCCGATCATAGCCCAAACGGCTTATGCAATGTCTGACGACAGAAAAAAATGTCTTGATGCAGGTTGCAATGATTACATCCCCAAACCGATCAAAATGGATATATTGATGAATAAACTGAATAAATATTTAAAATAAACATGACGATGAGATTATTACTGATTAGCAATTCAACCAATGCCGGTGAGGAATACCTGGGATGGCCCAGACAATACATCAAAGACTTCCTGTCAAAAACGGATGTCAAAAAGGTACTCTTCATTCCTTATGCCGGTGTGGGATTATCTGAAAAAAGCCTGGAAGCTTCCTACGACGCTTACGAAGAAAAAGTTAAAAAAGTATATGACAGCCTTGGATATGAAGTTTACTCTATCCACAGGGAGAAAGACCCCCAGAAAGCAGTCGAAGATGCTGAAGCAATTGCTGTTGGTGGCGGGAACACTTTTCACCTGGTTCATATGCTGCATAAAAACAAACTAATCCATATCATCCGTGAAAAAGTAAAAGCCGGCATGCATTACATGGGCTGGAGCGCCGGATCGAACGTGGCCTGTCCAAGTCTCAAAACAACCAACGACATGCCCATCATTGAACCGGCTTCTTTTGATTGCTTCAACCTGATCCCTTTCCAGATCAATCCGCATTATCTGGATGCAAATCCGGATGGACATGCCGGTGAGACCAGGCAACAACGCATAGAAGAATTTATGGTCGTAAATAGAGAAATTTATGTTGCCGGGTTACGCGAAAGTTCATTACTTTTGCTGGAAGATGATTTTTTAAAACTACTGGGTAAAAAACAATTGCGTTTGTTTAAATTCGGGACAGAACCAACCGAATACCAGCCAGGAAGCGATTTGAGTTTCCTGCTAAAACAGTAACTAAATCAATCATTTTGGGTTCATCACAGGAGGCTGTCCAAGCGGAATATGGCACCAAATAATTATGAGCGTAGTGAAAACGATTTTTGCGAAAAGATTTCACTGGAATCTTTTGCAAGTTTCATAAAAAAGGTAAAGAGGGGAATGTCGGGACAGCCTCTCTTTTTTTTGTAAATTTGATCAGCTATGGATCCAGGAATTGAAGTGATAAAAGATGATATTACCCAATTGCCCGTTGATGCAATCGTGAATGCCGCCAACAAATCACTGCTGGGTGGTGGAGGCGTAGACGGTGCAATACACAGGGCTGCCGGCCCCGAATTACTGAAAGAATGCAGGGGATTGAACGGTTGTGAAACGGGAGAAGCAAAAATAACAGCCGCTTATAATTTGCCTGCAAAATTTGTAATCCATACGGTTGGCCCGGTATACCACGGCGGCAAATACCAGGAAGCTGAAAAACTCCGCAATTGTTACATAAACAGTTTGGAGCTTGCCAGGGAAAACAAATGCAGAACCATTGCATTTCCCAACATCAGTACAGGCGTATATGCCTACCCGAAAAAAGAAGCCGCTTCCATTGCCATGAAAGCCGTCGCCGGATTTTTGAAACAGGATAAATCTTTTGCCAAAGTGAGTTTTGTTTGTTTCGATGAAGAAAACTACAATATTTACAGAGATTTGCTTACAAGATCATAAACCGGATATGCCGCAAGCATGATCCCACACTTTTTCCCTTTTCAGGCAAATAAATATCTTTGCTGTTTGTTCATTTCATTGAACCAATGACCAATTCTTCTGTGCGATTATCAGTATTTTTGCACTATTGATTGATAAGGTGGATGAAACTTTCTGCCACTCTTTTAATCCGTGGTAGTATTTTTTGTATTTTTGCACTATTGATTGATAAGGTGGATGAAACCGATGCTAGTGAGATTATTTCTTTTGCTGATATTAACCAACTTTACATTGATTCTGTTTGCCCAGGAAAAAGACAAACAGGTATATGCGAAACGTATTCAGGAGGCTCCACAAATCGACGCATACCTGGATGAAGAATGCTGGGCAAACACAGACATAGCCAAAGGATTTTACCAGGTGGAACCCATCAACGGGGCACCTGCAACCTTCGACAGCCGGGTCAGGATCGTTTATAACAACGATGCGATTTTCATTGGAGCCATGTTGCTGGATGAAACGCCAGAGAAAATACTGACCGAACTGAGCCAGCGGGATGATCTTCCCATGGCCGATTATTTCGGTGTTTACTTTGATCCGTTTAACGACAACCAGAATGCCTACGGATTTTTCGTAACAGCCGCCGGGGTACAAGTCGATATGAAGGCCAACACATATGGCAATGAAGATGAAAGCTGGGATGCTGTCTGGACAAGCAAAACACGAATTACAGAAAAGGGATGGATAGCAGAATTTAAAATACCCTATTCAGCCCTGCGATTTCCGAAAAATACAAGCGATACCTGGGGATTCAATATCAACAGGAATATCAAAAGACTGCGTGAGAATACTTCCTGGAATTTTGTGGACACTGAAATCTCTGGATTCCTGACCCAACAAGGCGAATTGAAAGGCATCGAGAATATTACCCCTCCCCTGCGCCTCAGCTTTTTCCCCTATGCCTCAGGACATGTGGAAAAAGCAGCCGGGGAAGATAAATGGGATTATTTCACCAATTACGGCATGGACCTGAAGTATGGCATCAATGAGAGTTTCACACTCGATGTCACGCTAATCCCTGATTTTGGCCATGTTCAATCCGACGACAAAGTGGTTAACTTTTCACCTTTTGAGATCTACTACCAGGAAAGAAGACCATTCTTTACCGAAGGCACAGAGCTCTTTGATAAAAACGGAGTATTCTATTCCAGGAGAATTGGTGATGAACCGGACGGTTACAGTGAAATTGAAAGTAAATACAGCGAGGAAGATATCCTGGAAAACCCGGCGAAAACGCAACTCATCAATGCCACAAAACTATCCGGAAAGACTTCAGGCGGACTGGGTATTGGTGTTTTCAATGCCATGACTGCTGCCAGCCACGCGAAAGTCATCGATTCAAGTGGACAGGAAAAACATATCCTTACACAGCCATTTACCAATTATAACATGATGGTGTTCGACCAGGCCCTGAAGAACAATTCCTACATTTCATTATACAATACAAATGTCTATAAAGGCTCCGGGGAAATGATCGCCAATGTTAGTGGCCTGGATGGGCGGATCAGGGATAAGAAAAACAGATACCAGTTAAAGGGGCACCTGAATGTAAGCCAGGATTACCATCCCGACTCAACAACAGACCTGGGTTTTAATTACTATTTAAATGTGGGTAAGATCAGCGGGACATTTCGCTATAATTACTGGCAAAATGTGGAAAGCGACACTTATGACCCCAATGAAATGGGATACCTGCAAAACAACAACGAATTTGCACATGGCATAAATTTCTCCTATCATATCTTCGACCCTGTTGGCATCATACTCAACTCGGTAAGCAGTTTTGAACTACAGCACAGATCATTGTATGCTCCGAGGGAGTACACCAGTTTTTATATGGAGATCGATAACAGGACAACATTTCTTAATTATCTGACAGTTGGTGGAGAAACAGGCATACAACCTTTTAGTACATACGATTATTTCGAACCCAGGGTGGAAGGCTGGAAACTTACCCAGCCACCCAATTACTGGTTTGATTTTTTTGTTTCTCCTGATTACAGGAAGGCATTCGTGCTGGATGCAAACGGCGGAATCTGGTACTCCAGGAAATATGATCAATTCGATTACTGGTTTTCCCTGAGCCCCAGGATACGTGTGAGTGATCACCTTTCCTTCAATCACCGCTTTAACTTCAACGACCAGCGCAACGACATTGGCTATGTTCTCGACAGCATAAACAACAATAAAAATGTGATCATCATCGGTTCCAGGAACATCAGGAACATAACCAATACCCTGAACGTCAATTATATTTTTACGGACAAATCTTCCCTCTCATTCCGCATGCGGCATTACTGGCTGCGGGCCAATTACAATCAATACTTTCGGCTGAAAGAAGACGGAGGCCTGCAAGCTTCTGAATACAATGAATATAATGATTTTAGCTTCAATGCCTTTAACATCGATATGGTGTTTACCTGGAACTTTGCACCGGGAAGCGAAATGCTATTGGTCTGGAAAAACGCCATTTACGTGGATGATGAACAAGCTGCAGAAAATTATTTCGATGGTTTTCGCCGTACCGTAAACTCCCCGGCATCCAATGGCTTCACCATTAAGTTGATGTATTATCTGGATTATCAGTATTTGAAAAAGATTATTTGAGGCGGCCTCAGGAGTGGCATTGACAGTAGCAGTTTCAGATGCAATCAACAGACAAATGCTCTTCACTGAAGTTCGCATGCACCTTACACATCTTCCCTTTCCCACTTAAAAAAGACTTTCGGTTGTAATTTGGTATTCCCAATCATTCCTGTTAAATTTACCATTTCCAAATCAAAATAAACAATAATTATGAAAAACATCAATTACCTTAAATCAGATTTAACGCCAACAAGAAATGAGAAATTCGGGTTTGAATGGGGAACACCCATGTTCGACAACCATGGATTTTTCAAGGAGAACAAGAATGAAGTCCTGATCGCCGGTCATTCTTATCAAAAATGGACTGACGAATTTGGCCTGCCGCTGCATATTATCTATGCACCGATCATGGAAAAAAATGTAGAAAATTTCAAAGAAGTATTTGAAAAAGAATACCCCAAAGGTAAAATCCGCTTTGCAGGTAAGGTCAATCCACACCCTTCTGTATTTAAGATGATGGCAAAACTTGGCATTGGTGCAGATGTAGCATCCATCAATGAAATGAAATCAGCCCTAAAGGGTGGCATCGATCCATTTAACATTGATGTGAACGGGAATGCCAAAAGCGATGAACTGATCGATCACGCGGTGGGCAAGAACATGTTCTTCATCGCCGACAGTTATGAAGAGCTGGTAAACATCAATGCAAGAGCCAAAGCGCTGAACAAAAAGGCAAGGGCTTGCATTCGCGTTGCCGGCTTCAAAATGGGCAATGTAACCGATGCCAATGTTTTCACGGCCGGTGTATGGTCTAAATTCGGCGAAAATATTGATAACATTCCCGAGATATGCCGCAATATCAAGAAATTTGAGCACATCGATTTCCATGGTTTCCATACCCACATCGGTTCCCAGGTGAGCGAACCTGAGGCCTACCATGAAGCCATCGGTGCATTGGTCGAGCTTGGTCATATATTGCAGCGCGACGGCATGGATGTGAAGTTGATGAACATCGGTGGAGGTTTCCCGGTTGATTATGTGAGTAAAAAAGAATGGGACTACCTGAAAGAAAGGGTGCGCACAGGGTACATCAGTAGCATGGAAGGTGATGAAGCCGACACTTTTGTCTGGAACAATGAACTGGGTGGCATTGGAAGAGATGAAAATGGTCAAATTGATCCGGATATATGGTCAGGAGAGAAAATGTATTCCAGCTTTCCGAAACATACAATGCTGGAGAAAGTATTGCAGGGCAACATCAAAGTGCTCGGTAAACAAATGAGTTTGAAAGAAGGACTTGAATCCTTAGGAAATCCCGAACTGGTCATTGAACCTGGCAGAAGCATTGCGGAAGATTCGGGCATTACCCTGGCAAAGGTAAGCCATGTGCGGAACGTTGCCGGCAAACATCATCTTACCACACTTGAAGCCAATGTTACCAGTTTTGCTACGGCCATGCTGCTGCCACCTGTCAACCCCTGGACCGTTTTTAACGAGCCCTTTGAAAAAGACTCCGCTCCTTTTGAGACTTTTATAGCGGGCAATCTTTGTTATTCGGGCGACATTATTTCCAAATACAAGGTATTTCTGCAAAGACAACCCAGACGGGGCGACATACTCTGTTGCTATAATACAGGTGCATATGACCCCAGCTTCTTTGCAGCCAACACCAACTCCTTTCCCCGACCAGCCAGGATACTGGTGGATGAAAACGGACTGGTAGACGTGATTAAGCAACGCGATACCTTCGAAGAAATTTTTTCACTTTAAAACGACACAAACATATGGATCAGATATTAGCAGATATTATTCTGAAGAATGCCAGCGTATTCACTGCTACCGGAAAAAATGAAAATTACACGGCTCTGGCGATCAAGGAAGACAGTATCATTCATCTGGGCCATGAAGAAGACACCATGGGTCTGGCACATGACCAGACCGTGGTGTATGACCTGGAAGGCAAGACGGTGCTGCCTGGTTTTTGCGACGCCCATGCGCATGGCGTAATGGGCGGAAGGCTGATCAACCATTGCCTGCTTTCGACCGGAAAAACCCTGGATGATTATGTCGCAATCATCAAGAAATACAATGATACGCATTCCAAAAATTCCCATATCATGGGATTTGGCTGGGCACATGCCCCTTTTGGCTCCAATGGTCCGGATAAAAAAATCCTGGATAAGATCATCCCGAATAAACCGGCTGCTTTCCTCAGCATTGATTATCACAGTTGCTGGGTGAACAGCGCAGCATTGAAAATGGCCGGCATCGACAGCAACACCTCCGATCCCGATGGTGGAAAATTCGAACGTTATGAAGGAACCAACGAACCATCAGGTTGCCTGCGGGAATCGGCAGCTACCAATATGGTATTGAACAAGCTGCCCGAACCGTCTGACGAAGACTGGAAATCGGCGATTAAGACCTACCAGCAAAAGGCAGCCGAACACGGCATTACCGGATTGTTCGATGCCGGCGTACTCAACCACAGCCAGATGAAAGCTTTTGGTGCTGTGAGTGAACTGGATGACTCCGGTGGGGTGAACATGAGAATTGCACAAAGTTATGTGCTCGATCCCGACAAAGGGGTAGAACAGGTGGACGCGGTGGAAAAAGCCTTTCAACAATACGGCAAAGGAAAGAATTACCAGGTAAGGGTTGCCAAGATTTTTATGGACGGTGCTATCGAAGGTCATACCGGCTTTTTGATCGAGCCTTATGCTGACCGGGATGGTTTTTTCGGCAAGCCCGTCTGGGACCAGCAGGTATTCAATGATACGGTGACGGAACTGGACAAAAGAGGCATACAGGTGCATGTGCATACCATTGGCGACGGAGCTGTGCAGGCTGCTCTGAACGGTTTCGAAAAAGCAAAGCTGGAAAACGGCCCACGTGATGCACGCCATACCCAGGCCCATATCGAGCTGGCCGATGAAAATGACATAAAACGTTTTGCGGCCATGGGCGTTTACGCAAGCTTCCAACCAGCCTGGTTTTACATGGACAATAATTATTTTGAAGAAACCATTCCCCTGCTCTCAAAACCCCGTTCCGACAGGCGGTATATGCTTAAGAATTTCATGGATGCCGGCGTTACAGTGGCTTTCGGAAGCGACTGGCCCTGGGGAAACGTGACCAGCAGCATGAACCCCCTGGACAACATAGGCACCGCAGTAACACGCGAAAATCCCGGCGATAACATGCTTAAATCCTATGAATCAACCCAGCGGATCGATCTGGTGACTGCGCTGAAAAATCACACCATCGGCGGAGCCATGCAGAACTTCAATGATAAGATTACCGGCACGCTGGAAGTAGGCAAAAAAGCGGACATCGCCGTGCTGGATACCGATATCTTTAAACTCGAACCGGAGGAGCTGTTTAAAGTAAAGGTGTGGATGACGTTGTTTGATGGGGGAATCGTTTATACCAAAGATCAATAGAAGGAACACAAACATCAAGTATTGTTGCGTCGGGCAATCGTTCAATCGTTACATCAAAACAAGCAAAAATTGCTCGATTAAGCGATTAGTCGATATAGCGATGTAGCGATTTGACGGGAACGTAACTCGAATATCGTTACGTCGGGCAATCGTTCAATCGTTACATCAAAACAAACAAAAATTGCTCGATTAAGCGATTAGTCGATATAGCGATGTAGCGATTTGACGGGAACGTAACTCGAATATCGTTACATCGGACAATCGTTCAATCGTTACATCAAAACAAGCAAAAATTGCTCGATTAAGCAATTAGTCGATTTAGCGATGTAGCGATTTGACGGGAACGTAACTCGAATATCGTTACATCGGACAATCGTTCAATCGTTACATCAAATCAAACAAAAATTGCTCGAATGAGCGATTAGTCGATTTACCGATGTAGCGATTTGACGGTACCACACCTCGAATATCGTTACATCGGATAATCGTTCAATCGTTACATCAAAACAAACCAAAATTGCACGATTAAGCGATTAGTCGATATAGCGATGTAGCGATTTGACGGGAACGTAACTCGAATATCGTTACATCGGACAATCGTTCAATCGTTACATCAAATCAAACCAAAATTGCTCGAATGAGCGATTGGACGATATAGCGATGTAGCGATTTGACGGTACCACACCTCGAATATCGTTACGTCGGGCAATCGTTCAATCGTTACATCAAAACAAGCAAAAATTGCTCGAATGAGCGATTAGTCGATTCAGCGATGTAGCGATTTGACGGGAACGTAACTCGGATATCGTTACATCGGGCAATCGTTCAATCGCTACATCTTCATATTCTTCTTCGCTGTCTGCACTGTCCTGTAAAAAATCGATACAAGCTCATGACTTTCCTGAATTAGAATCAAAACCATTTCTTCATTTTCACTAAGTCTGGCTTCTTTGATAATTTTCAGGGTAATAT
>JAIOZK010000050.1 GCA_021740625.1 Bacteroidales bacterium
CCAGCCTTAAAAATATCGACTATCAAGTCATATCAATCCGTAAGTGTACCGAGCCCACATCAAAAGCCAAACAGGTGTACGACCTTTTGGGGTATAAATATACCCCGTTCACCAGAAAAAAATCCGTAGTCCCCCCTGGCAAAATTCTTAAAATGGACTCGTCTTGACATCAGATAGTTATATTTTTCAACACGCAATGTGGGTTAAATCAATGTAAATGAATAAATCACGCCCGTGACTTAGGGATAGAATCACGTTCGGCACGCATTGCAAACACCCTCGCCAGCAGAGTAAATGAAGAGCACTCAATTAGAAAAAGTATTCCAAGATAAATTTTAATCCGGGTTGAGCAATTGCTCAACCCGGATTAAAATTTATTAGTCAATCCAATCCGCGATAAATAAGTTTGTATCGTAAGTACCGCCATTGTTGCGGTTCGATGCAAATATCAGTTTTTTGCCGTCAAAGGAGAACATCGGGAAAGCATCGAAAACCGGATCGTAGGTGATCTGCTCCAGTCCCGTGCCATCTTCATTGATCATGTAAAGGTTGAACTGAAAACCGCCCTTTGAGGCGTGGTTCGAACTGAATAGAATTTTTTCTCCGGAGGGATGGTAAAAAGGAGCCCAGTTGGCTTTGCCCAGATCGGTTACTTTATTGAGACCCGATCCGTCCACATTGCACACATAGATCTCCATTTCAGTAGGTGTTACCAGGCCCTGTTTCAACAATTCCTTGTATTCTTTCCTTTCTGCATCGGTTTTGGGCCGGGAAGAGCGAAACACCAGTTTGTTACCATCGGGTGAGAAAAAGGCCCCGCCGTCATAACCCAGTTCATGTGTCACCTGTTGCACATCGGATCCGTCGATATCCATGGTATAAAGTTCAAGATCACCCGAGCGGTCGGATGTAAAAACAATCTTATCCCCTTTGGGTGAAACCGTGCCTTCGGCATCATACCCGGGAGCATCCGTAAGCTTTTGAATAATGTTTCCTTGCAGATCGGCAATATAAATATCATAACTCGGATATATCGGCCAAACATATTTCCCGTCTTCTCTTTTTTCGGGTTCGGGAGGACAGGCCTCACCGCCTTCATGCGTAGAAGCATAAAGAATGGTCGTATCGCCAGGCATAAAATAAGCACAGGTGGTACGCCCCATGCCGGTACTGATGAGCTGTGGTTTTTCTTCACCCATATCTGCCGAAGCCAGGGGGGTATAAAAGATCTGGTCGCATTCCAGTCCCCAGGCAGGATTGTTCGATTGGAAAGTGATCATGGAATTATCGAAACTGAAATATGCCTCGGCATTATCTCCACCAAATGTAAGCTGCCTGATGTTCTTCAGATGCTTCTCCTGCGGATAATGCACCATACTGCCATTGGAAGCAGTGTAATGACTTTCCGATTTGCCCGTGTTATTCGAATTCTTTTTCTGTTGCACATTACAGGCAGAAAATGCAATCAATATTGTAATCAAAAACACTGTATTTCTCATATCAATTTTTTTGCAAAGCTACATAATTTACATTTGATCTAAATAAGCAATATGCGGATATTTGGTTGGATATTCTATTTTGATAAATAAAAGCATCGCTTTGATCCAAAATACCAAGAACTGATTCATCTTTACCCATAACTGGTTCAAGCTGTTAATTTCGGGAAAATGTTTTTATTTTTAGGATCCGAACCAAATTGATTCAATGATGAAAAGAATTACACTCGCATTATTTGTGCTTTTTACCACCACCCATATTGTTTACCCCCAGAACTTCTATCCTGAGAAAGCCGGCAATCAAGGCATTATTGAACAGGCCATGAATGAGATCAGCCCGGATAGTGTGACTTATTTTATTCAGAGCCTGCAGAACATGGGTACAAGGTTTTTAATAGCTGAAAACAGAAAAGCTGTAGCAAGCTGGATCAAAGAAAAGTTCCATTCATTCGGCATCACCAATGTTGTTCTGGATTCTTTTCAGTGTTACACCAATATAAATTATCAGAATCTTCATTATGATACAACCACATGGCAGTACAATGTGGTGGCAACTTTGAAAGGGAGCCTTTACCCGGATGAGATCTCCATTGTGTGCGGGCATCATGACGATGTGGTCGTTGCCGGTGATCCTGAACTTTTCGCTCCCGGAGCCGATGACAATGCCTCCGGAACTGCAGCAGTGCTTGAATCTGCCCGTGTTATCATGGAAATAGCGTATCAGCCCGAATCAACCATCCGCTTTATCACTTTTGCGGCTGAGGAACTGATGTACTTCGGAGATGCGGGATCGGAGTACTATGCTGCCAAGGCCGCTGATAGTGGTCATAATATAAAAATGGTGGTCAATAACGACATGATCGCATATGATGATGGTAGCTGGGAGATCGGTATCAGCAATGTGATCGGTTCCGAAGCAGCAACAGGTATTGCATGTTTTATTGCTGAAAACTACACCACCCTGAATCTGGAACTGTGGCCACCATCCTATGAAACCGGCGCAGATCTCCAGCCCTTTCTGGACGTAGGTTATCAGGGGGTCTACCTGATGGAGAGTGTTTTCAATCCCCATTACCACAAGGAAAGCGATCTGATCGAAAATTGTGACATACCTTATTGTACCGAGGTGATCAAAATTTCCTGTGGTAGCCTGTTGTATAATGATCTTACTGTTGACAATAAAGAAATGGCTGCTATGGAGAAAATCAGCGTTTTTCCAAATCCAGCTTGCGGCCCTCTGAACATAAACAATCAATCTACTTTCTCAAAATTGATTACTCTTACGGATCTGCATGGCAACATTCTGCAAGCTGAAACGGTAGAAAGCAGGCAAACAATTCAATTGAATACAAGCGGATATGCAAATGGGATCTACCTGATGAAAGTTGCAGGAAATAAGGGTACTTATACTACCAAAATTAGTGTGATGAATTAAATCCGGGTTCAGCTCTAATTTTCTGCAATCTCTCTTTTGTCATATTGTCATATTTATTTATAACTATATATTGTACTCTTGTCAGGATACAACCCCATTGGGCAATGGCATAGTTTTCGATCACCCTATTTCCATATCCAAAAGCGGGAGAATCATTTATTAATCATAAATTTGTACATAAAAAGAATCTTACAAGATGAGTGAAAAAATTGAAAAGACAAAATGCCTGATCATCGGTAGCGGACCGGCAGGATATACAGCAGCCATTTACGCAGCCAGGGCTGATCTCAAACCCATGATGTATGAAGGACTTGAACCAGGCGGACAATTGACCACAACCACGGAAGTAGAGAACTATCCGGGTTATCCCGAAGGAACACAGGGACCCAAGATGATGGAAGATTTTAAGAAGCAAGCCGAACGCTTTGATTCCGATATTCGTCCGGGGATCATCACAGATCTGGATGTTTCCAACAGACCATTCAAAGCAAAAGCAGACGATGGCAGCACCATCGAGGCAGATGTTGTCATCCTGGCAACCGGTGCAACCGCCAAATGGCTGGGAATTGAATCCGAAGCCAAATTTAATGGTTTTGGTGTTTCTGCCTGTGCCACTTGTGATGGTTTCTTTTATAAAGGAAAAGATGTAGTGGTTGTTGGTGGTGGCGATACCGCAGCAGAAGAAGCCACTTACCTGGCCAAACTTTGCAAGAAAGTATACCTGATACACCGTCGCGATGAACTGAGAGCTTCCAAAGCCATGCAGCACAAAGTATTCAACACACCCAATATTGAAATGGTTTGGGATAGTGTTGTGGAAGAAGTACTCGGTACCGAGGAAGGTTTCAACAAAGCTGTTACCGGAGTGAAGGTTAAAAACAAGAAAAGCGGTGAGTACAGGGAGATCAATGTCGACGGAGTATTCATTGCCATTGGTCATAAACCTAACTCTGATATCGTTAAAGGTCAGGTCGATATGAATGATGTAGGCTATATCAAAACAAATCCCGATTCAACCCTGACCAACGTGGAAGGTGTGTATGCCTGTGGTGATGTTCAGGACCATGTATTCAGGCAGGCTGTTACAGCAGCCGGAACAGGTTGTATGGCAGCCATTGAAGCAGAAAGGTATCTTTCTTCACAATAAACACAGGGATCTGCAATAGTATTTTATTAGAATAGGCTGTATCAAGGGGGTTTCAATAAGCACTTGATAGAGCCTTTTTTGTTTTTCAATATCCTTTTAATTTTCTTACTTTTGAGTCAGTTAAAATAAAAAAGAGTCATGAGTAAAAGCATTCCATCACATTATCTGAAAGTAAAAGAGAAACATCCCGATTTTATCAAAGCAGTTGAAAGCTTAGGTGAAAAAACCAAGAGTGAAGGCCCCCTGGATCAAAAGACCGCTCACCTGATTCAACTGGCTGCGGCTGTTACCAACAAATCGGAAGGTTCGGTGCACAGTCATACCAGGCAGTTGCTAAAAATGGGTGCCAAGGAAACAGAGATCAGGCATGCCATCATCCTACTGACCAATACCATTGGCTTCCCGAATGTAATGGCAGGCCTGACCTGGGTAAATGACATCATCGATGCTTTCAGTGAATAAATGGGAGCACGGGAGAACCAAATAAAAAAAGCTTCCTGGGTGAGCATTGCAGGAAATGCGATCCTGTCCGTGCTGAAGATTTCCATTGGTTTTATTGCCGGCAGCATGGCGGTAATCGCCGATGGAATAGAATCTGCCAGCGACATCGTATCTTCCGTAGTCATCCTGATAGCCGCGAGAATCATCTCAAAGCCTCCCGATCCCAAGTATCCTTTTGGATACCTGAAAGCAGACACCATCGCTTCCAAGATTTTATCCTTTATCATTTTCTTTGCCGGGGCACAACTTTCCATCTCTACGATTATCTCCCTGGTTGAAAATGAATCACGGGCAATCCCGTCAATGCTGGCCATATGGGTTACCCTTTTTTCAATTGCAGGCAAGCTTGCACTGGCATGGTACCAGAATATGCTTGGGAAGAAAACTGAAAGTTCCATGCTGAAGGCCAATGCCATCAATATGAAGAATGATGTATTGATCTCCGCATCCGTTTTCCTGGGCCTGTTGTTCACCTTTATCCTGGAGTTACCCATCCTGGATACCATTACAGGCTTGCTGGTCAGTATTTATATCATGTATTCCGCTTTCAGGATTTTCATGAAATCCAACCTGGAACTGATGGACGGTGTGGATGATGATGAAATATATAAACAGATTTTCCGTGCAGTGGATGAAATTGAGGGAGCACATAAACCACATCGCGTAAGAACCCGCAAAATGGGCAAATACTACATCATCGGTATCGATATCGAAGTGGATGGTAGCATTACGGTAAATGAATCACACAAAATCGCCCAGAAAGTGGAGGATAACATCAAAAGGCTTGTAAAAAATGTTTACGATGTGCTGGTGCATGTTGAGCCGTACGGAAAGGACCACAAGGAAGAAACATTTGGTGTTTCAAAAGATCATATTAAATAATCAGCAATGATTTTGCAGAATTTGAGGTCAAAGCGAAACAGGTCAATGAAACGGATATACAGCTTCGACCTGGTTTATGCCGCACTAATCTTCGAATACCTGGATCCTGAAGTACTTTTGCGCAATATCCGCAAATCCCTGCTCGGAAAAGGCATATTAACAGTGGTATTGCAAATGCCGGATACAGGAATGCCTGCGGTAAGCAAAACAGTTTACAAAAGTCCGGAAAAGCTCACTCCTGTTATGAATCTGCAGGAACCGGACAGGTTTAAAGAAACAGCAGCAGAAAACAGATTTCTATTATTATCTGAACAAACCCTCCATCTGAAGTCCGGAAAAAGATTCTGGACAGGGGAGTTTTCCCTTATCGATCATAAATGAGCACATGAGAGAACTTCTCACTTTTAGCCCATTTCCACGGGTAGCAAGTAACATATCCATGCTTACTGTTCAAACCCCGGGCCCAACACACTTCTGTTAATAATTCCTCAAACCGCTTGCCCCAGCTTCATGCCATATCCTTATCTTTGCATCTGAATCAATCACATTGAAAATGATACGTTTCTTCAGGGGCAAAAACAAGGCGATCATTGCCGTTTATAAAAAAGACGAACTTGAAAAAAAGGATATTGAAAAACTTAACTGGCTCTTCTCCGGCGCCGAATTACTCGATGACACCGAAATAGATGAGCATTTTGTCGGTCCCCGCAAAGAAATGATCACCCCCTGGAGTTCCAATGCCGTCGATATTACAAAGAACATGGGAATTGAAGGCATCGAAAGAATTGAGGAATTTTCAAGGGTCAGTAGTGAAAAAGCCTCTTTCGATCCCATGCTGCAGGCTTATTATGACAGACTTCACCAAAACATTTTCACCATCGACAAACAACCTGATCCTGTTATTCAGATTGATGATATTGCCACTTATAACGAGCAGGAAGGACTTGCCCTGAGCTCTGACGAGATCGAATACCTGGAGGATGTATCCCGGCAAATCAAACGTCCCCTCACCGACAGCGAGGTTTATGGTTTTGCCCAGATCAACTCCGAACATTGCCGCCACAAAATTTTCAACGGTACTTTCATCATTGATGGCAGGGAAATGAAAGACTCACTCTTTGCCCTGATCAAGAAAACATCAAAAGAAAATCCCAACCGCCTGGTCTCGGCCTACAATGACAATGTTGCCTTTATCCTGGGTCCACGTGTGGAACAGTTCGCCCCGGAAACACAAGAAACAGCGGCTCTGTTTAAAACAAAGGATATTGACACCGTGATCTCTATCAAGGCAGAAACCCATAACTTCCCCACTACGGTGGAACCTTTCAATGGCGCCTCTACCGGAACCGGCGGAGAGATCCGCGACAGGATGGCAGGCGGAAAGGCTTCCCTGCCCCTGGCCGGAACGGCTGTTTACATGACCTCCTATCCCCGCCCCGATGGACCACGCGCCTGGGAAAAGGCCACGGAAGAAAGAAAATGGCTTTACCAGACACCCGAAGAGATCCTGATCAAAGCTTCCAACGGTGCCAGTGATTTTGGCAATAAATTCGGGCAGCCCCTGATCAACGGCAGCCTGCTGACTTTCGAACATTTTGATACCGCCAGAAAATATGCTTACGACAAAGTAATCATGCTGGCAGGAGGCGTGGGCTTTGCCAAAAAAGAAGACAGCACAAAAGACAAATCCGAAGAAGGGGATATCATCGTAGTACTGGGCGGCGACAACTATCGCATCGGTATGGGTGGGGGAGCCGTTTCATCCGTTGCCACGGGCGAATATGGCAATACCATCGAACTGAATGCCGTGCAAAGGGCCAATCCGGAAATGCAGAAAAGGGTATACAATGCCATACGGGCCATGGCCGAAAACAATGACAACAGGATTGTTTCCATACACGATCATGGTGCAGGCGGTCACTTGAATTCGCTTTCAGAGCTGGTGGAAGAAACGGGAGGAAGCATTGACATCGGCAAATTGCCTGTGGGCGATCCAACGCTCTCTTTCAAAGAGATCCTGGGGAATGAGTCGCAGGAACGCATGGGGTTGGTATTGAAAGAAAAAGACATTAAATCATTCAAAAAGATATGCGAAAGAGAAAGGGCACCTTTCTACGCGGCAGGAAAAGTCAGCAATGATCACATCCTGAAGTTTTACAAGGATGATGAGGCACCCATAAATATCGATCTGGGATATTTATTCGGGAAACCACCCAAAACGGAACTTACCGACACAACAACCGTTAAAAAATATTCTGAGATAAAATACGATCCTGAAAAATTTGAGGAATACCTGGAAAATGTATTGCAGCTCGAGGCAGTTGCCTGCAAAGATTGGCTGATCAACAAAGTAGACCGCTCGGTTACCGGCCGCGTAGCCAAACAGCAGTGTGCTGGCCCGGTGCAATTGCCCCTGAACAACCTGGGTGTGATAGCGCTGGATTACCAGGGAGAAAAAGGTGTTGCTACCGCCATGGGACATGCACCCATCCCGGCACTGATAGACCCTGCAAAAGGCTCAGTGCTTTCCGTTGCAGAAGCCCTCACCAATATCATTTGGGCACCCATTGAAGATGGTTTGAAAGGAATCAGCCTGAGCGCCAACTGGATGTGGCCTGCAAAGAATGAAGGAGAAAATGCGAGCTTGTACCAGGCAGCTCAATCCATCAGCAATTTCTGCTGTGATCTGGGCATCAATATTCCCACCGGAAAAGACTCCTTATCGATGGCGCAGAAATACCCCGATGGTGAAACGGTATTCTCTCCCGGGACCGTTATCGTTTCGGCTGTTGGGGAAGTTACGAATATTCGGAAAGTTGTGGAACCGGTTCTTAAAAATGATCCGACAAAAAACATCTATTACATCAATCTCTCGAAAGATAAATTTAAACTGGGCGGCTCCAGCTTTGCCCAATCCCTGAACCAGCTCGGCAACGACTGCCCCGTGATCAGGGATGCGGAATATTTTAAAAAGGCTTTTTCGGTCATACAGAAACTCATCAGTAATGGACAATTACTGGCCGGGCATGATGTTTCGGCCGGTGGTATGATCACTGCCCTGCTGGAAATGTGCTTCGCGCAAAATGATATCGGTCTGGATATAGATCTTTCATCTTTTGATGAGGATACGCTTAAAATATTGTTTGCCGAAAACCCGGCCATCCTGGTCCAGACAGACAGAAGCATTGAAACCTTGCTATCAAACAATCAGATCTCTTTTCAATTGCTGGGCAGTATCAACAATGAACGCAAACTGAATCTATCAACTTCGGGCAATTTATACTGCCTTGACATAGACAAACTCAGAGACAAGTGGTTTAAAAGCTCCTACCTGCTCGACCGCAAACAATGTGGTCCGGAGCTGGCCCTGGAACGTTTTGAGAATTATAAGAAGCAGGAACTCTCGTTTCGCTTCCCGGAAAATTTTACCGGTAAAGCTTCACAATTTGGCATCAGCCTGAAGCGTAAAAGAGAAACAGGTGTGCGGGCTGCCATCATCCGGGAACAAGGTGTGAATGGCGACCGGGAAATGGCCTATGTGATGCACCTGGCAGGTTTCGACGTGAAAGACATCCACATGAGCGACCTGATGTCGGGCCGGGAAGACCTGAGCGATGTCAACTTTATCGTATTCGTAGGAGGCTTTGCCAATTCGGATGTGCTGGGCTCAGCCAAAGGCTGGGCGGGAGCCTTCCGATACAACGAAAAAGCAAAGACTGCACTCAATAATTTCTATCTGCGAAAAGACACCCTCAGCCTTGGCGTTTGCAATGGTTGTCAGCTGATGATGGAACTTGAGCTGCTGTATCCGGGAATGGAAAAACACCCGCATATGCAATGGAACGAATCACATAAGTTCGAGTCGGGCTTCATCAATGTGGAAGTACCCGAAAACAAAAGTGTTATGCTGAAATCCCTGGCCGGCGCCAGGCTGGGTATTCATATTGCTCACGGGGAAGGACAGTTTGTGGTTGATGGTGATATCTCATACTATGAAGTCCCGATGAAATACAGCTTTGATGAGTACCCTGGCAATCCCAACGGTTCACCTGAAGCAACGGCAGCCATGTGCTCCGCCGACGGCCGCCACCTGGTGATGATGCCCCACCTCGAAAGAGCCTACTTCCCCTGGCAATGGGCTTACTACCCCGATGAACGCAAGCACGACGAAATCACCCCATGGGTGGAGGCCTTTGTGAATGCAAGGAAATGGGTGGAGGAAGCAGGAAGATAAAGACTGGTAACAACAAACCAGGGATTTGTCACTTACCCCACCTTTTAAGGTGGGGGGATCGGATTCCTAAAAAAATTCCCGGGCTTCAGCCCGATAATAAAGCCTGGGTTCGGGCTAAAGCCCATATATTCTTCATTGCAACTCACCATTGCCCCACCTTAAAACGTGGGGAAAGTATTCAGGAACATCCACCGATTTCAAGATCAATATTATTGGGGCTCTAGACTGAATAAGCAGAAATGTATCCGGGCAAAAGTCGTCCTTGTATAATACATTATTCAACGACACCATTTAAAAGCCTGGTGACAAAAAACCTGGGATATTGCCACTTACCCCACCTTTCAAGGTGGGGGTTCAGGCTCAAACAAGAA
>JAIOZK010000007.1 GCA_021740625.1 Bacteroidales bacterium
AAAACTCAGAACCAGAAGGAATTTTCAGCCCTTCGGGCTGAGGACAACAATCCTTCTGGTTCAAATATCGCTCTTGAATTAAATACTCAGAAGTTGAAAAAATCAAAGAAAACGGTCAACGTTATTTAGGCATAGACATTTTTTAAATTCCAAATCTCAAATTCCAAAATTCAAATATCCTAAACTCCCCGTCCATTGCCACAGCTGTTTGGAATCCTGTCCGCAATACTGCATTTTGTATTTTGAAAATTGATGCTTTCAATTACCTCTTTTGATTAGAGCTATGAATTACCCCATGCTTCAGCATGGGGGTTGATAAATAACTCAAATCTTAGCCGGGGCTTTAGCCCCAAATAAGTTTAACTTTGAATCAGTGCAGTTGTTCGCATTTTCTCTTGCAACCAAATTATTGAAAATTGTGTCTTTTTATCGCATGTCGTTTTGTGAAGTTGGCAATTCATTTACTGTTTGATGATTGAACCCTCACTACAATTGCTTTGATGTTTCAATTAACCAAATATTAATGCCATGAAAAAGCTGATACTAATCTTCTTAAGCCTGGGTACTCACTTTTGCCTCCATTCTCAGGATAACAGAGGTTTTGCAACTTTTAATTTCTCAAGCTGTGTTGGACAACCAATTGAATATGTATATGCTTTAATATCTGGAGATACATTAATAAACGACACAATTCAAGGCTTAACATTATATACGCCAGGATATTATGATATATATTTGACCACTCCCGGGCATACGCCGGTTGATTTAGGGTATAGTTATTACAGCGGCGATATAACATATAATATTGTTTTTTGTATACAATTGTTTCCACCTATGCATGCATAAACGACACAATAAACTATCAATCCGATACCCTTATCACATTCGCACTTGATCTTGCAAATTATGATGATTTTTCTTTATCATTTGATAGCTATTACGACGGACAGGGAACCCGGGCTTCTGTGATATATAGCCTTGACGGAGGAATAAGTTATCATTTGTTATCTGAAATAATTCCGGCTTCTGAATGGCAACACACAATAATTGATTTGGATGAATTTTCCGGAATAACAGGGCAACTTATCTGGTTGGGATTTACAGCTTCACAATGGGCCGTCGACAATGTGGAAGTGTCTGTTTTAGAATATACAACGCCATATTTATTAGGATACCATGTTTTTCTGAATGATTCTCTGGTTACAGAGACAACGGACACATCATGGCAATTTGAAGGCCTGAAATACGGTGAAACATATACCGCAAGTGTCGGTGCTTTATATGGATGCGGCTTATCTAAAAAACTTTATGAATCTTTTTTATCAGGATTTCAATATCCGCCCAGAAACCTTTTTGCAGCCTCATACGACAATAGCATTTATTTAATGTGGGAACCCCCCTTGATGCCGGATACCTCAAGTGGTGATCCCTGCAGGGATCTCTGGGACACTCAGTTTTCTTTCTCTTGTGGGGATGCTTCCGGAGAGGCCGGAGTGGAATCCGATGGCAATTATATTTACACCACTAAATGGAATGCAGGCAATGGTACTTTTTTCCGTTACGAACTGGACGGAACTTTCATGGGAAGTTTTGTAATTGACGTCTGTATGGATGTCCGTGACCTGGCCTACGATGGAGAATTGTTCTGGGGTAGCAATGCAGGCACCCTTGTTTGGGGAATGGATTTCGACAATGAAACAGTAGAGGAAACAATCAATGCACCTGTGGCTGTGAGGGCCATTGCTTATGATCAAAATTTTGATGCTTTCTGGGCGAATAATTATGATACAGACTTTACACTCTTTGATAAAGACGGGGTAATTTTAAACAGCTTTGCTGTTGGAAGTTATGGTACATTCTATGGCCTGGCATGGGATGATCAGGAGTACGATGGCACACCCTGTTTGTACGGACACAGCCAGGATAACAACGCAACCATCGTTCAATTTGATATTGCTACGGGAAGCGAAACGGGAGTTACTTATAATTCTGGCGCTTTTGGTACACAAAATGCCGGTGGACTCGCTATTTGTGATGGAATAGTACCTGGATATAGAACAATGCTGGGTATACTTCAGAATGACGTCATATTTGGACTCGAGTTTGGAGAAGATAATGGAAGTTTGTCATATATTGTTCCTGAAAACTTGCTGGGTTTTAATCTTTATAAAAATACTGAATTCCTGGATTACATCGAATATGTAGAAGAACAGAATGAATTTGAATACTGGGATTATGATGTTGAACCAGGGTGCCATGAATATGAGGTTACTGCCCTTTATGATCTTTATCCTTATGGAATGCCAGAAGATACAGCCGAAACAGGTTCAGAGGGCCCTGCCATAATATGCGGAGGAGCGGCTTTTCCTATGCCGTTTTATGAAGACTGGGAAAGCGGATCATTTGAGAACCATGAATGGAGTGCAAGTTCGGAAAACTGGATCGTAAACCATGAAATTGGAAATCCTGGAAAATCTGCTGAATTTAAGGGTTTGCCTGAACTCCATAACTATGAACATGAACTTGAATCATTTTTCATTTATACCTGGGATATTGTCGATGGTACAATGTATTTTAATTTTGACATCAAATTAGTTGATATTGAAGAAAATGCAAGTGAAAAGTTCATCCCGGGTATATATACGAATCAGGAGTTTCACCCGATGGATACACTATATAACAGTGGTACAACAGAATGGTTATCGAAACATTATGATGTTACTGATCTTTTTAAAGACGGTCATATCAACAATAGTCATTATTTCAGACTTGTTTTTAAAGTTGAGGGTGAAAATTCTTCAAATATAGATAGTTGGTTCATCGACAACATTTATGTTTATCATCTATGCGAAGAACCCCAAAACCTCAGCCTGGAACCGCAATTTGGTTATGAATACTCAATTGCAAAGTTAAACTGGGAACCTCCCTTTGCTCCCTATCACTGGTTGTATTACCATGACAATACATTTGAAAATTCGCTTTCAAGTATTGAACCGGGTTTGGGGTTTGCCCAGTTATTTATTCCGGAAGATCATCCGGCCACTATCCAAAAAGCAAAACTCTTTATCGGAGATCACCTGAATTATCAAAATTATATTGATGTATACCTATTAAGCGGAGATGGAAATACAATCCTGGCCAGTCCGATCACAGTACAAGCTGTTGAAAAAAATTCCTGGATCACAATTAACTTTGGGGAAGTAAGTATAGGCGAAGGCCATTTTTTAATTTATGTCCAAAACTTGCAGGAAAACGGACCTTTCCTTGCTGTAGATGACGAGCTCGAAAATCCCAATCTTTACTATGGAAATCCCGGAAATTTTACAGCATTGAACCAGTGGGGATATCATTTCGTTAGCAGTTGCCAGGCATACATTACATATAATCAAACGGGCAATATTGTAAACAACTCAAATGTCCTGCAACCTGTTTCAAAAAACTTCAGACCTAAAATAAGTCTTTCCAATCAACAATATATGCCGGAGAAAGCTGCAAATCAAAGGGCACTAACGGGATATAATATCTGGAGAAACAATGAACTCATTCAAACAAACTGGCCCGAAACCTATTACAATGATACCATTTATGAAGCCGGTGAGTATTCCTATTTCATCTCTGCACACTACGATCAGTGCGAATCTGATACCACGGGAACAGTTCATATTTCGTTTTTCGCAGCAGTAAATTCATATACTGAATCAAACCAAATCATCATATATCCCAATCCTGTTCAAGAACAACTTAACATTATTCTGAACAGCCAGGAAGATGTAATCCATCATTTTACCCTCACCTCTGCTAGCGGGCAGCCCGTTGTTAGTCTTAGTCCTGACAGCAGGCGGATAAGGCTGAGCATTTCCCGTTTACCGGAAGGATTGTACATTGCGGAGATTCGTACCGGGAACAAGAGGGAGTTTCGCAAAATTATCATCAATTAACGCCCCTTTCTGGATCCCTGTCGGTGCGTGCATGCCGGCAGGGGTTTTTATTGATTCCTGCTTACTTGTCTTGAGAAAGAAAGGGCATCATATCAATCGAATTTGAATTTTGGAATTTGTAGTTTGGAATTTACCTTTGCTCCATGGCTGGCATTTACATCCATATCCCTTTTTGCAAGCAGAAATGTCATTACTGCAATTTCTTTTCGGTGGCATCTTTGAAAAATAAGGATGAATTTCTGAAAACTCTTTTAAAAGAGATAGAATTGCAAAAGGATTATTTACAGGGCCGTGAGATCAATACGGTTTATTTCGGGGGCGGAACGCCATCCATGCTTTCTGCATTTGAGGTACAGAATATTTTTGACAAACTGAATCGGTATCATAATATTAATTCCGATGCAGAAATCACCCTGGAAGCCAATCCTGATGATATAAACAAGGAAAAGCTCAGGGAACTGAAAGCTCTTCAAGTGAATCGTTTCAGCATGGGGGTGCAATCATTTTTCAATGACGACCTGCATTACCTCAACCGGGTTCACGATGCGAGCCAGGCAGAACGATCCATCAAACTTGCTCAGGATGCCGGCTTCAACAACATCACCATCGATTTGATTTATGGCATACCTACCTTAACAACAGACAAATGGAATCAGAATCTTGAGAAATTCTTGCAACTTGATATACCGCACTTATCTGCCTACTCTCTGACCATTGAGGATAAAACGGCCCTGAAAACACTCATCGATAGAAAGAAACTCCCCGCTGTGAAGGAAGAAGAAAGCATCAAACATTTTAAGATCCTGGGCAAAAAAATGAAGGAAAATGATTTCATTCATTATGAGATCTCCAATTTTGCACGCAAAGGTTTTTACAGCAATCACAACAGTATCTATTGGATGGGCGGGCATTACCTGGGATTAGGACCTTCCGCACATTCCTTCAATGGGAAATCCAGGCAATGGAACCACGCCAGCATTGCCAAATACCTGCAGCTTTCAGCTTACAAAGAAACCCATTACGAAAAAGAAGTCCTTTCTTTTGAACAGAAATATAACGAATACATCATGACTTCCCTGCGAACCACCTGGGGCTGCGACCTGGAGCATATCGCCAATGTTTTCGGTAAAGAATATGCAGCACGATGCCTGCAGGATGCAAAAACTTTCATCACCGACAGTATGATCCGTAAAGAAAACAACAAACTCTTCTTAACTGATAAAGGAAAACTCTTTGCCGACGGAATTGCTTCCAAACTATTTTTAGAAGAAATTTAAGCTTGAACAATTGAACAATCGAACAATTAAGATCTAACAACCTTAAATATCAGGGGGTACAACCTGCAACTTGTAACTTGCAACCTGCAACCTATAACCTGTAACCCTCCTACCACTGCACATAATGAATAATAAAATCCTCTTCCTGGTATTCCCGGATCACGGTTTGCCTTCCTTGCTGTGCTTCTTCCTTTGTCATGAAACCAACAGTAACACGGTGGCCGGCGTCAACCTTCGGCCAGGTAACCACATTTTTCATGATGATGGCATTGAACTTTTCCATCAGTTCATATTTTTTGGTTGCATAATGTATATTGCTGACAAAGGCATGGAATTTATTGCCGGTGCCTTCGTTAAAAGGATCGCAGAAGCAGGAGGCATACACAAAGTAATAATAAGGCTTTACAGAAATGTGCATCGGACTGGTTGTCCAGATGGATTTTGCGTCGGTTTCTTTTTCAACTTTTTTCTTTTCATAAATACCATCGTTGCGGAAAATCTTTGCCGAAAAGTCATAACAATTGTCCAGGCCCAAAAGCAGGATATCCGCATCCCCGTCGCGGTCATAATCACCCCAGTAGGCGCCACCCAGACTCACTCCGGGTAAACCGGCATTTACATGGGTAAAATAAAAATCCCCTTCATTCCTGTAGATCCATGTAATGGATTCACCGTATGTTTCACCGGTGATCACCACATCCAGGTCGCCATCTCCATCATAATCCCCCAGGTCTATATTGCCACTTCGTGTTCCTGCCAGATTCGTATTCATCTCTGTAAACTCTCCATTTCCATTGTTCCGGAAAACAGCAGCAAGAATGCCCCCCGTGGGTGTTTCTCCGCTCATGATAAAATCGGGATCGCCATCACCATCCAAGTCGCCCACGGCAACATCCGATAGGGTTAAATCAGGCATGTTCACCGGCAACAGTGTAAATTTATCATTGTTATCGTTCCGGTAAAGATTGCCAACAAATCTGTTGGAAGAGGTTTGCCCGGTCAGCAAAACATCCAGGTCTTTGTCGCCGTCAATATCAATCCATTTGGCTTTTCCGTTAAAAACAGGAGTGAGATCCGCCGAAATTTTATAAAATTTATTTCCACCTTCATTCCGGTAAATTTCTGTACGAGCCATATTATCCCTGTTTTCACCGCTGAGCAGTATATCCAGGTCTCCATCATTGTCAAAGTCACCCCACTCAACCGATCCATCGCGGACAGGTGTTAAGCTCGTATTGACCAGGATAAATCCTCCATTGTGATTTCGGTAAACACCTGCGAAAAGATCACCGGTTTTTGTTTCCCCGCACAAAACAAGGTCCTGGTCACCATCTCCGTCATAATCACCCCAGTCGAGACCCGCCAGAAATACATCCCTTATATTGCTGTGCACGTTCTGAAAAGTTCCGTTTTTGAGATTCTTCTGAAGCTCGCTGATCACGATCTGTTGATTGCCACTGTACTTATCTCCTGTGATAAATGCATCCAGCCAGCCATCATTGTTATAATCCGTCCAGGCGCTGGCAGCCTGCATCACTTGCTCAAATTTTGTATCAATATACGTGAATGGCTGTGATTGTGAATAAGTAAAAAAAAGGATCCCAATAATCAGTACAAATGTCTTTTTCATTTTATCATCTGGTTTCTAACAACATGCCCCGAACTAAAATATAAAAGAAAAGAGGAAATAATATTGCCTTTTTATTTATTTATTAACAAAGATTTGTGCAAGAATCAGAAAAAACAAGTACCTTTGTGAAAAATTTAACAATAAGATTTTTACTATGAAACCAACTCATATTGAACACATTGGAATTGCGGTAAAGAACCTGGAAGATGCCATTGTGTATTACGAAAGCATCCTCGGCACAAAATGCTATGCCATCGAGGAGGTGAAAGACCAGAAAGTAAAAACTGCATTTTTCAAACTGGGGGATACAAAAATAGAACTTCTGGAATCGACCGAAGCCGACGGACCCATTGGAAAATTCATTGAGAAAAGGGGAGAGGGCATTCATCATATTGCCTTTGCTGTAAAAAATCTTGAGGAAAGATTGAAAGAAGCTGAAGAAAAAGGCATCAGGCTGATCGACCAGAAACCCCGCAAGGGTGCCGAAGGTCTGGACATTGCTTTCCTGCATCCCAAATCAACTCATGGTGTGTTAACGGAATTATGCGAAGATAAAAACCAGGAATAGAACATGGCAATAGAGGATAAAATTCAGCGGCTGCTGAACAAGCGGGAAGAGGCCAAGATAGGTGGCGGGTTGAAGCGTATCGAGTCCCAGCATGCAAAGGGTAAACTAACAGCCCGCGAGCGACTGGAGATCCTTCTTGATGAAGGAAGTTTCGAGGAATATGATATGTTTGTCAGTCACCGTACCAAGGAGTTTGGTCTCGACAAAAAACAATATCTGGCCGATGGTGTGGTCACGGGTCATGGCACGATCGACGGACGCATTGTGTATGTCTATGCCCAGGATTTTACTGTTTTCGGGGGCTCTCTTTCTGAAACCCATGCCCACAAGATCTGTAAGATCATGGACCAGGCGATGAAGGTGGGTGCTCCCGTCATTGGGATCAACGACAGCGGTGGTGCCCGCATTCAGGAAGGAGTAAGAAGTCTGGCAGGTTATGCCGAGATATTTCAGCGCAACATCATGGCTTCCGGCGTTATACCGCAGATCAGTGCCATTTTCGGACCCTGTGCCGGTGGAGCGGTTTATTCACCCGCCCTGACCGATTTCATCATCATGAGTGATAAAAGCAGCTATATGTTTGTAACCGGGCCCAAAGTTACCAAAACGGTTACCGGCGAGGATATCAGCGTGGAAGACCTGGGCGGGGCCAGCATTCATGGAAAGAAATCAGGCGTTACACATTTTATCGCAGATGATGAAAATGAAGGCCTGATGCTGATCAGGAAACTTATGTCGTACATTCCGCAGAACAACCTGGAAGAGCCACCCGTTACTGAATGCGATGATCCTATCGACCGCAAGGAAATTTACCTGAACGATATTGTTCCTGACAACCCCAACAAACCCTATGATGTAAAAGACATCATCCATGGGATCGTTGATTACGGGGAATTTCTGGAGACACAGCGCAATTTTGCCGCCAATATCGTTACGGGTTTTTCCAAATTCGACGGACAACCGGTGGGGATTATTGCCAACCAGCCCAATTTCCTGGCAGGTGTCCTCGACATCAATTCCTCCAGGAAAGCGGCCCGTTTTGTCCGCTTCTGCGATGCCTTCAATATCCCCCTGGTCACACTGGTGGATGTACCTGGTTTCCTTCCCGGTAGCGGACAGGAATACGGCGGCATCATCATTCATGGCGCCAAATTGATGTTTGCATACGGAGAAGCTACAGTGCCAAAAGTCACCATTACCCTCAGGAAATCTTATGGGGGTGCACACGATGTGATGAGCTCCAAGCAACTTCGCGGTGACATCAATTATGCCTGGCCTTCCGCTGAAATTGCGGTGATGGGTCCGGCAGGTGCAATAGAAATCCTGTGGGGTAGAGAATTGTCACAGATCGAAGATGAAAAAGAACGGGCAAAATTCATAGCCGAGAAAGAAGACGAATACAGGGAAAGATTTGCCAATCCTTACGAAGCTGCCAGGTACGGTTATATCGATGATGTGATAGAACCCAGGAATACACGCTTCAGGATTATCCGGGCATTGCAGACACTGTCCACCAAGAAGGATTCAAATCCTCCCAAAAAGCATTCAAACATCCCCTTGTAAAATGACAGAACTTTTTGTTAAGATCGGTACTCCGGATTTTTTGAACGACGGCCTGGTCATCGCCATCGTTGGCTATGTGATCGTATTTAGTGCCCTTGTGGTATTATACTTCGTATTTGCCAACTTTTCCAAGGTCATCAATTACAATATCAGGAAAAAACTCAGGAAGGAAGGAAAAGGAGATCAGGTAAAAGAAAAAGAGCTTCAGATTAGCGGGGATGAAGCCGCCGCCATCAGCATGGCCATTTATTTATACCACGAACTGCATGACGAGGAAAGCAACGTGATCACCATCAAAAAGGTGTCGAAGCGCTATTCTCCATGGAGTTCAAAAATATACGGATTAAGAAATTACAAATCATAAAAGGATGAAAAACTTCAAATTTACCATCAGGGGTCATGTTTACGAAGTGGATATTCTGAGCTTCGAAGACAGCCAGGCAATGATAGAGGTTAATGGAACCCCATATGAGGTAGAAGTTCATAAAACGAAAGCTGAATCCAAAACCCCGGTGCTGGTGCGCAAAGAAGTCAAGCATCCCAAAGATTCCCATAAGATCAAAAAGCAGGATGCAGGTACCTTGAAGGTGAAAGCTCCCCTGCCCGGTAACATCATGCAGGTGATAGTTCGTGCGGGTGATGAGGTTAAGAAGAATGATAAACTCCTGATCTATGAGGCCATGAAAATGGAAAACAACCTGCTGGCTGAAAAAGGAGGAAAAATCAAGAAAGTTCATGTGAATCCGGGCGACAGTGTTCTGGAAGGAGATCTATTAATTGAAATTGAATGATGAAGAACAAAACTGTAAAAAAAGCACTAACCGTTTTCGGGATCATTGCCATTCTGACCCTTGTAACGAACACCACCTCTTTGTTCGAATCTAAGGCTCAGGAAGCTGATACGGGCAATAGTAAAGAAATTGTCAAGGATACGACAGCATCCGAAGAGCAAGATATTTCCATGGATGAGATCGAGGAGAAATCCCTTTCAGGAATCAGAAAGTTTTTATCCTATACCGGTTTCAACAATGCCACCCCGGGACACCTTGTCATGCTCTTGGTTGGGCTTTTCTTCATCTTCCTGGCCATCAAATATGATTACGAACCCCTGCTGCTGGTGCCCATCGGAACAGGCATCATCATGGGAAATATACCCTTCTTCCAGGCTGACGGTATCAATCTTCAACTCGGAATTTACCAGGAAGGAAGTGTGCTGAACTATTTGTATTATGGTGTTGTAAAAGGTATTTACCCGCCGCTGATCTTTCTTGGGATCGGGGCCATGACCGATTTCTCTTCCCTGATCTCCAACCCACGCTTGATGTTGCTGGGCGCGGCTGCCCAGGTCGGAATATTTCTGACATTCCTGGGTGCTATATTCCTGGGATTTAATTTACCCGAGGCAGGATCCATCGGGATCATCGGGGGCGCTGACGGTCCTACGGCCATCTTCCTTTCTTCTAAACTGGCCAACGGGGAAATTATCAACGGACTGCAAACCGCCAACCTGATCGGGCCCATCGCCATTGCAGCTTATTCATATATGGCTCTGGTTCCCGTAATCCAGCCGCCCATCATGCGCCTGCTGACCAGCAAAAGGGAAAGAAGGATCAAAATGAAACCGCCCCGTTCGGTATCCAAGGTGGAAAAGATCATTTTCCCGATCGTGGGCCTCCTGCTGACTACATTTATTTCTCCCGGTGCATTGCCATTGCTGGGAATGTTGTTTTTCGGTAATATCCTCAAAGAAAGCGGCGTAACCAAAAGGCTTGCAGATACCGCCAGGACTTCTATGATCGATATCGTGACCATATTGCTTGGACTGACGGTTGGTGCTTCCACGCAGGCAGATGTCTTTTTAACCTCACAATCCATCCTGATCTTTGTCCTGGGTGCATTGTCATTCATGGTGGCCACAGCCGGTGGATTGATGTTTGCCAAAGTCATGAACCTCTTCCTGTCGAAAGACAACAAGATCAATCCGCTTGTGGGTGCCTCCGGTGTTTCAGCCGTGCCCGACAGCGCCAGGGTGGTTCATGCGGAAGGTCTGAAAAACGATCCTTCAAACCACCTGCTGATGCATGCCATGGCACCCAATGTTTCGGGTGTGATCGGATCGGCAGTTGCCGCCGGTATATTGCTGAGTTTCTTATTGTAAGGAATTGATTGATTTTTTTTATTTTTGATCCTGTCAGCACATGCTGCAGCTAAAACAATACTTGTATGTTGATCATAGGAATAGCCGGGGGATCGGGATCAGGAAAAACCACTGTTGTGAAAAAGATCATGGAGAGCCTGCCAGCAGATACCGTTTCATTGATCTCCCAGGACGCATATTATAAAGACAACGGGCATTTGCCGGAGGAGGAGAAAAAGAAAATCAATTTCGACCATCCCTCATCCATTGAATGGGATCTGCTGATCAAACACCTGGATAAACTCAAGGGAAACCAATCCATACAAATGCCAATGTATTCCTATGTTACCTGCGCCAGGGCAGAAGAAACCTTAGAAGTATACCCCAGGAAAGTGATCATCGTGGAAGGTATTCTGATCCTTACCAACAGAGCCCTGAGAGAAAGATTCGATATAAAGGTTTATGTAGATGCCGATTCCGACGACAGGCTGATGCGAATCATTTCTCGCGATATCAAAGAAAGGGGAAGAAATTACCAGCAGGTGCTGGATCATTACGCCATATTCGTGAAACCCATGCATGAGCAGTTTATCGATTCCACGAAAAAATACGCTGATATTATTGTCCCCATGGGAGGCAAAAACAAAGTTGCCATTGATATTTTATCTTCCAGGATCAGGATGATCCTGCATCATTAATAAATATGTGAGGGATTCCTGTATCCTGCATTATTCTGGTACCAGTCGGGATAATTCACACCTGCACTTACTGCCCAGTTTGCAAACTTCAGGTAGGCTGAAGTGATTTCCTTTTTCTCTTCTGGATAGTCGAAATTTTCGTAGAGATTGATGGCCCAGGGCAGGTTGTTATCCGTTTTATAATATCTACCCAGATCAGGATCGCTGTCATCATGACTTGTTCCCAGGCGTGTTGTATCCGCCAGGTCGGTCGGTGGAAAATCCGCCAGATGCACCTCAGTACCCCTGAACATATTCACGATGATGAAAGGATTGAAATTCTCGATATCAATATCATTTGCAGTGTATGTATTAACAGCAAAATCCATGTTGATGGATACGGTATCGGGAAGTACATAAACCCCATTGGGGTCCGTATTCGTTCCTGTTTCACTTACCGTATTGGGCGTAACTTCAAAAAAGTTGTCAAACACGATTACCGTATGCCTTGATTGATTGGCTTCCGTTCCGTTTGCATTGGTGTTGATATATCCCACATTGAGTGACATGCCGCTTACACTCAAATCGGAACCCGCTACATTATCATTGGGGAATTGGAATCCAAATCCGTTTTGTTGGGAAGCTCCGGATGCCCGGGCGACAAAATCTGCAAGGATCTCTACCACGAAATTGGAGGCATTGGTCACGGTCTGAAACTGGTAATCCACAACCACGTCATTGAAATCATAATCACCCGTGCCGGGCCACAGATCTTCAAAAGCCAGCGAGCCGTAGCCGCTCGCCGGAAAATAATTGTTAAAGGCACGGTTGGGATCATTGGGATAGTCATCCACATCATTGGTAATGCCATCACCATCGGAGTCGTTACTGCCTCCACTGTCGTTTGCCCAGGCGGCGCCATGTATGCTTCCGTCATTTTCGTTGGATGTCTGATCAAATGCTGTGTTACCCCATCCGGTGTCAAAATTCCAAAATGCAACCAGATCCTCCTCATTTCCGGAAGGCGGATTATTATAAAGGCTTGCAATTTGCGATTGAGAGAGGGCTTCTTCCCAGACCTGCACATCATCGATATTGCCGTTAAAGTAAGATTTCGGGGTCTCATCCCCCCATCTTCCGATCACGCAATCCTCAGCATCATCATCGAAAATCACATTCCTGGTATCACTGGCTTCCAGCACACCATCCACGTATAGTTTTCTGTCCTTTTTACCGTTAAACACACCTACAACAAAATGCCACTGGTCGTCAGTAAGTACCGTCGTCCCATTGATGGTTTTATGACTTCCTTTTCTTGCCCTGAGGCAGGCAACTCCACCTTCATCTTCCCCGATAAAAATACCGTAATAACGATTGTCTTTGGAAGGATCGGCCAGGTTCAGAATTACCATATCCTCATTGGGATCACTGAATCCATCCGTCTTGATCCATGCCGCCAGTGTATATGGATAGTCATCGATCAATTCATCTTCATCGATCTGCACATAATCATCGCTTCCATCGAAATCAAGTGAGTAGTCGGATAGTATAGATCTTTTCTTGCCCATGAAATCATAGGTAACCTGGCTTCCCGCAACGCTAATGGTTTCTCCATTTACCTTAACTTTGGTTATGTAAGAAGGCAGGGTAACTTTTGTGCGATATTCACCAAAATCAAACTGGTTATTGCCTTTGTGGAAAACAGTATTTTCGTTTACCGTGGTGATCTGAACGATTCCTGCCGGTACATTGGAAAAAACAAACTGGACGGATTCACTGGTTTCCCAGTTAAAACTTTCGTCCACGATCATTTCTTCAAAATTCTCCGGAAGGTTTTCATCTTTTACAATACGATCTTCCCATTTGGTGCAGGCTCCCATTACAAAAATAAGGAAGATCAATGATATTCGTCTTGTTGGTCCCATGTTAAAATTTATTCCAAGAATAAATCCAATTTTTTATGTATCTGTTTTTCTGTTCTTTATGGTGTTTTCTTGTTTTTTTAATTTACCATTTCTGGAAAGCCTTTCCAATATATGTACTGCTGCTGGCCCAATACTAAAATATTTATAAATTTACATAAAAATATAAACGATGAAAAATCTCCTGGGCATTCCTTTCATATTGTTCATTTTGCTTACGGGTTCTTCCTGCCAGAAAGAAGAAGCATCTGCAGATGACAACCCCAACAATTACACCTGGACGACATTCACAACCAAAAACAATCTTTCGAGCAATGAGGTTTACTGTGTCGAAGTTGACAACAATGGGATTATTTGGGTTGGAACGGAATATGGCATCAGCAGATACAATGGAAGCGGCTGGACCAAATATTCAACCGTACATGGTTTGATCTACCATTCGGTCAACACTCTTGCGGTGGATCAAAACAACAATATCTGGGCGGGAACAAATGTGGGTGTTTCCAAATACAATGGCAATTCATGGACCAGCTATACCACCCTTAATGGGTTGGTGAACAACCTGGTCAGGGATATTGCTGCCGATAATGATAATCATTTATGGTTTGTCACACCCAGTGGTGTTTCCGAGTTCACAGGAACAGCATGGCACACTTATAAAAAATCTGCTGATACTGCCCTGGTAAACGACCAGGTAAGGGCCGTTGCTGTGGATCATGCAAATAACAAATGGTTCGGTACCGAATTCGGCATCTCCAGATACAATGGTTCAAGCTGGGTAACTTACATTTCAGAGGTTTCCATTGCAGATTACATTTTTACCATTTATATTGATTCACAGCAAAGGATCTGGTTTGGAACGCTGGCCGGGATCGCTATGTACGACGGATCCGACTGGTATGAATACGTGAGTGCGGATGGCCTTGTATACAATGAAGTAAGGGCCATTACAGAAGATAAGAATGGCAATATGTGGTTTGGAACGCTCTATGGCCTCTCCAAACTATCGGGTAATGTATTCACAAATTTTACCACGGATGACGGACTACCCGGTGATCATATCACCTCGCTGGCAACAGATGCCAGCGGTAACATCTGGGCAGGAACCAGGAGCGGGGGCGTTTGCAGAATTACCCCTAAGTAGATCCCCGGGCCGGCCCACTTATGACTTTGGGCAATCTGAAGTCGGCACCAGGCTGAGACATCGATTATTTAAGTAATTTTAAAACTGAATATTTAATAAATTAGCTTGTCGCCCATTCGATAATTATCGGAATGGCGCGGGCTTTTTGAAATTTCTTTTTTTGCTGAAATACAGTTTTGATCAAATTTGGCATAAGCCGCAAAGTAAATGTCAAACCAAGCGGAATCCATGTCAGGCCCAGCGAAGTCGAAGTCAGACCCAGCGAAGTCGAGGTCAGGCCGAGTCGAAGTCGAGGCCCAATTGTACTTAAAACCCTGTTTTGGTTTTCTTCTTTTTAAAATAAGGATTCACATAACTGATCCGAAAACGAATGTTGCCGTCCCCACCGCTGAGCTCCGGTTTTACCAGCATGTTCCTGTTGTCAAAGGTGTTGCTTAGTTTCAGATGCCCCAGGCTCACGGCATGACCATAAAAGAAACGATTGTCCTTGTGCTTTTCATCGATCCATTCGTAATCATTTTCAAGTTTTGGTTCACCATAGGTAGATGAGAGAATTTCCTTGATATTGAAATAATCCTCCAGATAATCATTCTTGTTCTTATGTTTGATCTTCAGGAGATAATCTGCCTGATAATAAGTACCATTATCGAAATAGTAGGTAAGGATGGCTTCCCAGTCTCCAACTTCCGTGTTATACTGCAGGCTATGATCCGATTCAGAAACAAATTCCGCAGTTTCAACTTCTTTAATTTTGTTTTTGTCCATGGCCCATGTGGTTTGCCGGAACTGGGCAGAAAGTATTAAAGGGAAACAGATTGATAACAGAGTGATTAGGCTTTTCATTTTTTTGTAGCCCCGAGTGGAATCGAACCACTATCTAGAGTTTAGGAAACTCCTATTCTATCCATTGAACTACGGGGCCTGAAATTTTTGGCAAAATTAACAATTTTCTACTTCATGTGAAATAAAGCTTCTACAAAACCTGGCCTTTCCGGCAAACCAATTCATCACTTCAATTATATTGCCCTTTCAGGGCGTGGGAACAGCTACTACAAACCAGCCAAAGGGCGTTGCCCTTCGCTATGATATGCTGGCCCTTCGGGCCGCTATAAACAATATCCAATATTGGACATTTGACATTAATTGATGACACTAACAAAAACCCCTATACCCGAAAACCATATACCTATGTATCCCTGTACCAAACCAACAAGCGAGGGCATTGAGCATGCGGTCCATCTCAATAATCCAACTGACCGTCCCAGCGAAACCCCAGCAATACCAATTCACAAATAAACCACTCTACCAACCCTAATTCACCTCACTCCCGTTATTGAAGTCTTTGGTAGGAGCAATAAAACACAACTTGCCTTCGGAATTTTCCGCCATCAGTATCATGCCCTGGGATTCTATCCCTTTGATCTTCCTGGGTGCCAGGTTGACGAGGATACTGACTTTCTGCCCGATGATCTCTTCCGGTTTATAGTGCTCTGCAATTCCCGAAACAAGTGTTCGCTGGTCAATTCCGGTATCCACTTTCAGCTTTAAAAGTTTCTTGGTTTTGGGTACTTTTGTGGCTTCCAGGATGGTGCCGGTGCGGATATCCATCTTGATGAAATCGTCGAATGTTATGGTTTCTTTGGCCGGACTGACTTTCACTTCTTCGTTGGCTTTGCGGGTATCAAGCAGTTTTTGTACCTGGGCTTCTACTACGTTGTCATCGATTCTCTCGAAGAGAAATTCGGGCTTGTTCAGTGCATGCCCATCTGACAACAGTTCATTGCTCCCGGCCTGATTCCACTGCAAACTTTGGATATTCAGCATTTTCCTGAGCTTATCCGCAGTAAAAGGCAGAAAAGGATAAGACAGAACAGAAAGGTTTGCACAGATCTGCAGGGATATGTTCAAGATGGTTTTTACCTTTTCTGGATCGCTCTTGAAAATCTTCCAGGGTTCCGTATCCGTAAGGTATTTATTCCCCAGCCGCGCCAGGTTCATCATCTCACTCAAAGCTTCCCTGAATTTAAATGTATCCAGCTTTGAACCGATCCTTTGCGGGTAGGTTTTAATCTCTTCCAGGGTTTTTTTGTCAAAATCCGACAAAGCGTTAAGAGCAGGTACTTTGCCGTCAAAATATTTGTGGGTAAGTACCAGTGTACGGTTCACAAAATTCCCGTAAATGGCCAGCAGTTCATTGTTATTTCTTGCCTGAAAATCTTTCCAGGTAAAATCATTGTCTTTGGTTTCCGGGGCATTGGCCGTGAGCACATACCTGAGCACATCCTGCTTTCCCGGGAATTCTTCCAGGTACTCGTGCAGCCAAACGGCCCAGTTGCGGGAGGTCGAGATCTTGTCGTTCTCCAGGTTCAGGAATTCAAAAGCCGGCACATTGTCCGGTAAGATATAGGATCCCTCATGCTTCAACATGGAAGGAAAAATAATGCAATGGAAAACAATATTGTCTTTTCCAATGAAGTGGATCAGGCGGGATTCAGGATCTTTCCACCATTTTTTCCAGTCTCCGCCAGTCTTCTCTCCCCATTCTTTGGTAGCAGAGATATACCCGATCGGAGCATCGAACCAGACATACAGTACTTTTCCCTCGGTATCTTTGAGTGGCACTTTCACGCCCCAGTTCAGGTCACGTGTTACGGCCCTGGGCTGCAATCCCTGGTCGATCCATGATTTACATTGCCCGTAAACATTGGGTTTCCAGTCATCTTTATGTTCTTCAAGGATCCATTCCTTTAACCAGCCTTCGTATTTATCCAGGGGGAGATACCAGTGTTTGGTTTCGCGCAAAACAGGTTTGTTGCCACTCAGGGCGGATTTGGGTTCGATCAGCTCGGTCGGGCTGAGGGAGGTACCACAGTTTTCACATTGGTCACCGTAGGCCTTTTCATAACCGCAATGCGGACAGGTTCCGGTGATATAACGATCGGCCAGGAACTGACCTTCTTTTTCATCAAAATAATTCGCGGATGCTCTTTCAACAAACTCACCTTTTTCATACAAAGTTTTGAAAAACTCCGCTGCCGTTTCATGATGTACCGGTGCTGAGGTGCGGCTGTAAACATCAAAAGAGATCCCAAAATCTTCAAAAGACTTTTTGATGATGCCATGATATTTATCCACGATCTCTTGCGGTGTAATACCTTGCTGTCGCGCCTTGATGGTAATGGGTACACCATGTTCGTCGGATCCCCCGATAAAGATCACCTCCTCACCCTTCTGTCGCAGATACCTGACAAATATATCTGCTGGTACATAAACACCGGCCAGGTGCCCGATATGGATGGGCCCGTTTGCATAAGGCAAGGCCGAAGTAACTGTATATCTTTTGTACTGATCCTTTGTATTCGCCATTCTGGGATATTTCTTGTAATTTCGGCAAAGTTAACCAAATGTAATCAAATGCAAACTCCCGGATATTTGAAAAAAGGTGATCAGGTGATGATTGTGGCGCCTGCCCGGAAAATTGCACCAGAGGAAGTTGAGCCTGCGAGAAAAATTTTGGAAAGCTGGGGACTGAAAGTTGAATATGCCCGGCATCTTTTCGGAATATACAATCAGTTTTCCGGAACAGATTCGGAAAGGCTGGAAGATTTTCAGCAAGCGCTGGACGATCCCAGAGTAAAAGCGATCATTTGCGCACGAGGAGGCTATGGCTCCGTCAGGATCATTGACAGGCTGGATTTCAGCCGATTTATTGAAAAACCCAAATGGATTGTGGGCTACAGCGACATTACCGTTTTTCATTCCCATATCAATCAAAACTTAGGTATAGAAACCCTGCATGCCGAAATGCCGCTGAATTTCGGAAAGGAAAAAACAAAAGCGGAAACTTTTGATTCGCTCAAAAAGACCCTCTGCGGCCGGATCCCGGAATACAACATTCCAACATTCGATTCAAACAGATTGGGCAAGGCACAGGGAATACTCACCGGCGGTAATCTTTCCATGCTTTACAGCCTGATGGGAAGTCCTTCAGATATCAATACGGAAAACAAAATTCTTTTCATTGAAGACCTGGACGAATATCTCTACCATGTCGACCGCATGATGATGAACCTGAAGAGGAATGGCAAGCTCGACAGACTGGCCGGCCTGATCGTTGGCGGACTAAGTGATATGAACGACAACAGCATTGCCTTTGGCAAAACAGCAAAAGAGATCGTATGGGAACATGTGCAGGAATATAATTATCCTGTCTGCTTTGATTTTCCTGCCGGCCATATCCCGGATAACCGGGCTTTGATCATGGGGCGGGAGATTTTGTTGACAGTGGGGAAGGAGGAGATAAGGGTATTTTACAAGTGACAAGTATCCAATAATCAACCTGAATTTCGTCAGGCAAGTTATCCAATTGATTGGGGCGCTTGTTGGATATTGGTTATTTGAATTTTTTGAATTTTGAATTTCGAATGCCCAATATCGAATTTCAAAGTTGGGGTAGCCGCATCAGCCAAAGCCTCGCAGGTAAGATACTAATTTTTTAATGTCAATTAAAAATTAATAAATTGCCCTCAGGCTTCGACTCCACAGAGGTTTAAGGCATTTAGCATGATGAAAAACAACACTTTATTGCCTCATTCCTATCATAACTTTTCTTCGTGTCTTTGCGTTTTTGCGGTTATTTTCTGCGACTTTTTTGCCCTGAAAGGTATTAACCCATAAAAAACATGGCCGAACACAATGACTTGGGCAATGCCGGAGAAGAGCTTGCCTGCAAACACCTGCGCAAAAAGGGTTACGAGATCCTGAAAACCAACTGGCACTTCGGGAAAGACGAAGTGGATATCATCGCACAAAAAGATGATATGATCGTATTCATAGAAGTCAAAACCCGTTCATCCCGCTTTTTCGGGGAACCCTATGTTTTCGTAACAAAGAAAAAGCAAAGGTTCCTGCAAAGAGCCGCCGATGCCTATTTCGACCGATACGATTGCAAACTGGAAGGCCGCTTCGATGTTATCTCCATCGTAATCAACGGCAATGAAAGCAGCGTGGAACATATTGAGCGAGCGTTTTACCCAGTGATTTGAGGGGGGTTCGGTGATATTTTGATAGAAATTCGGTAGAAATTTATTGGTCAAAACTCAAAACTCAAAACTCAAAATTATTGGGTATATCTTTGTAAAAACATTTCTGAATGATGAACAAAGAAAAAAATACCGGAAAAGACAAGGGAGACAATCTCACACGCCTGAACAAATACATTGCCAATGCCGGTGTTTGTTCCCGGCGCGAAGCAGACAAGCTGATTGAGGCCGGTGCCATCAAAATCAACGGAAAGGTGGTTACCGAACTGGGCACCAAGGTAAAAACGGGCGATAAGGTACAATACGGGGAACAAATCCTGTCTTCTGAAAAGCCTGTATACCTTCTGCTGAACAAACCCAAGGATTTTATCACCACCACGGATGATCCGCAGGAAAGAAAGACCGTGATGGATCTTGTGAAAAGAGCCTGTAAGGAAAGGATATATCCGGTGGGCCGTCTAGACAAAAATACCACCGGCTTGCTTCTTTTCACCAATGATGGCGAGCTGGCCAAGAAGCTCATTCATCCCAGTCACCAGATTAAAAAAGTTTACCATGTGATCCTGGAAAAGCCGCTTACGAAAAATGATATGCTGAAAATTGCCGGCGGTCTGGAGCTGGAAGATGGCAAAGCCGATGTGGACAAGATCGCTTGGGTAGAACCCGAAAAAGACAAAAGGGAAGTGGGCATAGAACTACATTCTGGCAAAAACCGCATCGTCCGGCGCATCTTCGAAAACCTAAACTACAAAGTATACAAGCTTGACCGTGTGATGTTCGCCGGGCTGACCAAAAAAGACCTCCCCCGGGGAAAGTGGAGGTTTCTTAGCCCAAAAGAGGTGAACCTGCTGAAAAGGATCTCTTAAAAATCTATTTGAATACTTGATATGTGACTTTTCTTTTTCGTATCTTGGCAGTATAAATATTAATGGAATAGAAATAGTACCCGCAGTAATTTTTCCAATCAACTCAATTTAAATTATGTCAATATTTTCGACCAGGATTCGCTGGTTTATCAGTCAGATTGTTTATCAACGATCAAATTAGATATAGATGATAATATTATCTGGCACTGGGATTTTTACAGCAATTCTTTTTATACGACGCAAATAAACAAAACCTGTATTAATGATAATAATGAGGTCTTTCATTTTGGCAGAACATCAAACGATCTTATCATTAATCATGATACACTAGTATTCCCTTATGAACCGGAAACAAACTGTTTAAGTTTTTTACTAAAGTATTCTCCTGGAGGGAATCTAATTGATACAGCCTTTTTTCATGTTCTTTCGGGTATTGATTATATCCAGGTTGATTTCGAAAATAATTACTATTTCACCGGATGGGTATTTGATACTTTAATATTGGGCAATGACACCTTGTTTGAATCTGGTGACACCAATATTTTTGTTCTTGTCAAAACGAATCAGGAATTTGAGCTTCTCTGGTATAATTTTTTAATATAGATACATTTACTTCTCCTTCTTATGAAACAAAGGATTACTTCCTATCCAAAAATTTAAGAATTGATCCAATAACAATTGATATTGGTCCAGATACATTGTTTTGTGAAGAAATCACCCTGATTGGTCCACAAGGCTATACTTATTACCTCTGGAATGATTCCCTGAGGGAGCAACCAAAGTTTATTGTCAATGAAACAGGTATGTATACCCTTTCGGTTGCAAACGAAGATGGTTGCTGGTCAGAAAGCGATTCGATCTTCATCTGGGTGCACAGCAAAAGGGCATTTATTTAATACTGATCAAAACAGAGAGGGGCAACTTCTGCAGGAAATTGTTGATTCAATAGAATGTTCAGTAATCATGACCTGTAAAATTATAATTTATTAATCCATTTTAAGCATTACCTTTAGAAATATTTAAATACTGATATACATGCAAGTTAACGTAAAAAGAAAAAATGTTAAATTCACACCGGATCCTGGTAGGGTCATTGCCCGCTTTCTTTATACCACCGATGAAAGGGCCTTAAATACCATACGTTCTGTGTTGAACTTGTCTGAGGATAAAGTATCGCAGGTGTTAAGTCCCTTGCTGAGGGATTTTTCATTGCGACACAGAAACATATCGTTAGTTTTCAAAAAGCATTTCAATAAAGTTTCTCATTTGCTAAAGTTGCTGGATGTTGATCCTGACTCACTCAGCACAACGCAAAAGGCGCTTATCGGGGCCTACTTTACCATGGAGTATTCCATTGAATCAGCCGCATTTTTTAATCCATCTATTGTGGAACATCCCGATCAGTCGGAAACCGGCCCGGGCGAAAAAAGGGTCATTCTCAGTTTCAGGGCAACGGGTGAAGGTCATATTTCATCCATTGTTTTCCGCACCGGTGTGCTGGATAAAAATAATAAGCTACCCCTTGAGCCAGTAGGTAATATGCTGGAAGAAGCTTATCATATTCGCAGGCATGTTTACGATAAAACTTCCTTCAAAAGCAAACTTGATGAAATGAAAGAGGTTCATACGCTCATTCCTTCTGATTTGATCCTCGACAGGCTAAACGAAAACTTTACATATCGTGAATTAATGGATTGCATCAATGAAGCCCGGAATACAATTCCTCCTGATCCCAATAAAGAAGTTCTATTTAATCAAATTCGATGGCTTGCATCCTCAAATTACGAACTTGATTTTTCGCTTGACACAAATATTTCGGAAAGGGTCATATTCCCGGTTTCGAAAAACGAAAAGAACGGCATTGAAGACGCCCGTTTCGTGAGGTTCACAGAAGATCATGGTGAAGGCATCTATTATGCCACTTACACCGCATACGACGGCAGCACCATTTTACCAAAGATGCTTAAAACCAGGGATTTTTATCACTTTAAGGTAATGCCGCTTCATGGTGAAATTGCCCAAAACAAGGGCATGGCGCTTTTCCCCCGGAAAGTGAATGGAAAATACGCCATGCTGTGCCGTTTGGACGGCTTTAACAATTACATTGCTTATTCTGATGAAATCAATATCTGGCGGCAGGCCAAATTACTTCAAAAACCCAAGTATCCCTGGGAATTTATTCAAATTGGCAATGGAGGTTCCCCCATTGAAACATCGGAAGGATGGCTGGTGATTACACACGGTGTTGGTCCCATGCGCGAATACACTTTGGGAGCTTCCCTGTTCGATCTTGAAAACCCGGAGAAAGAAATCGGGAGGTTAAGAACTCCGCTGCTGGCGCCCAATGCCGAAGAAAGGGAAGGATATGTGCCCAATGTGGTTTATTCCTGCGGATCGATGATCCACAATGAGGAACTGATCATACCTTACGCCATGTCGGATTATGCAGCAACTTATGCAACTGTTAATCTGAGGGAACTTCTGAATGAGTTGAAAAACTCAAAATGAAAAAACAGGTGCTTTTCCCAAGTCAGATCCCATTCAAACCCAACTCCTCTTTAGCGTTGATGATCCTGAGAAACACACACTGATATATTTGCCGACAATGAACTGGATCCCTGAAAACGGATTTATGGCGGGTTTGGCATTTCACAAGGGTTTCATCATTCCAAAACCGGTATTGATTTGCATTTCAGAAACCGCGACATTTCTTCTAAATGTGTGAATGATGTAAGTCTTTTATGAAATAGTGTAATACATTTTATAACCTCAAACCAGACCTTTACTAAGTTTAGGAACAATTAAATTCATTATTATGTCCGTTTTAACGATCATTCTTGTCATTCTTGGTGTTGGGGTTATACTCTGGCTGATTAACAGCTATATCCCAATGCAACGAACAATCAAAGGAATTCTGAATGTAGTTGTTATTATTATTCTGGTGATTTGGCTGCTGAAGGTATTTGGTGTTCTGGATAGTATGCAAAACCTAAGAACTTAGTGATACTTATTTTGAAATAGTTCATAAAAAACTGACCCGCCAGACGCGGGAAATATTTAATACAAATAAAAATGATGAATGCAAGAAAATTGTATGCCATGCTCCTGATAGTTGTTTCGGCAATTTTACTGATGCCCTTCAGCGGTTGCAAAAAAGACAAAGATGAAGAAGTACCTGCAAGAGAAACAACCTATAAGCTGAAAGCGCAGGATGTGCTTGGTGTTACAGGCACTGCAACTTTCACTGAAACAAGCAATACCTCGTCCACTATCACTTTAAAGCTTTACGGTGCACCTTCCGGAACACATCCGGCTGCATTGTGCATGAATACGGTAGTGGAAGGAGGTAATACTGTTGTTGAACTTAATCCTGTGGATGCTTCAGGAAGCAGTTCCACCAGCGTAAATGCATTAACCTACAATCAGTTGATAGCCTACGACGGTTTCATAAAAGTCGTGGAAAGCAGCAGCGAACCTGATGTAATTCTTGCCCAGGGCGATATTGGCGGTAATGTAATTACCGACATCAATGTTTCTTATCCACTTGATACAGTGGGCGCTTTTGGTGTTTCAGGAAGCGCGTTGTTTGAAAAAAGGAAAAACGGGAATACACTTGTTACTCTTAACATTTCAGGAACCATTGCCGGGGAGGAATATCCCGCCAGTATTAATCTGGGTTCGGTTGAATCCATAGGTGGCGGGCCGGTAACCAAAACACTGAGCAGTGTGAACGGCACTACCGGTAAAAGCTTTACCAACATCCGGAAACTGGATAGCGGGGTGAATATTACTTACGAAAACTGGTTGGTTTACGATGGATATATAAACATATATCAAATCGCAGCAGAATTTGACAATATAATCTGTCATGGCAATATAGGTTCGAACGTGGACTAAAGCTGTTCTAATATCATTGAAAGGGACGGTACAGTCTTCGAAACACACAATAAATTTCATTTACAAGGTATGAATAAACAAAAAAAACCGGTAGGCAAACTTGTCAAGTTTTGGAAATCTTCAAAATTTTTGCTAAAAAATAAAGTGAAGGCTTCAGAAATGTCTTTCCCGGAATCCGTTAATCAAAAACTCATTCAGGAGCTTGAATTGCACCAGGAAGAACTGGAGTTGCAAAATGAAGAACTTAAACTGGCCAAGGAAAAAGCAGAGCTTGCAGAAAAAAAATATACTGAATTATACGATTTTGCCCCTACAGGATACCTAAGCCTTACAAAGAAAGGTGAAATTATAGAAGTGAATATTAGTACAGAACGTTTGTTGGGAAAGGAACGTTCGCGTTTGATTAAAAGTAGTTTTGGGTTTTTTGTTTCCATGGATACAAGAGCCGTTTACAATCATTTTCTGCAAAAAATATTTGAAAGCAAACGAAAAGAAACCTGCGAACTTAAACTGCAAAAAGGCGACGGTTCCCTGAAATACGTACTCGCTAAAGGCATAATCAGTAAAGCTGACGAAAAATGTCTGCTGACGCTGGTTGACATAACAAAGAGAAAACACGCTGAGAACGAATTGATAAAAGCCAAAGAAAAAGCGGAAAAAGCAGAAAGGATGAAATCGGCTTTTCTGGCCAATATGAGCCATGAAATCAGAACGCCCATGAATGGCATTCTTGGCTATACTGATCTGCTTAAAACCTTGAAATTAAACCGTGAAAAGCAGCAAAACTATATTGGCATAATTGAGCAGAGCGGCACCCGAATGCTCAATATCATAAACGATATTATCAGCATTTCCAAAATAGAATCCCAGCAAACAGAAGTAAACCTTAGCAATACGAACATAAACCATCAAATTGAATATATTTTCTGTTTTTTCAAGCAGGAAGCTGAACAAAAAAAATTGCATCTTTCCTTCAACAATGAACTTCCTGAAAAAGAAGCGGAAATAAGGACGGATCGTGAAAAAATATATGCAGTGCTCACAAACCTGGTTAAAAATGCGATTAAGTTTACGCAAACCGGCACCATTAAATTGGGTTATGTTAAAAAAGAAGGATTTTTTGAATTCTATGTGAAAGACAGTGGTTCTGGCATTCTGGAAGAACAGAAAGAATTCATTTTTGAACGCTTCAGGCAGGGCAACCAATCACATAAGCGCAATTACGAAGGCGCAGGACTGGGTTTATCTATTTCGAAAGCTTATGTTGAAATGCTGGGAGGAAAAATCTGGGTGGAAAATAATGCAGGTAAAAATGGAAATGACTCAGGTGCCACCTTCTTTTTCACCATTCCGGCATACCTGCCTGTGGAAAGGAAAAATGATATTGCGGATACCGCCCCCGAAAAAGCAACGGAATTTAATTTCAGAAATCTTAGTGTTTTAATTGTTGAAGATGATAAATATTCAGAAACACTCTTTATTACATTGGTTGAAGAATTTACCAGAAAAGTTTTTACAGCAACCACCGGAGTTGATGCAGTTGAAGTTTGCCGGAAAAATTCTGACATCGATCTGGTGCTGATGGATATAAATATGCCGGGAATGGATGGATATGAAGCTACCCGGAAAATCCGAAAATTTAACGAGAGGGTGGTCATAATCGCACAAACTGCCCATGCATTGACTGGCGACAGAGAGAGGTCAATAGCAGCAGGATGTAATGACTATATCACCAAACCAATAAAAAGGCTTGATTTAATTAAATTGTTAAACAACTATTCTTCAGAATTTACCAAATCTTAAAACATATGAATGATGTAAAACAATCCCAAAATTGTGTAATACCATTCAGTGCAGGATGGCTGACCTTTGTAAGTAAATTAATCATTAATAAACAATCAATATTATGAGTTCAGGAAAAATTTTATTGGGCATATTGGCCGGTGCATTGGCAGATATCTTATTTGCCCCAGCAAGCGGGTCGAAAACCCGTAAGAAACTTTTAAAACGGGCAATATGTTTAAAGAAACACTGAAAACAAAATTCTCCAGAGAAGTTGACAGGTCATTTAAGACTCATTAAGCACATTCAATTTACTGACCCTGATTGAATAAAAATAAACTCATGACAAAGATGCATTCATTTCATATTCCGGTTATGGGAATTGGTTTTACAATTGATACACCATTAAAGGTTTCTCAGTTTGGAATTGACTCTGTAATTTCAATAGTCGATGATATTTTGCTTGAAAAATTGAGAAAAATATATTGCAAGAAGTATGAATTACCCTTTACCGAAATTACCAATAATATTGACGATAGCAGAGCAAAAAGGATTACCGCTTATTTGAATTTAATCAATACTATTGCGGCCAGTAAATTTGAGCAGCTAAAAAGCCTTCTCACACATAAAGAAAGGGATAGAAAAGAATACTTTGATATGTTACCTGATCGTTCCGGCATTTTGCAAGAATTCAAAAGCTTCATGGAAAAATCACCTGCTACAGAAAAGCTTTATAAATGGCTGGACCACAATCTGTCAATGGGAAGCATTGATGTAAATATCATGACCAAAATTGACAAGGAAAACTATTTTAATGGGCAGAAACTACCTGTTGAATATAATGATGCACATGCCGCCCTTAGAGGGTATGCAAATAGTGACCTGAATTCTTCCGTGGTGTTTTCCGCAGGTATGAATCCAAAATTATACAGCTACATTAAAGAGTTTGAGGATTTTTATCCAAATGAAAAAGGAATAATAAAAAAGAAAATCACATTAAAGGTAAGCGACTATAGATCAGCTCTTATTCAAGGTAAATTTCTAGCCAAAAAAGGGCTTTGGGTTTCAGAATACAGAATTGAATCAGGACTCAATTGTGGCGGGCATGCATTTCCAACTGACGGTCAGCTCTTAGGGTCAATTTTGGCTGAGTTTAAGGATAAGCGAAATGAATTGGTTGAAACATTGCATGAGATTTATGTTGGAGCACTTTCCGGGAAAGATCGCCCAATACCTGCAGCAACACTACCTGTAAGAATAAGCGCCCAGGGAGGTGTGGGCACACCCGAAGAACATCAATTCCTGATCGATCATTATCAGATCGATTCCGTAGGATGGGGATCCCCTTTTCTATTGGTGCCAGAAACCACCAACGTGGACCATTTAACTCTGAGTAAATTAATTAAGGCCAAAGAGGATGATCTATATTTAAGCAATATTTCTCCCCTTGGGATTGCATTCAATAATCTCAAGGATAATGCAAAAGATATCGAAAAGCTGAAATTGGCAGAACAAGGCAAGCCGGGCAGCCCGTGTGTAAAAAAATTTCTTGCTTTACAGAAAGGGGATGATGGACAAACAATTTGTACTGCCTCACGTAAATACCAAAATGCAAAAATAAAAGAACTAAAAAAAGAAGGAGTGCCTCCACAAGAATACCAAAGACGATTTAAGGAAATTGTTGAAAAAGCCTGCTTATGTACCGGCCTTGGTGCATCAGCCATGTTGGTAAATGTTATGGACACCAGGGTTGAAGGGAGTGCTGTTTCAATTTGCCCCGGACCGAACATGGCATATTTCACAAAAATAATGAGCTTAAAACAAATGATCGGACACATATACGGAAGAGCAAATGTGATTGAAGTAAGCGGCCGACCTAATATGTTCGTTAAGGAACTGAACATTTATATTAACTTTCTAAAAGACAAAATCGAAAAATCGCAACTTTCCTTCAACCAAAAGCAAAAGAAAGACTTATTGGATCTCGCTGAGAACCTAAACAACGGAATCAGCTATCTAATCAACTTATTCAGCACTCTAACTGACAAATTCAATGATACAAAATCCGATGTTCTAAAAGATTTAGAGGATGATAAAAAAAATTTAGAAATATTAGGCAATGTGTGAATAATGTAAACCTAAATCAGAATTGTGTAAAATTTTTTAAATAAAAATTAAGACTTTTTACAGATGTGCAAACATTAGCAAGCGTTTTATGAAGAAATTTAAGATCAGCAAACAAAATACCAATCGTCATAATTTTTCCCTGGAAATTTATCTGCAGGAAATAGGAAGAACAGGTCTTTATTATATAAATTAATGTATATTTTTGATATTTAATGACTCGTATTCTGTTTAAAAATCAAACAATTGAAAACAAAACCTGCTGCTTCGTCAAAAGATAAGAAAACCGGAATTGAAACGCGGAATTTTCCAATCCTTGGCATTGGCGCTTCGGCCGGTGGACTGGAAGCACTGGAACAACTTCTGGAAAATGTACCCGCTGACAGCGGAATGGCTTACGTGGTTATACAACATTTGGATCCCACGCAAAAAGGGATGCTCCCCGAACTGCTTCAGCGAATCTCCAAAATGAAAGTTTTTCTGGTGAAAGACCGCATGCCGATAAAACCCAACAACATTTATGTTATCCCGCCCAACAAAAGCATGTCAATTTTAAAAGGGGTACTCTATTTGTTTGAACCCGCTGAAGCAAGGGGTTTGCGCCTTCCCATCGATTTTTTTCTCCGTTCACTTGCCGACGATCAGAAAGAGTATGCCATCGGAGTTATCCTTTCAGGCATGGGCTCCGATGGCAGCAGCGGACTTAAGGCCATTAAAGAAAAAGAAGGAATAGCTATTGTGCAGGAACCCGAAACAGCAAAATTTGACAGCATGCCCCGGAACGCAATCGATTCGGGATTGATTGATATTGTAGCCCCACCCAATAATATTTATAATAAACTAATTGATTTTTTTAAACATTTACCTGAAGTTAAATCAGATATAAGTGGGGAAGGTAAAAACAAAAGTGCACTGGAGAAAATTATCATCTTGTTGCGGACACATACCGGGAATGATTTTTCGCTCTATAAAAAAAATACCATTTACCGCCGCATCGAAAGACGAATGGGTGTGCATAAAATCGACGGAATTAATTCATACATACACTTTTTACAGGAGAATCCTGAAGAGGTACATATTCTTTTCAAAGAATTGATGATTGGAGTCACTAACTTTTTTCGCGATGCCCCGGTATGGGAAGAATTAAAAAAGAAGATTCTTACGAAAAAGTTGGGCAAAGATCAAAGCGGCTCAACATTGAGGGCGTGGGTACCTGGCAGTTCTACGGGTGAAGAAGCTTATTCGCTGGCCATCGTATTTAAAGAAGTCCTGGAAAAATTAAACCCACAAGTAGGATTTTCATTACAGATTTTTGCTACTGATCTTGACAATGATGCAATTGAAGCTGCCAGAAAAGGCATCTTTCCTAAAAATATCGAAGCGGATGTTTCAGCAAAACGATTAAGCCGTTTTTTTACTAAAACCGACGATGACAGCTATCAAATAAATACCGAAATCAGGGAAACGATTGTGTTTGCGCAACACAACATTATCATGCATCCGCCTTTTACAAATATCGATATCATTTCGTGTCGTAACCTGCTTATTTATTTGGACCCGGAATTGCAGAAAAAGCTTCTAGGGTTGTTTTATTACAGCCTTAATCCTGAAGGAATTTTGTTACTGGGCAGCTCCGAAACACTTGGGGTGCAGGGCCAGCTTTTTACACCCCTAAATTCCAGTCTGAAGATATTTAAACGGGCCGATTCGAACCCCAACCCAGAGCAGCTTGATTTTCCTTCTTCTTTTTCACGCTCAAAGCTCGCAGTTAGCCAAAATAAAGCCCCCGACAAACCCATTAAGAATATTCAGGCACTTGTCGATCAATTGTTGCTGAATAAATTCTCACCTGCCGGCGTTTTGGTCAATGAAAATGGCGATATTTTATACATCAGCGGACGAACCGGAAAGTACCTGGAACCTGCCGTGGGGAAAGCAAACATGAATATTTTTGCCATGTTGAGGCCGGGTTTTCAAAACGATTTTGCCATAGCCTTCCGAAAAGTACTTATGAAAAAGGAAAGCGTGGTTCTAAACCATGTTAAAATAGGTACAAACGGGGGCTCACTTACCTTAAATGTAGATCTCCTGTGGATTGACAAACCTGAACCATTGGTTGGAAAGGTGCTGATAATTTTTTCCGATGTTCCGAAAAATGCTGCCATTGAAATAAAAGGAAAAAAAGGGGGGAAAAATAAAACCAGCGTCAGGGAAGCAGAACTTGAGGAGGAATTGCAGCACACACGCGAGCAGGTACAAAACATTACGGAAGAGATGCAGACTTCGCAGGAAGAACTGAAATCAGCCAACGAAGAATTGCAGTCAACCAACGAAGAGCTGCAATCAACCAATGAAGAATTGACTACCTCGAAAGAAGAAATGCAAAGCCTGAACGAGGAACTTCAAACCGTAAATGCCGAACTGCAGTCGAAGGTGGATGAATACTCGCGGATAAATAACGACATGAAAAACCTGTTGAACAGTACTGATATAGCAACGCTATTTCTCGACAAGGAATTGAATATCCGCCGTTACACCAACCAGGCCACCAAAATATTTAAACTCATAAAAAGCGACATCGGAAGACCATTTACCGACCAGGCTTCACAACTTATTTACCCCGAACTGGTTGATGATGCACGCGAAGTGTTGCGTACCCTTATTTTTATCGAAAAACAAATCCCGACCAGGGAAGGGTATTGGTTTCGTATTCGCATTATGCCATACCGGACCTTCGACGACCGTATTGACGGCCTGGTTATTACCTTTATCGATATTACTGAGATGAAACAGGTGGGAGAAAAATTGCAGAAAGCAAAGCAGGAGAACCGGCTGCTTTTAGAATCCTTATCCAGCGTAATTATTAAATTATCACCCGACTGGAAAATTCTGGAATTTAATCCCCTGGCTGAAACCTTTTTCGGCAGAAAACGCAAAGAAGTAACAGGAGAGAATTTTATGGCCTTATTTATACCCGGGCCATTACAGAAAAGTACAGAACAAAAAATGAACAAAATGTTGCAAAAGTCTGAAAATAAAAATGTTAAAATGAAGGTAATTGCAGCCGGTGAAAAAGAACTTGAAACGGTGTGGTCAGTAAATGTATTGTTTGATAAGCCTGAAATACCTTCAGAAATAATTATAACAACACAAAACAGATAAATTATGACTGACGAAGAAATGGATTTTACCGATGCAAAAATGCTGCGGCAGAAAGCTGAAAAAAAACTCAAAGAAAAGAAAAACAAAGAGGCCGGCACCTTGAAGGAAACCGATGTGAATAAACTGCTTCACGAATTGCAGGTGCACCAGATTGAACTGGAATTGCAGAATGAAGAATTGCGCCAGGCGTACGAAACAGCGGAAACAGCCTTAAAAAAATATACCATGCTGTTTGATTTATCACCCATGGGATATTTCTTACTCGAAGCTGAAGGTACAATTCGTGACCTGAATTTCACGGGCGCCGATATGTTGGATGAAAGGCGCTTTAGTTTGATAAACACCAATTTCAAACTTTTTGTCTCAGAAGATTCAAAGCCTGTTTTTAATACTTTTTTCAGAAAAGTGTATAACACCAATGCAAAAGAATCTTGCGAAGTTTTACTGGGTTATGATAAAAAACCTTTATGCACTGTGTATATGGAAGGGGTTGTTACTGAGGATGAGCAAAATTGCCTTTTGTCGGTGGTCGATATTTCGAAGTTTAAAAGTCGAACCATCTCCGAAAGTTCAACTGATGAATAGTTTTAAAATTAAAAATAAAAGGTATTAACCCCAGGGTAGAACCCTGGACCCATTATTCCGATGCAGAGCATCGGGGAAACTTGCCTGACGGCAGTCAGGTTAAACCATAGCTTCTCGTCCGCACGCTACCGCTGAAGCTTTAGCGTAAGCGTCCGAAGCGAACGCGAAGGCGGATTAAACCGGAGTGTCTGTTTTTACGAATTCCGGATTAGAATCATTTCAAAAATATCAAAAACCCTGTTTGCATCTGATAATATGTGTGAATGATGTAAGTAATTACTGGAATTATGTAATGCTTTCGGTCTTCAAATGAATCATCTTTACATCATATTCAATTAAACAGTTTTATTCCGGACAAAAAGTTTGGCATCAACATAAATATCTTAATGTTGTGCCCCAAAGGGCGGGAAATCTGGCTTTGATGAAAAGAGTATGAAAAAAGAATCAATCATAGCAGATGAATTATTGGTTTCCGAGCTTCGCTATCGCCGCTTGTTCGAATCGGCTAAAGACGGAATACTTATCCTTGATGCTGAAACCGGTAAGATTGTCGACGTCAATCCTTTCTTAACGAATTTGCTTGGCTACACGAAACAAAATCTCATAGAGAAATCAATCTGGGAAATTGGCGTATTTAAGGACATTTATATAAACAAAAAGAAATTTCTGGAATTACAAGAAAAAGAATACGTCCGCTATGATGATTTACCACTTGAAACTTCGGATGGACAAAAAATTCATGTTGAGTTTGTGAGTAATGTCTATTTGGCTAATGGTATTAAGGTAATCCAGTGCAATATCCGCGATATTACCGAGAACTGGGAAATAAAAAAGCAAATTGTTGAAAGCGAAGAAAAATTCAGGATAATTACCGAGAACTCCGCTGATGCGATTTTTATTACAGATAAAGATGGCAAATACATATATGTCAATAAACAGGCAGTTGAATTGCTGGGGTATTCAAAAGAAGAACTTCTAACATTTACAATTGTCGATATATCACCCAAAAATAGAATTGAAGAGTATTTTCAAATCTTTCAGCAAATGCTAACCACGGGCAGTTCCTATTCCGAGATAGAACTTGTGAGGAAGGACGGGAGTTACGCAGATACCGACCTGAATACCGTTCTGCTTCCCAATGGATGGGTTTATGGAAGTTGCCGTGATATTTCTGTGCGAAAACATCTGGAAAAAGAACTTTTACAAGCCAAGGAAAGGGCAGAAGAAAGCGACAGACTTAAATCAGCATTTCTGGCCAATATGAGCCACGAAATCAGAACACCCATGAATGGGATACTGGGTTTCACCAGCTTGCTCAAAAATCATAAACTGAAAGGCAAAGAGCAACAGGAGTACATCAGGATCATCGAAAAAAGTGGTACCCGCATGCTCAATATTATCAATGATATCATCAGCATTTCCAAAATAGAATCCCGTCAGATAGGAATTGTAATTTCCGATACAAATATCAACATTCAGGTAGAATATATTTATCATTTTTTTAAACTGGAGGCTGAACAAAAAAAACTGCATTTTTCTTTCAGGAACGGACTGTCGAATGAAGCAGCAGAAGTAAGGACCGATCGTGAAAAAACCTATTCAATACTGACCAACCTGGTTAAGAATGCATTGAAATTTACACCCTCTGGTTTCGTTGAATTCGGTTATATTAAAAAGGACGGCTTTTTGGAGTTCTACGTAAGGGACAGTGGAACAGGTGTTTCCGCAAAACAAAAAGAATATATTTTTGATCGGTTCAGACAAGGCAGTGAATCCCTCACCCGGAACTACGAGGGGGCCGGCCTGGGCTTGCCAATTTCAAAATCCTATGTTGAAGATCTGGGTGGAAAAATCTGGGTGGAGAATAATACCGACTTGCCTTCCGGTAATGATAACCACTTCAATCAGGGTTCAACTTTCTATTTTACTCTTCCTTTCATACCTGCACAAAATCCTAAAATGATCTCTTCCGAACTCCCAGCAGATGTTGATGCAAAAATTCATAAAAGAAAACTAAAAATTTTAATTGCTGAAGACGATCAAGCTTCGGAATTGCTTTTCAGGATTATGCTGGAAAATGATGCCAGAGAATTTTTGCAGGCTTCAAACGGAATAGAAGCAATAAAATCCTGCAAAAACAACCCAGACATCGATTTGGTGCTGATGGATATCAACTTGCCGAAAATGGATGGCTATGAAGCCACCCGGAAAATTCGTGAATTTAATAAGGATGTGGTGATTATCGCCCAAACTGCTTATGCTTTGTCCGACGACCGCAAAAAGTCAATAGATTCCGGTTGCAACGATTATATTTCAAAACCCATAAAACGGGCAAGTTTGATAAAAATCATCGAAAAGAATCTGAAACCGGAATAAGTGTGAATGATGTAAGTCTTAATTATAATTGTGTAATACTTCCCTGGCTTATGTAGCATACTTTTACACGAATAATTTTACAATGAAAAATTCGCTTTTTTTAATTGCGGGCTTACTGGTGCTTCTTTGGACTATAATAACTTTTGGGTTTTACTCATTCAGAATCTTCGACATACTGCTTTCAATTGCAGCCTTTTTAGTACTGCTGAGAATTTTGTTCTACGAAAAATCACACGACATAATAAATAAAAAAAATTAATATGAAAAACAAAGTTTTAACTTTTATCCTGGTATTAGCAAGCGGTTTTGCTTTTGCTCAAAGCCCTGTTTCAAAGGGTGAGTCGCAAATTAATTTAGGCGTTGGGCTTTCATCCTGGGGCTTACCCATATACGCGGGCTTCGATTATGGAGTACATCAGAATATAACCCTAGGTGCAGAAGTATCCTTCCGTTCATTCAATGATAACTGGCACGATAATAAGTACAGGCATACAGTCATCGGTTTTCTTGGGAATGCCAATTACCATTTTAACACCATATTGAATATTCCTCCTCCCTGGGATTTTTACGCAGGCCTTAACCTTGGTTTTTACAATTGGAGTTCACCAAATGACTACGAAGGTTCCCATACATCGGGAATTGGGTTAGGTGCACAAATTGGCGGCCGCTACTTTTTTAGCAATACATTCGGAGTAAACCTGGAGTTTGGCGGCGGAAATGCCTTCTTGGGAGGAAAGTTTGGTGTCACTATAAAAATTTGAAAAGTGGCATCGAAACTTAATTTGGCTTATTGTTGAAGCCGACCGGATTAATGCAGTCAGGATAATTTATCTTTTGACTGGAAATACACAGAAAAAGAAATGAAAATACAAATTAATACAGACAAAAATGTAAGCGGAAGCGAGGAATTGATAGCTTCGGCAACTTCGTTAATTTCGAAAGAACTAAGCAGGTTCAGTCAACAGATAACAAGGGTGGAAGTTCATCTCTCGGATGAAGATGCCAATAAAGACGGGGATAACGATAAACGCTGCATGGTGGAAGCCCGCCTTGCAGGTATGAAACCAATCGCAGTTACCGACCACGCAGACAACCATGTGCAAGCTGTTTCTGGAGCCATAGACAAATTAAAAACTTCTTTGGAAACAATAAGAGGCCGTTTAAAAAATTATTAAAACAATGAAAAAAGTATTAAATGCCACAAATGTTAAGCTAGCTTAATTTATAAGTATTATTTGCATTTTTTATCATCCCGCTTCTGGCGGGATTTTTTTTACACCAATTTTAAGTCCGAATTGTGAAACTCTTCATAAGCCTGCAATACAGTTAAGTGGGAAATTAAATAGGCAAGTGAACTTTCGGCCCCCTGGTTGCGGTTTACACCGTAACTTTCAAAACCGTCGCAACAGCCTTTGGTTTCAAAATCATACAAACTCATGCGCAAATCGTTCTCACCCAGAAACCACAAAAAGGATGTATAAAGTTTGTTGAGGAAATCCCGGTCTTTTGTTACAAAAAATGCCTGGTGATACATTAAAACCATCGCCATGGCATCGATGGGCTGCTGGGCATAAACCGAGCGCTCGTGTTCTTTTTTATACCATTTTTCGTTGCCAATTATCGACAGGTAATTATCCTTTAAAGTATGTTCTGTCAAAAAATTCATGGAATCTATAGCAGTTTGGGTAATTTTTTCATCATTCAGTATTTCGGCCGAATGCAACAATGCCAGGGGTAAAATACCATTGTCGTAAGCCAGCAAAGATTCAAACCATTTCCAGCCGGAAGACTGGTTTTCCTTGTAGTGATTGACCAATACATTCGCGAGATTCCTCAGCCTTTCGGTCATGGAATCGTCTGCCGGATTGCTCTTCAGGTAATAGCTGATGCCAATCATGGTGTTGGCGATTCCACGTATAGATTTTAATTTTTCGAAATTTGGTGAGGCATTAAAAAATATCAGTTTACCGCTTTGGTAATAGGCATCGTTTGGTGCATTGCCCAGCAAGTACCCTAAGGCCCAGATAGTCCGGCCAAATGAATCTTCAGAACCAATTTCATCCAGGAAATTGCGGTTGAAACTGAGGAAATTCCGGAAAGTCCCGTTTGCGTTTTGCATGTAATGCATATAACTTAAATAGATGGGAGACAATTCAAGTGCCCGCATATCTTTCATTTGCCGGTAAGCCATTAAAACCATCAGCAAAGCACGTGAATTATCATCGAGGCAATACCCCTCCTTCAAATTCGGAATGCCGAATTTGGCATGTTGAATGATTCCGGTATCATCGGTAAGACGATTGATATGGGCAAGGGAAAAAGGAGGAAGGAGAAATAAATCAGGTTCGGGTTCCCTGTGGGATATAACCCGACTTTTTTCCTTTACTGTTTTTTCGATAAGGGCCAGGTATTTTTCACCCGTTGTTGGCCAACTTGTCTTTTTGCCATGTTCACCGGCATTTTTTTTCAGTTCATTTCGTTCTTCCGGTTTATCAAAGAGTTCCGTTAAAGTTTTCGCCAGCTCATCCGAATCATTAAAATCAAATAAGCGGCCTCTTCCATTGGCCAGTAACTCGGCGGCATGCCAGTAAGGTGTTGAAAGTACGGCGGCACCCACACCCACCGCATACGAAAGTGTTCCGGAGGTAATCTGGGCTTCATTCAGATAAGGTGTGATATAAATATCGCATGCATACAAGTATTTGAACAGATCCTGTTCGTCAATAAATTCATTCAGAAATACCACATGATCTTCAAGCTGAAGGTTTTTCACCAAACGCAAAAGGGAAATCCGGTATTCCTCTCCGGAATGCCGCAACACATTCGGATGGGTTTTCCCCAAAACAATGTAGATGAGTTCAGGGTACTTTTGAACCACCGCAGGAAGAGCCTTTATGACTGTTTCAATACCCTTGCTTCGCCCGATAAAACCAAAAGTAAACAGCACTTTTTTGTTTTCAAGTTTAAACTCCCTTTTCACTTTTTCAGGGCAGAAATGAATATCCGGCACGCCATGCTCAATCAGGGCAATTTTTTCTTCCGGCACATCGTAAATGGTGGTCAGAAACTCAATGGCCTTGTGGGTCATCACGACAATTTTTTGCGCCATTTTGCAAATTTCCTTCAAAACCGCTTTTTCGTTATAAGAAGGCTTTTTGAGTATGGTATGAAGGGTAACAATGAGCGGTATTTGGAGGCGGTGGAGCAGCGGAAGAATATAAACCCCGCTCTGCCCCCCAAATATACCGAATTCATGCTGTAGAATACAAACATCAGCACCGCTAAGATTAATGTATTTTACGGCTTTTAAATAATCTTCTTGATAATCCTGCCTGATGGTCAGTTTAACTTCTTCAGGATATTTATAGGTAAGGTCGTTATCGTTCAATGCAATCACAAATCCTTTGTTCTCCATATTCGGGTTTGAATTCCCGGGCAACATCGATTTAAACAGGTTGTTTGTAAATGTTCCGATTCCGCATTCGCGAGGCGTGTATGTGGCGATATAAGCTATTTTCATTTGCTACTCTATGCTTGAATTCTTTTTCCCGGCCTTTTTGGCGGCTTTATCCGCTCTTTTTTCTTTCAGGCTTTTTAAAGCTACCTTCTTCTTAGCCCTTCTTTCTTTTCCTTCTTTTACTTTTGTCATTGTATTTAATTTTATATTTTTATGTTACACGTTGCTTCCTTCATACCCGCTTTTGATCACCGTCGATATCATTTTAGAACGCCCGTTTGCTTTTACAATATTTGAAGTATGAGCAGGTATTACAATGCCCTGACCGGTTTGAAGCATATTTGGCTGATCGTCGATAACAACTTCCGCAGATCCTTCGATGATCTGAATAAAAGTATCGAAAGGAGAAATTTTTTCTGCCAGGGCTTCCCCGGTATCGATCGCAACTATGTTAATGTTCCCGGTAGTTTTACGAATAATTGTTTGGCTAACCACTGAATTGGGCACATATTCTGTGATTTCGATGAGAATATAAATTTTTGATTTTTCGATTTCTTTCATTTTCATCCGTTTCAACTTAAATTAGCATATCAAAACCAAAGGTACTCCCCTTCTATTCGAAAAATGTTACACTATTGACGGTTATATTTTACATCATTCACACATTTAAATGCATTAATCCTATAAATTACGCAGCCCGTATACGGCTCTGAAATGATAACCATAAACCGTAAAGGTCACGGCATCAACCATTAGTTTTGGTTTTTTGAAAAGGGTCCAGATAATAAATTTCCAGTATTCAGTTCTACCCTTGTTTACGAGACCTAAAACATAAACCGATTTAATAAACGCCAGCAGCAGGGAGAATCTCATTGTACTTTGTCCTTTTGACAAGCGGTTGTAGTTCAGCAACAACTGCCTGGCCCTTTTATAATAAGGTTTTTCCGAATAAATACTTTGAATTATCTTTTTATATCCTTCCAATAATTCATTGTAATCCATTTTTGGGATGAAATTCATGGATGAATCTGTATTATTCCCCGTAGCTTCCGTGGTTAAGCGGTTTTCTTCTTTTAACTGATGATAGAGTTTGGTGTTTTTGGGTGCATTTAATAATCCAACCATAGCCGAAACAATCCCGCTTTGCTGAATAAAATCGATTTGGCGCTGAAAAACCGTCGGCGTATCGCTGTCGAAACCAACAATAAAACCAGCGGAAACCTGAATTCCGGCTTGCTGAATTTTTTTTACACTATCCAGTAAATCGCGGTTTAAATTTTGTACTTTATTGCAATAGCTCAGTGATTTTTCTTCGGGGGTTTCAATACCAATAAATGTGGAGCTAAACCCGGTTTCCACAAGCAGCGACATCAATTCATCATCGTCGGCAAGATTTATTGAAGATTCAATATTAAAAGTAAACGGATATTTGTGAACCATCATCCATTCTTTCATGGCAGGCAGCAGATTGTATTTTATCTCTTTTTTGTTCCCTATAAAATTATCATCGACAATGGAAACAGGCCCGCGCCATTTAATCTTATGGTATAAAACGTCCAGTTCATTTATAATCTGAGCCGTGCTTTTCATTCGCACCTTATGTCCCAAAAGCTGTGTTATTTCGCAGAAATTGCAGTTAAACGGGCACCCGCGCGTAACCTGGATATTCATAAAAGCATAATCTTTTGCCGACAACAAATGGAAGTCGGGAACCGGAGTTTGCGATAAATCAGCAAATTCTTTGGTGGAATAAATCCTTTTCGGCTGTCCTGCATTCAAATCAGCCAGGAAAAGGGGCATGGTAATCTCGGCTTCATTTAAAATAAAATGATCTACATCCGGATAATTTGGATATTCCTGGGTGAAAAGCGGGCCGCCTACCACAACCTTTTTATTCCATTTTTTACTTTCGGATATTACCCTGTTTACCGATTCTTTTTGAATATACATGGCGCTGATAAAAACATAATCGGCCCATTGAACATCGCTTGTCCGAAGTGTTGAGATATTTAAATCAACCAGCTTTTTCGACCAGGCATCCGGCAACATTGCCGAAACCGTAATTAAACCGAGTGGCGGTACTGCGGCTTTTTTCGAAATAAATTTCAGGGCATGGGTGAAGCTCCAGAAAGAGTCGGGGCATTTCGGATAAACCAATAAAATGTTCATTCTTTACTTTTTTTGAATCATGAAATATACCTAAGTTGTATTGGATTCCATGTTACGGAAAACAATTTTATAACTCTAAATCAAAGTAAATTTCGGAATTTGGGTTTTGAAATGCTTTACACAATTCTGAATAATATTTACATTATTCACACATCTTCGAGTGTTTCGCGATTTTTGTTTTTGAGATTTTTGAAATGGGTAGGCGTAAGGCCGGTGTATTTTTTAAACTGATTGGAGAGATGGGCCACACTACTGTAATGCATTCTGTAAGCAATTTCTGAAAGATTTAGCTCATCGTAAACAATCAGTTCTTTTACCCTTTCGATTTTATGTTTGAGATAAAACTTTTCGATGGTGATGCCTTTTACTTCTGAAAAAAGACTTGCAAGGTAATTGTAATTATAGTTAAGCTTTTCGCTGAGGTAGTTTGAAAGGTTTACTTTTATTTGATCTTCGGAATAATGCACCAATTCGATGACTGCAAATTTAATTTTTTCAACAAGTACACTCTTCTTATTGTCCATCAAAAGCAATCCGGATTTTTTCAAATTTGCTTTTAGCTTTTCCAACTGCACCGGTTCGACATCACCAATAATGTCAGCTTCACCTATTTTCACATAAACATACCTGAGGCCTACTTTTTCAAGTTCGGATTTCACTACCATCTGGCAGCGGATGCAGACCATATTTTGAATATATAACTTCAATGTTCTATTTTATAAACATAAAGTTAAGTCTTTTTATGCGGAGTTGATTACATCAAATTTCAAATTCTTTATTTATTCCTGCTTTCGGACCTGTATAAATAACCATACAAGCCATGCCAAATGGGAAAGGGATCAGGAATTAGAATCAGCGCGATTAAGAATAAATAGTTTCGAAGTTGCCAGTAAGCATGGCTTTACAGAAGATGTTATCTGACATTTATGATGAGAATGTGTGAATGATGTAACTTAAAATTTTTATTGTGTAACATTCTGGAGCACAAATGACTTTACCTTTAAACTACTATAGAAATCTTTGTTATTTAAAGGTTCCGGAAGTGTTTGAGATGAAATCAGATGCGGAAGCAAAGCTCCGTTACTGCATTTTCTGAATGCAAGCATTGAAAAAATAATGATGGTTTAGCCTGAAAGATTTTCACAATTTCAGAATAGAGAATCAAACAATAATAACAAATAAATCATAAAAAAATGAGAATACTAATCATCGGGTTTATTACATTTTTAGCATACTCAACGCTATCAACCTATATTTATGTATGTGTCATAAAAGGACTGTGCGATGAACCGGTTAACATGCAAATAAGTGAAGTAAACAAGGACACCATCATCGCGAAAGACACCATTCAAAAGCAATTTGTACAACAAATCCCTGTTCCAAAAGACTTTATCATCTACTTTAAATTTGATAAATATGATTTCAAACCTGATGCATTCACTGATAAGTACTTTGATGAATCGACACAATATCTGGATCAAAACATTCAGGCCAAACTCAGTATTACGGGCCACACCGATGCAATTGGAAACGAAGAGTATAATCAGGCGCTGGCTTACAGAAGAGCGCAAAGTTTGCAACACTATTTTGAAAAGAAAGGTATGCCTGCCAGTAAGATTATTATAATCTCCAAAGGTGAAAATGAACCTGCAGATGAAAATAATACAGTTGCAGGAAGAGCAAATAACAGAAGAACAGTGATAACTATAAAAAATCAATAATATGAACACTTTAGCAATTCTTTTAGCACAAACAAAAACTGCAGCTGCCATTGAAATAATTCTATTATTACTTGGTGCTGCAATCATTGGTTATGTGGTTGCATGGCTATATTATAAATCTATTTATTCGAAAAAAATAGAAATTCTTGAATCTGAAAATCATGAATTGAAAATCCAAAACGATGCTCTGAAAGCAGAAAAAAGTAGTTTTCAAAAAGAACTTCAGGAAAAGGATAATGAGATTATTCAATTGAATAAAGATCTTAATGCCTTTAAAGCTCTTCATGCTGTAGCCGCTCAGGAATCCGGGAATTTGACTTTAAAAAACAAAGAAACAGAACAATTGCTGAATGAAAGAGATGAGGCATTGGCTAAAATAGCACTGCGTAAACATTTATTGGATTATAATAGTTTCGGCACAGCTTCAGATGCCGAAAAGGATGATTTGACAATGATCAGTGGTATTGGGTCTTTTATTGAAGAGAGGCTTCATGCACTGGACATTTATACTTACAGGCAAATCAGCAAATTCACAAAAAAGGATATTGAAACGATTAATGTTGCCATAGAGTACTTTGCCGGCAGGATTGAACGCGACGAGTGGATTGCCCAGGCCAGGGAATTGATGAGTAAAGAGAAAAGAGAGGCGGCACTGGATCGGATAAGAGCCAGAAAAACCCAAATCTATTTTAACAGGATCGGCATGGCCAGCAGGCAAAAGGCCGATGATTTAACTGCAATATCCGGCATTGGGGGATGGATAGAAAAAAAGCTCAATGCTCTGGAGATCTATACTTATAAGCAGATTGCGAATTTTAACAAGGAGGACACAGAGATGGTAACCAGTGCCATTGAGTACTTCCCCGGAAGAATTGACAGAGATGAATGGGTGCATCAGGCCAGAGACCTTGTGCGCATTGAGGGCAAAAAAGCGAATCTTCTGAAAAATATAAGGGAGAAAAAGAATGTGATTCCAACCAATAGGTTAGGGATAAGCCTTAAACATCAGGCCAACAACTTAACGCTGATTAAAGGGATCAGCCTATGGATAGAGGAAAGACTTAACTTATTGGATATTTACACCTTTGAGCAGATCAGTAAGCTATCCCCTGAGGACGTAAAATCCATCTCTGAGATTCTGGAAGTTTCGCCAAAGCGAATTCAAGCGGATAACTGGATTGGTCAGGCTAAAGAATTAACAAAAACGAAAGTATCAATTCCAATAAATTAACAAACCTTAAGCATTTACATTAATTTAAAAAATAATCAAAATGAAAAAACTTAAAAAAAGAACAAAATCGATTGTGATTCTTTGGTGCCTGTCATTCCTGATGATAAGTACTATTGCTTATGCACAACAAACAAAAAGCGCTTTATTTGTGAAAGCTGATAAAGCCAGACTTTATGCACAACAAATGCAAGCCGACATACTTGTACCTCTTACTTACAACGAGGGGGTAGATAGCTACAAAGATGCTGAGAAATCCTTCAACAAAGATAAAGATGTTGCTAAGGTAGAAGCATCGCTTGTTGAAGCTGTAAATTATTTTAAGCAGGCGGTAGATCTCAGTGCCTCCTCCAGAATTGTTTTTGCCAATACTTTAGACGCACGTGCAGATGCATTATCAGCAGGTGCTAACGCATATGCAAAGGAATTGTGGAAAGGAGCCGAACAATCATTTTACGAGGCAGCTAAGGAACTGGAAAATGGAGACAAAGATGACGCTTACAAATATTCAAAAGAGGCAATGGAAATATACCGGAAAGCAGAATTAGCTTCCATTAAAACAGATTTGCTTGACGAAACACGCGCTTTGCTGGAGAAGGCAGATGACTTGAAGGTTGACCGAAATGCACCAAAAACACTTGAAAAGGCAACAAGCCTGCTGGCAGAAACAGAAAAAGAACTCGAAACGAATCGCTACGACATGGATTACCCCCGAATTTTGGCAAAACAAGCCAAATATGAAGCCAGGCATGCCATTTATCTGAATAGCGCCATATCTGAGATGAATGACAATGACCTTGAGATGGAAGATGTAATTCTGCATTATGAAACACCCCTTACAAGAATTGTAGAAAAAGCTGGGTTTGTGGCACATTTTGATGAAGGACTGGCAAAACCTGAGAATAAAATAATAAACTATGTGGATGATTTACAGGAAAGAAATAAAAATCTTCTTGCTCAAAACTTCGCAAAGGATTATAAAATCATGCAGCTTGAATCAAGCATAGCCTTATTGAAAAAGGAAAGTGATGCACTTAACAGGGAGCTTGAGCGTGAATCAATAAAACGCAGTGAGGCCATGAAAGTGCAAATGAAGAAATTTGAAGACGAAAAGGCCATACTGGATGCTAAAATCGAAAGACAAAAAAAATTGGATGATCAGTTTGAAGAGGTCTATAGAACATTTAACAGCACAGAAGCATCGGTTTTACGTTCTGAGAACAATGTTATCATAAGAATGCATGGTTTTGGTTTTGATATTGGAAAATCGGAAATCAAACCGGACAATTTTCCTTTGCTAACAAAGGTACAGAATGCCATCAAAATATTTCCCGGAAGTGCAGTAATTGTTGAAGGCTATACAGATTCTTTTGGTGGAGATGCGTCGAATCTAAAACTTTCTCAAGATCGTTCGGATGCAGTTACAAAATATCTAAACGCAAACTCCAAAACAACGGCTGGAAATAAAATAACTTCAGTGGGCTATGGGGAGATCAACCCCATTGCCAACAACGAAACAAAAGAGGGGAGAAAGCAAAACCGTCGGATTGACATAATCATTCAACCGGTTTTATAAGCATCTTCGTACCCAAATTGAACGAGCTTCGTTCAATGGCTCTTGCCTGAACGAATTACAGGGAACAAGTAAAATGTTGATTTTCACAAAACGCATGTGAAAATCAACATTTTTAAATTCAGTCAGCCAACCAGCATACCTTCAATGTTAATGGCTCAGTATCTATAAATCCTTGATTGTTTTAAGGATGGTCTTTGTTCTTTTCAATAAATAGTATTACCAACATCTTTGATCATAATGGCATTGGGAATAAAAATATCTCGTCCGTCAACAGTTCGGATATGCGTATTGCGCTAATCAATGCTTTTTACAGGGCCTTTTTTTGACCCGATCTCAATGATATCATCCACCTTAAAAGGCCGGTTTAAAGCAATGAGAATCCCTGCCAGAAAATTCTCTGCAATGTCCTTGAAGGCAAACCCAAGTATTATAGCCGAAACGCCAACATCAGCAACATTACTTGCAGCCACTTTCCCAAAACCCATTATATCAAGTGCAATGATAAACCCCACAAGATAAAATGTCTATTTTATTATTTGTGCAAAGAATGAAGAAACAAGTTTATCTTTTCGAATAATCTCCTTATCTTTACTTTAATACTTTCTGTGAATGAAAATTCTTCATCAGATACATTAAAGAATTGATATGCTATGAACAGTACGTCTCTAAAAGTATTGCTAATCGATGCAAGCAACGGTTTTTACAGGATTGTAAAATATAAACTGGGGGATTTTTTCGGTCCTGTGGACCTGGGTTTGCATCTTGCTGGAAAATATAACAGCATGAACATCGGAACCGGCTTGCTTGCCGGCTCAATCTTACCAGGGTCCAACAGGCTAATTTTTACAGGATTTTCCCCCTGCTGGGGCGGATTTTATGTATCCACAATGGGTGGTGCCGGGCTTGTATTTGATGACCTGGGAATAAATATGGTAAGTATTATTAATACAGCGCCGGGTCCATCCATTCTTTACCTGAACAGAGAGCATGGTGAAGAAATAGAAGTGATCACCGAGCGTGTTGATCTCAGGAAGGTTTGGGAGGAAGGCAGGAAGGGGACCTATGGTTTAATGGACTACACATATGAAAAACATGGCCAAAAATTCGAAAATAATCCCAGGGTTCTTTCAACTGGTCCGGCATCCATGACGACAGACTTTGGAGCTATTTGCTCTGCACCGGTTAAAAAAGGAAAAGTATCATATATCGACACCTGGGCGGGAAGGGGAGGCTTTGGTTCCAAACTGCTGAGAGATCACAACATCGCTTCAATAATTTTTGGCGGGACACATATTGATGAGGATTTCCGCGACAGGAAAGTTGCAGACATCTGGTTTCAGGACAGGTACAATAAAAAAATGGCCGCAAAAGACATAGAAGCAACCATTAAATACCGTTTCGATCCGAAATTCCAGACCGGCGGAACCTTTGGTGTGAATTATGCCAGTGTCGGAGGACGAATTCTGGCATTTAATTATCAAAGTATTTACTGGAGTGAGCGTGAAAGAATCGCGCTGCATGAAAACTTTATCAAAAATCATTATCTCAAACAATTTAACGAGGAAACCATAAAGGAAAAGCAGCAATTCAACTGTGGCGAGCCATGCGCAGCCGTGTGTAAGAAGATGAATAATCAGTATAAAAAGGACTATGAACCTTATCAAACCATGGGGCCTCTCTGTGGAATATTTGACCAGAGAGCAGCAGAAAAGCTGAATCATCGTGCTGACACTCTTGGTTTTGATGCAATATCAATTGGGGGGGTGCTTGGCTGGCTGTTAGAATGCCTGGATAAGAAATACTTAAGCAAAGAAGAGGTTGGAGTTAGCAAGTTGCCCCAATTTAATCCGAAAAATTTTGATCCGGTTAAAGATTCAAATACAAACGCAAGCATCGCTTTGGAAATCCTTGAGGCAATTGTCAATAAAAATGGAATATTGGATATGCGTGAGGGTGCCCGGAAATTTGGCAGGGTCATTTCGCGTGAAAAAGGGATCAACCTCCTGGATTGCTTTGTTTTCAATGCTTTTGGCAGGAAAGGATGGATGGTCCCCAATCAGTACTGGACACCGGGGGTACTTTCCCCCATGCCGATCATGGGGAAATATTATATGTATTATGGCAGTGAATTTCTGTCACCCCGGGAACTGGGCCAGATCAATGCTGAAAGAATGAAGCAAGAAATAATCATTGATAACCTTGGTTTCTGCAGATTTCACAGGGGTTGGGCAGAAGAAATGCTTCCCGACATCGTAGAAACATTATTTGGCAAAAAGGAACAGTTTCTCATGAATGCCGCCATAACAGCCAGCCGGATCAACTCAAGAAATGCTTCTGTATTCTGGGAATCCAAACGCAATTTTGAATTTGTTCAAACTTTTATTAAACGACTGCATGAGGAAACCGGAGCTACAAGTCAGGATGTAAAAGACTGGCTCGGTTCTTTTGAAAAGGACCAGCAATCCGCTGCGATAGACTTCTGGTATGATATACACAAAGGGATTCATGAAGAACTGCGCGAATTTTGATTGAGCTGGAACCTTTTTCCATTTGCTTTAGCTGATTGTCAGGACAAGAGGAATAAACATCTAACCCTTCTTCAGGTCTTTTTTGTACACCAGCGTCCGGTAGGGAAAGGGTATTTCAACACCCTCTCTGTCAAATCGCTGTTTCACTGATTTGAGTAGGTCACAATGAAGAACAAATGCCTCATCATTGTTTTTTGCCCAGGTATATGCCTTCAGGTCCACTGAAAAATCACCCAGCGAAACCACTCTTACAAGGATCCGGGGAACATTATTTTTTATATCTTCAGCGCTCCGGTTATCAAAACAAAGGGGATGTTTTGCAGCTTCATCCTGGATAATGCTGATTGCCTTATCGATATCCGAATCATAACTGATAGAGAAAACCACATGTTTCTTTATTTTCTCATCCTGTATGCTACTGTTAATAATTGTTTCATCACTGATCACGCTATTGGGAATAATTATTCTCCTGGCTTCGTAATTGATAATTACAGTATGTCTCAGGGTTATTTCTTCCACCACTCCTTTCAGCCCATTCTTGAACTCTATTGTATCGGAGATTTTATAGGGTTTAAAGATCAGGATGTATATGCCGCTGATAATGTTTGCAAATGCTTTCTGGGACGCAAAGCCTATCACAATCGCCGCAATACCAACACCAGCAAAAAGAGCGGCACCATGCGTTTTCAAATATGGAATTTTGTAAAATATAAAGATAGAAAATAACAGACAATAAGAACAGTATTTGTAAAAACCCATGAATGAATCACTGCATGAATCATTCTCATTTCATTCAACAAAAAGCGACAAACCAATGATGGAAAGGAAGGGTATTTTATTTTGGTATCTGAAAAATTTATCAAAATGTTTCAGCAATGTCTCAGTAAACCGTAATAAAAAAAAGGCTAAAACCTTTGTGATTTCAGCCTTATCTTGATTTCCGAAGCTCCCCAGGTTGGACTCGAACCAACGACCCTCTGATTAACAGTCAGATGCTCTAACCAACTGAGCTACTGAGGAATCTATACGTTTCTGAACGTATCAGCCCGTAAAAACGGATTGCAAATTTACAAATACTTCAATAATCGGCAAGTAAAATGATGAAAAAAATATTTTCATCAAAAATAATTACTAAATTTGTAATTTAGAACCAATAAAAATAAAACCAGAACGAACATGAACAGAATAAGTAAATTATCAGCAAGCCTCGTGCTCATTTTTATGATCAGCATTTCAGGTCAGTTGGCTGCACAGGATTGCCAGGCCTATTTCCCAACAGAAATAGGTACCGAACTCACCTATGAGATGTTCAACAAAAAGGACAAGCCGGACGGGACCATGGTACAGAAATTAAGTTCCATTGAATCATCCGGCGATACCACCATCTTCAACATCCATCAGAAGGTATTTGACAAAAAGGATGATCTCCTGTACGAGGGGGATATTCAATTCAAGTGCCATGGCAATAAGTTCTATCTCGACATGAATTCTTTTATCAATCCAGAGCAGTTCAAGGCTTACGAGAACATGGAAATGGAAATGAGCATGGACGATATCTCCCTCCCGGAAGAATTGGCAGTGGGCATGAAGCTGGATGAGGGCTATATCAACATGAAGATCAATGCGCAGATGATGAGTATGAACTTCAACACCCGCATCTTCAACCGTAAAGTGGAGGCGAAAGAAACGCTCAACACCCCGGCCGGCAGTTTTGAAACCTATAAGATCTCATCCTCCACCGAAAGCAAAACCCCGATGATGACCGTCACCACCAGCAGCACCACCTGGTATTCGGAGGAATACGGGATGATCAAATCGGAGAACTACGACAAAAAGGGAAAGCTGGAGTCTTATTCGGTGTTGACGAAGATTGAGAAATAATAGATTGGGCGATTGAAGGATTGGGCGATGTAGCGATGTAACGATTTTTAGGAGTACCCTGCAAATCGAATATCATTAAATCGTGCAATCGTTACTTCGTTACATCAAAGAATATTGGGATTGAACGATTGAGCGACGTAGCGATGTAACGATTTATACTGTGCTACTAGCATTATTTTTTCTTTCAAGTAGCCATCTATGGATAAATAAAAGTAATGGTTACAGTTTTCAGTCTCCATACTTTAAGTGTTTCATATTTCCTGCTTCAGAAAATTAATGGCATAAAGAGGAAAATTACAAAGCCAGTCTATTTTGCGATAATCCGACATTGATGTGCGTATTGCGATTGAGGGGTTAAATTTCTCATGATATACCTTTAGGCTTTTTGAGTGCAGGTTTTCTTCTGCTTTCACTTCTAATGGTATTACCGAATCATTATACTGAAGAACAAAATCAACTTCAGCAGTACCCAGTTTGGCCGACCAGTAATTGATCTTGTATTTATCCGCACTCACCAACTGTTGTAGAACAAATTGTTCTGTGAGGGCTCCCTTGAATTCGGTAAAGATTTCATTCCCCTTTATTAGCGTTTTATTGTCAAGGTCAGTCAGGACAGCAAGTAGGCCAACGTCCACAACAAAGAGTTTGAACGCACCCGGATCCTCATAAGCTTTCAGTGGGATATTGGGTTTTGATATCCTGTGTATTTTATAAGCCAGTCCACAATCAATTAACCAGGTCAAAGCTAATTCATACTCTCTTGCTCTGGCCCCATCCTTAATCAAACCATATACAAACTTTTTGTTTTCCTTCGTCAGTTGAGCTGGCAATGAATTCCAGGCCATTCTGATGCGTGGTACCAAAGATGCAGGAGTATGTTTTGAAAAATCCTGCTCATAAGCACTTAATATTTGTTTCTGTATATTTCTTACAGCTTTTAAATCGCGGTTTTCGGCAAATATTGCAACCGCCTCAGGCATACCTCCTACATAATAATATTGTCTCAGACGATTCATCAATCTGGATTTAAAAGCAGCTATTAATCCCCAATCACCTGATTGAAGTAGATTAACAATATTATCTTCTTTCATCGCCTTCAGGAATTCAGGAAAACTCAAGGGGTACAAATCCATAAAAGCAATTTTGCCAACAGGAAAGGAAGAACCGGAATGCATGGCAACACCCAAAAGTGAACCTGCAGCAACAATATTGTAGTCTGGGGCATCTTCCTGAAAATATTTTAATGAATTCAATGCTTCGGGAGATTCCTGTATTTCATCTAAAATCAACAGAGTGTTATCAGAATTTATGTTCAGGCCTGATTCAATTTGCAGTCCCTGTATTATTCTATCCGGATCAAAATCTTCTTTAAACAACAATTTCAAATGTTTATCTTTTTCAAAATTCACATAAACATATTGTTTATAAAACCTCCTCCCGAATTCCCTCATTAACCAGGTTTTTCCAACCTGTCTTGCACCTCTTATCAATAAGGGCTTACGATTGCTTGAGTTTTTCCATTTTATTAAATCGTCCAGTTTATCACGTTTCATCTTTGATTTTTGTATAAATATACACATTTTTCAAATGATTTCTGTGATATTTTGCCACTTTTTCAGTGGTCTTTTTATTATTTGGAGGGTACGTGGAAAACATGCCGGAACAATGCAATGGACAGTGACCCGATCCTTTAGCTTTTGTCGCCCCTTTTGATCAAATGACTTTTCCAGGTGATCGATTCACTAGCCGGAACGAATAAATGCGCTAAGGGATCCTTTCTGCCAGCCAGGCAGGGAATCTCTTAGCGTATTATAGGCCTCTGATAAAAAGCTTTGTTAGACAGGCTGCTATTCCGCTAAGAGATTCCCTGTCTGCCGACAGGCAGGCCTCCTCACATTTTTCACTGTCGTGAAAAATGATTGTCGGGATGACATGGGCTCTTTGGAAAGGGGTCTCCTGGCGTTTTACAGGTCAGTAGACAGTATCACCAATACTTCACCCTCTCGTTTAAAAACGCAAAATCAGGGTTTGTGCTTTGAATGAGTGCATCCTTTTTCGCCCTCCTCCATTTCTTAATTTCTTTTTCCCGTTTAATAGCCAATTCAATATCAGTAAAATGCTCATAAAAAACCAAGTAATGACAATTATACTTTTTTGTAAAACCTTTTATCATCCCCCTCTCATGTTCATAAACCCTTCTGCCCAATGAATTGGTAACACCAACATAAAGCACTTTCTTGCTTTTGTTGGTCATGATGTAAACGTAGTAATTGTGGTTGCGGGACATGGAGTAAAAATAAAAAATGTTTTTAATAAACAGAGTGGTTAAACACTAAGGGATCCCTCCTCAGCATTTTTGCTATCTCAAAAATGCTTCGTCGGGATGACAATTGTCTTTATGATGAAGAGAGGGCTTCGGGGCGCGCGGCGCGCGCCCCGAACCCCTCTCTTCAAAAAAATAATACATGTCATTCCGAATGTAGGTGTTTCGCCTGGCGAAACACCTGAATGAGGAATCTCCCAGCGCATAGCAAACCGTCAGTATAAAAATTCAAGAAAGAAGCGGCTTTATGTAAAGATCGTATATGTGGTATCGGCAGGTTGGCTCCTCTTTTTTCCTTTATTGATCAGTATATTTGAAATATGCAAAAAGGATTGCTCCATGGTATTCGGTGCTGGTTAAGATTGATAGATAGAGCTTTTCCAATGCAGGCTGAAAGCTGACACAGGGCGTTGCCCTGTGCTATGTTCTCTCAGCCCTTCGGGCTGGAATCTTCACGCTGATACCAAGTGTGATGCGAAGCGGGGTTGTGGGGGGCTAAAGCCCTTATGGGTACTAAGACTGCCATTCCCGTTGCTTAAAAGTAACGGCAATCCAAAGTTTTGATAAGCCACATGAGTTAATAAACCGTTCACTTTCAGGATTGAATAAATGTGCTATTATTTGCCGGGCTGCTATTCCGCAACGGGATTCCTGTCTGCCGACGGGCAGGGAATCTCCTGGCGTTTTGTAGGCCAACGGTTAAAACCTTTTATTAAAAGATTGCAATAATTTGCTTGATACTTTGAAATTTGGGCTTCGTCATTCAAACATAGCTTTTAGGACAACTCCATCTAAATTTCTTTTATATAGAATATTTACGCAATAGTTTTATAACTCCTTTAAAAAAATCTAAATATGAAAAAGATAACATTTACGGTAATTATCTCTTTTACCTGTTATTTTGCTTCAGCACAAACAGGCACGCCCCAGATTGTTTCAACTGCTGGCAATACAGTTCATCATTCAGAAATTTCTTTGCAATGGACCCTGGGAGAATTCTTTATTGAGCACTATCAGAATGAAAACCTTAACCTTACCCAGGGTTTCCAGCAACCCCAAAACATGTTGGTTACAGCTATTGAATCAGATAAACCAGTTCAATACCTAATTTATCCAAATCCAACCAAAAATGAATTCTTTATTGAGTTTGGAGACGAAGAGGGCTCCTTTATAATTGAATTGTATGATTCACGCGGAACTAAACTATATTCTGAGGAATTAAACGGTAGTCATTTAAGAGAACGCATTGAAACAATCGGATTCCAGTCGAATGTATTCTTGCTAAAAATTACTAATGCAGATAGTCAAAAAACGAACTGTAATAAAATAGTCAAGCAACGATAAAAATATAAAACAAAACCAAATATCTTAATTATGAAAAAGATACTATTATTCATTGCAGCAACTTTCCTGATTATTGGAATGTGCAAATCACAGGCGCCCGGTGCTTTTAATTATCAAGCTATTGCAAGAGACAAGCAGGGAAATGCACTAATAAACCAGGAAATTAGTTTTAGGGTTAACTTGCTTGCGGATAATCTTCAAGGGAATATCCTGTATAGTGAAGATCATTCGGTTAGAACCGACCAACTGGGAATGATCAATCTTCAGATAGGAAGCGGTAAACCCCTTGTCGGGAATTTTTCAAATATAGATTGGGGAAGCCATAAGGTTTTTATGGAAATCCGTATGGATGAAACCGGGGGAAACAATTTTAAAAAGATGGGGGCTTCTCAATTATTATCAGTACCCTATGCCTTGTATGCCGAATCTACCGGTAATGCCTCTGATCCCGGTGGGGGAAAGTGGAAAAAAAATGGAAACGTACTTTATTATAATAATGGGTTTGTTGGCATTGGGACCGAAAATCCTGCAACAGAACTTGAAGTGGTTGGCACCATTACCACCGATAATGGCAATTCGGATAACTGGGATCAGGCTTATAGCTGGGGAGATCATACAACACAGGGATATTTAACGAATGAAATTGATCCCAAAGTCTCCATTAGTGATTTAAATTATCTATCAAAATGGAACGGTACAACCCTTGAAAAAAGTTCAGTTTATGATAATGGAAGTGTTGGTATTGGGACCGAAAATCCTGATCCCAGTGCGAAACTGGATATCACCTCATCTTCTAAAGGTCTTTTACTTCCAAGACTAACAAGCCTTGAACGGGAGGCTATCCAAACGCCTGCCGCTGGATTAATGATCTATAACATAGAAGATTCAACCATACAAATATATAATGGGAATGTTTGGTCGAATGCATCTCTGGGTTCTTGCGCACCAGCACAACCTGGAGAAATTAGTGGCAACGGAAACCCCGAACCCAACTCAACTGGTGAAGTTTATTCAATAGATTCTGTTCCTTACGCTACATATTACCATTGGACTGTACCACCAAATGCCACTCTGGTGAGTGGACAGGGTACAAAATCCATTACTATTAATTGGGTAGAAAATGGAGGTTACATTACTGTTGTTGCAAAAAATAGCTGTGGCACAAGTCCTGAGCAACTTAAAGGTGTTTCTATTACTATTCAACTTCCAACCATGATAGATCCTCGTGATGGACAAGAATACAATATTATCACAGTGGGAGATCAAACATGGATGGCTGAGAATTTAAATTTTAATAGTCCTGAATCCATGTGTTATACTAATCCTTATAGTGGGGAAACATTTTGTGATGAATATGGTAGATTATATAAATGGGATGATGCATTTAATGTATGTCCTAATGGCTGGCACTTGCCAAGTGAAAATGAATTTAGGATATTAGCTAACAATCTGGGGGGAACCTCTGTTGCAGGTGGAAAACTTAAAGAAATAGGACTTACTCATTGGGTACCCCCAAATACAGGAGCTTCAGATTCAGTTCACTTTACTGCTATAGCAGGTGGATGGTATGACCCAAGAGACAATGGCTGTTCAATGCTTAAATGGCGTTCTGCGTATTGGACGACCGATGATGGATCTAGTGGGTATAATGAACCCCATGGAATAGCAATTATTTTGGATTGGGAATCTGAAGAGATGGGAATTAATCCAGAACTAACTGGCATGGGCATGTCCGTGCGATGCATAAAAAATGAATAAATATTTTCTAAAACAAAAACATTACACTAAAAAAAGGATCGGATGAGTTGAATCCATTCGATCCTTTTCTGAATGCATTTCTTAACCTCTCCAATTTTCCCTATACTTGCATCAGATTACACCAAATCTGATGGCAAGGAAGCTGAAAAATATTTTTCTCAAATCCTGGTTTCTGGCCTTAACAGTTACTTTGCTGGTGATTTTTTTGCTGCCGGATATTTTCAATAAATACAAGATCGAACTTTTTGAAAAAGGTTCATTAGGAGGTGAAAGCAGGTTACGCGCACATTTGTTTGATATCGATCATGACGGATACAGCGAAAGAATACATTCCCTGCTTGATCCGGATGGCTTTCTTGCTCTGCAAATATTCCAGGAAGATGGCGGTCTTGTGGACCAGTGGAATGTGGAAGGCACACTCCTGGATAAAGGTGGAGAACGATTAATATTCGGGGATTATGACCGGGATAGCCTCCCGGAGATTTATGTTTTTCATCAATTAAAAGACACGGTTTTTCTGGATTGCTTTGAACCCATGGATAAGACAACTCCTTTTTCTTTCCAAAATAGATTCATTTGTGAGCTCACCAGAAGATATGCTAGGCCCGACCCATCGATAAATTCTTTACATTTTGCTGATATTAATAATGATGGACACATAGACCTTTTGTTTAGTTTACATGCCGGTATGTCCAAATTTCCAAGAAGACTTATTTGGTACGACATTTTTCAAGATTCACTGCACAGCACAAAGGATATGGGAAATTTCATTGCTCCCCAAGCTGTTAATCTTGACATAGACAAAGAACTTGAGATCATTGGCCATTGCGGTTCAGCGGGGAATGTACATGACAGCGTGGGTTACCCATACCACGATTACAGCGCCTGGTTGATGGCCTTTGATCACAAACTTGAATTTCTGTTTGAGCCTATTGAGTTTCCGGGTTTTCGATCAAATATCAGGGTTTATCCCTATCAATTTGATAAAGAAAAAGTTTTGGTAGTTTTCCACAACCATATCGGTCCGTTGAAAAATTTTCCCAAATTAATGCTGTTTGATAAGAACGGTAAACTCATGCAAAAGACCGTATTCCCTGAATCTGATAAAACCCACCGAATATTGATCCCTTTGCCCAGCAATCCGATTCATCCTTTTTTGATCCTACACGAAACAGGTATGCTGGTACTACTAAGCGATGAACTCAAAGTAACAGACAGCATTCATTCAAATAAGCGTTTTTTCGAAAGACTTTATTCCATGGATCTTAATGATGATGGGAAAAATGAATATGTAATTCCCACAAGAGATCATCAATTGCTAATCTACGATCATTCCTTCAGGCATAAAACCCTCTTTGATTTTAAGGGAGATCGAATCTATACCTATTCATATCAAATCCTAAAAAGAGGCGCAAAACCATCCTTGCTTTTTGCTCAGGGAAAAAACAGCTATTATCTGTTAAGTCACAGCTTTAATTCTCTTTATTATTTTAAGTATCTGATCTACGCCGGCATTTTCCTCTTCATCTGGCTCTTCATCCTTCTCATTCGCAAACTTCAGCTCATCCAGCTTGAAAAGAAAAACCGCATCCGCAATGAGATCGTGCAGTTGCAACTAAAGAACATGAAAAACCAAATGAACCCCCATTTTACGTTTAATGTGTTCAATGCCATTGCTTCAAAGATCAGAAAAGAAAATCCCAAAACCTATCCCGATTTTATACAATTCTCAAAACTGATCCGAAATACGCTGGAGTCTTCGGATAAGATCACACGTTCGTTGTCAGAAGAGATCAGTTACCTGGAAAGTTACCTGGGACTTGAGAAATTGCGCTTTCCCGATAAGTTTGATTATGAGATCGAAATCGAAGATGGAATCGACACAAGTACAAAAGTCCCCAAGATGATCCTGCAAACCTATGTGGAAAACGCCATCAAACATGGTATCCGGCATAAGGAAGGAAAAGGGCATATCGAAGTTTCCATAACAACCGATAACAAAAACATCACCATCAGCATAAAAGATGATGGGATCGGCAGGGCAAAGGCCAAAGAGCTATCCACGGATTCAACCGGTTTCGGCTTGCAGATCATGGAAAATTACTACAAGCTTTTTAATGAATACAATGAAGCCCGGATTGCCCATGAGATCATCGATCTTTATGATGATAATGGCGAGCCATCTGGCACCAAGGTGATGGTTAGTATTCCTTTGAAGTTTAGTTACAGGATTTGAAAAATAATACGGTTTTAATCAGCAGTGTTGCCAAACCCAAAGGGATCCCTCCTCAACATTTTTGCTATCGCAAAATTGTTTCGTCTGGATTACACGTCTTTATATGTCGAGGAGGTGGGCAGAGGGGCGCGCTGCGCGCGCCCCTCTGCACTCTCTAAAAAAAAGACCAAATGTCATTCCGACCGCAGGCATTGAGCGATAGCGAAATGCCGGAGGGAGGAATCCCCTGGCGTTTTTGCAAATCCAACCAAAATTCCTTAAGTTTACAACAAATCAATCTACCTATTTGTATGAATACGGAGCAGTTGTCAGCCATTATCGTTGACGATGAAGCGGAAGCCATCAAAAACCTGGAGGCACTCCTGAAAGCGCATCAGCAAGTGGATGTAAGCGGCACTTTTCAAAATCCCGAAAAAGCCATTGGTGAAATTCAAAACAATGAACCAGACCTGCTTTTTTTGGATGTGCAAATGCCGGGCAAGTCAGGATTTGATGTGTTGAAAGAAGTTTCAGGCGGTTTATACCAACCCATTGTGATCTTCACCACCGCCTACGAAAAATACGCCATCGAGGCCATCCGGCATGCGGCTTTCGACTTTTTGCTGAAGCCCATCAGCGAAGATGAACTGGCAAATGCACTGCAACGCATTGAAGAAAAGCAGGAGCAGCCGGATTATAGCGAAAAGCTGCAAAGCCTGTTTCAGGCCATTGGCAAACCGAAACAACTCAAATTCAACACCAGCACAGGTTTCATCCTGATCGACCCCAAAGATGTCCTCTACTGTCAGGCCAGCCGCAACTATTGCGAATTATTCCTAAACAGCGGGGAGCGCGAAGTGGTGACCTGCAATATGAACCGGGTTGGGAAAATGCTAACGAATGACCGCTTTTTCAGGATCAGCCGCTTCAACATCATCAACCTGGATTATCTGAAAAAGGTAGAACGCAAAGACCATTCATGCACTTTGCTGGCCGACGGGGAAAAAATCATGCTAAAAGGAACGACGAAAAATCTGAAAGCTCTTGAACAAAAGCTTGGTTCTTCTTAATGAACTCAGATTTTTTTCCAATGAAAATCCGGTTTCAGCATGCCTTTGCATATCGGGCAGGGATGCACGGAAAGAGAAATATATCCGCAATTCACACAACGGAAATATTTTGTGCAGAGTAAAGGTGCATCCTTCATCATTTTATTTAGTTTTTCATCTTTGTTTGATCTTTCCATATCCTGTATTGTGCTATTCACCTCAGAAATATAATGATAATCATTTTCATTCATTGCCCGGAATCAGTTGATTTCCCGAAAATCTTTTTTAATGTGATGAAGCGGTTCTTTGCGGGTATGAAGCGTTTTAGAGGATCGCACCGCAAATCGAATATCTTTAAATCCTGCCGGCAGGTACGGTGTGCAATCGCTAAATCAATTATTCTTTCTTCAGCAAATCCCTGATCTCTTCCAGTAATTTTTCCTCTTTTGAAGGAGCAGGCTGAGGAGCCGGCCTGGCTTCTTCTTTTTTCTTCATCCGGTTCATGCCTTTCACCACCCAGAATATGACCAGGGCGATGATGAGGAAGTTGATGAGGGCTTGAATGAACAGGCCATAATCAATAGTGACGGCGTCCCTTATTATTTCATTGTTTTCATCATAAACTGCTTTTTTCAAAACGATCCGCAAATAGTTAAAATCAGAATCATTGATCAAAAGGCCGATGGGGGGCATGATGATATTGTTGACAAGTATGTTTACGATCTTACCAAATGCAGCGCCGATAATGATACCAATGGCCATGTCGACCACGCTGCCACGTTTTATGAATGTTTTGAATTCTTTGACAAATCCCATAATAATCAATTTGAATGAATTGCTATCATTCAAATCTACAAATAATAAAACAAATTTTTGGGTGGTTTGGAATCATTAAACTAACAAGACTAATCCTCTACCCACTGATGCTTCATAAAACGAATTTTGTAAAGTGTATAATCCAGGGTGTTTTTCATAAACTCAGGGGTCTGGTCTGTCCAGGTAGTGCCTGCATCTTTCGAATAAATGACCTGGGCATACTCTTCTGCACCACCCGGGCTCCCGCATACCCAGATATGGGTTTCATCCTGTATGGCGATACCCAGCAACCAGTCGTTGGTCTGTGGATAATACTTTGTCCAGTTCTGTCCGCCATCGGAAGTGCTGAAGAAAGATCCGAAATCGAGTGCAAGATAAGCTTCTGTTTCGCTCAGCAGGAACAGGTCGTTGGCATCACCGGTTCCGACTGCCGGAACTGATACATCGGTCCATGTTGTACCATTATCTGTTGACCTGACAGTAAATGCTCCGAATCCTCCGATGGCCCAGATGCTGTTCCCATAGAGCTTGATGGCGAGATAATGGCCGTTTGTTCCTATGGCAGGTGTAATGTTCAGATCTTTGATCGGATCAGGCCTTTCCCAACTGGCGCCACCATCCATGGTATGCAACATGATGGGGGTTGTGTCAGGGGCAAAATAATCACCCACTACCCAAATATCATTAACCGTATTGACAGCAATTCTCAGGAAATTACATTCCTTGTATTTATCCGGAACATTGATCCTGTTCCAGGAACCACCCAAGTTGTCTGAGTGGTAAATACTTCCCGAATCACCCACAATAAACAAATGTTCATTGTTAAGATTATAGATACAACAATAATCGGCATTGATCAGATCGGCCGCTCCCGCCGGACTCCAGTTATTTCCCCCGTCCGTGGATTTCAACACATGGGGCGTTCCGTCTTCCGTGTGATCTCCAACCGTTAGAAGGGTATTTTCATCAATGATACAAATGTCTTCCAGGCCGGTTAGCAATTGGTCAGCGTTTGATTGTGCGTTCCAGTTCTTACCACCGTCTTTGGTATGGATCAGAAAACCGTTGGTGTTCTGGTAGGCTCCCACAGCCCATCCATAATAAGCAAATTTCGGAATGACAGGTTTTGATTCGTTAGCTTTTTTACAGCCAGGCCAGGCAATGAACAGCAGGCTAATAACCAGCAATAAAGTGATTGTTTTTTTCATTTGGTTTGGATTTAATTACAGGCCATAAATTTAGTTTATATCCAAACAATTGTCAATCTAAATTTCATGAGCACCTTTTAGCGGCAAATCAGAACTTTTTCAATGATAAGGGTTTCTGGTTTATAAATCCGCAGAAAATAAATTCCCGGTTTCAGTTCCTGTGTGTCAATCTGAAAATTCTGCTCACCCCAGAATGCACGATTGGCTATAGTTCTGACCAGGCTACCCTGTGAGTTGATCAGTTCGACCTGTGTTTTACTGATCCTGGAATTTTTGATACTGACATTCAATCGCTCGTGCACAGGATTCGGAAAAATCCTGTATTGGATCTGATTTTCATAAGCATTTTGATCCATGCCTACATTGAAAGGTTCATAATTGACAATAATACGGTGATAGGCAGAAAACACATCCATGGTATCAATATCATAATAGCCGCTGATGCCGCCATACATATAATTGGTATAAAACTCGTCATTTTCATTGTATCCATCGCAAACAAAAAAATGTCCCTGCCAGGAACCCGGCTCCCACGGCGGTGGACTATCGGGCGTTCGTCCATCAATCAGTATGGGGCGGCCCTGGTCCAGTTCGTTCTTAAAGATTTCAATCCATTCTTCCCTTGTATAGTCCCATCTTTGCAAAACGTCCATCTCTTCGCTGTAATACATATAATCCTGCATGGCCTGGGGGATACGCATGATACCATCTGTAAATCCTATCATGATATCTTCCCCAATGGCACCACAGGCCAGGAACAACATGGCAGTTTCATGGTATATATCTTCAGGATCGTTCCAGTCAAGTTCATAGGGCATATCTGAATAATCAAGATCCATATTTTCCAGATCAATGTACCAATGATGACCGAAAAAATCATCGAAGTCGAGTACGCCATTCCCGTTGATCGGATACTGCCAGTAATGTAAGATCCTGGCCATGGCCGTATATCCACATGCATTACCTGCATGACCGTTCACGCCCTGGTCGTCTTCAGGATAATACGCATTATAGGGCCACTGAAAGGTTTGCCAGTTGTTCTGTATGAGCGGTTCAAGCTGCGACCATGCATTGAAAGTGATCAATAAGCCCAGAATCAATGTAGATAGTAGTTTCATAAGGCATGTGTTTTCTTTGTTAATAGAATAACAAAGAAAAGGAAAAAATTGAATGGCAATGTTAAATTTTTATTAATTGGAACGAGGAATCGTAAACAAAAAGTACTTCCCTCACCAGGCTGGTTTTTCATGTGGATGGTTTCTTCTATCAGGTCAAAATATTCTTTTACCATTACCAGTTCTGTGAAAATGAACTATCCCGAGGCAAGCCTGCGTGGTATCAATTTGATTAAACCTCATATCCCCTGGAAACGTAGTAGGATGCTTTGTCAAAGAAAAGCATCATCCTTCTTTCCAGCTCCAGCGTGGTGTAAATATCAATGGTTTTATTCCACATCTTTTGTGAAAGGGCAAATTCCCAGATATGTTTTCTGGTCAGGCTGAGGGCACTGATCATTTCACTGAGGGCAAAACCTTCCTGTTTTCTTTCTCTGCCCAGTTGTTCATAATAATCCTGAATATCTTTTGTGGAATAACAACCACCCAGCCATTTTCCAAACTGCCTGATCACTTCTTTGTTTTTCTCGCAATATAGGCGGGTATTTGCTCTTGCATATGATGGTGTACTTTTGTTATTCCTGACGTCGTCCATCCACCTGCCGGCAATTACATCGGCATTATTTTCCACGATGCGAATGAGTTTGTCCGAAAGGAAATCTCCCCTGGGTCCATCTTCCTGCTGATTTACTGAAAGCTTGAATGAATCTACAATGGCCCAGTATTCTTTCTTATTTCGCATCCATTTTTCAATTGCATTAATGTTGGACTGAAATGCCATTTCAGGCAAATTGTCCAGTGGAAAAAACCCCACTTCCCCGGCGTCATCGCCAGCCCGTAAATTCCTGCCGATCCATTCTGTTTCAAAAGTCAGGTAAAGCAGGTCTCCATAGGTATTACTATTGCCAGATTCCACATTGACCAGTGAAAGAATGCGTCCTTTGATCCCCGCTTCTTCCTGCAGCTCTCTCAAGGCAGCATGTTCAATACTTTCGCCCGATTCTGCGAAGCCCATGGGAAGGCACCAGTATCCCCTGAAAGGATCGAATTTCCTTTTTACCAGCAGGATCTCACGATCTCTTATCACGATATTCGAAGCCACCGGAAGGGGATTATCATAAAAGAAAACCTGGCAGTTATTGCAAAATTCACGTTTGGTTTCACCTTCCATTTTGCATTCTGTCTTTGCACCACAGTAGGGGCAATATTTTCTTTTCCTTTCAGTCATATCTTGGTAGTTTTTTAGGGCGTGAACAAATAAATATCATATCATCTTTGGTGATCCTGAATTTTTTTCCTTTTTGCATGTCTGTGCGGACGGACTTCAGTAATTTTTCTTCCATATCAATATTTACATGTTCAGGAATGAAGAACCGATGCTTAAACTGGAAATAACTTACAAAATCATCAAAATCCTTTACTTTAAAAAGCAGGCAGCTTCTGTACTTTTTTCGGATGACTTCATGAAAACAAGGATTCAGGAAATTCATGGCATTCCGACTTGAAAAAAATCCGATCAGTTTTTCATAAGGCAATTCCCCGGATACCTCCACATTCCTTTTACGCAAAAAATGACGCACATAATCCGTGAATTCCTGCATATGCGGAATGGCATGTGTGATGATCACAAAATGGCCGTCTTTTTTCATTTTTTTTATAACATCCGGTACGATCCAGGGGAAAAAATACATGGCATAGCTACAGATCACCAGATCGATGGTGTTATCCGGAATTTCCCGGATCGAGCAAACACCATCGCCAAGGAAATTACCCGGAATGCCTGTTTCCTCGCAAGATTCCAGATATAGTTGCTGGTATTCAGGATAGCGGTCAATACCTGTGACCCTTGAACCTGCAGGTATTTTCCCCTTCAATGCCCTGGTAAAAAACCCGAAACCGCAACCCAGGTCCAGGATGTTGCGTGAATTTCTAAGATTCAATGTTTTCAGGGCTTCATACCTGACATCACGCTTGCTGGTAAGATGCCGGATAATTATCCCTGTCACCTCTTTGTGTGTATGCACATCCCTGAAAACTTCAGCCAGTTTGTTCCCTGTATCTATCATTTTTTAAGCTTCCTGAAAAAACAGGCTTGCTCTTTTAAAGGTAAGACAAAATAAAGAAAAATTGCAAATTTGTTTTTTTTAACGAAATTTGTTCTAAATCAATCATGCATGATGTTCAACGAATTTATTTTTACACCAGATAATAAGAAACAATTACAGGACTTCAAAACCAGTTGGCAGAGTAGATACAACAATAAGAAAGAAGCCCACAAAGAGCTTGAGAAGGGAATAAAAAAAATGCGAAAGTTACAGGACAAGCTTTATGCTTCTGATACTTATGCATTGCTGATCATTTTTCAGGCAATGGATGCAGCCGGTAAGGATGGTACGATCAAACACGTGATGTCAGGAATTAACCCACAGGGCTGCCAGGTGAAAAGCTTCAAAGCTCCCAGCCAGGAAGAACTGGATCATGGTTATATGTGGCGTTGTATGAAAGAATTGCCCGAGCGTGGAAAGATCGGGATTTTTAACCGATCTTATTATGAAGAGGTTCTGGTGACAAGGGTACATCCGGAGATTATCGCAAAAAATCAGAAAATTCCCGGTATCAATCAACTCAAAGATATAGATGATTCATTCTGGCAAAACCGTTATTCCGATATTGTATGTTTTGAAGAATACATGAACCGGAATGGCATCAAAATCCTTAAGTTCTTCCTGAATATTTCAAAAGAAGAACAAAAGCAGCGCTTCTTGAAAAGGATCAATAACCCGGACAAGAACTGGAAAATTTCGCTTTCGGATTTCCAGGAAAGAAGATACTGGACACAATATATGAAGGCATACGAAAGTATGCTTCAGAACACTTCTACCGAAACGGCTCCCTGGTACGTAATCCCCGCTGACAACAAACCTTTTATGCGGGCCATGGTATCCGATATCATTATTCATGCGCTGGAATCGCTCAATTTGCAGTACCCGGAAGTTGACGAAAAGAAAAAGCAGGAAATCAGCAAAGCGGAGGAAATGCTGATGAAGGAGGAATAATAAACACTTTTTATTGTGTAAATTCGTTAAGCAAACAATAACAAAAGCCTGAAACTTTGGACATTTATACGAAGAAAAGACGCTGGAAGCTAATTCTTATTTCGATAGCAATAGCCATCGTTGGATTTTCGATCTGGTATACCAATTTTATTGTCAGGAAATTTGCAATCGACGAAAGAACAGATGTGCGCATCTGGGCAGATGCAATTCAGCGAAAAGCCAAGCTTGTTAAATATACAGAATTGTTTTTTGATCAGATCAAGGTTGAAGAACAGAAAAGAGCTGAAATCCTTGCGGGTGCATATAAAAACATCGCCAACAATGAAATTACATGCAACCTTAACTTTTACGTGGATATCATCAAAAACAACACAACCATCCCGGTAGTGGTAACAAATGAAAACGACAAGATATCCAGTTTCGTCAATTATGAATTCGAATCGGATACAATTACCTATCTCTCAGGTGAATTAAAAGAGGAGTTCACAGAGAACCCACCCATCAAGATCAGTTGGGTAGTAGACAATGAAATTAATTCTAATTATCTGTATTACAAGGAGTCGAGGCTATTTTCCGAATTACGACAAGTGCTCGACGACCTGGTTCAGAGCTTTTTCTCCGAGGTGGTAACCAATTCCGCTTCTGTTCCCGTGGTGGTGACCGACAGTACACAACGGGAAGTGATCGCTTTTGGAAATGTGGATTCACTGCAAATGCAGGACAGTGTTGCTGCAGGCAAGTTGATCGAAGAGATGCAGAATGAAAATGATCCCATTAAGCTTGATCTGCCCGAACAGGGTACCACCTACATTTTTTACAAGGATTCGGCGCTGCTCACCCAGATCAGCTTCTTTCCTTACCTGCAATTCGGGGTGATCGGATTGTTCCTGATCATTGCTTATTTTTTATTCAGTTCGGCCAGGAGGGCTGAACAGAACCAGGTGTGGGTAGGCATGTCGAAAGAAACAGCTCACCAGATCGGGACACCCCTGTCCTCCATCATGGCATGGCTCGAGCTGCTGAAAATGAAAGGTGTCGAAGACGACGCAATCTCTGAGATCGAAAAGGATGTTGGCCGGCTTGAAAAGATCACCGACCGCTTTTCCAAGATTGGTTCCCCGGCCAAGCTGAAAGAACAAAATATTGTTGAAGTAATCAGGGGTGCCATAGAATATTTCAAATCCCGCTCTTCCAAAAAGGTTAAATACAAGATCAACAGTAAGCATGATGCAGTCATTGTACCCATCAACCTGCATCTTTTCGAATGGGTTATTGAAAACCTCAGCAAAAACGCCGTGGATGCCATGGGTGGTTCCGGGGTGATTATCGTTGATATCACAGAGGAAGCGGGACAGGTGGTCATCGATTTCGCAGATACGGGCAAAGGCATTCCAAAGTCCATGCACAAAAGCATTTTCAACCCGGGCTTTACCAGTAAGAAACGGGGCTGGGGACTGGGGCTTACACTTTCACAAAGGATTATTAAGGATTATCATAAAGGGAAGATCTTTGTTAGGAATTCTGCCCCGGGAGAAGGGACTACTTTTCGGATTGTTTTAAGAAAATAATATATAGCACTTCATCAAACCTGTTAGGCTTATAAATCTACTTCCTCCCGTAATCCGCCGGGATCTCTCCCCAGTTGCCGGTATCCCATTTAAGAATGGGATTATTGTATTCGTTGGATCTTAACCACATCAGCGCCCTGTCTGCAAATTCAAAAAGATTCTTGTTTCGTGGGGATCTTTCCAGGCGGGTATTTATTTTTTTTTCCCACACCCACTTCATGGCTGTCTGGCTGTCGGAATAAATGGGAATGTCTTTTTTCTCTTTTTTGAGCTGGGCCAGACCATGCACAAGTGCCAGAAATTCGCCCATGTTCACAGTAGCATTTTCAAAAGGACCCTGGCTGAAAAGCTCAATGCCGGATTTGGTATCCACACCCCGGTATTCCATGATGCCCGGATTTCCACTGCAGGCCGCATCAACCGATAAGCTGTCCAAGCTGGGTAATTCCATTTTCTTCGACAATTCATGGTATTGTTCTTTTGAAATATGGTCCCACAGATTCACATCCGGTCCCAGTTCATAAGCCAGTTTTGCGATTTCCTCATGGTTAAATGCTTTGAACCGGGCGCTGGCTTTTCCCTGAACGGACTGCTGGCATTTCTTCCAATCATCGAAAACCCCGGTCTGGCTTCCGCTCCATACAACATAAAACTTTTTTGAAGGCATGATATACGTTCTTAATTGATGGAAATAAAGGTACACTTTTTAAGGTATTCATCCTCCTCAGATTCCATATCTTTGCATGTATAAAGAATAAAATATATTCAAATGAAATACTTTGTCAGGTTCACAATTTTTTCTTCCATGATTTTCATCATGTTTTCCTGTCAGCCGGAAAGCGTCCATCAATCTTCTTATCATTTCAAGCATGACACCTGGAACTCATTTGAGAAAGCCGGTTTCCGTTTCATGGTCGAAAACACACGCGGTGAATACGACTTGTATTTGAATATCGTTTATACCAATCAATACCCCAGGGAATACATCACTTTCGCCACGCAAATGATCACGCCCGGCGGGGAGGAAAGGCTCAGGAATTTCCACCTGCGACTGCGCACCAAGGATGAGGTTTACACTGCCTACGAAAATGTTGAGGTCTTCACGGAAAAAATATTGCTGATCAAAGATTATACTTTCGAAAAAAAGGGCAATTGTATTATCCGCCTGGATAACAGAATGAGCAAGGTTGAAACAGCAGGTGTTCGCCGGATTGAGCTGGAGGTGATCAGGCATTGATTTGCGACTTGGGCGAGTTGCGACGAAGGCGAGGGAGGCGACTTGGGAGACAATGGCGACGAGGAAGACAAGGCGATGAGGGAGACAAGGCGATGAGGGCGTAATAATAGGAAGCAAGGCTTTTAGGCTGAATTAGGCCGGGATTACTAAATACCAAACTAAAACACATTTAACGTCTTTCAATATGTCACAAATTGTCGTACATTGGAAAAAATTAATTACTTCCTTAAATTGAGAACTATGAATAAAAACAAACGCATCACATCTCTGTTAATAGCCGCAACTATTATGTTGTTAAATGTACATTGTGTTTTTGGGCAGGAATGGGAACAGGTTGAATTACCGGATAATATTGGAGGTGTTGAACTCTACTTCGATAGTACTGATATATATTTAGGAACAGGGGATGGTATTTACGTATCTCATGATAATTGTGAGTCCTGGGAGCACCTAGGTTTGGATAATTTTATGGTAAGAGCAATTATAATGACCTCGGAAGATAAGCTTATAGTTGGTGCTACTGGAAGAATATTCAAATATCTTGGGAATCAGGAGTGGCAATTGCTTTATGTACTTAATGAAGATATTGAATGTGCAATTGAAGCAAGTAATGGGAATTTGTTTTTTGGATGCTGGGGTAGCATCTGTCGCTCAATTGATGGTGGTGAAACCTGGAACGTTGTACTTGCAAAATACAATACTGAGGCTTTCTACGATATCAAAGAAAGCTCCAGTGGTGTTTTATTTGCGGGTTCAACATCTTTTACTGGAAGTAATCCAGGAGGCTTTTATCGTTCAGAAGATGATGGGGAATCATGGGAACTTGCTGGACTAGAATATCATTTTGTATCATCTATTGTAATTAATTCTTTTGATAACATTTTTGTTGGTACCTGTGGTCATTATTCTACTGGCAGTGCAAGGGTTTTCAAATCATTGGATAATATGGGTAACTCCTGGGAGATTGTTTATGATGAAAACTATATAACCTCTATGTGCATTAATGATTTCAATTCTATTGTAATAAGCTGTCCTTCCTTTGACCGTTCACCGGGAGGTATTTTTGTTACCTACGACAATGGTGCCAATTGGGAGGATATAACCCCTTCTTTCACAGGAAGGTATTTTGAAAAAGTTATATTTAATAATTCAAATCAAATATACGCAATCAGTTATTTTGAGTATGGTGATGTATTTAGGACGATCAATCCTATTACCTCAATATCTCTTTCAAATAATAATTCTGATATTTCAATATATCCAAACCCAGCAGGGGATTATATATTGCTAGAAACTCCTCATTTGAATAATTATACATTGTCAATTTTGGATATGAATGGAAATGAATTAGGGAGAAGTGTATACAATTATTCAAAGATTAACAATATGTTTGATATTAGTGATTTAAAAAAAGGAATTTATGTTGTTAAAGTATCAACCAACAAGATCATTTTAATAGAAAAATTTATAAAATATTAAACCTAAAAATATAATTCAATGAAAGCTTCAAAGTTATACCTGACAATTTTGTTTGTAATAAATTGTTTGTTGAGTTATTCCCAAGTTGTTAATTTAAATCCTGACCCAAATGGCGATCCTTGGATAACAGGAGGAGTACCTGATATTACACCTGAATATATGGAAAAAATCAATCAAATACCCATAATGACATTACAATCAATAATTGATCCTCCTGATTCGGTCGATAATTCCAAAAACATTTTTATGAGGCCAATTTTTCTACAAAAACATGGTTGCTGTGCTCAGGCCTCAGGAATTGGTTACATATTTACTTATGAAATAAACTGGATGAGAAACCTCTCTGCATGTGATTCTGTTGATGAGGCAAATTGGTACCCAACTCATTTCACCTACAATTTTTTGAATGAAGGTGATGGAGAAAATGGTTCTTTTATAGATGACGGGTGGGATATAGTCTCAGAATCTGGATGTCCAAATGTGCCTACATATGGAGGAATGGTCGTAAATAATGATGCTACACATTGGATGACAGGCTATGATAATTATTTACAAGCTTTGGAAAATCGGGTTGATTATTACGAAAAAATCAATTTTGATACCTTACAGGAAGATGCACTCGATTTATTAAAGCAATGGCTGTTCAATCATAACGATGATAATGAAGAAGCTGGGGGGCTGGCAAGTTTTTGCATGAAAATGGATTCTTTAACGTATGATATATTCCCGGAAGATTCTCCAGAAAGTGGAAGGTGGTTAGTTAATAGTTGGATTGATGCTGATTCTGTTTTATTCCATCAATTAACCGTTGTTGGTTATCATGACAGTGTTTGTTACGATTTTAATGGAGATTCACTTTATACAAATGATGTGGATTTAAATGGGGATAGTATAATCACCATGGAAGATTGGGAATATGGAGCACTGAAAGTTGCTAATAGTTGGGGTTTTTGGAAAGATAGCGGATATGTATACTTGCCTTATAAGTTTCTTGCACAAGAAGATGTTTTAGGACATTATGGCAAAATGTTTGTTTTACATATGCTTGAAGAATATGATCCCAAACTTGTTTTCAAAGTAAAACTTACCCACCCAAATCGTAAAAAAATTAAAATACTTATTGATACAGGTGCAAATGCCCTTTCTCAACCTTCATATTTCCCTGATACCCTTTATGCTGCATTTGACATGAACGGAGGTGGATTTCCATTATTAGGTAATGGGAATAGTGAACCCTTAGAGGTTACACTTGATTACAATTATTTTTATGGGAATTATAATGTAGGCAAATATTTCCTGGATATTTATGAAACTACACCTCACATTTATGATGGAAAGCTGAGATTCTTTTCATTGATAGATTATAGATGGAATGAAACATTTGAACTTAATTCCGGGTTCATGCTTTCATCAATTGATAGCTTGCATAATCGGTTTCACATCGACTACGACCTCATTCCCCACGAAGACACAATCACCGAAAACCTGAACTTATTCAGCAACATGGTAAGCCGTTTTCAGCCTACTGTTGCAAATAATGTCACTTTAAGTGTGGATGACAGTGTAAAGATTGATTTTTACGGCAGTAACCTAATTATTACCGAGGGTTCTACCCTCAGCCTGGGCGATCATGTTGTTTTAACCGGCAAACGCGACAGCAGCAGCATCGATATTTATGGCAATCTGCAAATAGGCAGCAATGTTACTTTTGCCGCCGATAACAATTGTAAACTGTACCTGAACTTCCTGAATGCAGATACAACTTATGTTGTTAATGCCGTAAGCTTTGACGGGGCAGCAATCAGTTCGGTTTGCGACAGCCTTACGATCACAAATTGTGATTTTAATGAGGGGCATGTTGAAAAAAGTGGTGGTTCATTACTTGTCGACGACTGTATTTTTGAAGATTCCTATGTGTATGCCTTCGAGGGAAGGACAGGGAAAATCATTGAAATCTCATCGTGCAATTTTGATAATCCTGCCCAGGCCCATTCGCCGGTATTTATCGATTATTACGAAAACTTTAACATAAAGGATGACTCGATTGCTTATAGCACAGGTTCGGGAATTTCATTGTACAATAGTGGGGGCGTTGACGGTGCGGATACTTTTAATATCATCGACAATGTTATTTACCGTAAGGGCGGCAAAAGAGGAGAATCAAAGGACCTTGGAATAAAAATATACAACAGCAAAGCAAAAATCCTTAACGGAAATTATATTTACGACAATGAATACGGGATATCATGCCTGGATTACAGCCAGACCAAAATCCGGGGTTACAGCAATGAAGGCTGCGATGTGTTAAAACAAAAGATCATTAACAATACCGAACACCAGGTTTATTTGTCAAGGGCCAGTTTCCCGACGGATTTTAATTTTAATCAGATATACCTGGATACGGAAGATACCACGTACCTGATTTATGAGAAAACGAATTACCAGGCATCAATCCAATGCGATGTTACATATAATTTTTGGGGAGATAGTATAAGAAACCCTACCTCATTTATTTATACAACTATGCAACCTGATTATAAGCCTATATGTACTCCGACCGGCAAAAAATCCGGAACAGTGGAATCAATGTATGACAGTGCCGTAATTCATGTTGTTGCCGGTAATTATAGCGATGCAGAAAACAAGTTCAAAGAGATCATTGAAGATCATTCGGAATCGGCATATTCATATGCAGCAGTAAACCAGTTGTTCGAAATAAAAAGAATTCATGACCAGGATTATGCGGGATTGAAAACCTACCTTGATACAACAACTGTATTGCAGGACACCACGGATTTGAGCAAACTGGCTGATGTTGTTTCCAATAAATGCGATATTGAACTTGAAAACTATCAGAATGCCATAGCTTTTTACGAGGACATTATCCTCAACTCGGGCAGTTACCAGGATTCCCTTTTTGCCATCATCGACCTGGGTTACCTGTACCTCAGGATGAATAACAATGGAAATCGTTCAGGAAATATTGGCCTGTTGCCTCAATACATTCCCAAATCAAGAAAGACTTATGAGTTGGAACGCGACAGGTTGATCAATCTCCTGTTTACTGAAGATGATGTTATTCAAGTTTCGGAGGAAATGCAGCCTGATGATCAAGTCAATCAGCTAATCTATCAATTAAACTTGTTCCCGAATCCTGTTTCCAGTCATTTACATATAAGATTTTATACCAACGAAGCTGTAAAACTTCAATTTGAGGTTTACGATCAAACCGGAAGGCTTGTAAGAGAAATGGGATCGGGAAATTATATGAAAGGATTGAATGAATTGCAATTTGACTTGGCTGGTTTGAATGCAGGCATTTACTTTCTGTCCGTTAAAAATCAGAATTATACCATTCTTAGTAAAAAACTATTGATGCTTGAATAAACTGGATATAAAATAAATGTTATTTGGTGGTGATTCCCCTGGTGACTGATTATATTTGGATAACAATTAAAGTTACCGTGTGAATACTCCAGCGTCCATAGTGAATAATTTCCATTAATCATTCAACAACCCCATCACCGTTTCCCGGTCTTTGATCAGTTGCTGGCGCAATAATTCCAGATTGGCAAATTTGATTTCATCTCTTATTCGGTCTACAAAATATATGGTAATGTTGCCTCCGTAAATTTCTTCCCTGAAACCAAAAATATTCACTTCTATGGTCAGTTCGCTATGGTTTACGGTAGGTCTTAGTCCGATGTTGCCCATGCCCTGGTAAATGCTGTCGTTCCAGCACACCCGGCAGGCATAAACACCGTTGGCCGTGATCAGCTTATACTGGTCTTCCAGGTCGATGTTGGCCGTGGGAAAACCAATTTTGCGACCTACTTTGTTGCCGCGAACCACCTTGCCTGTTATAGAATACTCATAACCGAGCAACTGGTTGGCCTTTTTGATTTTTCCTTCTTCCAGGGCTTTCCTGATCTTGGTCGAACTTACATTGATGTTGTTCACACTTTGTGCATTCACCTTTTCAACATCAAAACCGTAAGTGATGCCCAGGTCATAAAGCTCTTTAAAATCCCCGAGCCGGTTTTTACCAAAATGATGATCATACCCGATCACCAGCTTTTTTGCTCCGATACTGTCTACGATATATTTTTTGATAAATTCAAAGGAGGTGGTTTTCGAAAACTCTTTCGTAAACTGTATTTCAATAAGATGGTCTATCCCGGCCTTCTCAAGCAGTTCATATTTCTTTTCCCTGGTGTTGATGAATTTCAGGTTTTTGCTGTCGGGATGTATCACCAGGCGCGGATGCGGGTGAAAGGTGATCAGTACCGTTTCACCATCATGCTCAGCTGCCCGCTTGATCATTTTATCAATAATCTTCCTGTGACCCACATGAACACCATCAAAGGTTCCTACCGTTACAACCGGAAAATCAATCTTCTGAAATTCATCTATATTTCTGTATATCTTCAAAATTTCCTCTTTGAGAGATTTTTCGTAAATTGGTCTTCTCGTAAAGGCTGCAAAATTAAACTAAAAATGCTATTTGGCCTTTTTCCTGCAAAAGTATTAATTATGTATCAATATCTTAAACCACCGGATATGATGATAAAAACTATGAAAACAAAAACCTTCCTCCTTCTGTTGTTGATTGCATGTACTTCGGCAAAAGCACAGTTCTCAGATGATTTTTCAGACGGAGATTTCTCACAAAACCCCGCATGGACAGGTGATGTAAGTGATTTCAGGATCAACAGCGATCAAAGATTGCAATTGTACACGGAAGGGGCTGGTGCATCCATGCTCACAACAGCAAATAACAGATTGAGCGGAACCGAATGGAGGTTCTGGGTAAAATTATCTTTCAGCCCTTCCTCCAACAACAATGCCCGCATTTACCTCGCTTCGGATCAGAAAAATCTGAAGGAAGCTCTCAATGGTTATTTCATCGAACTCGGCGAGGCGGGCTCAAAGGATGCAATCGAATTATTCAAACAAAAGGGAGATGATACCCTTTCCATTTGCCGGGGTCCTGCAGGCATGATCTCTTCATCTTTCGAGATCCGTATAAAAGTTAGCTGTGACGATACCGGGAACTGGAAAATCTTTGCTGATCCTTCCGGGACCAGCAACTTCATTTTATTGGCAGAAGGATTTGATGATGAATTCCATGAAGCAGCATATGCAGGCGTTTTTTGCAATTATACCACCAGCAACAGTGAAAAGTTCTACTTTGATGATTTTTATGCCGGGGATATACAGGTCGACAGCATTGCACCCTCCATTAGCAGTTTAAGTGTATTAAATGAAAGATCTGTTCTGGTTGAATTTGATGAAGGCGTCCCGAAAGACATTGTCGAAAACCCGGGCAATTATTCTTTGTCTCCGGGAGCTCTTACTCCGGTTCATGTGAAACAGGATGATGAAAATGCTGCCTTGGTCACCCTTACCTTTGAACAAGCTTTCGAAAGTGAAACCTATTATACCCTGAGCGCTGAAAACATCCGGGACTATGCAGGCAATATTGCCGGAATCCTGAATGCCGAATTTGTTTTTTATGTTGCCAGCCCTTTCGAAGTAGTGATCAACGAGATCATGGCCGATCCCAATCCTGCAGTCGGTTTGCCCGAATACGAATATCTTGAATTACACAATACAACCGTATATGATATTGATCTGAATGGATGGAATTTATTTATCGGTAACACGGAAAAGGAATTCAGTAACATTAAAATAGCAGCGGGTGGATTCCTGATCCTGGCTGATATCGATGCAAAGGCAGAGTTATCTACTTTCGGGGATTTTTACGGCTTCTCAAGCATGAGCCTTACCAATGCAGGACAGGACCTTGTGCTGAGAAACAAGGAAGGACGACTGATGTCGGCGGTTTCATACGATGATTCCTGGTATGAGGACCCTGTGAAAGAAGACGGCGGATGGGCACTCGAGCAGATCAACCCGCTCAATCCCTGCGAAAGTGAAAGCAACTGGAAAGTGACAAGAAACCTGAAAGGTGGGACACCGGGTGAAGAAAACTCAGTGCTTAATGCTGTTTTTACCTATCCGAAAATATCCAATGTTTCTATTATCAATCCCCGGACATTTGAGATATTCTTCGACCAGGTCATGGACAGCCTTTCCCTGATCAATGCCGGTGCGTATGAAATCGACCATGATCTTGGCCATCCACAAAGCCTTTATGTTTCTTCTGATGACATCTCTTCTGTCATCCTGATTTATGAAAATGAGCTGGAAGAGGGCATCATTTATGAGCTGAGCATAAAAGACAGCCTTTATAATTGCGCAGGCCACACCCTGGAAACCGAAATGACTACCAGGCTGGGACTTCCTGCAAAGGTCGGCGAAAATGATATTGTGATCAATGAGATCCTGTTCAACCCGCTGGGGGAGGGCGTGGATTATGTGGAACTGTATAATCGTTCCGGTAAAATACTCAATCTGCAGGAACTGTTGATCGTTTCTGTGAAGGAGCGTTATCCCAATCCCCCCGATACTTCCACGGCAATGATCAGCCTGAACAATCAACTTTTTTTCCCGGATGCCTACATATTGCTGAGCGAAGATCCGGAAATGGTAAAGGATCAGTATTTCACGGATAACCCGGATGCCTTTTTGCAGCTCAGTGGATTTCCATCTTTCAACAAGGACAAGGGAAAAGTGATCCTGACAGATCGGGAAGGAAACACAATTGATGCCATGGAATATCACGAGAACATGCATTATGAAATGCTGAGTTTTTATGACGGAGTGGCATTGGAACGCATCCATTATGACAATCCCTCCCATGAAAAAACAAACTGGCATTCCGCCTCCGAAGAAGCCGGTTTCGGAACACCGGCATACAGGAACTCCCAGTTCGTGGAAGAGATCAAAATCAAAGATCCAATCCATGTTGAACCGGAAATATTTTCCCCCGACAATGACGGGAATGATGATGTTACCAACATCCACTATGCATTTGATAAGAGCGGTTTTACAGGAAATATTACGATATATGATGCGGATGGCAACCAGGTCCGGGATCTTGTCAATAACAAACTGTTGGGCACAAATGGATTTATCTCATGGAATGGCTATGGCGATAATAACGAGATACTGCCGGAAGGAATCTATATCATTTACTTTGAAGTCTACCGTCCGGATGGAAGGGTAAAAAGCTATCGCAAAACCACGGTACTGGCGAAGAGATTATAGTATCGAAGCTTTCAGAAAAGCCTATTGTTTCGCCAGGCTGAGCGCCTGGGCAGGAAGTCGAAGCCTACGATCTTTTGATTATCAGCACATCACAACTACCAACCAGTCGGCAGGCAAGGCGCTCGATGTGACCCGGATAACTATTCGGCACTTTTTGGACAGCCACTTCCTGATTCAATCAGTCATCCTGTAAAGTATCCCAATCCTGAGATATATATTCCTGACAGTTTTATTAATATACTTGTAGTATTCCTCATAGATGGAAAACAAGCCATACGACAGGCTGGCCTGGAAATCTATCTTTTCCTTGAATTTGTATTTCCCACCAAGCAAAATTGCGTAATCCCATTTCTTTATGTGTTCGCTCTGATCGAAAACCTGGTCTTCAACATGCGTAAAGGGGTTTTGAGGATTTCCAACTTCTATGTCGGCGGTTCCTTTGTTTTCGCCTTTCAACAAATAAGAGAATTGCACACCTGTGAGCAGCGACCATCTCTTGCCGGTTTCATAAAGAAACATCAGCGGTATATCCAGGTAGGCATTGTTAAAATGTCCTTCCACCCATCCATTGTAAACAGTATGAACAGAAAACGGAATGGTGTCGTTCATGGTCGATCTGTAGATCGTATCACCACTCACCGGTGTTTGAAAAAATGAACCCTTCTTGGAATAAAGAAATTCGGCCTGGACCTGCCATTTCATGCTCAGCCTTCCCCGGATATAAAAACCAAGTCCGGGGCCAAAACCGGGCGAACCGCTGGCGCCATCCTCAGAAACACCATAGGGAGTCCCCAGGTTGAATCCGGCTGAAAGACCGGCATCCAAATTTTGGGCGATGGCAAGGGAGGGCATCATGAAAGCAGTGATCATGCTGACATACAATAAACTCTTTATTTTGCTTAAGAAATTTTTCATTCGTACACCAATCTCAGATCATCCACATATAGTGTGCTGCCGACACCTCCGATAAAAGAATCACCTTCTGCACTGGATACCATGATCATGATCAGTGTATCGGGATCGATCCCTTCAAGATGATATTCGAAATTAAAATCGAAGGCAGTATATTCCGAAGGATATTCATCCATAGCAGGCAATCCGGCCCATGCCACGGTATCTCTTTTGCCTGCTGTCGTATTCCACTTTGAGAGCAGTGCGTACAACTTACAGGAATCCCCATCAACAGGGAGGTACTTATAATAACCCCTGAATGCTGTGGGTTTGGAAGTAAAAGGTATACCCTGCTCAAGGCTTTTAACAGGATTGTTGAGATCGGGTTCGAATTTTCCAGTTGCCAGGGTGCCGGCCATCATAAAAAAGTCTTCTGGCAATATGGTGGTTATTTTGGCAGCATATTGTCCCGAAACTGCATCTTCCGTTTTGGTAACCGTTACGGGAGGAGGATCCAAAAAGACCAGCAAGTCGGCCACTTTGTTGGGCGTTGCCCAGATACCCATGGGTGCAGGAGCTTCATACCTCTCAAAATCCTGCCACACTTCCAAATCCATGTTCGGCAACTGATCATTGCTGCTGGTACTTACTTTTATGATATTTGAAAATTTCCCGAATGTCCGGTTCTCATCACTCCCCTGGTAGATTCTCACACGATAGTAATAATCCGTAGAACCCATTAATCCGAAAACATAAGTCCTGTTTGTATTGCCCAAAATCTTTTTTTCAAAGCCCGGCACATAGCTTGCAAAGTTTTCCTGTTTGGATACGTCAATCTGATAGCCATCAGCTTTTTCAACAGTTTGCCAGGATGCCAGGAAATTGGTTTTATAAACAAAACTAGCCTCCTCTGCCACTGGTTTACCAGTAATATCAGGAGGATCATCTCCATTTTCTTCCTCCTTTTTACAGGCTGAAAATATAACTATATGCAATAAACAAAGGAAAAGAAAATATTTGCTTTTCATAATTGAAGATTATTCTTTGATAAAATAACCGGAAGATACTTTTTCGTTTTTACGGATCAATTGATAAAAATAAGTCCCTTTTGCAAGAACGCTTAAACGGAGGGTTTTTGTCGGGCCATTAAAGTGCATGCTTTTTAACAATTTACCCTGGTTATCAAAGATTTTCAAAACAGCATCTTCGTATTGTACATCAGATTCAAAAGTTATGAATGAACCAGCGGGGTTTGGATAAACCCTGATGCTTGAATTATCAAATAAATTTACATCAATGCCCGATTCCAGCTCAATGCTCATCTTATCAAGCATCAGCATGGATCCCTCATATGAGGATTCAAAAGAGGAAGATGAAATGCAGACTATATTGATCGTATCCGGAGTTGAGTCGTTGAGATACTGAAAGGGAATTTCAATTTCGGTCCATTCGCTGATTTCTTCAGTCAGATAGGCCATGGCGATCCCAACAGTATCCTGTTCTTCGCTTTCCTCATTATATTTATAAGAATAGGCAACAATTAAAGCACTGTCGTTTTCAGCCTGGGAAGCTTTAACATATGCTTTCAGGGCAAGCGGCCTCGCGGAAAACGGAATCCCGCCTGTTACGGAACCTGTCTGGTTGATAAAATCAACAACGATATTTCCGAGTGTAACCAGCCCCGGAACAGGCAAGCTACCCAGGGGAGAAGAGATGATAATCGTTTCCAGCATAGCTGAATAACTTCCCTGGTATGCATCTTCACTTCTGAAAACAGAACTTGCTCCTAGCACAGAGAGATAGTCATTGGGATTGTCCCAATCCAGTAAATTGAAATAAACATACCCCATTCCGGTGGTATCTGGATCCCATTCCTCAAAATCTTTGTTTGGAATGTCTTCCTGGGCATTTGCGATCACTGCGAAGAGAAGCAGGCCAATGCAAAAAAGTATAATTCTTTTCATAGACATAATGTTTTGAATTTTCCCTTAAATGTAGTGAATTTAATAACATTATTACAACATCAGTCAAAAGCATAAGCAATGCTGCCTATGTATACTTTTAACTGGTTCTCTCGCTGCAGACCATGCACACAGGCTTCAAGGGTTGCTCCTGTTGTAATGACATCGTCAATTAAAAGAATATTTTTGTTTCGTAAAGCATACTTGTTTTTTACCGCAAACATTTCACCCACATTCAGCCATCGCTCATAACGGCTTTTTTTAGTCTGTGTTTCGGTAAACCTGGTCCTGACCAATGCATCTGGCAGGAGGTCCACCTTCAAAATTTGATTCATGCCCAGTGCGATTTGCTCGCTCTGGTTGTATCCCCGCTTCTTTTGTTTTTTAGGATGAAGCGGAACGGGTATAATTGTATCAATGTTTTCAAACAAAACAGATTGCTGCAATTCAATAGCAAAAAGGCGCCCCAGGTATATCCCTACATCTTTTCGGTTTCTGTATTTCAGGTGATGCAGTAACTGCTGGACCATTCCCCCTTTCGAGAAATAAAGAAACGAGGTAGCCGATTCGGTATCCGCCCTTCCCCAGAAAGCCTTTTGTACCGGGTTATCCCTGAGCAGATGAAAATTTGTTTTGGGCAAACGAAACCGGCAATAGGTACAGATCACCTCTTCCCTTGCATATAAAGAATTGCCACAAGCCAGGCATATCCTGGGATAAAAAAGATTCACCAGATCTTCAAAAAACTTCAAACCAGTTATCATACACATTAATTCCTTTTCCTGCTATTTTGTCCCTCCGGGGAAAGGATTTTTTCTATTTTTGGCAAAAACTAATCAATACGGCATGAGTCACTTTAGATGGATCACCCTGGCAATACTTTCATTTTCATTGATTTTAACGTCCTGTTCAAAAGATGATGAGGATACCAAAAACAAAGGCCCCGTTGCTGAATTTTCAGTCACCCCTCCAAATGGGAACATTTCGACAGTTTTCAATTTTGATGCTTCTGCATGCAGCGATGAAAACGAAGCAACATCTGAACTCAAGGTAAGATGGGACTGGGAAAACGATAACCAGTGGGATACCGAATATTCAAAAATAAAAACGACACAGCACCAATTTGAAAATGCATGCGATTACACTGTTGTGCTGGAAGTCAAGGACAGGGAAGGCTGGACCGACAAAACCCAGAAAAACATCAGTGTTGCGGGAAGCGGTAGTCTCAGTTTTCAAACAGGATCAGTATCAGATATAACTACAACTTCAGCATTATTTACAGGAAACATTTCTTCGGTTGGACAGGCCGAAATACTACAACACGGGCATTGCTGGTCGTATTTCCAAAATCCCACCATGGAGGATTCCAGAACAGAGCTCGGGGCCACGGCTGTTCCCGGATCATTTGAAAGCAATCTGTATGATCTGATTGAAAGCCTCGATTTCTTCGTAAGGGCTTATGTTACCACGACAAGCGGAACTTTTTACGGAGAAGAAATTAGTTTCACAGTTGCAACAAGTGCCAACGGAGATCCCTGTCCGGGTGAGCCTGGCATAACAGATTCGGAAGGCAATGTTTATCATACTGTTTTGATCGATGGAAAATGCTGGATGAAGGAAAACCTGAAAACCGGGACCATGATCAGCAGTTCGCAAAACCAGGCTGATAATGGGAACCTTGAAAAGTACTGTTATCATGATGAGGAAAAATATTGTGAAGTCTTCGGAGGATTATACCAGTGGGATGAACTCATGGCTCATGCCGGAAAGAACAGCACACAGGGTATTTGTCCTGACGGCTGGCGATTGCCAGATCTGGATGAATTAAAAACCCTTGAAGCCACTTTCGGCAATGGCTATGACCTGCTTTCACAGGGGATCGCTGTCTCAGCTACCAATGCTTCCGGGTTTTCAGCCCTGCTGGCAGGATATAAATCCTATTTACCGGATGAATTTGCTGGCTATAAACAGGAAACAAGATTCTGGTCGGGTGAGGAATATTTTCTTTCGGATGACCAGGCTTATTCCTTGTCGCTCGATATTGGCGGTGTGATTCAATATCCTACCAAAAATAAATTATCCGCATATTCTGTCAGGTGCATTAAAGACGAATAATATCCCGTGGGGTTCTGCATGCGATTCTTTTTATTAGCTTTACAATTACATTCCTTTTCGGGAGTTTGTAAATTATGATTTCTGATCAAGAGAACATGTCTGAAGACCTTATCACAATTCAAGATCTGAGTGTAAACTTCAACACAGAGGGTGAGAAGGTAAAGGCAGTTGATCACATAGATTTTAATATCAAAAGGGGCCAGATCCTGGGCATCGTTGGTGAATCCGGTTCAGGGAAATCCGTGACAGCGCTCTCCATCCTGAAATTGATACAGGATCCCGGAAAGATCGCTTCCGGCAAAATTCTATATTACAAAAAGGGGTATAATGCAGTTGATCTGCTGAAACTGCCTGAAAATGAAATGCAGCATTACCGCGGGAACGAGATTTCCATGATCTTCCAGGAGCCCATGACTTCGTTGAACCCGGTATATAAGTGCGGGAAACAGGTGGCAGAACCCATACTCACACACAAAAAGAAAAGCAAATCGGCAGCGAAAAAAAGAAGCATTGAATTGTTCAGGGAGTTGAAACTGCCCAGGCCGGAAAAGATTTGGGATCAGTATCCACATGAATTGTCAGGCGGGCAGAAACAAAGGGTCATGATCGCCATGGCCATGGCTTGCGAACCTGCCCTGCTGATTGCAGATGAACCCACCACGGCCCTGGATGTTACCGTGCAAAAATCCATCCTTGAAAACCTGCAGGAACTCAGCAGCCGGCACGGAATGAGCATTTTGTTTATCACCCACGACCTGGGAGTTATTGCTGAACTGGCAGACGAAGTGCTCATCATGTACAAAGGAAAGATCGTAGAACAAGGCGCAACGCACAAAGTTTTTCATGGCCCCGAACATCCTTATACGAAAGGATTGCTGGCCTGCCGGCCTGAAATGGACACCCATACCAGGCGCTTGCCTACCGTTGCCGACTTCATGAATGCGAATACACCGGCACAAAATACCTCCTACCCACAAAAACAAAGTAAAAAGGATTTTTCATCTGCGGATGACCTGGTGCGCACAAAAAACCTGAGCAAAGTTTTTAAACTAAAATCAGGCCTGTTCCAAAAGGCAGAGTTCATCAGGGCTATTGACCGGATCAATCTGGCGGTAAAGCGAGGAGAAACCCTGGGTTTGGTTGGAGAGTCAGGATGCGGAAAAACCACCCTGGGCCGCACCATCCTCCGGCTAATTGATGCCACGGAAGGGGATGTTTTTTTCAGGGAATTCAACCTGACCCACTTAAAATCCGGGGAACTCCGTAAACTGAGAAAAAAAATACAGATCATTTTCCAGGATCCTTATTCTTCCCTGAACCCGAGAATATCCATTGGCTCGGCCATCAAAGAGCCGATGAAGGTTTTCGGACTGCACGCTTCCGACAAAGCAAGAAAACAAAAAGCGCTTGATCTGCTGGAAAGAGTAGGTCTTGAAAAAGGCCATTACAACCGATATCCCCATGAGTTCAGTGGTGGGCAACGGCAGCGGATCAGCATTGCACGTGCCCTGGCCGTGGAGCCCGAATTCATTGTATGCGATGAAAGTGTTTCCGCCCTGGATGTTTCTGTGCAGGCACAGATCCTGAACTTGCTGAATGACCTGAAAGATGAATTCGGCTTTTCTTATATTTTCATTTCACACGATCTATCCGTCGTGAAATACATGTCGGATCGCATCGCGGTAATGAAAGACGGGAAAATTCTGGAAACCGGACAGGCAGATGAAATATATAAAAAGCCAGAGACGAAATATACAAAAGAATTGATAAAATCCATTCCCATGGCAAATCCGACCTTGAATAAATAATCCTACATCAGATTTGAAAGCTCCCTATGACGTCCTACAGTTGCTTTTAAATGTTTGACAAAATCACGACGTTTCATCAGGCAATATTAAGTATCCTCTTTATAATCTTACGTCCCTGATACATATTTAAGGTATGTTCACGGTGATAATCAATTCTACAATCTATAAAGTGAAGACAAATAAAAACCTTACAGCAAAACCATTAAAAATACCTGGCTTTTTTGATCAAATGAATTAAATTTGTTGCATTGTAATATTGAAAGTAATGGCAACAGTAATTATAGATACAAATTCAGAAGAAGCATAAAAAATGCTTGAGTTCTTGAAAACAACCAGATACGCTAAAGTATTCGAAGAAAAAATTCCTAATGAAGAAACAGAAGAAGCGATAAATGAGTTGAAAGAAGGACAGGTTAATACTTATAAATCAGCGAGTGAACTTATTAACAAGTTGGCCAGCATGGTGGAGATCGATGAAAAATACATGACAAAATGAAAAAACTATTTGTTTTTTAAAACAAATTTCTTATTATCGCGTTTAAATTATATAACGCTCTGGGCAACGTATTCTCAATTCTTCATAAAAATAGCGAGAATGCCGACCCTAGGGCTTTTTTATTTTAAATAAACATGAAAAAGAAAACAGCAATTTTAGTAGACGGTGGATTTTTTCTAAAAAGATATCGTTCGATACATAAAATAAAAAAACTTGATCCCGTCCGAACAGCCTCAGATTTATGGGAAATGTGTTTAAAACATTTGACACAAGCAAAAGGTGAAACATTTGATTTATACAGGATATTCTATTATGACTGTTTACCTTATGAGAAAAAGCAACATAATCCAATTACAGGAAAATCTATTGACTTTTCTAAGACTGACCAAAACAAATTTCAATGTGAATTCTTCAGTGAATTAAAGAAAAAAAGGAAGGTAGCACTGAGATTAGGTATTTTAGAAGACAGAAATCGTTGGATTATTAAACCTTCTAAAACAAAAGACTTACTTGCAAAGAAAATTCAAATAGACGATTTGACAGAAGATGATGTTCTATTCGATTTTAGTCAAAAAATGGTTGATATAAAAATAGGATTAGATATTGCCTCTATTACATTGAAAAAACAAGTTGAACAGATAATTCTAGTTTCAGGAGATAGTGATTTTGTTCCTGCAGCTAAATTAGCAAGAAGAGAAGGAATTGATTTCTTGCTTGATCCAATGTGGAACCCAATAAAACCTCATTTATTTGAACACATTGATGGGTTAGTCTCAAAAATCAAGAAACCCCTTAACCACGCTGGCTAATACACGCTGTATATGTTAATGAGTCCAGGGTTTTACCCATAAGTTTGAAAAAGATTTTGTTAAATGTGCCAAACGAAAATACGATCTGAAACAGATTGAACAAGTTATTTTAACCTTTCATAGCAAATTTCCCTTCCTCCCTGATTATGCTTACCTTTACATTTAACACATAAGATATGGCGCGAAAGAAAAGAAAAAAGAAAAGCGGAAAGAAAAACACCCTGGCCTACAACATCCTGGGTATATTTGGCAAAAATCCTTACAAAACATTCAATTATAAACAGGTAGCTGCCGCGCTTGGCGTAAAAGACAAAACCAGCAAAGACCTGGTCGATAAGATCATGATCGACCTGGCCGGGGCGGGAGAGATCCTGGAAACCAGAAAAGGCAAATACAAGCTGAATCCTGAAAAACTGGATGATTTTGCCGGCAAACGTTACATCACCGGGATCGTCGACATGATGCAAACCGGTAAAGCCTATATCGTTTCTGATGAAATAGGAGAAGACGTTTTTATTTCAGCCAACAATACCTACCATGCCCTGAACAAAGACAAAGTGAAAGTATTGCTTTTCCCACAGCGGAAAGGCAGAAAAACGGAAGGACAGATCGTTGAAGTAATTGAAAGGAAAAAAAAGCAATATGTGGGAACCATTGAAATATCTCATCATTATGCTTTTGTAATCCCCGATCATAAATCCACACATGTGGATATTTTTATTCCTGAGAATAAGCAGAAAGATGCAAAAAATGGTCAAAAGGTTATTTGCAAAATCACCGACTGGCCGGAACATGCAAAAAATCCCTTCGGTGAAGTTATTCATGTGCTGGGAAAACCCGGGGAACACAATGTGGAAATGGAATCCATACTGGCGGAATATGAGTTTCCGCTTGGATTCCCAAAACATTTGGAAGATGAAGCCGCAAAAATAAATGTTGGGATCCCCAAATCAGAGATCAGAAAAAGAAAAGATTTCAGGGATGTACTCACCCTCACCATCGACCCAAAAGATGCCAAGGATTTTGACGATGCCCTTTCTCTCAGAAAACTCGAGAACGGAAATTACGAAGTCGGGATCCACATTGCCGATGTGTCCCATTATGTTAAACCCGATTCCATCATAGACAAAGAAGCTTTGTCAAGAGCTACTTCTATTTACCTGGTCGACCGGGTTATCCCCATGTTGCCCGAAAAACTATCCAACATGCTTTGCTCCCTGAGGCCCAGGGAGGAAAAACTGTGTTTCTCAGCAGTGTTTGAACTGGATGAGAAAGCCAAAGTGATCAAACAGTGGTTTGGAAAAACGATCATCAATAGCGATAAAAGATTTAATTACGAAGAAGTGCAGGAGATCCTGGAAAAGGGAAAAGGGGAATTATCCGAGGAACTCATCACCCTGAATAAACTGGCAAAGACGCTGAGGTCAGCGCGTTTCAAGAAGGGTGCCATCAATTTCAAATCCCAGGAAGTGCGTTTTGATCTGGATGACGAAGGAAACCCGCTCAGCATATACATCAAAGAACAAAAAGATTCGAACAAGCTGATTGAGGAATTCATGTTGCTGGCTAATCGCAAAGTGGCCGAACTGATCGGCAAGAAGAAACCCAAAGAAAAAGCAAAAACCTTTGTGTACAGGATCCATGATCAACCAACACCGGAAAAGCTGAGCACCTTCGTGGAATTCGTGAACAAGCTGGGATACAAATTGAACCTCAACAACCAGCGCAGCCTGGCAAAATCATTCAACCAGTTGTTTGAACAAGTCGCCGGAAAAGGGGAGGAGCACATGATAGAAACCATTGCCATCCGCACCATGGCCAAAGCTGAATATTCTACCGACAATATCGGGCATTATGGACTTGCATTTTCATATTATACTCATTTTACTTCCCCCATTCGCCGCTATCCTGATTTGATGGTTCACCGATTGCTCGAGCGTTACCTGGATGGAAAAGATTCTGCCAACAAAACAGAATACGAAGATAAATGCATACACTCCTCCGAAATGGAAAGGAAGGCCCAGGAAGCAGAACGGGATTCTGTTAAATACAAACAGGCAGAATACCTGCTGGATAAGATCGGTCAGGAATTCGAGGCATTGATATCGGGCGTGAGCAAATGGGGCGTATACGCTGAAATTATTGGAAACAAATGCGAGGGCATGATCAGGCTGAAAGACCTGGAAGATGATTTTTATTATCTGGATGAAGACAACTACCGTGTGATCGGTCAACGCTACGGATACACATATAAACTGGGTGATCAGATCAGGATACGGGTAAAAAAGATAGACCTTTCCAGGAAACAGATGGATTTTGAACTTGCCTGATCTTTTCTGAAGCTGCTGAATTTTCTTGCCAATTCAGTTATTTTCTGGCTTTATCCGACAACAGTGTTACAAATAATCCAATCAAGGGGCTAAAAACAAAGCTGATAAAAAATGACCATTCAACCCCTATTTTTCTGCTTTTTCCCATGGTTTCCGATATCACAAGGGACAATGCATACCAAATAACGAAAGCGATAACAACGATTATTTCTTCCATGTTTAGATTATTTTGTAAAAAACCAGTACAAATATGATGGGTATGATGATACCCAGTATGGTCAGCCAGGCACCCCTCCCTGTAATCCCTTTCTTTCCTTTCAAAATGAACAAACCCGAAATCGCCAGGACGATCAGGGCGCCTGCAAATATGTCCGAATACCAGGTCCAGTATATCATGGGGTCATAATGCAAATCGGTGGTTTCTTTGAACAGGAACCTGGGGATCTTTTTGTTGATCGTTCCTTTGCCTGTTGTTCTGTCGATCAAAACTTCCCCGTCGATGATGAATATTTTAATATAGCGATCGTTGGGCACAAAGTGTTTTCTGTAATTTCCCTCTTCTCCATTTCGCCTGAGTACCTCCTTAAGATAATCTGCAGTTACTTCCTTTTCCGGATCGATGCTGATCTCCTTTTTTTCATGTTTGTACCTGGGATCCCAGTCTTCCAGGTGATTGATGGCAATTCCGGATATAGAATAGATGATGGTCATTCCAACGAAAAAATATCCGAAATCGCGGTGAATGACCCTGTTCCATTTTCTCCATTTAAATCCCATATTACTTTATGATTGATAGTGTACTACCCCGCCGCAGAGCAGCGGAGTATCAAAAGAAAAAACTTGTCCGCCTTCTGGCGGATTAAATTGCGCCCCAAGGGGCGGGGAACCTAACTGCCCTGCCTGGCCGGCAGGCAAGTTAAACCCTTGTCCGCCTACTGGCGGATTAAAAAAGGCTGACCCAAATTTTGGTAAATGAGGCAGCCTTGATTTTAATTGTTTTCCGTTTTATCCTTCTATTTCTTTATCCTTTTTTGATTTGTAATTGGTACAAACAATGGAATAAAATGAAAGATGGTCATTACCGCTTTCTTTAATTTGCTGGCGGTATTTTTTAATCTGTTCCATGCCTTCAATATGCAATCCCTGGTCGGCTTCTTCGCCCATTTTACTGCCTTCATGACCACTGCCATCACCTTTGTGTTCCCCCTCATGCATTTCACCTTCCTCGGCGTGCATCATCAGTTCATTTTCCCATTCTGTCAGGTAAGCTTCATCGATCCGCAATTCATCCACAATACCTTCAACAGCAACATAACTTCCTTCCATATCGGTATTGAAACTATCCATGTCTTCACCGGTGACTACTTTCACCCTTCCGTCGGTACCCTCATCAATGATGAACATACGTTTACCGCCATGCTGACAAACATGGTCGACAGTACCATAGAGAACGATCATTTCACCAACAAGATCGCCGGCTTTTTCTTCAAAATTGGCAACTGTAACTTTTACGGGTGCCTGGTATTCTGCTTCCTGCGAAGTATTATCTTTTTTTTGCTGGTTGCCGCAGGAAATCATAAATGCTGCCGATATCAGTATCAATAATAAATTTCTATACATAATTCCTCCTGTTAATTGATTTAGTGTGCAAACATAAAAAAATTTATTAATTAAATTCCTTGTTTTTTACTCAACAGATACTTTTATGCCATCATATTTTGTTTCTTTTCCCTGTTGATAATCTATACGCAATAATATTTCTCCCGCTGCACTGTATTTTTTCCATTCACCATCTTTTCTCCCCATCACATAATAACCCTCATCTTTAATGTTGCCATTGGGCCAGTACCAGGTATGTTTTCCATTGGGATTGTCATCAATAAACCGGCCCTGGAAAATCAGTTGTCCGCTGGAGTGATAATGTTTCCACATGCCGTTGCGTAAACCGTCAATATATTCCCCCTCAATTTTCACATCTCCATAGTCATAATACCAGAATCCGTTTTCGAGTCCTTCGATATAGTCACCTTCAACAACTACATTTCCATATTCGTCGTATTCAGTCATCAGACCATCGGCCATTCCGTTTCGGTATGTTTCTTTTCTGAGCAAATTTCCATTTTCATAAAACCATTTCCATTCCCCAACATATTTTCCTTCATCATTAAAATTGCCAATTTGTTCCAGATTTCCACTCTCATGATAATACTTCCATTCGCCCACTTTAATGTCATTTTTGTATTGGCCTTCTGTTTTCAGTTTTCCACTGTCATAATATTCTTTCCAGGAACCATTTCTTTCTCCCTTTTCTGTCATCGGGCCTTCTCCCACAACAACGCCATTCTTATAAACAATGGCATTTTCAATTTCACCTTTGAGTGTATATTGTTTTGTAACTCCCTCCTGTATGTCATCTTTAAAGGTAGCAACTGTTTTTAGTTTTCCATCGGGATAATATTCTTTCACGACATCCAGTTTGCGCAATTCTTCAGCATCTTTCTGCAATTCTCCATTCAGGTATTTTTCAGCCTTCAGCAAATTACCTTCTCTGTCGTAGGTTTTAAAATACCCATGTGGCTGTCCATGTTTATAATTCCCCTCCATTTTCACAACTTCATTGTTGTAAAATTCCTTCCAGGCTCCATGTCTTTTCTGTTGTTGATCGAAACGGTTGATTCTTTCCCGCCTGGTAATATAGCCCTTTTCATATTCTATCAGTGTGATGATCCGGCCATCTGCAGCATATTCTTTGGAAAGACCTTCTTCAATACCATTTTCAAAATAGACAATCTTTTTTAGTTTTCCACCGGGATAAAAATATTTCGTTGGACCTTCTTTAACATCATTTACAAACTGCTCTTCAATGATTTCGTTTTCACGGATAATTTTTCTGATGCCGTTCTTTTTCCCTTTTTCATAGTTTATCTCCATTAACAGTTCACCCTGCTCATTGTAAAATTTCCACAGGCTATCCAGTAAGAAATCTTTCCTGTTCCCTTCAGAAACCAGGGTACCTGCTTCATTGTAGGTTTTCCAGTATCCATCTGGTTTTCCGTTTACCATAATACCTTCACTCGATATTTTACCATTTTCATGATAAAACACCTTGTAATCTCCTTCAGGTTTTTCCTGTGAAAAAATAACGACAGGCCATACCGACAACAATATGATGAGTACTTTTTTGAACATAGGTGTGTTTTCCTAGTTGACTTTCTGTCCTTTTAAAATTCGCTGGTTTAACTGGTAAATATATTTGTCATCCTTTTCTATCAGCAGTATGGGTATTTTTTTGGTTGGCTGCAAGCTGTATAGGATAGAATCATATTCAACGCGTCCGCTTTCATTTGCACTTCTGCTTACCTTGAGATCATAGGTTTTACTCATTTTATTCAATTTGAAATCAATGGTTTTGTTGTTTCCCGGTTCAAATGAAATTCCCAGGATCAAATCATCACTCATCCGGCAGATGCCGGGTGTTTCTTTATTTATGATGATTTCTTCAACCATTTTTCCGTTTTCTATGCTGACCTCTCCCTGAAAAATTCTGGCATTATCCAGCGGTGCAACGCTTCTCAACACAATTTTCTCTGAATTATAGAATTGTACCCGTGAAATGTCGAGATCATGCTTGTCGATTTTCTTTTTAAGATCATAGGTAAATGGTATTTTATTGCTGCAGGATGAAAAAAGCATGGCAACAATAAAAAGGCAGATAATCGATACACTTTTTTTCATGCTTATCAGATTATGTTCAGCTTCCTGGAAATATCAAGCATTTTATTGATTGGCTCTTTGGCTTCTTCAATAACCTGATCAGTGAGTTTTATTTCAGGAACCTCATTTTTCAAACAAAGATATAATTTCTCCATGGTATTTTTCTTCATATAAGGACAATCATTGCAGGCGCATGTTTCATCCGAAGGAACAATGAAGAATTCCTTATTCGGATTTTCTTTTCTCATCTGGTGTAAAATTCCTGATTCTGTTGCAACAATAAATTGTTTGGCATCTGTTTCACGTGCATATTTTAACAGTTGTGTGGTGGATCCAACAAAATCTGATATTTCAAGTACCGGGGCCTTGCATTCGGGATGGGCGATCAGTTTTGCTTCCGGATTCTCTGCTTTCATTTTTATCACAGCTTCCATCTCAAGAACGTCATGCACCTCGCAGGTTCCATCCCAGAGTACCATATTCCTGCCTGTCATCTTATTTACATAAGCTCCCAGGTTTTTATCCGGTGCAAAAATGATCTTCTGTTCTTTTGGAAAAGATTCCACGATCTTAACCGCATTGCTTGAAGTACAAATAACATCGGACAACTGCTTGATTGCAGCCGAACAATTGATATAAGAAATTACGATATGATCCGGATATTTTTGCTTGAATTTTTTGAAATCTTCGGGTGGGCATGAATCGGCCAGGGAACATCCTGCTTCAAGATCCGGTAAAACTACTTTTGTTTCCGGATTCAGAATCTTTGCTGTTTCAGCCATAAAGTGCACCCCGGCAAAAACGATAATATCTGCATCCGCATCCGAAGCCTTTTGGGCCAATCCAAGACTATCACCTACAAAATCTGCAATGTCCTGAATTTCGCCTACCTGATAAAAATGTGCAAGTATCAATGCATTTTTTTCTTCCTTCAGCCTTAATATTTCATCTTTGTAATTTATTTTCTTTTTCTGATCTTTAATTTCTGTAGTTGCTATTGCCATTGTCAACTCCCTTTATATTATATATTTTTTTAAATTAAATTTTTTCTTATTATATATCCTGTTGATAATGCTGAAAAAATATTTTTGTTTTTCTTGACATTGTGTTTTTTTAACTTTTATCAACAGATATTCCTATAACTTAACGAAATTAAATACTTAATATTTAGTTTATTACTAATATTTTTAACAATTGTTAATTCGCTTATTTGTTCATAAATCAAGGAACTATTTTTACTCATTTTGTGTTGAAATCAAAACAGTAAATTCTGAAAAATTCCGGGTAGAATGAAAAATCGGACTTAGTTTTTTGAAATTGTTAATAAGCTTCAAAATTGTTAAGATTTTGACAACAAATTTAAACACATATAAACAAACAGTTTGTTAACAACTCAATAAAAAATTGATCCTTAAAAAAATAAGCTATATCTCAAAAAGCAGGAATTTTATAAACGATTAATTTAGAATACAATAAAAAAGAGCTGAAATTAAATGAGTAGTTTTGTAAAAAAAGAAATCAACATGTTCGATAAAAATCTTACAATACCTATTGCAAGCGATCATGGCGGATATGATATGAAAAAATACATATCCGAGAAACTGCAGGACGAAGGATTTAAGGTAATGGATATGGGCACCAATTCTCTTGAAAGTGTGGATTATCCTGATTTTATTCATCCCCTGGCGCGTGCTGTCAACAATGGAGAATATATGTTCGGGATTATTTTATGCGGAAGTGGTAACGGGGCACAGATGACGGCCAACAAATACCCCAATATTAGAGCAGCTTTGTGCTGGAATATTGAACAGGCTGAACTTACCCGCAAACACAATGATGCCAATATTATTTCATTGCCCGGTCGCTTTGTTGAATTTGAAGAAGCTTTTGAAATGGTGAAATCTTTCCTGCATACGGAATTTGAAGGCGGAAGGCACAAGAGAAGGGTTGAAAAAATCTCCGAAACAAAATAAATTGGTTTCATGAATAATATTTCCAGGAAATTTACTGCAGATGCCGAGAAAAAAGGTTTTGATCCTGTTCACCGGAAGACGATCAAATACAATATGTCTCGTTATGACCGGGCTGTGGATGATGGCATGAAACAGTTTGAAAACCTGGAATTGGCCAGGCAAAGAGCTGCATATCTGAAATATAAGATCATCAATGATCTCGAAGACCAGTTGAGGGAATTCGAAAGTAATTTTAAGGCAAACGGTGGAAAGATCATATGGGCTACGGATGCAAAAGATGCCATTAAAGGGATCCTGAAGGTTTTACAAAAACAGAATGCAAAATCTGTGGTAAAATCAAAATCCATGACCACCGAAGAAATTGAAATGAATGAAGCGCTTGAAAAACAAAACATTGAATCCCTGGAAACCGATCTTGGCGAATATATTGTACAGATTGCCGGTGAAAAGCCTTATCATATTGTAACTCCGGCTATGCACAAATCAAAAGAAGATATTGCTTCTTTGTTTCATGAAAAATTCAAGCTTGATAAAGATAGCAGTCCCGAAGAGATTACCGGGTATGTGCGCAATATTTTGAGGGAGAAATTCAAAAAAGCCGATGTAGGCATTACAGGTTGTAATTTTCTTGTGAGTGATACAGGATCAGTATGTATTACTGAAAATGAAGGCAATGCCATGATGTCCATGTCCTTCCCGAAAGTTCACATTGCCGTTGCCGGTATTGAAAAACTGATCCCTTCCCTGGAACATCTTGATCTATTCTGGCCTTTGCTGGCAGGTCATGGTACAGGTCAGCATATCACGGTGTATAATTCAATTGTAAACGGTCCTAAAAAAAGCAATGAAGCCGACGGACCCGATGAAATGTATCTTGTTTTACTCGATAACAAAAGAAGTGAACTTTTAAAACAGGAAAAACAAAGAATAGCACTCTCGTGCATACGCTGCGGTGCCTGCCTGAATGCCTGTCCGGTATACAGAAATATAGGCGGCCATGCTTATGCCACCACATACAGTGGACCTATTGGTTCAGTAATATCCCCATGGTTATTCGGCATGAAAAATTATAAACACCTGAGTTTTGCATCATCGCTCTGCGGAAAATGTACGGAAGTTTGCCCGGTAAAAATTCCGTTGCATGAATTGCTGCTGCGAAACCGCAATGATGCAGTAAAAAAAGGAGCTTATGAGTTTTCGGAAAAAGTGATCATGTTTGGCTGGAAACAAAGTTTGCTCAACAGGAAAATGCTGGACATGAGTGGTGGGAAATTCAAAAATTTTATCCTGAAAAGAGCTTTCAGCAAAACATGGGGACCGCGCAGGACATTGCCAAAAATGCAATCCAAATCCTTTAGCCAGCAGTGGAAAGAAAAGGAGAGAAGGAAGAAGTAATAAAGGCAAAAGTAAAAAGGCACGAATGATAAATTATAGCAGAATAACAAAAATATCATTGGGTTCCCTAAAAAGACACGCTCACTGATTCAACAACTCTTCAACCTTCTTCCTCAATTCTTCTCCCCGCAGGTTTTTGGCAATGATAATCCCTTCGGGATCGACCAGGATGCTGTGCGGTATGGATCTTACCCCATAAAGACTGGCTGCTTTATTTTGCCAGCCCACCAGGTCAGAAACATGATTCCAGTCCAGTTCATCATCATAGATGGCCTGTATCCATTTTTCCCTGTCTTTGTCGAGCGATACCCCGAAAACATCAAAACCCTTGTCTTTATAATCTTCGTAAACAGCAACGATATTGGGATTTTCTGCTCTGCAGGGCCCACACCAGGAAGCCCAGAAATCAACAAGTAAAAAGCCATTGCCCGTCAAATCGGAAAGTTGTATATCATTTCCTGCGGTATCTTGCATGCTAAAATCGACAATGGGTTGCCCGATATCGACTCGTTTCAATACGGCCAGCCGGTCCTTAAGCTTCTTTACATCGCTGGCCGTTTCAATGGAGGGATCGATATGGTCAACGATTTCTTCAAGTTTATCAAGTTCAAAAAGATATGAATTGCGATTGATAAGATATGCTGCCGCGACATTATCACCATCTTCTTTCAGTATATTTGCCATGAATTCTATTTTTGCCTGGCGGTTCTCTTCCCAGAGTGAATCTGCAATATCAAGGTATTCTTGATTATCCTGTTCTTTGCCGCTTTTGTAATAAACCTGATAAATCTCATTGTCGGTTTCATCAAAGGATTTAATTTGTTCGGAAAAATTTTCATAGGCATTGTGCATTTCGGAACCGCTGATTTTTGTTTCAGCAAAACGCGCCGAATCAATCTTCAAATCCATCTGTATTTCAGAAGCCTCAAGAAAAATGGGAACATATCCATCAACATCATTGATTTTCAGGTAATACATTCCGGGAGATTCAATTTCAGCCTGGAGTTCAAAAATTCCATCTACGAATTCTCCCGAGAACATTTCTTCAAAACCGCCGTCTTCATATATTTCCAGGGCGAGTGTTCCATATGTTCTGCCATCGATTTCACCTTTCAGGGTAAATTCACCACCGAGATCAGAAAATTTTTCTGTTGTCGTATTGCAGGACCAGCATAAAACAATTAAACCAATCAGTAAAACAAATTTTTTCATAGTCAAATATTCATATGTTTAAATCAGAAGATAAGTGGCAAATATAGTATAAAAAGATGCCATTAGTTTTTCGACGGTTTCATGAACAGATATTGTGTTAGTATGATCAGGAAGAGGGTCAGCAGGCTGCTCAGAACCGCTTCTTTCAGGGTTGTTAAAAAATGTGTAAACTTAAAAGTTTCCAGGTAAAACAGGATGAGGTGATGACAAAGGGTGAGAATGCTTGCATAGATCAAAAAACCTTTGAAGCCAAAATCCCGGATACCGGGCTTCAAATTCGATTCATCATCTTTGTCGGCCATCAGGGATTTGATCAGACCTGGTCGCATCCAGGCGATGAAAACACTTGCAGCCATATTGATACCGATGGTTTGCATGAAGACATCTATGCAAAAACCCATCAGGAAGGCACTCAGCAACTGCAACCATTTTGGTGATTCTATTGGGAAAAGCAAAATAAATAATATATAAAGATATGGATTGACATATCCACCAATATGGATCTTATTCAGGACGAAAACCTGTAAAAAGACCAGGATTATAAACCGGATGATATTGATGATCAGTTTTTTACTCATCTTCTTCGCTTTCTTCTTTCAGGTTTTCAAGTTCTTTCCGGTTCAGGTTTTCAATGACATAAACCTGTGTGATACTGTTGAAATCGACAGCATATTTTATTTTTGCAGTATTGAGATTGCCGCCATTACCAGGATCATCAAATTCACTTATGCTACCGATGAGCACACCTTTTGGAAAGTAAAAAGAGTAACCGCTTGTTAGAATGCTGTCACCTTTTTCAAGTTCGATATGGATCGGGATATCGTTCAGGTTTCCATAAAGGTAATCTTGATTTTCCCATACCACGTTCACCAGTTGATTATTTTTGGAGATGATTGCACTCAAACGGGAGTGCTTATGGATCAAAGGCATGGCGATGGAATAATGATCGGAAACACCCACAATGATACCAACCACGCCCTCCCCGGAAATAACGCCCATATCTGTTGTAATACCATGATTTTTCCCTTTGTTGAGCATCAGGTAATTGTTTTTCCTGCGGGTTGATTTACTGATTACCCGGGCCTGTGTATAGCGGAACAGAGAATCCCTGAAGTAAAAACTGGTGTCGGTGATGGAAAGGGAGCTTTGCAGCTTGTTTCTGAGCTGTGCATTCTCTCGTGCAAGTTCCTGGTTTTCTTCTTTCAGGCCAAAATAATCATTGATGTTGGTGAAAGCTTCATGCATGCTCCCGGTGTAATCGGCGGCTGCATTTACAAAAACAGACGAATGATATTGGTTGTAGCGTATCAACAGGCTGATCGAAATCACTTCAAGGATCAGGAAAAAAAAGAAGAAATAATTTCGGATCAGGAATGCAACTAATAAACGCATGTTTATTTAATTAAGAATGGGAATTTATCAAAGTTCTTGAGGGCAATTCCCGTTCCCCTGGCCACTGCTCTCAGCGGATCATCGGCAACATGCACGGGGAGTTTGGTTTTCAGGTGAAGCCTTTCGGCCAGTCCACGCAACATGGAACCGCCCCCTGCCAGGTAAATACCGGTTCTGTATATATCGGCTGAAAGCTCCGGAGGCGTCATCTCCAGGGCATTCAGAACCGCTGTTTCAATCTTGGAGATGGATTTGTCCAGGGCATGGGCAATTTCAGCATAATTCACCGTGATCTCCTTGGGTATGCCTGTCAGCAGGTCGCGGCCGTGTACTGCATAATCGTCAGGGGGATTGTCGATCTCGGTCATGGCAGCACCCACTTCCAGCTTGATCCTTTCAGCAGTTCTTTCGCCAATGCTGATGTTGTGTTGCTTGCGCATGTATTCCTGAATGTCGGTTGTGAAATCATCCCCGGCGATGCGAATGGATTTATTGTTCACAATACCACCCAGGGCGATCACTGCAATTTCACTGGTGCCGCCGCCAATATCGATGACCATGTTACCGGTTGGTTCCAGCACATCAATGCCAATGCCGATGGCTGCGGCCATGGGTTCATGGATCAGACGTACCTCTTTGGCGCCAGCCTGCTCGGCAGAATCCTTTACCGCTCTTTCCTCTACTTCTGTAATACCGGATGGGATACAGATGACCATTTTCAGGGAAGCCTGAAAAAGAGAATTCTTGATACCGATCATTTTGATAAATTCCCGTATCATGAATTCGGAAGACTGAAAATCAGCGATCACACCATCCTTCAAAGGTCGTATCGTTTTGATGTTTTCATGCGTCTTGCCATGCATCATCATGGCTTTCTTCCCGACAGCGATCAGCTTGCCGGTTTCACGTTGTATGGCAATGATGGATGGCTCGTCCACCACTACTTTGTCGTTGTAGATAATAATGGTGTTGGCTGTACCAAGGTCGATCGCAATCTCTTTCGTCAAAAAGCTAAATAATCCCATCTTCTGTCTCGTAAATAATATTAATGTTTAAAATGCCGCTTACCGGTGAAAACCATCGAAAGATCATTTTTATTGCAATAATCTATCGAATCCTGGTCTTTTACCGAACCACCGGGTTGAATTACGGACGTGATCCCTGCTTCGTCAGCAATCTCAACAGAATCGGCAAAGGGGAAGAAAGCATCCGAGGCCATCACGGCACCTTTCAGTTCAAAGCCATTTGCTTTGGCTTTGGTGATGGCTTGTTTGAGTGCATCCACTCTTGAGGTTTGCCCCGTTCCGCTTGCGATCAATTGCTTTTCTCTTGCCAGCACGATTGCATTGGATTTGGTATGTTTTACAATCTTATTGGCAAAAACAAGATCAATGATCTCTTTTTCACTGGGAGCTTTTTCGGTAACGGTAGTAAGATCTTTTTTCGTTTCCGTGGCCAGATCCCTGTCCTGTACCAGCACCCCGTTCAGTACCGATCTGAATTGCTTGTCTTTCAGGTCATAACGCCTCTTCTGCAAAATTATTCTATTTTTCTTTGATTTCAGCAATTCCAGGGCATTTTTTTCGTAGCCGGGAGCCAGAATTATTTCAAAGAATAACTTGTTGATCTCTTTGGCTGTTTTGGAATCGATGAGGTTATTGGTGATGATCACACCTCCGAAAGCGGAAACGGGATCCCCTGCCAGGGCGTCTTTCCATGCATCGAGTGGATTGGTGCGACTGGCAAGGCCACAGGCATTGTTGTGTTTTAAGATGGCAAAAGTGGGTTCATTGAATTCCCGGATCAGGCATGTGGCTGCATCCAGGTCCAGGAGATTGTTGTATGATATGGCTTTTCCGTGAAGTTGTTCGAAGTTTTTATAAAGATCCCCGTAGAACACTCCCTTCTGGTGTGGATTTTCACCGTATCTCAGGGATATGGCCTGATCGGAATCCTGTTTGAAAACATCAATGTTTCCGTCGCTGTTAAAATGCTTGAAAATGGCTGTATCATATTGGGATGACACATGATAGGCTTTTGCTGCAAAACGTTTCCTGTCTTCGATACTGGTTGCTGCTTGCTTGCCGTTCAGTATGTCCAGCAAATCATTATAATCTTCGGGGGAGGCAATGCAAAGTACTTCTTTGTAGTTTTTTGCAGCAGCCCGGATCAGGGAAATGCCACCAATATCGATCTTTTCAATGATCTCAGATTCATCATTTGTTTTCTCAAGGGTTTCTTCAAATGGATAAAGATTCACGATCACAAGATCAAATTCCGGGATCTCATACTGTTTCATTTCCTCGCGATCTTCCTGCAGGTCATTCCGCCCAAGGATACCTCCGAAAATCTTGGGATGCAAAGTTTTTACCCTGCCCCCGAGAATAGAAGGATATGAAGTCAGTGATTCGACGGAAGTAGCAAAAACACCCAGTTTTTTGATGTAATCCAGGGTGCCCCCTGTTGAATAAATATTCACCCCTGATTTGTCAAGTGATTTTATGATATCATCAAGCCCGTCTTTATAATATACGGAAATTAAAGCATTTCTTATCTTTTTCAATGTGCTGGAATTTAAGATTTAAACAATGCAATTTTATTAAAAAACCAGTCAACAACCAATATTTTTCTGTTATTTTCATGCAGATTGTTAATTTTACAGTTCTTTTTGACAACATGAAAAGACTGATTCTCATATTCAAACTCATCGGTGAAAGTTTTGTTTTTGCCTTTAACGAGGTTTTGATCAATAAAACAAGAACCATACTTTCCCTGTTGGGGATCACCATTGGGATTTTTTCAATCATCTCTGTATTTACGGTTTTCGATTCAATGGAAAATTCTATCAAGGAGGAGATCGAATCCCTGGGCGACAATGTGCTGTTTATACAAAAGTGGCCCTGGGCGATGGGCGGTGATTATCCATGGTGGAAATATTACAAACGACCCGAACCCGACATAAATGACCTGAGGGAAATCGAAAGACGCAGCACGACTGCCGAAGCAGCAACTTTTATGGTGGGGGTAAACAGGACAGTAAAATATCGCAACAACAGCATCGAAAATGTGGGCATCGAAGCCGTTACCCAGGATTACGACCGGGTAATGCCTTTTGAACTGGGTGCGGGCCGTTATTTTACACCCATAGAATCCAAGGGAGGCGATAACGTGGCCATCATTGGTTCCCTGATCGGTGAAAATCTCTTCGGTGAAAATGTCGATCCCATCGGTAGAAAGATCAAAATATTCGGATTGAACATGGATGTGATCGGTGTGTTGAAAGAAGAAGGCGAAGATCTTTTTGGCAATACATCCGACAACAAGGTGATCATACCCGTGAACTTTGCCAGGAATGTGATCGATATCAGGGATATTAACGCTACCATTGCCGTAAGAGCCAAGAACCAGATCTCAAATGATCAGATGAAGGATGAACTGACCGGGATACTGCGCTCGGTTCATAAGTTGAAACCATCGGCCGACAATGATTTTGCCATCAATGAAACCGATATTATCAGCAAAGGTTTTGATGATCTGTTTGCCGTAATTGCCATGGTGGGTTGGGTGATCGGAGGCTTTTCACTGCTTGTAGGAGGGTTTGGGATCGCTAACATTATGTTTGTCAGTGTCAAGGAAAGAACACGACAGATCGGGATACAGAAATCACTGGGCGCAAAAAATTATTTCATCCTTTTACAGTTTTTATTCGAAGCTGTATTCCTCTCTATTTTCGGGGGTTTTATCGGGTTGATCATTGTTTACGTACTTACCCTGGTCGGTTCCAATGCCATTGGTTTCGATTTAATTTTAACCGAAGGCAATATTTTACTGGGTATTCTTGTTTCTGCTTTCATAGGATTGGTTTCCGGGATTATTCCTGCTTTTAATGCATCCCGTTTGAACCCGGTCGATGCGATGCGATCGACTTTCTAGTTTGAATAAGATCATTTTTACGGCATTTATTGGTTAAAACAAATTCTATTGCTTAAATTTATCCGAAATTATTGATTATGGAAAAGCGCTGGGTAATAAAAAAACAGGGAGATCCTGAACGGGTCGCTACTTTATCCGGTGAACTGAATATCAATAAACACCTGGCCAACCTTTTGGTACAAAGAGGAATAACAAATTATCAGCAAGCAAAAGAATTTTTCCGCCCCGAACTCTCCAAATTGCATGATCCTTTCCTGATGAAAGATATGGACCGTGCAATCGAACGCATTGAAAAAGCCATTCGAAACAAAGAAAAAATACTCGTTTACGGTGATTATGATGTGGATGGTACCACGGCAGTTTCCCTGGTATATACCTACCTGAAAAAATTCCATGATCAACTTGATTTCTATATCCCTGACCGTTATTCAGAAGGTTATGGCATTTCCTATCAAAGCATTGATTTTGCATGCGAAAAAGGATTCTCCCTGGTCATTGCGTTGGATTGCGGGATAAAGGCTGTTGAAAAGATCGCATATGCCGGTGAAAAAGGACTGGATTTCATCATCTGCGACCATCACCGTCCGGGGGATACATTGCCTGATGCTGTTGCAGTACTCGATCCACAGCGAGAAGATTGCCATTATCCCTTTGAGGAATTATCGGGCTGCGGAGTAGGTTTTAAACTGATTCAGGCATACCAGCAAAAAGAATGTCTGCCATTCGAAGAACTGGAACAATACCTCGACCTCGTAGTGGTGAGCATTGCCGCCGACATTGTACCTGTTACCGGTGAAAACAGGATACTGGCCTATTACGGGCTCAAACTGATCAATTCCAATCCAAGGCCGGGCATTGAGGCCATTCTGTATTACAGCAACATCAAACGAAAAGATCAGGGATTGAGCAAAAAAAATGCATTTAGCAAGGAGCTTAACATCACCGATCTGGTTTTCCTGGTAGGCCCCAGGATCAATGCGGCTGGAAGAATAGAAAGTGCCAACAATTCGGTAGAATTGCTGGTTGCTGATAATTTTGAAAAAGCCCAGAAGTTTGCGGAACAGATCAATAACTTCAATACCGAAAGACGCAATTTGGATGCCCAGATTACCCAGGAAGCACTGGAAATGATCGACCAGGACGAAGAAATGAAATCTCAAAAGGCTACCGTGGTATTCAATCCTGAATGGCACAAGGGTGTTATTGGAATTGTGGCCTCCCGCCTTACCGAAGTTTATTACAGGCCCACCGTAGTGCTGACCAAATCAAACGGGCTCATCACGGGATCGGCACGATCGGTAAAGGATTTTGATGTTTATGATGCCATTGATTCATGCAGCGAACTCCTGGAGCATTTCGGCGGACATAAATATGCTGCAGGCCTTTCTCTGAAACCTGAAAACCTGGTAGCTTTCAAAGAAAAATTCAACAGCATCGTTAACGAAACCATACAAGATCATATGCTGGTACCCGAAATCGAGATCGATGCCATCCTGAACCTTTCAGATATCAACAGCCGGTTTTTCAGGATACTCAAGCAATTTGCTCCCTTCGGACCAGGAAATATGTCGCCTGTGTTCCTGGCTGAAAAGCTGATCGATACGGGCCATGCCAGGATTGTTGGTCATAATCACCTCAAACTTAAAGTGATCCACCGTGAGATCAGCAGCCTGCCATTTCCTGCCATTGCTTTCCAGCAAGCCAAATTCTTTGAAGACATATCCAATGGGTCAGCTTTCAATCTTTGCTATCATCTCGAAGAAAACGAATGGAACGGCATGGTAAGTCTTCAGATCAATGTAAAGGATATAAAGATAGAGAAAGCAGAAATGGCGATTTGATTTTTTTTGGTTACTCTGTAGCCTGTCCTGTTCGATATTTGTTATTCATTATTCGAAATTCGACATTTGAATAACGAATATCGAAGTTAGAATCCTTTCGATATTGCAGTTTTGAAAATTTTCTTTAAAAGATGTGACAAATAGAGGAGTAAAGGTATTAAGGCATAAAAATGTCTTATGAAGAATCCTGTTAAATATGATCTCGAAGAAAGACTGATAGATTTCAGTGTTCAAATTGTGAAAATCGTAGAAAAAGTTGTCAAAACAAAAGCTGGTAATTTGCTAACGACTCAATTGATTAAAGCCGGAACTTCTCCGGCTTTGAACTACGGTGAGGCACAAAGCAGCGAATCCCGAAAAGATTTTATTCATAAAATGAGGATAGCGTTAAAAGAACTAAGAGAAACGAATGTATGTCTCAGAATAATTAGAAAAGGAAAGCTAATTAATGATCTCCTCCTGATTGATAAAATCTTAAAAGAAAACAATGAATTAATTGCAATTTTTGTTAAAAGTATAGATACGGCCGGAAAGGGATTGGATAAAGTAGGATAATTCTAATATTGAAACGATGCTGCGCCTTTCGACATTATTTTGAATATCGAATATCGAATTTCCAATGTCGAATATCGAAGTGATGCTATGCCCGTTCGACATTCGAAATTTTTTGAATAACGAATATCCAATATCCAACGTCGAATATCGAAGTGACGCTATGCCCGTTCGACATTGGTTATTCATTATTCGACATTCGAAATTTTTTGAATAACGAATATCCAATATCCAATGTCGAATATCGAAGTGATGTAGTACCCGTTCGACATTCGTTATTCTTTTTTCAGTGTTTTCAGGTTGATGGAGTAGAGGGTAATGAAAAGACCGAAAATAATGGCAAATATCCCCACCAGGTAAGTTACCGCAACAGCTCCTTCGAATGGATTGATGAACAGAATGATCGAGAATACGATCACGATCAGGGCGTTCAGGAACATCATCCATCGTGATTTGTTCTCACGGTTGGCGTTCATCGCATTCACCAGTTGGGAAAAACCCACCGAAATGGCCCAGATGGCCAGGATGATGATGAAGATGTCAATGGAGAATTCAGGAAAGAAAATGATTACCAGTCCGATCAAGATATCAAAGATCCCTTCGTACAACCAGTTTCGCCAGGATTTGCTGTGATCTTTATGCGTCAATGCCCCGGTGATCAGGAAAATACCACCGATGATGATGACAATCCCGAAATAGATCATAAGCGTGATCAGGGTGGTGCCCGGCATGGCCACGGCAAAAATACCAAAGATTATGGCAAGCAATCCTTTCAGGGTCAGCAGCCACCAGTTTTTAAAAGGTTTTTGTTTTTTCATAATTAACAAATTTACAAAAATTCATATAAAGACCTGATTATTAAAAATATACCAAATCCGGTCAAACCTATTCCGGCAATGCGGTTCACCCACTCAATCAGGTTTGATGTTAAATATTTTTTGATTTTATAAGCGCCGAAACATTTCAGCACATCCATGATCAATACGGTAAGCAGAGTGGCTGAAAAAAAGATCAGCAGGTTTTGCTCATCCTTGCCTGAACCTGCTGTAAAGCCAACCACCACACCCATCCAGAATATCCATACGAAAGGATTGGCAATGTTCAGGAAAAAACCTTTCAGGATGAAAGTGACCACACTGGGTGTATCTTCATCATTCACCCTCTCATTTCCGGTGATCTTGACCCTGCGTGTATAGGTCACGATGCCGAAAATGATCAGGATCACACCGCTGATGATGCCAAAGGCAAGATGATTTTCTTCTTTGTTGAGTAATTTAAAAGCGCCAAAAAAACTCAGGGCTACGAGGGCAACATCGCTCAGGAACACACCGACGGCAAGCTGAACCCCCGACCAGAATCCCCTGTGGATGCTGGTCTGGATCTCAGCAAATAAGGCCGGACCAAATCCAAAGAATATAGCCAGTGTCATTCCCAGGATTACACCTTCGTATAAAGAAGCCATGTTACTGAATTAAGCGTTTCGTGTTTTCAATTTTTCTTTGTTGCCTGAATATTGAAAGCACCAAATTTAAACAAATCAATTTACCGGGAAAAGTTTGATGGATTATTTTGCTTGTCTTGTTTATTACCATCATATGCTGACAGCGGCCTACTGTTTACTTTTTTCATAATAGCCGTATTGACTTTGAATAACAAAGTTCATTTTTAAAATTTGAAATATCAAACTTCTAATCCTTCAAGCAACGAACAGATAAACCGTCTCCCTGACTGTGAGTGTAACGGTTTACTTCATCGGCGCCATAGCCTAGGCCCCAGTTCCAGGCTTCCGACCCATTCTCAGCAGTAGAGGACCAAAAGTAAGCGGCCAACTCTAAGTAATGAAAAATACCATCGCTGTCACGGTAGCCGCCCGGAAGGGCCGTGAAGCCATAGGCGTCAGATCCGTTTCCATTTGAATACCAACCACTTGTGCTTTTCATTTTATATCCTGCATCGGTTCCAATCCATGTTAAAGATTCACAATCCACAGTCTCATCAATGTAAGTTGTTAGCGTACACCAATCATCATCACTTGGCAAATGCCAGCCAGTGGGGCAGGCGCCCAATGCCGTTGACCAATCATACAGCCTCCCATAAGTATCACAATTGGAAGAATTATCGTCATAACACCAGCTATTGCCCGTTTCGTAGTTGAGGTTTTCAGCCATCCAGCACTGTGTTCCAATTTCAACAGTATTGTATGTCTGACCATCTCTGGAATCCGTTATGGGATCACCGCAAGACCAGGAATTGGCAATAATCTTAATACGTGCTGTAGAAGAAGTACTATTAGGATAGCTAATGCGACCATCCCAGATAAGATGAATATCATTTCCCGGACTAACATTTAATGAGCCTGTTATTTCATTGGGTTCAATGGAAGTATAGGTAGTACCGTTATCGAAACTTACTTCAAGGGTAATATCGTAAGCTGAGCTATTTCCTGCAAGGTCAAACATAATATCAACTACACGCTCATTACTACCGGTTCCTTGTTCTACCCGGATGTTGGTTATTGATCCGCTTTGTGCAAAAGCACTGAATATAAAAAATAATAATGCGAATAAACTTATTGTCTTTTTCATAATGCTAAATTTGGTTTGATTGTTCAATGTCTGCAAAATAATTAAGCTGTTGATTTTCTGCTCTTAAAATACCGCCACAACAGAAAACCTCCGATTAATACAGCGCCAATATAAAGCGCATAATCTGACAGGGGTGCAGCATATGCCGATCCGAATAAAAAGGGATCTGAGATACCAATGATCTCTTCCGCATTTACATTAACTGCCAATAAAAAAATTATTAGCATGACAAGGGTCTTGTAAATTTTAAATTTCATAAGATTTATGTTTTGGTTTGTTTATCCGGGAATTATACAAAACAAATCTAATAAATATATCTATGAAAACCAAATATTTGTTACTTTATGAATTGCATTAACATCTGTATTAATCCGCCAGTAGGCGGACAAGGGTCTAACTTTCCTGAATACAGTCGGGTTCCCCGCCCCTTGGGGCGCTATTTAGAGTCTGTCCATAAAGTCTCAATTTTACCACCACCCTCCGCACCCCCTTAGTCCCCTGAAATCACCCACACAAATAAGGGATTGGATGGTTCTCTCCGCCTCAGGCGGAGAGTTAGAGGGGTTTGCGAAGGAGGGCGAGTTTATGGATAGAATCTAGTTAAATTAATATTTCAATGGTTTTCATGATCAAGATCCCGACCATCAGTTATTTTCTTAAAAATCGATTATCTTTATATTTTACTAGTATATCAAGCTAAAATAAGTAACAACAGAAAGATTTTCAAATGAATCAAAGCATGAAAAAATATGCAGGGGTCCTGCTGCGTCTGCTCATTATATTTCTGGCATTGCTGGGCTCTTTCCTTGTTTATATCAGTGTGAATGACTTTGATCCACCGGCCAGGATCAAACTGGATGTAATGGGCCCCGGAGAAGATGTACTTGCTGATAGCCGGGAATTTACTTTCCTCAGCTGGAATATCGGTTATGCCGGACTGGGAAAGGAAATGGACTTTTTTTATGATGGGGGTGTACAGGTGAGACCTGAACAAGATCAGTTCAATACCTACTGGACTGGTATATGCAGTATACTGACAAAACTCGACACCATTGATTTCATTCTTTTGCAGGAAGTAGACATGAGATCCAAAAGAAGTTATTTCACCGATCAAAAAGATAGCATCTCCTCCATTTTCAATGAACATTACGAAAGTTTTGCGGTAAATTATGATGTGAAGGTGGTGCCTGTTCCACTCCTGGATCCTTTGGGTAAGGTAAAAGCCGGCATCATGAGTCTTTCAAAATATAAACCGGTCCTTGCCGAAAGGATCGCCTATCCCAACATTGCCTCCTGGCCGAAAAAGTTGTTTTTGCTCGACCGTTGCTTCATCGCCATGAAAATCCCCCTGGGTGAAAATGACCTGCTGGTGCTGAATACCCACAATTCATTTTATGTGAAAGAACCTGAATTGCGACAAAAAGAACTGGACATCATCAGGGAATACATGCTGAACGAATTCAGAAAAGGGAATTATGTGGTGGCAGGTGGTGACTGGAACCAGAATCCGCCGGAACTGCCCGATCTCAACTTTGAGAGTGAGGATCATTTCCAACGGATCATGAAAATCGATACCGAATTCCTGCCGGAGGACTGGAAATATGCCTGTGACAAACGTTATCCAAGCAACCGCAATCTTGATGAGAAATATATCAAAGGCAAAACCCCGACTACCATCATCGATTATTTTATCCTCTCACCCAATGTAAAAGATTTTCAGGTAAGAACAATACCGATGGAATTTAAATATTCAGACCATCAGCCGGTAATTTTAACCATTGAAATTAAATGATATGAATTCCTGTAGCTTCTATAAAATACAAATATTGCAGTTGCTCCTGCTGGGCCAGATTGTTTTGATAAATCAACATCAAATCCAGGCTCAGGATATTTATCTCACAAAGGATTGCAGGGTTGAATTTGTTTCGGATGCACCCCTGGAGCTGATCAGGGCCAGCTCGGATAAACTGAATGGAGCCATCGATCTGGAAAAACGAACATTTGCTTTCAGCATCCCAAACAATTCTTTCAAAGGTTTTAACAGTCCACTGCAACAGGAGCATTTTTACGAAAACTATATTGAAAGTCATGAATACCCAACATCCACTTATGAGGGCAAGATCATCGAAGATTACGATTTTCAAAAGGATGGTGAATATGAAGTCCGGGCCAAAGGGAAATTTAACATCCATGGTGTTTCAAAGGAGCGCATCATCAAAGCAAAACTTCTGAAAAAAGGGAATGAAATAAAGCTGAAGGCAAATTTCAGTATTCCGCTCGAAGAACACAACATTCATATTCCCCGCATCGTATACCAGAAAATTGCAGAAGTGATCGATGTAAGCATTGAAGGCAAACTGAAAAAGACCGAACAATGAAACAGCTCTCCCATCTTGCTCTGTTCGTACTGCTATTGCTGGCTTTGAAATTACCGGCACAAATGCCCTATTTTAAAAACCTGAAATCTGATTTTTTTTCAGAAGAGGTTACCATCAACAGGCTTTATCAAACCCGGGATGGTTTTATCTGGCTGGGCACTTCCGACGGACTCTATCGCTTCAATGGGATAGATTTCGAAAGGATTGCCAGGACACAGAACAAGGCTTTTAAGAACATCACTGCATTGTTTGAAACAGCAAATGCTGTGTTATGGATGGGTATGGAAACGGGAAAACTGGCTGTTTTTCATCATGAAGAATTTAATTCGATCAAAACCGACACTTTCAATATTGAAGTGCCGGTTACAGATATTCTCCAGGATACCCGGGGCAGGATCTGGATTGCAACCTATGGCCAGGGCATACTGCTGAAGGAAGGAAATTCTTTTCTTTTGTTGAATGATCAAAATGGATTGAAAGATAATTTTGTTTATGATTTGGAACTGGGTCCGGAAGGAGACGTTTGGGCGGGAACGGATGCAGGTATCGCCATTTGCAGCCTCGAAGAACAAACACCCGAAACGCTGATCATCGATACCCGCTCGGGTTTGCCCGATATCATCATAACCTGTCTGAAAAAAGATCAGTACAACAACATGCTGATTGGGATGCAGGATGCCGGCATCTGTTATTATGATTTTGAAAAAGACCACATTGCAATGATTGACATGATGAAAAAATGGAGGTTTGGTACGGTCACCTCCTTGATCCCCGCCGGCGAAAACATTTGGATCGGAACCTCAGGAGAAGGTATCATCAGCTATCATCCTGAAAAAGAAAGGTTCAATCAATATATCAATATTATCCAAAACAAATCCTTTTTCCAGGTAAACGATATGATGGCCTGTATGGAGGGCAATTACTGGATTGCCTCAGGGAATGAACTGATCATAAGCCCGGGAGAGAAATTCGAATTCTTTCATACCTACCGGGGCATTGACTTTTCCAATCCGCTGGCCCTTCACGCCGACAAAGAAAACAATCTGTGGTTCAGTACTGAAAGAGGTTTGTACAGGTATAGGGGTACAGGTCAAAAAGGAGAAGAAATACAACAATACCGTTTCCTTTCAAAGTTCCGGGATTTGAACATCATGAGCATCTACCGCGACAGGCACGGATTCGTCTGGCTCGGAACATTCGGCAGGGGATTGTTCAGGCTGGACCCTGGCTCCGGGAAGATCATGCATTTCACGGAGAACGACGGATTGATCAACAACAACGTATTGTCGATCGATGGGAGAGATGATGAAATATGGCTCGCCACTCTGGGCGGAGTTTCCCGTCTGGAAATTCCCCCGGAATACGATCATGAAAAAAGGGATTTCATATTTCAGTCTTTCCGGGAAGAAAGCGGGCTGGGCAATAATTTTATTTATGAGGTTTTTGCTGATAGCAAGAACAGGATCTGGTTTGGCACCGATGGAAACGGGATCACTGTTTATGATAAAGGCAGTTTTACCAATTACAATGAAAAGAATGGACTTGCGGATAAAATTGTATATTCTGTTACGGAGGACCGGACAGGACTTATCTGGTTTTCCACTTCCGAAAGCGGTATCTACTCTTTTAATGGAGAAGCGTTTAAGAACTATGGAATGAAAGAGGGCTTGCGCGACCTGAACATTTCGGGGATTGAGGCCGATGAGGATAATGATATCATCATCCTGCACGATGCAGGCATAGATATTCTCGACCGGGCGAGTGATGCTTTCCGCTATTATGCAAAAGAAGTCGGTTTGTTTGACATTGATCCCAATTTGAATGCGATTAGCAGGGACCAGAATGGTAATGTCTGGTTTGGGACACAAAAAGGCATAGTTCAATACAGGGCAAACGAATACAAATACCGTGACCGGCCCATTACGCAAATCACGGGCGTTTCTGTTTACCTTCAGCCCAGGAAATTTTCATTCGACAACAAATTTGCATGGGATCAGAATCATTTTTCCTTTTCATACATAGGTTTGTGGTATATCGATCCGCAGGCGGTAACGTATGAAGTAATGCTGGAAGGCCACGATCTGGACTGGAACAGAACCAGGAATCGATTTATTACCTATTCCCAGCTTTCACCGGGGGAATATACTTTTAAGGTGCGATCTGGCCTGCGGGATGATTTTCAAAATGCAGAGGTCAGGGAATATGCTTTTGAGATCAGGTCTGCTTTCTGGAATACCTTCTGGTTTTACAGCATCCTGGCCGTCGCATTGCTTCTGATCATCTTTGCCTATATCAAATACCGGGAGAATCGCTTGCGGCTGAAGGAAAATCTGAAGAAAGAAAAACTTGAGTTTGAATTCCAGACCCTGAAAAATCAGGTGAACCCGCATTTTTTGTTCAACAGCTTCAGCACCCTTATTTCGCTAATTGAAAATGACGATCAACTGGCGGTGGAATATGTTGAGAAGCTCAGCGCGTTTTTCAGGAACATATTGCAATACCGGGATCTTGAATTGATCAGCCTGGAAGAAGAAATCGGGATCATTGAAACCTATTTTTTCATTCAGCAAAAAAGATATGGCAGGAACCTGCAATACGAAATCGATATTCCCGAAAAATACCTGGACAGTTTTATCCCCCCGCTGACACTGCAGATGCTGGTCGAAAATGCCGTAAAACACAACATCATTTCCCGAACCAGGCCCTTGCGAATCAAGCTGTTTATCAGGGATGATGCGATTGTCGTCAGCAACCCCCTGCAGCCGAAGATGGAAAAAGAAAAATCTACCGGTGTCGGATTGAAAAACATCATGGAAAGATATAAGATCATTGCCGGACAGCAGGTGAAGATCCAAAAGGATAAGGATCAATTTTCTGTTTTGTTACCACTGATAAAAAAATACAAAAAATGAAAGTACTGATCGTTGAAGATGAACCAATGACAGCCGACAGGCTGGGAAAAATGCTTAACGAAATCAAACCAGGGATTGAAATTCTTGCACAAACGGATACGGTGGAAGATACGGTTGCATGGCTGAAAAATCATACCGAACCCGATCTCATCCTCCTGGATATCCATCTGGCGGATGCATCCAGCTTTGAAATTTTCAAACAGGTGGAGGTGAACTGCCCGGTGATTTTTACCACGGCTTACGATCAGTATGCCATACAGGCCTTTAAGGTCAACAGCATCGATTATTTGCTGAAACCCGTCAAAAAAACGGAACTGGCCGAAAGCCTGAAGAAACTGGAAAAGCTGCAAAGATCATCCGGACAAATCCTGGATTATTCAAAATTGCCCGAACTGCTTGGAAAAGAAAATGTGGAATACCGGAAACGCTTCATGATCCGCATTGGCTCACAGTTCAGGGTTGTGGCCATCGAAGCGGTGGCTTATTTCTACATCGACCAGAAGATCGTATATCTCACAACGAAAGACAATCATCATTATCCGGTCGACCAGAGCCTTGATCAATTGGAGGAACAGCTTGACCCCGAACGTTTCTTCCGGATCAACCGGGCCTTTATCGTCAGCATAGATTCCATTGACAAAATGATCGCCTATTCCAAATCCCGTGTGAAAGTAAAACTAAATCCACCCTGCGAACTGGAATCCATCACCAGTACCGACAGGAGCGGGGGGTTTAAGGAATGGCTGAAAGGGAAGTGAAATAAATAGAAGTCTCTCAGTCAAAAAATCACTTCTTTTTCCTGTACCGCTTTCTGGGAGTATTCTTCGGGTCTTCGGCAATTTTGTAGCAATCTTCCAGGCTCAGTTTTTCTGGATCCTGGTCTTTGGGAATCTTGAAATTCTTTCTTCCGATCTTGATATAAGGTCCATACCGGCCTTTCAGAACTTTTACTTTCTTATCTTTATCAAATTCACGTATGGTATTTTCACTTGCCTTTTTTCTTTTTTCTTCGATCAGTTCGATGGCTCGCTCCTGGCCAATGCCAGCGGGATCATCTTCTTTCTTCAGTGAAAAGAACTGGTTGTCGTGCCGCACATACGGACCAAAACGGCCGATGTTCACCGTCAGCTCTTTTCCTTCATATTCACCGATAGACCTGGGAAAATCGAAAAGCTTCAGGGCCTCTTCGAGGGTGATGGTCTCTATGCTCTGTCCTTTACGCATCCCGGCAAACTTCGGCTTTTCTTCGCTTTCGGTATCCCCGATCTGCACCATGGGGCCATAACGCCCGATTTTGGCAAAGACGTTTTTCCCGCTTTCCGGATCTTTTCCCAGCAAGCGTTCCCCGCTGAATTTTTTCGTTTTCTCAGCCGTTTCCTGTATCTTATCATGAAAGGGACTGTAGAATTCCCCGATCATCTTGTTCCATTTTTTATCCCCTGCAGCGATCTCATCAAATTCTTTTTCAACCTTGGCCGTAAAGTTGTATTTCATGATGTTGTTGAAGAACTGCATCAGGAATTTATTGACCAGGGTCCCCAGGTCGGTAGGAAAAAGCTTGCCCTTTTCCACCCCGCTCATTTCCTTTTTCTTCTGCTCACTGATCTTGTCGCCCTGGAGGGAAATATAATCATACTCACGGAATTCGCCATTGCGATCTTCTTTCACCACATATTCCCTTTTCTGGATGGTAGAAATGGTTGGTGCATAAGTTGAAGGTCTGCCAATGCCGAGTTCTTCCATTTTTTTCACCAGGCTGGCCTCGGAGTATCTTGGAGGATGTTTGGTGAATCGTTCGGTGGCCAGCATTTCTTTCAGGTCAAGTTCATCGCCTTTTTTCAGGGGAGGCAATACACCGGCTTTTTCTTCCTGTTCATCATCATCCCTGCCTTCCAGGTAAACTTTTAAAAAACCATCAAATTTTATGATCTCCCCTTTGGCAACAAGTTTTTCTTTCGAAGTTGAAATACTGATATCAACATTTGTCTTTTCGATTTTGGCCTCCGCCATCTGTGATGCCAGCGTTCTTTTCCAGATCAGTTCATAAAGCCTCTTTTCCTGGACATTGCCTTCCACCTGCCTTTTGTTCATAAATGTAGGGCGGATGGCTTCGTGTGCTTCCTGGGCTCCCTTGCTCCGGGTCCTGAATTGCCGCGTTCTAACATATTCATCACCATACAGGGATTTTATTTCCTGGCTGGCCTGGGCCATGGCCATTTTCGAGATGTTTACCGAATCCGTTCTCATGTAAGTGATCTTCCCGGATTCGTAGAGGTTTTGCGCGATGCGCATGGTGTTGGCCACTGAAAATCCAAGCTTCCGGCTGGCTTCCTGCTGCAGGGTAGAAGTAGTAAACGGAGGTGCGGGGGATTTTTGGGCAGGCTTCTTCTCTACCTTGTCTACCTTAAATTTAGCTCCCTGACAGGATTTCAAAAATTCAAGTGCTTCCTCTTTGGTTTTGAAACGTTTCGGCAATTCGGCATTGACGATCTTTTGTCCTTTGCCTTCTTTCAGGATCAACTGTGCTGTAATCCTGTAACTGGAAGTCTTTTTAAAATTCCGGATCTCCTCTTCCCGCTCCACGATCAGCCTTACGGCCACCGATTGCACCCTTCCGGCAGAAAGGCCCGGTTTCACTTTTCTCCAGAGGAGCGGTGATAATTCATAACCAACCAGTCTGTCGAGGACGCGCCTGGCCTGCTGGGCATTCACCAGGTTTTTATCGATCTGCCTTGGGTTTTTGATGGCTTCATCAATGGCCGTTTTGGTGATCTCGTGGAAAACAATCCGTTTAGTCTTGTCTTCTTTGATCTTCAGGGCGTTCACCAGGTGCCAGGAAATGGCCTCCCCTTCACGGTCTTCATCCGTTGCCAGCCAGATCCATTCAGCATCCCTGGCTGATTTTTTCAGATTCGTGACAACCTTTTTTTTGTCGGGAGATATTTCATACTTAGGCTCAAAACCATTTTCAATATCCACACTCAGATCTTTTTTCGACAGGTCCACTACATGTCCCATGCTTGACATCACGGTGTAATCTTTGCCGAGAAATTTCTCTATGGTCCTCGCTTTGGCCGGTGACTCAACTATTACAAGATTCTTTATCATCTTTTTCCTTTCTGCCTGCTAAAAATTTCGGGCTACAAAAGTATAAATTTCATTAATCTTACAAATCGGGCTTTTTTTACCTTAATACTTTTAACGGATAAAATGTCCTCAGTCGGGAGCGTAAAATTCCGGATTTCTGGTTTCGGATTCCGTATTGGGAATTTCATTCATGATTGAATTTACTTACTGTCATTATGGATATTCAGTAAACCCCATTCCTGAATCCGGAATTCGAAACCTGGAATCAAAAGAATCATGATCCTTAAACAAATTTCTTGCTACACTGTCTTCAGCGCCGAATCCAGTGTATCAAATTTATGGAAGTAGTCCTCCATGGATCTTCTGATCACCTCGTGGGCTTCGTCTATCCCAAAGGTATGGGTGATCTCCACATCGCTTTGCTTGCCCGGGAGGTCTTTATAGGTGAGAAAATAATGTTTCAGCCGGTCGATGACCAGATCGGGGCAGTCGGAAATATCTTTGTAATCGCCATACACTGCATCATTGTTCAATACGGCAATGATCTTATCGTCCGACTGGTTGGAATCCAGCATTCTGAAACCCCCGATGGGTCTTGCCCGCACCAGGATATCCCCATGAACGATTTCTTTTTCGGTAAGGATGCATATATCAATGGGGTCACCATCTCCATGGATATCATCCCGTCCTGTTTTTTCCATACAGAATTTCGCTACTTCTTTGCCGCTGTATGTTTGCGGAACAAAGCCATACAGGGCAGGTACCGTATTGGAATACTTTTGCGGGCGGTCGATTCGGAGGTACCCGGTTTCCTTATCCACTTCATATTTAACTGTATCGGTGGTCACCATTTCGACAAAGCATATCAGTTTTTCAGGAGCTTCCTTGCCGATGTCGACCCCATGCCAGGGATGTGATTTATAACGCAATCCCATCAGTCTGCCAATGGGATCCATGATCTTGTTCGCCATTTATGTTGATTTTTAGTTTTTTGCAAAGATAGGGAAAGTTTGCAGGAAGCCGGGAAACGGAGAACCTTCAAATGCTTTAGCCGAACAGGAAGCGCGAGAGCAAGCGTTTCGCTGGGAAAGGAACTTAACAGGCAAGAGACCAGCACACTATTTGGATAGCCACTCTAGAAAACCCTTCTTGCCAGACCCGGCCCGGTCGCCTTACAAAATCCATAAGGAAGCTTTTTCCATATCTTGTTCAGAAAACCAAACTTCCTGATATTCCTGCCTTGCGGATGCGAATGGTTCCAGTACAAGGGCAAATCTTCGGTTCCCCATTGTTTTTTGTATTGATGCGTACCGGAATTGAAAGTGCTTCGCCCGAAAGAATAAGTATCGGCATTTTGACCAATGGCATACTGGATCATGTTCCATTGAAGGATGTAAGAAGGATACAGTGTATTGAATTTATCCAGTGTGGCGAAATAAATGTTTTCCCAAAAATTCTTATAACCAAGCAGAAGAGATGCACCAATTGGTTTTTTTCCGCGGTAGGCTATAAAAATTTTTCCTTTTTGCCCGGGATAAGATTTTATCAGCCTGGTATAGAAATCTTTCCTCAAAAAAGGAGATCCCAGGCGATGCATGTTTTTGCTGAAAACTTCATAAAAATCATCTGCCAGTTCCTGTCTTCCTGTTTTCACCATGATCCCGTTCTTTTCCGCTTTGCGAATCTTTCGCCGGAGGTTGGAGCTGAAAAGAGCAAATTGCTCCTCCGGATCCACGGCAGGCCTTATCAGGCTCATTACCTTATCCCGGTAAACATTATCTGTGAAAGGTATAAAACTGCGCACTTGCCAGCAAAGGTCTTTTTTGTTTTTGTAAGCCATCACCGGCAGGGCATCCCTGATCTCCTGCAAGGGTATAATAATCTTTTGCTTTTTTGAAAGATTGTTTTCCAGCTCTTCCACCAGCAATGACATCAATCCATCCAGTTCCCCCACGCTGAATTGATCGGAGAGGTTTCCCAGCCCAATCACCGATCCATGCGGCACAGAAACCCATTGCCTGCCAACCCGGACAAATGGTAATTGTGCGATCTCCTTTTCCCCTTCCCGTATCAGGCCCATGCGATACTTCCAGTCGAAATATTCTGCTATAAATCCACTGAAAACAGGATCATTGTAAATCGTATATACGGGCAGAGAGGATTGCATGTTGCAAAGGTTTTATGCGAATGTAAGGAAAAAATTCTTCGAACGAAGTGACTTTGGCGAATGAAGAGAACGAAGCGAAAAAAGCGAACGAAGCGAACGAAGCGAATGAAGCGAATGAAGCGAACGAAGAGAACAAAGAGAACAAAGCGAACGAAGCGAACAAAGCGAACTGAGCGAACGAAGCGAATGAAGCGAATAATGGCCGAAAATATCGCTTCGTTCACTAAAGTCGCTTCGTTCGCTTCGTTCGCTCAGTTCGCTCAGTTCGCTCAGTTCGCTCAGTTCGCCAAAACCTCTCAACCCAAACCATCCACAACACAAAGATCACTACATAATAGAAAGGTCTGAGAACCCACATATGTGCAAAGTCCCAGCGTTCGGGCCACCACACCAGGATATAAGTGAGGGAGACGATACGAAATACATTCACGAAAAATATCAGGACCATGCCCATGGGGATATACCAGATCTTGTGTTTCCACGGCCCCGGGAATATCAGCAGCAGGAAAAACAACTGGTAAAATTGTTTCAGTCCGGAGCAACTGGGAACGATCTGAATGTAGGTACCATTAAAATACAGGGTATCATTGTAACCATTGTGAATAAAACCAAAAATATTTTCCAGGCTCCAGCTTGAGGAAAGATACACCCAGTGTGCCAGCACATCGGCCCAATCTTTCAGGAAAGAGGTGGGTGTCCATTTCCACAACCAGTTCCACCAAAGCAGGTGCAGGCCCAGGGTAATGATGGCAAAAAGGGCCACATCCACCAGCGATTGCAGGCCTTTTTCATTGATCTTTTGCCTTGCCAGGTTGATCTTTTCTCTGATTGGCTCAAACATGCTTTTCATTTTGGGGCGTAAAGATAGGGTTTTATCTTCGAAGGGAGCGAATGAGGCGAACAAAGCGAACGAAGCGAACAAAGCGAACGGAGCGAACGAAGCGAACGGAGTGAACGGAGGGAACGAAGGGAACGAAGGGAACGAAGCGAATGAGGCGAACAAAGCGAACGGAGTGAAGTGTGGTTAGTTATTGCTAAGCTTAGTCACTTCGTTCGCTCCCTTCGCTCAAGTCGCTTCGTTCGCCAAAGTCGCTTCGTTCGCTAAAATCACCATTTCCAGTTCTCCGAATTACTGCTCATCATTACCAACATTGCAAGTATATGATCGTATTTATCATATAATTCAAGATATGTTTTCTCCTGAATATATTCACCTTTAAAGGCATAGTCTAGCCAGACCTGTGTTTCAGCAGCCTCTCCTTCGCTATCAGATAATTTGGAAATAAAGTATCTCGGGTATCTTCTTTTTCGAAATGCTTCAGCAATATTCCCTGAAACTGATCTTGATGACCTCCTGATCTGATCCGTCAGGGAGTAAGTCTCAAATTTGGGAAAGGTTTTTGAAATTTCAAAAATTTCCATACCAGCCTCAAATGAAAGCTGAAATACCTTTAGTTCACGATGCGTTCTGATTTTTGTTGTTTTCATAGGATGTTGGGGTTTTATCGTAAAAATAATATTAACTGCCGAAAAAACCTAACCAATAATATGAACTTTAATCCACCATTAGGCGGACAAGGGTTTAATTCCCCGCCCCTTGGTGCGCTATTTAATCCACCATTAGGCGGACAAGTTTTTCCTTTTGATACTCCGCTGCGGGGTAGTTCATTCTACAAAGAGAGCTCATCCCTTCGTTCGCTTCGTTCGCTTTTTTCGCTCCGTTCGCTCCGTTCGCTCCGTTCGCTCCGTTCGCTTAGTTCGCTTAGTTCGCTATAGTCGTTTATTTCACTTCCCCCGCACAAAAAAAGGCCCCGATTTACAGAGCCTTGCATTTTTCTCTTTTACGATCCTTACCGGAAGTCTATCGTTTTTCCTCCGCTTCGCTTCCGTTTCCAAAAATCGGTTCATTTACTTTTGAGTATACGAGAAAAATCAGTGCTGCTGCAGTTACCATTGTTAAAATCATCACTCATCTCCTTTGTTAAGTAAATGTTAGTTAAATATGTTTACATATGTTAAGAAATTAACGGGAAAATGAAAATGAAAATTGCGTGAAATTCAACTATTTATACTCAATTCAAAATAGGGGGAGACAGCCACGAATGCACGAATGAATTTGGGACTCAATCTTACCCTTGAGGCGAGATCGAGTCCCGGGCTTCGACCCCCCAGACTTGTACAACGTCCAGCCTGACGTAGCGTCTCAACCAGCGAGAGCTTCGCTGAACAGTCTGTTCACCATTCCAGATTCCCTACCCAGCGAAACCCTCGCCGGCCTCCAAACCAACATACCAATTAACAAACAATTCTATTCGTGCATTCGTGGCCAATTATCCTTATTTTTGATCCCGGAACAATGAACATCCTCACTTTCGACATAGAAGACTGGTTCCATATCCTGGGGCATCCCATCAACAACGACATCAGCCGCTGGAAGGATCAAAAGAGCAACCTGGAGGAAAATATCGATAAGATCCTTGGCTTGCTGCTGGAGCATCAGCAAAAGGCAACCTTTTTTGTCCTGGGATGGATCACAGAGCGTTATCCACAGAGCATCCGGAAGATCAGCGAAGCCGGTTTCGAGATCGGAAGTCATACGCACTCGCACAGGAGAATAAAGGAATTTTCTCCCCGGAGCTTCCTGCAGGATGTGGAAAGATCGATCAAAATAACAGAGGATACCCTTGGAAAAAAAGTGAAGAGTTTCCGTTTCCCCGGGTTTCAGATCAGCACAGAATACCTCTGGGCACTCGAAACCCTATCTGATCTGGGAGTTGAATTCGACAGCTCGGTACAGATCAATTACCAGAATACCCGCATGCAGTATAAGTCATATCCAGTATACCTGGAAGTGAACGGGCATCGCCTGAAGGAGTTTCCCGTTCCAGTCAGGTACTTGTTCGGCCAGATCGTCTTCAGGAGTGGAAGCGGATTTTTCAGGTTTTTCCCTTACCGGTCAACAAAAACATTTCTCAAAAGGAACAACTACAACCTGTTGTATTACCATCCAAGAGACTTCGACATTGAAATGCTTGATGAAGAGAATTATAATTTTTTGAGAAATTTTAAAAACCGGGCCGGGATCAAATCCTCCATTCCTAAATTTGTAAGATTGCTGAAGGAGTTTGAATTTTCAGATATTCAAACTGCCAATGAAAAAATTAACTGGGAAGAGAGCCGGGTATTCCGTCATCATGATAAGTATTGAACGGTGAGCGATGAGCAGAAGCTGCTTTTTATCGGATAAGCAGAAACTAAATGAAATCACTACTGTCCGGAAAAACGCATAGAGATTCCTCGGCTTTTCGGAATGACCGTTTATCAGGAGTTTGGGGGAAAAAGCAAAAAAACAATGGAAAGACAATTGCGCAATTGAACAATGAAGCAATTGAACAATCGAACAATTGGGCAATCGAACAAAATAATTGGACATAAATCAAAAATAACTTAGTTTTGCCATGAATTACCGGGATGATATGGCCGCCTTATTTCAAAACTATGGATTGTTGATTTTTGCGAGCTTCTTGCTTGCTGCTCTGATCACCTATGTAGCTATACCCACAGTGATCGATGTGGCCCGGGCCAAGCGCCTTTTCGACGAACCCAACGGCCGGGGATCCCATACCCTGAGTACGCCCACACTTGGAGGACTGGCCATTTTCGCAGGTTACGTGATCTCCTCCATGATCTTTATCAACATAGAACTGATCCGGGAAGTGCAATACGTCATTGCCGGTTCCATCATCATTTTCTTCATCGGACTGAAGGATGATATCATTGCCCTCGATCCTTTGAAAAAACTAATTGGGCAGATCATAGCAGCCGGAATCATCATCGATCTTGGAAATATCAGAATCGCCAGCCTGCAGGGTTTTATGGGTATTTATGAGATCGACTATTTTTCCAGCGCCATTTTCAGCCTTTTTGTGGTGATCGTGATCATCAACGCCTTCAACCTGATCGATGGCATCGACGGACTGGCCAGCGGTATTGGCATCCTCACCGCATCTGTTTTCGGTTTCTGGTTTTACCTTGTGGAAGAATACCAGTATTCCATCCTGGCAGCAAGCCTTGTGGGTGCCCTTTCCACTTTCTTTCTGTTCAATGTTTTCGGGCACAAAAACAAGATCTTTATGGGGGATACGGGTTCCCTGCTACTTGGGTTTTTTTCATCCGTACTGGCCCTGAAATTCATCGACCTGAACAGCAGCCTGAGCAACCCCTACAATGTGAATGCAGCACCTACCGTCGCCATAGGCATTCTCATCGTGCCCCTTTTCGATACCCTGCGTGTGTTTACAATACGGGTCCTTAAAAGGAAATCTCCTTTCAAACCCGACCGACAGCATGTACATCACCGTCTGCTAACGCTGGGAAACAGTCATATACAAGCAACCAGCATTTTACTGGGAGCCAACATCCTGTTCATAGCATTGGTATTTCTGCTGCAGCCCATCGGGATTTACTGGCTTACGATTATCATCCTGACACTGGCCCTGGTACTTTCATACATACCGGTGTATATGGTGAGGAGGAGGAAGGAGAAGGTTGAAAGGAAAAAGGAGTAAGGAAAAAGGCAAAAGGTAAAAAGTTGATGAGATTACTGAGAATACATTTTTCTGCTTTATTGTTTTTCTTGCTGATCATTACAGAAGTTTCGGCACAGGAGTATAATGCTTATTTAAATAATTCTTATTCCTATACGATCCGCAAAGCGATCAATGTATACGGAAGCCCCGCGCATACCTCTGTCCGGCCCATGCTTTATTCTGAGGTAAACAAGATCATTGATTACGATTCTGTTCTCATGGCACAGAGCATTCCATCAGAAAGTACTTCGGGTTTTTGGAAAGGATTGCATAACAGGGTTTTCAATGATCATCTCATCGATGTCAGGAAAAAGGACTTTACTTTCCAGATGGATCCCCTTTTTCATTTTGAAGCAGGAATTGAAAGTAGCAGTGGCAGTGGCAGTGAGGATATGGAATATGTAAATACAAGGGGATTTCAGATCAGGGGGACCATTGGTGATAAAGTGGGATTTTATTCTTCTTTTTATGAGAACCAGGCCAGTTTTCCAGCATACATCGATGATTTCATTGAGAAATATGGTGTGGTGCCCGGGCAGGGCAGGCCGCGAAGTTTTGGCAAGGAAGGCTATGATTTTGCCATGGCCAACGGATATGTATCTTATTCTCCTTCGAAACATTTTAATTTCCAGTTCGGTCATGGAAAGAATTTCTGGGGCGATGGTTACCGTTCACTCATCCTTTCGGATAACAGCTTCAATTATCCCTTCCTGAAGATCACCACCGATTTCTGGCGCATCAAATATGTGAATCTTTATGCACAGTTCATGGATTATAATGTGCCCCATTCGCACGAACTCGGGTTTCAAAGAAAATACGGTACCCTGCATTACCTGAGCATCAACATTTCCAAAAGGGTTAACCTGAGCCTGTTCGAAGCCATCATCTGGGAAGCACAGGACAGCACAGGACAAAGGGGGTTCGACATTGCCTACTTAAATCCAGTGATTTTCTACCGCCCGGTGGAGTTTTCCATCGGATCCCCCGACAATGCCCTGCTGGGACTCAACCTCAGCGTGAAGATCGGTAAACGAAATCTGGCATACGGGCAATTGCTGCTGGATGAATTCAAAATCAAGGAAGTAACTGCCATGGACGGCTGGTGGGGAAACAAACAGGCTTTTCAGTTGGGCTTTAAATCATTTGATGCTTTTCGAATACCCAACTTATTTGCCCAGTTGGAATACAATTACATCAGGCCCTATACTTACGCCCACCGTATCCCCCTGCAGGCCTACGGGCATTACGGGCAGCCCCTCGCTCATCCCATCGGAGCCAATACCATGGAGCTGCTGGGCCGGTTCCAGTATCATCATAAACGATTCTATTTTGACTACAAAATATTATTTGCTGTGTATGGCGAGGACGAAAATGGCCTGAATTACGGGAAGGACATTTTTAAAGATTATGACAGCAGGGCCAAAGACTATGATAATTTCGTGGGACAGGGATTGCGAACCAATTTAACTTACAACGACATTCGCCTGAGTTACCTCATCAATCCCGCTTACAACCTGAATTTCAGCATTGGGTATATCAACCGCATGCAAAAAAACGATGTGGCCGACAATAATATGAATTACTTTTATGTTGCATTGAGAACGTCGATTGAAAATTACTATTATGATTTTTAAAATAGCCACGAATGCACGAATAGAATTGTTTGTTTACTTGCTGTATTGTTTTGTTGGCTGGCGAGGTTTTCGGTGGGTAGGGAAGCTTGTTTGATAAATGGACTGCTGAGCGAAGTCGAAGTCCTTGATTTGCACCTCGACTACGCTCGGTGTGACCGAAGTAAGTGGGTCAGTCCAAGTACATTCCTGCCGGTAAGCAAGGCATAGTTAAAAATTACAACCTATGAAGCATAAACAAAAACGATTTGGTTTGATTGGGGCGGCAGGTTACATTGCCCCGCGCCATATGAAGGCCATCAAAGAAACCGGGCATGAACTGCTTGCCGCCCTCGACAAAAACGACAGTGTGGGCATCATCGATTCTTATTTCCCGGAATCGGACTTTTTTACAGAAACGGAACGCTACGACCGCCACCTGGATAAGTTGAGAAGAAAAGGGAAAAAAAAGATTGATTATGTCAGCATCTGTTCCCCCAACTACCTGCATGATGCACATATCCGGCTGGCCCTGCGTAACCAGGCCCATGCCATCTGTGAAAAACCCATCGTACTCAATCCCTGGAACGTGGACGCCCTGCAGGAGATCGAAAAGGAAAGTGGGAAAAGGATCTACAATGTGCTGCAATTGCGGCTGCACCCTGCCATCAAAACCCTGAAGGAAAAAGTGGAAAAGGGGCCTCAAGACAAAATCTACGACCTGGATCTTACCTATATTACCAGTCGCGGCCGCTGGTACCACATGTCGTGGAAAGGCGATATTCATAAATCAGGGGGCATTGCCACCAACATCGGAGTGCACTTTTTTGATATGATGACCCATGTATTTGGCAAGGTGAAAAGAAACGATTTGAATTACACCGGAAAAAATACAGCAGCCGGGTATATGGAACTCGACAAAGCCAGGGTCCGCTGGTTCCTCAGCCTCGACCCCGCTCATCTGCCGGAAGAAGTTGTGAAGACCGGGCAACGCACCTACCGCTCCATCACCGTGGAAGGAGAAGAGATCGAGTTCAGCGGGGGCTTTACAGACCTGCATACGGAACTATACAGGGATATACTATCGGGTGGTGGCTACGGCATGGAAGACGCCCGCAGCAGCATAGAGATCGTGCATCATATCAGGAATGCGGAAGCGATCGGGATGAAAGGGGAGTATCATCCTTTGCTGCGAAAGAATCTTTTGTGAATGGTCAATGGTGAATAGTGAATAGACAAGACAAGACAAGACAGCTCTTCACCATTCACTATTGACGGGACAAGATGCCCGAACATTGGTCATCGACAATCGGAAATATCCGGGAATTGTCGATTGTCCATGGTCGATTACTATTCACCATTCACTACTCACCACTCACCACTCACTACTCACGATTCACTAACAAAAATTTAACTAGCCCCCTTTACCCCATATTTCAAAAATTCCCTTACTTTTGCACCTATTATATTAAAAGTGTTTATTTTCAATTCGTTCAACCAATAATCAAAACCGGATGAAACATTCCTCACGATATTATTTCAGAATATTTATCATACTGATTGCCGGAGCAGCAATATTTTCCTCCTGCGTACCACAGAAAAAGATCAAGTACCTGCAGGTCAAAGAAGAAGCACAAATGCGGGAGAACTTCACCAATGAAAGGAAAGTAGAATATAAAATACAACCCGGGGATAACCTCTACATCAAAGTGGTCAGCATTGACGAAAAAACAAGTGCACTTTTTAATACCGCTGATACCAGAAGTTCTTATGCCATGAACTCGGATGCCGGTATTTACCTGAATAGCTATACTGTGAATGAAAACGGGTATGTGGATTTTCCCCTGATCGGCAGTGTGAAAGTAAGAAACCTGACCGTGGAGCAGGTAAAAGACGAGCTCCAGAAAACCCTGAATGAATATATCAAAGAATCGGTGGTGATCGTGAAAATGGTGAATTTTTACGTGACCATGCTCGGAGAGGTCAAAAGACCTGGAGAATACAAGATCTACCAGGACGAGTTGAACATCTTCGAGGCCATATCCCTGGCCGGCGACCTGACCGATTTTGCCAATCGCGACCAGGTAAAGCTGATCCGACAGACCAAGGAGGGAAGCAAGATCATCGACATCGACCTGACTGACCGGGACATTTTGGCATCGGATTACTATTTTATGATGCCCAACGATATTCTTTATTTTGAGCCACTGAAGGGAAAGCAGTTTACCTTTGCCAATTTCCCTTACGGGATCATCTTTTCAGCCATCTCAACCACATTGTTATTGATTAATTATTTTAAATAAGCAGATCAAATGAATTCGGATAATATTCAGGATATACAGAAGGAGCAAAGCATAGATTACAAAGCCTTGTTCTTTAAATTTTATGCTTACTGGCATTTTTTCGCCATTGCGATCTTTGTGACCCTGATCATCGCCTTTTTGTTCAACAAATACACAAAACCTGTATATAAGGTCAATACCACGGTCCTGGTCAAGGATGATAAATCCAGCATGGACCCGCAGGCCTTGTTGGGTTTCGGGATCTCCAACACACAACAGAACCTGGAGAACGAGATCGGGATCCTGAAATCTTATTCCCTGACCCGGAAAACCATCAAGAACCTGAATTTCGATGTTTCCTACTTCACGGTAGATAATTTCATTCACACTGAACTATACCCCGAATCTCCTATTGAGGTGGTGTATGATTCCACTCACTTGCAACCCATTGGCATGCGATTTTATATTACTTTTCTGGAAGACGGGAAGTTCAGGCTGGAAGCGGATGGTCAGAATGTGAAGTTGTATAATTATGTGAAGAATGAGTTCACCGAAGAAGAATACCCGGCTTACAGTTACACAAAAACATTCAGGATAGGCGAAGATATCGAGAACAAAATGTTCAAGTTCAAAGTCTACCTGACACGTCATTACAAAGAAAAAGAACAAGAAGACAGTGAGTTGTATTTTGTTTTCAATGATACGGAAAGCATCATCAGCAAATACAGGGGTTTTGAGATAGAACCCATCAACCGGGAAGCTTCCATCGTGGACATTTCACTGGAGGGGAACAACACACAGAAGGCGGCCGATTTCCTGAACGGATTGACAAACGAATACCTGAAGAGCGGTCTGGAAAAGAAGAACCTGATCGCCATCAACACCATCAATTTCATCAACCAGGAGCTGGAAGGCATCATCGACTCCCTGCGTTTTGCCGAGCAGAACCTGCAGGATTACCGGACCGAAAACACAGTGATGGACCTGGAATTCCAGGCCCAGCAGGTGTTGGAATACCTCAAAGATTTGCAGAACCAAAAGGCCGAGTTGATCATCAAATCCAAGTATTACAACAACCTGAAGAAGTATTTGCTGAGCCGCAACGATGTGGATGAGATCGTTGTGCCTTCTTCCATCGGGATTGATGATCCCACCGTCAATGAGCTGGTCATTAAACTTACCGACCTGTATACCGAAAGAGCCGATCTTTTGCTTACATCCACATCTAAAAGTCCGCTCGTGCTCAGCATCGAAAGCAAGATCAGGGATATCAAGAACGCTCTCATCGAGAATATCAACAACCTGATCGAAACCTCCAAAATTGCCATTGAGGATATAGACGAACGCATCGACGATTTACTGGGCAGGATCAGCAAACTGCCCGAAACGCAAAGGCAGTTGATCAGCATTGAAAGACGTTTCGAACTCAACAACAGTCTGTATACTTACCTGCTTGAGAAGCGTTCGGAAGCCCAGATCACCAAGGCATCCAATTTACCTGATAATGAAGTTGTCGACAGAGCGCGCATCCCTGCAAACAATGCCCCTGTATACCCCAAAAAAGCATTGAACTACCTCATTGCCCTGGTCATCGGGATCATTGTCCCGGTTACATATATCCTGACCAAGGATTATTTCAACGACAAGATCGTGGAACGCAAGGACATAGAAAATGTAACGGATATCCCCGTGATCGGGCATATCGTGCATAGTACCAAAGAAACCAAGATGGTGGTGGCCGAATCGCCCAAATCTTCCATTTCGGAATCCTTTCGCTCGGTACGTACCAACTTGCAGTATCTTGGACAGGGTAGTGAAAAACAGGTAATACTGGTGACTTCCGATATGGTTGCTGCCGGCAAGACATTCATCTCCATCAACCTGGCATCCATTTTTGCACAATACGGCAAGAAGACCCTCCTGATGGGCTTCGACCTGCGAAAACCCAAGATCTACCAGGATTTTGGTCTGACAAATACGGAAGGGATCAGTTCCTACCTCATCAAAAAAAGCGAACTGGACGATATCATTCAAACTTCACCCATTTCCAATCTTGATGTGATCATGGCCGGGCCCGTACCGCCCAACCCCGCCGAATTGATCGCCTCCGAAAGAAACCAGCAGTTATTTGATGAACTGAGAGAAATCTACGACTACATCGTGATCGATACGCCACCTGTAGGTTTGGTAACCGATGCTTTCCTTTTGATGAAGCATACTGATGTGAACCTTTTCATCGTACGGCAAAACTATACCCACAAGAAGATCTTTGCTTCCATCATGAAAGATGTGGAACAAAGAAAGCTTCCCAACCTGGCCATCCTGGTCAACGATGTGAAGCTCACCCGCGATTCCTACGGTTATGGTTATGGCTACGGCTACGGTTACGGCTACGGTTACGGTTATGGATACTACACCGACGACAAGGAAGAGCAGAAGCAGGGTTTCTGGAGTAAGGTCTTTAATAAGTAGAGTCTGTCCATAAAGTCTCAATTTTACCACCACCCTCCGCACCCCCTTAGTCCCCTGAAGGAAATCCCCCACACAACCAAGGAGTTGGATGGTTCTCTTCGCCTCAGGCGGAGAGTTAGAGGGGTTTGCGAAGGAGGGCGAGTTTATGGACAGACTCTAAATAGTGTGATGTGAAACACTACAACTTCTTTAATCTTTAAGCCTGAATCGTTGTTCGAATATTTATTTCATTGTTCGATTGGTTCATTGTGTTGGTTTTGGAAGTGTGTGTATTTCCCTTGGATGAGGTTCAGGAGTAGCGGATTGATAGTCATCTGACGACTTGCCTTTTTACAGAAGCTACAAGCATGGTTGTCTCTCCTCAATTCTCACCGCTCATCTCTCCAATCGCTTCATTCGCTCCATTCGCTCCGTTCGCTCCATTCGCTTTGTTCTCTTCGTTCGCTCCGTTCGCTCCGTTCGCTCCGTTCGCTCCGTTCGCTTTGTTCTCTTCGTTCGCTTTGTTCTCTTCGTTCGCTCCATTCGCTCCATTCGCTCCATTCGCTCCATTCGCTCCGTTCATCCTCCGTATTTAATACGAAAATTTACGTACAAACTACGCATCAAATACCTACTTAAAACAAATTTATATATCTTTATGAAACTAAAAACCACCTGCCCCTCACCGGTCAGGACCAAAAACAATACACTATGGCAAAATCAAAAAAAGACCCGTTGGGCGGTTTCCGTGGCCGCATTGGAAATCTTGTTGTATACGAGATGTATGGCAAACCTTGCGTGCGGAGCATGCCGGCAAAGACCAGTAAAAAAGCAAGTGAAAAACTCAAAAAGGAACAGGAGGGCTTTGCAACGGTCATGCATTATCTGACGCCTGCAACGAAGTTCATCCAAATGGGCTTCGCAGAGGCGGCCGAAAACACGGCTCCCTTTCACATGGCCAAGTCCTGGAATATCAATAATTACAGGAAAAGCCAGACAAAGGATCCCTCCGAATGGCTGCAATACAGCCTGGGGGAAAGAGCCGGATCGCAGGGGATGCAATTGAAAGAAGTTCCCGGCCAGCTTTTAGAAGTAAGCTGGGGACAGCCGGAGGAGGGCAAGCCCTGTGCTGAAAACGACATCCTTATGCTGCTGGCCATCAACAGCAAAAGCAAAACGGCTAGTTACAGGCTTCATGCAGCTTACAGGAAGGACGGGCAGGCGGTGATTGAATTGCCGGAACGCAGGAGCGGGGAAGCGGTGGAGGTTTTTGTGGCTTTCCGCAAGTTGGGTGCTGAGCAGGGCAAGAAGGATCTTAAGAATGTTTCGAACAGCCAATGGGTTGGGAGGGTTTGAGATGGGGGGAAGCGGTTTAGGCGACTTAGGCGAACTAGGCGAACTAGGCGAACTAGGCGAACTAAGCGAACTAAGCGAACTGAGCGAACTGAGCGAACTGAGCGAAATGAGCGAACTGAGCGAACTGAGCGAAGGAGGGGATATGGGCGATGAAGGCGACAAAGGCGATATTGATTTCTTTCTGTGGCGTGGACAGTTCTTTTAAATTCAACGCTTCGCTCCCGTAATTCGAATATCGTTATATCGAGTAATCGACCCGGCTTTCAGCCGAGGATCCTTGCCTCGCCTTAGGTGCGACGGGAATTAATCGCTACATCTTTTACAACAGATTGACACAAATATTTATCTGTGCAAATCAGAGTTCTATTTGTGATCATTTGTGGATTATTTATTTATCCACAGATATCCACAGATGATTCCACAGATGAACACAAATATTATCTGTGTGCATCTGTGTCCTTATTTGTGAACATCAGTGGACTATTTATTTATCCACAGATATACACAGATGATTCCACAGATGAACACAAATATTATCTATGTGCATCAGTGTCCTTATTTGTGAACATCAGTGGACTATTTATTTATCCACAGATATGCACAGATGATTCCACAGATGAACACAAATATTATCTGTGTGCATCAGTGTCCTTATTTGTGAACATTAGTGGATTATTTATTTATCCACAGATATGCACAGATGATTCCACAGATTGACACAAATATTATCTGTGTGCATCTGTGTCCTTATTTGTGAACATCAGTGGATTATTTATTTATCCACAGATATGCATAGATGATTCCACAGATTGACACAAATATTATCTATGTGCATCAGTGTCCTTATTTGTGAACATCTGTGGATAATTCATAAAATAACTCTTTTAACCTGAACCCTCGCCGTCCCAAAATTGATCAGTAAACCCAAACGCATTTTGATTGCTTTTAGATAATTCAGTACCTGGGCAATATGATCATCGCATAAACCTTCGACGGCCTTTATTTCGAGTATGATCTGGTCATAGCACACGAAATCAGCAATGTAGAATTTTTGAAGTTGTCTTTCTTTGTAAAATACATTTAGACGTTTTTCCTTCTGAAAGGGTATTTTACGATCGATCAGTTCCCAGTACAAGGCTTCCTGGTAAACAGTTTCAAGGAAGCCATGCCCTAATTGATTGTGTACTTCGTAGCATGCACCAATAATACGGGAACATTCTTCTTTTAAGATGTAGTTTGTTTCCATGGTATGTTAATTTTATCCACAGATTGACACAAATATTATCTGTGTGCATCAGTGTCCTTATTTGTGAACATCAGTGGATTATTTATTTATCCACAGATATGCACAGATGATTCCACAGATTGACACAAAAATTATCTGTGTGCATCAGTGTCCTTATTTGTGAACATCAGTGGATTATTTATTTATCCACAGATATGCACAGATGATTCCACAGATTGACACAAATATTATCTGTGTGCATCAGTGTCCTTATTTGTGAACATCAGTGGATTATTTATTTATCCACAGATATGCATAGATGATTCCACAGATTGACATAAATATTATCTGTGTGCATCAGTGTCCTTATTTGTGAACATCAGTGGATTATTTATTTATCCACAGATATACACAGATGATTCCACAGATTGACACAAATATTATCTGTGTGCATCTGTGTCCTTATTTGTGAACATCAGTGGATAATTTCGGCTAACTCATTATTCACTACCTGCCTCTTCCTCCATCCACCCTTCACAAACAAGTTGCACGGTCTTTTTCAGCTCCAGTACCTGCCTGCCAAGATACTCCAGATCCTCTTTGTCGATCGCATATGCCATCTTATAGCGGGAGTCGATGTAGGCTTTTTTCAGGAGATTGAAAAGCCGTTTTTCTTCAGCGGTCTTGCGGGGAAAGATGGTCTTGAAGCGTGCATCGATGCGAATGGAGCGATAGTGCAGTTCTTCCAGATCGTGGGTCTTGGGCTTGTAATCTGTACGCACCAGCAGCAGGCACATGAAGTAATGCTCGGCGGCCTGGTGGAGTTCGAAAGCAGCCTTATTAAAGCTATTTCGATCGAAAGCATTTTGATAATCGATCAAAAATTCATTGGCACTTTCGAACCAACGATTAAAATACTGCCGGGCTTTTTGCAAACGGTTTTTATGATCCAGGCTTCTGGGCCTGGAGAGCTTGTATTTGCGGCTGTTATAAACCCGGATGCCTTCCTTCAGGATATCGGTGAAAAAATAATTGCCATCTTCTATTTCGCTATTGAGGTAATCGATGCCATGATAGATCACGTTGATGGGTGTGTTGACCTGTGTGTTTTTTGAGATCTTGCGCTTCAGTTTGAGGGGATATTTATTGCTGCGGGCCTTGTTCTCGTCATCCACCACCAGCAAGAGGTCATAATCGCTTTTGTATTCATAGGTGGTCCCGTATTGGGTATAGCTGTCCTCAACCCAGTCGCCTCTTGCATAAATGCCGAAAAGGATGATCATGTGCACCGGGATGTTTTCCTTCACCCAGGCCATGATTTCGTTTAATTCGCTTTGTTTCTCCGTTGGCAGATGTTTGATGGATCGTTTCAAGTTCTATACGCTTTTCTTATGCTAAGGTACGGAATTTATTGGATGATATTTTAAGGTGATGCGACTTGCACAAAATGAGCGAGATGAGCGGTGAGTTTGGGGTAGGTCGTTTTCGGTTTTTTTATTTGCTGAAAATTTTTTCCACAGATTGACACAAATATTTATCTGTGCAAATCTGTGTTTTATTTGTGAACATCTGCCTACAATCCGATTAATTCGCGGAAGTTCTTATCTTCACGAAATAATCCAATGAAAAAAAGATCCCTCAAAATAATCCTCCTGGTATTGTATATGCCTTTGGCAGTTCTCCTGCTGCTGTCCCTCCTTGCCCCTTATTTTAATCCGGCTCAATGGCCTTTTGTTGCAATGAGCGGACTGTTCTTCCCTGTATTATGGATTTTGAATATTTTCTTTTTAGTGGTTTTTATTCTACTCAGAAGCAAAGCATGGTTCTTTGGCCTGCTGTTCCTGCTGGCCGGTTTGTACCAGGTTTCACTGGTTTTTGGTATGAACGGGGACGACCGGGAAAACATAACGGGCAAGACCCTAAAATTGTTAAGCTATAATACAGGCAATGCCGATAGCCCGGATCCCTTTGCAAGCCGTAGGCATGTTTTCGAACAAAAGGCTTTTTACCGGGCGGATGTGATCTGCTTGCAGGAATTTATTCCCGGGCATGCGAGAGGATCGGAGTCCCTGCAGCGATTTGAGTATCATATCAATGTAGATTTTACGGGGAAAACAGGCAGCCGGGCGAATGGTTTGTCCATTTATTCTAAATTTCCCATTTTAGAACAAGGTTTTTTAAAACCGGAAGATGAAGATGTGTATGCCCTTTGGGTCAGCCTGGACCTCGGTACAGATACCCTGCTGCTGATCAATGTGCAGTTGCAAAGCATCCGCCTGGAAGATGAAGAAGTGGAAGTCGTGGCACGGCCCTGGCGTGTACCGGAATTATTTGCAATTGCGGGAAATGTTTACAGGAAGTTATTGAGAGGCTTTGAGCGAAGGGAAAGGCAGGTTGCGGTTCTGAAGGGTTTTCTTCAGCATCGTGCCCATGAGGTCATCCTCTGCGGCGACCTGAACGATCCGCCGGCATCTTATACCTACAGGAATCTCAGGAAGTTTTTAGGAGATGCTTTCCTGGAACAGGGGAGCGGCTTTGGTTTTACCTATGCGGGTCCGCTGCCGTTTTTGCGGATTGATTTTGTGATGGCGAGTGAGGGGCTGGAGGTGGTGTCTTTTGAGAGGATTGGGGAGACGTTTTCTGATCATTTTGGATTGGAAGCGGAGTTTGTTTTCCACAGATACGCACAGATGATCCCACAGATGGCCACAAATTTTATTTGTGTAAATCTGTGTACTATTTGTGAACATCTGTGGATAATTCTTTTCTGTGGATAACTCACAAAAGCCCATGCATCTTCAAGATCTCCGCCAGGTCGGGATGTTTGCGTGCATATTCACGGAGGGCATTGATGAGGTTTTTGTTCTTATCTTCTGCAGAGGATGCTTTATCCAGGGAGGGTTTCAGGGCTGTTCATCTGTCCCAGATGGTATGGCCCAGCAGGAAGATCATGAATGCAGCAATGTGTTCGATCCAGTTCACAGGGTGATGCCCTGTGTTAAGGTATGCTGGCCCTTCGGGCCGAAAATGAATGGTGCCACATCCTGGTTCAATCACTTTCCGAAAATCTAACAATGATCAAATTGAATATTCCCGGATGATTTCAGAGAATCACTTTCTCCGCCTGGCTGAAAGCCATAAATAACATAGCATGGTGCAACGCACCATGGAAAATTGAGCGGCACGGGGCAGCGCCCTGAAAGGGCAGCATATCAGTACGATCCAGATCATAGGGCGATGTCTAATGTATAAGGAGAGGATGTCAATGAACAACCCAGCCGTAGAGCAGCTGGGTATCAAAAGAAAAAACTTGTCCGCCTACTGGCGGATTAAATAGCGCCCCAAGGGGCGGGGAACCTGACTGCCCTGCCTGGCAGGCAGGAATTTTCACGAATTTTTGGGTTGTTACTCATGTATGTTGGCGTTTTTCTGATCTCTGAATACTTTTTCGGGGAGCCAGTGGCGGTGAACGATGAGAGATGAGAAGTGAGTAGTGAGTTTGGGAAGGTTGTTCCTGGTTTTAATTATTTGCTGAAAGTTTTTTCCACAGATATACACAGATGTTTTCACAGATTTTCACAGATGGGTATCTGTGTTTATCTGTGGGGTATTTGTGTGAATCTGTGGATAATAAATTTATTTGGGTTGTTGCACATGTATATTAGCATTTTCTAATAATGTCCTGAGACCGAAACAACTACTATGGTATCACTTTCAAGATTCTTGAAATAATTGTCTATATCCTCATCGCTGTTCAGGACTGAAGCACCCTTCCTGTCTTTCCCGGCATCATAAACCTTTTTAATAAATTCGGGATTATACGGACTTTCTTTTTCGTTGTATGGAATTTTTTTCCACAGATATACACAGATGTTTTCACAGATTTTCACAGATGGGTATCTGTGTTTATCTGTGGGGTATTTGTGTGCATCTGTGGATAATAAATTCATTGCCCATTTTGCTTCCTTCCCCTACTTCGAATATCGTTATATCCTGCCTGACCGTCAGGCATGGCGTACAATCGCTTAATTGGCGGAGATTCCCCACTTTCAGCGGGACAGGCACGGATGATTTTGTCACCGCTCAACTCAAAAAATACCCCGCATTTTCTGTATCAATGCTTCCAGTGAAACCACATCAATGTTTCTTTTAAGAGGATAGGAGGAATTTAAAGAAGGGATAACGATAAAAGTTTTTATCGGGTCAATATCATCGATGGCTGCATAATTTTCTTTTGAAAGCCGGGGAAACAGTGTTGCTTTGCATTCAATGGTAATTTTTCTATTGGCATTCCTTACTACCAGATCGATTTCTGAGCCGTGATTGGTCCGGTAGAAAGAAAAATCAAGAACCATTCGGGATCTTCCAGCTTGCTTAAATCGGATGGTCTTTCCAGGTCAAGGTATAGTTTTTCCTTTTTCGTCTCAAGCAAATATTTTACCATTGTTGACTTTCCGCAATGAGAGATGAGTAAGGAGTAAGGAGCTATTTGCAGAATTTATCAGGATCTTGGATCAGTTACAATTCACTCCAGAGGAGTTCGCGCTAAGTCCTAATCTATTCGCTGGGTTCGAGGAGCCATTTCCAAACGGGTATTATTTCAATTCCTTTTCCTGATGGTAGGTCTTCATCTTTTTCATAAACCAGCAATAAACCTGAATCAACATCACAGGCTTTCATGGCTTCTTTCAGTCCCCGGTATTCCCGTTCATAATTTCCGCTATGAAGTCTGTATGCTACCTGTATAGCTGAAGTAATCTTTAATCCTTCTTTTATCAGAAAATCGCACTCGTATTTTCCCGAATGATAGTACACTTCTTTGTTACGTCTGATCAATTCCAGGTAAACAATATTCTCAAGTACCCTTCCTTTATTTTCAGAAAAATTGAAACCCAAGCGGTTTACCACAGCAGGATCAGCGGCATATACTTTACGCCGGTTCATCTGTTGTTTTCTTATTGAAAAATCAAATTTTTTCAGGAAAAAAAACAGGAAAGTTTGTTCATAATAGTCCAGATAATCTTTTACCGAACTGGTGCTCTTAATACCGGAAACTTCCTGCAATGTGGCGTAGGAAAATAATTTTCCTGTGTTGGATGCAAAATAAAGCCCGATTTGCCTGATCTCATTTACCTGGCTTAACCGGTAACGTGCCACGATATCCCGATAAAGAACGTCTTGAAAATAGGCATTGATAAGTTCTGTATCATTTTCTTTTACGACCATTGGAAAACCACCGGTTTTCATGTATTTGTTAAGATCTTTCAATAAAAAGGCTTTTTTCTTCGGGCTGAGTTGCTCAGGGTGGTAGGTATGATCAATGTATCTGAGGTATTCAGAAAAAGAAAAAGGAAAAAGTCTTAACACCCTGTTCCTACCCGTGAGACTGCCCGAAATTTCCGAACTCAGCAATTTTGCATTGGAACCGGTCACAAATACCTTGAGGCCCTGCTCGTACATACGGTTTATAAATTTCTCCCATCCGGATATGTTTTGCACTTCATCAAAAAAAAGCACAGGTTCTTGACCGTACATCTCGAGGTGCAGGCTTATAATCTCCTCAAAAACCGCCTTTTCCGGCTGAACGCGTTCATCATCAAAGTTAAAATAACAATAGGAGGCTTCAGTGAGTTTCATGGCTTCTTTGATCAGGTAGAGTAAAGATGATTTTCCGCACCTCCTGATTCCTGAAATGATAACAATTAATCCGGTTGATATATATTTTTCCAGATTGACATCACGGGAAATCAGCTGTGTTTGCTTATTAAACACCTCCTGCTGATCCAGCATGATTTCTTTGAGACGGTCTTTATTCATTGGGATAAATATATTTGTTCGTTTCTAAAGAACAAATATACTATTTTTAATTCGTTTGAAACGAAAGTTTAATTAATAAGCTCTGATTGAGCGGTGAGTTATTTGCTGAAAGTTTTTTCCACAGATGTGCACAGATGTTTTCACTGATTTTCACAGATGGGTATTTGTGTTAATTTGTGAGGTATTTGTGAACATCTGTGGAAAATAAATACACTGCTCAATTCGCTCCGTTCCTCCTACTTCGAATATCGTTCAATCCTGCCTGCCGTCAGGCATGGCGTGCAATCGCTCAATCGATAGAATTTTAAAATGAATCCACAGATTCACACAGATGCCCCACAGATACACACAAATCTTTATCAGTGCAAATCTGTGTACTATTTGTGAACATCTGTGGATATTTATTTTTCCACAGATTCACACAGATGATCCCATAGATTGACACAAATATTTATCAGTGTATATCAGTGTATTATTTGTGAACATCTGTGAATGAGGCACTCAAGGCAAAAGCCTCAATTCTGGAAAACAGGCTCGGCAGAAGTCGAAAAGAATACAGAGGATTTTCCCTGGAAGATGTTTTTTCGACGGAAGTAAGAAACTGAAAAGGTGGGGAGGTGGTAAGAGCGATAGTGCGAACGTGCGAAGGGACGAATGCACGAGAAAAAACGTGAACCGCGAATTTACAAAAGACCAGGTGTCTTCAATATCTCCGCAAGGTCGGGATGTTTGCGGGCATATTCACATAAAGCATTGATGAGGCTTTTGTTCAAAAAATATTCCGCATTTTCTGTATCAATGCTTCCAGTGAAATTACATCAATGTTTCTTTTAAGAGGATAGTAGGAATCTGTTGACGGGATAACGATAAAAGTCTTCAGTGGATCAATATCTTTAATGGCTTCATAATTTTCTTTTGAAAGCCGCGGAGAAAGTGATGCTTTGCATTCAATGGTAATTTTTCTATTGGCATTACTTACTACCAGATCGATTTCTGAGCCGTGATTGGTCCGGTAGAAAGAAAAATTAAGATCCGGAAAATGATTTACAAGGTTGTTTATGACCAGGGTTTCCCACAGGGCGCCAAAGCCGGGATGTCCTGCAGCCTGATCAAAATCTCTAAGTTGTAACAGGGCATTTACCAAGCCGGTATCTGCCAGGTATATCCTGGGAGATTTTACAAGTCGCTTTTTCGTATTGGCGGTATAAGGTTTTATTTGCACAAGCATGAATGTACCTTCCAGCAAATCCACGTAGTTCTTAATGGTAGTATGACTAACGCCCAGTGATTTTGATAAGGAAGAATAGTTGATTGTCTGCCCATTCATATGGGCCAGCATTTGCCATAATCTTCTCATTGTTGCAGGTGCGAATCCCGAAAATTGCATCAGATCCCTTTCCAGGAAAGTACTTATAAAATCCTGACGCCATTCATAGGATATTTTATCGCTGCCAGCCAAAAGACTAAGGGGAAAACCGCCCCTTGACAAATATGTTTCGAGGCTCACATGATGTGAAATCTCACTCCATAGGAAAGGGCTTAAGCGTTTATAAGAGATCCGTCCTGCAAGGGATTCGGAACTTTGTCTCAGCAAATCACGGCTGGCCGATCCCAGGATCAGGTACCTGCCGGGACGGCGGTCCTGATCAACCAGACTCCTGATAAGCGAAAACAAATCAGGTTTTCGCTGGATTTCATCAAGGCAAACAAGTTTTTCCTTCTGGCTTTCAAGAAACCATTCGGGATCTTCCAACTTGTTTAAATCCGATGGCCTTTCCAGGTCAAGATATAGTTTTTCCTTTTCCTTTTCAAGCAAATGTTTTACCATGGTTGACTTACCACACTGGCGGGGACCAATAATGGCTGTAACCGGATTGTTTTGAAGTGAATCCTGAATTTTATGTTCTAAATCCCGTTTGTAATACATTTTGCTTTTTGTACAAATTTAAAAAATAATTTTCAATTTGTACAAAATTGACAGGTTAATTTGAGCGGTGAGAGATGAGAGATGAGTAGAGATGAGTAGTGAGTTAGGGGATCGTTTATTCTTAGAGTTTCTCACTTGCAGAATTTTTCTGGACTGTTGATCATTGCGATTAGCATTTTGCGGACTTCGTCGTATTTGTTTATTAATGAATTATATGTCTCAAGGTTAATATAATGGCAATCTCTGGAATAGTCCAGCCAGACTTCTGATTCATACTCTTCTCCCAGAGAATCGCTCAGCTTGCTGACAAAAGATTTCACATAAATCCTTTTGGCCCAGGCTTCGGCTATGTTTGAGGTAACAGATCTTGAGGATCGTCTAATTTGATCAGTAAGGGAATACTTTTCTTCCTTGGGAAATTCTTTTGTTATTTCAAATATTTCCATTGAAACTTCATAAGCCTTCTGAAATACAATCAAATCCCTAAAACTATTAATCTGACTCATGGTATTAGTATTTTATGCTCTGAAACTGGCAAACTCACCTCTCACCTCTCACTGCTCACCTCTCATCTCTCACTCCTCACCTCTCATCTCTCACTCCTCTGGATAATCCGACTCTCAGTCACATCGAGCGCCTGTCTGCCGACAGGCAGGTAGTCGAGATGCGCTGTTGGTTAGCTATTTACGGGGCTTCGACTCCGCTCAGCCTGACGGGCGAGGTGTTTTGCCTGACGGACGCGGTGTTCAGCCTTTTCGCAAAATCGCTTCTAAACACCGCCCAGCAGTCCCCCCATCCCAAAGCTCCGGCCTCACAGGCTTGCGTTGTTGCGAAAGGGTATTGCGGTATTCATCCCGGATGCGTTTGATGTTGTTTCCCACCAGGACAGAAGCGCCGCCATGTTCCCGCAGGGTGATGGGACGCTCGGTGTTCCAGCGCAGGGTGAGGCAGGGGGTTCCCAGGACGGTGCATTCTTCCTGCAGTCCGCCACTGTCGGTGAGCATGATGCTGGCATCCATGTTGAGACGGAGCATTTCATGATAGCCGATGGGGTGCATGAGGATGAGGTCTTTTGTACCGGAGACTTTTTCCCAGAGTCCGAAATCTTTCAGCCTTTGTTGGGTTCGAGGATGTATCGGCCAGAGCAGCGGCATATCTGAAGCTACTTCATCACAGAGAAAATCTATGATTGGTTCTAGTATTTCTTTCTCGTCTACATTGGAAGGTCGGTGCATTGTTATGACCCCATAATCTGAAATCTGAAATCTGTAATATTTTTTAAATCAGTAAGGAAATTCGGATTGTTAATATCTTCTATTTCGAGTTTTGCTGCTTTCTCCCTATTCGCTTCCAGGGTGTCGATCATGATGTTGCCGACGAACCGGATGTTTTCTTCGGGGGTGCCTTCTTTGCGGAGGTTATCGATGGAGAGTTTATCGGATGTGAGGAGGAGGCCCCGTTAAATATAAAGGATTTCTCGGGATAAATCGGAGAGGCGATCGGTGACCAGGCGGTTGATCTCTTCGGGCATTTGAAGGTCGCCGGAGCGCAGGCCGGCTTCGATGTGGCAGACCTTGATCCAGAGTTTTTTGGCTGTAATAGAGGCAGCCAGGGTGGCATTCACATCTCCAACCGCTCATCTCTCACCGCTCATCTCTCAAATCTCACCTCTATTTTTCTTTAATACAAAAACCCAAACAGCCAAAGGGGAATGCGCTGATCGCCGCCATATTCAATTCCATCTATTGCAGCAAAAGCATTTTCTTTTTGCCAGCCTTCAAGCTGTTTTAGGTTCTTGTTTTTGCCACCTATTTCAAACAGCCACTTATCTTCTATAATAAAATCTCCTTTTTCAGGATATGATATTTTATGATGATATTGTAATTGGTTTAAAAAAAAGGTTTCTCTCATATTACCCATATCGGGGTGCAGGTTTACTGCATAAGCAAGGTTTGTGTAAGAATAATATTTAGCGGATAACTCTTGAGATCAGTGTTTTGAGTAAAGTTCAGATATTCACGGAAGGAAAGTCCCTGCATTTTATAAACAATGGCCCTTCGACTGAGATCTGCCCTGGCGTCCAGGATTTCCAGCATGGAAGATGCGGTAAATACAATACGCAAATCCGGATAATCATCATAAATGTTTTGATCTCAATTGACCAGTCAGGATACTTATGTACTTCATCAAGAAAAAGAAATCGCCCTCCTCTTTTCACAAAATCATCTGTCAATTCAGTAAGCCTGTGATAATGAAACCCCTGAGATTTTTTTCCTGAACTTTTCTTTTAAGTAATCCATAAACTGCTTAATTAATTAAGCAAATATATAAATATTTTGCTTTATGAACTAAGCAAAATGGGTTCACCCGTCAAATTCATATTAAACAATAATACATTTCATTGATTGTCTTTAGTCAACGGATGAATTGCGCAGGAAAATCGCGAAATCCTTGGTAACTCATATCTATATGACTATTAATTCAAATAATTCAACGATTGCTTTGCTCTTTGCCCTTTTCCATTTTCCCTTTTTATCTCATCGAGCGCCTGTCTGCCGACAGGCAGGTAGTCGAGATGCGTGGGTAATGAGCAAGTTAGGGGGCTTCGACTCCGCTCAGCCTGACGGGTATGATGATCAGCCTGACGGCTGTGGTGCTCAGCCTGACGGCTGTGGTGCTCAGCTGGCGTGCGTTTGCAAGACGTGTCTTGTAATTTTTCACGCAAAGGTTCAAAGTCGCAAAAGGATGTTATTTTGCATAGATGATCGCAGAATTTGAGTGGTGAGTGGTGAGTGGTGAGTAGTTGGTTGTGAGTCTGAGCCAGCCAGTGATCCGATCACTCAGCTAAAAATCCATATCATAACTCTTCCACGATTTCTCTTCCAGATTTAAGGTTTATTTTTCCTTCTTCGGCAAGACTTAATTCTTTGAAACTCTGATCAAGGCTTTTCATGAATTCGGATTTCTCCTCTAAAACAGTTATCCCTTTGTCATTTTTAGATAATTCATTGATCAGCCCAAGCAGGTACCTGGCTTTTTTGCTTCTGGTATTTATTTTTACGGTAAACGTTGCCATTGTTTTGATTTAACGATATCCCAAAGTTAATATCTTTTGCACTTCGCAAGTTTGGTTTCAAGCTCGGAAAACAATTGCTTATGCCTTACCGGGTTTTGAGTTTTAAAATGTTTTACGTTAAGCAATTTCCATTGTAAATGTGGAAAAAGCATTTCAACAATTGGTCTGTTTGAGCTCACCAGGTAAAAAATGAATCCTTTTTTCAGCTCATCGTCAAAAGGCTGAATTTTAAACATTTTATTAATGTCAAACAAATCTCTGGGGTGCTGCCGATCCAGCGCGGCGCATATCTTTCCTCCAAATAAATGACCATTGTCAACCAACTGCATTTCACAGAAGGCTTCGAATTTTCTTTGTGCATTTTCACACAATGCCTTTGTTACAGGGGGTTTAAAACATCCTCTTTTGATTGTATTTACTTCAACTTTAATACTCACTTCTCTGTCAGAAACAATCAGTTTGGCTTCTTTATGCAAGTGAAGAGTAGAAGTATCCGGCAGAAAAGATTCAATTTGTTGACTTATACGATGCAGTGATTTATTGATATTGGCAATAGAAGTATCCCTGTCTTCAACCGGCAGGTAGGTTAAATCGATGTCAACAGACAAGCGTGGCATATTGTGATGAAATAAATTGATTGCTGTCCCACCATGTAAGGCAAAGCAGTTTTCTTTGGCTACCAGTGGAAGCACTGACAGTAATAGATGAACCTGTTTCTCATATTTCCGGGTATTCATCAACTTCCATTATTTTAGGAACAGTTATCTTATATTTACTTATATAAACGCCATTGGACAGCAGACTTCGATTCCCTCTTCCCAAATTTATGCGATTAATATCAAGCCGGTTGAACCAATCATGCCCTGATTTTTCGGCCAGGTAAAGAAAGAGCCTTTTCACCTTCACAGAGGTACAGGTTTCAAGTAAGTCTTGTGTGGTATTTGGAGCCAAATTGGTTAAGCCCTGCATTATTTGAAAACATTCTAAAAAATCTTGATCTTGAGGTACCAGATACAAACATTCCATCATAGCACGGGCTGCTGAAGCAATTTTTATTTTGAAGCTTTTATGTTCATACTCAACAAGCCCTTTTTCGGCAGGAAGAAAGGAAGAAGTCACATAGATTACTTCAACTTCCCATTTCTGATTGTTAAACCAGGTAGGCAATGTTTCTTTGCTTTTTCCAAACAGGAAGACCTTTGCAGCACTGAGTTCAAGATAATGTGTTTTACCCAATAGCGAGAGAGCCGTTTTTGCTGCAGGATGTACATTTAAATTTAATTGTTGCTGTAAAGCATAAATGGCACCTAAATAATCAATAGCATCCTTGCTCCTGATCATGGCACCATTTCCTATTTTTGTCAACCAATGGTTGTTGCGATACTTTCTTAAAAGTTCAGAGCTATATCCTTGTTTTTTTAACCAACTACTTGTTAGCACCACCCCGGGAGGCTGAAGATGGAGAAGCTTGTTTATTTTAGAGCCAAATTCTGTACTCATAGTACACTATTTTATGCAAAAATAAACAAATGATGCGGATTCGCGGATTTTTATTTATCCACAGATATGCACAGATAATCCCACAGATAGCCACAAATCTTTATCTGTGTAAATCTGTGTACTATTTGTGAACATCTGTGGATGATTCTTTTCTGTGGATAATGAATTGCGCGATTGAAAGCCGTGCCTGACGGCAGGCAGGATGGCACGATGTAACGACTTAACGATTTATGGGGTAACGCAATATCGCCTCAAGGCAACGCACCACGGTCCTCCCATCCCAAAGCTCTGGCTTAACAGGCTTGCGCTACTCGGAAAGCGTATTCCGGTATTCTTCCCGGAAGAAATATCACATCATATCTATTGACATTCGATGTTTAATTTCGTATATTGTTCTCTCTTTCAAGGGGTAAAGTATGTTAGCCAAAACCATCTCCGGGGGTTTGTCTTTGATCCTTTTATTAGCAGGGTTATTTTTTCATGTGAATGTAAGTGGCCAGGACCGTGATTTTTTCCTGAAGCCCACTGGTGCCAGCTTTGATGCTTTGACTTATGGTATGTGGGAGTTCAATGATGGGCTCACCGGTCAAAGCCTGAATGAGCTGCGCCTGAGGGGACAGTTGTATACCCGTTCGGGCCTGGGCTTGCTGATTGAGAACAAATCCCGCTTTTTCCCTGACCAGGCTACAGAGAATGATTTTTCCCAGGTATATCTGCAATATGCCCATTCTTTTTCTCATAAGGGATGGTTTCCTTTGTTTAAAAATGGGACAAATTTGCTGGTCAAGGCAGGCCGAATCGAATGGTACCCGGTCTTTAAGGACATCCGGCTGATCAGTGAAAACCTGGAGCTATACCGCCAGCCCTATTCTTTTCATGGCTTGCTGGTGGATCTGAATATGCCCCTGCTGAAAGACAAAAGCCTTGCGCTGCGTTTCAATGCCCATAGCAACGACATCATTGAAGGAGATGAGGAAGCCAGGATACGCAATTTGTACGTTTCCTACCGGAAGAACATTTATAAGAAGTTTGGCATTGCTGCGCAGCTGGGTGAGATGGAAGGCACCCGCTACCTGGTTAATTACGCTTACTTTTTTTACCGTCCGGTGATCGAAAAAGTTCAACTTGGGTTCAAAGCAGGCAAACTGCTTTCTCTCGACGAGATCCCTTATGGCTTTGAGGTGAGGATCGAAAGGGAATTCAATTTTATCGCCCTGGGGGCTTATTACCAGCGGCGCATCGACCAGCAGGCCTATTTCGAAGAACTGGGCACCAACAGCCAGATCTTTGGCTTTACCTGGCGTTTCCTGAAACCCAGAATCCTCAAGCATATCATGGATACCTATCAACTGGTATACGACACCAATACGGAAACCCTGCGTTTCGTGATCCCCATCCTGTTGTCAAATTTTGATTTTAAATGAAATGAAGCGGAAACATCCAATATATAAACTGATCAATGCCTTTTTAATCCTGCCCATCCTGTGCTTTTTTGCCTGCTCTTCTGCTGAAGTCAGCCTGCTGGGGGTGAAGACCTATGAGCTCACAGGAGCAAAAGAGGATATGGCAGCCCCCAAAGTCGTTGAGAAATCAAAAGGGATCCTGGAGTACAGCAATACGGGGCCCGGAGAGATCATCGGGCAGATCATTTCGGCCGACACCAGCCTGAGGAGGTATGCCCTGGTTTCCATCACGGAAAAGAAGGCAGATTACCGGGATGAACAGTGGCGGAACTTTTATGCTAACAAACACGGCAAGTTCCGGATCTTTAATATCCCTTACGGGGAATATAAGTTGGCCAGCAGCAATGTGGATGCTTACCTGAGTGTTCAAGATCCTGTCCTGATCAATGAAGAAAATGAAAGGATCCGCCTGGAATTCACACTGGAAGCCTTACCATCCAAAACTGAATGAGATCATGAAAAGATTGATAAAAAACATAGGGCCCCTGATCTTCCTCCTCTTGCCGTTTGTTCTTTATGCCGGCCAGGAAAAATATCCGGAAGAACTGCTTAAGTTAACATCCGGGAGTATCGATAAAAGTGAATTGCAAAAGACACGCAGCCTGCTTGAATATTTTGAACAGTTTTCCTTTGTCAGGGAGGCAGGCATACAGCAGGACAGGCTCTTTGTCATTACAGATTCCGATAATATCTCTTTTATCAAGCAAAAGACGGAGAGCTACTTGAAATTATATATTGCTGCAGAGGATGAATGCTGTTGTCCGAAAACCAACTATGATAAATTTACACGCAACACTCTTGTATGCAGCGATGGTACTAATGAGGACAGTGGCTGGCAGCCTGCCGGCTCTTTTGAGCACTGTGGTAATATGGGGGAACCTCCGGAAGGAAGCACAGATTGTGAGACGAATACTGATCCAGGAGATCATTTCGGGGAAGACGATGTTACCTGCACGGCCTGCAGTTATGTAAAATACGACATTACCGGTGTTGATAGTTCGGAATGTTGCAAGGCCAGTCCCTTAACCACTACGGTCAGTATTTCGGTCCCTGCTGAAATCGAAAGCATTGCCAATTCGGTGGCCGGCATGGCCTCAGCCGCTCCCATGATCAGTGAAATGGAGTTCAGCCTGGAAGGGCAGGGATCGCTGACCAAAGGAGAGGAATGCTGCCTGCCGGATCCCTGTGCAGAGCCTGTTGAATGGGAAGAGTATGGTTTTTCTGTTTCGGCTGGTGTCTCTGTAACCGTGAATGTTCCGGGCTGGAGCTGGAGCTTTTCACACCAGTGGAACGGAATCTATCACATCCATGCGGAGATCTCCCTTGGGCCGAAGATCACCCTGAACCCATCAGGAACAGCATCAGCTACCGGGAAAAAATACAACGGGGATTGCCCGGGTTGTGTTACTTTCAATTTACAGGCTACCGTTGGACTCGAAGTAAAGTTTGAAGGAAAGATAGAAGCGGTGATCGAGCTGGAGATATGGCCGTATAAAACCTGGGAAGTAGAAGCCAGTGCGGAAATGGGTGCACAGACTTCCATTTCTGCTAAAGGCTATAAGAAATGTTGTGTGTGTACCGGGCAGGGTGGATGTGTTGGTTACGGGAGCCTGGAAGGATTTGCCAGGTTGACCTTTGTGTTCATGGGCAAGTCTTTTTCTAAAGAGTGGCTGATCACCATTATGCCGGGCTGGTCGAATTGTTGATGACTTATGACTTGACTTAAATGCTTGGCATTATGAACTCAGGTCACATCGAGCGAAGTCGAGATGTTTTGTATTCATTGGTTGATTTGCCAGATAGTTAATCTTTTGAACCTGGGGCAGGGTGAGTTCTTTGCTTGTATGGGGAGATGAAGACTAGGGGCGCACCTCGACTTCCTGCCTTCCGGCAGGCATGGCGCTCGGTGTGACAACGGGTGAAGGCTTTATGTGACTAAGGGTTTACGCTCGGTGTGACATAGGCAATGGGGTGTTCGGCTGAGTTCCACCTCGACTGCCGGTAGGCGTGGCGCTCGGTGTGACCCGGATTTATATGGAACATTAAAGATTAATAGATAAATGAAAAGCATACAAAACATAATTCTAATCATCATGCTGCTTTTTTCGGCAGGTGTTAAAGCACAAAACATCGACCCCGACCTCCAAAACAAGATCTACCCCTTGCTGGAGAATAATGGAGAGCCTGTGCTGGCAGCTTCAGAATATGCTGCTCCCTATGCAGCCGGCATCGGGCTGAACCTGATGGAGCATCCCCTCAACAATGGCTCTTTTAGGAACCCGGAGTTCCTGGTGCTTTACCATTTCCTCTTTATGAGGGAGGGGAATTTGGGGGAGCTGGAACAATTGTATGACCCGGAAACACAAGAAGAGTTGGGAAACATCATCGACATCGATCAGGCAGCAGAAGCCTATGCTGACTTTAAGAATTTCGAATTGCTGAGCAAGGCCCTCTTCGGGGAATACGTCCGCTTACGCTATAACTTCATCAACCAGGAAGACCAGCCCATCCCCTGGGTACTGATCGCACGGCAAATCGAGGGTAGATGGTACCTGACCGAAAGCTTGCCCATCGAACACCTTTTCATCGATGTTTCTTCCGTGAATCCTTATAATTACAGCAGGGAAGAATTTGAGAACTTGAATGTTGCCGGCCTGAACCAGGTCTTCTTTGAAGCCAGTGGTTTAGAATTTATCCGGGTGCCTGACAATGATCCGGGTAGCCTGGGCATTTATTACAGGATTGAGAAGCAGACCACAGGAAAGCCTGCCAGAGAGTTGCTTTACGACATGGTAGAAAGTCTGCGCGACACCAGCAATGCAAGGTTCATCGATCTCTGGGATGGCAGGAACCGGCAAAAACTGCGCAGTTCCAAATTCTATACTTACCAGATCGAAGTGCAGCGTGATTTCTACTGAGTATTTCGGTCTAACCATGCCACGGATTTCGGTCTAAGGGTGCCACTTCAAAAGACCCTGCAATTTTAATAAAAATATTTAATTTTCATTCAAAATATCCTTTCTCAAAGATTCACCTGTTAGATTAATACGATGT
>JAIOZK010000028.1 GCA_021740625.1 Bacteroidales bacterium
AAAACTCAGAACCAGAAGGAATTTTCAGCCCTTCGGGCTGAGGACAACAATCCTTCTGGTTCAAATATCGCTCTTGAATTAAATACTCAGAAGTTGAAAAAATCAAAGAAAACGGTCAACGTTATTTAGGCATAGACATACATGCAACATGCAACCTGCAACCTGCAACCTGCAACTTGAAAATTTCTTCCTACCTTAGCACCATGAAGCTCAATCTGCCACCGAAGCTGCAGTTGTTCATCCCGATCTTTGCCGGGATCATCATTTCCATTGTGGCCATTACCATCATTTCCATCAATATTGCCCGCAATACTTTATACGATTCCATTGAAGAAAATCTCAAACTCGAGGTTCACAACCTGATGAAAATGTTTGAGCGGGAATACGCCCTGAAACTTGAAAAGGTAAAAACTGATCTGCACGTGGCCGATGATTATTTCTTTGCCAGGAAGCTGAAGGTACAAGATGACAATGTTGAAATTTCTGCTACCAACCAGATCACGGGAGAACAACATCTTGTAGAGGTAAAAAAATGGGTTCATAACGGAAATCAACTCCAGGGAAATTTTGAATTTGTAGATAAAATGCAATCTCTTTTCGGGGGCACCATCACCATTTTCCAGAAAATCGACAGCGGGTTGCTGAGGATATCCACCAATGTTTTGAAAAAAGACAGTACTCGTGCCATTGGAACCTTTATTCCGAATAATTCCCCGGTAGTAAAAACCATAAAAAACAATGAAACCTATATCGGCCGGGCCTATGTGGTGAATGACTGGTATATCACGGCATACGAACCCATTCTGAAAAACGGGGAGATCATCGGGGCGCTTTATGTGGGGAGCAAAGAAAAAGATATTGAAAAACTCAGGGAGATCGTCATGGGAACTACCATTGGCATCAGTGGCTTTCCCTACGTTTTTGATGACAATGCAGTTTTCGTGATCCACCCGGTTTCGGAAGGGGAAGACTGGTCGCACCTGGATTTCATGCACGAGATCATGGACATGAAACACGGTACGCTCCGCTATTATTCTCCCACAACCAAAAGCCACCGCCTGACTGCCTTCAATTATTTCGAAGATTTTCATTTTTACGTGGCCGCAACCATCGACCCCGAGATCGAAGCCAGGCCCCTCATCAACAAGATCATCCGAAACTCCATTATCATCGGTCTCATCATCCTGGTGGCTCTTTCTGTTTTCGTGTATTTTATTACTTCCGAGAGCATTCACCGTTTTTTGAATGCCCTGGAAACCTCCAACCGGAAATTGAGCTCTGCCAGAGAAGCCCTGCGCAGATCCGAAAAACTGGCCGAGCTGGGGCAACTCTCTGCCGGTATTTTCAAAGAAGTTGGCAAACCTTTGAACGCCATCCTGGAAAAAGCGAAACAATTGCAGGAAAGTTTTGATAAGGACTCAAGCGTTTACCGCAACCTGGATATCATTTCCAGGGAAGCCCGGAAAGGTAAGAGCACACTGTCGGGCATCATGAATTTTTCCACCGACACAAAAATGATACTGAAGGAAACCAATATCAATGAAATGATCGACATTTGTGCCCGGGAGCTGATCATCCCTGACCATGTGGACCTCAGGATTGAAAAAGATCCATCCGACCCCAGCCTTTACCTGGATACCTCCAGGATGATACAGGCCGTCAAAAACATTGCACGCAACAGCATCGAATCCATCCGCAAAGAAGGTTATGTCCTTATTAAAGTGGCATCGGGAAGCAGGAAAGTAGTCATCAGCATCGAAGACAACGGAGCAGGTATTGAAAGCACAGAAATCGGAAAGCTTTTCGATCCTTTTTATAAGAAAGACCAGAAAGCAGAAAAAGGCGCCGGGCTTGGACTTGCCGTTAGCTATGGTATTGTGAAGATGCACCAGGGCGATATACAGATCCTGTCGAATATGGATCCTGATAAAGGGGAGACCGGCACCAAAGTCAGTATTTCTCTTATCAGGAGCTAAAGGAGGCAAATTACTTTATGACTTTGGTTTAATTCCCTGATGCCCCGCATCGGAATAATGGGTCCAGGGTTCTACCCTGGGGTTAATATCTTTTATATTTTTTGCTTATACCAATTCCTTCCGGAATAAATTTTAAACAAAATATTTCATGATCATTCAAAATAATATTTTATCTTTGCACGCCCAAACGAAGTGTTATTTAAACAAAAAGCAAAGATGGCAAATCATAAATCAGCATTGAAAAGAATTCGTCAGAACAATAAAAGAAGACTGCACAACCGCTATTATGCCAGGACCATGCGTAACGCACTCAAGAGTTTTCGCAGCCTGACTGATAAAAAAGAGGCAGAAGAAAAGCTTTCACAGGTGGTTTCATTCATTGATCGCCTTGCCAAGAAAAATGTGATCCACAAAAACAAAGCATCCAATTTGAAATCCAAATTGATGAAGCAGGCCAATTCTTTATCATAGAAGATTGAAGGTATTTCTATCAAAGGAGCCTTTCGGATTTTTTTCGAAAGGCTTTTTTTATTGCACTTTTTTGAGGACAATTTGCATGCTAAAGGTATTAACCCATAAAAATTGTCATGGAAGAATATACAAAAAAGACAAGTATCAAGCAGTGGGCCGAGGATGACAGACCCCGTGAAAAACTGCTTCATAAAGGAAAAGCCGCTTTGAGCAATGCCGAATTGCTGGCTATTCTCATCCGAACAGGAACGACAAAGCAAACTGCACTTGATCTCGGCAAGGAGTTGCTGAACAAATGTCACAACAATTTGATAGAACTATCCAAACTCGGCATACCCGACCTGGTACAAATCGACGGGATTGGCGAAGCCAAGGCAATTACACTGCTGGCCGCCCTGGAAGTTGGTAACCGGAGGAGAGCTACAACAGCCCTGGAAAAAGCAAAAGTCTCCAGCAGCAGGGATGTTTTCGATATCTTTCATCCTGAACTGGCCGATTCCATTTATGAGCAATTCTGGTTATTGCTTCTCAACCGGGGCAATAAAGTGTTGAAAAAGATCAACATCAGCGAAGGTGGCATTTCCGGCACCATCGCCGACCCCAAAAAGATCTTCAAAAGAGCTCTCGACCACAGCGCTTCATCCATCATCCTCTGTCACAACCACCCATCCGGGACCCTGCAACCCAGCGAATCCGATATCAAACTAACCCGGAAACTTCGGGACGCCGGCAACATGCTCGACATCTCCGTCCTCGATCATGTCATCATCGCGGAAGAGAAGTACTTCTCGTTTGCGGATGAAGGGAAGATTTAGTTTTGAGTTTTGAATTTTGAGTTTTGAGTTGACAAAAAACAAATAAAGAATCAAAAAAATAAAAACAGGTATTATCCAGGAAAAGAGTTTTAGATTTGCACTACAGATTATTAGTTTATATAGAAATATGCAGGAGCAAAATGAATATGTGATATCAAAACAAATTATAAAGTCAGGAACCAGTATTGTTGCAAATGTGGAGGAGTCTACATCTGGGACAAGAAGAAAAGATTTTATTAACAAAATGGCAATAGCATCAAAAGAAGCCCGTGAAACAAAATACTGGATTAGATTATTAATCGCCAGTAAAATAATAGTTTATGATTTTTAATTACCATTACAGGAGAATGATGAGATTATTAAAATACTAACCTCTATCATTAAAACCTCGCAGGGAAATTAAACCGGCATAATTCAAAACTCAAAACTCAAAATTAGAATGATAAAAATTGTCACAATCATAGGAGCCCGTCCTCAAATCATCAAAGCCGCCGCCTTAAGCCGGGCCATCCGGGAGAAATTTTCGGATCGTATTGTGGAGTTCATTGTGCATACCGGCCAGCACTACGACCGCAATATGTCGCAGGTGTTTATCGATGAGTTGGGCATTCCCGAGCCGGATATCAATCTGAACGTAGGTTCTGCTTCCCACGGGGTACAAACGGCAAAGATGATCGAAGGTATCGAAAAAGTATTGCAAGAATATAAGCCTGACTTTCTTATTCTCTATGGTGATACCAATTCTACTCTGGCGGGAGCCGTGGCTGCCTCAAAGATACACATACCCGTGATACACGTGGAAGCCGGGCTCAGGTCTTTCAATAAAAAAATGCCTGAAGAGATCAACCGTATCGTATGCGATCATGCTTCCACCCTGCTTTTCAGTCCTACCAAAACAGGTTACAACAACCTGGTGCGCGAAGGCTTCAATCCTGCCAACAAAACACCTTTCAGCATCGACCATCCGGGAATCTTTCATTGCGGTGACGTGATGTACGACAACTCCCTCTTTTTTTCGGAAATCGCTGAAGAAAAATCTGAGGTGTTAAAAAGGAACGATCTTTCAAAAGACAAATTTCTGCTCGGAACCATCCACCGCGACAACAATACGGATGACCCTGACAGGTTGAAAGCCATTTTCAAGGGAATCCTGAAAATCGCGAATGAAAGCCATATGGACATTGTACTGCCCCTCCACCCCAGGACCTCTAAAAAGATGGAACAAAATCTGACAGACAGCCTGAATGAACGCATTTCCAAAAAAGTCAACATCAAAATCATCGAACCTGTCTCATTCCTGGATATGATCGCACTGGAAAAAAATGCAAAAATGATCCTCACGGATTCGGGAGGCGTGCAGAAAGAAGCTTATTTTTTCCAGAAACCCTGTATCATCATGCGTGCACAAACCGAATGGGTGGAGATTGTTGAAAACAAAACAGCCATTGTTAGCGATGCAGACGAAAAAAGTATATATGATGCCTGGAAATATTTCCGGACTTCCAAAGGAATACTTTTCCCGCCCATTTTCGGGGATGGCCATGCCGCTGAATTCATTTGCAAGACAATCCTGAATGCCAGAAAAAATTAAATCCATGGAGCAGCTTAGTCGTGAAACAATAAAAAAACTGCTGGAAGCACAAAAGAATGAGATCACCGAATACTTTATCTACAGAAAAATTGCCGACAGGCAAAAAAATAAATCAAACCGGGAAATACTCCTCAAAATCGCCGAAGAAGAAAAGTCCCATTATGATTACTTTAAGGAAAAAAGTGAACAGGAAGTAAAGCCTAAGCGCTGGACCATTTTTAAATTCTATTGGATCATACGCATTCTGGGAATTACCTTTGGTCTTAAACTCATGGAAAAGGGGGAAGATACTGCACAACTGGCCTACGAGAAATTGTCCGGTATCCTTCCAGACATAGGGCCTATCATTTCGGATGAAGAAAAGCATGAACAGGAATTGCTGAAAATGATCCGGGAAGAGCGGCTTGATTATGTTGATTCTATTGTCCTTGGACTGAATGATGCCCTGGTTGAACTGACCGGCGCCCTTGCCGGATTATCCCTGGCTCTGCAGAACACCAGACTCATTGCAATGGTAGGGCTGGTTACCGGAATTGCTGCAGCTCTTTCCATGGCCTCCTCAGAATACCTTTCCAAGAAATCCGAACCTCATGACAACAAACCTGTTAAATCAGCAATATATACAGGTTTTGCCTATTTGTTTACCGTGATCATACTGATCTTACCATTTTTGCTGATCTCGAACTACATCATCGCGCTGATTATCACCATTGCCGCTGCCATCCTGATCATCATGGGATTTAATTATTATACATCCATCGCCAAAGATGTTCCCTTTAAAAAGAATTTTCTTGAGATGGCTGCCATTAGTCTGGGTGTATCGGTGATCAGTTTTGGCATCGGTTACTTGATCCGGTCAGTTTTTGGGGTGGAAGTTTGATCGATACTTGATACTGGATATTTGATCTATAATCCAAAACCCAAAAATCCACCTACATCCTCCAAAACGACCATCTCTCTCCAGCATCCAGTCAGCTAAATCTCCACCAGCTTATTCTTAATCGCATAAGCAAGCAGACCAATGGTGTTTTTACAACCGCTTTTGGCCAGTAGGTTGGATTTGTGGCCGATGATGGTTCTTTCGCTTACAAAAAGATTGTCGGCAATTTCTTTGTTGTTCATGCCCTCGGCCATGAGTTGCAGGATCTCTTTTTCACGTTTCGTAATATTCAGTTCCTCCTCCGGGCTTTTCTCTTCCCCGGTCGTAAGTCTCCTGGTAAAAAACTGCATCAGTTCCTGTGAATAATAATTGCCTCCTTTGTACACTTCCTGTAAAGCCCGGTCGAGGATATCCTTTTTGATATTCTTGATGAGAAAGCCTTTTACGCCTGCATCAATCATGCTTTGAATGTATTCATCGTCGTTGAACATGGTGAGGGCAATGATCTTCAAATCAGGATTTCGTTTCATGGCTTCTTCGGTGGCCTCTATACCGTTCATCACTGGCATTTCAATATCCATCAGGATGATATCGGGATCATGATCCGGAAGGATTTCAAGAAATTCTTTCCCGTTCGAAGCCTCAGCTATAATGTTGACGTACTTCAACTTCCCCAGGACCATTTTCAATCCGTTGCGAAAGATCTCATGATCATCAACGATAATAAGGTTCAGTTTATCCGGCATAATTGATTTTTCAGGAGCAAAAATATAAAATGTTTGCAAAAATGCCTTCAAACATGGATCATTCAATCCAGTTTTACCATGATTGCTTTGTGTCTGCCATCCAGGATCGTGCTGCCTGTTGCGGTAGATTCAGTTGTATATCTGCTGAAAGCATAATCTGAGATCTTTGAAGTGATCACGATTTTTCGGGGTGACAAAAGACTGTCAATTTCTTTTAGGGACATCCGAAGATTATTTAAAAGCAAAACGCAGTCGATTTGGAGAGAATGAGGAAGCAGGCAATCAGCTTTTTTCTCAAGCAGCAAAAAGAGCTTGTTTTTGAAAATTAGAAAATTGCCTTTTTTATGCAGGTTATCAGAAGAAAAATCCTGGTTTGTCATGATAAACCGGGCAAGTTCAAGCTTACGTGCAACCCAGTTTTCTTTCACAGCATAGTTCAATCCGGATGTATTTCTCAGCGTACTGCTGTCAGTTAGGAAGAAATGTTGCTTTCCCTGAATGAAATCCACACCCATGCCTTTGTTGATGTTGTAGGCAATCATTTCAGCTTGACTGATTTCTGAGAATTTATTCAGGGTATTATACAACAATACGAGAAGCAATATAGACATTGCATATTTTATCAGTTTATAATTCCGTTGAATGATCATCGTAAAAAACAACATCATGATAACATACAGGAAAAAGAGCTCTGTCTCACTCAGATAGACATCCCTGAAAGTGGAACCGGGTATGCTTTCTATAAATGCAACGGATTTGTGCAAAGATATGATCATGAATTTCAGGCTGAAGGAGAACACAATTTGTCCGATCTCAAAGAAAGAAAAAAGGATCAGCAGGATTCCGTTGAAAACAATGAGAAAGGACAGGGGGATGACCACCAGGTTGGTAAGCATGAAATAGTTGGGAAATAGATGAAAGTAATAAAGAGATATGGGAAATGTACCCATTGTTGCGGCTACGGAAACAGTGACAATTGCCCATGCACGATCGGGGAGCCAATGGCTGAAATAGAATAATCTGTAAAAAACCGGCTGCAACCAGACAATAAAGAAAACAGCAGTATAAGATAGCTGGAAACCAACTGAAAACAGAGACATTGGATCGATCAGGAGGATCAAAAAGGCTGAGGCAGCCAGGGTATTGTAAATATAGGATTGTCTGCGTATCATTTTCCCGGCAGCCACGAACGAGAACATGCTTGCCGCCCGCAAAACCGAAGGAGAGAACCCGGTGATGGCGGCATACAACCAGATGATCATGATTACCAGGATAGACCGGAGGAGATTCCCGTGTTTAAATTTTTTGAAGAAACCCAGCAGGCTGCTGAAAAACAGATATATGATCCCAACATGCAGCCCTGATACACAAAGTATGTGCATGGCACCTGCACCGGCAAAGGAAGCCCTGGTTTCAGGATCCAGGTCTTCATCAAAGCCCAGGATGATGGCCGCGGCAAGAGAATATTCTTTTGCATCCTGTTTTTTTCCTTTCAGGGACTTCAGGATGTGTTTGCGGATTTTTCGGATGTTTTGTTTTATGATATTTTGATTTCCCTTTTTGATAATGGTATATTGATCCTTGCCGGCATAACATTGTGCATAAAATCCCTTCCTGGCCATGTATTGCTGATAATTGAAATCATGGGGATTGTCTGCATTGCGGATCCTGTTAAGAATACAAGTGCTAAAGAGGTAATCACCGGAACGGATGTTACTTGCTTTGCCGGATTTTTCAAGATACATTATCAGATTCAGATCAGTGTTCTGATATTTCAGGCTATCTTTCAGTAGGACCATCTTTGCTTTTACTTGATAGGAGTTCTTTTTTTCAACAACTTGATCCAGAACTTTGACGAGGATATTCTTTTTTTCCTGGAAAGGAATCTTTGGGATGTCTTCCTGGGACTTATTAATTTGCAGGGAAGTGATCTGGAATGACATCAGCATCAGGACAAAACTGCTGAGCAATCCAAAATAATGGCGATGGCGATACAATTGAAAAATGGCCGGGAAAAAGATAAAAAAGCCTGAGAAACACAGGAGTAATATGATGGCCCAATTCAGAAGGAGGGAATATGCATTCAGGTAATCTGCCAGCCATATCCCGGCAATAAAGGGGATTATTATTCGGACAAAGGGATATTGATGCCAGTGATTCATTTGCAGGGCTCTGTTTATTCCTTAATACCCTGCGGGGTGAAAATGTCCCGTTGTTTCAGATATTTTCTGTAATGATCCTGGCGGCATTTGCCGAGGCTCCCTCTCCGCCCAGTTTTTCTTTCAGCATTTTGTATTCCGACTTTAGGTATTGTCTTTTTTCATTGTCGAAAAGCAGGGTTTTCAGCTCATTTTTCAGGTTTCTTACATTGAGCCTGTTCTGGATAAGTTCGGTCAACAAGGGTTTATCGGCGATCAGGTTTACCAGTGAGATATATTTTACATCGACAATGCGTCTTGCGATTTGATAGGAAATGGGATTTCCTTTGTAACAAACCACTTCCGGTATTTCCATCAATGCTGTTTCCAGGGTAGCTGTTCCGCTTGTGACACACGCGGCTTCTGCATTGTTCAGCAAATTGTAGGTCTGACTTTCGAGGAATTTGACATCGCTGTCGCGGGTGATTCTATCGTAAAATGACTGATCCACCGAAGGTGCGGCAGCAATCACAAACTGGTAATCCCTGAAGATGGGAACCATTTTCAGCATCACTTTCAGCATTTTGCTGATCTCCTGCCGGCGGCTCCCGGGAAGCAAGGCAATGATGGGTCGTCCGTCAAGCTTGTTTTGCCGTATGAAATCCTGACGGTCTAGAAAAGAATAATCAGCAATTGCATCCAGCAGGGGATGTCCCACAAAATCCACCTCGTAACCATATTGTTGGTAAAAATCCTTTTCGAAAGGAAGTATCACCATCATTTTATCAACTACGCGGCGGATGGTTTTGACCCTGCCTTTTTTCCAGGCCCATACCTGCGGCGAAACATAGTAGAATACCTTGAATGCTTTTTTGTGTGCGAATTCGGCTATTCTCAGGTTGAATCCGGGGTAATCCACCAGGATGATGGCATCCGGCTGGTATTCAAGGATATCTTCTTTGCAGAAGCGTATATTCCGGGTGATGGTCCTGATGTTGGCAGCAACTTCCACAAATCCCATGAAAGCGAGATCCCGGTAATGTTTCACCACCTCAGCTCCCTCTGCTTTCATGCGGTCGCCTCCCCAAACCCTGAATTTGGCCTTTGTATCAAGACTCATGATTTCTTTCATCAAGTTGGAGGCATGCAAGTCTCCCGAGGCTTCACCGGCAATGATATAGTATTTCATGCGATCATTAAGTTCATCAGTACATGGAAAAATAAACGATGGTATAGATCAGGAAAACAAAAAGAATTCCCCGGCCCGTCTGCTCAAGTTTGGCTGTTACAAAATAATACCGCAAGGGAAGGGCATTCATGAAAATGGCGATCAGGCGCATCACGTGGTCACGCATGAACATATCCAGGTTGAATAATTCGATGATCAGTAGATTCAGTAAATTCAGCAATCCGTAGGCGATCAAAGGCACCAGCAAACCAATGATAACGCCGACAAAATGAGCATCCTTTTTGAAAAAATTAGCCATTCAGTTTCCAGTTGTTTAGTTCGGATATGGCATGATGCGCTGTTAAATCAGTATGCACAGGCACTACTGACACAAAGTTATTCTCGAGTGCATGCTGATCGGTATCTTCTCCTTCATCTTTATTTTCAAAATGTCCTGTAAGCCAGTAGTAATCTCTTTTGGCGGGATCTCTTCTGGCATCGAATTTTCCTACCCAACGGGCTTTGGCCTGTCTACATACCTTGATTCCCTTGATCTCTTCACCGTCTACCGCTGGAATATTCACATTCAGGCAGATTCCAGTGGGCAGTCCGTGCTCCAGGACATTTCCTGCTATTTTTTGAACGTAGGGTTCACAATGGTTGAATTCGGCTTTGAAGCTGTAATCCAGCAAAGAGAACCCAATTGATGGGACATCATCGATGCAGCCCTCCAGCACTGCAGCCATGGTGCCCGAATAAATCACATTGATGGAAGCATTGGATCCGTGGTTGATACCGGAGACCAGCAGGTCAGGCTTGTGACCGATCACCACTTCTATGCCCAGCTTTGCACAATCTACAGGGGTTCCGTCGCAGACATATTCTTCATAACCAGCTTCCTTATGCAGCTCTCTTACACGCAGAGGAGTTCTTACAGTAATGGCATGTCCCGTACCGGACATGATCCTGTCGCTGGCCACCACGTAAACATTGCCCAGTTTGCGCATGAATTCAATCAGTTTGCGCAATCCGGGTGCTTCAACACCATCATCATTTGTAACCAGAATCTTTGGTTTTGCCATGCTTATTTTTGTTCTTTTGATTCTATATCCGTTATTCCGGCAGAAATGATGAACTTCATCACGTCAGCCGATTTGGCATTCAGCTTAACTATATTTTCAACAGGTACAACAAATAAATTGCCCGAAAAATTGTACGAATGTGGCAAATATACCGCAACCTTTTCTCCGCCAATCCCGAGCAGGCTTAAGTCCCTGTTGGTTACAAAACCGATCTTATGCAGATCTGTTTCTCTGTTGATCTTGATCAGGACGGGTTCTGTAAATCGTTTTTTCTGACCGACAAAAGCTGAAAAAATATCTTTCAATGAAGTATAAATGATCTTGATCAGTGGCGCCCTGCTGATCAGCCGGTCGAAATACCGCACTATAGGGCGAAACAAAATACTGGAACCCAAAAATCCAATGAGCGTTAATCCAACAAAAATAACCAATATCCCCAAACCGGGTATGGTAACACCCAGCAAATCGGCAATGTATTTATCAAGCAAGCTGTCGACATAAACAAATGAAATGTAGATGATGTACAGGGTAATGCTGACAGGTGCGAGGTACAGAAGTCCCTGCAAAAAATACCTGCCGATTTGCTTGCCGAATGATTTGGATTTCATAATATCTGCTGTTTAATAATAGTAAACCAAATTAATCATTTTTTCAGACAGGTAATTGTTTTGATGAACCGGATAATTATTTTGCCCTGTGAAAACATGCATTGGTTTTCCGCACCCTGAAAGGGCAGCATGATTCAAGGATTAAATTTAATATGCAAAACATACACGGTAGTTCAGAGCTTCTTCAGCTCTTCATACAAGCGCTGCACAGGCAGTCCCATCACATTGTAAAAAGATCCCCTGATACAGTCTATGCCGATATAACCAATCCATTCCTGTATGCCATACGCGCCGGCTTTGTCGTAAGGTTGGTAATTTTCGATGTAATAGCGGATTTCCTGCTCGCTGAGCTTTTTGAAATGTACTTCTGTTTCAACCGAAAAAGATGTATTTAAATCCTTTGTCATTATACATACTCCGGATACAACGGTATGCCAGTGACCGGATAAGGAAGATATGGTTTTGAAGGCATCAACGAAGTTTTCCGGTTTGCCCAGGATCCTGTTCCGCAAATACACCATGGTATCTGCAGTGATGATGAGTTCATTATCCAGTTGAGATATCATTGAAAAGGCATTTGCTTTTTTCTCTGCCAGGAATATCGATGCATCTTTCGGGTTCATATTTATATCCATACTTTCGTCAACATCCACCGATGCAGTTTCGAAATCTACATCAAGCATTTTGAGCAGGTTTCTCCTCCGGGGTGACTGAGAAGCCAGGATGATCCTGTATTTCTTCAGGTTGTCGAGCATATTATAAATCAAGGTAGATCAGTTGCATGGATAAAATACCGGCCAGCATAATGATTTTGCTGAGGCCGCTTAAAAATTTGTAATCTTCACTTTTGCTGGAGGAAAACAGTTTTAGGAGCAGGTAGATCAGCAGGAACTGCACAGCAATCAGCAAGTACCATACGGCATAATGAAATCCATGTCTGTACAAGTAGTATTGGGCATAAGCCAGGCAAAACATGGTAATGAAGGTAACCCCTGCTGCAACAAAACTGCTTTTCCGGTTTCCGATCACAACCGGCATGGTCTTGGAGCCAATCCTGCGATCCCCTTCGATGTCCTGCATATCTTTGATCATCTCTCTAAGCAGTGATGTAAGGAATGCAAAGGCAGAAAAACCCCACACCATGATATTAATTTTGTGGAAAACAGCCTGGGCTTCCAGAAAGTTTCCGGGTTCTGTGCGCAGGGCGAAGAATTCAAAAAGCCAGACGATGAATACTGTAAAACCCGATAGAATCCCTACCACCAGGTTTCCCCAGAAAACCATGTTTTTATAGCGCGCAGAATAATAGTAAAGCATGATGATGATAATGGGAAAGATCAGCCCGATTTGGAAGGATTGCAAGCGGTAAGCCAGGTACAACCCAATTCCAATGGCAATGCCATTGAGCAGGTAATAGATAATTTTGGCATGTTCGAAGCGGATCTTTTTCCCGATGATCACCTTATGTGGTTTGTTCACCCTGTCGGCATCCACATCGAAATAATCATTGATCATATAACCGGCTGCTGCAATGATCATGGTGGTGATCACAAGCAATATAAAATCGAAGAGGGTCATTACAGGATATACCTCCCGGTATCCCAGAAGGGGAATAATGATAAAATATCTGATCATCACTTGCGTGAGTGCGATGATCAGTAAATTTAACGGCCTTATCAGTTTAAGTAAGTATTTCATTGCTTTATTTACCATTCATGTGCATCATTGTCCATCCATTTGCCCTGAACTTTCATAACCTGTTCAATGATTTCGCGAACACAGCCTTCACCGCCTTTGTAGTGGGAAACATAGTCGGATATGGCTTTGATCTCCTCGGCGGCATCGGCAGGACAGGTGGCTACGCCTACTTCTTTCATAATCGCATAATCGGGAATATCATCTCCCATATACAAAACATTCTGCAATTCCAGCTTATGCTTATTGATATAATCATCAAATATTTCCAGTTTGTTGTTTGCGCCCAGAAAAATATCTGTCACCTTCAGGGCACTCAGCCGGCGGTGTATGGTTTTTGATTTGCCACCCGAAATGATGGCAATCCTGTAACCCTTTTTTACGGCAAGCTGTATGGCATATCCATCTTTTACATTGGCCGTTCGCAGTGGTTCATCGTTTTCCGTCAGGATCAAGATACCATTGGTCATAACGCCATCGTAATCCAGGATAAAAGTATTGATATTTTTCAGCAGTTCTTTGTAACTGGTCATGTTTTTTTCCTTTTACTTTTTATGTCTTTTGATGATATTGTCAGTGATTTGTTGATAGAGTTCTTTGTATTCAGGAAAATCATTCAGTACATCCAGATGTTTTGCAAGTGTCTGATGATCTTTGCGCAAAGCAGGACCTGTTTGAGCTTTCAGTGGGTCATGCCGGAGGATCTTTTCCGCCACCTCCTGGATGATGGGTTTCATTATATTGAAGGATATTCCTTTGCTCTCCAGGATATCGGCAGAAATAGAATACATATGATTGGCGAAATTCGAAGCAAAAACTGCTGCCGTATGAATGATAAGCCTTTGGTTGCTGTTTACTTCGCGTACATCTCCAGAGATTTTTCGGGCAAGATCCTTCAGGCGCAGGAGACTTGCCTGCTCGTTTGCTTCTATGCATACCGGGGTCTTGTTAAAATCCACTGCCTTTTCTTTTGAAAAAGTATTCAGGGGATACAAAACCCCGTACTTGTTAAAATGATTGTTTAAAAGTTCCATGGCTACTGAACCTGAAGTATGCACAATCATCTTATCCTTTATGTCAAGTTTATTGCTCACTTCACCTATGGCCTTGTCGGAAACAGCGATGATGTATAGATCCGCATCCGGATTTATCCTTGTAAAATCATTGATCGCTCCGGCCCTTACCTTTTTCGCCAATTTTATTGCATTTTCCTGATGCCGGGAACAAACCTGCAGAATCTCAATGTTAGCATTATGCAAAGCGATTGCCAGCCTGCTGGCAAGATTTCCCGAACCTATTATTATGATATTTCTGATTGGATCCTGCATTGATTTCGCGAAATTACGAATTTAGACAGGATTTTAAATATTTTGATGTTGATTGAACAATTATCTTTGCCACATGTTAGCTGTTCGTAATTTTTATGATATAATCAAATGGCGAGCTATTCAATAAAAGATCTGGAAAACTTAACGGGAATCAAGGCGCATACCATAAGGATGTGGGAAAAGAGATATGAACTTGTGGAGCCACGGCGGACAGAGACCAACATCAGGTGTTATACGGATGAAGACCTGAAGAAACTTCTGAATGTTTCTATATTGAATCGTCATGGAATTAAGATTTCCAAGCTGGCCCACTTATCGAATGAGGAGTTGGGTGAAAAGATCATACAGCTTACCCGCAAACACTCCGATTTTGATTCCCAGATCGAAAGCCTTGTTGTTTCCATGATCGAGCTGGATGAAGAAAAGTATGAGAAGATTCTTACCACTGCCATTATACGATTTGGATTTGAGGATACCATATTTAATATACTTTATCCCTTTTTTGAAAAAGTTGGTCTTTTATGGCAGGCAGGAACCATCAATCCGGCGCAGGAACATTTTATCAGCAACCTGATCAAACAAAAGCTGATGGTCGCCATCGACAGCATCAGCCTAAACAAATACAAGGGTTCCAAAACATTTTTACTCTTTTTACCGGAATGGGAACTGCATGAGCTGGGACTGCTGGTTTACTATTATTTCATCAAGAAGAAAGGACATAAAGTAGTTTACCTTGGGCAGGCCGTACCCGAAAATGATTTGTTCAAGGTTGCAGATGTTGTGCGACCCGATGTTTACATTACCTCTTTTACTTCTTCTGCAGAAAAAGGGAAAATACTTTCCCTGCTTGAAGATCTCTCCGATTACGCAAAAGATAATCAAATATTTGTTGGAGGACTACAACTGAAGGAACTGAATTTTAAACTGCCTTCCAACGTTAAAGTGCTTCCAAGTGCGAAGATTTTCAAAGAAGAAATTGAGGATATTTCCCTGAAAAGTTAAACAAGCATTTCTTTTTTTTATCTTTTTATTCTGCTTTTTTACCCTTTATACATTGCTAAATAATTGTTATATATCTGGCAAACAGTATTATAACTCCTTCTTTTGTTTTGTTTAAAGATTGTTAACGATTATTTAACATATTAATACTTGACAAAACAATCCATTTATGTTTAAATTTGTTGGCGAAACATTAAACAAAAAATCAAAAGTTATGACAGCAATAGAGTTTAATTATAAGTTGACAAGTTTGCAGGATTATTTAAAGTATTTTGCATTAAAACTTACATCCAATGAAGATGATGCCCAGGATTTGCTTCAGGAAACATACGTAAAAGCTCTGACCAACAGGGAAAAGTTTTCTTATCAGACCAATATGAAGGCATGGTTGTATACGATCATGAAGAACATTTTTATCAATAATTATCGCAGGAACAAACGGTCCAATACTTTTCTGGATTCTACCGAAGACATGTATTTTCTGAACAATACAGTTGAGGAGAGAAATGCAAACCCGGAAACCATACTCGCAGCCAAAGAACTGAAATCAGAGATCCGAAACCTGGATCAGGATTACAGACGTGCATTCGAGATGTTCAATGAAGGCTACAAATATAAGGAAATAGCCGAGGAGCTGGATCTTTCGATTGGAACGGTGAAGAGTAGAATATTTTTTATCAGGAAAAAACTTTCAGAAAATCTCAAGGCTTATAGTGTGAATTAAAATGTTTAATAAAATAATAAAATAAATAAACAAAAAAAAGAAAGTATTGTTATACTATCAATTAAATGTTAAACCAAAGTCAGAAAAAAAATGAAAACGATAACACGCTTAACAATTTTAATGGCCTTCATGATGTCAGTTACGGTAACGGCATTTTCTCAGGCCCGCGTTCAGGTGATTCACAATTCGGCCGATATGGCTGCACAAACAGTTGATGTTTGGCTGGATGATAACCTGTTGATTGATAATTTTGAATTCAGAACAGCTACTCCTTTTATTGATGCTCCAGCGGATATGGATTTTACAATTTCCATTCAGCCGGCAAACAGCAAAGGTCCGGATAATCCACTATGGAGCAGGACATATGTTCTAGAAGATGGTGAAACTTATATCCTGGTAGCCAATGGAATTGTGGAACCACAAGGGTACAACCCCTTGAAGCCCTTCGACATTTATGTATACAATATGGGTAGGGAAATCGCAAGCGAGGCTTCACAATCGGATGTACTTGTATTTCATGGTGCAACAGATGCTCCAGTGGTGGATGTTGTAGAAGTGGGAGTTGGAGCAGGGACACTTGTCGATGACCTTGATTATTCAGCATTTGATGGTTATCTCGAACTGCCGGTTGAAGATTATCAATTGCAGATCAGGGATGCCAGCGGTACGCAGGTAGTTGCACAGTATGCCGCTCCCATTAAAAGTCTTGAATTGGGTGGTCAGGCCATGAGTATCCTGGCATCAGGTTTCCTGAACCCTGATAACAATAATAAAGGTCCCTCATTTGGACTTTATGTAGCGTTTGCTTCAGGTGGTGAATTGATCCCGCTGCCGCAGAGCAATGTCTCAACTGCAAGATTACAGGTAATACACAATGCTGCAGACACAAATGCCAGCGAAGTAGACCTGTGGGTAAATGGTGAGAAAATGATAGATAACTTCCCTTTCAGATATGCTACTCCATTTGCTGATGCCCCTGCTGGATCAACACTTGATATCAGGATTCTTCCTGCCAACAGCACAAGTCCTGATAATCCGCTGTGGTCGGGACTCTTCAGCCTTGAAGGAGGGAAAAAATATATTCTGGTTGCCAATGGAATTGTTGCGGCAAACGGATACAGTCCGGTTCAGCCTTTCAACCTTTTTGTTTATGATGAAGCAAGGGAAATGGCTGGCATGAGTGATTTTACCGATATGCTCGTTTTTCATGGGGCTACTGATGCTCCGGCGGTCGACATCAGGGATCCTCAATCAGGCACTGTTATCGTAAATGATATGTCCTATGGAGATTTTGAAGGGTACCTTGAATTGCCAACCGATAATTATGTATTGGAATTGACTGATATGAACGGTGATGCAACGGTTGGATATTATAATGTACCTCTAGCAGATCTGAATCTTCAGAACCAGGCCGTTACAGTAGTTGCATCAGGCTTCCTGAATCCGTCCAATAATAATAATGGGCCATCATTCGGATTGTTTGTTGCTTTACCACAAGGCGGCCAAATGATGGAGCTAACGCAGGCAAATGTTCAGAAACCCAAAGCCCGCGTGCAGGTTATTCACAATAGCGCCGATCGATCGGCACAGGTAGTCGATGTATGGATGAACGGTGATATGCTGATTGACAACTTCGCTTTCAGGACGGCTTCTCCTTTTGTGGATGTTCCTGCAGAAGAAGATATTACGATAGATATTCTTCCATTCGACAGTGATGACAATGCAAATCCTATTGCAAGTTATACCTATAATCTTAGTGAAAATGAAACTTACATACTGGTAGCCAATGGATTGATCAATCAGGAAGATTATACTCTATTCCAGGCATTTGATATCTATGTTTACCCACAGGCCCGTGAAATGGCCATGGATAACAGCATGACTGATGTGCTCGTATTTCATGGCGCCACGGATGCCCCCACAGTGGATGTGGTTGAAGTAGGAGCAGGGGCTGGAACCATTGTTGACGACTTGTCTTACGGGAATTTTGCAGGTTACCTTGAACTTCCCACTGCAGACTACATTCTTGAACTCAGGGACGAAAACCAGGAAGTTAGTGTAGCAAATTACCTGGCACCACTTGCAACGCTTGGTCTTGAGGGAGCTGCCATCAGTGTTGTGGCTTCAGGATTCCTGAACCCGGCTGAAAATGACAATGGTCCCTCTTTTGGACTCTTTGTTGCCCTGCCATCAGGTGGTGAACTGTTACAACTTACAAGTACAACATCTGTTGAGGAAGAAGAAACAAAGCAAATTGAAAAGCTGAATATTTATCCCAATCCGGCAAGGAGCTTTATCAATGTTGATTTTGATATTAAAAATGATGACACAGTAGAGATTAGTATTCTTGACCTGACCGGAAAAGTACTTGCAAATTACACATCGAATGAATCCGGGAATGTCCGTAAACAATTCAATGTGGATGGTATGCCTGAGGGTTTATACCTGATCAGGTTTGCAAGCAATGATGAAGTTCAAACCAGAAAGTTGAAAGTGGTCAGGTAATCTCAGGTTTTGGTTAATAGTTAAAAAAACCGGTTGCTTGCAACCGGTTTTTTTATGTAAATTCTTTTCGCATCTCTTCCTTGATGAAATCCATGGCGTTTGCAATGCTTGTTTTTTTCTGATTCAGGTATTTGTCGAAAAGCACGGTGGTGAATTCTGCACTGCTCGACTTTTCATCCATCCGGGCACCTACAGCATTGATCATGTTGACCATGCCTTCTTTGGCATTCCTGACCCGGGCCCAGGCTTCATTCGAAATATACAATTGCTGCGAAAGATTGTGTTCATATTCTTCCCGTATGGATTTGATCAGGCCTGCTTTCAACTGGGATGCCTTCATGCCGCTTTTGCTGATGCGCATAACCAGATTTTCAGGTGATATTCGCTCAAGCAATAAAACCATGCGTTCATAAGCCTGCAGGCGCATGGGTAAAACAGTTTTGCGGCCCGTGTCTTTCATCTGAAAAAGCATCTTGCGTTCTTCCCTTCTCACAAATTCCCGGAGCATCAGGTAAACTGCTGCAAGAACAATCAAAGAGGGTAATACATATTTCAATATCTCCAATACTTCTGTCATCTTTCCTGGTTTTAATGAAACTCTAACCGAAAATTACAAATTTTATTACACAATCCCGGTTGAATTGAGTGGATTAAAATTCGTACTTTTGCCTATTTCTGTTAAAATTATAACAATAGACAGCATGGAATATCAAGTATTGTCGGAACGGGTAAGAAATTTGTCTGAATCTGCCACTCTCGCAATGAGCAGGCGAAGCAGGGAGTTGAAAGCAAAGGGTATTGATGTGATTAACCTCAGCATAGGGGAGCCGGATTTCAACACCCCTGAATGCATTAAGCAAGCAGCCAAGGAAGCCATTGACAATAATTTTACACATTATACTCCGGTATCCGGGATCGCGGAATTAAGAAAGGCCATAGCAGAAAAATTCATGCGTGACAATGACCTGCATTTCGAACTGGAAAACATTGTTGTTTCAAACGGAGCCAAGCAAAGCATTGCCAATACTATATTATGCCTTGTGAATGAGGGGGACGAAGTGCTGGTACCATCGCCGTACTGGGTATCCTACCCCGAGATCGTAAAGCTGGCAGGAGGAAAAATTGTTGAACTGCCGGCCCGTATAGATACGGATTTTAAAGTTACACCGCAGCAGCTTGAAAATGCTATCACTGAAAAGACCAAAGTGTTTTTATTCAGTTCGCCCTGCAATCCTACGGGAACTGTCTACAGCAGGGAAGAATTGAAAGCACTTGCAGATGTGTTCGCAAGCTACCCGAACATATTTATTATTTCGGACGAGATTTATGAATATATTAATTTTAAGGGAAAGCACGAAAGTATTGCCCGCAATGAGCACCTCAGAGACCGGGTAATCGTGGTGAATGGTGTTTCCAAGGGATATGCCATGACTGGCTGGAGGATTGGTTATATCGGGGCACCCGCCCTTATTGCCAAAGCCTGTGATATCCTGCAGGGCCAGTATACCTCCGGGGCCTCATCCATCGCACAGATGGCCTCGTTAAAGGCCGTAAAAGAAGATCCCTGCAAAAACGAAGAAATGATTACCATGGTTGATACTTTCAGGGAAAGAAGGGACCTGGTGATAAAAATGATGAATGAAATACCAGGACTCAAAAACAACGTCCCGGATGGTGCCTTTTATATATTCCCCAACATCCGTGAATACTTCGGAAAATCTATCGGAGAACGGAAAATCGGAAATGCCATTGATTTTTGTATGTATCTGCTTGAAGAAGCACATGTGGCAACTGTGCCTGGCAGTGCATTCGGCAATCCTGACTGTATCAGGGTCTCTTATGCCACATCCAACGCATTGCTTACCAAAGCCCTGGGCAGGATCAAAAAGGCTCTTGAGAAACTGAAATAAAAAACAGTTTGGACTAAGATTAAATTTGGTTGAATATTCACTAAATTTGAACCATTGTAAAAAAGCCCTTATGCCAGACAAAGAAGTAATCGAGAAAATCTTCGAGGGTTTCAACCGGAAAAAAGTCATGATCATTGGAGATGTTATGGTGGATGCTTACCTGTGGGGGCATGTAGACAGAATCTCACCCGAAGCTCCAGTGCCTATCGTTTCTGTGAACAAAAGGGAAAACCGCCTGGGAGGGGCGGCCAATGTAGCCCTCAACATCAGGTCGCTGGGTGCCGAGCCAATTCTTTGCTCCGTGATCGGGAAAGATCAAAAGGGTGATGAATTTATTGGTTTGCTTGAAAAAGATGGCCTTACCACTCGGGGCATCATCAAAAGCCATGACAGGATCACGACAACAAAGTTTCGTGTTATCGGTAATAAAATGCAGATGCTCAGGGTGGATGAAGAAGTTACTGAGGACCTTACAGACAATGATATCAGGGTGTTTGACAATAATGTTAAGAACATTATACAAAAGGAAGATATTGCATGTATCATCTTTCAGGATTATAACAAAGGGGTACTGACGAATGGTCTGATCCATGAGATTATAAAAACGGCAAATGAAAATAACATCCCGGTGGTGGTGGATCCTAAAAAACAAAACTTCGATGCATATCATCATATATCTCTCTTCAAACCCAACCTGAAAGAATTAAAAGAAGGGCTAAACCTGGAAATCGATCCAACCAATGCCAATGAACTGGCCAATGCCATCCAGCTATTGCATAAAAACCAGGATATTGAAATGGTGATGACCACACTTTCGGAGAAAGGGGTTTTTATCAGCTACAAATGCAGTGAGAAAAAATATGAATATCAACACATTCCGGCACATGTGCGTTCAATATCGGATGTGTCGGGGGCAGGTGATACCGTTGTCAGCGTGGCGGCTCTGGCTTATGTACTAAAACTTCCGCCTGGATTAATGGCCGGTATTGCCAACCTGGCCGGAGGGATCGTGTGTGAAGAAGTGGGAGTTGTCCCCATCGACAAGGAAAAACTAAAAAAGGAAAGTATAAAGATTTTTACCACCCCATAATCATATGAGATTTTTTAAGTATTGCATATTGATAATCTCTCTTTTTCCCTTTACTGCCAATATTTCGCAGAGTACAGCCAACTGGATCGAGTTTCAAACCATCCCAGCTCATGGAGCCCGTGTCCATGCGATTACCTATGCCAATGGTATGCTTGCAATTAACTTTAACAACAAGGAAGTAATGATTTACAGGATTGTGAATGACCAGTGGGAAATGGAGAAGAGCTTTGAAATCAAATGGGTGTGGGATGAATTCGGGACCATGCGGTTTTTTGATGGATATCTCTACGTTTCCATCGATGGTCATAAATATTACCGGATTGATATTGAAAGGGAAAAGATCAAAAAAACAAATACCTATAAAGCGGGTTTTTATATTATTTCCCGCAAGGACTTTGAATATTTCGGCAAGGACTGGATATTTGAATTGGATGAGAATGGGGATATTATGGTGTATTATAACGAGCCTATATTTCCCCCGGGATATATTGACAGCCTGAAAGCCAGGTATTGATCTGTGTTCTATTGCAAGTTTTTGTTATGGATACAAATATTTCAATAACAAAAATAATCAGCAGGGCACTGCGTTAGACTAAGTATTAAAAACGAAAGGCATTGAAGAATAAATTCCTTGTAATACCGGTAGTTGTTATACTCTTCGGGCTGATGCTTCCGGGCAGGTCTGTGGCACAAATGGACAAAGTACTCAACCTTCCGACCTATGATTTTTCAAAATATCATTTCGGTTTTATTCTGGCTGGCAACGAAATGTCATTTTCATTGAAGACCAAGGAAGGGTTCACCGATGTCTGGTATTATGATTCGGATGCTCCGGGCTTGAGCTATGATTCCCTGCGTATCCTGAGCATCACGGGAGAGCCCACACCTGGTTTTACCATTGGGATCGTGGCCAACCTTCGGCTCGGCAAATACTTCGATCTGCGGTTTATACCCTCCCTGGCTTTTGGTGAAAGAAAATTGAATTACAGCCTTTTTGCCTACCGGGATACTGTGCCCTCCATTCTGGAAATATCAAAACCCATTACTTCTACCTATGTGGAGTTTCCATTGCATGTGAAATACAAATCCGCCCGTTTGAATAATGTCAGAGGATATGTAATTGCAGGTGTGAAATACAATCTCGACCTTGCTTCCAACAAAAAGAACAAGGAAGAGGATGATGAAGGGAATCCCGTATTTCTCAAATTGAAAAGGCATGACCTTTTGTTTGAGGTGGGTGTAGGCTTCGATTTTTATACTGCATTTTTTAAATTCGGAACTGAATTGAAAATGGGCTGGGGTATCAATGACCTGCTGGAAAGAGAGGATAATATTTTTACAAATGGTATCGAGCGCCTGAATTCAAAAATATTTACACTTTCTCTTACCTTTGAATAAAAAGATATGAGTGAACTTACACCAGATGCACCCCTGAGCGAAGCTCTCCTGAAAAAGGCGGGCTTAAAACAAAATGTCTATCAGCATACCCTCAATACTTTTTTACTTTTTAAAGATGCGATACAAAGCATAGTAAAAGAGCATCGTGCAAAATATCCCGAGAAAGAAAACCATATCCCTTTTGAATATAAAATAAAAGGTGATTTTGAAATAGAATTGAAATTTGCAGGCGACATCCTGATATTCCTGATGCATACCAATATTTTTGAAATTCCACGGGATCACCTGGTCATGAAAAGCTCCTACCTCAAAGAAGACAGAGAAAGGTCCTACTGCGGCATTATCAATATTTATAACTTTCTGGCCGATTCTTTTAAATACAAAAGGGTGAATGATGTGGGTTATCTCATCGGCAGGGTCTTCATTAATAAAGATATGCATTATTTCATCGAAGGCAAAAGGGAAATCGGTTTGCTTTATAATAATTTCCACACGGCCGTGATGGATGAAAAGGCTGCCCGGGAAATTGTTGCGTCGGCCATCCGCTATACCATCAATTTTGATTTACTCACACCTCCTTTTGATACGGTCAAGGAGATCACAGTTCACGACATACAATCAGCACTGGACAATATTTCCCTGAAGACAGCTAAAAGAATGGGTTTTAAGTTTCAGGCGGACGAGGAGTGAGGTTTATATGGAGGCAGATGCTATGGCAGTTTTACGGACCAGCAGTGAAACTTGATTCAATCCTGGGATGCATGAAGAACTATTCAGTCGTATTGTTATTCCTATTTTCATTGAGTTTGGGAGCTCAAAATGATTTTGGGGATAAGTTTGCAGATTCTGCCTTGCTTCTTACCAAACAAGATGATGTTTACGATCCTGCTGATTATTCCATGGATTATCCTGGCGGAAATGTTCCTCATATTGGTATGGTTTCAAATACCAGATCGGCGGATGGTAATAGATACATGCTGATCCACAATATTGGTAATGGACAGGAAGCCGCGGATTGTTTGTTTGACTTCAAAATTACCGGGCATTATTTTTATATGCCGGAAACAGATTAAACTACCTGACGGATACCACACGTTTTACGGTAGTTCAGGAAACGGTCGCCTGATGCCAGGTTTTTGGTGCTCCGAATGCCTCAAGCAAACATTGTCTCACCCCCCGCTCACCAAATGCAAAACCGTCACTTTATCGCCATCCCGAACAATGGCCCTGTCACGCTGGTCTTTCTTCACCAGTTTTCCGTTCACTTTGGTGACAAGGAGCTTAAATGTGAAGTTCTTGTAATCGATGAGTTCCTGCAAGGTCATCATTTCTTTGTCAATACTTTCTTCGCGATTGTTGAGTGTGATCTTCATTCTCTTTCTCCTTTCAGCAAAATTTCGAGTACCTGGTTGGCCTGCATGTAGGCTACAATCCCAACCCTGGGTGCAAGCGGAGGCAGGTCCTCCGCAATTTCAGATCTTTCGTCTCCGCAAATATATAAATTCCCTTCATAGCGTGTTTGCAAGGAGTTGTTGTCACCCCAACCTGCCATACCTACCCCCATAACCAGCGGGGTATCTGGAATATTTTCAAGCACTGTTTCCAGGATCATTTCTTTCATTTCGGCCAGGTCAAATGCTTCAACAATCACATCACAATCTTTGTAAATCTCAATAATATCCTCCGGTCCCAGCTTGAGATCATGGGCTTCCACTTTTACGCTTTCATTTACAAAATAAAGATTATCCTGCAGGGTAAAAGCCTTTTTCTGCCCAACCTGGTCGAAGTAGTAATACTGACGGTTCAAATTGGATTCATCGATTACATCGAAGTCGGCAATAACAAGCTTGCCGACTCCCACACGTGCCAGGGCAACAGCACAATTCGATCCCAGACCACCACATCCAGCGATTCCAATCGTTTTCTTGGAGAGGATACTTTTGATCTGGCTGAATTTCATATTGAATTATTTAAATAATTGCGAATAATGCAAATGTAGGGTATTTTAAAGAAAGAATGATCCGAAAAAAAATATTTTATAAACCTATTTCAGGACAAGTCACGCATTGTCCAATCGTTCAATCGTTCAATCGTTCAATCGTCCAATCGCTACATCAACGAATCCTTCTCCATCTCCTCTTTCAGCTTCTCCACCATAATATTCACCAGGTTCTGCAGTGGCCTTTTCACCATCATCATCATCATGGGGTTTATTTTCGCCTCAATTTCTATGCGTGCACGGGTTTGATCTTCTGCAGTTTTTTCAAGGTAAGACACCAGGTCAAAGTCAAAGGGGGCTTCTTCTGATGTTATGCTTATTCTTTTATCTGGGATTGTGTTTGCAACTTTCATGCTGATATCGGCCATCCCCTGTATGGTAAAAGAACATGTGCTATTTGTCGATTTCCAGTTGATGACCTGCTCAGGCATCAGTTTCTCAAAATTGGTAAAATCGATGAGGAAATTGTAAATGCTGCTTGCGGGCCTTTCTATGATTAGACTTTCACTTTTGAATGCTGCCATCTTTAAAATTTTTCAGCCCATTTTTGGGGATTTTTTCTCCACTCCACCAATGAATTGTGGTCTTCATCACTGATATACTTTATCTCAAGGGCTTTCCTGATAAGAGATTCGTAGTCGGAAAGAGTAAAAAGTTTCACACCCGCTTTTTTAAAGTTTTCAAGTGCTTTGTCCAGGTTATAGGAAAAAATAGCAACCATACCCAGTACCTTGCAATCAGCCTTTTTCAGTGCATCCACTGCATTCAGGCTGCTTTTGCCGGTGCTTACAAGATCTTCGATTACGACTACTTGCTGACCTGGTTCCACCACGCCTTCGATCTTGTTTTCAAGTCCGTGGGATTTTTGCGAAGGTCGTATATACACAAAGGGTTTATCAAACTCCTGTGCTACCAGGGCTCCCTGTGCAATTCCTCCCGTAGCTACACCGGCAATTACATCCGGAGTTTCAAAAGCATTTTTAATCACTTTTGCAAATTCCTCCTTGATAAAATCCCTGACTTTGGGATAAGAGAGGGTGATCCTGTTATCGCAATAAATCGGGGATTTCAATCCCGAAGCCCATGTAAAGGGATTTTCTGCATTCAGCTTCACCGCCTTGATCTGAAGCAGGAAATCTGCTACCTTCTGTGCACTTTCTTCATTGTATTTCATGATGCAAAAGTAAGGAATTCATTTGAAGTTATACAGTACCAAAGAAGGACATAACCCAAACTTCAAATGAATTTTTTACTTTTGTTCAAAACTATAACTATGGAAAAGATCGCAGTCTTTCCCGGATCATTCGACCCCATTACCAGGGGACATGAATCTATCATCAGGCGGGCAGTGCCGCTATTCGACAAAATTGTTGTGGCCATCGGACAGAATGTAGAAAAAAAGGTTTTGTTCCCACTGGAAAAAAGAAAGACCTGGATAGAGCAAACTTTTAAGAATGAAGATAAGATCAGCGTTGATGTTTATTCCGGTCTCACAGTGGATTACTGCCGCAAAATGAATGCAAGGTTTTTGCTGCGCGGATTGCGGACTTCCGCCGACTTCGAATTTGAGAGAAGCATCGGCCAGGTGAACAAAAAGCTTTATCCCGATATTGAAACAGTCTTCCTCCTGACTACACCGGAACTCACTGCCATTAACTCCTCCATTGTGAGAGATGTTTTTAGTCACGGGGGTGACATATCACAACTGGTGCCTGATGGCGTTGTACTTAGTCAATAATTTCCTAACTTGCCCGTTATTCTTCAACCAATACCAGATAAGATGCGAAGCACTTTACTCATTACTTTCCTCCTGCTGATTTCCACTGTGTTTGCTGAAAAGACAACTGTTCAGGGATTCGTCTCAAATGCAAAAAATAAGAAGATCAAAATAGTCGGATATACCGATATGATTTCCTTTATGGAAGTTGACCTGGCAGAAAGCATGATCGACAAAAAGGGAAATTTCAGGATGGAACTTGATCTTGAAGAACCACTTTTTACACAATTGCGAATTGAATACCAATCTTCTGAGTTTTACATTGAACCCAGGTCGGAATATGATCTGCGTGTGTTTTACAATGATTCAACTTCACAAATATCATTTACCAATCCCGTGGAACTGAAATTCGATATTTCTGCTTCCACCGGCAAACTGAACCAGGATGTTCATGCCTTTAACAAAATGTACAATGATTTTATCGTCAACAATTTTGATTTCCTGTATAAATTCAGGGATAAAAAATTGCTGGAACATTTTAAACAGCAGGTAAGCAAGGAGTTTCCGGATGTGCGTAATCCCTACTTCAGGAAATATATCGATTATACCATCGCATCCATTGAAAAGTTTTCGCGAATCAAATCCTTTAACGGCATTGCCAGGGATTATTTTATCGAAAAACCGGTTTTGTATCAGAACATAGCGTACATGGATTTTTTTAACCAGTTTTTTGAAAAATACCTGCTGAGCGCTTCCCGGGATGTTGACTGGGATGAGTTTATCTTTTATATAAACAGCAAACCCGATTATTATATGTTGGTCAAAACAGCTTCGCAGGATGCATTGCTTAAAAATGATCTGAGGATACTGGAAATGGTTGTCCTGAAAACACTCAAGGAATTGTATCACTTACAGGGCATGAATCAGAATGGGATCAATTCCATTTTGAAAACCGCTTCTGAAAAGATGCGCTATGAAGAAAATCGTAATATCGCTTCCAATTTGTTGAAAAAACTTAAGCTACTGAAATCGGGCAGCATAGCTGAAGACTTTAGCCTTCCCTCATTTGATGGTAACAATTATTCATTGGAGGATTTCAGGGATACCCTCGTTTATCTAAATTTTTGGAATCAATCCTGTAAGTTATGCCTGCAGGAGCTCGACTCCATTGCGGCCATTAAGAAAGCCTATAAGCCCGATATGCAGTTTATTAGCATACTAACCGGTCAGGATTCAGCCGGGATAAGTACTTTTATCAATCAAAAAGGTTTCGACTGGATATTCCTGTATTATGACGAAAATTATGATGTGCTTGAGGATTATGATGTGCGAACGCTTCCAACCAACATGCTGATCGGGAAGTACAGAAGAATACTTAAAAATCCGGCCTGGCTGCCGGGGGAAAGTCTCGAAAACATCATCCGTAAACTAATGCGCAGGCGAGTCAAATCCTATTAGTTTACCGGGGATTCATGATCCACAAATTATTTCAATTTACAATAATTCAACTAACTTTGTCTGTGTTCAGCCGAAGGTATTCAGAAACAATTTTATGCCGGAATGTCAGTTAAATAAATGATTATGGCGAAGGAACAAAAATTGATAAGCGCAAGTATTGAAAAGGAAAACAATCCATGCTTAAATCTTTAAAGAAATTATTCGGAACAAAATCCGAGCGGGACATCAAGAGTTTGACACCCACAGTGAATAAGATCAAGGAGGTCTATGAAAATATCAGGCAACTCAACAATGATGAACTCAGGGCCAAAACAAATGAATTCAAAGACAAGATCAGGGAATACCTGGCAGAGGAAGAAAACCGTATTGCCGAACTGAAGCAACAGGCCGAACAGGAAGAAGATATTGAAAACAGGGAGAAACTGTGGAATGAGGTAGACAAGCTTGAAAAAAGCAGCTATGAGAAATCCCAGGAGATCCTGGAACAGATCTTACCCGAAGCTTTTGCTGTGATGAAAGATACAGCACGCCGCTTCAAAGAAAATGAAGATGTTGAAGTTACAGCAACCGATTTCGACCGGGAGCTGGCAGAAAAGCATGATCATATATCCATTAAAGGTGATAAAGCCATTTACAAGAACTCCTGGATGGCAGGAGGGAACATGATCACCTGGGACATGGTGCATTACGATGTGCAGTTGATCGGAGGTATTGTACTTCACCAGGGAAAGATCGCTGAGATGGCGACAGGTGAAGGTAAAACACTTGTTGCGACATTGCCTGTTTATTTGAATGCATTGCCCGGCAAAGGTGTGCACCTGGTTACTGTTAATGATTACCTGGCCAGACGTGACTCCGAATGGATGGGGGTCCTTTTCGAATTTCACGGACTCCAGGTGGATTGTATCGACAAGCATGAACCCAACTCAGATGCAAGGAGAAAAGCCTATCTGGCTGATATCACCTATGGAACCAACAATGAATATGGTTTTGACTACCTCCGTGACAATATGACCGGAAATCCCAAGGAACTGGTGCAAAGGGAACATAACTTTGCCATCGTGGATGAGGTTGACTCTGTGTTGATCGATGATGCCCGAACTCCACTGATCATTTCAGGTCCAACCCCAAAAGGGGAGCAGCAGGAATTCTATGAACTGAAGCCCGCAATTGAAAAACTTTACGGGGCTCAGCGACGTCTGGTGACCAAGATCCTGGCCGATGCAAAAAATATTCTGAACAAACAGGAACAGGATCCCGAACAGGAAAAAGAGGGCGGGAAACTTCTCTTCAGGGCTTTCAGAGGATTGCCCAAAAACAAAGCACTGATCAAATTCCTGAGTGAACCGGGCATGAAAAGCCTCATGCAGAAAACAGAAAATTTCTACATGCAGGAACAACAAAAGAATATGCACATCATCGATGATGAGCTTTTCTTCGTGATCGATGAAAAGAACAATACCATCGATATTACTGAAAAAGGGATTGATCTCATCACCGAATCCTACCAGGAATCTGATTTTTACGTGCTCCCCGACATTGGTTCTGAATTGGCAGAACTTGAAAAATCCGATCTTCCTGAAGAGGATAAGATGAAAAAGAAAAATGAGATCCTGACTAATTTTTCCGTCAAGTCGGAACGTGTGCATTCGGTTAACCAGTTGCTGAAAGCTTATGCTCTCTTCGAAAAGGATGTGGAATATGTGCTCATGGACAACAAGATCAAAATCGTGGATGAGCAGACAGGCCGTATCCTGGAAGGCAGAAGGTATTCCGACGGATTACATCAGGCCATCGAGGCCAAGGAAAATGTGAAGGTGGAGGCCGCTACACAAACTTATGCCACCATCACACTGCAGAATTATTTCAGGATGTACAACAAACTATCGGGTATGACGGGTACTGCCGAAACCGAGGCCGGTGAGTTCTGGGATATTTATAAGCTTGACGTTGTGGTAACGCCCACCAATAAACCAGTAGTACGCGACGACCGCCAAGACCTGGTATACAAAACCAAACGGGAGAAATTCAATGCCGTAATCGATGAAATTGAGGAGCTGGTCAACAAAGGCAGGCCCATACTCGTGGGGACCACCTCAGTTGAGACTTCCGAGTTGCTCAGCAAATTGCTTCAGCGGAAAAGGATCAGGCACAATGTGTTGAATGCCAAGCTTCACCAGAAAGAGGCGCAGATCGTAAAAGAGGCGGGTATTGCAGGAACAGTAACCATCGCCACCAACATGGCCGGTCGAGGTACGGATATCAAACTGGGAGAAGGGGTGATAGAAGCCGGTGGTCTGGCCATCATTGGCACGGAACGGCATGATTCCAGGAGGGTGGACCGCCAGCTTAGAGGACGAGCCGGACGCCAGGGAGACCCGGGAAGCTCCCAGTTCTTCGTTTCCCTGGAAGACGATCTCATGCGAATGTTTGGATCGGGCAGGATCTCCAGTATCATGGACAGGCTGGGACTGAAGGAAGGAGAAGTGATCCAGCATTCCATGATCACCAAATCCATCGAAAGAGCCCAGAAAAAAGTCGAGGAAAACAACTTCGGTATCAGGAAACGCCTGCTGGAATACGATGATGTGATGAATTCACAAAGGGAAGTGATCTACAAAAAACGCCGCCATGCATTATACGGCGACAGGCTGGCCGTCGATATCAGCAATATGATGTTTGATGTTTGTGAAAGCATTGTGCTTACTCATCAGGAACTGAAAGATTTTGAATCCTTTAAAATGGAACTGTTAAAACAACTGGCCGTAGAATCTCCATACGATGACAAGGATTTCTTCAACCTCTCTCCCGACAAAATCACCCAGGAAATATTTGAGAAAGTTTATCACAATTATCGTGATAAATCAAAGATGATTGCTGAAAAAACCTATCCGGTGATCAAGGATGTTTATGAAAGAAATACACAGTATGAAAACATCGCCATTCCGATCACTGATGGAAGCAAGACCATGAATGCGGTTGCCAATTTAAAAAAGGCCTATGAAGACAAAAGCAGGGAAGTGATCTTATCGATCGAAAAAGGGATCACACTCGGGATCATCGACAATGCCTGGAAGGATCATCTCCGGGAGATGGATGACCTGAAACAATCCGTTCAGAATGCCCAGTATGAGCAAAAGGATCCCTTGCTGATCTATAAGTTCGAATCTTTTGAATTGTTCAAAAAACTGGTCCAGAAGATCAACGAGGAAATCGTTTCTTTCCTGATACGTGCAGATATACCTATGCAGAATGCTGAGAGTGTGAAAGAAGCTGAGGCACCCAGGGGTGTTGATATGAGCAGGATGAAAGAAGAACGAACCGACCTGCTCTCACAGGCAAATGCCGACACCCAGGGGCCGAGAAAGGCAGCACCGGTCAAAGCTGAAAAGAAAATAGGCCGAAATGAAAAAGTCAAGGTCAGGTATAATGATGGTAGAGAGGTGGTTAAAAAGTACAAGCATATAGAACCAGACCTGAAAAGAGGAACATGCGAGCTGGTGAATTAGAAAAGTTCTCAAAAAATCATATTTTTACAATAAAAACTGATATGAAGAAGCTGAGCAGCATCCTGATCCTTGCATTGCTTATAGGCATTTGCTTCTTTTCCTGTAAGAAAATAGACGATACTGGAGATGGTATAAAAATTTACACGATCGATGAAGACATCACAAATCCTCCGGATTCTTTCCTGCTCCAGTACAACCTGAAAACAAACATCAATTATTCTGTGAACATCCAACTCGGTCAGGATTCAGGTGGTTCTGTCTGGATGATCCGGAAAGTGAACAGTTTCAATGCCAGGTTCTGGATTACGCGGCCCAAGGATGACTCAATCTTTTACATTCAGGATGAGACCATTATCGGCCTGAAAAATGATATATACTACCGCTTTTATGCCAACAATAATAATTACCAGGACCTTCGGAAACTTACCGTGAAATTCAACAAACTCAATTATAATTACGATACCTTTAACAACAAATTTTAAAAGATGAAATACAATCGCATCCTATTGAAGCTGAGTGGAGAAGCCCTGATGGGATCCAAAAACTACGGACTGGATCCGGAAAGGTTGAAGGAATATGCTTTCGAAATTAAAGGCATTTATGACCAGGGTGTTCAAATTGCCATTGTGATCGGTGGTGGCAACATTTACCGGGGGCTTCAGGGTTCGGCAGAAGGCTTGGATCGTGTGCAGGGGGATTACATGGGGATGCTGGCTACCATTATCAACGGGATGGCATTGCAGGGAGCTTTTCAGCAGGCCAATATGAAAGTTAAGCTGCTGAGCGGACTGCCTGTGGATCCGGTTGCGGAAAAATCCAGTGGCCCCAGGGCAATCGAATATCTTGAACAGGGCACTATTGTTATTATCACGGGAGGCACGGGCAATCCATTTTTTACTACAGATACTGCATCCGCCCTGCGAGCTGTTGAGATCAAAGCCGATGTATTGCTGAAAGGAACCAGGGTGGATGGCGTTTATACGGCCGATCCTGAAAAGGACCCGGATGCTACGAAATACGATAGCCTCAGTTTTGATGAAGCATACAGCAAAGGGTTGAAGATCATGGATCTGACAGCTTTTGCCCTTTGCAAAGAAAACAGTTTAGCCATCCTTGTTTTCGACATGAACCGCAAGGGTAATTTGCAAAAGATCATCCAGGGAGAGAAGGTAGGAACCATTGTAAAATAAATTCAATTTAAAATCATTTTGTATTTTTGTTAATCAAACAAAAAATTGATTAGCGATGAGTGAAGAAACACAAATGGTTCTCAGTGAAGCGGAAGAAGGCATGCAAAATGCCATTGCACACCTCGACAAAGAGTTTCAAAAGATCCGGGCCGGGAAAGCCAGTCCGCAATTGCTCGAAGGTGTTAAGGTGGATTACTATGGCGTGATGACACCCATCGAACAAACTGCCAACATCAACACTCCCGATCCCAAACAGATCATCGTTCAGCCCTGGGATAAAAGTATGGTGCCGGTTATCGAAAAAGCCATTCTTGCAGCGAACCTGGGATTCAATCCAAAGAACGAAGGAGAGATACTGCGGATCATCGTTCCTCCCATCACCGAAGAAAGAAGGAAAGAATTGGTAAAGAAAGCCAAACAGGAGGCAGAAGATACCAAAATCAGCATCCGCAATACAAGGCGTGCAGCAAATGACATGGCCAAGGATCTGGAAAAAGAAGGCACACCCGAGGATGAAGTCAAACGGCTGGAAGAACAGATTCAGGAGCTTACCAATAAATTCACCAAAGAAGTAGATGAGAAAATGGAAGCCAAGGAAAAGGATATTATGACTGTTTAATAATATTCCTGGGCGGAACCTCTGTACATTTACATTTTTTCTGTTAACTTTTTCACGATCCTGAACTGGCTTAAGAACTCTTTGGCAATGATGCGCAGTACGGTATAAGAGGGAATGGCAAGGATCATTCCTGCAATTCCAGCCAGGCTGCCGGCCATGATGATGACCAGGAAAATTTCAATGGGTCTTGCTTTTACACTGGTGGAATATATCAAGGGTTGTAAAACGATATTGTCGATAAGATTGGCGATCAGAAATACGATGATCACCCCAAATGTCAACCAGCCGAGTTGATCATACATTTGCAGGCTCAGGGCGGATGTTGCTGCAAAAAACACCCCGATGGAACCTCCTATCAGGGGCCCCAAATAAGGAATGATATTCATCAATCCTCCCAGGAAACCGATGATAAGTGCATTTTCAACTCCAATGATGGTCAGGCCGATGGTAAGCAGTGTCATCATGGATAACAACTCACCCATCAGCCCGATGAAATAACGAGAGAGTAAATGTTTGATCTGACCGATAACTTTTTTGATCTGCTCCTCGTACCTCTCAGGGAAAAGCAGGATCAAAAATCCACGCAACATATTCTCATCTCTTAAAAAGAAAAAAGTGATGAAAAGGATTGAAAAAACACCCATCAACAGGGATCCTGTGGCACTGAGTACATCTGCAAAAACATTGGAAAAGGAAGTCAGGTTGATCAGTTGCTCCAGTTGATGTTTGATCGAACTTTCAATGGTTTCTCCCTGATGAATGAAATTGATGCGTTTTAAAAATTCCTCCAGGGATTGTATTGATCTGCTGAAATGGTGCAATACATCATTGATATTGATAGAAGATATCATTTCTGCCTGCCGCGATATAAGGGGGACGAAAAAGAATAAAAAACCGACCAGCAGGCCGATCATAATGATCAAAGTGAAGAGGGCACTTAAACTTCGTGGCAGGTTTCGTTTTCCAATCCGGATCCTGTCGAAGCGCCTGACAAGTGGATGGCCCATGATTGACAGAACAGCAGCGATAATCACGTAAATAACGATGTTCCAGAAATACCAGACAAGAAAACCAAGGAATATAATCCCCAGAAAAGCAAGAACAGGACTGTATTTTTTCCACATGGCTTTTTTCTTTTTACAAATATAGAAAAAGGATGTATTTCAAAGATCGGGTCAAATACAAGAATTTGAACTCAAATGGATCAGGAGTGTTACATTTGCAAACAAATTTGAGATATGAGTAATAACTGGATTGAACGCTTTAAAGATAAATGGGATTTGAAGAGTACCTGGCAGGTTGTCATCATCCTGATTGTATTTGCTTGCACGGGGTTTTCGGTATTATACCTTGAGGCCGTTGTCGTAAGATGGCTAAAAATACCGGAAGACCTTACCTGGTGGCTTCGCGCAATTGTTTTCATTTTTCTGACTTTGCCCCTGTACAATATATTGCTACTCCTGTGGGGTTTTGTATTCGGACAGTTTAAATGGTTCTGGAATTATGAAAAGATTTTCTTCCGCCGTATCGGAAAGCTCTTTAAAAAGAAACACAAATAGTTGTGCATGATTTTACACACTGGTCAGATCTTTTGAAGATTCACTTCTTTTCATTTATTCATTGTTGAAATTGTATTTGTTTCATTTCCGGGAATCTGGAAGAGAATTACAAATAAGCTCGTTCTTTGGCATAATTCTGTTCATGATGATTATTTGGTTAGCCCTAAAATGCAGGCAAAAAGTATGGGGCTACAAAACCAATTTGCTCAGTTGAAAATGTGTTATATTGCAATAGGGATTGAAACCTTTGAGGCCAAGGGATTGATGGATTTTTTGACCAATCCTGCTGCAGCAAGGATCCTTGGTGCCAGCATGCTGATGTCTGAAGGTGATGAGATCATGTCAGTCATTCAGGTGACCATGATGTGTGAATTGAAATACAGTGAGCTCCGGAATAAACCCTTTGCACACCCCACCTGTACGGAAACTCTGAATAAGCTATTTGTGAACGTAAATGAATAAAACTATGATAAAAGCAGAAGAAATCAGAAAAGATGTCGTTGATCAGATCAAACAGGACGAAAGAATCAATCTGTCCGACATTGAAGTGATCGTAATGGGCGGCGACGTTGAGTTGAACGGTACCGTTGAAGACTTTGAACAGATTGAAGGTGCAGAAGCTGCAGCCTATAAAGCCCAGGGCGTTGTTACAGTGATAAACAACCTGAAAATCAGGTATAAACCAAATACCATAATCAGGGAAGACAAAAAGGAATGATGAATTCTGCATTCAGAATTGTATGAAAAAACCTCTTATTTTTTTTACGAAATTGGTTTTAATTTCATTTCTTTTCGGCCCGATTTCGCAGAATATATTTCTCTGAGGGCAGGGAGTATTGAGTATAAGGGTGTGGTTCCTGTATACTTGAAACAGTATGAGTTCACAGATGATGTGAGTGAAAGAACCGTTATCGACGAAAACAAACCAACCCAGTATCCGAAAGATTCTTATCCTTTCTCAAATATTTATTTTAGGTTTGGTTTAAAAATAGAAATTTAAAGCCTGCCCCAGGATATGGGAGAAGTTATTTCTTTATCTTCGTATCAATCAAAATTTGATCAATGATATAGTCAGATGGTGCCCCTAAAAACTCCCATAGCCAGGTTTTTAAAGTTGATCAGACGCCTTTTGCGTTACCTGGTCCTAACTTTGGGTGTTGCATTTCTGCTAATGATCATTCTGAGCTTTACTGAACAGCCCTTCTGGGCATATTACTGGCTGGGTACACACAACAGTGAACTGGAAGAATCCCCCGACTATGTCGTGGTCATGGGAGCAGGAGGTATGCCCAGCCCCGAGGGCCTGATGCGCTGTTATTACGCTTCAAAAGCTGCTGAAACATTTCCTGAATCAAAGATCATCATTGCCCTGCCTACCCTGGAAGAATACTTCTATGTAAGCCATACCTACAAAATGTTCAAGGAGATCCATAAAAGAGGGATCGATTCCACCCGCTTCCTATTCGAGATCGATGGAACCAATACCCGGACACAGGCTGTGGAGATCGCGGAAATGATCCCATCAAGGGATACCGCTGCACTGATGATCATCACCTCTCCCGAGCATATGTACCGGTCGGTGTTGACATTCAGAAAAATGGGTTTTAAGGAAGTGGGCGGTGTGCCTTCTTTTGAGGATGCCCTGGATGAAGAACTGCTTTTTGATAAGGAAGAACGGAAGAAAAAGATCAAATCCCTCGACCGCAATGTTTCTCTTCGTTACAATATGTGGAACTACCTCAAATACGAGATATCCATTATCCGCGAAAGCATTGCCATTGCTTATTACTGGGTAAGGGGATGGATATAACCTAAATAGTCGTGTACTTCATTTGAATCCATCGCCTTAATAATAGATAAGTTGTTGTCGGAAATGGATTACTCCTCATTTTTTACAATTTGTAATATAAAAATGTAAATTACATTTATGCAAAACTTTTCTTTTTCTTGAATTACCCCATGCTTTTAGCAGGGGGGATTTGGAAGAAATGCTTCATTCCGGGGGGCTTCAGCCCCGGATTCCTTATGCAGATAATTTACCTGGAAACAACCAGTTTGTGCGTAACGCTAAAATTACCGTCTGAAAATTTACACAAATAAACACCCTCAGAAAATGCTCTCGTATCCAGGGTAAACTGCTTGCTGTGGGCAATATTAATTTCCCTGATTTTCTTTCCTGATAAATTGTATACGGTAAGTTTTACGTCTTTATTTTCAGGATTGGAAAATTCAAAAGTCGTTTGTTGCTTGCATGGGTTTGGATAGCAAAGGATCTCAATCTCTTTTTTTACTGCCGGCAAGGGATCGGTTCCAACGAAATCACGACCGTAAAAATAGTATCCTGCATTGCCAATTGGAATGCAAAGGTTCTTTCCAAAAGGTTCAAGATAATGGCTTGATTTGTCAATTATATGTTCAACAGTGAGATTATAAGGATCTGTATAATCAATTGCTAAAATTTGATATTCCCCTTCATAAGGCGTGGACATATAAATATATTCATCATCATAGGTCATATAATTGGATATATTTCCCCCAATAATCTCATCACAAAATTCCAGCTTGTTGTTTTCAATTTTTAATACGATCAATCCGGCATTAACACGAACATAAACAAAAGGAAAATTTATTTCAAGCTGAAAAGCACGATGTGTATGATAATCTCCTAGCGTAATACTGTCAAGCAATACTGTACTATCTATGCTTATTGAAAAGAGATTTATTTTGCCTTCCCATGCATGTGTATCATTTTTACCTAAAACCATAATAGTATCACGAACAGCAAGACATGTTACCCATTCTTTATATTCCGAAAGTAAAACAGGGGAAGTGGGAATGGACAGGTCATAAGTCTGAACATAATGAAAACTATCGAGTACATATAATTTCTCACCATCAATACAATAATCGTAAATTCCGCTATGTTCGGATGATAATACACCTGCTTTTGAAGGGTTGCCTGGATCGCTTATGTCAATAATGTGTATTACGGTATCGTGATTATATTGTTCGCAATAAAGAAAATTAGAAAATGATTCAATGCGCCTTATATAAGGAAGGTTACTAATATTTCCAAGCCTTATTGGATTTAGGAGATCAGTAATATCCACAATTTGCAAACCCGATGCCCACATACCGAAATATGCCAGGGAGCTATCGATCAGAGATGAATAAACGGCATCTGTTTGATTAAACTCATAAACATCAACAATGTTTTGTAAATCTGTTTTGTCGGCAATTTTAAAACCATCTTTACCAAGGCTGCTAAAAATGTGGTCGCTGCTTACATCGATATCTTCGAAGTATGCCGCCTGTTCGTAGAAGCCCTTTAGCTCGGGCTGGAAAGAATCGGAAACATCGTATAAATAAATACCGCTGTTCTGAACAGCAACATGCAATAAAGTATCTTCAAAAAGTAGGTAGCATATGTTGCCCGGAACGGTAAATTGGGTTTTAAAATTAATGGAATCCGTATCTGATATATCAAATATCTTAATCGTATCATTAACAGCCATAAATAATTCCGATTCATCGGACTCCATTGCATCCGGCCAGGAGCATTCCCAATTGGGACAAGTTTGCAGACTGGCACACCATGAAGGGTTTTCCGGATCATTAATATCATAAGCGGTAATATGCTGGGGTCCGCTATATCCTTGTTGCTCATAGCCATATAAAGCCTTCTGGTTTAAAGTGTAAAGCTCATTGCTGTTAAAAGAAAAAAACAAATTGGAGATCAAGTTGGGCTGAGCCGGATTTGATACATCATATAGAAAGATATTTTGATTCATTAAAACATACAATACGGAGTGTTGAACTAGTGACCTACCCGGCCAGTAATCATTTATTTGACTTATTAATTCCGGATTTACCGGATCGGATAAATCATAGATCAATAATCCATCACTAAATGCTGAAATATACATTGTTTCCGAGTCAATATTGATATCGGATGCACTGTTGAATCCTGTATAAAACCTGTTAACCAAATTATACTCGTTGTTTGCTGTTTTTTCCAAAATATTGATGGTCCCCCCATTACAGAAGTAAACAAAAGAGCTATCATGCCCCACTGCATAACTCGGCCCCTCATGCTGGGCAATAAACTCAAAATCCTGGGAAAATGCATGAGCAGTGGTCAAACTTAGAATAAATACTAAAGCGAACTTTTGAAAAAGGACGGCTTGGGGGTTAAATGGTGATTTCATCTCGTAAAGATTTTGGTCTTGCTAAGATAAGGATATAGATATGTGATAAGCAAGGATATGGCTTAAATTCTACAATTCAGCAATATCGAAAACAAATCAATATAACTTGCAAAAGGAAAGTTTTCATTAGCAAGCAATTTCATTTTGTTACAAAACTAAAACGGAAACTTCAACGACAACCGCAAAGCCACATTATCCCAGGCTTTGTCAAATGAATAGGGTCCATAACGGTAAAAAGCGCCTAATCCAAGAGAATACAATTTCAAATCCAACAGTTTGTTCACAAGAAATCCCGACTCGTAATATCCTTTTTCAAGGGTGTTGAAATTTACATTGAGATGATCACCGGGATTGTTCAGGGCGCCAAAAGCCACATTGGTGGCAATGGCCAGTTCGGGCTTAAATCTTTTCCCGCCAAAGATAAGGTTGTCAAAATCGTGGTAAAAGTAAAAAGCCACATAACGGTTCGAAAGGAACTCATTCATGCGCATGGTAGCAAAACTGAAGGGAGCATTCAGGGTAAACTTACGGTAACTGCCGTTTCCGTTGAATAAGTTGCAATAGGGAATATCACCATCAATGTAACCGGCCATCAATCGCAGTGTGGTTTTGCCAAGATATTTGCTGTAAAAGCTTTCTTCAATTTTCAGGTCAAAGCGATCGTAATCAAACTGACCGTCGAAAACCTCCGATAATCCTTTATGGTATTGTAACCATATGATGGGATAATCCGTCCCCAGCGAAACCTTCGATCTGGCTGTTTGCAGGAAAGTTTCCTTGTAGGCATATCGCAGGGATATCCCGGCTTCTGTAAAAACAAAATTGTCTCTCAGAAATCCCTGTCCATCTTTCAGGTCGATGAACTGGTAATCCCCGAAGGCTTCCTTGTATTGTCTTGCCATTGAAAGATTGACCGTCAGGTATTTCAAAGCTTTGAATTGCAGAAAACCGCTGATATTCTCGGTCATGTTCATCCTTTTGATGAGCAGCTCGCGGAAGTTTTCGGGTCTCAACAGGTTGTCCGATTCATCGAAAAAATGCACACCTCCACTTTCAGTAGCGTTCCAGGAATAATCAAAACCGATTTTCAGGTCGTGCCGGCGCCAGAGGTTGAGGTCTGCATTAACGCCATATTTGGCGGTTTTATCTTTAAAACCGTAGCCCCAGAAACCACCCACTTTCAAATGCCTTGAAAAGAGATCATTGGTGTGAGCACCCAGTCCGAGGTAAAAGCCTTCATAGTCATTGTAGCGGATAAATTTATCCATATCCAGGTTGATATGCCCCCAGGGAATTTCTCCGGTCATGAGGGCATCTACGGTACCGGCGATTTCGTCGAAATTATATTCCTCGCCAATACTGTCAATAAAAGTATAGGTGCGTTTTTCCTGTGCAGTAAGGGAATCGGCCCGGTATTGGCCCCAGTAATCTTCTTTCCTGCGATAAGCATCCGGTTCTATTTCTACTTCGATGTTCGAGAACTCTCTGGCCACAAGATCAGGATTCAGGACAATATCTTTGATATAGGATTTTCCCACGCCAATCATATTCAGGTTTACATCGGATTCACTAACCTGGACAAAGCGCATCTTCAGGTCCGTGTTCAATTGTACCGGAAACCAGTGTTTACCATCCACCTGCCTATACATTTGCTGGATCTTAATTTCAAGCATACCACCACTTTCAGCCGGCCTGGCAATTACATTTTGTATGGCCCAGCCATTGGAGTTGATAGAAAGAAATCCTTTCATGCCGTCGAAATGTGTTCCTTTCCGGGGCCTGTAAGAAATGATGAATACGGTATCGTTTGCAGCCGTGTATGCGGTATCCCGGAGCAAAAAGAAATATTTGTTCAAGCTGCCTTTGCTGATAGGATTGATATAATTCTCGCCCATGATCTCTATGATGTCGTCATAAAAGGAAGTGGATTGCATTTGTGAGATCATAAATACAATGATTGGATCTTTGAAACCTGAAATACGGGATGCAGTCACTTTTTCATGATTCCTTTCCGGGGCCATATATTTCCGCTCCGTAACGGTTTCCATCATGAAAAAATGCTTTTCATCGATAAATTTCCGTATCCTTTGCATACTGGTATCGGGGATGAGGCTGTCCAGTTTTGCCAGGGTGTCGCGGTCGATGGTGAAATACATTTTGTCATAGGCGGTATAGGAAAAGGAGCTGAGCTTTTCAGGATCATTGATGTCCTTGTTTTCAATCACATTCCGGATGATACGGTGGGCCGGGTTCTTGCCGGGCAGAACAGCAACTTCGGGCAGTTCGTACCGGATTTGTTTCAATTTGATGAGCAACGAATCCTGCCCGTTTACTTTCACAGTTGTGTCTTGATAGCCAACATAGCTGATCTTAAGCTGGCGAATGGGGTCATGACTAAAAACGCGGAATTTTCCGTCAATGTCGGTGGAACTACCGTACTTGCTTTCATTTACAAGGATATTCACGAATGCCAGGGGTGCATCTGTTTTGTCGTCAATGATCTTTCCCTTTACCATGTGATCCTGGGAAAAGGCACTATGGCAAAAAAATAAAAGAAATATTGCCGGAATCCAAAGTTTCTTCATGGTATTAGTTGTTCACAGCAAAGTATTCCTCCAGTTCTTTCAGGGTCTCTTTGCCGGTTATTTTATCCTGTACGATCTTTCCTTCGTGAAGGATCACGATGCGTTCACAGACCTCGGTTACATGATTCAGGTCGTGGCTGGAAATTAGCATGGTCATTTGTTCTTCGGATTTTAGCTTCTTCAACAGGTTTTTCAAACGTATCTGTGTGGAAGGATCCAAACTGTTGAAAGGTTCATCAAGTACAAGGATTTCGGGTTTGGGCAGCAGGGCGGCAGCAATGCCGATCTTCTGCCGGTTGCCGCTCGACATTTCGCGGATCAGTTTTTTCTTGCCCAGGATCTCATTGTTGAAGAATTCCCCGAAATCCTTATAGAACTGTTCCAGATCACCATCCTGGAGCCCATATACATCGGCAACGAATTTAAAATACTCTTCCGGTGTAAGGAAATCAATTAAAAAGCCGTCATCCAGGTAGGAGCCGGTATAGATCTTCCAATCCTCGCTGCCGGAAACCTTTTCATCTTTTGATTCAACACTTCCTGAATTCGGCCTTATCAAATCCAGGATACAACGGAACATGGTGGTTTTACCTGCTCCGTTGTTCCCAACCAGACCAAAACTTTCTCCCTTTTTGATTTCAAGTGAAGGAATGTCGAGTACTGTTGTACCACTGTATTTTTTCGTGAGATTGTTTATTCTGATCATAGACAATGATTTTATTTTTGCCGGAAGCCTTCGGCCATTTTATATTTTCTTTGTTCGAAGTTTTTATAAACGAATGATAACAGATAACGGTTGAAGGACAAACCAATCAGTCCCAGCACCCCGATGAACATGATCCCGGTATCGGGATAGCCTGCTGCACTGAAAGGCCAGTAAATAATCACAGGCATCATAAAGGCAGGGATCATGGCCAGCCAGTTGCTTACTCCTATGCCCTGGTAATTGAAGGCGGACCCACGGCTCAGTTCCATTCTCTGTTTGTTGTAGGTGGCCATATACAGCAGTATGATCGAGAGTATCCCGATATTGTATAAAAAGGTCATCGCATTGATGAAAAATATTTTGACGCCAAAGTATAAATAGGGAATGGTAAGGATAAAGCAAATAACACTGATCATAATACCTACCAGGAATTTGGTCCGGATATATTTGGCCGGATCAATGTTTTTGGTCATCAGTGCGTCGAAGTAATTGCTTTCGTATGCAAATACATAGTTTAAATAATTCAGCATCATGCCGCCGCTCATAAATATTCCCACAAAAATGAGGAATCCTGCCATATCTTTGTATACCGGGTTTGGGTAAAAGAACAAGCCATACAACAGGAAAAGGGGCAACATGAATATCATGGTCCTTGTCCGCTTGTTCCGCCAGAACAGGCGCATGTCGAGCGCAATGATGCTCCCGGTAGTACCCAGGGACTTTAAATAACGGATGTCGGAAATATTATCGATCTTCCGGTTTTTCCTGATGTTGATCTCTTCCGGATATAATTTCTTTTTCAGGTAATTGTAATGAAGTCTGTAGGTGATGATCATCCAGAGGAAGGGGATTACCAAGAGGTACTTATAATTAAGCAAATAAGAAAACATGGCAGCGGATACAGTTGAGAAGGAAAAAACCTTTAAAATGTCCAGGACGATGAGCATTAATATGAATGCTCCTGTAATGCCAACGATCAGAGGTTTTGAAGCGAGTTGGCGCTTCAGATATGTGCCCAGGTAATTGTTTGCGAAAATCATGAAAAGCATCCCAAGGATCCAGGTCCAGGCTGCTGCCGGCCCCATTTGTGCCCCCACGATTTTACCAGATACCGGGATGAAGATCAGAAGTGGTAAAAAGTTGAAAATAGCGATTGAAGTCCTGTTCACGATATAATGAACAATGAGTTTCTTTTTGATGGGCAGGTGCAGGTAGGATTCAATGTTGATCTTTGGCAGGTTTTGCATCAGGAAGCGAAGGAACAAATCAACGGTAAAGTAATAAAGCAGAAATCCGTTAAAAATCCGCACATGGTCCTGGCCGGGGTAAACCTCTTGCATGATCCGGTTGATTAGCAAACCCAGTAGCAGCAGGTAAGCCACCATGATGAAAATAAAGAAACCAATGATGAGGTTTAAGATCAGGTTTTTTTGCCGGATGGTAGATCGTATTCCTGATTTCCATTGATGGAGAATAAGCCACTTGATCATAATTTCTGGTTTTGGACAAAATTCCGAAAAAAAGCAAGAATTATGCTATGTTTTCAAAACAATTGAGTGATAGTTTAATAAAAATTAACAGTCTATGAATATGGAAATCTCATAGTTCGCAAGCGGACAAAAAGTGTCCGCTTATAAAGCAGTATGGGTGTTCAGGATTTACAGATGAATCATTTGAATGAGATTCCCGCTTGAAACGAGATACTGAATCCTGAATTCTTGATATCAATTGTCAACAACCAGCATCTGCCAGTACGAGGTATCCAGTATTCAGTATTATCACAAGTCTCTCGTCAATTGCTCAATCGGTCTGAACTGGCTGAAGAATTCTTTTGCGATGATTCGCAATACAGTATATGCGGGCACAGCGATGATCATACCGATAATGCCACCTGTTGAACCGGAGATCAGGATGACCAGGAAGATTTCCAGCGGACTGGCCTTGACAAACTTCCCGTAAATCAAAGGTTGAAACACCAACCCGTCCATGATGTTGATAGCGAAATAGATGGCCAGGATTTTCATGGTCAGTGGCAGGATTGCGGTATCAATATTATAGGACAGTGCGCTCGTAACGCCAATGATCGTGGCAACAGTTGCTCCGATAATAGGACCGACGTAAGGTATCACGATCACGAGGCCTGCAAAAAAGCCGATCAGCAGGGAATTGTGGATCCCGAAGATCGTCATGGCTATGCTCATCAGGGTGATCATCAGGATAACGTCTGTGATCAGACCGGTGAAATATCTCTGGAGGAGATAGTTGGTTTTATCCAGGACGTTCCTGGTTTTTTCGTGATGTTTCTTATTGGTCAGGGCCAGTACGATATTAGCAAATAGGTTTTCATCTTTCAGAAAAAAAAGTGTAATAAAAAGTGTTGAAAACAAGCCTATGAAGAACGAGCCGGTAGCACTCAATATACCTTTGATAACCCCTGAAAAAGTGGCAACGTTGGCCAGGCTCTCCATCCGGTGGCCCAGGTAATGTCCAATTGTTTCATCCTTGCCCAGGATGTTGTATTGTTTCAGCAGGGCTTCAAAGTCGCTGAGAGGTTCCTGAAAGGCGTGACCAAGATGCTTGAAATCCAGCTTGCTGATCATATGGGCTTCTTCAATAAACAAAGGAACGAAGATGGCGAAGAAGGAAAAGATAGCAATGATGAAGATCAACATGGTCAGGATCACAGACAATATATGGGGGAATTTGAGTTTTTCAAAAAAGTGAACAATGGGCCTGCCAATGATGGAAAGTACTGCCGCCACCAGCACATATGCCACAATAACAGAATAATACCAGACCAGAAAACCTGTCAGGATAATGATGAGGGAGTAGAAGAAAAGCGGATATTTCTTAAACATGGCACTAGGTTTTAATAATATTTATGATTGAAAACTTTATATTTGATAAATATAAATATAAATCATTATTCATCGAAAAAAAATATTATTGGGACTGGTTTTTGTCATTGCAATCAAAGGCCTCCTTGCTCAGGAACCACATGAGAAGAGATTCGGTCTTTCAACTGCGGTTTTTAAAAATGATGTTTATCGCCAGGTTCAACTGGATGGAGCGGGAGGAGTGGATGCGGGTAGCGCATTTGCATTGGGTATTCAATTCAATTACCATCTGAAAGGAAAGTTTTGGCTTGGGACTGCATTTGAATATTTCGAGGCCAACAATACTTATAAAGGCGCAGTGGTCAATCCCCAGGTTTCGTTATTTACAAAGGAGATTCAATCACGGATTGTAAGCTTGCCTGTATTTTTGAAATATTACCCGCACAAATTGATATACCTGAAACCCGGGATTACCTTTGATTATCAGTTTAACAATACAGATGGTGCATACATCGATAATCAATCGGGTGTCGGGATTTCTTTTTCGGCAGGGTTTGAAATCAAAGTTTTGAAAATGGTATACCTTGCAATAGAACCCGGATTTGGCTTAACTTCCATCATCAACCTGCATGGCGGGAATTTTCCACAACGGTTCTTTTGCTATGGCTTGGGTTTCAATGCACAAATCGGATTGTAGCATACGTGCAAGGCTAGTGTTATAATTACTAAGTTGGTTAACTAAATAATTATTATCTTTGCCATATGGCAAGGATAGGAAAACCAATACAATTAACTCTGGACGAGAAGCAAGAACTTTTAACTATGAGTCGCTCCCGCAAACTTGAGAA
>JAIOZK010000029.1 GCA_021740625.1 Bacteroidales bacterium
GTCTTGCAGCATAAATTTGTATTTGAAAACACATGGTTAAATTACTAAATGTTAACGATTTAACCAATAATTTATGCTGCTTTTTTTAACCCTTTTTTGTTGATAAATCAGGCGTTTCGGTGGTGCGAAACTTTAGTAAATATAAATTAAAACAAAATAAAAAGCAAAAGGTTTTAAAGCGCTCACTGGATTGGTTGATTGGTTTTTTCAATTCAGGATCACGATCTTTTTAAATACAGGTCCTGTTTCCGTGCTGATCTTGAGAAATAGCAAGTCATCATGATAGGTCTGGACATCGATGCTGCAGGTTTTTCGTTTGATGTTTTCGATTTTATCGAGAACCTGACCATTTGCATTCATGATCTGTATAATCCTGATCTGGGATTTGGATTTTATCCATAGCTGACGGGAAACCGGATTTGGGTAAATATCAATCTGCCTTTCAGCGGATGAGTTTCCTGTACTGGTGTAGAATGTAACGCAGGCCAGTCCGGTTGTGTCGGATTCACACTGGTTGTAAAGGGCGTTAATGTAATAGCAGTATTCGCCCGATTCATAAATGGTATCAATGAATATTTTATCCGGATGATTCTCTTTGATCAATTGATCATTTCTCCAGATGTTAAAACCGGTTAACTCCCGAGAACTTACCCGGCCCGGTTTTATGAATTCTACCTTAGAACCTGTCGAATTAGAAGTTAATATACCGGCTTCATGACTACCAACAGAATAGTAGCCATATTCTCCAAGCTCGGTAAAATCCCCAATTGAGCCAAAATAAAGGCTACCAAAGTAATAGCTGTTGTCGACTCCTATCTTTGGCCCTTCTGCTTCCTGGTTGAAGGTTGCGATCATAAAATCTTCCCCGGCATCCATATCAATGGGTTCAATTTCCATATCAAGCCAGCGATCCGCCGGGGCATTTTCTACAATGTAAGGTCCTCCAAGTATTTCTTCCCCGTTACCATTGAGAATATAAATTTCTTCGGTTTGATGAAACATTCCTTCGCCACTGTTGAAATATCTTATACGTTGAATTGTGTAAGCATTGTAGTAATGCATATCGAAATGTTGTGCCAGGCCTTCTCCACCTTCAGAACAAATACTGTTTTCAAAGCTTCCATCATTGTATGATTTCCATGTAAAATACGGTGGATCAACATTCCAGCTCAGGCTGATAGAAGCCCATTCTTCATTTTGATCAAGAATGTCAGCTTGTAAGTTTGCAGGCTCGATGCATTCCCTGTAAACTTGAATATTGTCAATATACACTATAAATGTGCTGTAATTGGATTTCCCATTAGCAAAAAACCCGATCTTGAAATCATTCGGATTTGAAGGATATAGCCTAAACTTAAAATTTTTCCAATCTTCAATATTAAGGAGGGAGATATTTTCGATGCTGTGCCAGTTATAGTTTTCCCAGATTTTTATCTCGATATACTGAGAGGCTCCCTGTACAATTTTTTCATACTTTAGGTCAAATTCTAGAAATATTTCACCATCACTTATTTCGCTACCAAGCAAAGGGTATGAAATCATGCCGATATTGTAGTCTCCTAGTGTATCATTGCCGCGGAAAACCGCACAGGGTAGATCATGGCCTGAAGTATCACTTATTTGCCAGTTTGGTTTTTCCGTTAACCAGTTGTTTGTATCAAAAGTAGCGCTTTCCCAGTCTTCATAAAAAGGCAGGGGATATCCGAAAGAGTATGCATCCAATAATGGACCTGCTTGCATGGATTCACCGGTATCACCGGGCATTCCCTGTGGTGATAATTCGTACAGGGCGGTAACTCCAAAATTATACCATGTCGGGTCCCAGGGATCGAATTCAAATACAGCACTATCTTCACCAGCATATGGACGATAATCGTAGATTTCATTGTTCACATAAAAGTTGTAGCCGATTAGATTTTCGGGAATACTATCTCCATTGGGCCAGGGAGCCAGGGGAGGGCTGCAGATAAACAAGCCTGCTGTGTCCTGATGGAAATTCTCGGGTGGGTATAACCAACCGCTTATAAAAGTATAATATGCCGTATCTGAAGTACCGGTTTCATAAAATGCCGTCACACCTGCAGTGTACTCCCTGCCAAACTCAAGATTCTGGTAGCGGTAGGAGAGCGAATCAACTTGTGCTGTAAAGATCGTATCCAGCAAAACATCGAATATTCCGCTTGGCGGCCAGTCGGCATTGTATGGTGCATGGATTTTAACATTGTCGATTGCCCATCCCGAAGCCCAACTTTCCTGGTCATCAGAATGCCAGCTTATCCAAAGGTTTGCAGGATTGCTGCCCTCCACCCCTGAATATTCAGCCAGTTCAATTACCTGATGGTTCCAGTCATACTGACCTTCCATTTGTTCCAATAAGGTCCATGTTTCACCAGCATCATTGCTGATTTCAATTTTTGCTTCGTGATAGTAGGCTCCTGTGAAAAACTGATCAAATTCAAGAAGGAAATTATTTGATTCTCTCAGATCCAGTCGGGGAGTTATCAGGTAATCACAGCATCCATTGTTTCCTGAACCGAAGGGGCCTTTCTTGGCATTATCTACTACAACAGCGAAATAGCTATCCCAGGGTGCGATCTGCCAGCCATATACTGATGTTCCAGAATCTCTTCTCCACTGTCTGTAGCCTTCTGTTTTAACCTGCCATCCGGGAGGCGGAAATTGTTCTGCTTCAAAATCTTCATCAATTATGCAAATCTCTGGAAAATCCCAGCCTGCAAGTGAAGAAACAGAATCAACATAGAAATTGTGGGGTATATGTTTTGACTCCTTCAATTCAGCTATAATCAAAGTATCTGTTAGCATATTTATGGAGTCTGTATGCGGATAGAAATCCTCGAGGCCTATGCTTATCTCATAGTTACCTTTCCAGACATCCTGAAGCTTGGCCTCTCCAAGAGAATCTGTCCATGTAATGAAGTTCTGGTAAGGATAATCCAGGCCAAACAATATAATGTGAGCACTGTCGGCAGGAAAACTCTTGTTCTCCTTGACGGCTGTGATCTCAAAGCTCACATTGTCGACATAGTTCAGATGACCGACCACATTGCTCACCCGGTAATCCGACAATTCATTGCCCGGTCCGCCCTGCTGATACCAGGAAGCCACAGCATAGGCATACCATCCTTCTTCCAAATTGTCAAATCCGGTGTCATTATATTCTTGTGAAGGATAATGAAGATTGATCAATTCATGTTCGCCTGAAAGCGGTGTGGAATCAGGATTAAAATTGGCCAGCCTGATGAGTTTAAAGTTAATGGGAGCCCTGGATTGACTTTGTAATGATTTCTTTGAGCTGCTATTAACGGGTATGTAGGCTCGGATCATGATATTTCCATCCTGAAAGGGGCTCCATTCTTCATTTTGGGAATCATATTTAAAGCTTCTGTTGTTTGAGGATTTGGAATCAGAGTATATTGCATGACTTAATTCATCGCTGCTGATGCGTGTAATTGATATATAAAATTCCTCTTCTTCAATTTCAATATTCAAATATGGTAAATTACGCCATGTATTATAGGGTATAGCGCCATTATTCTTATAAATTGCACTTCCGGTGAAGGTGCCCGGTAAACCATTTGGGCCATCTGTTTTGAAAACCTCAAACAAGTATGAAAGCGTATCCTTTGGCAGAAAAGCGCTGATTTTATTTAAGGTTACCGGCCAGTCATCCAGGGTGAATTTGACGGCAAATTTGTTCTGATCATCAATTTCATTATAATCATCATAATCTCCATTATCATATTTAATCTCATTCAATGGCATGGGCAATTCGGGCCATTCCAACAGACATTCTGTATCGTCATCGTTTGCAGTGGCGATGACTGCTGCCGGTGGCAAAATATCTTCCCATAGATCGATGTTCACTGTAAGTGAGTCGGGAGTGGGATAAACATTTTCTTTGGTGAGATCCTGGTAGCCGTTTCTTTGATATAGAATGTCATAGGCACCGGAGGCCAGGAAAAGGACATAATACCCGCTGGAATCTGACCAGGATTCAGCGGTATCAGCTTTAACAAATACATCTCTGATCGGGGTACCGGTGTTTCCGTCCGTGATAATGCCTTCGATATAGCTGCCAGGAATGTTACTTTTTCCCGGCTTGTCTTGTGAATGAACGGAAAAGGGGGTAAACTGCAATAATAGCAAAAATGAAATGGTCGGTTTGAGGTTCATGGTTTTATTCTTTAAATTATTGCCCGGCGAAAAAAAATAAGCCATTTGTAATCATTCAATAAAATTAGAATATTATTCCTGGAAAAGCAAGGCCTGGATATGCATACTGGTGTATTCGTGTATTGGTATATTGCTTTGATCGCAAGGGTCTCGCTGGGATGGAACTTGGGTGTTATACATTTTAGTGAAGCTCTCGTTTTTTTGTGAATAAGGTATAAAGGGTATAAGGATATAAGGGTATAAGGATATAAGGCGGTTTAGAACCTCACTCTACTTATGGAATGATTAACACTTTTTTATATATTATTTCCGATTCGCTGGTAATTTTGACAATCAATAAGTTTTCATTGAATTCACTACAATCAATTCTGATATTCTGACCATTGGGATTGTCAATGTTACGGATGAGCATGCCGTTGGCATTCAGGATCTGTATGCTTTCGATTTCCGTTTTGGATTCAACTTGCAGAGCTTCCGTGGCCGGGTTGGGGTAAATATTTATTGAATTATTCTGAAGTTCTTCCTCCAATCCAACAAAGAAGGTTTCACAGACCGGGCCAATGGTATCGGATTCACAGGTGTTGTATACGGCATTTACAGAATAACAATATTCACCTGCTTCATAAACGGTATCAAATAATACATTTCCATCAAAGTTTTCATTGATCAGGGAGTCATTTCTGTAAACATTGAATCCTGCCAGGTTTCTGCTCCTTTTTAAGTTTTCATCATTGCTGTTATTATCAATTGGGGTTCCATCGGGTTTAATAAAAACAATTTCATCGCTATCTGCGTCTTTTCCATTGTAGGTTGAGAATCCCGCAGCATGACTTCCAACATAATAATATCCGTACTCTCCCAGTTCAGTAAAATTGCCGATGCTGCCAAAATACAGGTTTTCATTATAATTCGTTCCATCAGCTCCAACGTAAGGGCCTCCCGGATCAGTGTTAAATGTTGCAATCATAAAACTTTCATTGTTCAACGTAATTGGTTCAATATAAAAAGATATCCAATCATCTGCCGGAGCATTCTCAATATAGTAAGGTCCTCCTAATACGGTTTCTCCGTCACCGGATAATATCCATACTTCTTCTGTTTGTTGATATTGTTCGAATCCGCTGTTAAAATAACGAATCTTTTTCAGGATGGAATTTTCATTGACCGGACTGAACAGTTGGGCCAATCCCGCACCACCATCAGTTGAAGCAAATGCATTTTCATAAGTTCCATCACTGTAGTCTATCCAAACCACATTGTAGTATCTTGGGAAAAACCATTCAAGCAGGATTACAGCATAAGCAGGATTAATATCATCAACAAATGTGTTTAAATTTCTTGGCGGAGGGCATACCCAGTCGATAACAACATTGTCAATCTGCCAGGAATTGATGAAAGAAGAATTTTCGCCAACACAGAAAAATCCAATCCTGAAATCTGTTCCGGTATGTTCATAGGTTTCTATTTGAAAATTCATCCAGTCGAAACTTTCCGTCGCAATAATGGTATCAAGTCCATACCATTCACCGTTCTCCCAGATTCTGACAATCAGTTTTTCGGTTGGAGCGGGTTCTGAAATATCAAGTTTAAGGTCGAAATCAAAGGTAAATTTTCCGTCTGCCATTTCCAGACCATTCATCGGATATGAAAGCAAACCGCAATCGTAATTTTCCAAAAGGGGTTGTCCCGAGAAACTTGCCGTTGGCTCGGGTATTCCTTCTTCTGTTGTCACCCACCAGTTTTCGCATTGTACTTCCCAGTCGTTTTCTTCAAAATCCCCGCTTTCCCATTCTTCAATAAATGGGATTGGAAATCCGTATGAAACAAGATAATCAACAGGACCATCTGTTATGGATTCGCCATCTTCGCCCGGTATTCCATAGGGAGTCAAATCATAAACAGCGCTTACCTCAACCTGATAGGTAGAAGGCCAAAGGTTGTAAAAACTGCCTGTAAAATATATGGTATCGCCTCCCCAGTATTCCTCATAATCCACAAATTCACCATCACGATAAAGATTGAACCCGATAAGGTTTTCAGGGATGCTGTCACCATCCGGCCAGGGGGCCTTGGGTGCTGTCCAGAAAATGTTATTGTTGGTATCTGTTTGCAGGTTTTCCGGCGGATAAAGCCATTCGGAGGTAAAATTATAGGTTGTTGTATCCGAATTTCCCGACATAAAAATGGCTGAAACCCCGGCAGTATAATCCTGTCCGTAACTCAGATTTAGATATTCATGGTTTTCTTCATTAACACTTGCAATAGAATCTTCGTCAAGTATTACAAGATAGGAGCCTGTAGGTGGGGGAGAAGCAGGATTTTTTGTAATATTCTGGTTTTCTGTTAAAAAGGGAAGATTGTAAAATGACTTTGATGTGGTATCGATTACAGGGGCATCCCAGGTGGCTGTTGAGTTTAAAGGATCGACATAGAGATTCGTGGGAGCCTGAATTATTTCAAGCAGTTCTATATTGATGATGGTATCAGTTGTCAATACAAGATTGGTATCCGTGTATTCATGATAATAAGGCATGAAAACATTTACTTCGTATGTTCCTTTCCACACCGGATCGAAAGTGCATGATGCATTATTATCAGTAACACCATTGTATTCTTCATATGGAAATTCAATTCCTGTAAGTTCTATCTCCGCACCCTCAGCTAATTCACCCGTATTGCTTGTAATATTCAATGTTACTGATATTTTTTTATTCTTTCCAACAATATTGCTGTAGTTGTATTCCGAATATACCGGCCCGTTTTGGTCATAAAGGGCAGCCACGCCGTAGGCATACCATCCTTCATCTAAAATTTCAAACAAAGTATCATTGTATGTGTAATCCGGTACGCTGTCATTCAGGATGGTGGAATCTCCGTTTGCCGGAGTGCCGTCAGGATCAAAGTTCGAGAAACGGGTAACTTTATATGCCAGGGCTTCTCTTGCCTGATCCGAATCAGGATCACCTGAAACCAGCGCCCTGATCATAAAATCCTGGTAGCTGGAAATGGTCCAGTAATCCTGGTAGCTGATGTAAGAATAGCTTTTCCCGTAGGTTGGCATCGTTTGGTCAATACCAATGGGAGCGGCATAAGGAGGCAGGCTGTCCTGAAACATCCCCACATAAAACTTTCCTTCGGTAATTTCAACATTAAAACTATCCACTTCTATCCATAAATAATTATCAATTGTTACGGATTGTGTTGCCAATGTAGTTCCCGGTTTTCCATTGTTGCCATCATCATCCAGAATTTTCACCGTACAAGTTGAACCCAAAAAGTTAGAACCAACGGGGAAACTGCCGTCTCCAACATAAAATCTGCCACCTTTCACGTAACATGGATAGCCCATGGGATCAAACTTCACAGCATGACCATGGCCGATATGGTTGTATACCAAATAATCCTCTGCAGTACCGTCATCATAAGCAATTTCTGATACCGGTGAAACAAATGTCCAGTCAATCAAACATTCCGACTCATCATCATTTACATTGGCAACGATCCATCCGGGAGCATATAATTCTTCCCATAATTCAACATCAATTTCCAAATTGTTGAAAACAGAAACATTATTTATGGTATGATCCTGATAGCCAGGTTTTTGATATTCAATGTCATAAATGCCAGAATATACAGTAAGGCTGTAATAACCGCTGTCGTTGGTGATGGTGCTGAAAGTATCGGCCGTAACGGTTGTTCCCGGTAGAAGTTCTCCAGTTTGTATATTGCTTACGGTACCTGAAAGGGTGAAGATCATGCTTTCCGGTTTTCCGTTGCTCTGTTGAGAATATACAGGAATATATAAACAAATGGAAAGTAAAGCCATGAATGTTGTGAAGAATTGTCTTTTCATTGGTTTGGATTCTAAATTAAATTTCAATTACGTGATTGTAAAACAGTGATGGTAGTGAAGTTTATCGATGGTCAGTAATCACGTTTCAATTGATAGACAATTCTTTTAATGAAAAAGTTGCAGCGATTTAAGAGGCCTGATTTCATTGCAAAATCCATCCCATTTTTAAATACAGTCTCTTAGACCCCGAAAATGATAAATGCCCAGGCGGCCAGATCGCCACGTACGTCTTCTATTCCCTCTATTTTTGAAATTTCTATGCCAAAGGCGATACCGATGATACCCAGCAGATCCGTGCTGCCCACATGTCCCAGTCCTGATAAAACCGTGATCCAACTCATTTTCCACATTGACCATTTCCGGGCTTTCGACATAATAATAAAAGGCAGGTAATGATCCGCTCACAGGATGGTATGGGTAAATCCCAGCGCTGCCGCCGTACCCATGAGGATTATGATTTGCTTGTTCTTTCTTGTTTAGTTTTTTTTGTTTAGTGTTTTGTGTTCTCCCTTCAAGGGATTTAGAGGTGTGCGGGAGGCGTTTTTTCCTTTTTCTCAGATTTTAAAGAGTATCTCATGGACTTTTTCATCCCCGCCATTCTGATCCTCAAAACTATGATTCCGGCTTTTCCGATTGCCCCGACATAATTCTTAATTCTTAATTATTATGAACTCCCTGTCCATCAAGCTTCCCAAAAGCTTCTCCCACACATTCCAGGCAAAATGGCTTTTTATTTTTTTCCACGATCCGTGTGGCCATAATGGGTTCACTGCATTTGGTGCAGATGATGCTTTCGTGACTGGGAGCATACTCCGGTATTTCTACATCAATTCGTTCTACTTTGAAAATCTTGTCAAAATCCAGTTTGAGGGTATGCAATGCTGCCTGAATGCCATTTAGTTTGTAATTTTCTTTTCTCTCTTTGGAATGATCCTGCTCACCTACCAGCCTGGCATACTCTTCCGTAAAAGCCTGTTTTTCTTTGTGCATGTATTCTTTGGCATCAGCTCTAGAAGCAATGCGGATACCTTTTCCGTCTCTTTTGGTAAGCGTAAAAGCCGTTTTCCCCAGGTCTTTAAAAATCAGGGCGTTGTTGCCAAAGGTGCAGCCCGTAACGAATTGCACCCCATCACTCAGGCAGTTGTTTGTTTCGGTGATGGCCAGCAGGTCTTCCAGTCCGTCGGAATCATTCACTTTGAGTTCGTTCATGGCATGGGTGGCGGCCATCACACCCATGGCCAGACCGGGGCAATAATGTCCGTGAAGCTGTCCTGCTTTTAGCAGCAATCTTTCTGTATCCTTCGCCAGGATCAGTGCCATGATGTCTTTTCGGGGATCGTTTTTCAGCCTTTCATTGTTGATGTCTTCCAGATTTTGTTGCAGGAGATAGGTATCCCCGGTTTTAATGTCCAGAACGGGCGTACCGTCGATGGCGTCAAGGCCAGTCACCTTAAGCGTGTTGCCTTTTCTTTCAAGAAGCTTTACTGTTGTAACTCCGATGGCCGAAGGTCTTTTGGGTGAGCGTGTAGCGAAAACGCCTTTATAATCTCCGGAATAAGTATGTGTTTTCATTTCATAATTTTCCGATTGATGAAAATGAAATACAATATCGATGAATTCCGATTTTTCGATCTTGTAAAGGCCTTCCGCAAATTCTTCTTTCACTTTCACATAACTGATCTCTTTTTTCATAAGCCGGGCATCCGAAGGTTCGGCTTCTTTGAACTTGCTACTAACAATTCCTATGTTTTTAATGTTAATCATAAGAAAGAGGTTTTAAGGGGATGATGTATTTATGATCTTTATTTTCAAATATTTCAACTTTTACTTTGTATACCTTTTCCAGGATTTCCGGCCTGAAAATTTCAAGTCCTCCGCGTGCTTCCAATTTGCCTTCATGAATAAGCAAAAACCTCGAACAATATTGCATGGCAAGATTCAGATCATGAATGGAAACCACGATGCTGATTTCTTTCCGGCTCAGGTCTTTCAGCAAACGCATGACTTCATGTTGATGATGCAGGTCGAGATTGGCCGTGGGCTCATCCAGCAAAATGACCTTTGGCTCCTGTGCCAGTGCGCGCCCGATGAAAACCCTTTGTCTTTGCCCGCCGCTGAGTTTGTTGATGTCTTTGATGGCAATATCGGCCAGGTCGAGTTTTTCGATGATCTCCGCGGTAATTTCCAGGTCTTTTTTTGTGGGTGCCCAGCCCAGGTGGGGTTTGCGGCCCATCAGGATGGTATCGAAAACGGTCGAAGGAAAAACATTTGTAAGAATCTGCGGAACATATGCGATTTTCCGGGCAAGCTGGTTGGAGGAAAATCTGGCCAGGTCTTTTCCTTCCAGTTCGACCTTTCCCTGTCCGGGTGAAAGTATACCGTTCATGCAGCGCATCAGGGTGGTCTTTCCTGAACCGTTTGGCCCAATGATACCGATAAATTCTCCCGGATAGATGCTTTCCGAAACATCTTTCAACACCGGTTTTCCATTGTAAGCAAATGTTATGTTTTTGATATCGATCATTTCCATTGTGATTTTCCGATTCCCTTAAAAAGCAAAATGATGAACAAAGGTGCCCCGATCAGGGAAGTGATGATCCCGACGGGCAAGACCATGGGCGAGATAATGCTTCTGGCGATAATGTCCGAGAGCAATAAAAATGCTCCACCGAACAAGGCAGCTCCCGGCAACAAAAACCGTTCATCGCTACCGATCATTCTCCTGACGATATGCGGTACTACCAATCCCACAAATGCGATAATACCAAAAAAAGAAACCGCCACCGCTGTGGCCAGGGATGCCAGGACCATGCCCTGTGTCCTGATGCGGTTTACATTCACCCCAAGACTTTGTGCCGGTTCATCACCAGTATCCAGTACATTGTAATTCCAGCGGTTATAAATAAAATAAAGCAATATGGGAATCACAACGATCAACAGGATAATAAGTTCTTTCCAGGAAGCCCGGCTCAGGTCGCCGAAAGTCCAGAAGACGATGGCGGCCAGTTCCACATCATCGGCCATATATTGCAATCCTGTGGTGAGGGCTATGAAAAGGGAGCCGGCAATGATGCCTGTCAGGATCATGTTTTCAGGAGTGCTTCCCCGCGCCCTGGCGACGAAAAGAATCAGGACGGTGCTGACAAGACTCCAAAAGAAAGCAGAGATGGTGATAATATAGGGATTGTTGTAAAGGACTGAATCCGTGGCACTGCTTTGCATGCTTCCTGCCCCGAAAACGATCACGGCAAAAGCTGCTCCGAAAGCAGCGGCATTGGAAATGCCCAGTGTGAAGGGTGAACCGAGGGGGTTTCTCAAAATGCTTTGCATGGCAGCTCCAGAGACCGATAAGGCCATTCCGCAAAAGATGGCAGCCAGCACCCGCGGTAGTCGTATATTCAGAATGATCTGCCGGTTCACTTCATCTGATAAACCCCAAATTGCACGAATTGATTCAGTAAAAGAGATTTTTGCCGCACCCATCGAAATTCCGAGTACGATCAGAACTAACGTCAGCACAAGTGTTCCCGCAATAAAGCGGTTCTTGCTGCGAATGTATTTTTTGTATGTTTTCGTTATTTCCCTTTGCATTCAATTCTTTGTGTACTTAGTGCCTTCGTGGCTATTTTTTTTGCCACGAAGACACAAAGAGGTCACCACGGTTTTTTGTACATTTTAAACTTTAGTTCCATACTATCATAAATGGGCTTTCCAAGGAATACCCTGTATATCTCATTGCATTTGTCTTTGATTTCGATATCGGAAAAATTCTCCGGGTACATGATTTTGCCCACATAATAGGCATTGCACAAAATATTCTCATAGTTTGTGGTGTACCAGTTATGCGGCAAAACCATATAGAAATTTTTTTTCTGCAGAGCTTTCAGGGAATTTCGCAATGCTTCATTTTGCAGATCTTGCTCCCACAAGGTTCTTCCCGAAACATCCAGGAAAATGTGGTCCGGGTTCCACTCGATCAATTGCTCCACATCAATAAATGCATTTTCGAGCCAGGCCCGGGGTGAGCTTGTTACTTCTCCAAGACCTCCTGCAACATTCTTCAAACCGAGCAAACTGAATGGTGCATAATGCGGTTCGGTAGAAGTGATGCCATGAGACCCACGGTAGGCAATACCGCCAATATAAACCTTTTCATTAATTTCGCTCTTGTTTGACCTTGTTTTCAAATCCAAAATGGTGTTTCTAATAAAGGTGATCAGGGAATCTGCCCGCTCTTCCTTGTTTATTAGAGTACCAAGTATATCAAGTGTTTTATAAAGATCCGCTCTCCTTTCATTAAAATTGGCATAATCCAGTACAACAACAGGAACACCAGTTTTGACTTGCAGTTCGTCGGCTTCGCCTGCAGTAAGGTATGTAACGAGGATGATATCTGGATCGTAGGCAGCCAGTAATTCAGGCTCAGCGATATTTCCCGATCCTACTACCGGAAGTTCTTTTAATTGGGGATTTGCAAATAAATATGGTACGGTTCTTCGCTTTTCATTTTCCTCTACAGCGATCACTTTTTTCGTTGCATCGAGATAAGCCAGCAAGCGCAAGGCTCCTGATCGTAAAGCAATAATGCTGCTGATCTTTTTGGGAATCAAAACTGCTCTTCCACTTGCATCTGTTATCATACGACCTTCAGAGCTTTTATTTTCTCTGCTACCGCAGGAAAACAACATCATAGCAAACGATATGAGAATAATTCCTTTTTTCATTAAAACAAAACGTTAATTCCCAATGTGATCATTCTTCCTGGAGAAAGGTAGATTTCATTATCCATATGCTGTTCGTCGAACAAATTCTGAATACGTAAAAACATATTGAAATGCTCATCCATATCCCTGGATAGTTTTACATCCAGGCTTACAAAAGGTTTAATTTCGCTTTCATTCAAATCGTCAATATATTGCTTGCTTTTGTAGATCATATTTACACTGGTGTTCAGGATGCTGTTCGACCAGAAAACACCGGCCTTTACCTGGTGAACAGGGGAGAATTTCAGGTTCTTTCCTTCCAGTGCTGGGTTCTTGCTGAAGGATAAAATTTTGGAATCATTGAAAGTATAAAAACCGAACAGGCTGAAGTTCTTGTTGATATTGTATTCTGTCTCCAACTCAGCGCCGTAAATTTCTATTTCCGTTACGTTCTGCCGCTGATAGATAGGGCGGCTTCCCCAGAGGGAATCCCCGGTTCTAACATAATACAGGAAATCGTGACCTTTTGAATAAAACAGGGAAGCAGCAAAACTGAGGCTTTCTGTAATGCGGACATCAGTGCCTGCCTCGTAGTTTTCAATCTTTTCCGGACCCAGGTTGGGATTGGCAATCTTGGGACCTATCCACATCCAGCCCGAGCGACAGAGGTCATCAAGTATGGACGCTCTGAATCCCTGTGAATAGCTGAGATAAACTTTTGATTCGTTTGCGATTTTGTATGATGCAGATAGACGGGGTGAGTAGGCTTCCCAGGTATGGGATTCCAATTCCGGTAAAACACCCGTCCAACTGTTGTCGGTAGAATAAAAACTGCCGTCGTAAAATTTGGCATGATCAAAACGAATGCCTGCAATCAGGTTTAGCTTTCCGGAAAGCAAAGAAATCTTATCTTGCAGGTAAACGGCTGAAAACCTCATTTTTCCGCTGTTTGCGACCGTGTCCGCTGAAGTCTGGTAATAATCCCCTCCATCGACACTGCTTTGGCGGGATTCCAGTCCAACAGCAAGGGTTTGATGTTTGCCGAGATTGGTCTTGACGTGTAAGATAAACCCCAGATCAATCCGGTCGGAATTTACATCAAACCTGGAATAATTGCCATTTCTTTCCCTTTCGTCCAGTTTGAAGTAATTTTCTTTCTGATACCAGGTGTTCAGGTCATATTCAAAAAGTTGCAGATCGCCTTTTGCTTTTGCCCTAAAGAAATTTGTGTTGAAATGCCTGTATTCCCCACGGGGAGCTTTGATCTTTTCTCCTTCACCCCGCATATCTTCAAAATAATCATACTGGAATTCCAGGTTAACCGCTTTTGACCAGGGAATACCGAATTTTCCGCTTATGCTTTTTTCATTCAGGAATCTGGGAATGGTATAATCGGGGTTGCCGCGCATGTTCTCCGGTATGGCATTGTATCCTTCACTGTTTACCATAAATGCGGAGGCCGAATACCAGAATTTCTTACTGACCTTGCTCCCGAAAGAAGCATTTGCTTTTTGAGTGTTGTAGGTGCCAAAAGACATTCCGGCATGCCCCTGGATTTTCCTGCGGGGGTTCCGGGTGATGATGTTGATCACGCCACCCATGGCATTATTTCCGTAAAGGCTGGATCCTGGTCCGCGGAAAATCTCTATTCTTTCAATGCTGTTCTTATCGATGCGGTTCCAGTTTACACCTCCTGTATCACCTTTGTTGATGGGCACGCCGTCGACAAGTACCAGGGTACGGCCCTGCTCATCTCCCGAAAGCCCGCGTAAGCTTACCACCGGACGCATGGAATAAATCCCGCTTGAGCGGAGCACATTCACACCGGTAGCATACTGAATGATGTCATCGATTTTTTCGGAAGGGGTCCGGCTTATTTCGTTGCGACTGATCACGCGGATGTTTCCCGGTATTTCATCTTTCCTGCTCCGGTTCCTGGTTGCGGTTACTACCACTTCATCACTGAGGTAAACAGCAGGGGTCAGCAAGATATCAATGTTTTTTGTTTCGGATTCCTTGAGCGTGATCTTTAATTCCCGGGCCTGGTAAGCAATGTGGGTAAATATCAAAGTGTGTTTTCCACGGGTCAGTTCCGCAATATTGTACTTGCCTTCTTTGTTGGTTGTGAATCCGTTGCTCTTGTTATCCAGGGTGATGTGTACCTCCGAAATGGCTTTGCCTGTTTCAGCATCTTTGACTGTTCCTTTGATGGAGCCTTGTGCGAAAATCAGCGAGCTAATGAGTAGAAATAGTGATGTGAGTGTTGTTTTGATCATGTTTTCTGTGTTACAAATTTCATAATGGTGTTACCTGAATAATAAAAAAATTATTCCGAAGCGCTCATCACAAGTTCTCCGTGCTTAATCCCCTTGATGGCGATCAGTTTATTTGATAAATCGATCAGCTCTTTTGCTTTTCCTTTCACGGCAATGGTTTCAAGACAATTGTCGTGATCGAGGTGTACATGCTGGACTGATAATATCAAATCATGAAAAGCATGCTGCACATCCGTGGATTTGTTTTGTAGATCACGCTTGTGATGATCGTAAACCAGCACAATAGCACCTGCAACATCTTCATTGCCTTTCCACTTTTCCTCCACAAGATTTTTCTTGATCAGGAAACGTATGGCCTGTGAACGATTGGGGAACTGGTGCTTTTCAACCAGTTCATCTAAAGATTCCAAAAGGTTCTCCTCCAACGAGACACCAAATCTTCTTACCTGCATGGTGTTAAGTTTTTGATTTTCGTGACACAAAAATAGATTGAATGTAAGTTTTGTGCAAGGGGAATGGCTAATTTGAAAGGGGTTTAAATAGCGTGGGTTTTTTGTTTTGTGTTTTTTGTTTTGTGTTTGGTGTTTCGTGTTTGGTGTTTCGTGTTTCGTAAAGGCATAGCATCTTGTGGTATGTAAGATTAGTATTGAAACCGCAAGGAATGCAAAGAAGGTGCGATGATCGCAAAGTATCTGAAACCAAATTTTTTTCTTGGCGATCTTTGCAAAATTTTGCGTATTTTTCGGTTAACAAATTCCGGTAATTAAATGCTTAGCCTGCACCCTGACATATTCCTATATTTGTAATCACAAAAGTAAGGCTATGACAAATCGTTACTTCATAAAACTTGCATACAATGGCAGCGGATTTCACGGATGGCAGGTGCAAAGCAGTGCACGTACGGTGCAGGGTGTGATGGAGGAGGCTTTGTCAAAAGTTCTGCGCAGCCGGATCCAGCTTATGGGCTGTGGCCGAACCGATACAGGCGTTCATGCAGGCGAGTTTTATGCTCATTTCGACTTTCACCATAAAATGAAGGAGGAAGACCTGGAGCATCTGGCTTTTAAACTGAACAAGATGCTTGGAAAGGAGATAGCCATATACAGTATATTTCCGGTAGGGGAGAAGGCTCATGCCCGATTTGATGCCACACACAGGACGTATCACTACCGGATTGCAAGAAAGAAAAATCCTTTTGAAGCTGATTTTTCCTGGTATTTGTTCGGGAAGTTGGATATACATAGGATGAACCAGGCATGCGAGATCATGAAGGAACACAAGGATTTTGAATGCTTCTCAAAAGTCAATACGGATGTAAAGACTTTTTTGTGTGATATTTATGAAGCTCAATGGACGGAAACGGAAGATATGCTGATCTTCAGTATCACAGCCAATCGCTTTTTAAGAAATATGGTTCGCGCCATCGTTGGTACCATGATAAACCTCGGACAACATAAAATTGATCCGGAAGATTTCAGGAAGATACTTGAGAGCAGGGATCGCTCGGAGGCAGGATTTTCGGTTCCGGCGAAGGGATTGTTTTTAGCGGAGGTTGGGTATCCGGAGGGTTTGGTTGAGGATAATGTGTAATTAGATCTATTTCAATCCAATATGATCAATCAGCAAATGAAATTCCTCTGCTTTTTTATTCCCGATCGGAATACGGAGTTCTTCAATTTGTTGAATCAAATGAACTCTAATAACATGGCTTCAACAAAAGTGAAGGTCCTTAGACAAATGTGCATTCTTGTGTTTTCAGTGAGTAGAATCCGGGAACCTAAACTGTATCTCTGAAAACGTTTTAATTATTCAATCTTACAAACTCTACCCTGCGATTATTTGCTTTACCTGAGGAGGTTGTATTGTTGTCAATAGGATGTTCTTCTCCAAGTCCTTTGCTCGTAAGCCGGTCAGATGAAATGCCCATATCAATGAGTTTTTCCGTTACAGTTTTTGCCCTTTTTTCTGAAAGCGCCCGGTTAAACTGCTCGTCACCATCACTGTCGGTATGCCCTTCAACAGAGAACTTCAGTTCAGGATGACTTTGCATGAGTTCAAAAATTTCATTAATTGAGCCCATACTTTCAGGTTTTAAGCTGGCTTTATTAACATCGAAACGAATACCATTGCATATAATCCTGCCTTCTTGTAAAAGTCGATCATAGTACTTTATACCTCCTTCTGCAAGTCTGAAATTCTTCAAAAACCAGACTTTGCTTTTTTCGCTATCGGCGAAATAGCAATTAATCGTAAAACCACTCGGGTTTGCAGAATAATGCGGGATATTTATCAGGCGGGTATCATCCATATAGATTTTTAGTTTGCCTTTTGTAAATGCGAGAGAAATATGCATCCACCGAGCTGTCTTTGCGTCTTGTTTAGTTGGATAGTAACTTTTTATATCATTTATCGAAATATAATTGTGTCCAATGGTTATTTTTTCATTTCCTCCTGAAGTTTGATTCTTTTTGTCGTATAGCTCAAGAAAGAAACGGTTTCCATTTGCAGGACGAAAAATGTCAAACTCAATGGTAAATATTTCAGGAAGATAATCTTTTTCGGCGTTTTTTATGTAAGGACATATTGCTGGATTGCCGTCGAAGAAAGCAACAACATTTTCCTGATCAACTTCTGCGATCTCAACCTGACCTTTAACCAAATCCCAATGGCTTGGGAATTCTCCGTTTTCTTCATCCGGGCTTGGTAAATCGTCAAATATTACCTTATCTCCCGGTACAAAATCAAACTTATTCCATTGCATTTCAGAACTTATGTTAGTCGGTTCTTTCTGTTCTGAATCAATTTGGGTTCGACTGTCATTGTTGTACTCTGAGGAGTTTTTTTCTTTTTGTTTTTTCTTTTTTTTGAAAAAATTTCCAATACCATCCTCTATGGAATCAAACCCTTTGTCGATACCTTTTTCAATGTTTTTGTTAGCACGTTTTAAACCTTCTTTTTTGGCTTCCTTTTTGGGGTTAATTGTTTGAGCATTAGAATAAAAGGCTCCAGAAAGAGAAATGCAAAAAATTAAAATAATCAGCATAAATTTTTTCATAAAACTATTGGGCTATTGGTTTAGACAAATCAAGATTTGATAATTTTCCCAGAGCTTCTGCTTTGCTTGGTAAAGGAACAAAATGCATCATCAGACAAGCATTTGTTTCGGGAGGTTTGACAGAAAGAAAGGAACTTGAGTACTTTGCATCTAAAGGGACATATACTATTTGATGCCCCCCTTTTTCAAATATGTCCTCTCCTTTTTGTTTTGCCATTGTCGACATTGAGCTAAACTCTCCTTCATCACCCGGGTTTATGCTTAATCTATCGGTCTGTCCCTTAATAAAAGTTGATGCAATAAGATGTAATGGTTCAGTTTTCGCCATTTTTATTATTCGTTTAAACTTATGGCAAAAGTTAAGCAATTGAATGAACAAATGCTGTAAAAATGCGACAGCTTGTTGCTAATTTTTTAATAGCAAATCAGAAAACTGGTTTTTTACTTTTAGATATTGAGCGGGTTTTACATTTGAAAATTTTTGGAAATCTTTACTTAAATGTGAATGGTCGTGATAATAGCCCCGGAAAATGGATTCCTGCCAATCAAACTTTTTATTTTCATAAGTGAGTTGCATTATTATTTTGTGTCGTAATATCTGACAAAATAGTTTGGGTGAAATTCCGATAACCTTGTTGAAATAGCGTTCTAAAGTTCTAATTGAGATTTTTCCTTTTATAGCCTCTTTTATGGTAATCATTCCATCCCATTCAATCATTTGGTCTACCATCCCATCATATATGTAAATGTTGTTACCTTTTCTACTATCAATGTAAGGAAGTAGCAAATTTTCAATGATTTCAACTTTTTCATCATCATAAGATTTTTCCAATTGCTGCCGGATTTGTAAGATTGTTTTTTCGCCAAAAAAATATTTGCTTTCTATGCAAGCATCGGTTAATTGTTTTGGTTGAACATACAGTAGATTATACAGCCCGTAGGGCTTGAAATTCACACCAATCATTTTAAGACCCTTATGTGGATGCAACTCGTAGTGCTTGGTAAGTTGTCCGATGAAAACAGATTCGGAAGGTGTGTTCAGATAATTATAAAAATTAGCATTTTTACCATAATGAAAATGAATTACGGGAAATCCGAGTGGTGGAACAATCATTGGCTCATTGAAGTCGGAAATAAACTCAACAATATAATAATCGGAAATGAATTTCTTAAGCTTTTCATTTTTTACCGATAAAACTCTTTTTTTCATAGAATCCTGTTATGTCGATTAATTTTTTTATTATTCGCCCAGTTTATTTCACCTTATATATATTATCACAAGAACACGAAAGGCTTACAGATTGAAAACTTTCTAAAGTGCTTAAAAATACAAATGTTTGTTGTTCCGAAAGAAAAAGTGTTTTGAAATATTTTCCGGAAAGGGCTCCCTGAATTTTAATTCGTCCGGATAATGATTCATTTTGGTTTTCATAATTCTGACTTTTGTCTTTTTCTTTTATAAAGCTGTTTCATGAAAACTCACCCCAATCAATCATGCTACTTCCTGATAATTACCGGTAACACTATCCATCCATTTTTCCTTCGTATCTTTACAAAAACTTTTTACAATGAAATTTTCGCTGTATTTTTTTTTATTTGCTTTATTGATACCTTTCGCTGTCAAGGCCCAGATCCAGGGCTGTACTGATCCATACGCCAATAATTTCAATCCAAATGCCAGCATCAACGATGGTTCCTGCACTTACGATCCGACCTTTTACAAACCGGATGTTTTTGTATTGTTGTCTGAAAAAGTCGAGGAAACTTCAGGGCTGATCTTCTGGAAAGGAAGCCTCTGGACCCACAACGACAGTGGAGGAGAAGCAGAGATCTATAAAATTGATACCGCTACCGGTGAAGTCGTTCAGGAGATTGAAATTGACAAGGTTACGAACATCGACTGGGAAGATCTGGCGCAGGATGAAGAGTATATTTATATTGGCGACTTTGGAAACAACAATGGAAACCGCGATGATTTGAGGATCTACAAAGTGCGGAAATCCGATATCCCGCAAAGCGGAAATGCAGAAGTGGATGCCCAGGTCATTGACTTTGCCTATGAGGACCAGAAGTATTCGGCCAAAAATAAAAGATCCAACAATTTCGACTGCGAGGCGATGATCATTGTTGGAGACAGTATATTCCTCTTTTCGAAAAACTGGGGCGATCAGCAAACCAAATTGTACGCACTCCCGAAAATCCCGGGTGATTATATTGCTGAAAAACGTTTTACTTTTAACATTGGTGGCCTGGTTACCGGTGCAGGTTATAATACTGAAGCCAATGAAATATCATTGTGTGGATACTACAATTATGTTCCATTCCTTTATTTGCTCTGGGATTTCCAGGACAATGCTTTCTTTTCCGGGAATAAACGCAGAATAGACTTTCCTGAGATCGTTACTTCCCAGACCGAGGGTATTGGCTATTACAATGGAAAAAAGGTCTTTATTTCTGCTGAGAAGACAGCAACCACAAGCATGCGGGTATATGAGTTAAATACCGGAAACTGGACAACAGCACCTGCAACAAAGATTGAAGCAATCCTGAGCAAGGAGGTTGTTTTTACGATACATCCCAATCCTGTAAAAGGAAGATCATTCAGGATTAACATTTCCAATCTGCCCCAAAATGGTTTTGAACTGCAAGTCTACGATTCAACAGGAAGGCTTTATTACAGGGGCGATTATGAACTGAAACCTCAGGGGAAGAGTATTGAAATAAAGTTTATTGTAAAATATTTCAACCCCGGCTTGTACGTGATAAAAATAACATCGGGGCAGCATTATGCCACCCGCAAAGTAATTATTCAATAATTGCAACGTTTTCAGTCGTATGGGAGAAAATTACCAGGAAAAGATCAAGGATGGCAGGTATTTACCCCTGATGGAAGATTTTTACACCATACAGGGCGAAGGCTATCATACCGGAAAAGCTGCTTACTTCATCAGGATTGGCGGATGTGACGTAGGCTGCAGTTGGTGCGATACCAAATTTTCCTGGAATGCCCTGAAATTCCCACCCGTGGCCAGCGATGAGGTCATCAAAAAAATTATCACTTGCCCGGCCAGGGCGGTTGTCGTGACCGGGGGAGAGCCTTCCATGTATAACCTGGACTATTTTACTTCCGAATTGAAAAAAAATAATATCCAGACATTTGTTGAAACATCCGGTGCTTATCCTTTGAGTGGTGCCTGGGACTGGATCTGCCTGTCGCCCAAAAAACAAAGTCCCCCGAGAAAGGAGATATTCAGCAGGGCCGATGAGCTGAAGGTAATCATTCATGAAGACTCCGATTTTGCCTGGGCCGAAGAAAACGCCAAAAAAGTCAACAATTCCTGTAAGCTTTATTTACAGCCTGAATGGAGTGTGGCCCCTAAAATAATCTCCCGCATTGTGGATTATGTTATGAAAGATCCAGGATGGAATGTATCTTTACAGAGTCATAAATACATGAGGATACCTTAGTATGAAATCCGGAATTCTCAGCGGTACCATGATCATATGTTTTTTGCTTGCCGGTGTATTGCAGGCCCAGGATTATGAACTCACTACCACATCGAAAAAAGCCGCAAGATATTACGACAGGGCTGAAAGAGCCTATGTGGAAAACAAGCTTGACAAATCACGGGAATACCTGCATAGGGCAATTGTTGAAGATTCGGTTTTTATTGAAGCCTGGCTGCTCCTGGGGGATATTTATATGGATGAAAATAAACCCGGAAATGCGGAAGAAGCCTACAGGAAAGCGATAGGTATAGATCCTGAGTTTTTTCCCCATGCCTGGTATTTTCTGGGAAATATACAGCTTGAACTAAAAAAATATCCCCAGGCGGAAGAAAGTTTCAAATCTTACCTGGAATTCCCCGATCTCCCGGCAGTTACCATTACCAGAGTTCAGCAGAAACTGGAGGAGATCAGGTTCAGGGCGGAGGCATACCGGAATCCGGTTCCTTTTAATCCTGTGAATCTGGGAGATACCATCAATACCCCGGCGGATGAATACATCAATGCCCTCAGCACAGATGAGCAACTTCTTTTCTTCACCCGGAGGATCAGGATTGATGAAAATAGCAGGACTCCCCGCTACCAGGAAAAAATTCTTTTTGCGCGCAAGCAGGATTCACTCTGGAGCCAGGTGCAGGACCTGAATATTGATTTTCAATCGAACCTGAACATTGGGGCCATGATCATCAGTCCCGACAGGAATTACCTTTTCTTTGTTATTTGTACATCCAGCATGGGTTTGGGAAGTTGCGACCTGTATTATGCACCCAGGCAATATGATTCCTGGGGAAAACCGGTCAACCTGGGTTCGATTGTCAATACAGGATTCTGGGAGTCCCAGCCTTCTTTCTCCTCCGACGGAAGAACCCTGTATTTTGCAAGCAACCGACCGGGTGGAAAAGGTAGTTCTGACATTTGGAAAAGCACCATAAAAGACGGACATTGGACAAAGCCCGTCAACCTTGGCTGGCCTGTAAATACCAGCAAAGAGGAGATGGCTCCATTCATCCACCCGGATGACAAAACGCTTTACTATAGTTCTGCCGGGCATTCGGGGATGGGCAGTGCCGACTTATTCGTCAGCCGGAAAGACAGTACGGGTTTATGGGGAACACCCGTCAACCTGGGGTATCCAATTAATACAGAAGAGGATGAGATCAACCTGATCGTTTCACCGGGAGGGCAACAGGCATACATTTCCTCCAACAAGGAAGGCGGCAGGGGAAACTATGATATTTATGTATTTGAACTGTACGATGCCATAAAGCCTGAGCCGGTAACTTATCTCAAGGGGAAAGTATTTGATGCAAATACACTGGAATCCCTTCAGGCAAGTTTCGAACTGATCGATCTGGAAACACAACAAACAAGGGTGGAGTCATTTTCCGATAAGGAAAGCGGGGAGTTCCTGCTTGTTATTCCGGTGGGGCAGGATTTTGCACTGAATGTTTCCCGGGAAGGTTATTTGTTTTATTCAGATCACTTTTCTCTGTCAGAAGTAAAAGCGAAAACAGATCCCTATCTCAAAGATATACCCCTTCAGCCGATCAGTGCTGGAGAGCGGGTTATCCTTAAAAATATTTTCTTTGAACTGGATCGTTATGACCTGAAAGAGGAATCCAGGGTGGAACTTAAAAAATTGATAGAATTTCTGCAAAACAATCCTTCATTAAGCATTGAGATTAGCGGGCATACCGATGCAAGTGGTAGTGATGAATACAACAAGGAACTTTCGGAAAACAGGGCAAGATCAGTTTATAATTTCCTGGTAAACAATGGTATTGACCAGCAAAGGCTTGAATATAAGGGTTATGGTGAAGAACAACCCATTGCCGACAATAAAACTGAGCAGGGCAGAGCGCAAAACAGAAGGACTGAATTCAAGATCCTGGATTAGTCAAAAAGTAAGGGATAAATTATTTATTCAGCAAACTATTTCAGACTTTTGTTGGTCTATACCTAGACTGAAACTACAAGTATTATGCTGAAGGAAGGAAAAAGTCATGACTTATAAGCTGATACGAAAATTGTTAAAGAAAATCATATTTTTGAGTGGGTTTTGTCTGATCGTTTTGTTTGCAAATGGACAGGTTTCACAAGATCTGCAGGTTTATCCGATGGATTCGGAGATATTACCCGTTTATGTTGAAGATACCCTTTATGGCGATGGAGGAAGGATGAAGTTTCATTCATACGAAGGTAGCTGGGATGGAATCGGGGCCTACATGCATGGTGAATCCATTGGATTATCCAAAGGACTCATTATTTCGAATGGTTGGGTGATGAGGGCAACAGAGCCCAACAACAATGGCCATGATATTCATGAACGTGATGATCTGGGAGGACACCAGGATGAGGATATGAACAAGATTCTGGCCTATATAGAAAATCTTGATCCTCAGGCCAAACCCGACTCAGCAATAGATGCATCCGTATTAACTTTTGAATTCATGCCCTTCTATGATCAGTTGGAAATAAAGTTTCTCTTTGCTTCCGAAGAATATAAATATCATAATATTCCGGAAGATAAAAATGATTTCATAGGCGTGGATTCGGCGAAAAGTGATATCATGGGCATCATCATGTGGTACAATCCCAACCAAAAGATCTACGACCTTTTTCACATAGGACCAGATGCCAGGCCTGTGTCCGTTAAATACCTGAATCACAATGTTGGTGGGTGGATGTCAAGCCAATATGTTCCCAACGAAAAAACCATCACCAATCCGGATGGTTTTCCGGTAATGTATGATGCTATGTCAAAACCCATCCTTGATCATGTATACTCCGATAAAGTTAGCCCCTGCAGGACTTATAAAATTAAAATTGCGGTTGCCGACAATCCTTATTTGGCTGATCTTCCCACCGGTCAGGCGGCGGGCCCTTATTTTAATTCAGCGGTATTTGTCGAGGCCGGAAGCATCAAAAGCGGCAGTGGATACGGTTTTGGCTTTAAATGGGATGTTGAGGGAATGAGCGACAATGCTGAATTCGAACCCAATGAGATTGTTGAGGGAGGTTGCTCAAATATGATAATCAAATTGACAAAAACATTTGTTACACCTGATACAACCTGGGTGGCGTACAAAATTCAAAATGGCAGTGATGGGGAGTACACCATAACACCCCCTCCCAAAAATGATTCGGTTTTTGGTATTCCCCCCGACTCCCTGGAAATAAGCTATGTATTAACTGCTTTGCAGGATGGAAATCCTGAAGGGGATTACGAAAACTGGACTTTGCGATACCAGGTGGACCCCTGTGATTACGCTCAGCCCGGGCCCATCGGTACTCAGGGTTTATCAGGTGAGATTCCCCTGAAGGTTTACGAAAGGGATCCAATCGCTGAAGCGAACAAATCCCTGGGGCCGGTGCCTGCGAATATTTATTACTGTGGTAATGAAATAAATGTAAATGTGGACGATATTCTGGATGGTGGAGTGGAACCCTTCACACAATTCTGGCAATCCTCAACTGCATCCGGATTTGGACCTGATTTTAATGTCCCCATCGCCAACAACCCCGAAATCGTTGTCTGCACAATCAAAGACCGTTGCAGTGATCTTGAGGGATACAATACTGCTCATGATACGGTATTTATCCACAGTCAACTGATAGTAACCCAGGAAACCCCGGATTTCCAATTATGCGAAAACCTTCAACAACCCATCAGTATCATCAATACCAATGCCGGAGATGATTTTTCGGTGAACTGGTATTTCCAGGACGATCTCGTCAGTTCCACCAATCCTTATGTTGTTGCCTGGGATGATTATGTGCAGTATTATGATGTGCTGGATTCACTTGTATTCGAATATACCGTGACGGATGATTGTGGGAATTCCGTCAATGGTGAGATCGTAGCCTTCTGGGATCCCATTGTGCAGATCCAGGGACCGGAAGTGATCTGCCTGGGAGAGGAAATTACCCTGAACTGCAGCGAAGGACAGACTTACCAGTGGTATGAGGAGTCAGTGAATCCTGGAAATGAAATTCCGGGTGCAACATCCGATCAATATAGTTTTACGCCCACCCAGGCAGGCAATTATACAATTTGTGTAGAGATACTGAATTCCTGTAATGAATTGGCATCAACATGCTATACTTTTGAAGTTTCTGAAATGACCTGCGAAATCCAGGTGAATGGTTCTGATGAGCTGATCGTTTGTCCCAACATGGAATTCCAACTGGAAGAACTGAACGGATATACGGAATGGAAGTGGAGCTGGTACGACGATGGTAGTTCCCACAGTGCATCCGGACAAGAAATAACAGTAAAACTTGTGGATACCGGACCACATACCTTTACGGTTTCAGCATACAATGAACATGGGTGCTATGATGAACGAGATTTTGAGATCATGGTCAATCCTTATACGGAATTACAGGTCCTGAGCGATTTTGATTCCATCTGTATAAATACTCCGGTACAACTTAGTACTGCAAGTGCGGTTGGTATAACGAGCTGGGAATGGTCTTCCAGTCCGACGGACCCCACACTGGCCGGCCAGGAGAATGATCCTGCCCCGACGGTGAGTCCTGAAGTAGCAACCACCTATAGCTGTTTGGTTACGGATGAGAACGGCTGTGTGGAAGAACAATCGAAGACCCTTTATATCAGACCACCCATCCAGGGTGTCATGATCACGGATCCTGAATCTGTATGTGCACAGGAAGAGGTGCTGATCGACTTTGACGGCAATGCCAATCCGGGAGCTTCCTACTACTGGACGTTTGAGAACGGAACACCTGCTACCAGCACAACGAAAGAAACCACTGTGATTTGGGACGTTTCGGGATGGCAGGATGTTCAACTGGATATTTCCGAACCGGGTTGCGAACAGAGCATGGATATGCAGGTGCTGGTCAATCCCAAACCGAGCCCGTCGGTTGTTCCTTCTGAATCTTCCGGATGCCAGCCACTGGAAATATCTTTTGATAATCAATCGGGCAATCTGGACCAGTCTTCCTTTAGCTGGGATTTCGGCGACGGCGGATCTTCCACGGAGGAAAATCCTGTGTATATCTATGACTCTGCCGGCACATTCGATGTAAACCTCACGATCACCAATGCAACAGGTTGTATGGCGTCTGAAACATTCCAGGACCTGATAGAAGTCCTGCCCACTCCACAGTCCGGTTTTGATGTCAATACACAGGCAGCCACACTCGATAACCCGACCATTTCTTTCTTTGAACAGGTAGTAGGGGATTATTCATTCCTGGAATGGGATTTTGGTGATGGATCAAGGCTGGAGGATGTGGATGATCCGGAACATACTTATGAACTTCCAGGCGTATACCAGGCAATGTTGTATGCAGAAAATATTTATGGTTGTGCTTCGGTCGATACTCTGACTATCACCATTACAACCGAATTGAAAGTTTATTTCCCCAATGCTTTTTCACCCAATGGAGATGGTAAAAATGATTGTTTCCAGGTGATCGGTACCGTTTATGACTTGCTGAACAATTTTACCGTGCATATACACGACAGATGGGGCAGGACTGTCCACAGCGGTAAAATTACCGATCCGGATTGCCTATGGGATGGCACCGATGCAGACGGGGATGTGGTACCCATGGGAACTTATGCTTTCCGCCTGGTTGGAAAAGATTTCAAAGGGAAGAAAAGGAATTTTGTTGGGCATATCAATGTGATCCGGTAATTTAGGTAATGATACTTGATCCTGGATACAGGATAAAGGAAGCTTAACAAGTGAATAAGGTAATTTCCGTGTTGAATTTATGAAAATTAAAGTTCGAAGAGCAAACGTTGAAGATTTGATTTTTTTACTCCGTTTGGAAAAAGAAGCGTTTCCTTATTTTCAACAGAATTCAAAACAAAGTTTAAAAAACGGTATCAATAGTCATTTTCAGGAAGTCCTGATCTTTGCTCATCCCCAAAAAAGAAAAACGGCTGTAGGTTCGGCAGTTTTGTATAAATACAGGAACACCTTGAGGATTTATTCAATTGCTTTGTTGCCTGAATACCAAAACATGGGATTCGGTAGTATGATGATAGATTACATTAGGGAATATGCAGGCAAAAATAATTTTGGTGAGGGAATATATCAACAATCCGCTATATCAAAACACTTCCGCTTTCAGGATATTCAACCTTTGCAGTTCGTATAAATATCAAAGTTACGGGTATTATGTGTCATTGCTTGCTTCGGCAAGAGGTCAGCGTGTTATCCCCAATATAACCACAATACGCGATTTCAGAATTCATAATGTAATTCAATCGGCAGCCATCGAAGTTGATGAGCTGATAAATCGTTCTCTCAGGAAATTGAAGCTTAAAACTTTTTCACTGAATATATATTTCGGGCAAACCCCGGATCAAGATTACGAAATCCTGGCTATGAAGCTTTACCACTTGTTTGAAGCACCTTTGTTCAGGGTGAACTTCATAAAGGATAAAAAGTGGTTAATCAGAAGCATTAAGATTTTGAAACATTGCATTTGGAAGATGTCCCGGCGATTATTTTACAGACAGCACAAAAAGCTGCTTCACTGATTGGCGACGGACTGTATGGCGTGGATTTAAAACTGATAAACGGGCAGGTGTATGTTGTGGAAGTGAATGACAATCCGAATATTGATTTCGGAGTTGAAGATCTTGTTTTGAAAGACTCTTTGTACGATATTCTGATTGACTCGATGATACATCGAATAGAAATAGCCAAGAATGTTCGGAAGATTAATTTCACCATTAGTTAGTGTCTGTTCATAAACCCGCCCTCCTTCGCAAACCCCTCTAACTCTCCGCCTGAGGCGGAGAGAACCAGCCAACTCCTTGGTTGTGTGGGGATTACCCCTTCAGGCCACTAAGGGGGTGCGGGGGGTGGTGTAAAATTAAGACTTCATGGACGAGTTCTGGTTAGAGTTGGTCTACGGACTTATTCCACCTAAAATGTGGATCCGTCAATAGCTTATTAATAAATCATTAACTTATGCCCTCTTTGCCGGTAAGATTGCTTTGTTTATCTTTGCACCCTGTTTTAAAAAACGAAAATGAAAGCATGGTAAATATCACATTACCGGATAATTCGGTCAAGCAATTTGAGGAAGGCGTTACCGGGCTTGACATTGCCAAAAGCATCAGTGAAGGCCTGGCCAGAAATGTTTTGTCGGTTAAAGTGAATGGCGAGGTATGGGATGCCACAAGACCCATTATGGAGGATGCCAGGATTAAATTGCTCACCTGGGACGACAAGGAAGGCAGGGCCACCATGTGGCACTCCTCTGCACACCTTATGGCAGAAGCGGTTGAAAAACTTTATCCGGGGGTAAAATTTGGAATTGGTCCCGATATCGACCAGGGATTTTATTATGATATCGACCTGGGAGAGAAAAGTATAACAGATGCCGACTTTAGAAAGATCGAAGATACCATGCTTCAACTGGCCCGTCAGAAACAGGCTTTCGATCGTGAAGAAAAATCCAAAAAGGAAGCCCTGGACTATTTTTCAAAAAAAGGAGATGAATACAAACTTGAACTAATTGATGAACTGCAGGACGGCGAGATTACTTTCTATAAATCCGGTGATTTTGTGGATCTCTGCCGTGGACCCCATCTGCCGGATACAAGCCCCATCAAAGCAGTCAAGATTCTGAGCGTTGCCGGCGCCTACTGGCGAGGTGATGAAACGCGCAAGCAGCTTACAAGATTGTACGGCATTACTTTTCCCAAGCAAAAGCAACTCAAGGAATACCTGGAATTGCTGGAAGAAGCCAAAAAGCGGGACCATCGTAAACTGGGCAAGGAACTGGAGATCTATACCTTTTCACAAAAAGTGGGGCCGGGTTTACCTTTATGGCTTCCCAAGGGAGCACAATTGCGTGAACGCCTCGAACAGTTTCTGAAAAAGGTGCAGCAAGATGCTGGTTATGAACCTGTGATCACACCCCATATTGGCAAAGTTGAATTGTACAAGACTTCCGGGCATTATGCCAAATATGGTGAGGACAGCTTTAAGCCTATACAGACACCAGTGAAAAATGAGGAGTTTTTTCTCAAACCCATGAACTGTCCACATCACTGTGAGATTTACAAATACAAGCCACGATCATACCGGGACCTCCCGATCCGCATGGCGGAATTCGGTACCGTATACCGTTATGAGCAAAGTGGTGAATTGCATGGTTTAACCCGTGTAAGGGGATTTACACAGGACGATGCTCATATTTTCTGTACCCACGACCAGATCAAATCCGAATTCAACGGGGTGATCGATATAGTGATGCATATTTTCAAGGCGCTTGATTTTAAGGAATTTATCACACAAGTATCCTTGCGCGATTCCAGAGACAAGGAAAAGTATATTGGAACGGATGAGAACTGGGAAAAAGCTGAAAAGGCAATTCTCGAAGTTGCCGAAGAGCGCGGACTGGATGCCAAGATAGAATACGGAGAAGCAGCCTTTTACGGACCCAAGATGGACTTTATGGTTAAAGATGCCCTGGGCCGGGAATGGCAGTTGGGAACCATACAGGTTGACTACAACCTGCCCGATCGTTTTAACATGGAATACGTCGGTGCTGACAATATGCCACACCGTCCGGCCATGATCCATCGTGCGCCATTCGGTTCCATGGAAAGATTTGTTGCGGTTCTGATCGAACACTGTGCAGGAAAATTCCCGCTCTGGCTCACACCCGAGCAGGCTATTGTGTTGCCAATCAGTGAGAAATATCAGAAATATGCTGAAAAAGTTTTAAAATTGCTAAATAATTACGATATTCGCGCCCTCATTGACGATCGTAGTGAAAAGACCGGGAAAAAGATCCGGGATGCTGAGCTGAAAAAGATCCCCTTCATGCTGATTGTTGGTGAAAAAGAAGAGGGTGATGGTACAGTTTCTGTGAGGAAACAGGGTGAAGGAGACCTGGGAACATTTTCCATCGAAAAATTCGCAGAAATGGTAAACAGGGAAGTTGAAGAAATGATAGCCCCCTAAGGCTTAAATTTGTGCTGATGAATGATTAAATTCGATTGATATACAAATAAATATAAGTTTAACCAATTAGAAAGGAGATACGTTATAGCAGCGCAATTTCATAAACCAAGATTTGGTAGAGGACCAAGGTTCAAAAAGCCCGAACCCTACAGGATCAATGAAAGAATTACGGCGCCGGTTGTCAGGGTTGTTGGAGATAATGTTGAAACCGGTATTTATCAGATTAAAGAAGCTATTGAAATAGCCGATCATGCAGGTCTCGACCTGGTCGAGATCTCACCGAAAGCAAACCCGCCAGTTTGTAAAGTAATTGATTACAAAAAGTTCCTTTACGATAAAAAGAAAAAAGAAAAAGAGATTAAAGCCAAAACGGCCAAGATCGTGGTAAAAGAAATTCGTCTGGGCCCGAACACCGACGATCATGATTTTAATTTTAAACTGAATCATGCCAAAAAGTTCCTCGAAGATGGAGCCAAAGTAAAAGTAGAGGTGTTCTTCAAAGGCCGGACGATCATATATAAAGAGAAAGGGGAGATCATGTTGCTGAAATTTGCCCAGGAGTTGACCGAGTACGGCAAAGTTGAGAAATTGCCAAAGCTCGAAGGCAAGAGGATGATCATGATCATCGTTCCCAAGAAATAGTAATCATAAATATAAATACGAACGGAAATGCCAAAGATGAAGACGAAGTCCGGTGCTAAAAAAAGGTTTTCCTTTACCGGCTCGGGTAAGATCAAAAGAAAGCATGCGTACAAAAGCCACATTTTGACCAAGAAGTCGAAAAAGCGCAAACGCAACCTGGGTTACGATGCAATCGTTGACCCTGCTGATGTGAAAAATGTACGCAAAATGCTGAACAAGTAATCAAATTGTTTAACTTGCTTTATGCCGAAAGATCCGCCGGCTGGCGGACGCTGAAGCAAAAAAAAGAAAAGTAAAATGCCAAGATCAGTAAATGCAGTTGCTTCCAAAGCTCGCCGCAAAAAGGTGATGAAACAAACCAAGGGCCAGTGGGGAAGACGTAAGAATGTTTGGACGGTCGCAAAAAATGCGCAGGAAAAAGGTTTGCAATACGCATACCGTGACAGACGAACCAAAAAGAGAAACTTCAGAGCATTGTGGATCCAGAGGATCAATGCCGCTGCCCGCGAACATGGAATGTCATATTCCGAATTCATGGGTAAAGTTCACAAGAAAAATATTGATATCAACCGCAAGGTTCTGGCCGACCTGGCCATGAACCAGCCCAAGGCTTTCAAAGCCATTGTGGACGCTTTGAAATAATTATATTTTTCCCCTCGCTACGGCGGGGGGTTTTTTTATCAAAGATGTTTTTGAGCAACGAATGCACGAATGAAAAAGCAATGTAATTGCACAAATTATTTGGATGAAGGCATGATCGCAACCAAATATCCAATACTCAATTTCTATTAAGCAGCGTACGCCCCATCAAATGGACAACTTGCCTGACGGAAGTCAGGTTGATTATTGTGTGTTGGTTATTGGATATTAAAATGACAAATGACTAATAACCAATGACCAATAACCAATACACATTCCCAAAAATAATTCATGCATTCGTGGCTTTTTTAATTTTCTTAATAACCTTTTCCACATAATTCCCTAATTTTATCCCGACCAAAAATCATTATATCATGAGAAAGATGTATTTATTCCTGATGCTGGGGGTTTTCCTGGTATCATGTCATGAGCAAAGCAAAACCGGTGATGAAGATACCTTCACTTTTGCCTTCTTGACCGATATTCATGTTCAACCTGAGAAAAATGCCATGCAGGGTTTTCAGCAAGCAATTAATAAAGTAAATGAACTGAATCCAGACTTTGTAATTACGGGTGGTGACCTCATCATGGATGCCTTGGGTGCAAGCTACGGGCGTGCAGATTCGCTTTATAATATTTATGATTCCATGCAGGGTGATTTCAACATGCCAGTATACAATACCATGGGCAATCACGAGGTTTACGGAATTTATGAAAGCAGCAAAGCCGACAGCCTTCACCCGGAATTCGGAGAGAAAATGTACGAACAGCGGCTGGGTGAACGCTATTATTCTTTCGATCACGAAGGCTGGCATTTCATGATCCTGGATGCCATTGAAGAACCCGGGCATTATTATATCGGTGAGATCGATTCGGTACAAATGAGTTGGATCCGCAAGGATCTGGCGAGTGTTGACCAAAGTACACCGGTTGTGATCAGTACCCATATCCCTTTTATTACAGCCATGAACCAGTTCTGGGAAGGTCCTACAGCAGAGGTGAAAGATAGCTGGGTGGTGACCAATGCCCATGAAGTACTGAAACTGTATCAGGACCATAATCTCCAACTGGTTCTGCAGGGGCATCTACACATTTACGAAGATATTTATATCAATGGCATTCATTTTATTACAGGGGGTGCGGTTTCAGGAGCCTGGTGGAGCGGTCCGAACCGTGGAACTGAAGAAGGTTTCCTGCTCGTAGAATCGGAACAAAATAGTTTCGACAGCGAATATATTGATTATGGGTGGGAAGTGAAGAAGCCCGAGAAGTAAGATGCTTAAAAAGCGTTAATGATTCTTGATCCTTTGATCCTGGAAGGGGCTGGTATCCAGTATCCAATCAAGCCTCAATCTTATACTTCTTCAATCTCCTGTCGAGCGACTGCCATGTAATATTCAGCATATCGGCAGCTTTGGATTTGTTGTTATCACTCAGGTTCAGCGCCTTTTTGATCAGGCGGATCTCGGTTTTTTCGAGGTCCATATCATCCGGGGCAGGTTCTTTAGCTACATTTGTGTCAGGGTATTCCAGTTTATCTGTGATCATGCGGAAATGTTCCTTTTTCAGGCTATTGTCTTCACAAATGATCACCGCACGTTCAACCAGGTTCCTTAATTCCCTTATATTGCCAGGATAGTCGTACTTTTTTAGCAGCTTCATCGCCTGCTCATCCACCTTTTGTATATTTTTGCCCATCTTTTCGGAATAATCTTTTACAAAACCCTTGATCAGGAGGGGGATATCTTCTCTTCTTTCCCGCAGGGGCGGAATATGTATGATGAAGGTGCTGAGTCTGTGATAAAGATCGAAACGAAATTCTTTATTTTCTGCCATGGATTCCAGGTCCTGGTTGGAAGCGGCAATAACCCTTACATTCACTTCCTTCATTTTATGTGTTCCCACCCGGCTTACCATTTTTTCTTCCAGCACACGGAGCAATTTGGCCTGTTGAGATTGCGGCATGTCCCCAATCTCATCCAGAAACAGGGTTCCGTTGTTGGCGAATTCAAACCAGCCTGCTTTGTCTTCGGATGCACCTGTGAATGCTCCTTTTTTGTGTCCGAAGAATTCGCTTTCGAAAAGGGATTCAGGGATGGCTGAACAGTTTACCGAATAGAAATACTGGTTTTTACGTTTGCTCATAAAATGGATTCCCCTGGCAACAAGTTCCTTGCCTGTGCCGCTTTCGCCGGTTATCAGGACAGAAGTATCATTTGTTTCTGCAATTTTCGACATCAACTCGATGACTTTTTTGATGCCGGAACTTTTTCCGATCAGGCGTTGCCCGATTTCCTTTTCTATTTCTTTTGAAAGAAAACCATAACTCTTTTCAACTTCTTTTAGCTTTTGCTGTAAACTGATAAATCTTTTTGTCCTTTCGATGGTATTGTTGATCTCGATCAATCGGAAGGGTTTCTGGAAGAAATCTGCTGCACCATAGCGCATGGCCTCGATCACTGCATTCATATCCCCGTGTCCTGAGATCATGATCACCTCTGTGTCGGGATATTCTGATTTTACCTTCTTTAGATAATTGATCCCATCCATCTCAGGCAGTTTGATGTCGAGGATCAGTATATCAATCTGATGATGCTGTAAGAACATATCAGCTTCCGAAGGAAGTCCTGCCTTTTTTACGATAAACTTTTTACCCAGTAAAAACTCCTCGATTTCGTCCCGGACACGCTTTTCATCATCTAGTATTAGAATCCGTATGTTGTGCATATTCTTTTGTTATTCTTTATTTATGGGAATTGAAATATTCATCCTTGTGTATTCATTTACCATGCTATCCACAACGATCGCACCACCAAGTTCCTGGATGATGCCGTAAGATACCGAAAGACCGAGCCCGGTGCCGATCTCATTCTTCTTCGTGGTGTAGAAGGGATCAAAAATATTCACTTGTATTTCTTCGGGTATGCCCGCCCCGTTGTCTTCAACAATGATGCTGGCTACAGAATCTGAAATTTTTGAATAAATGTTGATCTTTTTGTGATAATCTTTATGATCGCCATTGGACTCTTTATCATCGACGGCATATTTGGCATTTGATAGCAAATTCAGGATGACCTGTTCAAGCCGGTATTTATTGGCAGAAATCCTAATGGGGTATTTTGCCAGTTTCAGGCTCAGGTCAACATTGTGGTTCTTATATTGTGTTACCACCATTCCCAGAGCATCCTTGATCACTTCATTCACATCAATATTTTCGGAATGAATGATGTCCTGGTCCTTGGAGAACAATCTCACGTGATTGATAATATTCCTGATCCTGTCGATATCTTCGAAAATATCCGAGAATTTGTTTTCCAGGTAATATTTATCCGCCTTGTTTTCTTCCAGTTTAATAGAAATATTATCGATGGCCATTGAAATCCCGCCGAGAGGCTGGTTGATTTCATGGGCAATGCCGGCGGCCAATTCTCCCAGCGATTCCAGCTTGGATTTCTGTATCAGCAGGTCTTGTTGTTTTTCAAGTTTTTGCACTTCCTCACGAACCCTTTGCTCAAGTTTCTGGTTAAGTTCCTGCAATTCTTCTGCTGTTTGTTTTCTCTCCGTAATATCTGTAATGAAAGTTAATACAGTAGGCTCATTCTCCCACTGTATCAATGTTGATTTCATCTCGAACCAGCGAAGGTTTCCCTGTTTATCAATAATCCGAATGTCGTACCTTTCCGGAGCTTTTTTTCCCTGGATGCGCAGGAGATGATTCTGCAAGGTTGTTTCTTTAAAATCCGGATGTACAAATTCTGTGATGGATTTTCCAATACATTCTTTCGGCAGATAACCGGTCATTTCAAACAATTTGGGATTGGTAAATTCAATAACCCCATTCATGGTCAGGATGATCCCTTCATTTGCATTTTCAAAGATCTGCCGGTATTTTTCTTCGCTTTCCCGCAACATCATTTCGGCAAGCTTTCGCTCATTTACTTCTTTTTGCAAATCTTTGGTTCTCTCCGTTACCCTTCTTTCCAGTTCATTATTCAGGGTTCTCAATTCTTCCTCAACCTTTTTCCGGTAAATGGCTGCTCCAAATATATCGGCTGCCGCAGAAAGGGCTTTTATCTCGGCCAAAGTCCAGTCCCGCTCATTTTTACAATCATCAAAACCAATAAATCCCCACCAATCCTTATCGCAGAAAATTGGGACCACCGCAAGGGAAATAATTTCCTGGGCACCCAGTAATTTTTTTTCTCCTTCTGGAAAATCTACCACCTTTCCATAAATGCTCTCACCTTTTGGAAGTCTTTCTACCCATCGGTCGAAACCTATTTCCAGGAAGTCTGCCTTTTGTAAATAAGGATTGTTTATCTGTGATTCAATTCCTTCCCTGACCCATTCAAAGATCTGACTGGAGAATGTCCTACCATTTTCGTTTGTGCTGTTTTCAAAAATATACACCCTGCTAACATCTGTTGCCATTCCCATTCTGGATAGCACCTCAGGAACGCTCTTTTCACCATATGAATACTGCAGAAATATCTCGGCTGCATATCCCACCGCCTTCAGGATAGACTCGCTAATGCTCAGGGCATGTTCAGCTTCACGTCTTTTGATCTCCTGGTTTTTCAGTTCTTTTTCCAGCAATATGCTTTTGGCTTGCGCGCGTATGGATTCAAAAAGCTTATCATTGTTTACGGGTTTCAACAAAAAGCCTTTTACCCCGAATTCAATGGCCTGGATGAAATACTGAGGCTGACCATAGGCCGACATGATGATCACCTTGGCATCCGGATTTGCCTTCAGGATCTTCTTCGACATTTCAAGGCCGTTCATCACCGGCATCTTGATATCGGTGATCACCAGATCGGGTTTGTTTTCATGGTAAGACTTTAAACCTTCTTCGCCATTTTCGGCGATATATAGTTTTTTTACCCTTTTTCCCAGAATTGTCTGGTAAACATTGCGCAAAATCTTTTCATCTTCTACATAAAGAACTGTTATATCAAATTCTGTCATCTGGCTCGTGTTTTTTTCATTGCAATGATGCTATTAATGTTTGTAATCATATGGTTTTTCTCCCGCCAGTATCTTTGTTCCAACATAGTTTTCTGCCGGGGGAATGGGACAGGAATACCTGTCGTTGTAAGAACAATATGGATTATACAAAAAATTAAAATCCAGGATAATACTGTCTCCCCTGGGGATTATTAAATCCAGGTATCTTCCTCCGCCGTATGTTTCTTCTCCACTGCTCATATCCCTCATAGGTAAAAACAGATAGTTATGATATTCGGGATGATCAATGAAAGCCATATTCTGATAGGCACTTAACCGAAACAGCTTGTCACCAAGCCTGAACTGAAGCTTTGCATAATTGCGATAACTTGGCAATCTGTCGGTGGTGGTTTTCATCTTGAATGCCTCACCGCTTGTATCTATTGTAAATGATGCTTTTACACGGAAATCCATGTCGGGAGCAAAATAATTTAATGTCTTGAAAAGCTCTATTTGATCTTTTTTAAGGGGAGAAGTTGATGTATCCTGGAATTCAATGTTTTTATTGCTGCGGTATTTCTCAACCGAATCATAATAATAGCCTTCCCTGATTTTCCTGTAAAGTTTTTTATCATTGGGATCAAAGAACAGGGATGCATATAAGCAGGCGATCCCTTCGTTCAGGACTGTTCTGAAACCACGGCTGGATTGCATCCACTGATTATAATTGTAGCTTTCGTCCTTAGCAGATATTACACCAATTGACAGGTCATCTTTGAAAGCCGTTTTAAACAAAAGATAACTTCTACGCGCATGACACCCCAGTGTGAAAATGTTGAAGTCCTTGATCTTCAGTTTGCCGGCGCCAATCTCCTCTTTCAATGCAAGTGCGGTTGTATAAGTTCTGTCTCTCAAAATATTGCGCGGAAGATTGATTTTGATGATGCCGCTGGTATCATATCCCATTGCAGCAAGAGAAGCAATTGCAATATCTGCATAGGTTTTATACTCAGTGAGATAGTACCCCCTTTCAATCGGAACTCCGGTAAGGATGATTGTTTGAACTTTATTGCTCTGGACAAAGTCCATCATTTCCTGCAGACTGTAATCAGGCAGCCAACCTTCAACCACCAGGGTATTGGAAGCAAGCGGTTTGCTGATGCACAGGTAAGCGTTCAACTGTTTCAGGAGCATAAAAAAGACAAAAACAATAATCGCAAGGATAATGAATCTTGCAAACCAGGTTAGTCTCCTGCCTTTCCTTTCTTTTGTGAACCGAATGATGCTCATGTGCGTTATTTTGATAAAAGTATGAAAATATCCGAAAATGGAGAATGGAGATAATTAAGAATTATCAATTAATAATATGGCTGTGTGCTGTGTTGATTTGTGAGAGGGAATTGGGGGGATGATTAATTTTATCTTTGCAGAAAGAATGAAAACCATGACCGATTTAAGATATATACGGGAAGAATACAGGAAAGACGAACTCAGCAAAGCAAAGGCTGATCAGGATCCTATCCGGCAGTTCGACAACTGGATGAAAGAGGCACTGGAAGCACAGCTTCTTCATCCTACGGCAATGACATTATCTACTTGTGGAAAAGATCGAAGACCGTCCTCACGCATTGTTCTTTTGAAGGACATTGATGAAAAGGGATTTGTTTTTTATACCAACTATCTGAGCAGGAAGGGCAGGGAGATTATAGAAAATCCATTTGCCGCATTGTTGTTTTTCTGGAATGAGCTGGAAAGGCAGGTACGTATTGAGGGTAGCATAGAGAAGGCTGAGGCTGATCAGGCAGATGTTTATTTTGCCAGCCGGCCACTGAAAAGCAGGATCAGTGCTGCTATTTCTGAACAAAGCAGTGAGGTACCATCGCGAAAATACCTGGAAAATAGATTTCAAGAGTTCCGGGATCTACATCCTGTTGATTTTGAAAGACCTGAATTTTGGGGTGCTTACCGTTTGATTCCGGCTTATTTCGAGTTCTGGCAGGGCAGAGAAGACAGGTTGCACGACAGGATCGCCTATGAACTGAAAAACCAGGATGCATGGTCAATGAAACGCCTTGCTCCCTGATCAATACTTGATCCTGGTCTCCGGCAGCAACACCTTCAGGCTGTCGATGGTGGTTAAAGGGATATTATTCCCATTCAGGTATAATGACTGCAGTTTTTTTAGTTTGCCGATTTCGAGCGGAACATCATTCAATTCATTATTCTCAAGATTGATTATTTCCAGGTTTTTAAGGTTTTGAATATCAGGTTTAATATTGTCAATCTTATTCTTTTTCATACCCAATACTTTCAACTGTTTCATTTCATAAAGTGCATCCGGCAGTGAAGTAAGCCCGTTGCGGTCAAAGTATATCTCATTCACAGATTCCATTTCACAAAGCCTGGATGGTATTGAATCCAGTTGATTATTTCCCATCCTGATTCTCTTAAGGTTAGGAAGTTGGTAGATTGCATCGGGCAATTTTGTAAACAGGTTGTCATTCAGATATAAACTCTGCAGGTATTGCATATCGCCTATATAGCGGGGCAGATCTTTTAATTTGTTATCACTGAGCTCTAAGGTGTTCAGGTTGATAAAATTGATCAATTCTTTGGGAACAGATTCGAGTTCCTTCCTGAAAAGAACCAATTTGTATACTTTTAGTGGTTCCTGTAAGGCTTCTTCAAGATTCCTGTAGGTAGGCAACTCGTACAACTTTGCCAGGTTGAAGAATTTCGACGAATCAAAACCATCGTAATGAATGCTGTTTTTGCACCCCTGGTTCACAGATGCGATGATCATGATGACCAGAAGCAGGGTGATGATGAAATAATTTCTTTTCATGTTCTTCAAATTATAATTCCAAAAATAACAAAAGACCGTCGCTTGAAACTTGTTTTTGCTATTCTTCAAACAAAAATTAATTGATCTGGTATTTAATACCCAGTTTATACGTCCTGCCAAAGTTATATCTCAGGTAATCCAGGTCTTCTTCTACCGGTTTGGTATAATGATGGACCGCCCGGTATTCCGAATCAAGTATGTTGTTCACACCCAGTTCAACAGTAAACTGTTTGTCTTTGCCCAATCCTTTTGAAATATTAAAATTCAGCATGGGTTGCGGCTGGGCATAAACATAAGGGGTCTTCCCTTTGGTGATCAGGATCAAATCCTCACCTGTTACATTGAAGCCCAGGTTTGATTCCAGACCGATTTCATCATAGCGGTATGAAAGAAAAGTATTCAGGATCCAGGGTGCCTGCCCAAGCATTTCCCTTGTATCCTTGTCGGTATCCTGTTTTTCAATTTCAGTCAGTTCAACCGATGAATAAACCCAGGTGAAATTACTTCCAAAGGTGAAGTGCCTGAGCAGGTAAAGGAATTCAAGTTTTTTCCGAAACTCCACTTCCAATCCGTAAAGTTGTGCTTCATCGGTATTCACATATTTAATTTCGTAGTTCTGGGTGGTAACCGACAACTTTTGTTCGATCGGATTTTTGAAGAATTTATAGAATCCGCTCACGCTAACTTTTTCACCAGGTTTGAAGAACCATTCCCATCTCAGGTCCAGGTTGGTGATCTGCGAACGTTTCAGGTCGGGATTACCGGTAATAAAAACACCGGTTTTATAATCATAATAGTTGGTACCGATCTCTCGGAATTTCGGTCGGGCTATGGTTTGCGAACCTGCCAACCTGATGTTCATATTTTTATTCAGGGAGTAGATCAAACTCAAAGAAGGCAGAATGTCAGCTTCATCAATTTGCCCATGTTTGTAAAGGTTGCTGGTGGTATCCTCCACCTTGTTTTTTACTTCTATATCGGAGGTTTCCAGCCTGGCCCCCACAATCGTTCTCAGCTCATTTGTTATGGGCATATCGATCATGGCATATGCAGCAATTACTTTTTGGCTTGCCTCATAACTGTTGTTCAGGTCCTGGTCGCGATCGCCTTTGTAATAGTATCCTTTGTGATTGCCGTCGCTGATCATGTATTCCCTGAGGAAAACTTCAATATCAGTGGTTTGGAACCTGTCTTTGAAAGTTGTGGTCAGATCGAATTTGGTTTCGTCCAGGCTTCTTGTTTTGCTTGAATAAGCTCCTCCGAACTTGGCTTTCGCATTTTGTGATGAAATCTTCAGCGGAAGCTCAAAATCAATTTTGCCAAAATAATCTTTTTCATCCATCAATCTGTAAAAACGACCCGGCAGATCATTGGTTTTGATTCTCATGGTATTGGGGTCGGGCAATAAAAACTCAAAGAACCGCAGATCAGGTTCGTTTTGTTTCATATAGGTATAAGAGCCCAGCCAGTTTACTACCAATTTATTCAGGCCCGGGAAAACATGTTTTCCGTGCAACTGGTAGTTGTCGAAAGTCCTTTCCAGGAATGCCAGGTTCCTGTCTTCATCAGCGATATCTTCATAATAGAAATATCCGGAACGGCTGATGGCGATTTTCTTGCCACTCTGGTTTCTTAAATAGCGTGCACCGATTTTGTTGTTGTTGTTCAGCTTGAGGTTCAGATTGAGCAATCCTGATAAGTTTGCGTTTGTTGCACCATAGGTGACATCATCGAAGATCCTCCATTTATCAGGTTGTTCACCTTCTTCGTAGATGCCGTAATGACCATCATCGTAATATTTGTAATTATGTGTATATCCCAGGGATATGTTATAACCGAGTACTTTTTTGAGGAATTCCACCTGGTTCCCTACGACAAATTTATAGGATTGGTTCAGGTATGACTTTTTTGTTGTGGGGGACATCTGGGGATTAAATTCTTTTGAAATTTTTTCCAGGGTGCTGTATGTATAGGGGGGATTTGGATCGGTAATGTTAATATAACCATATCTTTCGAGATATTCATTGGCTATGGCGGGAACGTCCCTGCTGCCGTCATCTGTCCCGAGCCAGTCGGTATCTCCGCCATCATAACTCAGGAAGTTATCGATATAATTGGCCTGGGGATTATAGCCCAGGTCTGTCGAGAACATCATGGTGAATTTTTCCGGAAAATCTTTGGTAACAATATCAACATGTCCGCCGGTTGATTCACCTGGAAGGTCGGGTGTGAATGTTTTATGAACGATAATATTTTCAATGATGTTGCTGGGAAAAATATCCATTTGTACTGTATTCTTTTCAGGATCCAGTGCGGGAATACTACCCCCGTTCAGGGTAATTACGGTATACCGGTCGCCGAGGCCCCGCACAAATACATATTTATCATCTTGTACGGATACACCAGTAACCCTTTTCAAAGCTGCGGCAGCATCACTGTCACCCAGCCTGGAAATTTGCCGAGCGCTGATCCCATCCAGCATGGTGGCAGAGTTTTTCTGCATTACCTGTATAGCAGCTTCCGTATTCCTGACCGCTTTAGCCGTGACCACGACTTCCTGCAATTCCGTTACTACTTCATCCAGGTTGGCATTGATCACTGTTACATCTCCATCATTGATTTCAACATTTTCATATTCCTGGGGTTGATAAGAAATATAGGATATCCTGATATTGTAATTACCGGCAGGCAGTTTCAGACTATAATTGCCATCAAAATCTGTAGTGGTACCCATTGTCGTTCCGACAACAGCTACTGTAACTCCGATCAGTGTTTCTCCTGTTTTGTTATCGATTACTTTTCCACGCAAATGACCTTCCTGGGCCATTGCAGAAAATGCTAAAAACATCATAAATAAAACACTCAGTATTCTTTTTGTCATTTTATTCATTTTTATGTTGTAGGAACTTATTGGATAATTGCCTTTCATAAAAATAAGCTGATGGCCTGATGGCCACCAGCTTACTATAAATCTATATGATCATGTTTATTTGAAATACAATGTCCAGCCATCGGCCCAGTTTGTTCCACCCGGTTGAAATGCACCATGATAGGGAGCATCTACGAAGAAATCGTCAACTGGTTTGGCAGCAACGGGATGTGCGGACGCTGCAGCAGGAACAACATTGTCCATGTCGATTCCCATATCTTCTGCAAAGTTCTGATTGTTGTTGAACAGGTTGTTGGTAACTGTTTCGTGATCAGCAGGGAGTGTACCTGATTCAGCTTTTGCGTAAATATATTTTTCTGCAATGTTGCTGAAAAGGTTGTTTTTGATCATCAGTGTAGCTTCAGGAGAGGCATCTGTTAACCAGTCGTAGCTGCTGTGTTTGTCATCACGATACTCGATCCTGAGACCTTGCGCACCATGAGCGAAAATTGAGTTGGCATAGATGCCGGCAGCATTGTCGCGGAAGATTACATAGTTATCGAATCCATGTCCGATGTACGTGAAATTGTAATAAGTAGGCTGTGCATAAGGAGCTGCTTCTTCGTCGTCTCCGGTACCACCGTCCTGCTCAGCAAGGCGGTCACCTGTTTCTTCACCCTGGATAGCACACCAGAACTGACCTTTGCCCTGGAAGCCTTCGTCTGTATCGAAAGAGTCGTCACCAACGAGTGCTACGAGTGCATATTTCACCTCGGCAACACCGCCAAAGAATTCCATACCGTCATCTTTGTTTGAGATAACTTCGATATGATCCAGTTGTGTTCCTCTACCAACGGCACCCAGCGAAATACCGTTAATTTCGTTACCTGCACCAATGTCAGTACCACCGTGACGAACCTGGATATATGAGAAGGTACCTGAATTGTCATCGTTGTTGGCGCCAACGTTTCCGTCGAAACCGTAGAAAGCGTTGAAAGCTTCCGGCAAACCTTCGATCCTTTTGGCGATGCTGTTGTTTGTTTCGGCTTTTCCGAGAATGATCAGACCACCCCAGAGTCCCTGTACATATTTTGCGTAATTGCCATCTTTGCCATCACCAAGTCCGGTCATAACAATGGGATCTGAAGCTGTTCCTGTTGCTTCAACTTTACCACCCATTTTTACGATGAGGGCACTGGCGTTTTCACCCTGTCCGGGATTTCCTTCGATGAGTGTTCCGGCAGGAATTGTAAGGGTTGCACCGTCTTCAACGAATACAAATCCATCGAGAATATACTTGATGGAGGCATCCAGTGCCATATCGGAAGTAATACTTCCCTGCAATGTGATTTCGCTGGGAGCTTCACCAACATAAGCAGTTCTTTGTGTTGTGGATGTCAAACCACCACCATCTTTTACTTCCATGGTAACAACATATTCACCGGCTGCCGCCCAGGAATGTGTGGCTGTTTTTTCGGTTGCGTAATCAGTGTCGTAAGTACCGTCTGATTCCCAATCCCATCTCACTTGCAATGCGTCTGCAGGTGTTTCTTCGTCTGAGGAACCTGAGGCATCGAAAGTAAACTCTTCACCAATATCACCAACAACCGGAGTAACTTCAAATGAAGCTACAGGTTTGGTGTTTGTTGGCTGTGGATCCGGATCATCGTCATCATCATCTTTACATGATGTTACTACCAACATACTTGCTGCCATGAGCAACATTAACATTCTGAAACTAAGTTTTTTCATTGTTTGCGATTTTTGGATTTAAAGATTAATTGTTTTGTTTTTTCGTTTTGCGAATTACAATGGCAAAGGAAGACCTTGTATCGAAAGTGTATTTTAAGATAAGATTAACCTTATGTTAAGTTTTTAACGTTGTGTATGTATTTAATTAACAATTTTTTAATGTGGTTTTATCCTTATGGAAGTGAGGTGGATACAAGGGTGTGTATGGAGCTAAATGCCGCTCGAAAGTATGAAACTATAACCGATGCCTTTGTAGGTTCGGATATTGTCAAAACCGATTTTTTCCCTGATCTTTTTAATGTGAACATCGATTGTTCTCTCACCAACGATGACTTCATCACCCCAAACATGATTGAATATTTCCTCTCTTGAAAATACTTTATTCGGGCGGGAACTCAGAAAATACAAAAGTTCAAACTCTTTTTTTGGCAATTGTGTTTTTTTCCCATCTTTCACAACGAGGTATTCATCTTTATCGATGATGATATTGTCCAGTTCAATGACATCTTCTTTTGAAGCAAAATGCTTTCTTCTCCTCAGCAGGGCATTCACACGGCTGATAAATACGTTGGGACGAATGGGCTTTTTAATGAAATCATCCGCGCCGGCATCGAAGCCGGCAATCTGGGTGTAATCTTCGGTGCGGGCAGTAAGAAAGGCCATCACTGTGTCTTTTAATTCAGGAATTGCGCGCAATTCATTGCATGCTTCGATGCCATCCATCTCAGGCATCATAATATCCAGGATGATCAATTCCGGGATTTTTGCTCTTGCAATTTTGATGGCATCTTTTCCATTGGTGGCCGTGAGGACAACAAAATTATTTTTTCGCAAGTTATAACTCAAAAACTCAAGGATATCCTTTTCATCATCCACCAGCAAAACTTTACTGCCTATGTTTTCCATTGTACGAGAAATTGCTCGCCTGCAAAACTATCCGAAGGCTTTTAAGTCATTGTCAATAAAATGTTAATTAATGATTAATTCTGATGAGGGAGGCGCGAAGGAATGGAACCGCTAAGGCGCAAAGTCGCTAAGGTTTGGTATTGGGAGGCGCAAAGGCAATAAAACCGCTAAGGCGCAAGGTCGCTAAGGTTTGGTATTGGGAGGCGCTAAGGAGATGTTTTGCGGGAACGCTAAGTAAATTAACCTGCTTTATTATGAGCTTAAATCTAAATTTTTATCTTATTCTTTTTTGATTTGAAGAATGAAGAGCTCAGTAATTATTCACAAAGCGACGAATTCCGTTTTTAATCAAAGGACTATTAAAATTTATCAATAATCCCAGATGTTTCCGGTTCACCAGTAATATTAGGTGGGGAATAAGAATTTAGTCTACCTTAGATCCATGGAAACAAAGGATATATTACAGTACATTTTGCCCAAAGAAATTCTGGAGTATTTTGATGTAACCAACATCAAAGAAGTCAACGG
>JAIOZK010000030.1 GCA_021740625.1 Bacteroidales bacterium
GCAATCATCTGAACAACTGGCTTCTCAGCTCATGGAATACATTAAAACATATAATAGCACACGTGCAAAACCATTTCGATGGACTTACACTGGAGAAGCCTTGAAAATTAGTTAGCTTATTAAATAATTATAACACTAGCTGAATCTCACCTCCCAGTATTCTGGTCAGTTCCCTGGATATGGACAATCCCAAACCGGTGCCCCCGTAATTGCGGGAAGTGCTTCCGTCAACCTGCTGAAAGGCTTCAAAGATCTCCAACTGCTTGTCCTTTGGAATGCCGATGCCTGTGTCGATTACCGAAATGGCAATGGCATTTTCCGGTTCCAGTCCGCTCTTGCTGAGGTTGCTGTCTTTTGGAGCTTTATCAAATGTGATACGAACACCGCCTTCATTGGTAAATTTTACTGCATTGGACACGAAGTTCTTGATGACCTGCTCAAGCTTTTGCTGATCGGTTGTAAAATGTGAAGGCAGTTTATCGCTGATTTCGATTGAAAGGTCAATGCCTTTTTGTTCGGTTACATGTTTGAAATACTGATAGATATTGTCGGAGACATTTTGAATATCCACCGCTTCGTAGTTGATAGTCATTTTACCGGATTCGATTTTCGACAGATCCAGTATATCATTGATCATGTTTAACAAGTCGGTACCGCTTTTCTGGATGATCTCGGCCGATTCAACCTGTTCTTCGTTTAGGTTGCCGTCTTTGTTGTCAGCCAGGCTCTGGGAGAGTATCAACAGACTGTTGAGCGGAGTACGCAATTCATGCGACATATTGGCCAGGAACTCGGATTTGTACTTGCTGGCCACTGCCAGTTCTTCGGCTTTTCTCTCCAGGTCCTTGCGGGTGTTTTCCAGTTGCAGGTTTTTTTCTGAAATCTCTGATTTTTGTTGCTCAAGTGATTTGGTCTTTTCTTCCAGTTCTTCATTCGTAACCCGCAATTCTTCCTGCTGTTCCTGCAATTCTTCTTCGGAGGCTTTCAGCGCTTTTGTTTGGGATTCCAGCTCTTCATTGGCCTCCCTCAACTCTTCCTGCTGCACGCGCAATTCTTCAGCCTGTTCTTGTGTTTTGATCAGCAGGGCTTTCATTTCCGATCTGATCTTGATTGAATTAAAAGCAATGGCAAGGTTTTCTGATACCTGCTCAATGAGATCCATTTGCAGTTTGTTAAAAGCTTTCACACTACCCATTTCCAGCACTGCAATGACTTCCTTCTGGAAAATCAGGGGTACAATCAATATATGGGAAGGTGTAACTTCACCCAGCCCTGATTTTATGCTGATGTAATCATCGGGTACATCTGTAAAGGTGAGGGTTTTCTTTTCCAGTACTGCCTGTCCGATCAGTCCGCTGCCCGGTTTGAATTGATTGGAATTGGATTTCCTTTTGTTGTAGGCATAAGAGCCGATCAACTTGTAAATTCCTTCTTCCTCAAGGAAGAGGGATGCGATGTTAAAATCCAGGATCTTCGAAAGTACACTCAGGGTTTCGGAAGCAAGCTCAGGGGCTGACTTCTCTCCCTGCAGGGTTTCACTTACCTGAAGTATGGAGTTCTGCATCCAGTGGTTTTCATCATTTTTCTTGCGAAGTTCAACCAGGTTGGATCTCATCCGGAGCAAGGCATTTCCCAGTACATCTTTTTCGCCCAGGGGTTCGAATGATTCATGCAGATTGCCTTTCCCTATTTCCCTGGCAAAACTGGCACTGTTTTTCATGGCTACCATTACCTTCTCCAGGGCCTGGGCCATTTCCGAAAGCTCGTCTTTGCCGGAAGTTCTGATCTGGGTTTGCTGATCGATAATCCCCCGGGAGAGTGACGTAAGGATTTTTGTTGTGTCGCGAAGTGGATTTGTAATCTTGTTGGCAATGAAACGGATGATCAGCCCGATTAGCAACAAGCCGATCAGGCCCACAATTACAGAAATCCATAAAATCTGGTTTGCTTTGGACAGGATCACGGATTTGGGAACCAGGATGGCCACGGACCAGGGTGTGTTTGAATTGCCCACTGTGAAGGGAGCGAAAGAAACATAATATGTTTCATTGTCGTTGAGTTTTGTTTCATAGGCAAAACTTTTCCCGGCCCTGATGTTTTCTACTATGTTTTCATTGTTTTTACCCCCGAGTTCAGAATCACTGACAGGCATGTTGATTAAATCCTGTTTTGGATGGGATACGATGCTTCCCTGGTTTGAGACAAGAAAGGCGTAGGCATTCTCGAAGGGTTTGATCTTGCTGATGATGGAATGGAAGCGTTCCAGCTCGATATCCGCGCCAACAAGTCCGGCAAATTCTCCATTGTCCATGATGGGAACAGCTACACTGGCTTCCAGGATCTGTTTGTCCTCCTCACCCGTATAGGAATAAAAATAGGGTTCTGTAATGGTTTCGGCAGGTTTTGCCTTGATATCATAATAAATCCCGCTCACCTGTTCCACATTGGTTTCCAGCACTTCCTCCTGGTAGATCAGTTGATCACCGTCCCGGTAGTAAGTATAACGTTCGCGTCCATGCTCACGGTCATAATCCGGATCAATGGCATTCAATTCCCAGCTTACCCAGAATGAAACAAAGTGATTGTCATTCAAAAGCACATTTTTGAGCATATCATTGTAAATCTTTACCCGCTTTGCTTTTGGAATATCTTTATAGCCGAGATATGCTGATGCAATGGTTCTGCAAATGGTGATATCCACATCGAGATCATCCTTAACGCGGTTTGCATTTTTTTCTGCTGTAGCATTCACATAGCTGATGGATTCATCCACCAGGGCTTTTTTGGTGTTGAATACGATATACAGCAAAGCTCCAACATAGATCACGGCTGTAGCGCTCAGGATATAGATCAAAAGTCTCGTGCGTAATTTTAACCTGAATTTTCTTCCTCCCATTGTTAAAACATTTTTCGATCAGATATGCTTTTCGATTGTATGGATGAGTTTTTTATAATTGATGGGTTTGGTAATAAAATCGGTACAACCCAGTTTCATGCTTTTCTCACGCTCGCCCGATAAAACATAAGCTGTTTGGATGATGATCTTTAGCTTTTTGTTTTTTTTCCTTAATTCCCTGCTTGCCTCAAAGCCATTCATTCCCGGCATATGAATATCCATTAGAACCAGATCGATATCATCATTTTCTTGGGCAATTTCAAGAGCTTCTATGCCATTGCTAGCCCACAGTATATGTGCATCGGTTTTGCCAAGGGCGGCTTTAAAATACATGTTGCTTGTATCCACATCCTCAACAACAAGTATTTTTTTCCCTTCCCATTTATTTTTTCTAAGCTTATTAATTTGGTTTCCTTCCATATGACGAAGCTGAATAAATTTGAAGAATGTAAATATACGGATTATTTAGTTGTTGTACTTTTGACCACCTGAAAAATCAGTTGTATGAAAAATTTTAAAGTACTCTTTGTTTGTTTGGGTAATATTTGCAGGTCTCCCAGCGCTGAGGCAGTTTTCCGTGCTTATGTCGAAAAAAAAGGCAATGCGGATTCGTTTTTCATTGACTCGGCTGGTACCTCCGATTATCATGTTGGTGAGGAAGCCGACAAGCGCATGCAACAACATGCCATAAAACGAAACTATCATTTGACAAGCATTGCACGGCAATTCGATCCCGATAAGGACTTTGATCAGTTCGACCTGATTGTTGCCATGGATGGTGAGAATTATGAGCATCTGAAAGCAATGGCAAGAAATCCAGGAGATGAACAAAAACTCGTAAAAATGACTGACTTTTCAATCCGTCATGATTATGATGATGTTCCGGATCCTTATTTCGGCGGATCGGAAGGCTTTGAACTTGTACTGGATCTGCTGGAAGATGCCAGCGAGGGATTGTATGAGAAACTCACCCGTTGATTTTTTTCTGCTTTGCAGAGAATGCCGGATCAAAAACGGTATGACAAACCCAGGTTGATTAGCCCCCTGTACCCGAATCCAAGTTCAGCATTTGCGCACAATTGATTGCCAATGCGCAGGCCCAGGGCAGTTACATGAAACGTAAAGTTTGTATCGGTATCGGTATCCCCGTCCACAGCCTGCTTGGAATCGGTGGAAGAACTGAATGATGATATCCCGGCTCCCACTCCGAGATACATGCCAAAATCGGAGCGGTTGAAATAATGAATGCGGCCTTCGGCTGCAATGGTATAAATATCATGCTTTATCTCGCCTATTTTCTTGTCATCTTTGTCCACTTCGTCTGTGATTTTTTCGTACCCCAGCACAGGTCCCACAGAAATTACTTTTGAAAGATTGCGCTGATAGGTCAGTAAAAAGGCACCAGTGCTTTTCGTATCGGCAGATGTGGCACCTTCTCCGAAGATGTTGTAAATAATATCGTCAAATACGCTGGCAAAGACTTCTGCAAAATCATTGCTTGTGGCCAGACCATAGGAAAGGTTTAACTCATTTTTGTAATCTTGTGCTTTCGAAGCATAAGGAGCCCACAGCATGAGCAACAGGGAAATGATAAGGATCTTTTTCATCTCTAAATTTTTTAATGAATAAATAAACGCTGTTTTGAATTTTGGTTTGAAGGATGCAATTTACAATAAAAATCAAAATGCTTCCCGCATATTTTTTGATTTAATATCTTTTTTATTGATTCCTGATCTTGTTTCCAAGGATAAAACCGAATATTCCTGTGAGCAGAATGCCTACCGTTGTTTGGACTACATTCAGCATATCAATGAAGGGAGATACGTTCTGCAACTGGTTTGAATTGATGGCTACCATATTTTTCAGGCTCACTTTGATAGCCTGCAAATAGTCGATCAAATTCGTATCCGGTGTTGAAAAGAAAATATAAGCAAACAGGAATACGACTATGATGTAGGAGATGATCATCCTGCGGATGCTTTCACCATAGCCAAACATGAGGTCTTTGAGGCCATTCCAGAAGACCTGGAAAAGAAGCTTGAACGAATGCAATGAAAATTGCTGCTGTCTGAGTTGTGCCCAAAGGTTTTTTCTTTCCATCCTTTTCCCTTTCACATATGCCCAGTTGGCGTTTCCCAACAATCCCCTGGAGGTCCAGAAACCGTTCAGGAATTTATAGATCCCTTCAGCATCTTCAAAGCGGTTTTTCAGGGATTGTTCTATTTCCCAGGCAGATTCCTGGTCCATGTCATTTTTTCTTGTGCCCGTTCCCAGCGTTTTCCAGTCTTCCAAAAATCGCCGGTAGTCTTTTTTATATTCCTGCAAGATCTTAAGGTCTTTCAGGTTTTCTCTGCCCAATCCGGCAGAATCGTCGAAATGGGTATAATGCAAGCTGCATTTTTCAATGTGTGATTTCCTGAAGATCACAACTCCCAGGAAAAAGGCACGGTAAAAATCACAGAAGGAAATTGCAGCACTTTCAAAGGTGCCGTTTTTGATCTCTGCATACCGGAAATCAGACCATTTTATCCTGCTGCCCCTGAAACGGCACGACCGGAGGTTCGCATTTTTAAAACTGCATCTTTTGATTTCTGTAGTGATCTCTTCGTTTTCTTTTTTCAGTCGGTCGAAGTTGCACGATATCAGGGAAGCATGGTCGAAACGGACATTGATCAGCTTGCTGCCTTTGAAATTGAGGTTGCGATGGATCCGCATTTTCTCTGATGTTGAAAAAATGATATTTTCCAGGGTACATCCCGAGAAGTCTATATCTTTCAGGTTGTTTTCGGACAGGTTGGCATCACGAATACTCCCCGACTGGATTTGTTCCCTTAGTACCAACTCAGTAATGGCTTCCATTATTCATATAAACGGTTTGAATGACAGGAACGAAGATAAATAAAATTAAAATTGAAAACCTGCCGAGAGGCTGCAATTTCCGTCGATGATATCCTGCACCGTGGGATTGAATAAATTATCAAATATCAGCACATTACCTGCCACACCGTCCAGGGTAAGCAGGTTTTGTACTCCACAGAGATCAGCCAGGCTATTATTATTCTTGATGGTTAAATCGGCACCTACGCTTTGTATATTGTTCAATCCTTCCAGGCTTTCCAGATCATTATTATCGCCGATGAACAATTCATCCCCTACAGAAGTTAGATTGTGCAGTCCTTCGAAATTCTGAAGGTTATTGTTGGTCCCGACTGATAAAAAACCGTCAATGGATTGAAGGCCTGAAAGACCTTCAAAATTAACAAGATTGGCATTTTTTGCGACAGACAGGTTGCCACCGATGGATTTCAGGTTTCCCAGTTTATCGAAATTGAGCAGACTTTGACAGGCATAGATGTTCAGGTAATTCCCAATACTGCTTACATTGTTAAAGCCTTCGAAGCTGACGAATTGCTCACAATACCGTATGATAATCCCGCCGCCCAGGCTATTCAGGTTTTCAAGCCCTTTCAGATCTGCAATGGCATTGCATTCTTCTACAATGATATTTCCTGCAAAGCTTTCCATTGCATCCATCCCTTGAAGGTTGCTTAATTGCGGGCAATTTTTTATATTGATCCCTCCCTGTATGCCGATAAGCTTATCAAGCCCTTGCAGGTTCGTAATCAGATCACATTCTTCCAGGTTGATATAGCCTGCTATGCTTTGCAAATTGTTCAGTCCCTGGAAACTCTCAAACCTGGTATTCCTGAGAAGGTTCAGATCAGCTCCGATGCTGGTTAAGGCATTCAATCCTTCCAGGTTTTGCAGCTTGTTATTGTCGATGGTCAGTATGCCTCCAATGGTCTGCAGCTTGTTAAATCCCTGCAAACTGCTCAGTTGGTAATTGTCTTTGATTTCCAGGTCACCTTCCAGGCTTTCCAGATTTTGAAATCCGGATATCTCTGCCAGTTTTTCATTGTTATCAATAAAAATGTCTCCTCCTGCGGATGTTAAGTTTTCCAGGCCCTTCAGGCTAAGGAGATCAGAATTCTTGACAATGCTGATATGAACACCCACGGATTGAAGGCTGTTCAGATCTTCAATGCTAGAAAGCTGGTTGTTCGCTGATATCCTGAGCTCGCCACCAATTTTCTGCAATTTGCCAATTCCGTTCAGTGTGTTAAGTCCTGCATTGTTGTTGATGGTAAGGGAACCTTTGATCTCAGTAATATTTCTCAGGGTACGCAGGTTGGTCAGACCGTTGATATTATTTAGCTCCACACTTCCTTCGATGATCTTGTATCCATCTTCGAAGAATTCCTGCAATTCGGCCATGGAGGGATTGATCAGACTGCTTTCATAAACCTCTCCGGGCGGATCGCTTTCGATCTTCTGGCACCCGGCAAAACAGATTAAAGCAAAGAAGCCTAAACCCAGGTATATCAATAATTTTCTCATGTTGATTATTAAATTTTCTGTTACACAGTTGATGAGATAGTCCATACAAATTTATTGAAAAATATCATGCAAAAGGCCTTGGTTCGATAATTGAAAATCGAAAGACTGATCAGCTTATTAAAGAGAGTGGATTTTAATTAAGAAAAGATTTCACAGACGATATTTCTTTTTTATTTTTGCGATATGTAAAAAAATGCATAACGTTATTGCTATGAAATTAATAATCAGAATTTTTGTTTTGTTTTTTATACCTGTTTTGCTGCTTTTATCCTGTAAAAAAGATGAGCAGGATTTGCCCCCATCCATCAGTTTTAAGTCGGGTGATCAGTACACCGATGACGGTGCTGTCGTGCAGGTAGGCGGGAAATTGCTGTTTGGTATCCAGGCGCGCGCCAATGGTGCAAATATCACGAATTTTACAGTAAAGAAGCATCTGCTTGATGGCGAAGTGATAACGGTGATGGATACAGGGATGAATACTGCTACGGTTAATCTTGATAAGGTTTTTTACCAGAACGTAGAAGATACAGCCCGCTGGGTATTCACCGTGATGGACAGAAACCGCATGAGTGCTGATGTAAGCATGATGATCTATAAAGATCCTAATTCCACTTTCGGTGGTATTTATCATCATGAAGACCTGATCATGGGTTATCAGGAAAATAATGATTACGGGCATTTTCTGGATCCTGCCACAGGAAAGATCTATTTTGAAGACAGCGCCGGCATGTTCCAGGATAAGATGGACATACTGGTTTATTATATTGTAGATGAAGATCTGCCTTCGCCGGTTTTTTCTTCGCCCGGTGAGATGGATCACTATAGTGCTGAGGCAAAAGAGTTTTATCCTTTTATTGAAAACTGGACTGACCGGAAATATACACTCTGGGACATTAGTGTGGATGATGATCCGGTACCCGAAGAGGCTTTTAATAATTGTCATAATGATAGCTTGCTCATTGTTTCATACGACGAAGCCTGGGGTAAGAAAAAATTCAAATGGTCGGATGTGGGCGATGTGATCCCCTTTATCACACAGGCAGGCAAAAAAGGATTGATCAAAGTGAATGCAGCCGATCAGGCTGAAAATGGAATGATAAGATTCGATATTAAAATTCAACAATAAATCATCAAATCACAAAAACAACAGTTATGAAAAAAACATTACTCTTTTTAAGCATGTTATTGATTGTAGTCCTGGCAACAAACGCACAGGATACTATCACGGGTTACACATTCCCCAATGGCGACCCGGAAAATGATATTTATCCCAATTTCGGTCTGGAAAACAACAGCGGTTATTATATCTCCGCAGAGGATACTGTTGCACATCCTAATACAAATAAACGGGATATTACCTTTACCGATGGAGCAACAGATTTTGCAGCCACGGCAGAAGGTTGGGACAATGGAGAAATGGCCAAACTTTGGTCAATCAAGTTAAAGGCCGAAGGTTTTAAAGATCTTAAAGTTTCTTCAAAGCAATTATCAGATGCTGAAATGCCCGGGCCGCGCGACTGGAAAATACAGGCCAGGCTGAGCGGAGAAGACTGGATCGATCTTGATGGAGGACAAATTTCCATAGCCAACGACTGGACGGCAGGAGCAGTTGGAAATCTTGAGCTGCCGGATCAGTTTGATGATCCCGGTAGTACTTCGGTGTATATCAGATGGATCATGACCTCCAACCTGGATATAAATGGTGATGTTGTGGAAGCCACAGGTATTTCCAAGATCGATGATGTGATCGTGACAGGTGTTATGATCAGCGGAATAGAAGAAAGCCTTTACAATTCAGCTTTTCGCTTTTATCCCAATCCCACTTTGAATGGTTATATCAACCTGGAAGCAAAGGATGAGATCACGAAATTAAGGATACTGGATGTGAATGGAAGGCTTATGAAGCAGCATAATAAACCATCTGATAAGCTTGATATTTCTGAGCTGAGCGAAGGAATTTACTTTCTCCAGGCAGCATTTGAAGATGGTGAATTCATGCCACCCCATCGCCTGATCGTTCAATGATTTTTACCCGGCTGTTTCAGGAAAAATGTCGTCATTTTAAACATATTCCTGAAACAGCTTTTTTTATTCTTTCTATGAAAAAGTTGATCTTTCTGCTTCTATTGCTGCCTGTTTCACTTGCAGCACAGGAGAAAATTTCGGGCAATGTTTTCGGATATGTTTACGACAGCATTTCGAAAAAAGCCATGCCGGATGCCAATGTTTTTCTCGACAAGCACAAGCATGGCACCATTACGGATGATGATGGAAAATTTACCCTGAAAGATATACCGGCAGGACGCTATGTTTTGCACGTTCAGTATATGGGATACGAACCATATCAGCAAAAGATCAATTTGAAAGATAATAAAAACGTAAATATGCGGGTCTCCTTATTATCATCCTCCATTTTTATAGATGAAGTGGAAGTTAGTGTTCAAAGGAATGAAAGCATAAGGAATAAAGCATACCGCATCAATATGATCCAAACGGACCGGCTGGAATCCAATCCTGCTCAGAATTTTACTGAAGTACTTGATTATGTTCCGGGAGTGAATGTTAACAATACAACCGGGATTTTTTCGGACAGGACCATCGTGAGCATGCGCGGACTCTCGGGTAATGAGCAATCGCGTGTTCTTGTTTTGATGGATGGAATCCCCCTCAACAAATCCGACGGAGGTTCGGTAAACTGGAACCAGGTTGACCGTGAGAAAATAAAAAATATCAAGGTTCACAAAGGTCCGGGACAAGCCATCTACGGCAGCGGCGCCATGGGGGGCGTGATCGAGATCACCACCCGTGAACCCCGCCCGGGTGTGCACGGAAATGTTTTTGCTTCTTACGGAAACTATAACACCATGAAAGCTTCGGCTGATGTATCAGGGCAAAAAGATATGAAAAATGACGGTTCCCTGTCATGGACGCTGAGCAGTTTCGGCACCAAAAGCGATGGCTACATCACGGAGGCCGAGCAGTTTTATGAAATTGAAGATAGTATTCTCGTGCCTACTTTTGTTAAAGAATGGAATGTATCGGGCGGAGTAAACTATAAAAGCGGTAAATACGATCGCTTTAAGCTCAAGCTGAATTATTTCGACGACAGGAGGGGCAATGGGGTGAAAGTGTTTGACCACATCGGGGCTTATGCCGAGCATGATACCTATTCCTCCCTATTCAACTATATCAGGAACAAAGAAAACAAACAGTTGGATACACGTTTGTATTTTTTGCATGAGCAATATTCCCGACTTTATGAATATATGAACGAGGGAGAATACAAATTGTATGATGTAGATTCAAAACGAAAAGACATGGGTGCTGATATCCGCTTCAGTTGGTTCGATTTGGGGAAACATGATCTGCTTGCAGGGATCAACCTGAAAAACGGCAGCGTGCACGGGGTAGATACGTATTACACCTCAACAGATATTATCACAAATGCGGGCAGCATGGCTTCAGGAGCCTTGTATCTTCAGGATAATATTTCCCTGCTGGACGAGAAAATGCTGCTGACCCTGGGCGTGCGCTATGATGCAGCAGTTTTTTATGATGCTGCCTTCAGGGTGGATCATCCCTCTTATTCCATCGAATTCATGGACTTTTTCGAAGATACCCTGCGGCAGGATAAACACTGGATAGCCTTTTGCCCGAATGCCTCCCTGCAGTACCGCTTTGGAGAAGAAAACCGCATTTATTTTTCAGCCGGGAGGGGGTTTCGTGCTCCAACCCTGGACGATATGACCCGGACCGGAAAGAAAAGAGGTACTTTCAAAGTTGCCAACCCCGAACTCAAACCTGAATTGCTCGATAATTATGAACTGGGAATGGATATCAGTCCGTTTACAAATCTGAATTTGGGACTTTCGGCCTTTTATTCAATCGGTCACGATTTTATGTACTATGTAAGTACCGGGGATTCTGTGAATATGGGATACAAGATCACACCCATTATTCGCAAGGAGAACATCAGCAGAGTAAATATTTACGGTTTTGAAGCTAGCACCGAATATACCCTGGGAAGCCGGTTGCTCGCCTATGTGAATTATACCTGGAATTATTCAGCGATCACCGAATATGTAATGACTGATCCTAAAGTGGATGTTGACCTGGAAGGAAAACATCTGACAGATGTACCCAATCATAAAGTCAGCGCCGGGATTGTATACAAATACCTGGGTTTTACCACCAATTTTAATTTTAAATATATTGGAGAGAGATGGATCAATGATCAGAATATCATAGATGACGAATATCTTTTTACAGACCGATATCCTGCATACAGCATCTTTAATTTCAGTTTAAGGAAAACCTTTTTCAATGCACTGGAAGCAGGATTCAGCATCGATAATATTTTTAATACCATTTATATCGATAACTCAGCCCAACGCAATCCCGGCAGGATGATCATGGGACGGGTGGGGTACAGGTTCTAGATTTTGTAATCTGTTTTAACAGGATTGTACCCTGGTTTGACTTCAAATGATATGCTCAATTGGTTTTTAATGATACCTTGGTTAAAACTAAATACTGATGAATGCTGCATCCTTTTAAAGAACCATACCTATCCTCACATCCAGAAAATCAGCAACATGACCATGTGCCTTCAGCCCGATCCCACCGATCAGAAAATCATTGAACCGGAACAGGAAGCCATAACGCTGGTAAAATGTTTCTTTTTTATAAGGATTGTAAACATATACCCCAAACTGCTGGTAAAACACAACCTGTCCGAGTATAAAGTCATTGCCCGCCATAATTCCCACAAGGTGATGATCGGTATTTTTCTTTTCCATTTTCATCTTTTCCCTGTAACGCCAGTCTTTAATTCCTTCCACTCCAATGCTGATTGCATTGATTCGTGAAACCTGCCGGCTGAACCGGAAAGTCAATCCCAGGATGGTGTATTTTTTTTTCTTGCCAAGTGTGTCGTAAGGCAGGCCTGAAAGAAAAAGTTCCAGATAGTACCGATTCTGTTTTTCAATATTTTGTTTCCAATCTGTAGCCTTGTATGGCTGGAAACGCCCCGCTCTCAAATAATAATCAATTCCCAAACTAATTGTTGGATAATTAATTCCTTTATTGGGTTCCTTCATTCTGCCATTTGAAATATGGTTATAGTTGGCCGACAGGTTCAACAGCCACCTGGGATTGATTTTGTAGTTTAAGGTTGTTGAGAGTGCCAACGGAAAACTTATATATGTGCTGTATGACATATTATCTGGATTGTTTTCAGGGTGGTGGGGACTTGAAGCGTATGACAATCCCATGCCCGCCCGAAAAGAAAAACTTAGCTTATTGTTCATTCCAAAGAAAGGCTCAAGCAAAAAAAGCAAATTCAATCCGTTACCCAGCACATCGGGATTATCAAAATTCCAGTAACTCAGCGAAAATCCTAATCTGGGAAAACATAAACACTTGTTGTATGATCTTTCCCTGTTGTAATGCCACATAATGTTAGCTTCAATACCAAAGGGGTAAGAATCTTTCACCGCTCGGAGGTGCCTGGAGTGAATGATCACAAATCCATAATGTGCTTTAACACCAATGCTCAATGGAACCTTTGAACTATCCGGTGGCTTGAAGCCATGACATAGTGAAGCAATGAAAACAAAGAGTATTAATGTGATTATAGATTTTCTCATTTGATAATTTAAGGTGCATCCATTGAGAAATAAAAATAATGATTAAATTAAAGATGAGACGCAATTTAACCGATCATTCTTTGATGTAGATTGCAATTGTCTTGATTTGGATAAAACATTCGGGAATAATAATCGGGATACAAAAAACCCTTGCTAATACACTTGATTAACAAGGGCTGTTTGTGGTACCACCCGGAATCGAACCAGGGACACACGGATTTTCAGTCCGTTGCTCTACCTACTGAGCTATGGTACCGGAATTTGAGTGTGCAAATTTAATTCAAAATTTCAAACTGACGAAAAAAATCTCCACATTCCTTAACATTTCTTCCTTAATTTTTAAGTCTTATGGATTATCTTTGGTTATTTTGTATAAAATCATGAATCATTAATCCAATGAAACTTGTCCTGGATTTTGGAAATACCCTGAAGAAATTTGCGCTGTTTGAAGGCAACAACCTGATCAAGTTGGAAAGCTTGTCATCGGGAGATCAGGATCTCGAGGATTTTACAAAGGATTTCCTGAGGAAGTTCAGCAATGTCGGGGTTCATTCTGCCATCCTTTCTGCAGTAATAAATTATCCCCAAAAATTTGACCAGTATCTATCAGAGAACTTTACTTTTCTGAAGCTCCATCACCAGACTCCCCTGCCGGTCGGAATCGATTATGATACAATGGAAACCCTGGGGAAAGACCGCATGGCCATCGCTTCTGCTGCCGCTGTATTGTTCCCGGGGAGCAACGTACTGGCCATTGTTGTGGGTTCCTGCATCACTTATGACTTTGTCGATAATGATGGCAGTTACCAGGGTGGTGCAATCTCTCCGGGTATGAGACTTCGATTCAGAGCACTTCATAATTTTACAGATCAATTGCCGTTATTGGAAGGCAGGAAGGATGCTGATCTTACCGGGAAATCCACCGAAGATTCGATTTTATCCGGGGTAGTGAATGGAATGCGCGCTGAGATAGAAGGCATCATCGAACGCTATGCGGCGATTTATGAAAATTTAACAGTATTGTTGAGCGGGGGCGACATGAATTATTTTGATAAGAGCTTAAAAAATAACATCTTTGCAATCCCAAATTTGGTTTTGACCGGATTGAACATTATACTGGATTTTAATGAAAAGAGCTAAGGCAGGTAAAACACTAATTTTGATTTCATTGTTTTTATGGGCAGGGATTTCCAGCCAGGCGCAAACCACAACAAGGATCAACTCACCCTACACACTCTTCGGGGTAGGAAATCTAAACAACACAAATAACAACGTACGTAGCATGTCGATGGGCGGGATCAAATACGGATGGCGCGACAGCCGGCTGATCAATCCTGCTAACCCTGCAAGTTATACGGCATTCGACTCCCTTTCTTTCTTATTCGAGGGAGCATTATATTCAAATATCAGCACACTGAAATCTGCTGAGTTAAGCCAGGAATCAAGATCGGCTTCTCTGAACTACCTGACATTCGGTTTTCCGGTTACCCACTGGTGGAAGGCAAGTTTTGGATTGTTGCCATACAGCAATGTTGGTTACAATGTACTGCAGGAGAAAGAAGAAGAAAATATTGGTTTAACCCGATACAGAAATGAAGGTTCTGGTGGCCTGAACCAGGTTTATTTCGGAAGTGGCTTTAAAATATCGGATAATCTCTCCCTGGGAGTCAATGCCTCATTTGTTTTCGGAACCATTGACCGCGGAGTATCGGTGACCTTCCCCGATTCCGGTTTCTACATAAGCAGCCGGATCGATCGTTCTGTGACTGCCAACGATTTTGTTTTTACCTATGGTCTGCAATATACCAAACCGCTGAAGAATGACCTGGAATACACCATTGGCATTTCTTTCAGCAATCAGAGCAACTTAAGAGCGGACAAAGATTACCTGGTCAGAAGTTTTTACGGAGAGCAAAGTAACATCCGGTTTTACCGTGATACCATACAGTATAACACAGGGGTCAAGGGCGATATCATTTTGCCTGCAGGCATAGGAGCCGGTATAACTTTCAAGAAAAAGGACAAATGGCTGATCGGAGCCGATTTTGACTGGCAGAACTGGGAAAAGTTCAGGCAATTCGATCAGTCCGATTCCCTGGACAATAGATTTTCCATAGGTTTTGGAGCGCAATTCATTCCCGACAGGTACAGTGTATTCTCCTACTGGGAAAGATTGAGTTACCGCTTCGGTTTCAGGTACACAAATGGCAGTCTCAATATCCGCGGCAACCAGATCAATGAATATGGCATAAGTTTTGGAATTGGGTTTCCTGTCTGGAAGTCAAGATCCATGATGAATCTGGGAGTTGAATTGGGACGTTGGGGAACTACCAAAGATAATTTAATACAGGAAAACTTTATTCGGGTTATCTTTGCAATATCAATTTATGAAAACTGGTTCATCAAACCTAAATACAATTAAAGAATTTAACAAAAACAAAAATGATTATGAAACGAAAAATCTTCATTGGCTTATTGATTTTTGCCGCCGGTTTGTTTGTTGCTCCTGCTGCATTTTCCCAGGAAGAAGAATCTGATGATCAGGATGACGGTTTATGCGAAAACAGATACGGGGCAACTGCAGAAGATTCAGCCCAATGTGTTATGAATATTTCTCTTTACAGGGAGTTTTATAAACAATGGAAGAAAGATGATTATAATAACAATATTGTTAAAGATGCTGTAAAGCCATGGAGATGGGTCTTCCTGAATTGTCCATGCGGAACACAAAATACCTATATCGACGGAGCCAACATACTTGGCAAATACCTGATCGAAAATGCAAAAACACCGGAGGAGAAGAATGCTTATATCGATACACTCATGATGCTTTATGATCAGCGGATCAAGTATTTTAACAAGGAGGGATACGTTCTGGGCCGCAAAGGTGTTGATCTTTACAAGTTCCGCACCAAGGATTATGATAAAGCTTTTGAATATTTTAAACGTTCGGTTGAGCTGGAAGGCAACAAATCAAGTGGTGCTGTTCTCGTATATTATTTCCGCACAGCGATCAAAATGGCTACCTCCAACAAAATGGACTCCACGGTCATCGTTGAAACCTATGATCAGATCTCTGATATCATTGATCATAATCTGAAAAAAGCCAGTCCGAGAAACAAAGCCATATGGGAAAATATCAAAGGCAATATTGAAGTTACTTTCGAGCCTTTTGCAACCTGTGAAGATCTGGTTAGCATATACAGCAAGAAATTTGAAGAGAATCCGGATGATGTTGAGTTGCTGAAAAAGATTACCGAAATGCTTGACAAGAAAAAATGCAACGATACGGAGTTGTTTTTCGAAACTTCCATTAAGCTTTACGATCTTGAGCCATCACCGGTGGCTGCTTTTATGATCGGTAAAATGCTGATCAATAAACAGGATTATAACAAAGCCATAGAATATCTGCAGGAAGCAACGGCTCTGGAAGGCAATGAAGAAAAGGCAGATGCTTATTATTACATGGCGTTTTGCTACCAGACACTCAAGAATTTCTCAAAGGCCAGACAAATGGCACGCAAAGCCATTGAAGAAAATCCTGAAAAAGGAATTGCTTACATCCTGATTGGTGATCTGTATGCTGCCAGTTCGAATGAATGTGCCAGCGATGATATCATGAAAAAATCAGTATACTGGATTGCCGTTGACTATTATTACAAAGCCAAGAAAATGGATCCCACAGTGTCAGAGATGGCTGATGAAAGAATACGCTCCTATTCAAAATATTTCCCAACCAAAGAAGAGCTGTTCTTCCATGATTATGAAGATGGGGATACTTATACGGTAGGTTGCTGGATCAATGAAACAACCACGGTGCGTTCGGCAAAATAATGCATTGGTATAATTTGAAGACAGTACCTGAAATACATAATTATTTTGAAAAAAGCATTGTCGTGATCCTGCTCGCGACAATGCTTTTTGCATGTAAAAGGGATTTAAAGACCGTTGCAGCCTATGGCGAGATCGATACCCTGCCTGAGCTTACCGCCAGAAACATAGAATATGTAAGGAGTGATTCGGGAGAAATACAGGCCATACTTACCAGTCCTTTGATGTACCAGTATACAGGAGATGATGAGTACATCGTATTTCCGGAAGGTTTTCAGGTTGAATTTTTCGATTCGGTCGGGCAAATACAATCCCGCCTGACCGCTGAATATGGCATCAGTTACCAAAAGAAAAAAATCATGGAGGCCAGGAAAAATGTCAGGATCATTAATTTTGAGAAAAACGAACAACTCGATACCGAGAAACTCATCTGGGATCAGCGCAAGAAAATTATATACTCGGATACAACAGTCAAGATAACAACGGAAGAAGATGTTTTGTTCGGCACCGGATTAGAAGCAGACGAATCCTTCGACAAATATGAAATCTTTGATCCCAGTGGTGAAATGGAAATTGAAGAAGAAGATGAAAAATAATCCTAACTTTATTCTTCAGGAATAAAAGTAATGCATACAATGGATCCCTGGCTCATTGTCATGATAATGCTCATCTTTTCGGCCTTTTTTTCAGGCATGGAGATCGCCTTTATCAGTTCCAACAAACTCAAAGTTGAGGTTGACAAAAGCAAAGGTAGTTTATCTGCAAGGATACTTTCGGATTTTATCAACAAACCCTCCCGGTTTATAGGAGCCCTGCTGCTGGGCAATAACGTGGCTCTCGTCATCTACGGAACGGCCATGGCAATATTGCTGGAACCTTTTAGTTATGAAGTTTTGCCGGAAAGCATGCAGCACGAATACCTAATACTGCTTTTTCAAACACTGATATCTACTTTTATCATACTGCTGGTTGCAGAGTTTGTTCCCAAAGCCTTGTTCCGGATCAAGCCCAATGTTGTATTGGATCTTTTCGCTGTTCCCCTCCTGTTGTTTTATTATCTTTTTTATCCAATCATCTATATTTTAATCGGTTTTTCGGAATGGGTGTTATTTCGCTTTTTCAGGCTAAAATCCCCCAACGAAAAATATGTATTCAGTCCCATCGATCTGGATGAATACATTAAAGAATTCTCCTCTGGTGATCAAAAAGAGGAGGGTTCGCAGGAAATACAGATCTTCCAGAATGCCATAAACTTTAAAAATGTAAAACTGAGGGAGTGCATGGTGCCCCGCCCGGAGATCGAAGCAGTTGAGGTAAATGAACCCATACATGAGATACGGGAACGTTTTAGCAGTACCGGTCATTCAAAAATCCTTGTTTTCAAAGATAGCATCGACAATGTGATTGGATATACCCATTCTTTTGACATGTTCAGGAATCCGGAGAATATTAAAGACATCCTCAAGTCGATTATCATAGTTCCTGAGACCATTGCAGCAAATGAGGTATTGAAAATGATGATACAGCAACACAAAAGTGCTGCAGTGGTGGTTGATGAGTTTGGCGGGACTTCCGGAATGGTAACCATGGAAGATATCATCGAGGAGATATTTGGTGAAATAGAAGATGAGTACGATGTTGAAGAAATGATTGAAAAACAGGTGAGTCACAAAGAATATATTTTTTCTGCCCGCCTGGAGATCGATTACCTGAACGAAAAGTACAATCTCGATCTTCCCAAAAGAGAAGAGTTTGAAACCCTGGCCGGTTTAATCATTAATTATGATGAAAGCATTCCGGTGGAGGGCGATGAGATCCTGATTGACAATTTCAGGTTTACCATACTGCAGGCTACAGAGAACAGAATCGAACAAGTAAGGTTGAATATTGAGATATAAAGTGAATACAATCTGGTTTTTCAGCTTTGGCATCATCTCAGAAGTGATCATTAAATATACCGGAAACTTACAAAACCTTGTACAGTAAAATTTTATAATGGATTTGTTTTTTTACTTTAAGTTTCTGTTGTACATTTGCAGCCTTAAAATTTTTATAAAATGGCGGTAATCGGAAACATAAGAAAACATTCAGGATTAATTGTTATTGTAGTTGGTATAGCCCTGGCCGCATTTGTGCTGGGCGATTTTGTGAAGAGCGGTCCATCACGGTCCAATGTCATGGGTGAGGTAAATGGTGAGGAAATAACCTACCAGGAATTTTCCAGAGAACTGGAAGAAAATATTCAGATTGAAAAGCAGAACAAACAGAAGGAAAGTCTGACTGCAAAGGAAGAATATGGTATCAGGCATCGTACCTGGGATCAAATGCTTTATGAGATCATTATGGGCGAAGAGTTTGACAAACTGGGCCTCGACGTTTCCGCGGAAGAATTGTTCGAGCTGGTGCAGGGACAGAATCCCCATCAGTTTATTCTGCAGTCATTTACTGATCCGAATACAGGCCAGTTCAACAGGCAGCGTGTATTGCAGTACCTGCAAAACCTAAACCAGATGGGCCCCGAAGCTATGAATCGCTGGATCAATTTCGAACAGGCGATCAAAAAGGACCAGATACAGGAAAAATACAATGCACTTGTTTCCAAAGGCTATTATATCCCTGAAGCGTTCAAAGAAAAATTGTACAAACAACAGGAAACAGAGGCCATCATCCGCCTGATCGGGAAAAGGTTCTTTGATGTGTCTGATTCACTGGTATCGTTCACCGAACAAGAGGTGAAAGAATACTATGAAGAAAACAAATATAAATACGAGCAGGATGCCAGCGTAGATTTTGACTATGTGGTATTTGAAGTACTACCCTCCGAGACAGATCACCAAAATGTCAAGCAGGAAGTGGCTGAACTTTATGAAGAATTAAAAGTAACGGATAATGTGCCCATGTTTGTCAATGCAGTATCTGATAAAAGATATGATTCAACCTGGTATAAGGAAGGCGAGTTGCCGGTAATGATGGACAGCATCATGATGAATGCTGAGATTGGAACAACGGTTGAACCTTATATGCAGGACGGCGCCTACCAGATGGGAAGGTTGATGGATATCGAGTACCGTCCTGATTCTATGGCAGCCAGCCATATCCTGATCGCATACCAGGGCGCATTCAGGGCACCCCAGGAAATCACCCGTAGCAGGGATGAAGCGCAACGTCTGGCCGACAGCCTGTTTAATGTCATCCAGAGCAATCCTGCAAAGCTCGAACAAATTGCCCCTGAAGTTTCTGATGATCCCTCTGTAAAACAAAATGATGGGAATTTGGGCATGTTTGCCGATCAGACGATGGTGAGTGCTTTCAACGAAGCCGTTGTGGATGGCAGGGTTGGTGAAGTAAAACTGGTTGAAACTCCATTTGGTTTTCACGTAATCCACATTCTTGATAAACAGGAACCGGTTAAGAAAGTCAGGGTGGCCATCGTGGAAAGAACCATCGATCCCAGCAACAAAACCGTGCAGAAAATTTATACCGAAGCAAGCGCTTTTGCAGGTGAAAATACGGATATTGCAGATTTTGAAGAAGCTGCCGCAGAAGAAGGGATGACGATCCGCTCAGCCCCTTCCATTGCGAAGATGACCAATAACGTACCCGGTGTTGAACATCCTAGACCGATCATTCGCTGGGCATTTGATGAAAAAGTAAATGTAGGGGAGGTTTCTCCCGTATTCGATATGAACGATCGCTATATCGTGGCCGTATTGAAAGAACGCAGAAAAGAAGGAGTGAAAAGCCTGGAAGATGTCAGAGATATGATTGAAGGTTTCCTGATCAGAGAGAAGAAAGGAGAATACCTGAAGGAACAGATGGAACAACTGGAAGGGAATATTTATCAGATGGCCAATGATCTTGGTGTGGAAGTGGATACCCTGACGGTTGCATTCGGCTCCGCGAATCTCTCGGGTTATGGCCGTGAAGCGGGAGTTATCGGGAAGATCTTTACCCTCGAACCCGGCATACTCTCAGATCCTATCGTTGGAAACAGTGGTGTATACAGGGTGGTACTGGATGAGGTACTGGAAGCACCCGGAACCGAAAATTACGATCCTTACATCAGGCAGGTACTCGTAAATTTCATCAGAAGAATTGATAATAACAGTGTTTACAGAGCGCTGGAAGAAGAAGCAAATATCACGGATAACAGGATTACATATTATTAAAATTGCCAATCCGGAAAAGAAATTGAGCCTGTATTTAAAATGCGGGCTTTTTTTTATTAATGTAAGGATTGACCAGGTATTTATTGTCTTGCTAACGGAGATCTTCTTGTGATAAAAGTATTCATTCAGGGCTTATGCATCTCATGAAAAATATTGCTACAATATTTCTTCCAGCTTGAAAGTCTCCCTGATCCTGACTCCCTTTTCCGTTTCCTGCAGGCTGGCACATTCGTTATACAGGTCGTGTTCAAAAAACAAAACATAATCATGTTCAAGCGCTTCTTTGTAAAACCTTTCACGGTCTTTGAGTGTTTGCAGGGGCCTTACATCAAATGCCATGATCCAGGGCATGGGGATATGTGCTGCTGATGGCATCAGGTCAGCCATGAAAACAATGGTTCTTCCGTGATAATTGATATGGGGGATTACCTGGGCCTCTGTATGCCCATGGTAAAATTTGATGTCAATGTTGGGCATGATCCCGCCTTCTTCTTCGATCAGCCTGAGTTGCCCGCTTTCTTCAATGGGTAAAATATTTTCTTTTAGAAAAGAAGCTTTCTCGCGGTGGTTGGGATGTGTTGCCCATTCGTATTGCTTGCGACTCGTCCAATAGGTGGCATTGGGAAAACTTAATGCGTATTCTTTTCCGTCATCCGAATAGGTGATGCTTCCACCACAATGATCAAAGTGGAGATGGGTCAGGATAACATCTGTGATATCCTCTGCCGAAAATCCGTTTTTAGCAAGTGATTTTTCCAGGCTGTCGTCACCGTTCAAATGATAGTGTTTCAGGAATTTTTCATCCTGCTTGTCACCAATCCCATTATCAATCAATATGAGCCGTTCTCCATCCTCGATCAGCAGGCAGCGCATGGCCCAGTTGCAAAGGTTGTTCTCATCACTCGGGTATTTCTTTTGCCACAACACTTTGGGTACCACGCCAAACATGGCCCCTCCGTCCAGTTTAAAGTTACCTGTTTGAATTGTATATAATTTCATTATTTAGAATTGTTTTAGATAACAAAGGTATAAAATTCAATTGAGATACAAATATCATCCTTCAGGCTTGTCGAGTTGATCAAGGGCAAAGGCCCAGGCTCCGATTGCGGCAGCTTTGGAAGTTCCCAGACGTGAGATCCCGACACCAATTCTTTTCACCGGATCGTAAGTCACTTTTTTATTTGAAAAAGGGACTTGAATTTCTCTGGAAGAATCGTCCAGAAATTCGGATAAATCTTCAGGATCTTCCAGGTTGAAGGCTTTCAGTTCGAGTCGGTCCAGTTTTTTATCATCCAGGGAATGAAAATTCCGGTTCATTTCTTCAACAAGGTTTTTCATAAAAACAGGATGTGCCCCTGAAAGGCCACCTCCGATCACAACCAGCCCATCGACCAATGTGATGGCGCTGGCAATGCAATCGCCGGCTACAATGGATAATTCTTCAAAGGCAGTCAGTGCTGCATTTTTATTTCCTTCGGTCTTTCCCATGGCGATATCAAAAAGTTCTTTGGGATCGGGGCTTTCCCCTGCTTTCAGGCCTGCTTCCCGGGCAAAAACCCTTTTCAATCCCCTGATGCTGACACTATCTTCCACGCTCGTTAGGGGGTATAATTTGTTTCTGCTACGGTTGATCTCCCCTGCTGAAGAGTTGTCTCCTCTAAATAACTTCCCCCCGGATATGATACCCCCTCCGAATCCAGTGCCGAAGGTTACGCCAAGCAGGTTTTTGTATTGCCGTGGATTTTTATTTTCTTTAAGCTTATTGTTAATGTAGGGAAGAAATCCGCCGATGGCCTCTCCATAGGCAAAAAGATCACCATCGTTGTTGATGTATACAGGGATTCCGAATTTATATTCCAGCATGGCTTTCAGGGCAACACCATGTTTGAATTGGGGAAGGTTTTCCAGGTCGCCGATGATGCCGTTTTCATAATCGGCTGGTCCGGGAAAGCTGAAACTGATCGCTACCGTTTGATGGTTGAGCCTGGATTTAACCTGCTCAAAACCTTCAATGATTGTTTTTAAAATGCTTTCAAGATCTTTGGCTTGTGCCGGTAGAATGACCGCTTTTATAATCTCTTCCTGGTCCTGTATTGCTGAGAAGTTGAATTTTGTGCCGCCTGCATCCAGGGTCATCACGATTCTATTGTCCATGCCTTTATCCTTTGATAATTTTTTGCAAAGATAAAAGATGCAGGCGACATGTTCCGGGGCAGCACCTGCCTATTTCTCTTTTCGCTTTTCGACTTTTCTGTAGGTAGCTTTCAGGCCAAAACCATTTTTCTCCTGCAGCATGATGATTTCATCTCCGGTATCCGAGAGTACCTGGACCTCCTGGTCTGATGCGCTGCTTTTGAAATCCTCATATACCATTGGGCCGAAAGGACTGCATTCCAATGTAAAGTAAGTATCGGCGCCGTCACGGCCATGATAAAACTTGCCACCCGGTTCTCCCGGTTCACGCCAAATTTCGTATTCGATTTCCCAGGCATAAAATGCCCAGCGGTTTCCCATCCAGACCTCACCTTCATAATACATGGTATAATAACCGGTATATGCCCTGTAATACTCTCCCCATGCGAAATGATAAGGGATGGAGGAAGTACCAACATCAATATACTCGGGTTTGTCATCGACCCAGGTTGCTGAAAGAAAAGCTTCTCCGGGTCTTCCGTCAGAGCCATACCAGGGTTCTTTGTAACAACCGCTGATCGAAAGGATCAGAATGAAGATCAGCACTGCCCCGCTTTTTCGGGACATAACTCTCCTGCCTGAGGCCAAAGCCTCTTTTAATACTCTTGGTTTCATGACTTTAAGTTTTTGTTAAACAATTGAGGGATCCACCCCAACAAAACCAATTTATGTGCCAAAAATATATTTACCTTAGCAGGCATAACCTCAACCTAAATTTGTTTAAAATGAAACCGATCAAGTTATTATTTTTTGTTGCTGCAGTATTCCTGTTTTCTTCCTGCACGCAGAAGAGCGGAAAAACTGAATTTCACACGGATGCCAATGGTTTTCAATACAAAACCATAAAAGGAGATCCTTTTAAAGTAAGGATCTATGAACTGGATAACGGGCTTAAGGTATACCTGAGTCAAAACCAGGATGAGCCCAGGATACAAACCTTCATTGCAGTGAGAGCGGGTTCGACTTATGATCCGGCCGAAACCACCGGTCTGGCACATTACTTTGAACACATGATGTTCAAAGGAACCGACGATTTCGGAACCATGAACTGGGAAGCAGAAAAGGTATATATTGATAAGATCACTGCGCTGTTTGAAAAACACCGGGCTACCGAAGACCCTGATGAAAAGGCCCGAATCTATCATCAGATCGATAGCCTCAGCGGAATTGCCGCGCAGTTTGCCGTGGCCAACGAATATGATAAAATGATGACTTCCATGGGAGCCCAGGGCACCAATGCCGGTACATCGAATGAGTTTACGGTCTACATGAACAATATTCCGGCCAACCAGCTAGAAAAATGGATCATGCTGGAGGCAGAACGTTTCAGTGATCCGGTGCTCAGGATTTTCCATACAGAACTGGAAACGGTCTATGAAGAATTCAACATGTCGCAGGACAATGATGGCAGAAAACTCAACAGGGCGCTGATGGAAGGGCTTTTCCCAACACATCCTTATGGAACGCAAACCACCTTGGGCGAACCGGAGCACCTGAAAAATCCATCTATGGTGAACATTATGAATTATTTCGATACCTATTATGTTCCAAATAACATGGCATTCGCCCTTTCGGGAGATATTGATTTTGCGGAAACCGTCCAACTGATCAATGAATACTGGGGTAACATGGAACCGAATCCAGCACTTCCCGAGCGGGATCTTCCAGTTGAGGCCCCCATCACTGAACCCCTGGTGAAAGAAGTTGTGGGGCCGGAAGCCGAAACCATGCGCCTGGGATTCCGCTTTGATGGCGCCAATTCGAAAGATGAAAAATATGTGACCATGATCGATAATATCCTCAGCAACAGCCAGGCAGGATTGATCGACCTGGATCTGAACCAGGAGCAAAAAGTATTGCGGGCCGGCTCCTATGCCAGCTTTATGATCGATTATGGCATGCATGTTTTCTACGGTAATCCTCGCCAGGGGCAAAGTCTGGATGAGGTAAAGGAGCTTTTGTTAAAGGAAATTGAGAAAATCAAAAAGGGGAATTTTGAAGACTGGATGCTGGAAGCCATTATCAATGATATGCGCCTGCAACAGATGCGCAGGCAGGAGGGTAACTTCAAAGCCTGGTCTTTTGTGGATGCTTTTATCAAGAATATCGACTGGGCAGAAGAGGTGCAGTTTATAGATGAACTGGAAAAAATCACCAAAGAAGAACTGGTGCAATTTGCCAATGAGCACTACCAAAACAATTACGTGGTTGTTTATAAAAAAACAGGCAAGGATACCACTTCGGTGAAGCTTGAAAAACCACCCATTACACCAGTTGAACTGAACCGTGAGGCACAGTCGGAATTTTTTAAGGAGTTCATGAGCGAACAGCCCGAAAATCTGGAACCGGTCTTTGTGGATTTTGATGAAAAGATCAAAAAGGATAAACTAAAAACAGATGTTGACTTCAGGTATATTCATAACAAGACCAATGATATTTTCTCCCTGTACTACATTATTGACATGGGCAAGGATCATGATCTTCAATTGCCCATTGCCGTGAATTACCTGCCCTATCTTGGTACTGATCAATATAGCCCTGCTGAATTAAAACAGGAATTTTTTAAACTTGGTTTGAGAATGGGTGTTTCAACAGGCGATGACCGTTCTTATGTTTATGTCTCCGGGCTTGATAAATCTTTCGAAAAAGCTATTGAACTGTTGGAACACGTTTTGGCCAATGCCAAACCCGATCAGGAAGTATATGATGAATATGTGAAAGGGATCCAGAAAAAGCGTGCCGATGCCAAATTGAATAAAAATACCATATTATGGTCGGGCTTGTTCAATTATGGTAAATATGGTGCATTCAATCCCTTCACCAATATCATGCAGGAGGAAGAACTCAAAAACCTGAATCCGGAGTTCTTAACCGATCTGATCAAAAATATCTATGCCTACGATCATAGCGTATTTTACTATGGTCCGAAAGAAATGCAACAAGTGAATGGTATTCTTTCGGAACAACATCCTGTACCCGATGAACTCTTAGATTTTCCTGAAGAGGTTGAGTATAACGAAGAGGATACAGATGAGAACAAAGTCTATTTCGTGAATTACGATATGGTGCAAACCAACATCCTCATGTTATCGAAAGATGGTATGTTCAATAAAGATTTGATCCCGGCTTCCAGGTTGTTCGGGGAGTATTACGGATCTGGTTTGTCCTCCATTGTATTCCAGGATATACGGGAAGCGAGGGGGCTGGCTTACTCTGCATTTGCGGCATTTTCTGTTCCCGGTGAAATGGATGAAAGCAATTATGTTTACACTTTCGTAGCTACGCAGGCGGATAAACTTGAAGATGCCACGGAAGCCATGCTGAACCTGATGAACGAAATGCCCGAGGCAAAGGCACAGTTCAAGAATGCCAAAGAGGCGATACAGACACAGATTGAAACCGAGCGGATCACCAAGGCAAATATTTTCTGGACCTGGCTGTCGAACCAGGAAAGGGGGATCGATTATGACATCCGCAAAGATGTATATGAATATGCCAAAAATGTTAACCTGGAAGATTTCGAAGCCTTCTTCGATGAATATATCCAAGGAAGGAATTACAATTACCTGATCATCGGTAATCGCGACCTGTTGGATATGAAGAAGATGAAAAAGCTTGGGAAAGTTGAAGAGCTGACACTGGAAGAGATCTTTAATTATTGATACTGCAGGGTCTTAGACCCTTTGTGTCTCCTGACAAATCGTTAAATCGTTACATCGTCCAATCGTTCAATCTTGCAATGTTGGGTTTTTTATGCAGCGATTGAGCGATAGCCCGCTTTCAAAGATCAGGGTCCCGTCAAAATCCAGACTGACTTTTTGCCCCATAAGCTCTGTGTAGAATTGTTTTGATTTTGCCATGTTTTTTACCATCAGGACGGTATTTTCATAAGTGATGTTCATGATAAGGAGTTTAATATTTTTATGCTTTCATTCAGCATTTGGTCTGAGAAATCCAGGTGGGTGACCATGCGGATCAATTGCGGTCCTAATCCAACAGCCTTCATACCCCTGGATTCAAGCATCTTTAGAAAGTCCTGATCTTTGAATTGATCAGTTAATTTGAAAAACAGAATGTTGGTCTCAACCGGTATCACTTCTTCCACAAAGGTTTGCATTTGCAGGGTATTGCCAAGAATTCGCGCTTTCCGGTGATCTTCTTCCAGCCTTTCAACATGATGGTCAAGTGCGTAAATTCCTGCCGCTGCCAGGTAACCGGCCTGCCGCATGCCGCCGCCAAATACTTTTCTTACCCTGCGGGCCTGCCTGATAAAATCTTTGCTTCCGATCAGCACAGATCCAACCGGAGCACCCAGTCCCTTTGAAAGGCAGATGGATAGGGAATCGAACAACTCGCCAATCTGTCCTGAAGTATATCCTTTCTCAACAATAGCATTAAAAATCCTTGCCCCATCAAGATGCAGCTTGAGCCCGTATTCCTTGCATAATTGACGTATCTCTTTCAGGTCCTTAAGCTCATAGCAACTGCCGCCACCTTTGTTGGAGGTGTTCTCGATCACAACAAGACTCGTTCTGGGGTAATGTATATCGTCAGGATTGATGTTTTCTTTGATCTGGTTTGCTTTGATCCTGCCCCGGGCGCCCGGCAACAGTCTGACCGATGCCCCGGAATTGAAAGCTGCCCCGCCACCTTCATATCGATAGATGTGCGATAATTCATGGCAGATAATCTCATCTCCCGCTTGTGTATGCACTTTCAGAGCGATCTGGTTGGTCATGGTGCCCGAAGGACAGAACAAGGCCGCCTCCTTGCCAAACAATGCTGCTGATTTTTGTTCCAGGGCTTTTACTGTCGGATCGTCTTCAAATACATCATCTCCTACCTTGGCATGGAACATGGCCTGAAGCATTTCAGGGGTGGGTTTTGTGACAGTGTCGCTGCGTAAGTCTATTGTCATTTTTCTTGGGTATGAGGTTTCCTGTCAATATTATTTTTTGTTTTCGGATTCGCCAAATTACAAATAATTGCTTCAGGGCCGGCAAGGATCATATAAATAAGATAATAAAATTGATGGGAAAAATTGAATCTTATTTTCTACTAAGGTTTAGGGATCCATAAGGTTTGTTGCCAAATTCTCAGAGCTATTAATTAGAGTCTGTCCATAAAGTCTCAATTTTACCACCACCCTCCGCACCCCCTTAGTCCCCTGAAGGGTAAATCCCCCACACAACCAAGGGGTTGGATGGTTCTCTCCGCCTCAGGCGGAGAGTTAGAGGGGTTTGCGAAGGAGGGCGAGTTTATGGACAGACTCTATTTAGTTAATTGCAAGAAAGATAGAGTTTATCCAGCCTAATTTGAAGGAAAATGATTTTTAATTGTGTAATATCAATCTAATTTATTTTTGAATTCTATAAATATACAGTTGATACCAAACCTTATTTACCCAAAAAACCTTAGTAGCAAAATGACACGATTGAACTTCATCCTTATTCCCTTATTTCCCTTTCCCTGCGAAATGTTATAAATAGAATTACCTCCGGGGATGCAGATACACCAAAATATAGAAAAACATCTCTACCTTTTTATCCTTATCCGTTCTGCAATTATGCCTGCAATTTTTTCAATCGGGATCCTGTCCTGTTCCATGCTGTCCCTTTCACGTATGGTTACGGTGTTATCTTCCAGTGTTTGATGATCAACCGTAATACTGTAAGGTGTGCCGATGGCATCCATCCTGCGGTAACGTTTTCCGATCGTATCTTTTTCTTCGTAAAAGCACATATAATCATATTTCAGGCTGTCCATGATCTCGCGGGCTTTTTCCGGCAATCCGTCTTTTTTGGTCAATGGTAAGATGGCTGCTTTGATCGGGGCCAGGAAAGGTGGGATTTTCATCATGGTACGTTCCGAGCCGTCTTCCAGTTTTTCTTCTGTATAGGCAGCCGTTAAAACCGCGAGGAATGTTCTGTCAAGACCAATGGATGTTTCCACCACATAAGGCACATAACTTTCATTGGTCTCAGGATCGTAATACTGGATTTTTTTCCCTGTGAATTTCTGGTGAGCCCCCAGGTCATAATCCGTTCTGGAATGGATGCCTTCCAGCTCCTTGAATCCCATTGGGAAATTAAATTCTATGTCGAAAGCGGCATTAGCATAATGGGCCAGTTTATCGTGTTCATGGAAACGGAAGTTTTCTTCAGGAATACCCGTAGCCAGATGCCATTTCATTCTTTCCTCTTTCCAGTATTTGAACCATTCCTGTTCAGTTCCGGGGCGGACGAAATATTGCATTTCCATTTGCTCGAATTCGCGCATGCGGAAGATAAACTGCCGTGCCACGATCTCGTTCCGAAAGGCTTTCCCGATCTGGGCGATCCCGAAAGGAAGTTTCATCCTGCCGGTTTTCTGTACATTCAGGTAATTCACGAAGATGCCCTGAGCGGTTTCGGGGCGAAGGTATATTTTGCTGGCTCCGTCACCCAGCGCTCCAAGTTGTGTTGCAAACATCAGGTTGAACTGCCGGACATCCGTCCAGTTTTTAGAACCTGAGATGGGGCAGGCAATTTCCAGGTCGATGATGAGTTGCTTGAGATCTTTCAGGTCATCCTCCTCCAGGGCTTTCACCATTCTCTTGATGATGGCATCGATCTTTTCGCGATTCCTGATCACACGTGGATTGGTCTCCAGGAACTTTTGCTCATCGAAATCATCCCCGAACCTTTTGCTGGCTTTGGCAACTTCTTTGTCAATCTTACCCTGAAGTTTTGCAATATGATCTTCAATCAGTTCATCGGCGCGGTATCTTTTTTTAGAATCTTTGTTATCGATCATGGGATCGTTAAAGGCATCCAGGTGGCCGGAAGATTTCCAAACATCGGGATGCATAAAAATGGCGGCATCGATGCCCACGATGTTTTCATGGTATTGCACCATGGATTTCCACCAGTAATCCATGATGTTCTTTTTCAGTTCAGCGCCATATTGTCCGTAATCATATACTGCACTCAGTCCGTCGAAAATCTCGCTCGATTGAAATACAAAGCCATACTCTTTGGCATGGGCGATGATCTTCTTGAAAATGTCTTCGTTTGCCATGCTGCAAAAATAGGGAAATCCTTCCGATTATAAATGGAAGAAATCAGAAGTTGGAAGCCGGAAGCTGGATTTTGAAACATGGGTCATTCATTTTATCCATTGTAGCCTTGCCGAAGATTGGTTATTGGTCATTGTATTGGTCATTGGTTATTGGTTATTTGACAAACATAAGATCTCTGGTTCATGATTTAAAATTAAGGTAATGTACTTTTGAATTGATTATAGCTTTCCACGTAATATTTTCCTTCTTTTCCACCCAGTGCTTCCCACATGGCCATGATCTCGCTGATGCGGTTTTCGTGTGATGGATGTGTACTCAGGAACTGGGGTGGTTGTGGTGAGCCTTCCAGCTTTTCAAAGAAACCGGCCACTCCACGCGCATCATAGGAAGTATTGTAAAGATATTTTACAGCGAATTCGTCGGCTTCGTATTCATGATTGCGGCTGAAGGCAAGCACGGTGAGACCGGCAGCAAGATCAGCGGCAATCTGTGCGATCATACCGGGATCCTGTCCAAGTACCACGGATAAGAGTACCTGCAGACCGTACACCTTGGTCAGGTTCTCGGTGGAGTGCCGTTCGGCGGCATGAGCCATCTCGTGTCCCATCACCCCTGCAAACTGGGCTTCATTGTCCAGGAATTTGATCAAACCCGTATAAAAGTAGAGGTAACCACCGGGCGTTGCAAAAGCGTTCAAGACTTCATCATCTCGGAGCAGGCTGACTTCCCAGGCAAATTTATCCCCATAATCCACAAGCCCTGTGTTTAAAATGCTGTCCCTGATCCTTTGGATATGCTGGTACGCCTCCGGGTATTGTGCCGGATCCATAAGGGGATATTCCTGTGGATTGCCTTCGATTTCCTGATTCACCTGCAGGCCCAGCTCCATGTCGTCCTGCACGGTAAAGATGTTGGGTCTTTCGCCTTCTTTGCAGCCCTGGTTTGAGAACAGAAGTATGGTGAGGGAAATGATGGCTATAGATACAATCTTTTTCATGTTTTACATTTTTGAGAAAATAAAGGTAATAAAACCAATGTTTCCGGGTTCATGAATTTTAGTGCATTAGCTTTCGCAAATATTATTCCATGCCCGGAATAAAAAAGGACTATTCGAAAAATATTTTAAAACCATCTGGGTTACATCGAGTCGATATACGCTGATAAGCAACGGCTTATAGGCTTCGACTCCTTGGCCGGCAGGCATGGCGCTCAGCCTGATGAAGAATAGAACTATTTTGACAGCCCATTCATTTCCTTAAAAAAGCATCTTTAATTAATTCCCCAAGGTAGCCACCATCACCGCCTTGATGGTATGCAGCCTGTTTTCGGCTTCATCAAAAACGATGGAGGCTTCCGATTCGAAAACGTCTTCTGTTACCTCCATGCTTTCGAATCCGAACTTTTCATGTATCTCTTTCCCCACTTTGGTTTCTGTATTATGGAAAGCCGGCAGGCAGTGCATGAATTTGGCTTTGGGGTTGCCTGTTTTTTCCATCAGTTCATTGTTCACCTGGTAAGGTTTCATCAGCTTTAATCTTTCGTTCCAGGCCTCTTCCGATTCGCCCATGGATACCCAGACATCGGTGTAGAGGAAGTCGCATCCTTTTACACCTTCTTCGGGATTTTCGGTGATGGTGATCTTTGCCCCGGTTTCTTTGGCTATTTCTTTTGCCTGGACAACCAGTTCTTCATCAGGGTGCAACATTTTGGGTGCAGCAGCCCTGAAATCCATGCCCATCTTGGCAGCGCCGATCAGCAGGGAATTGCCCATGTTGTTGCGGGCATCGCCCAGGTAACAGAATGAGATCTGGTGCAGGGGCTTGTCGCTGTGTTCTGTCATGGTCATGAAATCAGCGAGGATCTGAGTGGGGTGAAATTCGTTTGTGAGACCGTTCCATACCGGTACGCCGGAATATCTGGCCAGATCTTCCACCACTTCCTGGCCGAAACCGCGGTACTCAATTCCGTCGTACATTCTACCCAGTACGCGGGCCGTATCTTTTACGGTTTCCTTTTTTCCCATCTGTGAGCCGGTGGGACCGAGGTAGGTAACATGCGCTCCCTGGTCGAGGGCGGCTACTTCAAATGCACAGCGTGTGCGGGTTGAGTCTTTTTCAAATATCAAAGCGATATTTTTGCCTTTGAGTTTTTGTTCTTCTGTGCCTGAATATTTTGCTTTTTTCAGGTCGGCTGAAAGATCCAGCAAAAATTTGATCTCCTTCGGAGTAAAATCCAACAATTTCAGAAAACTTCTATTCCTTACATTAAATGCCATAACTTCTTGTGTTTAGGTTATTTTTTGGAGTGCAAAGGTAGTAAATTTGAAGATTTGCTAATTTGTTAGTTTCAAAATCTTTTTGGGTCTGGATGCTTCAGATCGATCCACATCCGGGATAAATACCAAAATGCCAGCTATTATTTATTGAATAATAACCTTCAGGGTTTCCGTTTCCATGCTTGTTTTCTGAACCCGGACAAAATACATTCCTTTTGATAAATCCCCTATGTATAAAGGGTTTTCATCGCTTTCCATAATTTTCCTGCCATCCATTGCGTACAGGCTGATATGCAAATTGCCATAGTACTGGCCAGGAGAGGATATGTTGATAAAATTACTGGCAGGGTTTGGATATATGATGGTGTTTGTTTGGGCTGGCCGATGTTCATTATTCCCGGTATGGACCGGTGATTGAAAGATCTTGACCATGCCTCCGTTCACAATTCCATAATTTCTTTCTACCGGAATACCGACTACTAGGTCTTTGTAACCATTCACATTAAAATCACCCATACACGCATTGGTGCCATATTTCAGTTCATTATTCAATACCATTACCGCCTGATTATGACTGCTGTCACCATCAAAAATCAGCATCCTTTCCGAATTATAATCACCGGCAAGAATGCTGGTTTTACCTTTCGCCAGAAAATCTGGTAGAAATTGGATATAGGTTACAGCAATATGGAGTGAAGTGTCATAAAAAATTTCATCGTATATGCTGTCAAGTTCCGTACCCCCGTAAAATAAATAAATGGTATCAGTTGAATAGAGCATGAAATCCGCCTGGTTATCACCATTGAAATCGCGGCATGTTCTGGAAGCCTGGGATGCAAAACTAATATGATCTTTATCCGGATTTGGCAGGATCAGGTCAAACTGATCATCTGCTTCAGGTCCGCCTAGATAAACCAGATAACGGCCATTTACAACAGTGCGGTCAAAAATCATAAAATCATCATACTGATCTGCATTGATATCACCGCATTTGATAAACTGATTATCTGACGTCCAATAAGGGAGATCATAGAGATCATCTATGATCATATCGGGTTCTTCATTGATCATGTCACCACCAAAATACAGGTAGGTCTTGTTTCTGTGGAGCCTGGCCCTTGATCCACCGATAAGGAAATCATTGTATCCATCTGCATTGTAATCCCCAATGATTCTGATATTTCTTCCAAACTCTATATTATTGACCAGGTCATCAAGTACATAATCCGCATCAGAATAATCGAGCGCGGGAGGCAAATCCTCTTTCCCAAGAAATACAAAAGCCCGGTTGTACGTATTCATAATTTTTCCAAGGTATGCAGATGTTCCATATGCTGTACTGTTGCCGATGATAAAATCGATGTATCCGTCATTGTTGATATCCCCGGCATCCCAGTCGAGAGACTTATTCCTGCCATCCTGTGGAAGTAGTATTTTTACATCAGGTTTATCCTTTAAAACATCGCTGCCAAAAAAGATGTCAAGATAACAACCCTGGTCGGCCATTACCCCGAAATCGGGATATCCATCTTTATTCATATCTCCGATGTTTCTAACCTTTTGTCCGTATCCCAGTTCTTCATAAGATTCTTTCAGTGGTTGCACCAGGAGAAGGGGATCGGTGAAGTCGGGTGTATCGCTGCCACGGATGATAGCTGTGCCTACCTGTTCGTATTGCAAAGAACTGTCGAATGACCAGTATCTGAGAAACAGGTCAGGAATGCTATCCTGGTCGTAGTTAAACACAGGAACCTTATTGATGGAACCATATGCATAAATTCCTTTCCCTGGTGGCAGCATCATGCAATTGTCTCCGGTATAATGCTTTTGAATATTAAATCCGCTATCAGCAATGCTTTCCCTGCCCATAAAAAACATCATTGTATCTGCGTGGCATTTGGTGTAGAGGTCGTCACATCCATCATTGTTAATATCGCCTGCCAGGAGAATCTTTGCAAAATGTTCAAGCGGGTAAATTACCTCTTCATCTTCAAAATAGGGGGGTGTTGATTTCCCGAACAGTATTCTGAGGATGTAGGCTTTATCAAAGTATTCCGAGATTACGATGTCAGGATTACCATCCCCATTCATATCTGCTAAAGATCCAGAGAAAGGAACAATTTTTCTGTTCTTAAATACCATTTCCATGCTGTTGGTATCCAGTACGAACCATGCTACATCGTCTGAGTTAGAATTATTCTGTCTTCTGTGGATGGCAAGTTCTTTTACACCATCCGAATCATAATCATAGTAAAGAAATTTTCCGGGTTCATGATCAATAAGAGCCCAGGGAGGTTCAAAATGAATGGCTTCAGGATCGTCACTACAAAAAAGCATGAGATCACGGCTATATGATTTCCCTAAAAAGAATTCCGATTTCCCGTCCCCGGTAATATCCTGCGCATAATACAGGTAGCTGTAATCATCCGGGAAATCAATAAGCATTGAATCATCTGAAATCCCTTCCGGAGCACCAAAATAGATCGTTTTATTCGCAATGTTGAGCATATCATCGTATCCGTCACCATCGAAATCTTTGATTCCCTGGATATTGCTGTTGTAGAAAACCAGGGCATTTTCCGGATGATCGATATCCGTTATGATCACTGATTTATATACACCGTCATGGGGGTCTTCGGTTCTTTCATCACTGACATATTCATTAAATACGAAATCAGTAAATCCATCGCCATTGATATCTCCCAGGGCGTTCGGATAGGTTAATGTTGTATTAACAGCTGGATTTCCCGTTATTTTGAAGGGGAAAATTTCTTTGATCGGGTAAATCGTATCGGGTACATTGTTTTGCCCTGATAAATAAAATGTGAAAAATAACGATAGGATAACTGTTAAAGCTTTTGAAAAAAAATGGGTGATTAACATGTTGTATGGGTTTTTGGTTTTTTATTGCGATTAAAGGTATTAAAAATTTAACCTAATAATTCATTTTCTGATAAAATATTCTGGAGCCATTTGCCTGATTCCAGGATCTTATGATAAGCTGAATATACTTACTTTTGCACCTATGATAGTACTGGACGACAAGATCATATCCAATGAGATAAAAGAAATATGCTTTGCCTGCGACCTGCGCAAATGCAAGGGTGCCTGCTGTGTGGACGGAGATGCCGGGGCACCCCTGGAAGAAGCGGAAATTTCGATATTGGAGGATGATATTGAGTATATAAAACCATTCATGACAGAGGCAGGCAGAAGGGAAGTTGAAAAGAACGGTGTTTTTGATTATGATGCGGATGGGAAATTTGTGACTCCATTAGTAGATGGTGGTGCTTGTGCCTTCGTTAATTTTGATGAGGAGGGGATTGCATTTTGCACCATCGAGCAAGCTTTTCTGGATAATAAAACAGATTTCCAGAAACCTTTGTCCTGTCATTTATACCCGATCCGCATTTCACAACTCCGGGATGGGGGAGAAGCCCTCAATTATCATAAATGGCATATTTGCAAACCGGCCCTCAAACGGGGCAGCAGAGAAAAATATGCATTGAAAAAATTCGTGAAAACGGCCCTGATCAGGAAATATGGGAATGGTTGGTACGAGCGGTTTTTGAAGATTTTAGAAGATGACCTTATAAAGAAATAAAGAATATTGAATAAAGAATGTTGAGTTATTCATGATTAATGAAATATGTAGAATGGTCAATGTAAAATGGAAAATGTCGTTGGTCAACGTATTTCATGCATTGACAATTCAAAAAAAAATGTCGAATCTCGAATAATGAATAACAAATATCGAACAGGGGGAAAGCATCACTTCGATATTCGACATTGGAAATTCGACATTCGTTATTTTGCATGGAAATGCCGGAAAATTGTTTCTACTCTGCCAGCTCTTCAGCAGGTCTCTTGGCGCTCATACCGCCCAGTTCCTTGTCGATGTGAAACAAACCGCCTTTTTGATCACCGGCAAGGTTGATCTTGTCCAACACACCATTCATTGTACTTTCTTCTTCGATCTGCTCATTGATGTACCACTGCATGAAATTGCCCGTGGTGTAATCTTTTTCTTCCATACAGAGACCGTAAATTTCGTTGATTGATTCAGAGATGTAAATTTCGTGTTTCAGAATCTGTTCAAAAATATCTTTCAGTGATTTATACTCCACTGCCGGTGCATCCATGGGCATCAGTTTAACTTTTCCACCCCGGTCATTCAGAAAATGGATCAACTTCATCATGTGCATTCTTTCTTCATCGCTATGATTATAAAGATAATTGGCAGCACCTTCATAACCATTGGCTTCACACCAGCTTGCCATGGCCATGTATATCCTGGAAGAATATTCTTCCTTCATGATTTGTTCGTTCAATGACTTTTCAATTTTTTCTTTGATCATGTTTTTGTGTTTAAATTGTTAATATTCACTTCTTTAATAGAATACAAAAATAGCAATTCTCTAATTTCTAAACAAAACAGGAAGTGAATTGTTTTTGAGAGGCCAGGTTTTCATTCGGGTTTTTCCATGATGTGTATTTCAAGGTCCTGAAAAATCCTGCCTACATTCTTTGCAGGGGGATTATCGATTGGAAAAGCTGTTAGTATGCCATTTGTTTTTTTAAGTTTTTGGGTATATTCTGGAATTTGTTCTTCCCTGGGAAATTCATAAAACATGAAAAAATAATCAGCCTGCCGGTAAAGCGGGATCAGAAATCCTTCCTGACTGCGATTCTGAAGAAGACAGATAAATCCGCTTGAATCTTTTACAGCATGCAGGAAAACTGTATGTTTGATCGTTTGATCGATGGAAGCGGTATGTGATGTAAAATCCCGGATCCTTTTAAGATTGGTTTGCAGACTCTGGTTGATCCTGAAAGCCAGTTTGTAGCTTTTCAATGTTGAGGACAAGCCAATGATCCTGAATTCGGGATCATGGTCGACTTCCAGTTTTAATTTCTTTGCCATAGAAAATTACGCAAAAGCTTTTGCTGTTGTGTGCTTTCAGCGAAGATACTCTTTTTCCCATATTTCGCTGGTTAGTTTCTCCAGCTTCTGGTCATAACGGATCATCTTTTCATAATAATCTTTGTTCATGATGCTTGCTGCTTCCTGGTTTTCAGGAACTGCATCTTTCGTCAGGATGTTTTCCCTGAAATCCTTGAAATGATCCCGGATAGAGCAGGGCATTAACCAGTTACCAGGTTGGGATTTGTTATTCAGACCATATTCTTTTTGCCAGTTGTTGCCCCTTTTCATGAATTCGGAATGCAGGGCATCACCAATACTCTTTCCCTTGCTGTACAGTTCAAAAACATTGTCTACATAAAATGGAACAAATACACAGGGCATGATATTACCATTCCAGTCGATATAGATGTAACCCCTGTTGGCACCGTAAGCAATACAACCATGGGTAAGCACGCCACTGTTCCAGAAATCTGCAATGCTGTAGTTTTTTTCTTTCAGCATCCGCTCCCACATCCTGTACATTTTAACACGCTCATCGGGTTGAACTACCAGATCAAATACTTCATTTCCTTTTCCAATCGGCATAAACTGGAATTGCCACATATAGGTTGCACCTTGCTCCTCGAAATAATAATCATAGAAAGCCTCTTCCAGGAGAACATCCACATTTTCACTGGTCGCGGTGACCGAAACACCAAAAGGCACCCCTGCGTTCCGTAGATTTTCAAAACCTTTCATGATTTTCTGATGAACACCCTTGCCCCTTCTTTTATCAGTGTGCTCTTTGTATCCTTCAACAGAAATGGCAGGGGTAACGTTTCCAAGTTCTTCCAGTCTTTTGCTCAGTTCTTTCGTAAAAAAGGTGCCATTGGTGTATACCAGGAAAAACATATCATTGTATTTCTCAAAAATATCAATCAGGGTTTTTCCATTGTCGGAATACATAAATGGTTCACCTCCGCTGATGGTAATGAACCTGCCGTTAAAACTATCATGCACCTCTTCAACGATCTTATCGACGGTTTCAAAAGGGATTGAGGGTGCTGTTGCTGCCCTGGAGCCTGCATAGCATCCGGTGCAATTCAAATTACATTTTTGAGTAGGCGACAATACAATGAACATGGGTGGATCCATCCCGTACTTTTCCACGAAAGTAGAATTGTCGCGGGCGGGATCTTTGTCTTCAACCATCGAAACTTCGAGGCTTGATATAAAGGCACCTGTTTTTTTTATGAAGTTGTTTGAAATGTAATTTTTATCGATATTCCTTTTAATAGAATACAGCAAAGCCGAGAGATAGTCGTATTTTTTTTGCTGCACAGCGGTCAGGTTTTCGCTGTCGGATTCGACAATGCTTTTGTGGATTCTTTTGTCGATGGATTTTGTTATCAGGTTTCTAACAATTTTAGAATGTGTATAAGCATCCAATGCCAGATTTTCAATGCGCGTTTTCATAGGATTTTTATTTTTTCCAATTCAACATGTATTAAAATCAGTCATTATCAGGAACTAAGACAAGCCTAAAATTAAGAAAAAATTGTAATAAAAACAAACGATCAGGACGACTCGTTCAGAATGGAGTTACAGGCTTTTTCGGAAGCGATCTTTTCGGCACCCTTGATGGAATAGTCTCTTGCCTGGCTGATGGGCTTTTTGTCGACCAGGATCTGTATCACGTATTGTTTATTATACCCTTCACCAACTTCATCAATCACGTTGAATTCAATCTCTTTTTTCTCTTTCTGGCTCCACTCAATGAGTTTGCTTTTAAAATTGTTTTCCTGCTTTTCGATTTCATCGATGTCGAGGTGCAGGTTGATGATCCTTTTGATGATAATACGCCTGGTGAAATTATAGCCTTTATCGAGGTACATGGCGCCTATCAATGCCTCAAAGGCATCACCATTGATAGATTTACAGAGATTCCGGGTATCTTTCTCACTTTCAAGAAATCTATCCAGTCCCATTTTTTTGGAAAGTTTGTTCAGTTGTGAACGGTTTACAATTTTGCTCCTCATTTCGGTCAGGAAGCCTTCATCCTTGTAGGGAAATTTCTTGAACAGATAATCGGCGATGGCGGAGCTAAGCACTGCATCCCCCAGGTATTCCAGTCGCTCATTGCTCACCCTAACCCCTTTCACTACTTCTTTGGCCGCCGATTTATGCCTGAAGGCAAGTTTATATAAAAAAATATTTCCGGGATAATAACCGAAAATATTTTTAATAGCATGAAATAATTGTTTATCAGAAGAAAATATTGCTTTAACCGTACCCGATAATGCTATTCTCAAAACAATTAATCACTAAATTTCTTAAAAACAATGGAAGCATTGTGTCCACCAAAACCAAAGGTATTTGTCAATCCGTAATTGATAACCCTTTTTACTGCTTTGTGATATGTAAAATTCAAGTTGTTATCGATTTCAGGATCGTCGGTAAAATGATTGATTGTTGGCGGAACGATATCATTTTTCACGGCCAGTACCGTGGCTATGGCTTCAATTGCACCGGCAGCTCCCAGGAGGTGACCAGTCATTGATTTTGTAGAATTGATATTGATCTTGTAGGCATGTTCGCCAAACAGGCTGACGATCGCTTTTGGTTCTGCGATATCGCCAACCGGTGTAGAAGTACCATGCGTATTGATATGATCAATATCCTCGGGTTTGATCCCGGCATCTTCGAGGGCATATTTCATACAATTGTGTGCGCCGAGACCTTCCGGATGCGGGGCGGTCATATGATGTCCGTCGGCCGAAAGTCCGCTGCCTGCAACTTCTGCATAGATTCTTGCACCTCTAGCCCTGGCGTGTTCAAGTTCTTCAAAGACCAATCCGCAACCTCCTTCACCCAGCACAAAACCATCTCTGTCCTTATCGAAAGGTCTTGAGCCGGTTTTGGGATCATCGTTGCGGGTTGATATCGCGTGCATTGCGTTGAATCCGCCAATTCCACCAATGGTGATGGCAGCTTCGGAACCACCGGTTACAAAGAGATTGGCTTTGCCCAGCCTGATCAGGTTCAGTGCGTCTGAAAGTGAGTTTGCTGAAGAGGCACATGCAGAAACCGTGGTGTAATTCGGACCTCTTAATCCATGTTTGATGGAAATATGACCAGCAGCTATATCAGCGATCATTTTTGGTATAAAGAACGGATTGAAACGGGGTGTACCATCGCCTTCAGTAAAAGCCATGATTTCCTTTTCGAAGGTTGATAAGCCACCGATCCCTGAACCCCAGATGACGCCGGCCTTGTCAAGATCAATTTTTTCTAGATCCAGTCCTGCATCCGCAATGGCCTGATCAGCGGCAATAATGGCATATTGCGCATACCGATCGTATTTTCTGACTTCTTTGCGGTCGAAATAATCTTTGGGATCATATCCCTTTAATTCACATGCAAACTGGGTTTTGAATTTTGAGGCGTCAAAATGAGTGATCATGTTGGCACCACTCACCCCATTGACCATGCCATCCCATGTTTCTTGGGTGGTTTTGCCCAGTGGGGTAAGTGCGCCGAGTCCTGTAACAACAACACGCTTTAATTCCATGTAAGGATTCGTTTTAGCTATTTAGCGTTCTCTTCGATGTATTTGATTGCTTCGCCAACTGTGCCAATTTTTTCAGCCTGGTCGTCGGGGATGGCAATATTGAATTCTTTTTCGAATTCCATGATCAACTCAACGGTGTCGAGTGAGTCGGCACCCAAATCATTTGTAAAACTTGCTTCTGGAGTAACTTCTCCTTCATCTACACCAAGCTTATCAACAATAATAGCTTTTACTCTGGTTGCAATGTCAGACATATTTTTTCGTTTTTGGTTAAACAGTTTGCAAAGAAAAAGATTAAATCAAAAAAAAACAAAGAAAATCGGATAAATTTGACCTTATTCTTTACCAGTGAGCAGATTAACAACGTATTGGGATTTTGGAATAAGTGGCATTACAATATATTTCCTAACTTTGATCTGATCATTATTGTCAAAAAAAAGCCTGTATTTCATGAAAAAGATTGCCATCCTGGCTTCCGGAAGCGGCACCAATGCCCAGAATATCATTGAATATTTCAGGGAGAAAAGAACAGCCCTTGTAAGCCTGGTCCTTTCGAACAGTAAAGATGCATACGTATTGAAACGAGCGGAAAAACTTGAAGTTCCCTATACGGTTTTTGGCAGGAAAGATTTTTATGAGAGCGATCGCATTCTGAATATCCTGGAAGAACACCGGACCGATTTGATCGTACTGGCCGGCTTTTTATGGTTGATCCCCCAGAACATCCTGAAAGCATATCCCGACCGGATCGTAAATATTCATCCTGCATTGTTGCCCAAATATGGTGGGAAAGGCATGTATGGAAATAAGGTGCACAAGGCTGTGCTCGAAAAGGGCGAAAAAGAATCGGGTATCAGCATACATTATGTCAATGAAAAATACGACGAGGGAGAAGTCATTTTTCAGGCGAAATGCCCGGTAAAGGAGGCAGATACACCTGAATCACTTGCCAGCAGAGTGCATGAACTTGAATACAGGTATTACCCGGAAATTATCAACAAAATTATACTTGAAATGGATTCCTGAGGATTTTACCGCAGGCCCTTTACTCTTGGTTTTCCTGCAATAAAATCTTTGAGATAAAAAGGTTCGAAATAGGCTACATCTTCAAATTCTTTTTTGTGAAATTTTTGTAATGCGATATTGGCCATATAACTGGCAGAGGGTTTGAAATCTTTATCAAAACAGGCATTTGGATGATTCTTCAGTAGTTCCTGGCATTTTGCAGCCCCATCACCGAAAAACCAGGTTTTGTGCTCCTTCAGTAGATCATCGAAAGAGTGTTCATCAATGATTTTGGCCTCCACTTCTTTTATCATGTTGTTTACTGCATCGTAAACAGCGGTATAAACCTCCATCCTGCGGGCATCAATCATGGGACAATACAGGGCTTTCTCCTGTTTTGTGATTGCCATGCCCAGCGCCATGGACTGCAAAGTACCAACAGAAATCAGGGGTTTGTCGAGTGCATAACAAAGGGCTTTTGCAGAGGAAACTCCGATCCTGAGACCTGTATAAGAACCCGGTCCTTTGCTGACCGCGATGGCACTCAGGTCAGCAGCTTTAACGCCTGATGCACTGAATACTTTTTCTATGAAAATATTGATATTTTTTGAATGTGCATTCTTTTCATCCGATTGACGGACTGCAAGTACTTCATTTCCTTTGCTCAATGCCACAGAGCATATTTGTGTAGCTGTTTCTATGTTTAAAATGAAAATATCCATTTCATATATAATAGGTATACAGAAAAAAGCATGTTTACTAAAAATATATACTCGATATGATCAGGCTGCTAATCTTCCTTGAACAGGTCCTCTTTGGGAACTTTGCTCACAGCATCATTGTTTTCCAGTTGCTTGCTGACGGCCCGGTAGGGGGCTGAGATCACTTCCTGTCCCGCTTCAAGTCCTGTCAGGATCTCGATGTATGTATTATCCTGTATCCCGGTTTCCACAACCACCAGTTTTGCTTTTTCATCCTGGTAAAGGAAAACCACCTCGAGCATTTCTTCCTCGGTTTCCACTCCTTTCTTTTCTGCTTTTTCTTCCTCCATCTTTTCGCGTGTAGATTTTGCTTTACCGGAGGTATCAGTTCTTGTGGTCACCGCCTGGATGGGCACAGATATGATGTTTACAGCAGTCTCCGTTTGAATATCGACCGTGGCTGACATCCCCGGCATGAAAGGGGAGGCGGAATCACGGGTGATGAGATCCCGGTAGGAATCATGCAATATCCTGATTTTAACATCGAAGTTGGTAACCTGATCGGCACTTACACCGGTCACATTCGCGGAAGTGGCGATTTCTGTTACCAGTCCCCTGAAGTCCATGTCGGGATAAGCATCGACTTCGATGATGGCGGTGTCGTTGAGATGCACGCGCACAATATCATTCTCATTCACTTCCACATGCACTTCCATGTTCAGCAGGTTGGCAATGCGCATGATCTCGGTACCAGCCGAAAACTGGGAAGCTCCGGTTACCCGCTCACCTTCCTCAACGCTGAGCTTTGAAACACTTCCATCGTTCGGGGAATAGATATTGGTTCTGCGCAGGTTTTCTTCGGCTTCTTCGAAAGAGGCTTCGGCACTTTTAACAGAATACTCTGCAGCTTTTACACTTTCTTTGGCTGCTTCCACCTCGGCCTGTGCTACTTCATAGGAGGCTTTGGCGGCATCGAATTCTGCATCGGAAATAACATCTTGTTCCCAGAGTGTTTTTTGCCGCTGGAAGCTTACCTTTTCGTTTGTGGCCTGTGCTTTGGCTTGTGCCAGGCGTGCCCGTGCATTGGCCAGGTTTGCCTTCTGGGTGTTGAGAGCTGCTTTCTGGCGCTCGAAATTCTTTTTGTAGATCTCCGGATCGATGCGGGCCAGGATATCTCCTTTTTCTACCTTATCACCTTCTTTGACATATAACTTAACTACTTCTCCTGAAATATAAGGACTGATCATCACATCCACTTCGGGCTGTATTTTCCCATTGGCAGAAACTGTTTCTACAATAGTCCTTCGTTCAACAGTATCGGTGCTAACCCGGATGCCGGTGGAGTCTTTCTTTTTCACAACAGCAAGCACGACCAGTATCAACAGGACGATAATACCTGCCCAGATCAGGATTTTTTTAGATTTTGATTTCTTTTTCATTGGTTCCGGTAATGTTTCGGTAAAAGTAAAGATTTTGTTTATTGTGAAAAAAATTTTGTTGATGTGATCTGGTAATGAATTTACAAAAATTTTGTGTATCATTGCTATAACTTAAGCACAGCCAGGTGGAATTATGGTTTATGGTATCATAAGTATATCCAAAATCATAGGAATGAACAAAACTAAAATCATAGGTTGTATCCTTAGAAGTGATTATTCTGTATATTTTCCCTTCGAGGTATCCAATTTCAGCATTTATGATTAAAGCTTGATGAGCATTTTAAAGACAGCAGAAATGTTATTTAAATTTAAGGTACAATTATATACCACTTTCGTATGATCAGATAGATCAATAGAAAGAGAGTTTGTTACCTTTAAAAACATTTAGATCATTGCTCTTAAGCATTAATTTACCGGATATATCATTAATATTAATCCCTGCTGGCGTGTGCTTGCAACGCGCGTTATACCTTACTCCACCACCACCTTAACACACCCAAATCCACCATCTTCAAACCGGGCTTTGATGAAATACAAACCCTTTTGCCAGTTTGTGACATCGAATTCTATTTTATCCTGTCCTTTGGGAACGTTTATGTCTTTTACCTTTTGGCCCAATACATCAAACACCTGGATAATCGCATCCCCCACTGTCAATGCCTGAAATACGTTGACCACTTTTTAACAGAAAAACAAACTAAAATTAGTTAAAAATGGCAACAAGAAAATCACAAAAATTAACCGTATCTGAGAGAAGGCGAAGGAACTTCAGTGAAAGCTTTAAAGTT
>JAIOZK010000008.1 GCA_021740625.1 Bacteroidales bacterium
ATCGTATTAATCTAACAGGTGAATCTTTGAGAAAGGATATTTTGAATGAAAATTAAATATTTTTATTAAAATTGCAGGGTCTTTTGAAGTGGCACCCTTAGACCGAAATCCGTGGCATGGTTAGACCGAAATACTCATCATGCAGGAATTCAATCAACAAGGATACTGAAGGTAAATCTGATGAAAAAGATTCTGCTGCGAAACTACAAGCAATGATTGATGAAAACGAAGCAAAAAAATTATTTCTTGATTTCTATTCTGGTATGAATGAGAAAACTTTCCTTTTAGTCAAGGAAAAACTGATTAAGGAAAAAAAACTGAACGATATAGGTAGATACAACTTGACATATTACATTCCTGATTATGATTTATACAGAAATCTAACTTTAAAGATTGTGGGAGTTTTTGACGATCGAGGGGAATTAGATCGTTTAATTCTTCAGGATAAAGATTTTGATCCGATTACCATCCAAATAAAAAATGGATCCAATTATATTTATATACCGCCAACCGGTGATATAGATATTGAAAGCTTGGTAAATATCTTTAAACTTAAATACGGTGAATTTGAGCATCCATCAAGAAAGGGTTTTGGCGAATTAGAAAAAGATACGAATAGCTACATGTTTTTTTATGGCGCAAAGAAAGTAATACTTTCCTATTATCCTGGATCAAATAGCAATAGCTATTATTCTCAAGATTATAATCAAGTTGAACCAAAAAGTTTATCGATTGAATATATTTTTGAAGATAAAAAAACTTATCATAAAAAAGTTAAGGAGCGATATGAAAAACGAAAGGATTCCATTATTAATCTGAAAGTAAAATATGAAAAAAAAATGAAAGAATCAATTAAGGATATTTAGAATACGAATTAAAACGAAAAAAAATGAACATGTTTAAAAATGATCACGATCCTGCTATGCGGTATGAAGGGCTAGCGCGTGCCGCATTTGACAATTGCGATAAATATGACGACCCATGGAAATATGCTGCTCAGGAAAAGTATAATCAATTTGTGAAAGAAGTTTCGATAGGGGGGAAAAGAATGCTTTCAACCATATTGTTAAAAATTATTTTTGACTATCTGAATCATAGTGAGGTTGATAAACTTATTGCTCTTGAGAAAAGTATTTGGGACGCTACAGAGCAGGATCAAATAATTGAGATTATTGATAGCGCATCGGAAATTTTAGAAATGTTTAAAGAATAAAATATGAAATGGATACTATCTTATACAGTTGCTTTTCTGTTTTTCATTTATGGTTATGGACAAGAAAAGAAGGATTATCAAGAATTTGTTAAAGAAAAAGTAGAAACATCTTCTGGATTTGACAATTACACCAATTTAATTTCTTTTGGCAATGATATTCATATATTAGATGCAGAAGATTTTGTTGGAAAAAACTTAACAGATAGTCAACATCGAAATCTACTTATTTATGCGGTAGACATTTATCTAACCTCAAAAATGAATAATTTACTTGTGGAAGTGATAAGATGCATAGATTTATAAGGTGTTAGAAAGGTATCAACTTCAAAAAACAAATCAAAGCAGGGAAATATGGTAAAGGATTTTTTTACATTTGGATATTCTGCGGTTACAACACATACTCAGGTGGCTCACTACTTACGAAAAGAATTTGTAGATTTTAAATAAAACAGGAATAATTAGTCTTGTAAATTATAGTAAAACCTTAAACAAATGAGTAAGATATTTAGCACTCTCGCAATAATACTAATGTTTTTTATCGGAATTACTGGATGGATGATTATTCACAATAGAGAGTACATCCCAGAAAATGCCAAAATTTTTGTCTTAGAAGAATATCAAGTATGGATTCCAAATGCTGAATGGGCTGATAATATTTTTCAAGAACTGTCATTAACAGACCTAAATGTAAGAAGAGTCTATAAAAGCAAGGTTGAAAGTACATATGGTGAAGTAGAAAATGGCAAATATGAAGGATTTCAATTACCTGAATCATGGAAAAAAGAAATTGGAGCTGATAGGATTATTTGGGGTAGGGAGAGCGAATCTTTGTTGAGAAGCTGGATTTTTCCCAAAAAGAACAGATGGAATAAAGATGGGTCTTGGAACTGGTAAACCCTGATTTTCGGGTTGTAAAGTTTGGCACCATTCATCCAAAATGGTGTTTTTTAGAAAATCAGCGGAACCTAATTATCTTTTATACAATTTGTAAGCCTCTCTGTATAAATTAAATAAAAAGAATTGTCAATCAAAGCTACAAATTCTTCACCCTTCCCCTTGTTTTTCCGTTCAGTTTACTAAATTTACCCCTCATTTTCCGAAAACCATAAAGGATGACAAAGAGCTTTTCTTTTATTGCTTTGCTTGTATGTACTTTCATTTTAGCTGTTTCAAGCTGTCAGCAGAAAACCAAAGAGACAAAGGATGAAGGTATTTACCTCTTCAACGGCGCCCATGCAGACCAATGGCGTGGGTTCCAAAGCGATTCCCTGCCTGCCAACTGGGTGGTGCAGGACAGCAGCCTGGTTACCCTCGGGCATGGGGGTGACCTGGGCGGAGATATCATCACCAAAAAAACCTATGAGGATTTCGATCTTTCCCTCGAATGGGCCATCAGCGAAGGCGGAAACAGCGGCATCTTCTTTCATGTGCTGGAAAACCACTACCCGACCGTTTATGCCACCGGCCCGGAATATCAGTTGATTGATGACATTGGCTTCCCGCATGAGCTCGAGGAATGGCAAAAAACCGGCGCCAATTATGCCATTCATAATGCCGATACAAACAAAAAGAAACTGATGCCGGTAGGCGGGTTCAACACTTCACGCATACGGGTGAAAGACGGACATGTGACCCATTGGCTGAACGGTGAAAAAGTATTGGAGTACGATCTCTGGACGGATGAGTGGAAAGCCGTGGTGGAAAATTCAAAATGGAAAGATTATCCGTCCTACGGTCTTGGCCGCAGAGGTCACATCGGCCTGCAGGATCACGGCAGCGTGGTGAAGTTCAGGAATATCAGGATCAAGGATTTAACGGAAAAGGGCAAAACGCTTTTCAACGGGAAAAACCTTGAGGGATGGAAGATCCACGGAACGGAAAAATGGTATGTGGAAAACGGGGAACTGATTTGTGAAAGCGGCCCCGACAAGCAATACGGTTACCTGGCAACGGATAGTATTTATGATGATTTCATTTTGCGTTTGAAATTCAAACAGGAAAGCGATGGGAACAGCGGAGTTTTTTTCCGCTCTGTTTTGGATGGAACCGATATCAAAGGCTGGCAGGTAGAGGTTGCCCCGGAAGGAAAAGACAGCGGAGGTATTTATGAAAGCGGCGGCAGGGGCTGGCTGCATCAAATCCCGGAAGAAAAGAAAAACATCCTCAAACCCGGAGCGTGGAACGATATGACGATTAAGGTAGAAGGCAGGCGCGTGATGGTCTGGCTTAACAACGAACTCATGACCGACCTGCAAGATGAAAAAATCGAAGAAGGAGAGGGCGTGATTGCCTTACAGATACACTCAGGGGAAGATGTGAAGATAAGGTGGAAAGACCTGTACATTCGTGAAATCTAATTACTGGAAAAATAAAGCACCAAATGACAAATTATAATTGTTCAGAACCTTCAAAGAGATTCCTCTCCGCCAGCCGGCGGATCGGAATGACACTTTGTGGTTTTGGGACAGGAGGTTTTTGTTTGATCCCTGGGATTTTCCAAAACCCCTCCAAACCTCCCCTGTAGGGGAGGCTTTTAGGGCTGCAAGTTTGAAAAGTGATGATCAAAGATCTGAAGATAAATGAACCCAAAGAGTCAATGAGCAAGTCATCTCCCCCTGCAGGGGGAGATCGAGAGGGGGTTGAAAATCAATATGTTAAAAATCATGTCATTAGCAAAGGCGAGGAATCTCATAGCATCTAACTGGACATTAATTTTATAAGATATGAAGTATACAACCTGGCAAAAAACCTGGCTCCTGATCCTGCGCCTGTCCATAGGATGGCATCTCCTCTATGAAGGCCTGGCAAAACTTACAAACCCCAACTGGTCGAGCGTAGCCTACCTGATGGATTCGGAAGGATTCCTAAAAAACTTTTATGAATGGATGGTCTCCAGTCCCGGCATACTCAAGGTCGTTGATTTTGCCAACATCTGGGGACTGATCGCAATCGGACTGGGAATTTTCATTGGACTTTTCACACGCGTCGCAATCATTGCAGGAATCCTGCTTTTGTCCCTGTATTACCTTTCCCATCCACCTTTCGTTGGCCTGGAATATTCCTTTCCCTCAGGCGGAAACTATCTGTTTGTGAACAGCATTCTGATCGAGATTCTGGCCCTTGCAGTACTTTTCAAATTCCCCACCCAATTCGAATACGGAATCGATAAATTCATCTGCAAATCATCCAAAAACTGATACAAGACTTTGATAAGATGGAAGAAAGTAACAAAGATGGAAAATATAAATTCAACAGAAGGGAGATCCTGAAAAGCCTGGCAACGATTCCCGTTCTGGGAGGACTGGCATACGGATGGTACAGGAAACTACAGTACGACCGTTTGCGCAATTCCAAATTATTGTCCCAGTTAAATCTCACAGCATCTCCCCCACCCCTGAAAAAGTCTTCCGGAGAAAAGATCCGACTGGGATTGATCGGATACGGGGGTCGTGGCAACCACCTGGCCAGGGCAGCCGGTTTTGCACATCCCGAACTCATCAGTAGCTGGAAAGAAGAAGCCCGCGAAAATCCGACCGATCACCGTTACCGGGATTACATGGAACAGGAAGACCTCAAGCTGGAAGTAACTGCCATTTGCGATATTTATGATATTCGGGCCAACAATGCCATTCAGGCAGGGGCCAATATTCATCGCAATCCTTCAGGTGGTGAAATGGGAAAAGCTCCCATACGTTATAAAACTTACCAGGAACTGCTGAAGGACAAAAATGTTGATGCCGTGATCATTGGCACTCCCGACCACTGGCATGCCCCCATTACCATTGCAGCAGCCAAAGCAGGCAAACATGTGTACTGCGAAAAACCCATGACCTGGACCGTACCCGAAACCTATGATGTGGTAAATGCAGTGAAAGAAAGTGGCATTGTATTCCAGCTCGGCCACCAGGGGCGGCAAAACGAAAGTTATTTCAAAGCCCGTGAAGCCATCGAAAAAGACGTGCTTGGCAAGATCACCCTGATCGAGGTCACCACCAACCGCAACAGCCCGAACGGTGCCTGGGTATACCCCATCGATGAAGAAGCCAACCGGAGCAATATCGACTGGGATCAGTTTATCGGTCCGGCCCCCTGGCATGACTTCAGCCTGAAGCGGTTTTTCCGCTGGCGATGCTGGTGGGATTACAGCACCGGATTATCCGGCGACCTTCTTACCCACGAGTTCGATGCCATGAACCAGATCATGGACCTGGGCATCCCGGCCTCTGCCATGTCTTCGGGTGGTATTTATTATTACAAGGATGGACGCACGGTTCCTGATGTACTGCAAACTGCCTTCGAATACCCCGAACGAGACCTGACCATGCTTTACAGCGCCACCCTGGCCAGCACCCGCAAACGGGGACGCGTGATCATGGGACATGATGCCTCCATGGACCTCAGTTCCAATATGATTATCAATGTAGATCGTGATTCGGATCGTTACAAGGAACAGATCAAAGAAGGCCTGATCAATCCCGATGTGCCTTTGTATACTTATACCCCCGGCCAGAAACAGGTAGATGCCATTACTTCTCCAACCGAGCAGTATTTTGCCGGTCGTGGATTGTTGTATTCATACCGGGATGGGAAAAGGGTGGACACCACCTTTTTGCATATCAAAGAATGGGTGGATTGTATCAGAGAAGGCAGGCAGCCCTCATGCAATGTGGATCAGGGTTTCCATGAAGCCATGGCCGCACACATGGGAACCATATCCTATCATGAAAAGAGGAAGGTTTACTGGGATGAGGGAAAACAAAAGATTGTATAACTTTTTATATTTATGAACTTTGATATTACAAATCAAGTTTAAATTTCAAAAGACAAGCACCAAATGACAAATAAATTACAAATTCAAAATATTTCAATGACCAAAACACCTTGGCAGGAAACCGTTTGGAATTTCGAATTTTGATATTGGAGCTTATTTGTTTTTTGGAATTTGCAATTTGGAATTTTGTTGTTCATTTTTGAAATATAAACGCTATGTATAAACGTCGCCAATTCATCAAAACCCTCTCCGCTGGGAGTTTAGCCTGCTTTCTTCCCTGGCACTCGCTTTTTGCGGGCAACGGCAACAACAGGTCAATCGGGTTGCAATTATACACCATCCGCGATCAGATGGAAAAAGATGTGGAAGGCACACTGAAATCAGTTTCCGGCATTGGCTATAATTGGCTCGAAGCAGCAGGCTATCGTGATGGTAAGCTTTACAACATGAAACCCGCAGGGTTTACAGCATTTATAAATCAACTTGGGATGAAGCTCATCAGTTCGCATGTTTCCCTGATGGATGAAAACATTGATGAAGCGATCGAAGCCCATATAGAGGCCGGAAGCAAATACATCATTATCCCCTATCTTTCACAATCCGAAAGACAAAGTATTGATGACTATAAAAGGCTGGCTGAAAAGCTGAACCGTATGGGAGAAAAAACCGGCAAGACCGGTATCCGCATCGGGTATCACAATCACGATTTTGAGTTTGAACAGATGGACGGACAGAGAGGGATGGATGTCCTGATGGATGAAACCGATCCCGGACTGGTCACCTTCGAGATCGACCTTTTTTGGGTGTTGTACGCGGGCATCAATCCCCTTGAATACATGGAGCAACATCCCGGTCGTTTTGAGCTTTGGCATTTAAAAGACATGAATAACCGTGAAGACAAGGATTTTACGGAAGTCGGAAATGGCATCATCGATTTTGAAATGATCTTTAAAGCAGCTGAAAAATCGGGTATGAAATACTTTTTCGTGGAGCAGGATATGTGCCAGAGGCCTCCCATGGAGAGCATTCGCATCAGTTATGATAACCTGAAAAAAATGAATCTATAAATGGAACATCCTATCAAAACAGCGCTTGTCGGTTTCGGGCTTTCGGGCAAGGTCTTTCATGCTCCTTTCCTGCATACGCTGCCCGGTTTTGAGCTTTCAAAGATCCTGCAAAGACACAGCAACAGTTCAAAAGAGATCTATCCTTATGTGGAGGTTCTGAAAGATTTCGACAATATCCTGGAGGATAAAGAAATTGAATTGGTAGCCATTTGCACCCCCAACAGCACGCATTTTGATTTTGCCAAAGAATCCCTTGAGGCCGGCAAACACATCGTCATCGAAAAGCCTTTTACCAATACTTCCCGCGAAGCGGATGAACTGATTAAAATTGCAAAAAAAGCAATGAAAAAGATCTTTGTTTATCACAACCGGCGGTGGGACAATGATTTCCTGACCATCCAAAAAGTTTTGAAAAACAAATTGATTGGAAAACCGGTGGAATACGAATGTCATTTCGACCGCTTCAATCCTGTTGTAAAAGCGGACTCCTGGCGGGACATTGATCAGCCGGGAGGAGGCATTCTTTTTGACCTGGGCTCTCACCTCATCGACCAGGCGCTGGTTCTTTTCAACAAGCCCATCTCCATTTTTGCAGATGTCAGAGCGCAAAGGCCGGGCAGCAAAGTGGACGATTATTTCGAATTGATGCTGAATTATCCTGAACACAAAGTTATTTTGAAAGCAGGCATGATGGTGAAAGCACCTTTGCCACGTTTTATTCTGCATGGCGATCAGGGTTCTTTCATCAAGCACGGACTGGACCCGCAAGAAGCAGAGCTGAAAGCAGGGAAAATGCCGGAAGGAGATGACTGGGGCGTGGAACCCAAAGTGAACTGGGGCAAATTGTATGTGGCGCCAAACGGCCAGGATGTGTTGCGCATCATCGAAACCGTTCCCGGTCGTTACCAGGATTTCTACCAAAATGTTCATGATGTTTTGAGGAATGATGCCCCGCAGGCCATCCGCCCGGAAGAGGCCCGTGACGTGATCCGCATCATTGAACTGGCATTTTTATCGCACAAAGAAAAAAGACTTCTTAACTTTGAATAATCAAAACCAAATTTATCAATTATGGAAAAGGATAAAAATTCGATAAGCCGCAGGAGGTTTATCGGCAATGTGGCCGTAGCCGCCGCTGGTGCCACCATTTTGCCCAATGTGGTCCTGGGAGGTTTCGGAAAGCCCTCACCCAATGATCGTTTGAATATCGCTGCAGTAGGCGTTGGGGGAGTAGGTGCTACCAATGTAAAGAATTGTGGTATGGAGAATATCGTGGCCCTTTGTGATGTGGACTGGGCTTATGCCAATGAAACTTTTGAGCAATTTCCCAATGCCAAAAAGTACAAGGATTACCGCAGGATGTTCGACGAAATGGGCAAGGAGATCGATGCGGTGATCATTGCCACACCCGATCATACCCATGCCATCGTGGCTTCGGAAGCCATGAAGATGGGCAAGCATGTTTATTTACAAAAACCCCTCACCCATTCTGTTTACGAATCCCGCTACCTGACAGAGCTGGCTGCACAATCGAAAATTGCCACGCAGATGGGCAACCAGGGGAATTCAGGGGAAGGCATCCGCCAAATTTGTGAGTGGATTTGGGACGATGCCATAGGCGATGTTACCGAAGCTCATGCCTGGACCAACCGCCCGATCTGGCCACAGGGACTCGAAAGACCGACAGAAACACCATCTCTGCCTCCTACCCTGGCATGGGATCTTTTCATCGGCCCCGCACCCTGGCGCCCCTACCATCCGGCTTATACGCCCTGGAACTGGCGTGCCTGGTGGGATTTCGGTACCGGAGCACTCGGTGATATGGGTTGCCATATTTTCGATCCGGTTTACAAAGCCCTTCGACTGAGACAACCCGACTATTTTTTCGGCAGCTCCAGCCAGGTGAATACCGAAAGCGCGCCCATCGCTTCCACGGTGCATTATGAATTTCCCGACAGGGGAAAATACAAAAAAGTTAAAATACTACCCGTTAAGGTGAGCTGGTACGACGGCGGATTAAAACCTCCGCGGCCCGCAGAGTTAAAAGACGGCGAACCTATGGGCGACTGGAGCGGTGGTTGTTTGTTTGTCGGCACCAAAGGGAAACTGATTTGCGGGGCTTACGGTCGCGATCCGAAATTGCTGCCCGAAGAACTGGATAAGGAATACAAACGTCCCGAACCAAGTTTAAGAAGAATCGACAATGCCATGCAGGGCGGACATGAGCTGGATTGGATCAGAGCATGCAAGGAAAGCCCGGAAAATAGGACCGAATGCAGTTCTTACTTTGGTTATTCCGGCCCGATGAATGAAGTGGTAGTGATGGGGAATCTGGCCATCAGGCTGCAAGATCTGAAACGCAGACTGAAATGGGACGGCAAAAACATGGCCATCACCAACATCGATCCGGAAGATGAAATTCGCGTGGTGACAACGGATAAATTCACCGTGATCAAAGGACATCCCCATTTTGATACGCAATATGCGACCATCAAAGCCAAACCGGCTGCAGAAGAGTATATCAAGCATAGCTATAGGGAGGGGTGGAGCTTGTAACCCTTCGACTTCCTGCCTGCCGGCAGGCAAGGCGCTCAGGCTGACGGCCTTTTTGTGTTATCGAACGGGCTTCGTCTCCGCTCAGCCCTCCGCCCCGCCCGTGGTCGAGCGTAGACGAGACCACTTTTAGTTAAAATGTACTTAGGGTCATCCCGAGCGTAGTCGAGGGATGCTTAAACGTATAATCATAGAATAAAAATGTAATTTTAATTAATATCAAGGATGCATGAACATGAATTTCATAGAACAAAATTCGTTCGAATCAACTTCATATTCCATTCGTGCATTCGTGGCTAAAAAACAAAGAATTATGTCAAAAAACCTATTTACAATCAGCCTCCTCTTCTCACTTATCATCCTTATCTCCTGCGGTACGCAGAGCAAAAAGGACGGGGAAGAGCAAGAAGAACAAACAACAGAAATGAAAGAAGAACCCAACACCTTGACCCAGACCGAAATTGACGATGGCTGGGTACTCTTATTCGACGGTGAAACCACCGAAGAATGGCGGGGCTATAACCTCGATAGCTTCCCGGCAAAAGGCTGGGAAGTGACCGATGGCACCCTGCACGTGATCGGCTCTGGCAAAGGCGAGGCCGGTGGCGGTGGCGATATCATTTACGATAAAATGTTTGACAATTTCGAGCTTGCCCTGGAATGGAAAGTTTCGGAAGGCGGAAACAGCGGAATTTTCTACCTGGCGAAAGAAATTCCCGGTACTCCGATCTGGAAATCCGCTCCCGAAATGCAGATCCTGGACAATGAAAAACATGTTGACGCCAAACTCGGCAAAGACGGCAACCGGCAGGCAGGTTCGTTGTATGACCTCATCCCGGCCGATCCGCAAAACGCCAAACCGGCAGGCGAGTGGAACCAGGTGAAAATCCTCGTTTACAAAGGAACCGTGGTACATTACATGAATGGCGAACCCGTGCTGGAATACCACCTTTGGACCGACGACTGGAAAAACATGGTGGCAAATAGCAAATTCGCCGACTGGGAAGAATTCGTGAACACAGCCGAAGAAGGCTACATCGGTCTGCAGGACCATGGTGATGATGTGTGGTTCAGGAATATCAGGATCAAGGAGATGGAGTAGAGCGGGAAGTTTGAAAGTTGAAAGTTGGCGGTTGGTAATCGATCCGGTAAATTCATAAGCCGAATGGTATAACGGTAAGGGGTATATGGGTATAAGGTAGGCTGCAAGCAACGGTTGTAAAGAATACGATCCTTGCAGGGATCGGATTTCCATTGCAATTTGCTGAGAGCATTGAGGGTGCTTTTGTTGTTGTTTTAAAACAATTGCAAAGAAATAGAGATCGGACCCCCATTATTGATTTCAAAAATCTAAAACCCTGCAATGGCTTTGGGGCACAATCTCGCTTACTGAAATTTGAAAAGTATGTCTGGAAGTGAATCTTCCTGTCTATATTCATCGATCAAAACTAATTAATCAAATGATCTACCTGGACTGGAATTAATTCCGTTGAATTAGTCCTGAGCCTTTGAGTGTTAAAGCCAATGAAGGATTTATATAACTTTAGCCCGGGGAATGATTAGACCAATAAGAGCTCAGAAATCAGTCCGAAATCATTATTGGTTCAGTATAATGCCTTGAACCTTCCGTAACAACATTCAACCAGTAATTTCCGGCCGGTAAACCGGATACATCCAATTGCATTTCATCATTGATCGAAAATCCCCTTGCAGACATGTGCTTCCTGCCCAGTACATCAAATATCGCAACTTGAATTTCAATCATTTCCGGCTTTTCCAAATTGATGTTGATCAGGTCCTTTGCAGGTATCTGATAATCACTGCAGATAGCGGTTCCACCACCTTCCACTCCACTGATGGATGGATAAAGGGCACCGAAAGTTTCTTCATACTGCAGGACCTCCTCATCCGCATCACCATTGTCAATTCCCAGGGAAATTACCTGCAATTTGTTTTTATGACGCTTATAACTTTTTACAAAATATTTATACAATTTTTCTTGACAAAAATTTATTTAGACTATACTTTTGTACATTATATGACCCTTAGTTATTTTTTATTCTACACTTAATTATATTAATATGGGTATAAGTGAAAGAAAAGAACGAGAAAAGCAGCAAAGACGCACCGAGATTGTGAATGCTGCGGAAAAGGTGTTTTTTACACAGGGATTTAAGACTGCAACCATGGACCAGGTGGCAGAAGAAGCCGAATTGAGCAAAGGAACCCTCTACCTGTATTTCAAGAGTAAAGAAGAATTGCACTTTGCAATCAACATGCGGGCGGGTGATATCATGTATGAATACTTTTCAAAAGCCATTCATACAAATCAGAACGGACTTGAAAATACCAGGAATATCGGTATGGCATATATAGAGTTCGTAAAGTACAATCCAAAATATTTCGAGTCGATCATGCATTTCCAGATCAAAAATGTGGATGATTTTATATCCGGCAGTGAATACTTCAAGGAGCATAAAAAGAAAAATCCCCTGAAATTGTTTATCGGTGTTATAGAGGAAGGAATTAAAGACGGGTCCATCCGATCTGATATCAAACCGGAGATCATCAGTCATACATTGTGGGCCATGGCCACAGGTGTGTTTCAGCACATGTCTTCCAAAAAACTTCACATGATGAAACACGATACTGATAAGGAGATCGATCCAGAGGAATATCTGCAATCATTTTTTCAGATCATCAGAAACGGTATAAGTCATGAAAAATAAAATGCTGATTTTAATCCTATTTTCAATAGTTACAGCACGAGCACAGGAAAACGTATTAGATTATTACATCCGCCAGGGACTGGAAAGTAATCTGAGCCTGCAGCAAAAGCAACTGTCTTACGAAAAGAGCCTGGCCATTTTGAAAGAGGCAAAAGGAATGTTTTTTCCGGATATTTCTTTCAATGCCCGTTACTCAGTAGCCGAGGGAGGCCGTGTAATTGACTTCCCCATCGGGGATATCATGAATCCGGTTTATACCACTTTGAACCAGATCATTCAACAGGATAAATTTCCCATGATACAGAACGAGGAGGTCCCATTCCTCCGGCCAACAGAACAGGAAACCAAAATCTCGCTTGTGCAGCCAATCATTCAACCTGAGATCCTTTACAATTACAGGATCAGGGAAGATCTGTCGCAGGCTGAAGCAGTGGGTGTAGATGTGTATAAACGGGAACTGGTGGCAGAAATCAAAAATGCTTACCTGAACTACCTGCAATCATTGGCGTCAATCAACATATATGAAGAAAGTCTGGAACTGGTACAGGAAAATTTAAGGACCAACAAAAGCCTGTACCATAATGATAAAGTCACCATTGACGTGGTGTATCGGGCAGAGGCAGAAGTAAGCAAGGTACAGCAGATGATCACTGAAGCTGAAAAGAACAGGGAAAGCTCGGCGGCTTATTTCAATTTCCTCCTGAATAAACCCCTTGAGAGCACGATCGACGAAATGTCTTTCGAGGATTTCATGGTAAAGATCGGGAATATCAAGCATTATGAAGAACAGGCCCTAAAAAAAAGGGAAGAGTTGATACAACTACAACACATGAAAGATGCTACAAAGCAAAGTATCAAACTGAACAAATCTGCTTACTATCCCAGCCTGATCGCTGCAGTGGACTATGGAATCCAGGGTGAAGAATACCGTTTCACCGATGAAGATGATTATGTCCTGGCTTCACTGGTCATGAAATGGAATCTTTTCAAGGGAAAGCAGAAAAGTGCAAAGGTTCAGCAGGCCAGGATAGATGCACAAATCCTCGACCAGAAAAATCAGGAACTCAAACAACAGATCAACCTGCAGGTGGTGGAAAGTTATTACGATCTGATCGCCTCAGGTAAGGATATTGAAGTCTCGAAAGACGAAGCCGAAGCGGCCCGCAAAGCTTTCAGGCTGGTAAACAAAAAATACAAGCAGGGACAGGCCAGCCTGGTCGAATTCATGGATGCCCGCAATTCCATGACACAATCGGAAATCAATCACAACATTAAAAAATACGAATACCTGAAATCATATGCCAACTTTGAACGCATCACAGGTCAATATGAATTTAACCAATAGAAACCCAAGAACAATGAAAAGATATTTAATTCCAATGATCTTACTGGCAATATTTATCATTTCGTCCTGCCGCAATGCCAGGGAAAAAGATAACACGCCGGAGGTAATTCATGTAAAAACAGGCAAAGTTGAAAAAAGAAAGGTCTCCATCCCTATCAGGAGCAGTGGCATGCTGGCCTCCGATGAAGAAATCAAACTGAGTTTTAAAAGCGGGGGTATCATAGAGAATATCCCTGTGAATGATGGCCATAAGGTTGGCAAAGGTGAGTTGCTCGCCAGTCTTGATCTTTCTGAGATTGAGGCCAGATTAAAACAGGCCGGACAGGCACTGGAAAAAGCCAGACGCGACTACCAGCGGGTTCAGAACCTTTACCGCGACAGCGTAGCTACACTCGAAAATCTGCAAAATGCCGAAACGGCACTGGAAGTTGCCCGCTCCGACTTTCGCATTGCTGAATTCAACTACAAACATTCAAAGATCCATGCTCCCTCCAAAGGCATTATATTGCGACGCCTGGCCGAAGAAAATGAAATGGTTGCCGCCGGACAGCCCATTTTCATATTTGCTTCCGGTGAAGGGAACTGGATCATCCGGACCGGCATCACAGATAAGGACATTGTCAAACTATCAACCGGTGATTCCGCCAGGATTCATTTCGACCCCTATCCGGGTCAAAGCTTCCTTGCCTTTGTGAGCGAGATCGGTGAAATGGCTGACCCCTGCACGGGGACTTATGAAGTTGAATTAAGCATGGAACCCACTGACAAAAAGCTGGTAAACGGATTCATCGGAAGGATCATGATTTTTCCTTCTGTGCAAAATGAATTCTTGATGATCCCTGTCGATGCATTGCGGGAAGCAAACGGCCAACAGGGTTACGCTTATGTTCTCCGGGAGGACGGGAGTCATCAAAAAAAGAAGCTCATACTCGGAGAGATCATCGATGACAAGATCATCGTAAAATCAGGAATTTCAGAAGATCAACAGGTGATCACCGAAGGCTCGGCCTACCTGGATGAAGATTCGAAAATTCAACTCATTCGTGAATAATTGTTGAACAGGAAAAGATCAGGATCATGAAAGAAATGAGATTTCCGCGTGCGGCCATCAGCAATTACCAGTTCACCATCATTGTTTTCATCCTGCTGGTGATATACGGTGTTTCCTCATACATGAATATGCCCAGGACAGAAGATCCCGAAATTGTAGTCCCAGGTGCCACTGTATTGGCGGTATACCCCGGAGCCAGCCCGGTGGACCTGGAAGAACTGGTGGCAATTCCCCTGGAAGATGCCATCAACGAACTGGACGATATCAAAAAGATCAATACGACCCTGCGCGATGGTATTTGTATAATCGGTGTTGAGTTCATCTTCGGCACCGATGCCGAAGAAAAATACGATGAGGTGGTACAAAAGGTGAATGCTGTGAAAAGCGAATTGCCGGATAAGCTTTACTCGCTCGAAACAAACCAGTGGACTACCACGGATGTGAACATCATGCAACTGGCACTGGTGTCGGAAGATGCTGAATTCAGCGAAATGTTCGACGAGGCGGATAAGATTAAAAAAGAGATCAAAAAAATATCGGGGGTAAAAAGTGTCGAGATCGTTGCCTGTCCCGAGGAAGAAGTAAGCATTTCTCTTGATCTTGAAAAGATGGCCCGTATGAACATCAGCCTGGAAAGGGTATCCAATACCATACGGAGCAACAATGCCAATATCCCCGGTGGAAATATTGTTGTATCCGGCAAAACATTCGGGGTAAAATCAAGCGGGTCTTTCGAAGATCTTGAAGAAATAAGCAATACCATTGTGAGCTCATACCAGGGAAAAACCATTTACCTGAAGGATATTGCCCGGATAGCATTTGATTACGAGGAAAATAAATATTATGCTCGTTTTTCCGGACAACGATCCATTTTCATGACGGTAAAACAGAAAGAGGGCCTGAATGTTTTTCATACCACCGAAAAAATATATCCCATCATTGGCAAATACCGTAAGGCCCTTTCCGGGGAAATACAGATCGAATACATCTTCGACCAGGCCGAGCAGGTAGATGAAAGAATTGACGGTTTTATACAGAACCTGTTGCAGGGAATTCTGCTGGTAGGCATCGTGATTCTGCTGGCCCTGGGATTGAGATCATCGGTCATCGTCATCATCGCGATCCCACTTTCCATTATCATGGGACTGGGCGCCATTGATTCCATGGGTTTTGGGATCCAGCAAATATCCATCGCCGGGCTGGTTGTAGCACTGGGTTTGTTGGTTGACAATTCCATTGTAATTGTGGAGAACATCAACCGCTTTGTGAAAATGGGTTATGATCCCAGGGAAGCTGCCGTGAAAGGCACTTCCCAAATCGGGTGGGCGATCATCAGTTCAACGGCCACCACCATACTGGCCTTTGTGCCCATCGTGATGATGCCCGATAAGTCGGGTGAATTCATCAAAAGTTTGCCCGTTACCATCATCGCAACATTGGTTTTCTCTCTGCTCATTGCATTGACTTTATCACCATTGATCGCCAGTCTGATATTCAGGGCCGGCAAAAGCAAGAAAACAACAAAAACGCTTGCCAAAGGATTTCAAAAATTGCTGAACAGATTGATTGAAGGCCCATACAGGAACTCCCTTAATTTTGCCCTGAACAATCGCGCTCTGACCATTATCGTCGCAATTCTCGTTCTGGGGTTCTCAGTTTTTTTGTTTCAGTTTGTCGGGATCAGTTTTTTCCCGAAAGCAGAAAAACCCCAGTTTATGTTGCGTGTGGACATGCCAGAGGGAACCAGTCTTGATAAAACCGATGAAGTAACGCATTATGTCGAATCCGTGTTGGATACCATCCCGGATGTAAAATACTACGCATCCAATGTCGGATATGGCAATCCAAGGATTTATTATAATATCTGGCCCAAGGATGAAGCAAAAAACTACGCAGAGATCTTCGTGCAATTGCATGAATATGAAGTTGAAGAATTTTACGACCTCATCGAAGGTTTGCGTGATTTCTTCAGGACTTATGCCGGGGCAAAGATCACCGTGAAGGAGTTTGAGCAGGGAGCACCGATACAGGCTCCGGTAATGATCTATGTGTACGGAGATAATCTGGACAAACTGCGTGATATTTCGGCAGAGGTAGAAGAAATGGTCAAAGAGCAGGCCGGGGCCATCAACATAGAGAACCAGCTCTCAAAGCAGAAAACAGAACTTTATTTCAACATCAACCGGGAGAAGGCTGGTATGTTGGGAGTGCCCCTGCATACGATCGACCAGACGATCAGGACTGCAGTTCATGGAACTACTATATCCCAGTTCAGGGATGAAAAAGGTGAAGAATATGATATTGTATTTCGATTGGGTACAGAAGAAGACGTGAATACCCGGGATTTTGACCGGATCTACGTAACTTCTGTGACCGATAAGCAAATACCGATCAAACAACTGGCAAGCATTGAATTTAAGGAAGCCCCCAGCCTGGTAACCCGCTACAATCTCGATCGTACTGCACTGATCACTGCCGATGTTCGAAAAGGATATACCCTCGACGAGATCATGAACCCGGTGCTGGAAGAATTGGATCAATATAATTTCCCGTCAGGATACGGATACTACATTGGTGGAGAACTGGAAAGCCGGCAGGAATCTTTCGGGGGCATGCAGGTGGCCATTGTGATTGCACTCATTTCTATATTTGCCGTGCTGGTGTTGCAGTTCAGGTCTTTTGTACAACCCCTGATCATTTATGCAGCCATTCCCTTCGCCCTGATCGGTGTGATCTGGGCACTGTTTATCACCGGATATACTTTCTCATTCAGTGCATTTATTGGCTTGATCAGCCTGGTAGGTATTGTGATCAACAATTCCATAATCCTGGTGGATTATACCAATCAGTTGAAGGGTTCCGGAAAGAGTATTATGGAAGCGCTGAAGGAAGCCGGAGAAACACGCTTCACTCCCATCATTCTGACAACACTGACAACCATTGGCGGGTTGTTGCCGCTCACGCTGGCCGGAGGTTCCATGTGGGCACCCATGGGCTGGACCATCATCGGCGGATTGCTGGTTTCAACCATGCTGAGCCTGATCGTGGTGCCGGTATTGTATGGGGTGCTGGTAAGAAGGTAGGAGGCAGCGGGCATTGGACAGAAGGCATTTGGTTATCCTTTATACCATAATAACCCTTTATCAATTTAAAACTGGTATTGCGAAAGTGAGGCTTTTGCCCGGAGTTAGAGCCCGGCTTTTCAAGTCAGGACTGGTGTTCTATCGGTATCCTTACTGTTGTGATCAAACCTCCTTCCGGCCCGTTTTCAAAGCTAACCTTTCCGTTCAGGGCATCCGTCCTGCTTTCGATGTTCCTTAGGCCAATGCCTTTTTTTTCGAGCTTTGCAGGCAACCCTTTCCCGTCATCTTCTATCATCAGGATGACATCTTTGCCGCTTATATAAAGCTGAAGATTGACTTTGCTGGCTTCACTGTGCTTGAGAATATTGTTGACGGATTCCTGTACGATACGGAAAAGTGTGAGTTCGATTTTTTCACTCAATCGCTTTTCCAAGCCAAAATGTTCGAATTCGTATTGTATGTCCGAGACACCCAGGCTGTTTTCCAGCAAGTCCTCCATGGCTTCAACTATACCAAACGCTCTAAGTGCTTTGGGCATCATACGATGTGATATTTCACGCAGTTCTTTGGATGATTCCTCCAGGTTATTCAATAATTTTATTTCATCTTCACTGCCCTTTCTCTGCGTAAAAACTTTATTCCAGGCCATGATGATCCCTGCCACCTGCTGTACGATACCATCATGGAGTTCCCTGGCGATGCGTTTCCTTTCTTCTTCCTGGGCGGTAATCACTGCATCCAGGCTTGCTTTCTTTTCTTTGATGATGGCTGCATCTTTCTCTGCCTGAGCCTTTCGCTTGTTTCTTTGTACAAAAACAAGTAAAAATAAAATGGCAATGACACCAGTGGAAGATATGCCAATGATCCACTTGTTCCGGTTGTATAGGGCTATTTCTGCAAGTGCTTTTTCCTTGGCCAACTCTTCTTTTTCAGCCCTGGCCAGTAAAAGTTGCTTTTCTTTTTGTTCTGTTTCGAATTTCACTTTCAGACGGGCGATCTGTTCAGTTTTTTCAATGTTTAGCATGGAGTCTGCCAGTTGATTGTAAGCCACATAATATTCCAATGCTTTTGATAGATCATTCTTTGCCTTGTTCAATTCGTACTTGCGAAAGTATGCTTCAGAAAGAGATTCAGACTGTTTCAAGCGCTTCGCCTTGCTGATCGCCGAATCAAGATATGTTTCAGCTTTGCGTAACTTTCCCTTTTTTACGGATACATTTCCAAGATTTGTCAGTATGTTGATCTTTTCAAAATCAATGCTGGCATACTCCAGCGCCTCCCGCAGATATTCCTCTGCCTTATCGTATTTTTTTTGTTTGATGCAGGTATTGGCTATGTTGGATAACCATTGCGAAATATAATAATGGTCCTCTGCATCCCTGAAAAGATCCAGCGCTATTTGATTATAATGGTTTGCACTGTCTGGCATACCCATGTCATCAAAGGCGATTCCAATCCTCCCGATGATCAGACCTTGCAGGGATGGGTTGTCATGTCTTTCGATAAGTTCAAGGGCATCCTTTTGCCATTGGATGGCTTCCCTTTGGTTCCCCATCCTGTTATTCAGATAACCTATGCTTGAAACGATTTTAGCGATTTCAAGCGTATCGCCTGCCTTGGTATAGGCTTCCAGCGCTTTCAGATAAGATTCAAGCGATTCGGGGTACCAGCCTTTGTTCAATAGTTCCTGCGCAGCATTCCCGTAGCCATACCCGGCCCAGGGGTGGTCCAGTGCAGAAAGGATGTCAGATGACAGGGTATAATATTTTAAGGCGGAATCTGTAATATTCCAGCCATAGTAAAGTCCCAGAAAGAGGCTGGCTTTGCCAATGCCTTCTTCAAATTCAATTTTCCCGGCCTCATGTATGGCCTCTCTGGCATAATACTCACTCAGGGAATCACCTTCTATGAAATATTGCCTGGAAATGTTGATCAGGTTGTTTACCTTTTCTTCATTCTGTAGTTTCTGGTTGAGTTCTATCATGCTATCAACAAGGCTTTGCTGGGATGCAGCCTGGCTGATGATAACAAGAAAAAACAGGGTCTTGATCAAACGCATTGGAATAGACTATTAATCACAGGATATAAATTTAAGAAATTTCCCGCGTATCTTTAAAATTCCAACTTGATCAAAATTTCCTGAAACTTACTAATCATTTTATTATTCTCAATGCGAACCAATCATTATATCATGATCCAAACAATTGAAACTTAAAAGAACCACGCACTTGCAGTTGAAATCATGCATGAATACACCTCCGCAAATGAAAAACAACTGGAAGAAAAATACAGGCACAATCTTCATGCTTGATTCCTTCTTTGTTTCAAAGCTACAAGCTAAGAATTTTAGCAGAAAACCAGAATAGCAGGAACAGTTTTTGCTATGCCTCAGGCCAAAATTTGAAATAATATGGAAAAGAAAATAATTACGATCGTGGGCATGGGACCGCTCATGAGTTTTTCAATTGCAAGCAAATTTGCCGAAGAAGGCTTCACTGTTGCCATGATCGCGAGAAACGAAAATAAATTAAAAGAATTCAAATCCAGGTTGAACGAAAAAGGTTTCGAAGCAGAATATTTTGTCGGGGACGCTTCTTCTGAAGTTAGCCTGCGTAAAGCAATTGCGCGCATACACGAAGAAATGGGACAGACGACTGTGCTTTTCTATAATGCTGCCAATTTGCGCAGAACCAATTTACTCGAGGAAAAATTTGATCAACTGGTCTACGATTTTAAAGTCAATGTGGCGGGTGCACATACTGCCGTAAAGGCAGTATACCCATTTATGCGGGATGCCAATGAAGGTGCGATTTTGATCATGGGAGGCGGAACGTCAATAGATCCCCATCCTGAGTATGGATCACTTTCCATTGGCAAAGCAGGTATCAGGAATTTCGCCATCAACCTTGCCCGTTCGCTTGTCAATACCAATATTTATGTCGGAACCCTGATCGTGCGTGGATTCGTTAAACCCGGAAAAGAAAAATACAACCCCGTGGATATTGCCGATCAATTCTACAAAATGTATCAGGAAAAGAAACTGATAGAAAAGGAGTATTAAATCGATGATATTTTCAGGCATCAATCCGGCAGCCTGTTTGCCCCATTTGTAAAATCCCCAAAACAGGTTAAAAGGAAATCCTTAATTTTGAGTCTTCATTCAAAAACTGGATCAAAATGACAAAACTCAGGATTTTCTTTTTCGCATTCATGATGGTGGCATTTGCCTCTTATGCGCAGCAAAGCGAAGCACCGGATATCAAAGGATGGCTTGATGATGATACCTATCTGCAGGAGATCATCAACGACGAAGGTGTTGCGCAAATATGGAAAGTGAATGTTAAAAACGGCAAAAGCCGGATTTATCAGAAACAAACTCCAAAGGACAAAGTCAATGAGATGTTGCCGGATGGTTACAGGATCAATTACTGGACAAGTACCAGCACGGAGGATTATGAAAAAAATATTTTTAACCAACAATCCGATTTGTTTTACTTCGATGCAGAAGAGGAAGAATTCAGGCAACTGACCGAAAACGAAGATGCGGAAGAAAACCCCAGCTTTTCGCAGGATGAGAGCAAAATCGCTTTTACCCGCAACAACAATCTCTTTATGATCGACCTGGAGACGGGCGAAGAAAAACAACTGACTTTCGATGGCAGCGACCTCATCCTGAACGGCTACGCATCCTGGGTTTACTGGGAAGAAATCTTCGGAAGAGCCACCCGCTACAAGGTATTCTGGTGGTCGCCCGACAGCAAAAAGATTGCTTTCCTGCAATTCAATGATGAACCGGTACCCGAATTCCTGATCTATAATTCCGAAGGAACACATGGTGAATGGGAAAAAACCCGCTACCCCAAAGCCGGGGATCCCAATCCGGGCGTGAAACTCGGCATCATCGATGTGGACAGCGGAAACATAAACTGGATCGCGGATAATGAAAATGAAGATATCTATATTGCCTTTCCCAAATGGACCCATGATTCCCAAAACCTGACATACCAGGTACTAAACCGCGACCAGGATCATCTGGAAATTTTTAAATACAATTTACCACAGGCTACAACCCAAAAGATCTATGATGAACAACAGAAAACATGGATTGAGTTTTTTAGTGATATCCATTTCCTTGAAGATGGCAGTGGTTTTATTGTCAGAAGCGACAAAGATGGCTGGAGAAATCTTTACTATTACGACATGGATGGGAACCTCATCAGCAAACTGACCGACAATGACTGGCGGCTAAAGGAATTGTTAAAAGTTGATACGGAGAACGGATGGGTTTATTTCCTGGGTACCGGCGAAAATCCCATTAACAGGGAAATATTCAAGGTGCGGATGGATGGCAGTGATCAGCAAAAACTATCCTCTTATGAAGGCTATCACAGCGCTGATATTTCTCCCGATGGATCGTATATCATCGATAAATTCAGCAGTTTCCACACACCAACCACCATTGAGATCATTGATAATGAAGGAAACACCATCAGAAGCCTGTATGCCAAAGAACCGGCTGATCCTGAAGAAAATGAATTATGTGAGGTGGAGTATTTCACCATTCCAACCGAAGATGGTTTTGAGCTTCCTGCTTACTGGGAACTTCCCCCTGATTTTGACCCGGACGAAAAATATGGTGTAATTTTCAGGATTTACGGAGGACCGGATCATCCGGGTATCCGGAACAGATACGTCAATCCAAAACCCGGATTCTTTGCCAAAAACGACATCATCACATTCGTGGTAGATCACCGTGGATCCGGACATTTTGGAAAAGAAGGCCTGAACTATGTTTACCGCAATCTGGGCATGTGGGAACTGAAAGATTATATTGCCGCAGTTGACTGGTTAAAAGCCCACAGTTTCATCGATCCTGATAAGATCGGAATTACCGGGGGAAGCTATGGAGGTTATATGACCTGCCTGGCCCTCACCAAAGGAGCGGAGCATTTCACACATGGCTATGGTAGTTCGGCAGTAACTTCCTGGAGACTTTACGATGATGTTTATACCGAACGTTACATGGATCACCCGGAAGACAATCCCGAAGGCTATGATACCACATCTGTAATGCATTATGCCGACAAGCTGAAAGGCAAGTTATACATCACACATGGCGATATGGACGACAATGTTCATTTGCAGAACATGATCCAACTGGTTGACAAACTGACCGACCTGAACAAGGATTTTGAAATGATGATCTATCCGGGCGGCCGCCACGGTTGGGGCCCGCCAAAAGTTTATCATACCAAAAGGGAGATGGAAGAGTTTTGGAAGGAAAGTTTTCAAGAATAATTTGAAAGTCTATAACTTCGCCTTACATTACTTTTAAATTTTATCATTTTTGATCAGGTTTTTAAGAACAAGCCGAAATATAGTCGTCCGATGGCCGGGTGATATTCGCTTCTGGATCATTCTGCTTTTTATCCTCAGGCTGTATGGTATTACGCAACCTCCTTTGGAAACGGCACACAACTGGCGTCAGAGTACAGTGAATATGGTGGCAAGGAATTTCCTTGAAACCGATCCCGATATATTCCATCCACGAATTGATATTGCCGGTGAAAAATCCGGAATCACCGGAATGGAGTTTCCTTTGTTCAATTATCTCATTTACCTGTTAAGTCTTGTTTTCGGATACGAACACTGGTATGGCAGACTGATAAACCTGATCGTCTCAAGCATTGGTGCTTTTTTCTTTTACAAAACATGCAGGATCTTTTTCAAAGAAAAAACGGCTTTTAATGCAACCTTACTTTTACTGTTTTCGATCTGGCTGATCTATGCAAGAAAAATAATGCCTGATACATTCTCGGCCTCCCTGGTTATCATGGGGGTGTATTTTGGCTTACAATATCTTTTCAGTCAGAAACCAGTTGGATACCTTATTTTTTATTTCACTTTTGCAACAACCGGATTGTTATGCAAAATACCATCGATCATATTGCTTTCTGTAATGGTCATTCCCATATTTTCCACCAGAGTACATTTTAGAAAAAAAGTCCATTTTGTCCTGATAAACTTGCTGGTGGTGATGCCGGTATTCTGGTGGTATTATTTCTGGGTTCCGCACCTGGTCGAGAAATACGACTTCTGGTACTTTTTCATGGGGAAAAACTTTTACCAGGGGATGCAGGAGATCATAAACCGGCCCCTTGAAAGCGCGAAAAAGATCTATGAAAGCGCCATGAAAATTTCTGGCTTTGTGTTGTTTCTCTGGGGATTGTTTGTGGTTTTCCGGAAAAAGAACAAAACACTCATTTCTGTCTTCTTGCTTTCCTTTGCGGTATTTCTCATGTTCATCTTTATCTCAGGAAACAGTTTTACAAAGCATTCTTATTATATGATACCCTATGTTCCATTTATGGCATTAATTGCCGGATACGGCTTGGTTCATATAAAATCCAAAACTTTTTCATTGTTGCTTCTGGCAATCGTTTGCATCGATGGGATCATCAGTCAGCAACATGATTTCAGGATCAAGGACAAGCATAGACAAATTGAAAATCTCGAAAAACATCTGGATATCTATTCTGACCGAAATGACCTGATACTGATCAACAGCAATGAAAATCCCACTCCTATGTATTTTGCACACAGGAAAGGCTGGCTGGTTAAAAACAGCGACTTAATGGATGAAGATAAGATGGCTGCTTTGCATGACAAAGGTGCCAGATATATTGTTGTGTTAAAAAAGGCATTTGGACAAGCTGTAGAACTGGACCAGGAATTACTTTTTAAAAATGATCATTATTTGATTTATCGATTAGAACGATAAAAAGACCCAGTTAGCTTAATGTCTTGAATTGTTTTAGTTTATGGGATACCCCCCGGTTTTTCTTAAGGTTTCAAATATTCATTTTCTTAATGGAAATTTTTATCAGGTTGTGCAAATGACGAAGTCAGGAAGACTAATTTCTAGTGGCTGCCGAGTGCTACTGCTACTCCATTTTCAAAGCACTCCTCTCAAATCCTTGATCACAGCTTCATCCACGATCCTGCCCACAGGATAAACATTCATCTTCTCATCCCACCAGGGAGATCTGGCGTAAAACCAGTTGAGTTGAACCCATTGATTATTGGCCAGTCTCGGGTTATCTTTTTTCCATCGTTCAAACTCCGCTTTCATTTCAGGATTTTCTTTGATCATTTTGCGGGCTTCCTTTTCCATCACATAGGTTTCGGCATATTCCTTCTGCTCGAAGATGGCATTGAAGAATCCCCAGCGCACAAATGAATCTTCCCCCCTGGGTTCGAAAATGTGGGCAATAATGCGTGAAGTCCTTTGACTGACCGGAATGACCAGGCTGCCTTCCGGATAATCAACTTCCTTTTCAGTAGTCTCAAATTCAATGTTATTCATCATGAACCTGCCTTCAAAAGGTCTGTTTCTCCAGGAAGGATCATTAAATGTCAGGCTTTCCACTTTAATACCTGCATCTTTTTTCAACCTGTAATATTTGATGCCATGTAATTTCAGTCGTTCTGCGACATCAAGCCATTCGGGTGGCAAAACATAAGCCAGGGGCAGAATGGCAGAATCGCTTACTTCCATCTTGTAAAAGTAGGGCAGTTTGTAATCTTTTGGTTTTGTGCTGTCGTAGATAAACCAGTTCCCGCCGGTCAGATCACTTTTTTTAATCTCATAATCCACACCCCGGAAATCGACCATGATGCTGTCTTCATCCGACCTGTTGTAATTCAGTGGGAATGCTTTGTTCAGGAATGTTTCTGATTCTGCATGTTTATCTGCTTCATGGTTGAGCTTTTTCAGTTCCCGATGATTTTGATTCAGGATCTCCAGGGTGATCCGGTACAATTCATAAGTCGATTCCACCCTCACTTTGTAGGACTTTAACATATGGGTTTCTACCAGTATGCCCGGTCTGTTCTGTAATGCGACATAGCCCTGTGAATACCTGGGGCCGGCTACACCATTGCGCAATCCGCTGGTGGGATCGAACCAGGTTCTGAAGGCCACATACTGAAATACTGGAAATCCTGCATCTTCCATCTTTTCTGTCATCTCTGGCAGATAGACTTCTTCTGCCCATTGGGTCAATCCGGGATCCATGTTGCCGTTCACTTCCATCTGGTAGGTAAGCGGATATTGATAATCGGCACCATCGGTGGTATGGATATCCATGAAGAAATCCGGCAGCCAATCATTGAAAAGCTTCAGCCAGGCCTGCATTTCGGGAGCATCGGCTTTGAGGAAATCCCGGTTCAGGTTGAGGTTCTGGGCGGTGGTGCGCCAGCCCATATTTTCAGGTCCGTTCTGGTTGATGCGGTTGTATGGTCCGGATCTTTCATGTCCATCAACATTGAAAATGGGTATGAATACAATGGAAACATGATCAAGCAGAGCAGTATCTTTTTTAAAGATAGCCATGTCCCGCATCAGCAGCATCATGGCATCTTTTCCTTCTATCTCACCCGGGTGAATCCCTGCCTCTACGAACAAGATGGCATTTCCGGATCTTTTGATGGCAGCGGGATTGAAATTTCCGTTCTTATCCATGACCACCAGGGGCAAGTCCCTTCCCTGCGGGCTCTCACCAAAAGTGGTGTATTCAATCCAGAGACTGGCAGACGCTAGCTTCTTAAAATATGCTATTGTCTTCTTGTAATCCGGTGTGGCTTTATAATCAGACTTTTCGTAGAAGGTTATCCAGTCATCCTGTCCAAAAACAGGAATGATGTAAAGGACAATCAAAATGATTGATATATGTTTCATTTCAATGTATATTAAAAAAAGCAAAGATAATGAAACCAAAAAATTCAATTCATCAACATGTATAAATAACTGGGAGAGTATCTCTGACAATGAGAACAAAAGATTCCTAACGATCTTGATTACTGCAACAATTTATCATTAATTTCGTCTCCAGATAAATAGACATGCAATGAACATTCAAATCAATGAGTTGGTCAAAACATTCCGCAAGGGAGAGAATACCATCCCGGCGGTAAATCATCTCAGCTCTACCGTCAGGGATGGTTCTTTTACGGCAGTTGTCGGAAAATCGGGTTCCGGAAAATCCACCCTGCTCAACCTGGTCGGTGGCCTCGACAGGCCAGATTCGGGAGAGATCATCATCGACGGCAAAAATGTAGCCGCCCTGAACAGGCGTGAGCTATCGGTTTACCGGAAAACCACGGTCGGGATCATTTTCCAGTCCTTCAACCTGATCCATCACCGCACGGCACAGGAAAACGTGGAGCTGTCGCTTGCTTTTAACGGCATCACCGGAAGGAAGAGGAAAGAAAAAAGCAAGGCATTGCTCGAATCCGTAGGACTGGGAGAACGCCTCGACCATCTCCCCAATGAATTATCCGGAGGAGAAACCCAGCGTGTTTCCATTGCCCGTGCCCTGGCCAATGATCCTCATGTATTGCTGGCCGATGAACCTACCGGGAACCTCGACAGCTCAACTTCCCATGAGATCATGCAATTGCTGCAAAGACTCAACAAAGAAAGCGGACTTACCATCATCATGGTAACCCATGACCGGGAAACTGCGGAGATCGTTTCGGATCATCTGATCCAACTAAAAGATGGTGCAATCATGGACGAAAAAATCAGGTAAAATGAATATCAGGGATTTAATCAAAATAGGATTTTCCAATCTGTGGCAGACCAAGCTGCGGTCGATACTTACGATACTGGGTGTGGTGATCGGCATCGGAGCACTTTCATCCATGATCTCCTTCGGAACAGGCATACAGAAAAACATTACAGATGCTTTTAAAAACAACGATCTGTTTACCAGCATGAATGTTACGGCAGCAAAAATCGGAATGGATGATATTCAGCATCCTGACCCGGGGCGCATCAGGGATGCCATGAAGGAAAAGAAAGCACCCCTGAACGATTCCACCCTGGAATTGATCCGAAACGTAGAGGGTGTAGCGATCGCCCACCCCGAAATCATTCTACCCTGCAAACTCGTAATGGGTGAGAAAAACACATCAACCCGTGCACAGGCCCTGCCTGCAGCCATGGGCAAATACAAGCCCTACAAAGATCTTATGGCCGGTACTTTCCTGCTTTCAGATACCGGCCGGCAAATGGTATTGAGCTGGGAAACCATGCGCAGGCTTGGTTATGTTTGCATCGATGACAAACAGAACAAGCTCAGCAAGAAAGACTCATCAGAAAACAGGATTCTCGTGAATGCCGATACGATGATCGGGAAGAAGCTATTCCTGGTGGCAGCCACCATTGACGTGAAAAAAGTAATGAAAAATCCCTTTGCCATGATGAATGGTGCAGGTGAAGAAGCTTTCAGTGAAGATTCAACTGTTTTCACCCTGACCGGCATTTTAAAACGTTCCGGGCCTTTTGGTTCGGGTGATATCAAAGGAGGGGCTGTGATCCCGGCAAAAACAGCCAGTGAAATCCCGACGCTTGGTTTCAGCAGTATCTGGGATATTTTGAGCCCGGGAAAAGATGAAAATCAGTACAGTTCCATTTATGTGCGCGTGGGAGATATTCAGGAAATGGGTCGCATCCGCAAGGAAATCGAAGACATGGATATGCATGTTTTTTCCATCAGCGATCAGCTGGAAGAGATCAAGAGAGGTTTTCTCATCATGGATTCCATACTTGGCGCCATTGGGGTAGTAGCCCTGCTGATCGCAGCCCTGGGCATCATCAACACCATGGTGATGTCGATCCTGGAACGAACCCGTGAAATTGGAATCATGAAAGCAATCGGCGGAAGCGACCGGGAGATCAAGACCATCTTTTTCGTGGAAGCCGGCTCCATTGGTCTTATCGGTGCCATCTTCGGGCTTTTGCTGGGATGGCTGTTTACCAGGGTGGCTACACTGGTTATCAACAATTACATCGTTCCGGATGATGAAGTGGCTGTTGACCTGTTTTATTTCCCTATCTGGTTGATTCTGGGAGCCATTGCCTTTTCAATATTGATCAGCCTGGCAGCGGGATTATACCCGGCGGCAAGGGCGGCAAGGATCGATCCGGTGAAGGCTTTGCGGCATGATTAGATAGAACGCGGATGACACGGATTTTGCAGATTTTAACTGATTAATGATAAATACAGCTATTGTAAAAAGGTAGTATAAAATTTTAAGGCTCCGGGTAAATCCGCCTGATCAGCCTCATCCGTGTTCCATTTCAGTACTTCCCCCAGAAACCCGTCACATCAAAATAAATGATCTTCGTTCTTTTTTTATCCTTGAGGGCAATCTCATACAGGTAGTATTCACGGCCATCCTGCTCCTTCTGGCCTTTGGAGAACATCACCCAATCGGGGCCCTGTTTGCCATAGGTTTCAGTCAGATAATGCCTGATGGCCTTCATACCCTGGTTCATATTATCGGCATTTCGAATGACCACGGCTTTTTTATAATTTTTACCGTTCCCGCCTTCATAGCTTATGTTCCCGTAATCAAGGTTCTGGGCAGGTTTTGGCGAAGAACAACTATAAGCTGTAATGATCAAAAGCAAAGAAAAGAATCTTGATAGTTTCATTATATGCATGATTTGCGATCTCCAAAACAAATATCCATTTTCCTGGCCTTGCGGATCAGGGCGTGGTCTGGCGGTACGGTCCTCAATTTCCCGGCAACTTCATTCAGGTCGACGGAACCAATATTATCCCCCGTGATTTTCACCATGTGCCCGAATTTGCGTTCATGTATCAACTGCACGGCGTGTGCGCCAAACCTTGTGGCCAGGATGCGGTCGTTGGGTGAAGGACTTCCTCCCCTTTGGATATACCCCAGGATGGTTTCCCGGGCTTCCTGGTCGGTATTTTTTCTGATCTTCTTACCAATATACTGGGCTGCCGATCCACTTTTGGATTTCTTAATACCTTCGGCAACCACCACGATGGAATAAGGTTTTTTCTTGTCAGCCCTGTTCTGCAGGTATTCGTAAATAATATCCATATCGTATTTGATCTCTGGCAGCAGGATTACATCACCGCCTCCGGCAACGCCAGAGTATAGGGCGAGCCAGCCGGCATGATGCCCCATGATCTCGATCACCATGATGCGCTTGTGGGAGTTGGCAGTGCTGTGCAGGCGGTCGATGGCATCGGTGGCGATCCACAGGGCCGAATCAAATCCGAAGGTCACATCCGTGCCCCAAACATCATTGTCGATGGTCTTTGGCAGGCCAATGATGTTGAGTCCTTCCTCGGCCAGCCTGGCTGCCGTTTTCTGGGTGCCATTGCCACCGATGCAAACCAGGCAGTCCAGTTCGAGTTCTTTGTAATGCTTTTTGATCAACTTGGGCTTGTCGATCTGGTTCAAACCATTGCCTTCTTTTTTAAAAGGTTTTTCACGGGAAGTTCCCAGGATGGTGCCGCCCAGGGTAAGTATGCCGGAAAGATCCCTTTCGTATAACTGGGAATACTCCTTGTTGATCATCCCCAGGAAACCGGATGATATGCCGAACACTTCCATGCCGTATTCCACAATGGCTGTCTTTCCCACTCCGCGTATAGCAGCATTGATACCGGGGCAATCGCCTCCGGCAGAAAGGATCCCAACACGCATGCCTTTGCTTGACTTGCTCATATCTGTGGATTTACCCGGGTACTAAGGTAATAACTAATGAAAGGGAGATGTATTTTAATTTTCAGGAATTATCAACAGGATGGCTCTGGAGCCCTGAGGTATCTTGCCCTTTCAGGGCGAATTTAATAAAAACCACATTTTACCCTGTGAAACGTATGGAGATTGTTTTGCCCTGCGCCCCGAAGGGGCAATATAAAACCGAAAACAAATAGTATTAATTCCCGGGTAGATTCCCGGGCCTATTTTCGGATACAGGGCATAGGGGATAAAACTTTATATTCTCTCAGGGTGAAACGAAAGCGATCGAAGGCTATACCTTCAGCTCCTCCCCTTCCGATTTGGCAATGATCACCGCACCACAACTGTCGCTCCACACATTGGTAGCTGTGCGGAACATGTCGAGGATACGATCGACTGAAAGAATCAGGCCCACTCCTTCCAGCGGAAGCCCTACCGCAGAAAGGATTACTGAAATCATAACAAGACCTGCCATTGGAATCCCAGCAGCACCGACAGAAGCCAACAGAGCCGTTACAACCACAATGATTTGCTGTCCGAATGTCAGGTCGATACCATAGGCCTGAGCGATGAACATGGCTGCGACACATTCATACAATGCCGTTCCATCCATGTTGATGGTAGCCCCTAGCGGAAGTGTAAAACTGGAGATCTTATTGGATACCCCGTCATTTTCCTCCACTGCCTGTATAGTCAGTGGAAGCGTTGCACTGGAAGATGAAGTAGACCAGGCAGTCAAAAGCGGTGTGGTCACATTTCTGAAATGTTTCAGTGGTTTTGCCTTTCCGAAAAAACGGGTAAGGAGCGGGAGTGTAATGATCGCATGGACTGCGAGTGCCAGCATTACTGCCAGCATGTATTTGCCCATGCTTTGCGCCAAATCCAATATATCGCCCGATTCGCTCACCTGCAATGCAACGATCCCAAAAACACCAAGCGGGGCAAAGCGAATGATGAAAAAAGTAATCTTCATCATCACGTCGAAAACCGCATCAAAAAAATCGGTTAGGACTTTTTTCGATTTTCTGTTTGTTCTTGTAATGAAGAACCCAAACAGAATGGCAAAGAAGATCACAGATAGCATTCTGTTCTCTACAAAAGCCTGAAAAATATTTGTTGGGATGATTTTGATCAGGGTTTGGCCAAAGGAATCAGTAATGATATCCAGGTCTTCCACATTCCGGGATAAACCCAGGTCGGCCCCAACACCAGGTTGCAATAAATTAACAAACAATAAACCGGTTACAATGGCCAGTGTGCTGGTCATGACATAATACAGTATTGTTTTTAATCCCAATCTTCCAAGGTTTTCAGCATTTCCAATATTGGTTACACCCGAAATAATTGAGCTTAAGATCAAAGGAATGATGATCATTTTCAGGGCACGGATAAAGATATCCCCCATCCAGCTAATGTATTTCACCTGAGCCGGGAAAAAGACACCAAACAAAACACCAAAAACCAGGGCCAGAAATATCTGCCAGTGCAAAGGGAACTTCTTCATCATGCAACCATTCGTATTTTGAGGGGTCTAAATTAATAAAATCTGAATACCACAGGTAAAATCCGTGAAACAGCTACAATGAATTGTATTAATTTTACCAGAAGAAAAACCAGCGAGATGAAAAAAAACATTTACCTTTTGGCCATGGTGTTTCTGCCTGTTTTCTTATCGGCTCAGCACACCAACATACTGATTGATGACAACCAGTTCGGTTACAAACCCTGCGAACCCTCTATCATCATCAATCCAAAAAACACAGATCATATGGTAGCGGGTGCTATTATCAATCGATATTATTATTCAACTGACGGGGGAGAAAACTGGTCGATCGGATTTCTGGAATCCCCCTGGGGAGTATGGGGTGATCCTTCCGTTGTGGTAGATACCGCAGGAGCTTATTATTATTTCCATCTTGCCAATCCCCCGGTCGGAGTGGGAAGCTGGATAGACAGGATCATCTCTCAAAAGCTTGATCAGCCTGGCGGAAGCTGGGAACAGAAAACTTTTATGGGGCTGAACGGCACCAAGGCCCAGGACAAAGAATGGCCTGTGATTGACCGCAGCAACAACAATATCTATGTAACCTGGACACAATTTGATGATTACGCATCTTATAGCCCGGACGATTACAGCAATATTCACTTCTCTAAATCAACGGATGCCGGTCAAACCTGGTCCGAAGCCATGCAGATCAATGAAGTTTCGGGCAATTGTGTCGACAGCGACAATACCGTTGAAGGCGCTGTTCCGGCTGTAGGCCCCAATGGCGAGATTTATGTTGCCTGGGTAGGTCCTGCCGGACTGGTTTTTGACCGCTCCCTGGATGAAGGAGAAACCTGGCTGGAAGAAGATATTTTCATTACCGATGTTCCGGGAGGCTGGGATTATGATATTCCGGGGATTTCCAGATGCAATGGTTTGCCCATTACCAAATGCGATCTGAGTGGCGGTGAACATCATGGTACGATTTACGTTAACTGGTCAGATCAGAGAAATGGGATGGATGATACCGACGTATGGCTGGTAAAATCCACAAACGGGGGTGATACCTGGACAGAGCCCATCAGAGTAAACGACGATCCTCCAGGCAGCCAGCAGTTCTTCACCTGGATGGATGTGGACCTGGCAACTGGTTATCTCTGGTTTGTATGGTATGACAGAAGAAACTATGATGACAACAATACGGATGTTTACATGGCGGTTTCAAGAGATGGAGGTGAAACTTTTCACAATTTCAAAGTCAGTGAAAGTCCGTTTTATCCTGAAACCGGATTCAACATTTTTTTCGGAGATTACAACAATGTATCTGCCTTCAACAATGTAATCCGACCCATCTGGACCAGACAGGATGCAGGAGAGTTGAGTGTTTGGACAGCCCTTGTGGATCCGTATATCGTGGGTTTCGAAGAAAATATCCCCAGCCTGCTGAGCCTGGAACAAAATTATCCCAATCCTTTCAAGGTAAGTACGAAGATCGCCTATAAGATCATGGAGCCCGGTGATGTGAGTCTGAGTATCTATAATCTTCATGGGGAAAAAGTAGTTCAGTTATTTGAGAACAAATATCATTTTCGTGGAAAGTTTATTGAAAGTTTCAACCCGGCAGATCATGGTTTGCCTGCTGGGGTTTATTTCTTTCGGCTCTCTACCAAAAATGAAGTGCTGAAAAGGACGATGGTTTTTGTGAAATAGGAATTGTAGCTCACAGGGGACGAAGAAATTGTTTCGGGCTGAAGCCCTCATTCATCTGTACTCCGCCATGCCCCCATGCTTCAGCATGGGGTAAGTATTGTTGGAAATCAATTCTGGGCTGAAGACCAGCTCTTATTTTCAAAGCGAGGCTGTATCAGGAGTTGTAAAATTGTGAAGCACAAAGTTCGCGAATAAATCGCAACGGAGGCAAAGGGTTCACATTCTGAAGCGTTTTCTTTGCGTTCTTTATTGAAACCTGTCGTCCATTGCGGTTAATCAAGCTTTTGATATAGTCTTAAATTAACATTAAACCTACAGGATATTATTCTGCATAGAAATCGATCATTCTTTGAATGGCCCGTTTGCAGGCTCCGCAGAATTCATTTCCCTTGAATGTATTCATCAGGCAGTCGTATTTGGGTCTGTAGACCCCTTTGGCAGAGTATCCGCCTCCTTCGAAAACACCCAGTATATCCAAATAAGGCGCTTCGGCCGGGGTTGGAACGGGTACGGTATCAGACAGCAGCTCTTGCCATTTGGATCCGAAATTTACAAGTGTGCTTAGGTTGGGTTCCCAGGGCTCAACTTCGGTATTGTAAAAATCGCTGTAGGCCACTTCGTCGGCATAATATTCATCTCCCAGTCCTGCAAAACCATGCCCGAATTCATGGATAAAAATCTTGGCTGCAGCACTGTTGCTGTTTACGCTCAGGCAGTAAAAGTTATAAATCCCACCACCTCCGTATTTGGAATCATTGGCCAGGATGTATATCTGGTCGTAAGGAGCGTTGGCGGCAAGATCTCGTATGCTTTTATTGTCGAGACTCATACAATACCTTTCCGAATCAAAGGTATAAAAGGAAGAACTTAAGATTGTATTTTTCCAGACCGAATCTGCCGGAATATCCACACCCGAATCCTCAGAAGGAGCGAGTACGCCCCGGATGTTGAATTTATCCATATTCTGATCATATGGACTGAAAGAAAAAAGCGCATCCATAAAAGTGTTGCAATCCTGTTGGAACAAGGCCATTTCCCGTTTTGTATAACCATCTGGCAAAATCAATATGTCAACGCTTTCGGCCGGATCGCCGCTGATATAAGCTTCATATACGGGATATTCTAATCTTCTTTCCGGTTTGATGAAATAGGAATCTACATCCACTTCATAAGTAAATTTTATCTCAAACTCACCTTCCCAGTTTCTGCTGTAAAAATCCACCCTGACATCGTTCTTCGGAAAAGGGAATAACACACTTTCGGAAAAACTTTTGCTTGTTTCCTTTGCTTCAGCAGTGTTCTGCCATTCCCCGAATAATGTTGAATATCCCCGTGAGTAGATCATGCTATCGCTTGCAAGGTCAATCACTTCAAAATAATACTTTCCCAACCTGAAGGTATCAACAAGGTTAATTTTTGAACCTCCCCAGTTTGGTTCGGCCAGCAATTCATCGATCGAAAAGATTTCAGATTCATGATCACCGGTATGGTAATAGTCGATGCGGAGACTTTTGTCGTGAAAATATTTTTCAAACTGGGCCTGTAAAGAAAAACTGGCCAGCAACATAAGAATTAAGAGCAGTTTTTTCATCTTGATTATTTTTAACAAAATTCGGAAAAAATATTTTTCACGTTAAGCCGCAAATACATAATTTGTGGAAACGTAAGAAAATTTTACGAGCATCCTGGCTTTATATGAAGTCTTTTCACCCTCACGCTAATCTGAGAAGTATTCGGTGATCTTGCCTGTTGATTTATTTAAATAAGAAACTAACAACTCTGCGTGAAACTGGAACTTTCTTAGAATGTTTCCAAATAAAGAAAAAACTGCAAGTATTGTTTTCATAAGCATATATCTTTCTTTATTTTTGGTTTAAGAAAAAGATTGATACAGCATTTCGAAAAAAGTTCACAAAAAAATCAGGAATTTCCATTATTAACAAAACATAGGGATTTTGCGTTTCAAATTAATTTTTTCTGTCGACCGGGTAAAAAGCCCATTGCCCATATTACCGGTTCATTATCAGTACCCGGTTTCCTGCTGGATTTATAAAACCATCCGTGAGGGCAATCCGGATTACAGGGGCTGGCTGAAAAAGAACGGATTTATTTCGAGCCGTCAGGTTTTTAAGATTTTTACCTTTTCAAATTTCCTCCTGAATGAAAACGAATATGAAATCCGCGGAGACCGGATCATGTTATTGAGTGATAGCATCGAAATGGTACTGAGCAGTCTTGTCAATACTGATATTACTGAATATGTCAAAGCCCTTTTTACCGGACAGGAGCTTTCGCTGGGAGATAAGAAAAGCCGGGTGTTTTTTGAGCTCAGGGATGTAGTACCCCTGGATGAGCAATTGAATGAAAAGACCAGATTGAGGCTGATATCGCCGGTTGTGATCAGCCCGGATTTTGTAAAAGAAGAAAACAAAATTCCGGAAGCCTTCCTTAACCCGCAAGATGATGAATACAAATTCTACTTTTTTAAAAACCTGATCGAAAAAGAGCTGATCAAAAAGGGAAAGAACCCGGCCCAGGCCAAGATGGACCTGGAAGATGCCGAAATGGAAATCCTCAGCAAACCCAAAAAAGTGGATACACCTATTAAATCAGGGAATAACGGAACCAAAAACATTCCGGCTTATTCTTTCGAGTTTGAAATCAAGGCCCCCGAACATCTTATTAAAAACGGATTCTACGGAGGCTTCGGCACCCTGAACAGCAAGGGTTTCGGTTGTGCGGAGATCGTGGAAGAGGAAGAAGAATATCCCTATTATGGCAGATAACAAAGCCGGTACATTGATCACAATATGCAGATGAAACGAATTTACCTCGGTTTTGAGTTTATCTTATTATTCTTTGCCATTCCCCTGTTCTTATATCTTTTCCCTGAAATCGTTTTCAGGCCCATTGCTTTCCTTCTGCCCTTAGTTCTCCTGATCTTTTTTTACTTATACAGAGCACCAGGTTTCAAATTCATGGAGCTTTTAAAGCTCAACATCGATCGAAAGATATGGTTTAAGAACCTGTTGACAATTGTCATTACAGGAATCCTGATGCTGCTTTCGGTATGGTACTTCGATCCTGCCAATCTTTTCAATTTGCCCCGGATGAACCTCAGGCTCTGGTTCATGCTCTGCATTTTCTACCCCCTCTTTTCAGCTAGCATACAAGAGATCATTTTCAAGACTTTCTTTTTCAGGAGATACAGGGAGCTATTCAGGAGCAAAACAACCCTTATCATAGGCAGCGGCATCAGCTTCGGTTTTATGCATATCGTTTATTACAGTTGGATCTCCATGAGCTTGTCATTTTTCATGGGCATTTACCTGGCGATGGTTTATGAAAAAACAGGAAGTGTTTTATTTATAACAATCCTTCATGGTATTTTCGGAATCATGGCTTTTTCATTCGGACTGGGACAGTATTTCTGGCTGGATATGTTTGAGTATATCAATAAGTTTTGACCAACCTCACTAAAGTTTCGGGGGTTAAACGTTTTACAAAGTAGCTGGAATTAACTATGACGCGTTGGTGTTTTCTCAATGTTAATAGATAATCATTGAAACAGGCCAGTGAAAAGATCGTAGATTACGAATCCGATGAAACTGCCGATGAGCATATATATCAATCCTTCCGGGTCGAAGGTGATGCCGGGGGTGAAATGCTCCCAGGCACGGCCGGCAATGTTCCAGTCGGCATGCCGGAAGAAGGCAAATATCTTACCCAGGATTGAGGCCTCCTGAATGGCTTGCATGCCTTCTTCCAGTTCCCGGGCTCTTTGGGTAAGTTCGGGGATACCAAATTCCAGGGCGCTTCTGCGGGCTTCGTCAATATGACCGCCAAGGCGCTGCAGGTATTGTGCAATGTATTGCGGGAACTGTCCGGCCGCCACACCACCTGCCAGTCCGGCGATAGCGGTGAACAGTCTGTCGATCCTTCTGCCTGTCCATTTTTTGAATCCCATATCGCAAAGATAAACGGAAAATGATTGACCCTTGAATATTTGAAAATTAAGAAATTGAGGAATTTGTTGTGAGCCTTGGTAAGCAGGATGATAACAAATCAAATCACCTTTCTTGGAATATGATTTGGCAAGCGGGTTAAAAGCTCATAATTCATGCTATTGTTCATATCACTGAAGGAACTTACGGAAATTGACGTATCACCTTGCTCTCCGATCAGTACCACCTCATCCCCTACTTTTACATTTTTCACATCCGTAACATCGATCACCACCATATTCATATTGACAGTGCCTACAACCGGCACCCGTTTTCCGCTGACCAGCACATGGCCATTGTTGCTCAAAGTCCGGCTGAATCCGTATCCATAGCCAACCGGTACCGTAGCGATCAAACTGTTTCGGTTGGTAATATAGCTTCTCCCGTAACTTACATATTTCCCTCTGGGTACTTTGTTTACACTCATGATCTCGCTCTTCCACGACAAAACTCTTTTGAGGGGATCTTCTTCAAAGCCTTCCTCTTTCATGTGCATCATCTTTGTTTCATCGCTGGGCCAGAAACCGTAATTGGAAATGCCTACCCGCACCATATCCATGACAGAGTCCGAATAATTCAAAACACCGGCCGAACAGGCCAGGTGCCTGTACCTGGGATCAAAGCCTTCATCGTGAAACCAGTCGCATAATTCATGAAAAGTTCTTATTTGTTCAAGGATTCGTTTATAATTCACAATGCTTTCGGCTCCGGCCAGATGCGAACAAATGCCTTCAATTTCCAAGTACACGAAATGTTGTTTTAACAAACTCACCACTTCTTCGAGCTGGTATTCACAAAAACCGGTTCTATGCATACCGGTTTCAATTTCCACGTGGATCTTTGCTTTCTTTTCTATTTTGCGGGCCATCTCTATGGTATGTTTGAGGCGGTGAAGGCTAAAGACGAAAAATGAAATACCTCTTTCGATCGCCCATTCAAGGTAATCATCATCCACAAAACCCATGATCATCAGATCGCAGTAGTCTTTTTTGATCTCATAGGCCCGCATGGCTTCGGCTACACTGAATACGGAAAAATGATCCACACCACATTCCTCAATCATGGGCAGGATTTCCTCAATTCCATGTCCGTAAGCATTTGCTTTAACGACCATGGAATACTTTACATCCTTGTTCATCCGGCTTTTGATGTACTGGATATTGTTGTTTAATGCGCTTTTGTCCAATTCAATATGAGATGTATGCAGCATAGCTTTGAAGGTTCTAAGACCCAAAAATACAAAATCCTTCCGGGCTTCAGGGTCTAAGGTCCTTTAGGAATAAACATGCACACTGTTTTGTGCCGATGGAAGATAATTGATGCCAAACCAGCAAATCAGCAAAACGACGAAAGCCAGGGACAATATCCAGAGAGAAGATTTCACGTATTTTCTTTTGTTTACCCTGAAATGGATGTACAGCAAATAGACCAGCCAGGTGAGAAAGGCCCATGTTTCTTTGGGATCCCAGGTCCAGTAATGACCCCAGGCTTCTTTTGCCCACAAGGCCCCGAAAAGCAAACCGAATGTTAAAAAAGCAAATCCGATGTAAACAATGTTGTCTGCCAGTTTTATGGTTTTATCCGTGGATTTGTTCCTGTACATCAGGTAGAGTCCTTTCAGACCCATCAAGGATGAAACAGCCAGGAAGGCATATCCTATGATATAGACGATCACATGGGGGATGAACCAGGGGCTCCGGAGGGCGGGCATCAGGGTTTTATCGAAAGTATCGGGATTCATATAATTGATGAACAAGAACAATATGGCCATCAATAGGCTGTAGGCAAGCATCCAGAGGAGCTTCCAGCGATAATAAATAATGATACCTATTAGCGAGATGAATATCGCATACCAGAGCCTTGTTTCGGCCAGTGTTCGGAAAGGGGGCCTTTCCAGGTTCAACCACAAGCCAATGGTGAATATTACAATGGATACAACACCTCCGAGCAGAAAAATATCAGGAATCACTTTTACTTTCCTTGGCAAAACGAGTATAATCAGGGCAAGTATCCAAAGCCCTGATGATAAGATCATATAAATTGAATAATCAGTCCAGTTCATTTTCAGTCTTTTTCGTTGTTCTTCCCATCCAGACCAGGTAGAGCGATCCCAGCAGCATCATAAAGATTCCCACATAAACGACGGGCAGCCAGGGGTCTTTCACGATCTCAACAATACTCACCTGCGACCATTTGCCCATCCTTTCATCATATCCGGTCTGGTAAAGGGTCCATCCATTTATTTTAGCGGGTTTGTTCACCTTGATGGTGATATCCTCATATTCTTTCATGGATGTAAAAAAGCGTATTTCGGAACTGTATTCCATGGGTGCGGGTACCCGCATAGCGATCGCCCAGCGGTCAGAGAGATGCATGAATTTGTTCGGCACAATAAAACTGCCGCTGGTCAGCCACCCCGCTTTAATTTCGTCCGTAATTGTGTTTCTAACCCTCATATGCACCACCGGGGGAGCCCCGACCCGCTCACTCTCGGTATATCCTGTACTGTCGGGGAATCCGGATTCGTAATATTCATCTATATTTATTTCCCACTGGCCGAATTCGGTGTTGAGTCCTTTTTCAACTGCGATCAGTTGTCCCATTTCGTCAATGGCAAACTGACCGGTATTTTTATCGACCAGCCCGATGCTGGGAGGATATTCCTTGATATGAAAATCGAGTAATTTTATGGCAAAGGGAAGCTGGTATGCCCTGCCCTCACCATCATATGCTCTGAAAACGGCCTGGTTCTCCTGCAATGTCATATTTAACCGTCTCAGATCGGATGAACCCAGGGAGGCAGCAACGATGACAATCCATAAACCGGCATGATTCAGGAAAAAAGCAAAATTTTTAAGGTTCAGGGGGAATGAACGGCGCACTGTGGTATAGCCCAGTATGATCAGCAAATAAAAGGATAACAAGATATAGGGCCAGCTCCTTGTTACATGTGTCAGACCCAGATCAACCAGCAGTGAACCTCCCGATTCATCTGTTTGCGGAATAAAACCGAGTAACAATACCAGGATGGTAAACAAAGAAATGGAGGATATAGCTGCAGGCACACTGGACAGCCATTTCATGAAGGGATGTTTCACCATCCTGTAGGAAATATATATATAGGCGATCAAAACGAGGATCAATATAAAATTGAAGGGCCACCTGGGCAAATAGATCGCATCAACTGGTGATACAAGCTCAATAAAAAAACCCAGAAACAATAATACAATCCCAATGGTAAAACTTTCCCTGTATCCCCAGGGGTACTCCCAGAACCTTCTTCTCATTTTCGATCTTCTCAGTATTGCAAAGTATAGATTAGTATAAATCCCTGTGACATTCGGCGCAATATGTGGTTTTCCATTCTTCACCAATATCAACGGGGTGCCTGAATTCAAGCGATTCTTCAGCCATAGCATATTCCTTGTTTCCGGGTGTACCTTGCGCCTTGATCTCGTGGCAGAGATTACAATCTCTTGAAATCACCCTGTTTCCTTTTGAAATGTGTTTATCATTGTGACACCTAACACATCCTTCGGTATTCAAATGGCCGATATGATCGGGATATACATCCCACTTCACCTTCATTTCAGGAAAAATATTTTTTTTAAACTCTTCCTGCAAAACAGCAATTGCATTTTCAATCACAGCCTTATTGGTATCATAGATATCAGGATATAAAAACTCATAATAAAATCTGATTTCTTGTTCAATGTACTCCATGGCACTGTCGGTGGTTGGGAAATCATTGTTCAAAATATCCATGGCTGCAACTTTAATATCGGGAAGATCTTTGGGTATTCTGCCTGCCGTAATGGCATTATCCACAAACTCCTGCGGAGGATGGTATTTGTGTGAAGGTCTGTTGTGGCAATCCATACAATCCATTACACGAATTTCGGACTGGTTTATTTTTGATATATCAATGCTGGTATCAGGATCCTGGTAAACGACTGACTTGCCGGTTTTCAAATCCGTATACCTCACCCATGGGATGTTCTCCCTTTCCCGGTCGGTGGCATAATATTCAATTTTAACATCCGGATTGATGTGCCAGTGAATGCCTTCTTTAAATCCGAGGGCTTCATAATTGGAGCCAATCTTCATCTGCATGCTAATATCCCATTCGGTATTTTCGGTATTGGCAATATAGTGCTTGCGGTATTGCAGCTTTCTCGAGTAAAACTGTTCCGGCCAGTGGCATTCTTCACATGTTTCCCTGGCAGGGCGCAGGTTCCTTACCGGAGTAGGAATGGGTTTGGGATAATTCCCCGTTGTAACAGCATAAACCTGGTACAGGCCCGACATTTTGGATTTTACGTACCAGTCGGCACCAGGACCTACATGACAATCCACACAGGCTACTCTTGCATGGGGTGATTCCTGGTAAGCTACATACTCAGGTTTCATCACTTTGTGGCATACCTTACCACAAAACTCTACCGACTCGGTATAATGATATGCTTCATAGCTTCCGATGGCCGAAAGCATCAAAAAAATAACGGTTCCAAAAGTGAAAATAAAAAAAGCATTTCTGTAACGTTTATCATTCAGATCGATTTTGGGCCAGCCACTTTTATGCGCAGGCTCCTTTTTCTTCTCACGTTTCTTTTTAACAAAGGTCCCAATGGGAATCAGGATGAGCCCGATCACCAGAAACGCTGGCAATATAATATAAATGAACAAACCGAGGTAAGAACTCCCCTGGTCGAAGATTACGGATACCAGAAAAAGAAATACAATAATAAAAAGGCTGACGAGTGCAATGATTGCTCCCATCAGTGATGTCCAGTTGTTAAATGATCTTGGCAGTTTCATAAGTTCATGATTCTTGTTATTTACAATGCCCTGCCCTTCTACCTTTGCGTTCAGCTATTTGATAATAAAAATATTTTCAATCATGCTGCTTTTGCAGCACATTCAATCAATCGTGTGTTTTATGCCAGCCGTTAAACATGGCCTTAAAGTGGCTCAGGGGTGTGGCCCCGATGGTGCTGAAGTAAATATGAACGATCAGGAAAACCGAAACAAAAAACCCGATGATCAAATGCAGGAGGTCTGTCAGATGCAAACCACTGACACCAAATACGTCATGTATGGTGATCTCGGGAAAAAGCAACGCCCAACCCGTAATAATAAGCAGGGGTATAAATACGTACATAACCACTGCATAGGATATTTTCTGTAGAGGATTGAATTTCCTTTTTTCATTGATCGGGAAAGGCGGCTTTTCGCCCCTGAACAATCCAAGCGTGTAATATTTGAACTGTTTCATCAATTCAGTGCTGATGGTACGCAGGTTCAGATGGTAATATCTACCATTACCGGTAATCATGTTCCCCACAAGAAAGATCAGATAGCTCGCAGTTAAGAGTATACCGGTAATGTTGTGGATGGAAACAGCCAGATCGAAACGCATGAAGGGGAAATCGGGATTCGAATATTGCATGCTCAGTCCTGTCAGGATCAAAAGAATGCATAAAACAGCATTTAACCAATGCCAGAACCTCAACCACAGCGGATAGAAATAATATTTTACTGCCATCTCCTTTTCCTATTTATTAATGATACGCAACACTATATGAACACCAATACCCAGCACTACCAATCCAAACAACACAATACTGATGAGATTAAGATAATAGTTCCGGTTGGCTCCCACCACATAATATTCACCCAGCAATGCAGAATTGAAGAATCCTGCCTTATTTCTTTCTTCTTTAGCCTGGTAGCGGTAAAGAGAAGCCATCAGCAATGAATTATCAGAATGACATTCGACACATTTTTTTACAGCCTTTTCTTTGGGTAGTATGTTATGGGCTACCAACAGGGTATCACTTTGCTCGGCATGGCATTCGATACAGCGCACACTTTTAAAATGCAATGCCTGGTTGGGAAGCCAGTCATGTGTTTCCAGCACATTCGGGTTTTCCCTTTCGGCTATGAACATGAATTCATCAATATCAGCATGACAATTCAGACAAATTGCATTGTCATAGGCAATTACTTCTTTGATATTTTCTTCAGTTCTTGCGCTGATCTTATACTCGTGCGGATTATGGCACATCCAGCAACTGAAGGTTTCATTGTGCTTTTGAGAGTGGATGCTTTTTTCGTATTCCGATTGAATTTCTTCGAAATTAAATTTGGCCCATTCATCCCCGAATCCATGACAATCCATACAGGAATAGGAAGGTTCCATCCGCAGGTAACCTGGGTGCGGAAATTCTTCATATTCGTATGAATGGCAATCAATGCATGTGAAAGTTTTATGGTTGGAATTGTAATATTCTGCAGAATCGATCACATAAAACGGATTCATCCTTTCTCTCACATCTCCTTCCACCCAATCGTTATAATAACTGTAGTATTTATTCCCATGGCATTTTAGGCATTTTTGGTTTTCCTTAACATTTTCAGGTATGCTGTCAGTTTGCTGAGCAAACAAACCTGCATTAGCAATCATGAAAAAGAACATCCAAATCAATGCCTGAATTCTCATCCCTTTTATCATCATCTGTTCAGTATGTTTAGGAAAAAATGAATGAGGACATCCAGCCAACAATGCCGGACATCCCCATTGATCACAGGCAAATTATTTTTTCAGTGACCTGATGTAGTTTACCACTGCCCAGCGATCTTCGTCATCAGGGATTTTGCTTTCAAAATTGGGCATTTCATCCCTGCCGATGATGGACATATAATAGATTTCACCATCGTTATATGCTGCCTGAAAATCCTCCGACGAAAGGTCAAACATAGGCACATCGATCTGTTTGGCCCTGGGTCCGTCGGCTTCACCCTTGTTTCCGTGACAGGACTTACAATTCTTTGCATAAAGCATTTTTCCGATCCTGTCGAGGCCTTTATCGCCTTTATAAGGATTTTCCATGTTTTTATACTCATCCGGAATTTCCCAGGGGGTTTTATCCCCTTCGGGAAGTCCGAACGACATCATCAGAAATGCAAAACCTGCAATGAGTGTAATACTTGACTTTTTCATATTTTATTCTCCTTTATTATAGATTATTTTGTGAATATCTGCAATTAATTCTTATTCAACCCCAAGGCCGGACCCATTTTTCTGATGCCGGACATTGGGCAAACTTATCTGACGGCAATCATGTTAAATCATACCTCTCGTCCGCACCCTGCCACTGAAGCTTCAGCATAAGCGTTCGAAGCAAATGCGAATAAGGATTAAAAACTCCACAATCTCGTAATATTAAACCCGAACATGATGCCACCATCGAAAAAATCATTGGTATTGTGCATCATGTTATACTGTGGTACCAAGGCCCTTCCGCTGGATACGAACATCTGGAACACGTGGGTACTGGTAGAGATCTCCCAGCCGATCCCAATGTTGGCCTTGGGTTTTAAAGCCGGTTCATGATGTTCATAAATGCCTTCTATTTCAAGGGGTTGATTCCACTGCAAAGTTATGGAAGATTGCGGGCTTATCCTGGCCCTGCCGCTGAAAGCGATACCGATCTTGTCGTGCTCATATTCTTTCTGCACTTTATTGATGTGGGAGAAGGTTGGGGCCACCTGTACGGATATACCATAGCTTATTTTCCGGGAAATGATAAGCGCGGCATAGTAGCTAAAGCGGTTGCTAAACTTGTAATCTTTACCGAAAACATCTTTCTCCCTTCCATCGATGGCCATGTTTCCATAAAAGGCTACACCTACCGGAATGGTATTTTCACGTGTTTGCTCAAAAACAATATATTTCGCCCTGAAATCCTGAAGTTTTTGGTCTTTTGTTGTGCCGAGGCCGATCATAAGATTATCCAGCAAACTGTAGTTTAAAGCAAGTCGAATATTGGAGGCCGCATAAATCCCCCACAGGTCTTTATGATCTTTTATTTCTCCAAATCTGTGTTCGATCACAAATTCAAGCGTTTTTTTCGTAGGTACAATGACGGTCTGGTTATCGATTAAAATCCCGCTTTCGAAAGGTGCCCTGACGGGTTTATCTTTTTTCTTCTCTTCCTGTGCAAGCAATGAACCCGCTCCTATGAGCAAAGCAAATAATATGATTGTAAATTTCTTCATTTTCCCTTTTTTTAAAATGAACAATAGGATTAATTATTTTTGGCACCCTGTTGTATCCATATCAGTACTTTGGCGGCATTATCCACACTATATTTATCATGCTGTTCCGCACTATTGGGATCGGGAACAACATACAGGGGGCTGCTTTGAGGATTGGCAGTATCAACAAGATTGTTATTCTGAATACTCTGGTAAGCCTGTGCTTCCTCGAGCGAAAATGCGATACCTGTAGTACTGTGGCAGGCAACACATCCATCATCCTGGAAGATCGGAACAATATCCGATTTAAAGCTCAGGGGAACATCAGGATCTATATCTGGTTTTTTAAGTTCGATAAACTCGTATTCACAGGCACTCAGGAAAGCGATGACCGTGAAAAGCATGCATATTTGTATAATTTTTTTCATCATATCAGGTCTTTGAATATTATTACAAATTACGAAAAAGGCCTCATTGCGCAAACGAAGCCTTTTTTCAATATGCAATGAACTCTATTGCAATGATTCGATTGAGTTTGTCAGGAGGGCTTTGGCGTATTTCATATTGTGTGTTCCGCCGCTTCTGTCCTCAAGTACAAATTTATAATTGAAAACACCACCAACCTGATCCATTGAAAGGGTAATACCCTCATCTCCGACGGGTACATAACCTGTGCTGTCAAGTGCTCCCTGTGCAATCAGCAAGCCTTTTAAATCCTCGAGCAGATTATCTATTTCATTTTTGGATTCTTCGATCATGGTTTCAAGATCATCACCTTCGTGGCATTCAACACAGCCTGCTTCATTTACAACTGCATGACCATGGTAAATATAGCTCGTTCCCATGGTATGTCCTCCTGCCTGGGTTCCATAGGCTGTTGCCATGTGACAGGTAACACAACCATCTTCTATCAGTTCGGTGTGTAAAGAATTGTTGTAGCCCATGCTACCGGCAACTTCATAACCGCCACTGCCTGCAAGCATATTTCCCTGGGGACCGTGATGGGGACCATACCGCATATTGTCAACCAATACATCACCTCCTCCCGGAACCGGCATTGGATCGGGTACCCGTGACTGATGACAACTTGCACAAAGGTTTCCTTTGCCCATATCAGCCACTGCCCCATTGATCCAGAACTCAACCGGTTCGGATGTTGTAAATGCCCAGTCTTCTACTGTGTAAGTTTCGTGGATCTTGTGACATGCATAACAATTAACAGGTGCCGGATTGTTGATCGGCTCGGCTGTCTCCATAGCACCGGTTTCAATAACTTCAACAAATCCCTGACTGGTATGACATGGTGCACAACTGGTTCCGTTCCTTTCAAAATTACCACCTGTAGCGTGGGTAGATGCTTCCCACTGAACAGAGGCAGCAAAGATCATCTGGGAATCATCATGACATTTGACACATCCTGCTGTTCCGTCTTGCCCATCTTTTCCGTCGGCACCCGCTGGCCCTTCTTTCGTACATCCTGAAATGATCAATGCTGCTGCAAAGACCATCGCAGTGGATAGTGATAAGAGTTTAAAGTTTTTCATAATCTATTCGTTTTATTTGTTTGTTTTTCACCCTGTTGTTAAACGCTTAACAATAATAATCATAAATTACATCTAGGAACCGCAAATCAATATGATTTGAATCAGGATAATTAAATAACTAAATACATTGATTCATTGATAAAAATCAATATATTTGTGATCAGGGTCAATTGTGAAAACGATAAGTATTTGATTGGTTGGGCTATATAACGACCTGGTTTGTAGCTATTTAGACTAATTTTAAATAAGATGGTGGAAAGATTCAGGAATTTAATGTGTAAAGATTGTCTCTTCAAGCAACCCTTGTTCAACATTTTGAATCCAAATGAGCTTGAAACATTGAACCAAAATAGATATGAAGTCAGGTATAAAAAGGGAGAAACGATATTCAAGCAGGGTTCTGCATTAACGCATATTGCATGTTTTACACACGGCATGGCCAAAATATATATTGAAGGACTGAACAACAGGAATTTGATCATCAAGATTGTTAAAAGAGGTGAAATGGTTGGCGGTCCGGGTATGCATACTGACTTCAAACATCATTTTACCGTAACAACCCTGACGGATACACAGGTGTGTTTAATCGATGCCGAAACCTTTCAGGATGTTGTAAAATCAAACAACAAGTTTGCCCTTGCAATGATGAAAAAAATAAACACACAGGGCATTAAGAATTTTGAGAAATTTATCAACCTGACCCAGAAACAAATGCCGGGCAGGATCGCAGATGCCATCTTCTACCTTTCAGACTTTGTGCATGAAAGCGATCATTTCGATGTTGTGATTTCGAGGCAGGACCTGGCAGATATGACGGCCATGACAAAAGAAAGTGCTATCAGGATCCTAAAGGAATTCAAAGATGCAGGATTGATCAGTGTTGAGGGGAATCATTTTGAGATCCTGGACAAAGAAACGCTCAGAAAGATATGCCGCACCGGCTAAACTGTTTTTTTGAACCAATTACTCCAGGTTGACTACATTTGCAGTTTACAAAAGATCGTTGTGAAACACTTCAAAACAAAGGAGATCAGGATCGGTAATATTTCAATCGGAGGAGGACAGCCCATGCTAATTCAATCCATGACCTCCGCCGATACACTTAATACCAAGTCTACAGTGCAGCAATGCATCAAAATGTTCGAGACAGGTTGCAAACTGATCAGGATTTCGGCTCCATCTGTTAAAGCAGCCCAAAACCTATCCGAAATCAAAAAGGAACTGGCAAAGCAGGGGTATAACATTCCGCTCGTTGCTGACATTCATTTCAACCCGAAAGCTGCTGAAATTGCAGCCCGCATCGTAGAAAAGATCAGGATCAATCCTGGTAATTTTGCGGATTCAAAAAAGAAAGCCAAGCGGACAGACCTGACGGTGCAAAATGAATTGGAAGAGATCAGCAGCAAATTGATCCCTTTGCTGAACGTTTGCAAAAAACATCATACGGCAATCAGGATTGGTGTAAATCATGGTTCCCTATCCAAAAGAATATTATTTCAGCATGGAAACACACCCGGGGGAATGGTGGAATCGGCACTTGAATATTTACAGATCTGCCGGCAAAATGATTTTCATGACATCGTACTTTCCCTCAAAGCAAGCAATATCATCACCATGATACAATCCAACCGTTTGATGGTAAAAAAGATGCAGGAAAGAGGATGGGATTATCCCCTGCACCTGGGAGTTACCGAAGCCGGCAATGCAACAGAAGGAAGGATCAAATCAGCAGCCGGCATCGGAAGTTTGCTCCGGGAGGGCATCGGAGATACCATCCGGGTTTCCCTCACAGAAAATCCGCTTCATGAAATCCCGGTAGCAAAAAAGATCATTCAGTATGCACAAAAACAGCCTGCACACTTGGAAACCTGGTGGATGGAAAGACCCGATGATACAGAGCTTCCATTGGTTTTGAACAATAAAAAAAACATGGCTGATTTATTCGTCAGGGATGAACTTGCTTATGACCAGATGCAACATAGATATGCAATGGAAAAAGCACAAAGATCAGCCAGTGGCAAATTGTCCGGGAAATTGAAAATCCTGAAAGCTTCATATCCCGGTCTTGCTCTTGAAGATATTATGATCCGTGCCACCATGGATTTCACAAAGCCCCTGATAACAAATCAATGCGATGGCATCTGGATTGAAGGGGATGAGGAGATCCCGGCAGATAAAATTAATGAGATCGCTTTTGGCATACTGCAGGCTACGAAACGCCGAATCACGAAAACAGAATTCATTTCCTGCCCCTCTTGCGCCCGTACACTCTTTGATATTGAAAAACTGCTGGAGAAAGTCAAAAAAAACACCTCTCATCTGAAAGGTCTTAAAATCGGTGTGATGGGCTGTATTGTGAATGGGCCCGGCGAAATGGCCGGTGCGGATTACGGACTTGTTGGGTCGGGAAAAAACCAGGTGACTTTATACAAAGGACAAAACATACAGAAAAAAAATATCCCCCTGGAAAAGGCTGTTAAAGAACTGATCAAGCTGATCAAAGAAAACAAAGAATGGCAAGACTGAAAGTTGCAATATATCATATGTCAGCATTACTTTTTTCCTCTGTCATGGTTCCGTGATCGCCCTGATCATTATTCTGCATTCCTCTGCGCTTATCTTCATTCTAACCAAAGAGCACACCTGGCATGCGCAAAGCGCGAGGATCATAGAAAAGGTTCTCCTCCCAAGTGCAGGCTACTCCCCTTTCAGAAATTTCTTGTTTACAATCACCTTAACACTCGATGGGATGATCTCGAATTCCAGCGGGCTGTGGCCCAGTGATTCCCCATCGGTTTCGAGGAAGACCGATTTCTCAGGTATGGAAACTACGCGTATGTAACTTCCCCGGAAAGTTGAAACCTCATCCAGTTTCACAAAGGAACCATCGTAAAGATTCTTAATATTTCGAATGATCTTGAATTTGCTGGTTTTACGGATCACGGTCAGGTCGAAAAGACCGTCATCCGGGATGGCATCTGGCAATTGCATCATACCGCCACCATTGTATTTGCAGATGCCCAGGCTCATGCTAAAGACATCTCCATCAAAAACATCTTTGTTGTCCACATCGATTTTCAAACGGGTGATCTTATACTGAAACAGACCTGTCATCAGGTTGTAAAGATATGCAGTTGTTCCGCCCCTGCCCTTTTCTTTCAGGGCATTGGTCTTTTGCGCCACCAGCGCATCGAAACCCATGCCGGCCATGTTTACGAAATAGCGATTTTCTGTGTTACCATTTAGCTGATACCGGACTTTTCCGGCATCCTGAACAAAAGTTTTTCCTTTTTTCAATACCTTGATGGCTTTCTTGTATTTGAATGGAATGCGATACATCCTGCCCCAGTCGTTGCCGGTCCCTACAGTAATCATCCCGATGGTAATATCTTTTGTGGGATATTTTTTCTGGATGAAAACACCGTTTACCACCTCATTCAATGTTCCGTCGCCACCCACCACGATGATCTTTCTGCAACCCTTTTCAATTTGATCTTTTGCAATGTTGATTGCATGGAATCGGGCTTTGGTAAGTACCTCCTTAAAACGGAATTTTTTCTCAATCAGCAACTTCCTTATGCCCGGCCAGTCTTTTCTTCCTTTGCCCGAACCTGCATGCGGATTTACGATCACCAGCCATCTTTCCTCAGGTTTATCATTTTCTTTCATCCACAGTTCATGTTAATCAGCAAATTTTTCCTGTAACAGGCGGTCGAGCGCCTTCACCGATACTTTTAATTCAAAATTCCTTGCTGCGATTTCACGGCCATTTTTTCCCATTTCTTCTGCTCTATCTCTTTCTTTCAGCAATAGAATCTTTTCCACCATACCCTGGATATCACCTAATTTCACCAGATATCCATTGATCCCCTCTTTCACTAGTTCCGGATTGCTGCTCACATCAAAAGCAATTATGGGTTTCTTCGCCGCCATGGCCTCGAGTAAAACATAACCGAATCCTTCCCAGAGGGATGTCAGAACAAAAATATCCATGTCAAACATAAAGGATTTCATATCCTCCACAAAACCCAAAAACGCAAAATGATCTTCCAGCTTATGAGCGCTTACTTTATGTTTCAACTCTTTTTCCAGGGGACCTGATCCGGCAATACGGATCAGAAAATCGATGTTTTTATTTTTCAGCTCCACGGCCAGTTCAATCAGATAGAATTGTGCTTTTTGCTTCACAAGGCGTCCGGCATTTCCGATGATCAATTTCCCTTCCTTGGCTCTATTTTCTTTTGTTATGCTTTGATAATCGTATTTTTCCAGATCGATCCCGTTATAGATCACAGCCATGGATTTTTCCGGAAAGAGTTGTGGATTGTTCCTGAGAATGGTTTTCCGGGTTTGTTCCGAATTGGCCAGGATCAGATCGATATTCTTACGAAAGATTTTCCGGTTCAGCCAGGTGTTCCGCACCGGGATTGCACTTCCCCGCCGGTAAACGCTTTTGATCCCGAGTTTTCTATTGATGGGCGAGCATATCTTGAGCTCCGAAGGCGCATTGATGATCATGACATCGGGAGCGATTTCTTTTAACAGCCGTTTGTATTTCAACCTTTTCCATGGACTGACAAAGCTTAGGTTCCCAATAGGCAAATGATATACATGCAGTCCGGAATCCCGGGCGAGGCTTGCCAGTTTGCTTCCTTTGGCAGCAATCAAACTAACATCATAAGATCCCGCTTGCAGTTGCCGGGCCATTTCAAGATGCCATTTTTCACCTCCGCCCCAGGCCCTGCTCGTATTCACAAAACAAAGCTTCATAGGGTGGATTTTTGTTTCTCAGCCTTTTGTAGTTTATACAATTTGCTGTATTTCAGAAAAGTTGAATGTGCACTGTTCCTACAGATCAGGTACCCATGCAAACCATCCAGGAATCCAAGTTTGAAAAGATAATTCTGTATGAAGGTAAAAAAAGGTCGGCAGACAATCTTACACACACTGCTGCGCTTTCCGTCTTCGAACATAACCTCTGCCTTGATGCCCGAAAACTTGTTGATCTGATTGCTGTGCTGTTCGATGGAATAAAAAGAATAGTGCAACAATTCTCCCTCCAGAAAGGCTGTTTTCGACCCTTTCTCCAGGAAAAGCTTCTCATGTATCTTTTTCCCGTCCCATTTCGCTTTCCTGCGGTCGAACAGCCGTATTTTGCGGTCGGGATACCAGCCTGAATGCCGGATCCACTTGCCACAATAATTGGTAAGCCGGTTCATAAAATAAGCATCATATTGCCAGTTTTCTTTTACCAACAATATAGATTTCCTTAATCTTTCCGACAGGGCTTCATCCGCATCCATTGACAGAATATGATCATGGCTTGCCAGTTTGTTCGCAAAATTCTTTTGTTCAATATAACCTTTAAACTTATTTTGATGGAAACAGACATTGTATTCAAGGCAAATATCCCGGGTTTTATCGTTTGAATGGGAATCCACTACAATGATCTCATCGGCCACATCCCTGACAGACTCCAGACAACGCCGGATGTTCTTTTCCTCGTTGAAGGTGATAATGACAACTGAAAGTTTGATCATACTATTCCTATTATCTTTTCAAAAGTAAGGATTTTATCCTCCTTAAATTTTACTTCTTCCAGAATGCCGGTGTTAAAATGATCAGCACTGTAAAAAGTTCCAGTCTGCCCAGCAGCATCAGGAAGGACAAGAACCATTTTCCGAAAACCGGAATACTTGCATAATTCCCGGTAGGCCCAACTTCCCCGATTCCCGGACCGATATTGCCCAGGGTTGCTGCCGAAGCACCAATGGCCGTTTCGAAGTCAAGGCCCAGCATCGACATCACCAAGATACCGAAAGCAAAAATAATGATGTAGATCAGGAAGAAGGCCATCACCTTGAAGATGATCTCCTGGTTGACCGCTTTACCATTCAGCCTTACCGGTATCAGTGCATTGGGATGTACCAGGCGTTTGAGCTCCATGCCACTGTTCTTGAACAACAACAATTGTCGCACGACCTTGATTCCACCGCCGGTGGAACCCGCACTGCCACCCACGAACATCAGCAGGAAAATGACCATCCACAATATCCCCGGCCACAGCAGGTAATCGGCAGAAACGTATCCGGTGGTGGTAATAATGGAAACCACCTGGAAGAGAGATTCGCGAAATGCCAGTTCCAGTTCTTCATGTCTGAGCAACATAAGTGATGCGGTAAGCAATAGGGTTACGATGGAAAAAAGATATATGTATTTCCTGAATTCTTCGTTTTTCCAGACCCTTCTGAATCTACCGTGCAACGCAAAATAGTGCAAAGTAAAATTGGTCCCGGCCAGGATCATGAAAATGATGATCACATATTGAATGAAAGGAGAATATCCGGCAATGCTGGTATTCTGTGTTGAAAAACCCCCTGTGGCAACTGTTCCAAAAGTATGGCAAAGAGCGTTCAAGAGGTCCATGCCGCCAAACAGCAAAAGAGCTGTTTGTACTACTGTTAGCAATAAATAGATCGCCCACAATCTTTTTGCTGTTTGCGTAATCCTGGGGTGCAGTTTATCCGGCTGTATGCCGGGCATTTCGGCAACAAAAAGCTGCATACCGCCAATTCCCAATACAGGCAGAATGGCAACCGAAAGCACGATGATCCCCATGCCTCCGATCCAGTGCGTAAGGCTTCTCCAAAACAAAATACCCCTGGGCAATGATTCTATGTCGGTGAGTATGGACGCTCCTGTTGTTGTAAATCCCGACATGGTTTCAAAAAAGGCATTTGTAAAAGCGGGTATGGCACCACTGAATAAGTATGGCAGGGTGCCGAAAAGAGAGATCACCACCCAGGTAAGTGATACGATGATGTAGCCTTCCCTTTTGCCGATGTTTTTGTTTTTCGGATTCCAGGCGATCAGCATCATCAAACCACCCGCCCCTGCGGTGATCAATCCGGAATAGATCAGGTCATAACATTTATCACAATAATAAAGCGAAAAGGGAATCCCGGTAAACATAAAACCACCTTCCACAATCAGCAGGAAGCCGATCACCCTGGTGATCATAAGCACGTTGATACCCAGCCCTGATTTCATGCAAAATGATTTTGTGCGAAATTATAAAATAATAAGGATTCTAGCTGAATAGCTTTTCAACTTTATGAATGGCATGGGGCAGCGTGAAAACCACCACATGGTCGTTTTCCGCAACCTGGAAATCTCCGGTTGCAATATGGCTTTCATCTCCCCGAACGATTCCCCCGATGATTGCACCATCTGGGATCTTCAATTTCCTGATGGGTTTCTTCGTAATTTGTGATCCTGGTTTTGCCACCAGTTCCATGGCTTCGGCATCGATACCACTCAGGCATTTGATGGATGTGACCTCTGCTCCCATGGTAAAACGGATGATATAGCTGGCCGTGATCAGCTTTTTATTGATGATTGTATCGATTCCTATATTCTGTGAAATATCTATATAATCGATGTTCTCCACCAGGGCAATGGTTTTCTGAACGCCGTATTTGCGTGCATGCAAACAGGTCAGGATGTTGGTTTCCGAATTATCGGTCACAGCGATGAAAGCATCCATGCTTCTGATATCTTCATCTTCCAGCAATTGAATATCCCGTGCATCCCCGTTGATGATTAAAGTATCTTCCAGGTAATCCGTCAGGTAAATGCAACGTTCCTTATCAAACTCAAACAATTTGATGTTCAATTCTTTTTCCAGGCGCTTTGCCGCCGTACGACCAACCCTGCCACCACCCACGATCATGATGTTGCGAATGTCAATCTTCTGCTTGCCGCCCATCCTCATTAGTTCCTCAACCCCGCTGGGTTTGGAGATGACATAAGAAAGATCGTTCTCCAGGAATACATCTTCCCCTTTGGGAATGATGGTGGTGGAATTGCGATGGATGGCCACAGCCCGGAAATCCAGGTGGGGAACCTCGGAAGCAATCTCATTCAGTGTTTTGTTCAGTACCATGGCTCCTTTTTCAAGCTTGATCAGAAACAGGGACAATTTCCCTTCAGAAAACTCGAATATCTCTGTAGCCGCGGTTTGGTGCAACAGGGTGATAATTTCCTCGGCAGCAATGGCCTCAGGGCAAACCAACGCATCTATGCCCAATTCATAAAAAACCTTGCGGTTTTCTTCATCCAGGTTTTCCATGCTGTTGACCCGGGCAATGGTTTTTTTTGCACCCAGTTTTTTCCCAACAATGGATGTTATGATGTTGATCTGCTCATCGTGCACCACGGAGATCAGCAGATCGGCCTTTTTAACGTTGGCATTTCTCAGCACATTGATGGAAGTGGAATCACCTGTAATGGTCATCAGGTCCGTATGGGATTCCACCATTTTGAGCAATTCCTCGTGGGGATCCACAATGGTAATATTGTGATTTTCATTTGCCAGTTCCTTGGCAAGATGCAATCCTACTTCTCCGTCTCCTGCAATGATGATGTTCATAAAATTTCAAATGAAATTTTTTGCAAAGATAAGCTTTATCCGTCTTTCTTGTCCAAATCACCATTTCTTCTTTCTAGCCGGAGCCTGTCCGTAAAGTACCCTTCTTATCATTAACAGCCTCGAAGCCTTTAGTCTCCGGAGGGGGAAATACACACGCACCCACAGGCTTGGCTGATTCTCCCCTTTAAGGGAGTTAGAGGGGTGTCTAACGGATAGCCACTGTAGGGATAATATCTAACTGAATCAGTGATGGATTGTAAAATTATCCCAGTCGGCACCAACGTTGAAACTTTTACGAAATTCTTTTAAATCACCTGCTGACAGGCGGGTACTGATGGATTCTTCTTTTCCCGCTCCGGCTGCTGAAAGGACCTTGCCATCCGGGCCGATCAGCATGCTGTCGCCCGAATAGGACATGCCTTTATCGTCTACCCCTACCCTGTTCAGCCCGATCACATAGGACTGGTTTTCCATGGCCCTGGCGATCAGCAGTTGTTTCCAGGGATAATTGCGGATCTCAGGCCAGTTGGCCACGAAGATCAGCAGGTCATATTCAAATTTTCCATCCCGGTAGGTGTTTTTCACCCAGACCGGAAACCGCAGGTCGTAGCAGATCATGGGGCTAATCTTCCAGCCATGCAAATCACAGATGATCTTCCCCATCCCTTTTGAAATAAATCCCGACTCCTCACCCAGGTGGAATACATGGCGTTTAAAATAAGTTCTATAATTACCGGATGGTTCCATCCAGACCAGGCAATTGAAATATCTGCCATCATCTTCTATCATCAGACTGCCTGTGATTACGGCATTCGCCTGTTTTGCGCTTTCGTGCATCCATTCAAATGTCGGCCCGTCGATCTTTTCAGCAAATTGCCGGGGATCCACCGGGAAAGCTGTATTGAACATCTCGGGGAGGATGATCAGATGATCCCCGCTTTTCAGTTTGGAAATTTTGTCTGCAAATTTCTTCCGGTTCTCTTCAGGATCTTCCCAGACAATATCGGATTGAATGAAACTTATTTTCAGATCTCGCATAAGATGTCAGCAGCTTTTTTCAGGGTTTCTTCCTTTTTCGCAAAGCAGAAACGCAGCATTTTTGGATTGTGGTTGTTATGATAAAAGGGTGATAGCGGAATACTGGCAATGCCATGCTCCCGGATTAGCCTTTCGGCAAATTCCATGTCCCCCTCATCGGTAATATCGCTGTAATCGAGTAACTGGAAATAGGTGCCGTATGAAGGGATGATCCTGAATCTGGATTTTTTGAGATGCCTGACAAAGAAGTTCCTTTTCTTCTGGTACATCTTGCCGACATTGTTGTAGTTCTTTTTGTATTTAAGGAAATCGGCAATGGCCAGTTGCACGGGTGTATTGCATGTAAATACTACGAATTGGTGGGCTTTCCTGAATTCCACCATCAGGTTTTTCGGGGCCAGCACATAGCCCATCTTCCAGCCGGTGGCATGAAAGGTTTTCCCGAAGGAGCCGATGGCAAAACTTCTCCTGGCCAGTTCAGGATATTTGCAAACGCTCTGGTGGATCTTGCCGTCAAAGATGAGGTGTTCATATACCTCATCGCTGAGAACAATAATACTGGTATTGCGGGTGAGCTGCTCCAGCTTCTTCATGTCATCCTCTTCCAGGACCATTCCTGAAGGATTATGTGGGGTATTGATGATGATCATTTTGGTGTTGTGGGAGATCATCCCGGTGAGTTCCTCCCAGTTGATCCTGAAATCTGGAGTGCTTAGCCTGGCATATTTTACCGTTCCCCCGTTCAGGATCACCGCAGGAGCATAGCTGTCGTAAGCCGGTTCAAAAATGATGGCCTCATCTTCTTCTTTGAAGATACATGATATGGCGGTATATATGGCCTGCGTGGCACCGGCGGTGATATTGACCTCTGTTTCCGGATTATATTCCGCGCCATGCAAATCTTTCACCTTCTTTGCGATCCGTTCGCGGATGATACGGGTGCCGGTCATGGGTGCGTACTGGTTATGGCCTTCTTTCATATAATGATAAACCCGGTCGATCAGATCGGGGTTCACATCAAAATCCGGGAAACCCTGGGAAAGATTGAGCGCCTTGTTTTCATGGGCAAGCTTGCTCATGACAGCAAAGATGGAAGTGCCTGCATTGGGTAGTTTGGAAATGATACGTTCTTCGAATTGCTCCATAACTATTGCTTTATGCTTAACAAATATATCAATTAATCGGAGTCTTTATTCATACTTTTTCAGACTTTTCTTCAGATAAAAAACCATCTTTTGCTAAAAAAATATATAGTTTAAGGAGAAAAAATGAACTACCCCGCCGCAGAGCAGCGGAGTATCAAAAGAAAAAACTTGTCCGCCTACTGGCGGATTAAAATTTGAAATACCGGCCTACAGTTTTCCTGCTAAAATTGTAATTTTGAATATCTAAAAACCAAAATTTTTTTGAACATGAAAAGCATAGACAATTATAATTTTGAAGGCAAGAAAGCAATCATACGTGTGGATTTTAACGTACCCCTGAATGATGAATATAAGATCACCGATTCCACAAGGATTGATGCAGCCATCCCGACCATAAAAAAGATCCTGGAAAAGGGGGGTGCAGTAATATTGATGTCGCACCTGGGCCGTCCCAAATCAGGACCGGAAGAAAAGTTTTCACTCAAACATGTGATCCCTTATCTTTCCGAACAACTCGGGCAGGAAGTAAAATTTGCAAGCGACTGCATTGGTGAAGAAGCTGAATCCATGACCTCAGCCCTGCAAAACGGTGAAGTCTTGCTGCTGGAAAACCTCCGTTTCCACAAAGAAGAAAAAGGCGGCGATGAAGCATTTGCAAAAAAGCTGGCCGGCCTTGCAGATGTTTATGTGAACGATGCTTTTGGCACGGCACATCGTGCCCATGCATCCACGGCAGTGATCGCCCGTTTCTTCCCGGAAGAAAAGCTATTCGGCTATATCATGGAAAACGAGATCAAAAACATGGACAAGGTGCTGGAAGATCCCCGGAAGCCATTTACCGCAATTTTAGGCGGCGCCAAGGTTTCCGGCAAAGTGGAAGTGATCGAGAACCTCATCGACAAAGTGGACAACCTCATCATCGGGGGCGGTATGATGTTTACCTTTATCAAGGCCCTGGGCGGCAATGTGGGAAAATCCCTGGTAGAAGAAGACCTGATCGACCTGGCCAACGAGGTCATTGCCAAGGCCCGAGAAAAAGACGTTACCCTCTATCTTCCCAAAGATACCATTGCAGCTTCGGAGTTCGACAATGATGCCGAAAGAAAGCAAACGCCTTCGCACAACATACCTGAGGGATGGATGGGGCTGGACATTGGTGAAGAAGCCATCAAGACTTTTTCGGAAGTGATCCGGGACTCCAAAACGATTCTATGGAACGGTCCCATGGGCGTATTTGAAAAACCGAATTTTGCAAAAGGAACCAAAGCCATAGCCGAAGCCATTGCGGATGCCACAGAAAAAGGTGCCTATTCACTGGTAGGTGGAGGAGATTCGGTTGCGGCCATCAAACAAATGGGGCTGGCCGACAAAATCAGCTATGTTTCTACCGGCGGCGGTGCCATGCTGGAATATATCGAAGGCAAACAGCTGCCCGGGGTTGAGGCGATCAGGGGGTGATGATAAATACACATCATGTGAACATAACACTTCATATTTGGCAATTACATTTATAAACGATTTAGAAAAAAGGGTTCAATGATTAATTTCGTTGTTCTTTGCGACAAATTGGACGTATAAAAAAGAACAACTGAGCACAATTAACGATAGCGTGTGGAAGGTTAACAGCCACTACCAAAACGATTCAGGATTCTTGGTGTTTGGGTTCAACAAACCTTATATGGGTGAAGAAATTGTAACAAAAGAAGAATTGATCGGAATCGTAAAAAAATAGATTTGAGTAAATTTGAATAAACGAAACAACTTTGTTCTGCTTTACGATAAGGCCAGGGCCCTATTTTAATGACCCCTTCACAATTTGATTTCCGCAGAAAAATACCTTATATTTGTTTAATCTTAAGAGAGAACTATTCTCCTGTAAGTATAATTTTCCAAAAAATGAACAGGGAAGAAATCGGAAATAAAATAAAGGAAAAGGGCCTGAAGATCACCCCACAAAGAATGGTGATTCTTGAAGCTATTTTCAAATTAAACAATCACCCAACGGCAGACAGTATCATCGACTATATCAAAAAAGAACATCCGGAAATTGCAACAGGTACTGTTTATAAAGTCCTGAATGTACTGGTGGAGCATGAGCTGATCAAAAGGGTGAAGACCGAAAAAGATATCATGAGATATGACGGCATTGTTGAAAAGCATCATCATTTGTACGATACAACATCAGATGTGATCAAAGACTTTTTTGATGATGAACTGGATGAAATCCTTAGAAAGTATTTTAAAAAAAAGAATATACCGGATTTCAGGATAGAAGATATTGTTCTTCATATAAAAGGGAGTTTCAGAAAAACATAAGTATAAACCAATAAAATGAATAAACTATGGAAAATGATTCTAATAAAATGAGTAAGTGCCCGGTGACTGGAGCTGGTAGTGACCACAGGCATAAGATTGGTACACAAAACCGTGACTGGTGGCCTGATCAATTAAACCTGCAAATTTTGCGTCAGCATTCTTCATTGTCCAATCCCATGGGAAAGGATTTCAATTATGCAAAAGCTTTTAATAGTCTTGATTTTGGTGCTGTTAAAGAAGACCTTCACAAGCTGATGATTGACTCAAAGGACTGGTGGCCGGCAGACTGGGGACATTATGGTGGTCTATTTATCCGCATGGCATGGCACAGCGCAGGAACCTACCGCCTGGCGGATGGTCGTGGGGGCGGAGCAACAGGCAACCAGCGTTTTGCTCCTATCAATAGTTGGCCTGATAATGTAAGTCTTGACAAGGCAAGGCGATTGCTCTGGCCCATAAAACAAAAATATGGCAACAAACTGTCCTGGGCCGACCTGATGATACTGGCCGGTAATGTAGCTCTGGAATCCATGGGTTTTAAAACCTTTGGTTTCGGAGGTGGGCGTGAAGATATATGGGAACCGGAAAAAGATATAAACTGGGGACCAGAACACGAGTGGCTGGCAGATGAGCGTCATGATGAGGACGGGAATCTTGCAGGCCGCCTGGCCGCAGACCATATGGGATTGATTTATGTCAACCCGGAAGGACCTAACGGAGAGCCGGACCCGGCAAAATCCGCTAAGTTTATCCGGCAGTCTTTCAAACGCATGGCCATGAATGATTACGAAACAGTGGCCCTGATCGCCGGTGGCCATACTTTCGGTAAAGTACACGGTGCCGCTCCTGAAGAACACAATGGACCGGATCCTGAATCCGCCCCGTTAGAAGAACAGGGCCTGGGCTGGAAAAGCAATTTTGGTACCGGCAAAGGAGCAGATACCATTACCAGTGGCCTTGAAGGCGCCTGGACCAATAACCCCACCCAGTGGGATATGGGTTTCTTTGAAAACCTTTTTGAATATGAATGGGAGCTGCATAAAGGTCCCGGTGGCAAATACCAGTGGAAACCAAAAGATGAGGCAGCCTATGAAAACGTGCCGGATGCACACATCAAGGATAAAAAAAATCCACCCATGATGCTTACCACGGATCTTGCCCTGAAAGTGGATCCGGAATATGAAAAGATATCCAGGCACTTTTACGAAAACCCGGATGAGTTTGCGGATGCCTTTGCACGGGCCTGGTTCAAGCTTGTGCATCGCGATATGGGACCCAAATCCCGTTACCTTGGGCCAGAAGTACCAGAGGAAGATCTGATCTGGCAGGACCCGATTCCTGCAGTAGACCACACTTTGATCGATGAACATGATATAACTGTATTAAAAACCAAATTACTTGATTCCGGACTTTCCATATCTCAAATGGTTTCGGTAGCATGGGCTTCCGCTTCAACATTCCGCGGATCCGACAAACGCGGCGGTGCCAACGGTGCACGCATTCGACTTGCTCCGCAAAAAGACTGGAAAGTCAACAACCCAGCTCAGCTCAGCAAGGTGCTTAAAGCACTTGAAGAGATAATGGAGAAATTCAACAAGGCTCAATCCGGTGATAAAAAAGTATCGCTTGCCGACATGATCGTATTGGCCGGATGTGCAGCCGTTGAAAAAGCTGCAAAAGATGCCGGTTTTGACATAAAGGTTCCTTTCACACCCGGGCGGACGGATGCATCCCTGGAGCAAACCGATGTGGAGTCCTTCGAAGTGCTGAAACCGGAAGCCGATGGTTTTCGTAACTATCACAAGGAACAATATGCCAAATGCACTGAAGAAATGCTGATTGATAAGGCACAGTTGTTAACATTAACTGCGCCTGAAATGACAGTTCTTGTGGGTGGTTTGCGTATGTTAAATGCCAACTTCGATAATTCAGATTATGGAGTTTTCACAGATAAACCGGAAGTCCTTAGCAACGATTTCTATGTTAATCTGCTTGACATGAATACGGACTGGAAACCTGCTTCTGATCCGGAAGGAACCTATGAAGGCTTCGACCGCAAAACGGGCAAATCAAAATGGAAAGCAACCCGGGTAGACCTGATCTTTGGTTCAAACTCCGAGTTGAGAGCCCTTGCAGAAGTTTACGCCAGCGATGATGCGAAAGAAAAATTCGTGAAGGATTTTGTGGCAGCCTGGGATAAGGTCATGAACCTGGATCGGTTTGATCTGGATTAAGTGCGAAAGAGAATAACTTTGCAAATTTAAATTTCAACACAAGCGGAGTTTTTTCTTAAGCTGTAATAAAAGGATTTCACGCAGAGCCACCAAGTCGCAAAGAAATAACCTTAAAAACTGCGTCTTCGCACCTCTGCGTGAAAAAATATTTGTGTGGATACGAATGGGGCCTGCTCGCCGGAAAATTCAATAAATCACACACTTTCAGCAAATATTCGTATATTTGCATATTATTATTACTTTCAGTGAGCATAAATATCGTCACTACTTTATAATCCGGCTCGAACCGGGCATTTGCAAAATGCCGGATCAACAAGGGTCGGCGCTTCCCGCATTATTTCCCTGAGGCATTTTGAAAACAAATGAACAGATCCATTTACAGCCCGGCTGTATTGGAAATGCTGCAAAATGAATGCACAATTGCCTGCAAATTAAGAGAATTCGGAATGGATGAATGGTTTATGAAAATGACGTGATTGTCAGGAACCTAAGATATATATTGAAAATGCAATGAATAAAAAACCACTTATATTATTTAAGTATGGCGGAAACGCCATGACAAATGCATCTTTAAAAAAGGATGTGATCAGGAAGATCATTTCTCTGAAACAAAAAGGTTTTGATGTGATCATCTCGCATGGCGGTGGGCCCTACATCAAAAAGATACTTAAACAGACAGGTATTGAATCCGAATTTATCGACGGACAGCGTGTAACCACACCTGAAGCTTTTGTATTCATTGAAATGGCGCTGAAAGGCCAGGTGAACAGCGATCTCGTCAATACGATCAACACAAACGGCGGCAAAGCGGTGGGTTTGTCAGGAAAGGATGGTAAAACTGTTATCGCTGCAAAAAGAAAGCATAAAAGATATATGGACGGGAAGGAAGAACTGATCGACCTGGGACAGGTGGGCGATGTCGCCAGCGTGGACAGAACCCTGATCGATGCATTGCTTGAAAAAAACTTCATTCCTGTAATTGCCTGCATTGCCGCAGACGAAAAAGGCAACGGTTACAACATCAATGGCGATAACTTTGCCGGAACCCTCGCAGGAGCCCTGCAGGCAGATCAGTTCGTTATACTGACCGATGTGGATGGTTTGCTCCAAGACAAAGACAAGCCGGATACCATTATCAGGAGCCTGCACCTGGAGGAGATTAAAAAGCTTACATCTGATGGGACAATAAAGGGCGGTATGATCCCCAAAATGGAAGCCTGTGAAAATGCCATGCTCAAAGGAGCCTTATCCGCAAAGATCATCAACGGGACAAAACCCGAACAGATATTATCCATAGAGGAAAACAAATTCGGAACATTGATCAAAAAATAAATATCGTATACCATGACAAATAAAGAAAATTCTGATTTAGATAAAAAGTACTATCTGCAAGCTTTTAAAAGATATCCCATCACACTTGCCCGCGGACAGGGCAGCCATGTTTGGGATGTTGAGGGGAATGAATACATCGATGCACTGGGTGGCATCGCTGTGAATGCCCTCGGTCATAATCATCCTGACCTTGTGAAATCCTTACAGGAACAGCTTTCCAGATTAATCCATGTCTCAAATTTCTATCTAAGCGAAGCACAGGTAAAACTCTCGGAAAAGCTTGTTCAGCTTTCAGCTTTGGAGCGGGTGTTTATCACCAACAGCGGCGCTGAGTCAGTTGAGGGGGCCATCAAAATTGCACGCAAATATGCACACAGCATCGGCAGAGGCGGTGAGGTCATTTCCTTTACGGGAGCTTTCCACGGGCGCACCCTGGCCAGCCTTGCCGCCACGGGTAAAAAACAAATGCAAAAAGGATTCGATCCAATGCCCGGTGGTTTTAAGCAAATTCCTTTTAACGATATTGAAGCTGCAAGAAATGCAATTTCAAAAGAAACAGCAGCTTTTATTATCGAACCCATACAGGGAGAAGGCGGTATTCATCTTGCAGATCGGGATTTCCTGCATGCATTGAGAAAGCTTTGCAATGAACACAACATTGTGCTTATTTTCGACGAGATACAATGCGGCATGGGACGAACGGGAAAGATGTTTGCCCACGAGCATACGGGTGTCAAACCCGATATCATGACCCTGGCAAAAGCACTGGGTGGAGGTGTTCCGATGGGGTCCATCCTGTCCAGCGAAAAGGTGAGTTCAGCCATCGATTTTGGGGATCACGGGACAACCTTCGGTGGGAACCCACTGGCATGTACAGCCGGTCTGGCCACCCTGGAAGCAATTGAAAAGGAAGATCTTTTGAGCAGGGCGGGAAAAAAAGGAAACTGGCTTAAAAACAAAATAAACACATTACAACTGCCAGGATTTAAAGAATTCAGGGGCAAAGGACTGATGATAGGAGTTGAATTTGAATTCGGCACAAAACCCCTGGTGGCGAAAATGCTTGAAAAGGGAGTCCTGGTGAATTCTACGGCAGATACCGTATTGCGCATGCTGCCCGCGCTGAATATTCCGCAAGAAGACCTGGAAAAAGTAATTGAAGTATTGATTGAATCACTAAATGAACTGAAAACACATGACTAAGAAAAAAATTGGAATTATCGGTGCAACAGGATATACGGGTTCCGAACTGGTCAGGATCCTGAAAAAACATCCTGAAGTTGACATAGAGATCATAACCTCTGAAAGCAGATCCGGGGAAAAGTTTTCGGAAGTACATCCTTTCTTTCAGGCCATAGAAGAACAAAAACTGAAATCTCTGGAAGAAATAGATCAATATGATCTTGACCTGGTTTTTCTGGCCCTGCCACATGGCGTTTCCATGAACTTCGTAAAAGAACATGCCGGCAAAGATTTTAAGATCATTGATCTTTCGGGTGATTTCAGGATAAAACCCAAAGATGTATACGAAGAATGGTACAATACCGAGCATGTTTTCAGCCAGGGGATAGAGGATGCTGTATTTGGCAGTCCCGAGCTTTTCGCGGATAAAATCAAAACGGCCGGTCTTGTGGCCAACCCGGGTTGTTATCCCACCAGTGCGATCCTGGCATCAGCTCCTTTGCTGATGGCTGAATATGTGGATTCAAAATCTATTATCATCGATTCAAAATCGGGTGTAACAGGTGCAGGGATCAAGGCAAAGCCCACAAATCTTTATTCAAATGTGAATGATAACTTCAAGGCCTACGGATTAAAAACGCACAGGCACACCATCGAGATCCAGAACATCCTTGAAAAAGTAACAGGAAACAATGTGATGGTCCAGTTCACACCGCACCTGCTGCCGGTCGACCGGGGCATACTTTCCACAACTTATTTGCGTCCCCTGAAAAAAACGGACGAAAATGAATTGATCAACATTTATAAAGAATTTTACGCGGATGCACCCTTTGTAAGGATCCGTGAATTCCCACCCGCAATCAAAGATGTGAAAGGGACAAATTTTTGTGATATTAATATCAACCATGATCCGAGAACGAATATGATCATCATCATCAGTGTGATCGACAACCTTGTAAAAGGAGCAGCCGGGCAGGCTGTACAAAACATGAATCTCATGTTCGGTTGGGACGAAAAAACGGGATTGACCCAAATACCTGTCAACCCGTAAAATATTTTTCCAAATTTTAATAAACAGAAAGTAATATGATTAAGAATTTAACCAATGTTAGAGGAATCAAATGCTGGGGAGCACATACCGGCGTAAAATCTTTAAGAAGAGACCTGGCCATCATATACTCGACTGTTCCGGCAAGTGCAGCAGCCGTCTTTACACAAAACCAGGTTGTGGCGGCTCCTGTTAGCCTGTCGAAAAAACACATCAAAAACGGCAAAGCACAGGCCATTGTAATCAATGCAGGAAATGCCAATGCCGCCAATGGCGAACAGGGCATGCGCGGAGCGGAAGCAATGGCTGAAATCCTGGCCGGGGAACTGAAAATAGAAAAGGAAATGGTGCTGGTATCTTCAACCGGTGTGATCGGCGAACCCTTTCCAACCGAAGAAATCGTGCAGGGCATCAAGGAAAATGCGGGCAAACTGACCACCAAATCCAATGCCGGTACTTTTGTGGCCAATGCCATCCTGACCACGGATACTTTTGCCAAAGAAGGTTTTGTGGAATTCGACCTGGAGGGTTATGAAGTGAACATGGCCGGTATCGCAAAGGGATCCGGCATGATCCATCCCAATATGGCAACCATGCTTTCTTTTATTGTTACGGATGCGGCTATAGATCCCAAACTACTTCAAAAAACCGTAAAAGAAGTAGTTGATGTTACTTTCAATATGATCACGGTGGATGGTGATACTTCCACCAACGACATGGTGGCTGTGCTTGCCAACGGCAAAGCACAGAATGATGAGCTGAAAACAAAGGAAGACAAAGGTTATCGCGTGTTCAGGAAAAATCTGGAAGATATGATGATGCACCTGGCACAACAGATCGTGTCGGATGGGGAAGGGGCCTCCAAATTCATCGAATACGAGGTGGTGAATGCAAAAAGTGTTAAAAAAGCAAGGACGATTCTCAGGTCTATTTCAACCTCAACGCTTGTCAAAACAGCCATGTTCGGCCGGGATCCCAACTGGGGTAGGATCATCTCAGCAGCCGGGAATGCAGGCGTTCCCTTTAATTACGAAAAGGTAGACCTGCACCTGGGTTCGGAAAGTAAAACGGCAATTATCCTGAAAGACGGCGTCCCGGTGGATGTGGACAAAAGTTACCTGAAGAAACTGCTTCGTGAGTCTCACATCCACATCAAACTGGATATGAAAGAAGGCAAAGCCAATGCAAAAGGCTGGGGTACGGATCTGACCACAGACTATGTGATGTTCAATTCCATTTACACCACTTGATAATTTTTTCTTCCTGCCAATCTCTTTTATCTGATCTTTGCATCATTGGTTGATGAAGCATATTTATTCTTGTGTAATTTCCATAGATTACAAATTGAAATAAATATCTTCAATGTCATTTTTTATTAGTTTATTCTTTTGGCAATTCATCGTAGCCATATTCATTAAGTTTTATCAATGAGCCCAATAGAAAAAAGGCAAGACAGATCGTATTGGATTACCTGGAGCTGGATCAGAACAAATATGTCCTCATCTTTCTAAACCCCCGCCGGGCCAATATCCTGGAAACAGCTTGAAAGCGCATCTTTAAGGCGCTTCAGCTCATCAAAAAATATGGAAAGGATATTTTCCGTGATCATCCTCAGGATAAACAACCTGCCAGGGAAAAGAAAGACAAGGATGGACAGAATAAGAGAATTCAAGAGGAAATAGATGCCTTCATTGAAGCTGCCGGCCAAAAAGCATGATATCAAAACCGAAGAGGAAGAATACCAGCTCTTCAGGGAGTACTACACCATTTTTTTCAGGAAAACAAAATATAAGGCAGATGATATGGAGGCACTTGCAGATGAACTTGCCAGGGACATCGTGTACAATGACGGGAAGTTCACATTCTTTGAAGATGTGGAAAGCACCCTTGAGAAACTTAAGGACCATTATAAATTGGGTATCGTTTCCGATTCCTGGCCTCCCCTGAGGCGCGTTTACAAAAACAAAGGCCTACTGGATTTCTTTTCGTGTTTTGTGATCTCCTCCATGTATAACAGCAGGAAGCAAAAGTGAAAACTTTTTGAAATTGCGCTTGGCGAATTAAATGTAAAACCTCAGGCAGTGCTTTTCATCGATGACCTGGAGCATAATCTCAGGGCCGCAGAAAGATTGGGGATCGTGGCGGTTAAAATGGATAGATATAAGCGTCATAAATTCAGATCAAAGTATCCTGTCATTGCTTCATTAAGGGATTTAACCGTGAATGGATAATAAACAGTACATATAATTTTAATTTTTTTTAAGAAATAACCTTATGTATTCTGATAATAAGAGTTCGTGATTTTATGTTATTCAATAAATCCCAAATCAAATTAAGATGAACCAAAACATGCGCTCCTGGATACGAGAATCCATCACTTTCAAATTCATCATCATTTCCATCCTTGTTTTACTATTGCTTATCCCTACCGGGATGATACAATCCCTGATCAGAGAAAGACAACAAACAAGAAATGAAGTCATCGAAGAAGTAAGTTCAAAATGGGCTCATGACCAGTTATTGATCGGACCCATGATCAGCATTCCCTATTTCACAACTTATGTGGATGATGATAAGATCAGGAAATATAAGAAATTCGCACATTTCCTTCCGTCCGAATTAAAAATACATGGGACAGTTAATCCACAAATCAGATATCGCAGTATATACGAGGTGATCGTTTATTCCTCGGAATTTAGTTTTTCAGGTTATTTTGATAAGCCTGATTTTTCCAAATGGAAGATCAATGAAGAAGATATTCTTTATGATGAAACCACTATTGTTTATGGACTTAGCGATATGCGGGGCATCAACAAAGTCATTAACATTGATTTCAACGGTAGGTCCTACGAAACAGGTCCGGGTATTCCTTCAAAAGAGGTCTTCCAATCGGGGATCTCCGCAAATCTGGGAAAACTGGAAAAAGAAAAAAACGAATTCAGCTTCACAATAGATTTCAATGGAAGCCAGGAGTTGAGTTTTGTCCCAATGGGTAAAACTACAAATGTAAAGCTGAACTCCAGCTGGACGGATCCCAGTTTTATGGGTGCCTTCCTGCCCGATAATAGAAACATTGACAAAGATGGATTTACAGCAGAATGGTTCATACTGGAGCTCAACAGAACTTATCCGCAAAAATGGCTCGGTGATGCATACAATGTTACCGATTCAGCATTCGGAGTTGAATTCCTGTTTGGTGTCGACATATATCATAAAGCCGAAAGATCAGCAAAATATGCAGTCATGTTCCTGGCCTTGACCTTTCTTATTTTTATCATGTCTGAGATCATCAATAAAAAAAGAATACATCCGATCCAATACCTGCTTATCGGGATTGCACTTTCGGTTTTTTACGTTTTGCTGATCTCCCTGGCAGAGCAAATTGGTTTTACCTGGGCATACCTGATTGCGAGTATTGCCAACATTACACTTATCACTGCCTATACTGCCAGTATATTGAATAAGAAGAAAATAACTTTTTTTGTTGCACTGGCATTGGTCATCTTATACTCATTCCTTTTTACGATATTGCAGTTACAAGATTACGCACTTTTGATGGGCAGTATCGGATTGTTCATTGTTGTGGCCATAACCATGTACCTATCGCGCAAAATAGACTGGTATGGTACAATCGATCAGGGGGATAATCCTTAAAAATCCTTAAAAAACACAATAGTTTTCATCAGGAACCAGTTATTCAATTAATCGCTTCACCTGAAAACGAACAAAATCAATGCGGATGAATTAAAATTACGTTTCGATCATTCAACAGATTTGCTAACTTAATTTTAATTCATCATGAAAAACTTCATTCAAACCCACCTGCTCCTGATCGCCATCATTGCAGGTTTTCAAGCATTTTCACAGCAAGGTGAAACAAACGAAGACAAAGTCTTATCCCCCTATTTCCTGGTAAAAAGCGATGATCCGGATACCGACCGGCTTCCGCTCAAACATACCTCTGCCGAGGTGAACATTGCCGGGATGATCGCCGATGTTACCATCCACCAGGTATACGCCAATGAAGGCAAAAATGCACTGGAAGCCATTTACACATTTCCCGCCTCTGCCAATGCAGCCGTTTATGCCATGGAAATGAAGGTAGGCGAAAGAATAATCAGGGCTAAAATAGAAGAAAAGCAAAAGGCAAGAGAAGATTATGAAAAAGCTAAGAATCAAGGGAAAAGGACTTCCCTGCTGGAACAATCCAGGCCCAATGTCTTTCAAATGAACGTGGCCAACATCATGCCCGGGGATGCGATCAAGGTCAGCCTCCGTTATACCGAGATGCTGGTCCCCGAAAAGGGCATTTATAGCTTTGTATACCCTACTGTCGTCGGCCCGAGATATTCCACTGAAAAGCAGAACGACGACAATCAAAACAGTTATATCAATACACCCTACCTGCATGAAGGGGAAGATGCCACCTATGATTTCGATATCGAGGTCTTCCTGAATGCAGGCATGCCCATACAGAATATCGATTGCAAAAGCCATGAGGTGGTCACGCATTATCCGGCCCTCGATCAGGTAAAAATTAACCTGGATCCCACTGAGAACAAAGGAGGCAACCGGGATTTTGTCCTGGAGTACCAGCTGGCAGGCGAAGAGATCTCTTCCGGAATGATGCTCTACGAACACGAGGACGAAAATTTCTTTTTGATGATGGTGCAGCCGCCCAAAAGGATAGAAAATGAAGATATTCCCCCAAGGGAATACATTTTCATCAATGATGTTTCCGGCTCCATGAACGGCTATCCCATGGATGTATCCAAAAAGATCATGCGCAACCTGGTGAGCAATCTCCGGCCGGTGGACAGGTTCAACGTGCTGGTTTTTGCCGGCAATTCCGGCTGGTGGTCCGATCAGTCGAGACCGGCCACACGGGAGAACATCAGCAAAGCAATCAATTTTATCGATTACCAGCGGGGCAGTGGGGGTACTGAAATTCTTCATGCACTCCGCAAGGCCATGAGCTTCCCCAGAGAATTCGAAGAACTGTCGCGTACATTTGTCATTTTCACCGACGGATATATAAGCGTGGAAAAGGAAGCCTTCGACCTCATCCGCAACAACAGCGACCTGGCCAATACTTTCGTTTTCGGTATCGGCAGTTCTGTGAACCGTTACCTGATCGAAGGCATGGCGCATGTCGGGATGGGCGAGCCCTTCATCGTCCTCAATAAAGAGGAAACCAATGAAAAAGCGGAACGCTTCCGGGAATACATCAGCAACCCGGTTCTGACGCAGATCAAGATGGATGCTTCGGGATTCGATGTTTATGATGTTGAGCCCTTCAGCATCCCCGATGTGTTTGCAGAAAGGCCTATTATCATATTTGGCAAGTACAGGGGAAAACCTGAAGGGAGCATCACCCTGAAAGGATATTCGGGACGAAAACGCTGGAAGACCAGGATTGATGTATCAGAAAGCAAAGCAGATGAAAAGAATGTTGCTTTGCGCTACCTCTGGTCCCGCAAACGCATTCAGCTCATCGACGATTATGCCAGGGTGGATCACCAAAACGATACAAAGGAAGAAACAACGCAGCTTGGATTGAAATATAATCTTCTGACAAAATACACATCATTCATCGCCATTGAAGAAGCCCGGACCAACGATGGAGAGATCAAAACCGTAAAACAAGCCCTTCCTTTGCCACAAAATGTATCAGATTATGCCGTAGGTTTTGAAATGGCCATGTGTAAAATCAGTCCCCGCAAGATCATCCTGTACAGACAGGTTCATGTTATCACATCCATGGATGCTGCCAGAAAGATCAAAATCAGGAAACAAATCGAGAACAAATACATGGCGAGCCTGAACAACTGCCTGATGATGCCGCATGATATAGAATCATTCACCATAACGGTGAATCAGGACGGCAAGGTGGCCGGAGTCACCTTTAAAGGTGGGATCAAGGCCAAAGCCGTCAGAAAATGCATACGTGAAATCGTCAGCAAATGGAACTTCAGCAATTTTTCTTCCGCCGGCGGATTTGAATTGCAAGTGAAATTATAAAACCCTGCACAGCATGAAACGAAAGAGCATCCGGCAAAATATTTTGGGTATTAACATGATTCTGCCATGGATGATGGTTTTGATGTTTCCTGTTCCGTTGCGAACGGAAATATCAAAACCATTTCACGCTACCCCATCCCAGCGACAAAACATTACTTTCATCCTTGGTGAGGACCAAGGTTTAAAGAACCCTTTTTACAGCAAAGCAGAGCAATACTACCGCATGGATGAAAAAGAAAAAACCGAATTTGTGATAACATCCTGCAGATCTCTGGCTGAAGTGCAGGAATATCTACTCAGGCATGTTCCCAGAGATCAGCCGTGGGGCCTGATCAATCTGGTTTCCCATGGCAATCCTTACCAGGGTTTGCGCGCGAAAGTAACACTCAATGGAAAAAGAGCAAGCCCGGAAAGTATTTTTGAAGGTGTAACAACAGGCAAGCTGAAAAAGATGTCTTCCCGGATCGTTGATAATACGACCCGGATCGTCCTGCATGCCTGCGGCCTTGGCTACAATCGTGAGCTGACAGAAGCCGTGCAAGCAGCTTTTTCCGGGCCTGTAGATACCCCGATTGTAAAAAGCAGCAAATATTTTGAATACTATGTTGGTGATGCGCATGCTGAAAGCAATATCCGAAAATTCATGGCTGATTACTGGTTCATCTCTTACAAGATGGGATACAGGCCTTCCGACAGGATCATTTCCAGGATGTTCAGGTACAAATACCCCGGGCAGAAAATCAACTGGCGTGAAGCGCTGTTAAAGGAAAGAGCGAACAAGGCAGGTGAAGTTTTTCATTACACCTTTGATGTTCCCGTAAAATGGGTTTTTCCTTACAGTTCCCGCGATTCGGTACCTGACCTGAGAAGCCAGCGGGAATGCCTGGAGTGGGTGAACCGGAACAGCCGAATACTTCAGGATCTAAAAACTTTGGATATACCCCCGGAAAAATTCAACTGGTGGATGCGTCGGATTTACCTCAGGAATGATGATGGCTCAAGCACCCCTGCCCTTTGGGTTAAGGGATACAGCACGATACTGTGTGTACTGAAATTGCTACCGGCATAGCATCCTTTGTGAAACTCTAATAATAAAGACTTTCCAAAATATCTAAGGTATTTACCTTAGTTAAATACGTTGATTGCCTGATTGCTTTCCGCTTTTGCATATTGTACTTTTATTCCGTTGATCTTCAAAGCTCAGAACTTAAAAGAAATTATTGCAGGGTTTCTTCAATCCATAAGTTTTGAGCTTGATCAACGCAAAAAACGGATGAGGCCCTGCTTTTTTCGTTAAAGAAATGATGTTATACCAAAACCAAAAAAGATGAAAAATTTAGTTTTATTATTAAGTCTGTTGCTCTGCTGCATTTTTTCAAATATCTATGCAGGAGGTGAAAAACTCTGGACACAGGAATATCCCAAAGAGATCAACTGGATGATGGTCAGCGATGCCGGCATCCTGATCCTCGGTACGGATGAAGCCCTGTATGGGGTCAATCCCGAAACGGGCGAAGAGCTCTGGAAACGGGAAGATCAGAAAAAGATCGACAGGGAATACGTGGAGGTGATCGATGTAACGCCGGTGATCCTGGTCACACGCAAAGGACTGCGCAATGAGGCAGTCGCCATCAACACCCTGACGGGGGAAGCGATCTTCAGCACCAAGGATTACAACTTCATGCCCATGCACGGAGCCATGCCGGTATACGATAATCTGACATTCCTGTTGGCAGGCGTGGAAGGAAAAAGCCGGAGTACCTTTTACAACGTGGATATGGCTACCGGTGAAGTGAACTGGAAACAGGACGAATGGCTTGGTCCCAAATCCGGCGATCCGCAACTGGTGGCCCTCAACCAGGAGAAAACATTCTCCAAAGTCGGTTTAATCGGTAATCAATACGTGGTTTTCGATACGGACAATACCTTTTTTGCCCACCTGGCCAAAGATCATCTGGCAAAATACAATATGAATACCGGTGAGATGATCTGGCAGGCCAATTTCAAGGATTACAAGATTAAACCCAAACCGGAGGGTGCAAGCTCCCTTGCTTACGGATATGCACAAATGAGGTACAATGAAGCCAACAATACCCTCTATGTTCCCATATCAAACTCACTGGTGGCTTTGAATGCTGATGACGGTAGCTTTGTGTGGGGTGAAAAACCCGAAGACCTGAAAGGTAAAGTTTCCAATATGGAATTCATCGATGAGGGAATACTCGTGAAAACCACCGGGGAAAAGCCCATTATTACATTGCTGGACTACAACACGGGAGAACCCCTCTGGGATAAAGAGTTCAAGAAATTCCAGGACAATGGCGTGGTACTGTTCGAAGAGGACAAGATCCTGCTGCTGACCGGCAACGATCTTTATGAGATCAAACCTGTAAATGGAGAATATGAAAGGGTGGCCAAAAATATCAAATTCAAAGGAGAAGATCCCATGATGATGTCTATTGTTGAGGACGTGCTTGTATTTACAGCCAATCAGAACATCATGGGCATGGACCCGGATACCTACGAAGTGATTTACCAGGAATATTATGCAGCCCCCGGCCTGGGTGCGCTGGAGATCGTAGGCCGGGCTCTGGCAGCAGCCGCGGCAAATGCCATGAGTTATGCTTCTGCCCGTCATGCTGCCATGAGTGGCGGCGCCAATTATGATCCCATCTCCAATACATTTGAATATGATGTGGTGAGCGCAAACCTCGGCCAGCGTTTCAGCAAATCCCTTGAAACCAACAAATATCATTATGTAAATACCAAGGAATGTGTTGTGGAGGGTAATAAAGACAAAGGGGTTATCTGTATCAATAAATTAACCGGTGAAATTGACGGTGCTGTGATCCTGGAAGACCGTAAACCGGAATATGAAGTGGATCAGGTGAGCAACCTGCTCTTCTTCAAATCGGGAAAAAAGGAAGTGACCTGCTACAAACTGTAATATCCGACCCAAAATGATGCCTTGGTCTGTTCCTGATTGAGGTGAAGGCAACCCCCGGTATTTTCCGGGGGTTTTTTGCTTAAAATGTCCATGTTTTGCCAAAGTTTCAGCCAGAGCAAATTTCTTATTGTAAATGGAAAAACTACCACTTCTCCCCTTCTCCTGGCTGTTTTGGCTTTTGAATCACAAAGGTCCGGTTGATGTTAAACCCGAAATGTATATCACCTTTGCCCCAACTGCCGGTGGTTTCGGCAATGAAATATTCTTCGATCATCCCGGCCGAGTTGCTGAAGAAAAGCTGGAAAACATGTCCGCCGGTTTCAATATCCAAACTCAAGGACAATGAGTTTTTGTATTGATCGGCTGTTTCTCCTGGTAAGAGATAAAAGTATTCCGCATTGATCGACATGCGCTGGGTGATCTTGAAACGGCCACCCGCCCCAAGGGCAAATACATCATGCTGGTCTTCTTTTGCAGGCACCAGATTGCGATGGATATAGGTTGGTGTGAGCTGCAGCGACAGGCTGTTGCTGAATTTCCGGGCGATCAGCAACTGGTGGGCGTATTGCATGCGGGAGGAAAAGAAATTGTTGCGTTCGGGATCGGTCCACCTCAACCCGTTGATAATGGTATTGCCGAAATAAGAAAGGCTGAAAGGCATGTTGCGGGCACCGGAGCTCTGTCGCAGGATCTTGTATTTGACAAATCCGTCAACGGTTTTTTTGAGTGAGCTTCTGCCGATGCCCATGGTCAGTCGTTCGGTAATCCCATATTCCAGTCCAAGATGTATGGTCGCCTGGTCCAGGCCGAAAAACTCGTAAGAGCCTGAGTTCAGCCTGCCAAATTGGTGGCTCACAATGAACAGGAGGTTTCCTTTTGCAGGATTCTCAACAGATTGACCTTTGATGATGCGGGTTGCTTTAAAAGTAGCATAGGTATATTCAATGGTCTCCTCATCGTCTTCAAGCAGGCCCATCAGGTCGTCCTGTGCATGAACAGGATATACCAAGAACATCAGCAGGATTACGATTATGTATTGATTCTTTTTCATGTTAAATTATTTATTTAATATGCATCTTTGTGTGCTTTTTGCCACCAAGGCACCAAGGCACAAAGTACACACAAAGTTTTTTAATTGTTTGGTTTTCCTTCTTCTATCCAGATCTTTAATTTTTTGATTGTACAATCATCAAGTTTTTGACCCGGAGGCATGAGCTGGGGATCACCCACCGGTTTCGAGATCCTTTCATACATTTTTTCCGCAGCCGCACTGATCTGATCATAGGTTTCCAGGTTCAGGTTTCCAGAGGGCGTAGCTCCGCTGTGGCAGCTCTGGCAAAAATTATCCGCCATGCTCAGGATATCCCCCGAAAAGGTAATCTCTGTTGTGTCGCATATCTGTCCTGTAGGATATAACTCTTCTTCATTGTCATAATAACAGGAGGTCATCATTCCTCCAACCATCATCAGCAATAAAATCAATTGAAATAATTTCCTCATCCTCAAATTATTATTTGTTAATTATTGTTTGTTAATTATTCGGCATTCCTTCTTCAATCCAAATCTCAACAGCTCTCCGGTCGCACACGGACCACTGGTTTCCATTCCGGGGCATGTTGGCATAGCCGGCTTCCCAGTTCAAAGCACCCATTAACTGGCCTGTTTCTGCCACGGCCACCAGGTCGGCATGGTTTTCAAGCGGAATTCCTCCTGAAGGATTCCCTCCGCTGTGACAGCCGAAGCATGAGTTCTGGACCATGGGCCAGACGGTTCCGCCAAAAGTCACATTCACCGTATCGCAATCTTCATCACAATGTAAATCCTGGGCTCCCTGTGCGATCCATTTATACACCATATTGATCTGTTCCTGTGTTAATGGGTTGTTGGGTGGTGGGGGCATGCGTTTGTCGGGATCGGTTTCGATCAATACTTCATACAGGTCACTGCCTTCGGGATCAAAAGGATCTACATCTGCGGTAGCCATGACTGAGGCATAATCTGTTAACTGTACACCATCTTCCTGAGTTATATCATCATGGCAATTGGCCAGGGCGCAACTGGATTGCAGCACAGGTAAAAGATCTTTCTCGAAATAAATCGTATCCGGGTGACAGGGATCACCCCCGGGCGGATTGTTGAAGGACGTATCGTTTACCCATTTCTCGATCTGTGCAATGGAACAGCTATCGAGTTTGCTTCCGTTCTGTGGCATTGGAACGTAACCGGGTTCATGTTTGATCACCCCGAGCAGGGCGCCGTTCTGGGCCAGTGTTGCCACCTGGCTGTAATCACTCAGGTCTATTCCTGCTTCAGGATTCTGTCCGCTGTGACATTCAAAGCATTTGGCCTGCAATATGGGTTGTACCGTACCCGGAAATGTAAGGTTGCTGGTATCGCATTCAATTTCTTCAAAGGTGGTATCATTGATCCAGATCTCGATGGTCCTGATCTCACAGACATTAAGTGGCTGCTGGTCTTTCGGCATGGGGTAATAGCCTTCAAGCCGTTTCAGTGCACCCAGCAAGGTGCCATTCTGTGCGATGGCGGCTACATCACTGTAATTGGTCAGGTCGATACCATAATCGGGATTGGGGCCGCTGTGGCACGACAGGCAATGATTTTCAAATATGGGATAAACAGAACCCTTATAGCTTACGTTGATGGTATCACATGTGCCAGGTTCGTTCCCATTATTATCATCCGGCATAAAATCCTGCGGTTCATGCTCACAGGCAATGAGAAACAGTATCCCTGCAGCGAGGTAAAAAAGTTTGCGATTCGATCGTGATTTCATATGATTGATTCTTGATTTTTCCGACTTGCTCAGGATCACAAATCTAGATATTTAAATGTATTTAAGTGACGGTTTTTCTTCTGAATAAGGATTTTTTCAAGATCAACCCGAAAAAATTCTGACAAAATTTATATAATAAATTTGGTTAGCTAACTAACGTTTGTTAGTTTTGCATCAAATTTTGAAATAAACACATGAACAACAGGGATAAGATATTGCATGAATCCATTAAGCTGATCGGGGAACATGGCTTTGATGCTGTTTCCATCCGGCAGATCACAAGGACGGTCGGGATCAGGGAAAGTTCTTTTTACAATCATTTTTCGAGCAAAGAAGGTCTGTTGCTGGAGATATTCACACAGATGCAGAAGGATCTGGAAGCACACCGCCCTTCACAGGAAGAAATCACAAAACTCACGAGCAAAATGGACCTCAAGGAATTTCTTGATTACAGGTTGAAACTCTTTCTGGAAGGATGGTCGAATGAAATGGCCCGTTTGCTCTGGTACGTGGTTTCACAGCAACAATATAAGAACAAACAGGCAGCCGGTCTCATTGTCGAGGAAACTGAAAAATCAATACGCATGTTCGAAACTGCTTTCCGTACCCTGATGGGCAGCGGCAAAATGAAAAAAGGCAATCCTGCCTACCTGGCCATGTTGTATGGATTCTCTGTACGTGCCATTCACCTGGACTATACCTATCGTCAGTTTACTGAAGGTATTGAAGAAGTGGATTTTAAACGCATGTATCAATTGAAAGAAAAATTTGCAGAAGAACATTCAATTTAATAACCAAAAACAAGAACTATGATAACGAAAGAAACAAACATGAAAAAGCTGAAATCAATGATGATCATGCTGGCAATCCTGCAGACCTTTAATGGACTGAGCGGCCTGGCAGGAGGATTCGGCCTGATAAACGATCCCAGTGGTGTGGCACTTGCCATGAAACTCGAATGGCTTCAATCTACACCTTTTCAATCTTATCTGATACCGGGACTAGTGTTATTTACCCTTAATGGCATTGGGAATATTATTGGTCTGGTATTGAGTTTGAAAAAACATCCCCGTTCGGGTCAGTATGCCGGACTTTTCGGCGCTGTTATGATGATCTGGATCATCGCCCAGGTTTCCTGGTTGGGATACCTGAGTTTTCTGCAACCTCTATATTTCTCCACGGGATTATTGCAGCTTGTGATGGGTATAGCCCTGGATAGAGCACACAAAAAGAATTACACTGCAGTTTCATGAAAAACATAAAGATCAGCAGAAGAGAACAGCAAGGAGTATATGTGCTGGAAAAACTGGGATGGAAATTCCACCACATGGGCATCCCGACAAGCAAACCCATGAAAAATGAACGCTACATACCCCATCTGAAAATGTATGTTTCCGGCTTTGAAAGCAATCCCTATGGAATAGAATGGATGCGCTTTGAAGAAGATTGTCCACTGCCGGATATCATCAAAGAAGTCCCGCATCCGGCTTTCGAGCTTGAAAACCTGGATGCTGTTCTTTCCGAATTTGATTTTGATATTTTGGTGGAGCCCAATGCGCCCTCTGAGGCGGTCAGGGTTGCAATGATTTTACACAATGGAGCGCCGGTGGAGTTGATGGAGTTCTCGAAAAAGTAAAGTTGGAAATTACAGATTACAGATTCCAAAAAGCCCATGCTAACTACATTATTAATTATATCAATTGATACCTTAGAGCCTGGATCTTGAAAACATGCCAATTATCTGATATTTGGAATCTGGAATCAGGAATTCCCAGGATTATTTAATCAACTCCAGCCCTTCCTGCGCCGATTCATCCTCCGGACTGATAAGCAAAGTCTTTTGAAACAGCACTTTGGCTTCCCGGAGTTTTTCCAGTTTCAGCTTGGTCCAGGCCAGCATGATGACAGCATCGTAATCGAAAGGATAAAGATTGACTACCTTTTCAAAGTATTTTTCTGCTTTCTGGAAATCTTCCCTGCCATAATAAATATTACCAAGCCTGTAATTGGCATAGGTATTTTCGGGATCAATTTCCAGGATCTTGTTGTACTGATTGATCACCTGTTCCCAGTTGCCCAGAGAGGATGCGGGATAAGCGATCCCAAAACGCGCTTCAATGGATATGGGTTTCAGGCTGATGGCCTTCTGATAATAGGCAATGGATTCGGTGAACAACCCGGAAAGATAGGCCAACCAACCCAGCCGGAGATTTATTTCGTAGGAGTTTTCATCATAAACTGTCTTCATGGTTTCCGATGCTTTGGAATATTCTCCCTCTTTTTCCAGTTCGTAACTCAGGCTGAATGCCTCTTTAACTTCTTCAAATTGCTGGGCAAAAAGCATGGTACTGCTCAATAACAGCATCAATAAAATCATGCTCACTTTGAAATATATTTTTACATTTTCCATGTTAATCCTCCTATGATCATTTGTTCGGTATAATTCGTATTGATCGTATTATCGTTTGGCCTTTGCACAAAATCATTATAATAATGCAGCAGCCATCCTTCCTTTTCCCTGTACTGATATCGGATGCTTAACTCAAGTTTTTCCGTTAAAAGCATCAGCAGGTTAAGCTCTGCAATATATTTAATTTTATCGTACACATTGTAAACCACAAATGATTGGTCCCAATATGTGTTTTCGAGTTCTCCCTGCATGTATTTGCCTTCCAGCCAGATCCTTGGGAGTATTTTTAAACTGACCGATTGAGAGAACAGGAACTTATTCTCCTGGTGATTTTCTATGATATAATAAGAAAAACTTGTTGCACCGTAAAGATTCAGATTGCCGAAAGGGTAGTAATGAACACCGGCACTAAATCCAAGCTGATCTCTTAAATTCAGCCTCGAAAAGGATGCTGCCGCTGAAACTCCCAGGCATTGAAAATTCTTGTTTGCCGAAAGCCCGATGATGTAGTCATTCAAGACTGTATCCTTTTGATTGAAAATGTACTCATTTCTGATATAATCGAAATAATTGTAGGTTCCATTAAATTTATCGTAATATTCGATTTCCTTTTCCTCATGGGGAATATAATTCACATCAAATTTCTTATAGTTTACCCGTAGATAATGCCCGTATGCAGCAATATTCCAGTCTTTTCCCAGATAAAAATCTGCTTTGAGGTATAGCTGGATTTGCCTGATATTCGACCGGAAAGTCATTTCTTCCTGCTGTAAAGTATAGTAGTAATCACTGGTAAAGGTAGTTTCAACAATGGAATCGAGTGCAAGATCCGTATAATAGCGGTATTTGTTCTTTTTCCTTCTTTGAATATAGCTCATACCGGAGTAAAGAGAAATGTCGGGTGACAGGTTCATTTTCAAACCGGCATGTGAATAAATTGAATTCCCTGTTAGCTGGTTTTCGAGGTAAATGGTGCTGTCGGTCCACTGCTTTTGCAAATCCCCGTTGTTTTTGTCATCATTGCCAAAAAGAATTCCTCCTTCTAAATAAATTTTATCCACAAAACCCAGGTCATCGTCAATTTGCAGTTCCTTTCTCCGGGCTTCCGGGATCTTTTGAGCAAAATTCCGTGCTTGTTTATCCCTGTTCAGGTATAGGTTGGTATAATACAGGTATGTCAGCAGAGCATTGTCGTTCTGGTTGAATTCATATGCTTTTCCAAAATGCAGTTTTGCCTTAATATAATTTTTCATGGAATAATAGGCCACCCCCATGCGATAGCGCAGGTAATAATAATCAAAACCCTGTTTGATCCCTGCCTTCCCCAGGTCAACCAGTGAGTCCCATTTTTCTTCCTGGTATAAACGATAGGTTTCCCTGTCCAGTGTCTGAAAGTCGATCTCCTTTGCAGCCATTAGATTCATGCACAATCCTGTCATCATTAAAACCAAAAAACCATGTTTACTCATAGAATTCCGTCTTTCGAGATATTGATCGCCTCTGTTTTTTGTTTCCCCTGTCGAATGACAAATTTTTTCAATTCATTCTCCCCGAAATACATTACAAAATTTAGAGCCCTCACCACCTTCCCTCCTATTTTTAATTCAGCAGTTGAATGCAGTTCAATCGCACTGCCAGAAATGTCTTCTGAACTCTTGTGATATAACAGGCTGTATTTTGGCCTGATGAAAATATAAAAAGGTGCAAGAAAATCCTGCAGTATCTTCCATCCTCCCAGCTTTATCCCGCTTACCGGGATCTCATCCTCAACTTTCAATCCCCTGTAAAAACCATTCACAATCTTGAATGCACCCAGGTAGAAGTAATAAAGCAAGGTATTCTTCTTCCCCATGTAGTTGACGAAGGAATGAATATCCCCTTCATTTTTCAGGTAAGCCTTTGCCCCGCTTGTTTTGCATAAAATGTAAGTATTGTTCAGGATATCCGTTTGTACTTCCCATTCGAAAATTTGCTCACGACCGGATTCATCCCTGACTTCGAACTTCATCTTTTGTCCGGCAACAAAATGCAGGGCCTTTTTCAGGGTATCATTGGATCCTATGTTCGAGATTAACTGGTCTTTTTCAGGTAGGCGGAATGTTTTCAATTCATATTTTCCGGAGTGATTCAGGATATAATGTGACACAGGATAATCAACGGTTTTGGAACCCACATGTGGGGTTTCCTGCAACTGAAAATGTATATGAGGTTCCGGAGAGCGGCCCGAGTTGCCGCAATAAGCCAGCACATCGCCTTTTTTCACAAACTCCCCCCTGGTCACCTTGAATGAATCTGCTTTGATATGGCTGATCTGACTGAATACTTTTTCACGATGTTTGATCACAATGGAATTCCCCCAGTTCCTCTCCAGGTTCATATCCCCAATTTTATTGTCTTCAATGCCGTCCACGATTTCCTGCACATAGCCGTCGGCAGGGGCTACGATGGGTTTGTTATAGGCATAATAATCTTCCGGGGTATTTCCCCTGCCTTTGAATTTCTGACCTTCATCATCGAAAATCTCAAAATCCCAGGCATGTTTCCAGTCGGATTTGTGAGTCATTTCACCATCATGGGCCTGTGTCACTTTCCATTCTCCCCAGAAAGGCAATCCAATGGACACATGATCCAGGTCGTGAAAACGTTTGTGAAAATTTCTTTGCACGTACAGGTTCTTCTCCGGTGAAAACTGCTGCACCGCAACCAGTTCGGGTGATTTGAAGTATCTTTCCCTGAACTTCATCACATACAGGAAAAGCAATACGATGATATTGAAAGGCAGAGAAAAGATCGAAAGCTGGAAAATGGAGAACAATGCACTGGTGCTTGTGATGGTGATCGACAAAAGGGGTGTAAGCAGGATCACCCAGAGTACTGATAAACGTGATGGAACAACAAAGAAGCCACCCACGGCAATGGCCGAAAGGATGTAATTGAAACCGATGTAACTATAACTCAACTCACTGATATCGGCGCCAATGAAATGATAGAAATAATAGGCTGCATAAAACCCGATGATCGAAAGCAGGAAAGCGATTCGGGAATATATCAGCAGACCCAGAGCAATCAGCAAGCCGGCAAACAAATGATACTGAAAAAAGATGGCTCCCAGTGAACGAAAATAGATCTTGATGCTTTCATGCAGGGGCAGGTTGTTGAACCATTCGTAAATATTTACCATGGACAATCCGCCCAGCATGTACATTTCGTTCAGGTTATAAATACCCCTTTCACTGATCTCCAGCGCCGAGAATTCCCGTGCTGCCAGGGTCACCATCCAGATGCCGAACAAAAAAGAAATGCTCAGGTAGGGCAGCCCGTATTTGCCAATGATCCCTTCCAGTGAAACTGTGATGAACAAAGTCAGAATGGCCGTAAAAATCAGGAATACATAAAACTCCACGGAAGGCTGGAAGAAAACACCAACCCCCAGTCCAACCAGCAAAGAATTGAATCCGTAATAGCCGGATCTGATATTGAATCGGTTAAATCCCAGCACAAAAGCCATGGCATTTGAAATGATCACGGCCAGCATCCCGCTGATACCGGCATAAAGATCGAAAAAGGAAACAATGATCAATGCCAGCGCAAAAATTTTATTGTTCGAGAAGAATACCTGTGTATAACTGTTTAACAGGCTTTCGATAAAGGCAGATATTTTGATCTTGCTGCTGTTCATTTAAAAACCGGCTTGTTCTTCAAATTTAAACAATTCCGAAAGCCTGAATTCCCTGAGGTGGTTTGCCAGTGCATCACCGCAAACAAATCCTGACTCCAGGATAAATCCGTTTAACAGATCATTGGGTATATCCTCGAAATAGAAATTCAGCAGCCGGACATTCGGTGCTGCATTTTTCCAGAGTTCATCAGCATCCTTTTCCTCCTCTGTTTTCAAAACTTCAAACAATGCAGGAGGGAGGTCTTTTTCATTGATCAGTTTTCGGCTGTCGGACAAAACATAGGCGGCTTTCCCCGAATCATGAAACAGGCGTGCATAAAGATGCGTTCCTGTTTTGTTGACAAAGTGATCCGTAAAAATACCATCGCTGCCAAAGAGGGCCAGGTCCATTTCATCTGCAAAGCGGGCAACGGATGCATCGCTAATCACTCTGACCATAAACCCCATCTCCGCCAGCTTTTCAGCCTGTATTTTACCTTCTTCTGCCGGATAGGAAATCGTCTGGTAGATCCGTGGAAAAACAGACTTTTCCGACAATACCTCCAGAGTTTTCAAAACAACTGCAGTGTTGCTGTGCAAGAGTATGGTTTTCCGGGAAAGATCTTCTTTTTCCAGTAAGTGTTCTGCAATCTGTTGTTCAATTCCCTGCCATTGATTTAGATATTCTGCCAGGAAAGAGAGCAGTTCTTCTTTTGCAGCATCGCCCTTGCGCATCAATGCTTTGTCTTCAATCCGCAAAAAGAAGCTGTTGATAAAATGGAAAAGCACGATCATACCGGAATGGGCTGAAAACAAACGATTCAACTGATCGACCAGGCGGCCGGTTTGCAGGGATGAGGACTTTCTCAAATGTTCCTGCAGTGCCTGAAGCGTTTTTTCCAGGATCCCTGTCGAACCGCTCCGGTTATCGTGCATGATTGCTTTCAGTTTTTCTTCCCAGTTATTCATATTGTTACAATTCGAATTTTTTCAAATGTTCCGGCACCTTTTCAAAATGGTTGATGCTTTCCATGCTTTCTTTTTCGCGGATCAGGTGGTGCTTGCCTTTCTCATCGATCATCACGATGTTGGGCCGCAATGTAATGAACTGCATCCATTGTGTCATATTGTAGGCACCCACGGAATGCACAACCACCTGCTCTCCTTTGTTCAGCAAGGGAAGGTTGGCGTTCTCACGGATCACATCGATGTTCATGCACAAAGGACCGTAAAGCACCGTATCTTCGGTATACTGGGTAAAAGGCTGTGCTGGCGAAATTTTATGATCGTACCAGAAAGAGGTAAACAGCAGGTTTACACCAATATCGAGTATGGTGGTCCTTTTGCCATCTGCCAGCCGTTTATTGGAGATCACCGAGCCGATCAGGAAGCCGGCATCATCGATTAGGGCACGGCCTGTTTCGAGTATCAGCAGGGGTAATTGATCCGGCTTGAAGTCGCTGTTGATCAAAGCACTGGTGATGGCCTCGGCAAAATCGTCGAAAGTGGGATTGGTATCCGATCCGGGCAGGTAAGCGCCTTTCAGGGTGTTTTTGGAAGAAAAACCGCCGCCCATGTCAATGTATTTTATTTCGTGATTGTATTTTTTCTGTATGCCCAGGGCAAGGTCAGCCATCTTATATGCCGCCACAGAATAGGCGTTGGCTGAAAGCATAAAGGTACCGATATGTGTATGCAAACCGACCAGCTCCAGTTTCTCCGAACGCACAATCTTGTTGAGGGCATCCCAGGCCTGCCCGTTCTCGTAGTTGAAACCAAAACGATCCCACATGGGATATATACCGGTATCCATGTTCACACGAATGGCGACTTTGGGTTTTTTATTCATTTTGCCGGCCAGTTCGATGATGGTATACAACTCATCCAGGTGATCGATGTGGATGAGGGAATCGTTTTCAATGGCCATTTCCAGGTCATCCACCGTTTTATCGGGACCGTTGAAAATGATCTTTTTTCCATCCACGCCGTTCAGCAACGCTTTCTGGTATTCAAATCCCGAAACCACCTCGGCCCAGGATCCTTCCTGGTGAAACACATTGCAAACCGCGCTCAGGTAATTGGTTTTATAAGACCATCCGAATTGCACTTTGGGATAGCGCGTGCTGAATGCCTTTTTGGCTTCCCGGTAGGTTTTTCGTATGGTTTTCTCCGAGATCACAAAAAGTGGTGAACCATATTCCTTTACCAGCTCCTTCACCGCCACACCATCAATATGAGTCTTGGGTGTATATTCCGTTTTTGTACCGAATTTATTCGGCATATTGGTTTCCAGCTTCTTGATCACCGGACGTTCGTATCTTTGTTTTTGCATGACTATTTTATGTGTTACTGATTATCTTATTTTTTCTATTGTTCGATTGTTCCATTGTTTCATTTTTATCCGATCTTGCTTTTAACAATAGAGCAATCGAACAATGGAACAATTGAATTTACAATTCCCCATAAGTTGATATTTGTTCAAATTCTTTGATATCCACGATCATATCGTATGCATACCGGATAAACATTTTACCGATATCGTAGGTTTTGTATGGCTCGACTTTCTCGCCCATGGCCAGGTTCACAAGGGCTTCTGGAATGTTTTGCCCGACACCTACTGCCAGATAGACCCATGCAGGAATTCTTGGATTGATCTCCAGGATATAGAAATCATTCTTTTTGTCCTTCATCAGTTCAAGTTCAAAACCGCCCCGCCATTTGGTCTGGCTGATAAACTTATCCGTGAGTTCCAGCATCTTTTTATCTGCAATGGAAATGCCGCCCCATGCTTTTCCTTTATCCGTGATGTATTGCTTTCGCATGGGTACGGCAGAAATGGTGTTCCCTTTTCCATCCCCCAGTCCTGTCACATTGTATTCTGTACCATGTACAAACTCCTGTATGATGATGGGCAACCCCCATTTGGCTGAAATCTTGTTAAAAGCACTTTTGGCCTGCTCCGAATTGTACACAATGCTGGCATCATAATACTTTCCTTTTACCACCAGCGGGTATTCAATACCTTCCGGCAAACGATAAAGATCATTCACTGTATAAATGGGTTCACTTCGGGGCACATGCAAATCGTACTTTTTGCCGAATTCCGGGAGGTTGTGTTTGTGTCTCTCTTCAAATTGTTTCATGGTCGGTAAAAAAGTATGCATGCCGATCTCCTTCAATCTTTTCTCAAGTTTGATAAAGGAATACAATTCCGCATCAAAATTGGGAATGATCATATCGATCTTTTCGATGGAACTGATGTGTTCAAGTCTTTTGAAAAGATTCTCAATGCCGGTGGTAGGATAAGGCACATGATAGGTTTTATCCACCAGGTCGTGCATGTAGATGCCCGGCTCAAGCGATTCGTATGCCAGGCCGATGATCCGCACATCAAAAGAAGCCGCCTCCCGTAAAGCCCTGATCACCGCTACACCCGGTCCCGGACTGTCGATCGCATTCAATCCGCTGACAGCAATGTTATACTTCTTTTTCATTGTTTTCATCTATTATTTGATATTGCTTCAGCATACTGATGAAATCATTGAAATCCTTTTCCAGGGTTTCGGCATCCACCTGGTATTTTTCAAGCAATTCCTTTTCAATCTCATCAAAACTTTTGTTTTCCTTCAGCATATTGAAGATCTCGGCTGCAACCGGATTCACGGAATAGGATTCACCTGTAATGGGGTTGAACACAAATCCCGATTCGCTGACGGCCACATTGGATTTAATTTTTGTCATTGAATAAAATGTTAAAGATTCATTTTGCAAGGATAAGATGAATTCAGCAAAAAGCTGTTATAAAATTTTCAGAAAGATGTATAAGATTTCCGGCTTTTCAACTCTTGATGTAAAATCAAAAGAGCAGCTATTACAAAATGAACTACCCCGCCGCATAGCAAAGAGGTATCATCTTAAATGTGCCACAGAGCGGCGGGGAACCTGACCGTCAGGCAAGTTAAACCCATGAGTTCACTCAACTATCGCTCGGGATCCCTGCCTCGCCGTCAGGCATGGAGTTCGGCTAAATGATTTTGATTACAAAATCATGGTCTCACTGATTTAACTGGCAGGCATGTTTTTTCTAATCAGCAACCCATATCTCTAAATAGAGTCTGTTCATAAACTTATTGTACTTCCCACATTCCTCTATAAAAGCAATTTGTTGCATAAAAAATCAAAAATCTTTAACTTTACGGAACCTTTCTTTGGGGGGATAGATAAATTTTATGAAAAACCAAAACAAAAAAATCCAGGAATTGATAACTGCATCCCGCTCAGAAATTGCGGAAGAGATTGTAAACCTGCAGTATGCAAAGAATCCTGAGGCGTGGGAAAAATACGGGCCTGCCGGCAAAAAACTCAGCATCCGGGATGCCGGATATCATTTACCTTTCTTAACAGAAGCTATTGTTTCTGAAGATGATTCTATTTTCAGGGAATATGTGACCTGGGTAAAAAAGCTGTTCACAGGATTAAACCTGCCACAGGATACCATGAAAGTTACCCTGGAATGTACCCGGGAGGTCCTTCAGCATTATCTTTCGGAGGAAATGGCAAAAACTACAAATCACTTTATTGAATCAGGTCTTGAGCAATTAAAAAAGGAAGTAACTGATGACAAACCTTTTATCAATAAAGCGGATTACCTGGGGGAGGCTGCATATCAATATATTAATGCTTTGTTAAATGGTGACAGGATGCAGGCCGGAGAGATCATCATGCAAACTGTTGAATCAGGGAAACCGGTCAGGGATATTTACATCCACATTTTCCAGAAATCTCAATATGAGGTTGGCCGATTATGGCTGAATAACAAAATAACAGTAGCCAAGGAACATTTTTGCTCGGCGGCTACCCAACAGATCATGTCGCAGTTGTACCCCTACATTTTTACAACCGACAGGATCGGGAAAACTTTTGTGGCTGCTTGTATTGGAGGCGAATTGCATGAGATTGGGATTCGTATGGTAGCCGATTTTTTTGAGATGGAAGGATGGGATACCTATTATCTGGGAGCCAATTCACCAACCAGCAGCATTGTCCAGGCCATAGAAGATAAAAATGCAAATCTTCTGGGTCTTTCCGTTGCCATGCCCTATCACAGGAATTTACTCAGGGAGGCCATTGATGAAATCAGACAGGAAACCAACAATAAGATCAAGATCATGGTTGGTGGAAATGCCATGAATACCCATGATGATGCATGGAGGAATTTTCGGTCGGATGCCTATGCGCCTGATGCCATCAAAGCCATTGAAATTGCAAAACAATTGCTGAATTAATCAATATGAAGGATCATGCAATAAACGGACTGGCAGTTTTATGCGAAGAGAGCGGGAAGATCGAAAAGGTTCTCCGGGATGATTTTGGTGCACTGCAAAATGCAGGCGGAAAACAATTCTCAAATATCATCGACCCCGGCTCGCGAGAGAAATCACTGAATTTCATCCTGGAAATTAAAAAGAAGAACATTGCATTTGACTATCAATTGAACATGTTGATCGATCAGAAGCTGAAAACACTTTATTTCATCGGGATACACCTTGATGAAAAAATTATGCTCATCGGAGCCGATAATCACAAGGAAGCCCTCGAATTCACCAATCATTTGCAACAAATATCCAACGAGCAAGCCAACCAGATCAGGGATTTACTAAAACAGCAGGCCATTAGGTCAAACAACAATGATAAGGAAACAGCACACCTGTTTGACGAGTTGACCCGCCTGAACAACGAATTGGTAAACCTTCAACGTGAGCTCTCGAAAAAAAACATTGAGCTTGAAAAGCTGAATGATCTGAAAAACCAGTTCATGGGGATGGCAGCACATGACATGCGAAATCCCCTGGGTATTATTCAAAACTACACTGAATTTCTGATTGAAGAGATTGCTGACGATCTTGAAGAAGATCACCGCATGTTTTTAAATACCATCTATGAATCGACTGATTTCATGTTAAAGCTGATTGAAGATTTGCTCGACTATTCCAAAGTCGAATCAGGGAAAATACAGTTGAATCCTTCCAGCTTTGATCTTGTTGAACTAATGCTGGATAATATCAAACTGAATCAAAGTCTCGCCAATAAGAAAGATATCAGGATTCATTTCGAGCATCCCGGCAAAATACCAATATATGCCGATCAGCATAAACTTGTTCAGGTGTTGAACAATCTGCTGAGCAATGCCATCAAATTTTCTGAAAACGGATCGAACATCAACGTTAAACTGCTCCTTGAAGGTAATAAAATTACACTCCGGGTAAAGGACGAAGGTATCGGGATAAAGGAGGAAGACCTTGAAAAGTTGTTCGTTCCTTTTTCCAAAATCTCCAGTACAGGCACCGGAGGAGAAAAAGGAACAGGATTGGGCTTATCCATTGTTAAAAAAATCATTGAAAGTCATAATGGAAGCATACAGGTGAAAAGTAAATATGGCGAGGGAACAGAGTTTTCAATCCATATGCCAACAAAGTAAATTGAGTATTGAAAAAAGATTTTAAAATATTGATTGTTGATGACGATCCTGATATTATTCAGGTCATTGAGCGTTCTTTGCAATCGGAAAATTACAAAACAGCATCCTGCCGGGATCTGAATTCAGCAATGGAGCTGATCAGGGAAATAAACCCCAACTTGCTTATTCTTGATGTAATACTACCAGATGGAAACGGAATTGAAGCGGCTGCAAGTATCCTGGAAAATCAGCCCAACCTGGATATGTATATCTTTTTGATCTCAGGCAATAGAAAGTCCGGGGATGATCTGGAAAAGGCTTATCAATCGGGTGTCCTGGATTATGTACTCAAACCCATCAACCTGAAAGAACTAAGCAGAAAGATCAAGCTGATTTATCGCATAACAAAACTTAAAGAAAAACAAAAGCTTGCTGAAGGGAAATATATGCACCTGATCAAGCATTCGAATGATCTGATTTTCTCAATTGATAGCAAACAAAAGATATTGCTGCTCAATACCAGTTTTGAAAATGTAACGGGTCATACAACCTGGTCATTGAAAAACAAAACTTTTGAAAAGATAGTATGCGCGGAAGATCAGTTAGAATGGAATGAATATTTGAAAGCCATCTTAACAAACCAGGCCAGCAATGCTCATGAAATTCGAATTCTTGACAAGGATCAGCAAATAATACCCCTGAGAGTTTTTCTGTCAAAAATAAAGCATGATAATGAAGAGATTGGTTTTCTTGGTATTGCAAAAGATCTGAGTGAGCAAAAACTGCTCAACCTGGAAAAAGGTTCCGGGGAAAATTCGCGCAAGCGGGAAATGAGGTCCTGGTCTGTTTTATCCGACAGCCAGACCTCAAAAACGTCGGATATCTACGAAGGAGCTTCTCCATTTAAAACAGATCCGGAGATATACGAACGACTTTTCAAAGACTACCAGCAGATTCTTGATAAAAGCGTTGAACAAAGGATATACAAGGTCCATTTCAACGGAAAAGAGAAGCTGATAAAAATGGCAAGCGAATTTGGTTTTCTAAAAGCCTCCCCAAGGGAGGTGATCAAGTTAAACAGCATGGTCCTTAAGGAAAAAATGAAAACAAAACACCCCAGGAAGTTAATCGTATACCATGAAGAAGCCAGGCTGATCATGCTGGAATTGATGGGTTACCTGGCATCCTATTACAGAAACAGAATTTAAATGGAATAAACATGAATAAGTACACATTCAAATTGTTTTTAACCGGTAAATCCGCCCGATCGGAGGGAGCGGTTAAAACCATTAAACAGATTTTAAAAGATGAATCCGGTTTGGAATTCAAACTGGATATCATCGATGTACTTGAAAGTCCTGATATTGCTGAACAGAATAAGGTACTGGCAACACCAACACTCATCAAATTGTTGCCTCCTCCGGTCAAACGTCTGGTTGGTGATTTAAACGATAAAGAGAAAGTAAAACAATATCTTGATATTCAATAAAAGCGGATCTCATGAAAAACAGCATCAAAGACATTGAAAAACTAGCCACAAGAATTCCGGGTTTTGATCATATATCACAAGGTGGGTTGCCCAGCGGAAGGACCACTCTCATTTCGGGCACAGCAGGAAGTGCCAAAACAGTTTTTGCAGCCCAGTTTCTGATAGAAGGGATTGAAGAAAACGGAACAGGAGGCGTTTTTGTAACCTTTGAAGAATCCCCGGATGATATTAAACGGAACATGAGTAGTTTCAACTGGGACATAGATCATTTTGAACAGGAGAACAAATGGATGTTTGTAGATGCCTCCCCCCAGCCGGAGGAAACACAGCTTGAGGTTGGTGATTATGATCTGAGTGCTTTGCTTGCCAGGATAGAATATGCAGTAAATAAAACCCGGGCCAAACGTGTTTCACTGGATTCGATCGGTGCCATTTTCACACAGTTCAAAGATGTGAACATCATCCGGAGAGAATTGTTCAGGATCTCTGCAGCACTTAAAAAAATGGATGTAACCGCAGTACTAACCGCCGAAAGAACCAAGGAATACGGTGACATCGCCCGCTTTGGTGTGGAAGAATTTGTTGCCGATAATGTGATCATCTTGCGCAATATCCTGGATGATGAAAAACGGCGCAGAACCATAGAGATCTTAAAATACAGGGGAACCATGCACCAGAAAGGGGAATATCCGTTTACCATCATCCCCGGAGAAGGATTGACCGTAATTCCGCTTTCTGCCATTGAACTGGAACAAAAATCATCCAATGTCAGGATCAGCAGTGGCAATCAAGAACTGGACAAGATGTGTGGGGGTGGGTTTTTCAGGGATTCCATCATCCTGGTTTCAGGGGCAACAGGTACCGGGAAAACACTAACAGCAACGGAATTTATGGCTGCTGGAACCAAGAAAAAAGAACCCAGTCTTTTGTTTGCCTTCGAGGAAAGCAGGGAACAACTTTTTAGAAATGCCATCGGTTGGGGCATTGACTTTGAAAATCTCGAAAGGAAAGGCTTGTTAAAAGTGGTTTGTGTATATCCGGAAACAGCAGGCCTCGAAGACCACCTGATCAACATCAAATCCATAATCACTGAATTCAAACCCAAAAGAGTAGCCATCGACAGCCTGTCTGCCCTTGAAAGGGTATCCACCATAAAAGGTTTCAGGGAATTTGTCATTGGCCTGACTTCCTTCATCAAGCACCAGGAAATTGCCGGGATGTTCACTTCCACCACCCCAACCCTCATGGGAGGTACATCCATTACGGAAGCCCATATTTCTACCATAACGGATTCTATCATTTTGCTTCGCTATGTAGAAACCTATGGGGAAATGCGCAGGGGCATCACCGTGCTGAAAATGAGGGGCTCCTTCCATGATAAGGACATCAGGGAATTCAAGATCGACAGCAAAGGCATGCACATCGATAAAGCATTCCGTGATGTTTCCGGGATTATTTCTGGCTATACCATGCAATCCAATATCAGAAATGAAATTGCAAGAATTGATAACCTTTTTACGGAGGACAAACAACAGCAATAAATCATGAGTAAAGGTAAAATTCTGATCGTTGACGATGACAAAGAGATCCTTGCAATATTTAAACGAATCATCAGCAAGCAGGGTTATGAAGTTTTTACGGCCCTTGATAGAACAAATGCAAAAAAAATTGCTTTCGACCAAAGGCCCGATCTTATATTGCTGGACGTAATGCTGGGAAAGGATTCAGGTATTGCTTTGATGAAAGCGCTTAAATCGGATGAAAGGACCTCTGATTGCTTTATTGTTTTGATTTCAGGCCAGATGAAATCATCCATTGATCAATCGGAAGGCCTGGAATCAGGTGCAGACGGCTACCTGCTCAAACCGATCAACCAGAGAGAACTACTGGCCTGGATTGATTCATTCTTAAAACACAAAAAAAGCATCAATGCGTTAAAGCTCAGTGAAGAACGCTCCCGGCTCATCATCAACAGAAATGTTGACGGGATACTGATCCTTGACCGGACAGGGGTGATCCGGTTTGCTAATCCTGCTGCCAACAATTTGTTTGAGAAAGAAGAAAACGGCCTCCTGGATAATAATTTTGGTTATCCCCTGGTACAGGGAGAAAGCACAGAGATCAACCTCAGAACCAAACATGGTTACGACAGGATTTCAGAAATGCGCACCGCCAGCTTAATCTGGGAAGGAGAGGAAATGACTCTTGCCACGCTGCGCGACATTACTGACAGAAAAAGAGCAGAGATCAGGCTGAAAGCTCAGAACGAAGAAATAGGTCGCCAGAACAAAGAGTATAAATTCCTCACAGAAGAGTATATGGTTACCAATGAGGAGTTGCTTGAGAGTTATGAAGAACTGAGAGATAGCAACAAGCAACTGGAAAAAACCAGGGATGAGCTCAAGAAAACCATCGATCGGCTCAACAAAAGCAACAAAAAACTCGAACAACAGAAAGATGAGTTGAGCAAAGCAAAAATCAAGGCAGAAGAAAGTGAAAAGATCAAAACCAACTTTCTTGCTTCCATGGCCCACGAGCTGAGGTCACCATTGAATGCGATCATTGGCTTCAGCAATTTGATCAAACCGGAGCTGAATCCCCATGAAATTACCCGTTTTGCATCAATCATAGAATCTAATGGAAATAACCTTTTGAGTATTATCGATGATACTTTTAATCTGGCCCTGATTGATTCAGGACAGGCAAGCCTGCGAAATGAATTATTTTCTCTCGATGAGTTTTTTACGGAGTTGAACCTGTCTGCTGAACAATTGTTCCTGGCCTTCAATAAAAATGAAATAAAACTTGAATTCCTGCCCCATCCCGGCAAGGAAAAGACATTGCTTTATTCTGACAAGAGTAAAATACAACAAATACTTCTCAACTTATTAAAAAACGCTTTCAAATTCACCAAAAAAGGATTCATTAAATATGGTTTTCTGGTAAAGAAGGAAAACATAGAATTCTTCGTCGAAGACTCAGGAATTGGAATCCCGGAAGACAAAAAAGAGAGTATTTTCGAAAGGTTCCAGCAATTGGATTCCTTACCCAAAACTGCACAGGGAGCTGGTTTGGGACTTACCATCAGCATGGAACTGTTGCATATGCTGGAAGGTAAGATGTCAGTTGAATCGGAGATATCCAAAGGCAGCAAATTTGTATTCAGCATTCCAAGGAAAATGGAAAAGATTGAAAAACAGGCAGAAGAATTTTCCTATGGTCCGGAAAACATACAAACTTTTCTCAAAGACAGGAATATCCTTGTGGTGGAAGATGATGAAAACAACTATCTTTTGATAAAAGCTTTGCTTGAACCCATGAAGGCAAGAATCACGCATGCCTGGAATGGCAAACAGGCAGTCAGGCTTGTAGATAAAAATAACTATGATTGTATTTTAATGGATCTGAGATTGCCTTTTATGAATGGATTTGATTCAACAAAAGAGATACGCAAAAAGAACAAAAAAATTCCGATACTTGCCATCACCGCATATGCCTTTAAAGAAGAACTGCAACAAGCAATGGAAGCAGGTTGCAACGATACCATCGTAAAACCCCTCAGGAAGCATGAATTATTTGGTAAGATGCTTCAATGCCTGAACAATTAAAAATGAACTACCCAGAAACAAGCCTGCGGGGTATCGAGGTGCAATATTCGCTTGATACACCCCATGGGGGCGGAGAACCTGACTGGCCGTCAGGCAAGTTATACCCTGGAAATTCCTCGACAGTGCCTTCGCTGAGCAGCTTCAGCACCCGCGGAAGCCCGGGATCCCTGCCTCGCCGGCAGCCAAGGAGTTCGACTTTGTTTTGTTCAGTTCGCTCACACTCCTGAAAATAACTGTTTCACTGATTTAAGAACTTTCAGGCTTGACTATTTCAAAATTCAAAAAAAATTGTGACCTTTGAAGATAGAATGAAAAGACAATAGAAAATATTAATTTAAACCATAAATCAAGATGAAAGAAAAAAGTATCGAGCTTTTGAACAAAGCCGTAGCAGATGAGTTGACCGCCGTACACCAGTACATGTATTTTCATTTTCACTGCGATGACCAGGGATACGACTTGCTGGCCAATCTTTTCAGACGCACGGCCATTGAAGAAATGGTGCATGTCGAAAGGCTGGCCGAAAGGATCCTTTTCCTGGGCGGTGAAGTGGAAATGGTAGTGGGTGACGAAGTGAAAAAGATCCATGATGTGCGCGAAATGATTACCCTGGCAACAGAAATGGAAGAATCCAGCGCAAACGATTATAACAACTGGGCCAATGAATGTTCGGCCAATGCCGACTCTGGCTCTAAAAAACTTTTCGAATCACTTGTTGAGGATGAAGAACGTCATTTTGATCAGTTTGACGATGAGATGGCAAATCTGAAAAAATTTGGCGAAAACTACCTGGCCCTGCAATCCATCGAAAGGAGCAAGAATATCGGAGGAGAGGCCGAATAGGAGGTTTTTCATTTTCCATTCTGCATTGTGCATTTCGCATGTACCATTTGCGTTTATTGCCACATGTCATGCGTTGGATTTTTGGCTTGCATTTAAATGTTATATGTAAAATGCCGAATGTAGAATGCAAAATATCATTGGCCATTCGACTTTGTCGCTTTCATCGGCCCAGCCTTCAATCACAATTCAAGTATATCCTTCCTGCCCGGATTTCTTTTGTAGTCTGAAACCGAAACACCGGTCACATTTTTGAATTGCGTGGATAAATACTGAACACTGCTATATCCCATCGCAAAGGCAATTTCGCTCAGTGTTAGTTCATCATCTTCAAGCAATCCCTTTACTTTTTCAATTTTTTGCAGAATGATGTATTTTTCCAGGGTAATTTTCTCATGTTTCTTGAAAATTGTGCTGATGTGCTGGTAGGACATATCGAATTTCTCCACCAGGAAATCCGAATTTCTGACCATGGCATTGTAGGTTGAATAATGGATCAATTTGATTATGGCAGCCTTGATTTCCTCCACGATCCTGGCTTCCCGGTTTTGAAGGGGCTTGAACCCGAGCTCCTCGAGTTTTCCCTTCAATTCCTCCCAACTGATCCGATCCGGGTCAAAACGGAACCTGAATTGCCCGAGGCGTTTACTTTCAACTTCAACATTTAACTTCTCAAACTCCAGCTCAATGATCCGGGTACAACAATCTGTCAGTACATTTTTTAAAAAAAATTCTCTGGTAATATATTTTCCGGAAGCTGACAATATTTTCGTTTTGGAGCAAATTTAAAATATTTTAACGGGATTGTTTCAAGACAATAAAATACAGTGTTTTCAGTTATTAGAATTCAAAACAGAATCCCATTTCCAAAAGAATTGAAATGAAAATAATCAGGATTATCACCACAGTTTTATTGCTAGTTTTCTCTTCCGGTTTAATTTTCTCACAGGGTGTCGGTATCGGTCATTGGCGGGATCATTTGCCCTACAACAAAAGCGTTGCAGTTGCGAAAATGGATAAGCGGGTATATTGCGCCACACCTTACGACCTTTTTTATTTCAACACCTCCGACAACAGCATCAACCGCTTGTCGAAAATTAACGGACTGACTGACTTCGGCATCAGCACCATCGAATATAACAAAGAACTCGATATCCTGCTGGTAGCATACAAAAATGCCAACATCGACCTGGTCAAAAACGGAAATATCATCAATATTCCCGATATAAAAAGGGCCAATCTCTTTGGCAACAAAACGATCAACAGGGTTTTGTTCATTGATCAATTTGCCTACCTTTCATGTGGATTCGGAATTGTGGTGCTGGATCTCGACCGGGAAGAAATCAAGGATACTTATTACATTGGGCCCGATGGGACCCAGATCAACATCACGGATTTCGCGGCCAACGATACTTCCTTTTTCGCTTCCACCGAAACTGGTATTTATACCGCCTACCGGGATGAACCCAATCTGGCAAATTTTGCAAACTGGTCAAAGATATCCCATACACCCCATAACAATACAAAAGTTGATCAACTTGAATTTTTCCAGGAGAATTTGCTGGTGAATTTTGTTTTCAACGATGGAGATAAGGATACGCTTTTCCGCTTTGGAGGTAATACATGGAATTACTTGGATACGGTCAATATCGACAAGGTTCGTAACATCAATATTGAAAATTCCAAACTGATTATATCCGACGACATTTATGTAAAGATCTTCAAGGAGGATTTTAGTTTTGATAAAGAACTTACAAGTTATTATGTCGGTATGGCTAACCTTGAGTATGTCTCACCTCATCCTGCGGAAGTGATCATGGATGAAAAGGGGGATTACTGGATTGCCGATCGCAACCATGGATTGCTTCACATATTCGATAATGCGCAATTTGCCAGAGTTTTTGAGCCGGAAGGTCCACCCAGTATCAATTCCTTCGACATGACCGGTGCAGGCGAAGCCATATGGATCACACCGGGTGGAAAGACCGATGTTTGGTCGGCTGTATATAACCGAGAAGGTATTTTTGTGTTTGAAGATGAAGACTGGAAGGTCTTCAATTCTTACAATACAACAGGACTTCAGGGCATGCATGATTTTATTGTCCTGGCAGCCAATCCCCTCAACCCCGACCAGGTCTTTGCGGGAGCTTTCAGAAATGAGTTTGGCATAGCCGAGTTCAACAAGCAGGAACTGGTAAATATGTATAACGACACCAACAGCTCGATCCAGAAATGGGAAGCTGCCAACTCCATTGCCATCACTGGAATGGATTTCGACCAGAACGGAAATCTCTGGGTTGCCAATTCCGGGGCTTCCGATATTCTTTCGGTCAGGAAGGAGGATGGCAGCAAAGACGGAGAGTGGCATTCATTCAACCTCGGGTCTTCCCTGAGTTCCGTTGATGTTGGCAGTTTAACGGTGGATACTTACAACCAGAAATGGATCATCAAAAGGAAAACCATTGAGAGCTCATTATTTGCAGCAGTGTTTACCGAAAACGGCACTTTCTCAAATACGGCAGATGATGAAGTTCAAAACATAACCGCCAATCCCGGTTCCGGTAACATACCCGGCAACAAGCTTTATTGCCTGACCCCCGATCAGGATGGAGAAATCTGGATCGGGACAGATGATGGAATTGCAGTGATCTATACACCTGAAAATATTTTTAGGGGAGGTAACTTCGATGCCCAGCGCATCATCATTCCCAGAAATGATGGTAGCGGACTGGGTGATATCCTGCTGGAAAACGAGGTGATCACCTGCATCACCGTTGACGGTGATAACAACAAATGGATTGGGACTGATAATGCCGGAGTATTCCTTGTTTCGGAAGATGGCATGGAAGAGATCTATCATTTCTCAGCAGAAGACAGCCCCTTGTTTGCCGATCTGATCAACGATATAGCCATAAACGAAGAAGGTGAAGTATTCATTGGTACCGCCAACGGGATCATTTCATTCAGGGCCGAATCCGCTCCGGCACAACCCGTACTCAATGATGTATATGCCTATCCCAACCCGGTTCATTCGTCTTTTACAGGCAAGATCGGGATCAAAGGACTGGTGAAGGATGCAGATGTAAAAATTACCGACATCAGCGGAAACCTGGTTTACAAGACCAGGTCGCAGGGCGGACAGGCCGTATGGGATGGAAATAATTTTGAAGGCAAAAGAGCCCGAACCGGCGTTTACCTGGTCTTCATTACCAATGAAGATGGCAGCGAAACGGAAGTAACCAAGATTTTGTTTGTAAATTAAGACCATGCTTCACAAAACCCGGGGCATCGTACTGCAAAGCATCAAGTATTCCGAAAGCAGCAATATTTTAAAAATCTATACAGAAGCATTCGGGCTTAAATCTTATATCATCAGAGGCCTCCGGAAATCGAAATCCCGAACCAAAGCATCCCTTTTTCAACATTTGTCGCTGCTCGAGCTTGTGGTTTACGACAAGGATAAGAAAGACATACAAAACATCAAGGAGGTCAGGCCCGCCTACATTTTCAGGGACATTCCCTTTAACATCAACAAATCTTCCATCATTCTCTTTATGAATGAACTGATCAACAAATCAATACGCGAGGAAGAAAGCAACCCTGAAATGTTCGAATTTATTTATGGAAGTATTGTCAGACTGGATAAGCTTGCGCAGGGAGAATTCAATTTTCACCTGGTCTTTATCATCTTGTTTACAAAATACCTTGGGTTTTATCCCATGCATTTCGGAAAGCAGGATTTTCCTTTCCTGGATCTTCAGGAAGGTCTTTTTCAAAAAAGCAGGCCTTCCCATTCGGATTTTCTGTCAGGAGAAAACAGTAGCTTCATCAGGCAAATACTGGTCAATGGTTTTGAAATAGCAGATCAACTTGAAATCCCGGCCCGAAACAGGAAAGAAATGTTGAACAGCATGCTGCAATATTACCGGCTACACCTCCCTGATTTTTCTCCCATGAAATCACCGGCGGTTTTGCATTCGGTATTTCATTGAACGATATATTCCTTTGTATTCTTTATTTTTGTAAGCATAAGGATCAAAACCCAAAAAACAAAATGAAAAATAAAGCTGTTCTTTTCCTGATCAGCATCGTTCTGGCGATCTTTACCTTTCCCAGGATCGATGCGGTCATCATCCCCCAGCTCGACACCTCCTACCTGCTTGCCTATAATTATCTTTTCGCGCATCATACCGATTATCTCCAATACCTGACTTTCACTTTTGGTCCGCTTGCCCTGCTCAGAAATCCCCTGCCCATTGGCTCCAACCTTGCCTTAGGAATTCTTTTCCAGGCATTGTTACAATTCTCTTTTATTTTTACAGCATTGCTGGCAGCGAGGAGCAAAAAGCGTAATATTATCCCATTCGTCCTGATCGTCTTTTTCTTTGCTGTCCTGCTCTCCTTTGATTATTATTTCTACGGACTTATTCTTTTCCTGATCTATTTTCATCAAAAGGATCAATCCCCCAGATACATCATTTGGATTGCATTCATTACCGCCCTGGCAGCTTTGATCAAGATCAACATCGGGCTCATCAGCATCCTGATTTTCGGAAGTTATGTATTGCTGCAGGCTTTCGTATATAAAAAGATCAACCCCCTGCTTTACGGTTTGGTCTTTACGGTTATTTTCTTTGTGCTCTTCTGGTTGTTGATCTTCGGAGACCTCAACCATTTGTGGCGATATATTACTTCCTTCATCACATTCAGCACATCCAATGCAAGCGCCCTCAGCCTGAACCCCGATAACAACTGGTATTGGATCATTTCTTCACTCATACTGTTCCTGCTTGTTCCGTTTTTGCAAAATGATAAAAAAACCTGGTGGTTGTACGGCAGCATTTTCCTGGCCGTTTATGCCTCCTTTAAATACGCAATGGCCAGGGAGGATACTTTCCACATACAAACTTTCATGGATTTTATGCTGATGGTGATGTTCGTGCTTTTCATAATCAACAGGAAACTAAAAGTTTTTCCGCTGGTTATTTTGATGTTAAGTTTGTTTTTTTTCTATGAAAATTCATTCCGGCTTAACACAACCGAAGAGATCAAACGCAATATGCTGTCGGGTTTCCATAACTTCAGTCAGCAGCTTTGGGGCATGAAAAAGTTCAGGCAAAGTTCACTGGATACTTCCCTCGTAAAGCTTGATGAAAAAAAGTTACCAGAAGCGGTAAAGAATCTGATTGGAGAAAACACCATTGATTTTTATCCCTGGGAAGTAAGTTATTTCCTGGTCAACGATCTGAATTATAAACCCCGTCCGATGTTGCAAAGCGGATCCATGCCAGCCCGCATTGACAGGATCAATGCGGAGTACCTGGCCGGGGAAGGATCGGCTGAATTCATGCTCTGGGAATTCGACCAGGAATACGACGGTCTCACTTCTTATGATGAAAGATACCAGTTGAACAGTGAACATCTGTTCCTGCAGACATTTTTCAACAATTATTCACTTTTGATCCGGGATGAGGATTTTGCCCTTTATAAAAAAACCGGGGATTCTCTGCTGAAACCGCCGGTGCACTACAGCCAGGATCCTTGCTTTTTTGATGAGTGGATCAAAGTACCGGATCACCCTGGCGGTATTCTGAAAGTCAGCCTCAGCATTCCAAGGACCTTTACCGGAGAACTGGTCAAATTCCTTTATAAGGATGCCAGTTTTTATATTGATTACAAACTCGATAAGGGATCAATTCTATCGCACCGTTTCGCCCCGTCCAATGCAGCATCCGGTTTGTGGATAGATCCGTATATCACAGAATTGAACGCCGGTTTGGGTGGGGTGAAAACCGATTCCATCAGGCTCCGCTACGACGAAAAAGAGGGTTTGATAAAAAAAGAAATACAGCTTGACTGGATGATCACTCCATTCGCAGAGGTTGATTCTCCGGGAGACACGGCAAATGTTAATGAAAATATTCTCGTACAAAACATGCATACCTTCGAAGAAAATTCCGAAGACCGCAAATATGCCGAAGATGGATATGACAGCAGCCTGGCATTCCGGGGCAAATACAGCTACATCATCGATTCGATCAACAGGTTCTCACCCGGTTTTGAAACTAAGCTGGCCGACTATCTCGACAGCACCCACGCCATCCTGATCCTGGATGCAATGGTCTATTTCGACAACCTGTCCAAGCCGCTACTGGTGGTGGAACACAACAATGATTCGGGGCGCATTGCATATTATTCCAAACCCATTGCAACAACTTACAATCAAGCTTATACCTGGAATCGTGTCATGTTTAACAAACTTATCGAAACACCGGCTGACACCACTGAGAGACTGAAAATATACATCTGGAACGGAAAGCGGAAAGGAAGTTTCCATCTGGATGATTTCCATTATCAACTTGTACGTTTTTGATTTGAATCATTTTTCGATGATCCTGAATCCGAATACCCGGGAAAGTTTGTTTTTGAGCACTTCCTGAACTTCGGCAAAACGCTGTATCGCATTTAATTCCTTCTTCATGGATGTAACGCCCTTATCGGTAAAACCACAGGGATTGATCAATTGATAATAATCCAGGTTTGTATTTACATTGAATGCAAAGCCATGCATGGTCACATAACGGCTGGCCCGCACTCCGATGGCACAGATCTTTCTCGCTTTGCGGGCATCATCTGCATCCAGCCACACACCGGTAGCTCCCTGCAAACGGGAAGCTTCAATATCAAATTCCTTCAGGACAAGGATGATGCTTTCTTCCAGTTTGAAGATATATTCCTTCACCCCCAGGTCAAACTGCTCCAGATCGAAAATGGGATAGCCCACGATCTGTCCGGGGCCATGATAGGTAATGTCTCCTCCCCGGTTGATTTTATGAAATGATGCCCCTTTTTGTTTTAGTACTGCTTCATTGATCAGCAGGTTGGATTGATTTCCGCTCTTGCCCATGGTAAATACATGGGGATGTTCACAAAATAAAAGATGATTCTCCGGCGGATGTTTTTCTTCCACAACCTGTTTCATGTTTTTTGTTTTCACCCCAAGAATTTCATCAAATATATTTTCCTGGTAATCCCAGGCTTCTTTGTAATCGATCAGACCAAGATCTCTAAAATGTACCTTTATTCTTTCCATGCTATTGATCAACCCTACGAAGGTTTCTTTTGCAATATGTGAAATCAGTTATTTTATCAACATTTTCATCAGCAAAGCTTGTAGGGTATTGCTGCAATGATTTGCTTAACTGAATATCGAATATCGAATCATGAATTTCGAAACCAACCTTATCAAAGATTTCAACTGAATTCAAAATTCATAACTCAAAACTCAAAATTATTTTACGTGCTTTTCCGCATGATACGAACTCCTTACCAGCGGACCGCTCTCCACGAACCTGAAGCCCATGGCCAGTCCGGCGTCTTCATATCTTTTGAATTTGTCTGGTGCTACATACTCCTGCACTTCCAGATGTTTTTTGGTTGGCTGCAGGTATTGACCGATGGTCATGATCTGGCAACCCACATCGCGAAGATCCTGCATGGTTTCAATCACTTCATCCTCTTTTTCTCCTATGCCTACCATGATACCTGATTTGGAACGGACACCTGCTTCCGAGAGATATTTTACTACTTCCAGGCTCCTGTGATATACCGAGCGGCTACGCACTTTCGGGGTAAGCCTTTTCACGGTTTCCAGGTTGTGGGAGATCACTTCAGGATGCGCCTCAATCACTTTATCAAGAAACTGCTTATGACCCATAAAATCGGGGATCAGCGTTTCTATGGTGGTCCCGGGATTTGCGTTTTTGATCTCTTCGATGGTCTCTGCCCATATTCCGGAACCGAAATCTTCCAGGTCGTCCCTGTCGACAGAAGTGATCACAACGTGTTTCAGTTTCATGAGTTGTACGGAATGGGCTACTCTTTTGGGTTCTTCGCGGTCAACAGCATTCGGTCGTCCCGTTTTTACCGCGCAAAACTTGCAGGCACGGGTGCACACATCTCCCAGGATCATCAGGGTAGCGGTTCCCTTGCCCCAGCATTCATTCATGTTGGGGCATTTGCCGGATGTACAAATGGTGTGAAGTTTGTTTTTCTCTACGATATCTTTAACGGCAAGGTATTCCTTCCCTGCCGGGACTTTTATTTTGAGCCAGTCGGGTTTTAAGCGTTTTTTTCGTTCTGTTTTTTGCATATTGCAAAGTTACCGAAAACTGATGAATCGAAGTTTATCCGGCATTCTAAATAGGGTTTGACCATAAATTCCAAATTTTATCAATGGATTTTAATAAACTTTTTCCTGGTAAAGGTCTTATCACTGAACAAATTCATCGTATAAATCCCGGGGCTGAGCTTAGAAATGTCAATTGTTGCTGAACCAGCCATATTTACTTTACCGGAAAGCATGATATTCCCAAGCAAGTTATATATCCTGAAAGAATAATAACTTTCATGAGAATCATTTGTTCTCAGACTGATCCGTTTTTGTGAAGGATTCGGAAATAAATTCAAATCCAATTCCCTGCTTGCATATTCATCATTCTCGAGGCTGGCATTGGGAATGATCAGTTCTCCATTTTCTACCCTCGTAAAAAGATCAGACAAAGTATTGTTAAGGTTTTCAATGGCGGAGTGAACAGTTCCAGAGTTAACCCCCACAGCGTAAGCCAATTCCACCTCCTCAACTTCACCGGGATGGAGGGTTATCGGACCGGTCACACCCACTCCACGTCTATCACTAGGATCGTTGTAAACCGTTTCTTCAGTCCAGAACAAAGAATCCTGGTTGAAACCTCCATTGGGCGGTATTCCGTTTGTTCCCCAATTGCACGGATCTGAATCTCCCGGATACATAAACCTACATTCCGGTCCCAGACCGCCTCCCCCATTGTGTGTACTGCCGTATAACATGGGACTGCTATCTCTCCATTTACCTATTAGGTAATTATAATACTCTTCAGCTACATTTGGAGTCCCGTTAATATGTCCTGAATTTTCAAATACAATGAATCTCGTCATACCGTAGCGTTCATCGTCCACGATACCATTTCCGAAATTCAGGCCATTGATGCTGAAATCGCATCCGCCGTCCGGGTCATCCTCCTGGTTAGGATCCATAAAGGGACCTGCAAGAAATGTAACGGATTGCACCGGAGGATTTTCCCCGTATGCTTCAGGTTCACCATTCCCATCGATCTCAACTCCATTATAACCATAAAAAGAACCCAGACCAACATTACATCCAACATAATCATCCCAGGCATAGCCAATATCCAAGTCTGTAAAAACCCCAATATAAGTATCATGATAGATATCTACAGATCTATTTATGAAGTCATAATGCACAAATACCGAATTATCCAGGCCACTGTTTCGGGGTGGATCAAAGCCATAAACCATACAATGCAATTCAATTCCGAGACGTTTGCCCTGGGTTTCGGTATGTACTATATCATCATTGTAAATGAAAAATACGGTTTTATCGCCCCGGATTAGAGGATAATCACCTTTCATCGGATCATACATATTATCATTGTCATAATCAAAATAAGGAGCCAACTGATCGGCCTGTCCCATAGCAGTATTGCCATTCCCCGGCCAGCTTGCGATCGCTTCAATGGGTTCATATCCGCTTTGATCCCAGTTCAATTTGTGGAATTCAACTTCTTCTTTGCTGATTTTCCAGAGTCTGTTCCATCTCAGATTGTAGACTGAATCATAATTATTTGATATGGGGCCCGGTTGAAAATCCTTGCCTGACTGCCTGTATAGTTCACCAGCCATATGAATACTGTCATTTGAATCCAATCCCCCTATCCAAAGATTACTGATAAAGATTGTATTTTTACCGCTACCGGCAGGATATTCAAATTTTGCAAACCAATTATAATTCCCGCTCTCTCCTTGCAAGTGACAAAATAATATTCCCGAAGAATGTGCTCCTGCAATGATATTATTAAGCTCCAGGCTGTCAAAAGCCATGTTAAAAATATTTATTTTGTTTTGAGAATACAACCCGTAATTACCAAATAGAAAAATTAATACTACAAGATATGATCGTTTCATAGTGAATATGGTTTTAGATAATAATAGAATTAAGATTTGTTTTCGTAAATATACTACATTGATAATGATATGTCAAGCCAATCGATATACCATTTACTGGGCTATTGCTTCCTTCCGGATCGGTGTAATATTACTTATCCCAATTCACTATCTTTGCAAAAATTTTCAAAAACATCGATACATGGCATTGAGTGAGCAAGAGCAAATCAGGCGGCAATCGCTGCAGGAACTGGAAAAAATGGGGATTAACCCCTACCCTGCCGAAAAATTTGATGTGAATGTTACGGCAAAAGAAATCCATGAAAAATTCGAGGAAGATAACTCTCTTTTCCAGGAAGTATCCATTGCTGGCAGGATCATGAGCCGGCGCATCATGGGTGCTGCCTCTTTTACCGAAATACAGGATGCTACCGGAAGAATACAGTTGTATTTCAAAAGAGATGAAATATGCCCGGGTGAAGACAAAAGCATGTACAATATTGTCTTCAAACGCCATCTTGATATAGGCGACATCATTGGTGTGAAAGGCTATGTTTTCACAACCAAAATGGGAGAGATCACCATCCATGTTACGGAATATAAGCTGCTCGCAAAAGCGCTTCGTCCATTGCCGGTGGTAAAGGAAAAAGAAGGAAAAACATGGGATGCTTTCCAGGATGCAGAACAAAGATACCGCCAGCGTTATCTCGATTTGATCGTGAATCCCGGTGTTAAAAAGATCTTTGAACAACGCACCCGCATGGTCAACTCCATGCGCGATTTCCTGAATGAAAAAGGATACCTGGAGGTGGAAACACCCATCCTGCAACCACTTTATGGTGGAGCAGCTGCACGTCCGTTCAAGACTTTTCACAATACCCTCGACATGACTCTGTATCTCAGGATCGCCAACGAACTCTACCTGAAAAGGCTGATCGTGGGCGGTTTTGAAGGTGTTTATGAATTCTCAAAAGATTTCAGGAACGAAGGCATGAGCCGTTTCCACAACCCGGAATTTACCCAGATGGAATTATATGTTGCTTACAAGGATTACAACTGGATGATGGACCTGGTAGAAGAGATGGTGGAAAAGATCGCCCTTGATATGTATGGTACCACCCAGGTGAAGGTGGGCGAAAACGAGATCGATTTCAAACGTCCCTGGAAAAGATCTTCCATGTTTGAGATCATTGAGGAATATACCGGAGAAAAAATTGAGGGCATGGATGAAAAAGAGCTTGCTGCACTGGCTGAAAAAGTCGGGGTGGAGGTTGACCCCAGCATGGGCAAAGGCAAGCTTATAGACGAAATATTTGGCGAAGCCTGTGAACCAAACCTGATCCAGCCAACTTTTATCACGGATTACCCGGTTGAGATGTCGCCTCTGGCCAAGAAGCACCGCGAGAAAGAAGGCCTGGTGGAACGTTTTGAAGCCATCTGCAACGGCAAGGAAATCTGCAATGCCTTTTCGGAATTGAACGATCCCATCGACCAGCGGAAAAGATTTGAGTCACAGCTAGAGCTTGGCAAGCGGGGCGACAAGGAATCCATGGTGCTGGATGAGGATTTCCTGCGTGCCATTGAATACGGCATGCCTCCCACAGCCGGCCTGGGCATCGGCATCGACCGCCTGGCCATGATCATGACTGATTCACACTCCATACAGGATGTTTTGTTTTTCCCGCAAATGCGGCCGGAAAAGAAAAAAGCAGAATCCACAATTGAGGATTTTGTGCAACTGGGAATTCCTGAAGTCTGGGTGGCAATTATCCAGGAGCTGGGATTTACAACAACTAAAGCACTGAAAGACGCAAACCCGAACAAACTCTTCAATGATCTAAACGGCATGCGGAAAAAGAAGAAACTGGATGTGCCACCGGCGCAGTTGGAAGATGTGAAGAAATGGGTTAAAGGGTAATTGGAAAATGATAGAACGCTGATAACACAGATTGAGCTGATTTTCGCTTTAGCATTTATTAAAGAATGTTAAGAGACTGCCCAATAAATATGCTGATCTTATTATATTTGCAAATCATAAAAAAACGAACAAGAACAAAAAAAGGAATTATGAAATTCAAAGGAATCCTCAAAGTATTTTTGGTTATCCTGATCTCGGGTATATCCCTCAACACATTTTCACAAACATTAAATGAAGCCGGAGATGCATACAACAAAGGTGTTCAGGCTACAAAGGCAGGGAACTTTGATGAAGCCATTCAGGCCCATCTGAACTGCATCAGCATTGCAGAGCAACTGGGTGCTGAAGGAGATGATCTCAAACTGAAAGCCATGCAGCAACTGGCCAAGCAATATTTAAATGCCGGTATTGAAGATTACAAAGCAAAGGATTACAACGGAGCCATACAGAATTTTCAAAAATCTTCTGAATATGCTTCCAAAGTCAATGATATTAACACACAGTTAAAAGCTGATAATTACCTGGCAGTGTTTTATTCTTCCTTTGGCATGTCGAACTGGAAAAAAGACAAATTCGACAAAGCCATGGATTATTTTAATAAATCACTGGCCATCGATCCTTCCAATACAAAATCGCTTCTGGGCGTGGCACTGGTTTACAAATCCCAGGGAGACGAAGCCAAAATGAAAGAAACTGTAGACAAACTTATCGTTACCGGCCCGGCCAATGATAAATATGTACAACAGGGTACTGAAGTGGCCTATAAATACTACCTTGCCCAGGGAGCAAAAAAAATTCAGGGCAAAGCTTACTCGGAAGCCATTGATCTTTTTAATACCTCCATGGAATACCATGATGCCAACGAAAGTACTTATTATTATCTTGCTGTTGCATACAATGCGAATTCAAACTGGGACAAAGCCCTGGGTGCTGCTGAGAAGGGGCTGACAATCGCTGATAAGAATAAATCCAACCTTTACTTTGAGAAGGCCAAAGCGCTCGAAGGAAAAGGTGATGTTGCTGCTGCCTGCGAAGCTTATCAGTCAGTAACCGATGGTCCTAACCTGGAGGCTGCAAAATATAAAATCGAAACAGAATTGAAGTGCAACTGATCACTGACAAACTACCTGGGGTATGCTTTAAGGATTATCTCGTGTAAGAGGGCTAATTCCCAGACAACCAGGGAGGCTGTCTGAAAACCCGATATTTTGTCATGCTGAGAGTTGAAGCCTAAGAATTTCTGATTATCAGCACATCTCGACTTCGTCTCGATGTAATCCAGATTGCTGTTAGACACATTTTAAACAGCCACTTTTTTTTATCTTTGTATAAAACAAATAGCCGATGTCAGAGCACCTCTCTCAAAGAGAAAAAGTCATAATCTGGATCATTGCCATTGTATTGGCCATTGCATTGTCCTTTTATGTGATTTAATTTTTCATATATTTGGTATGAGAATTAGACGGTTCTCTCAACGACACATGAGCCAAAAAGATCGTAAACATATCAAATCAAAAAAAAACCCAGCAAAGCCGGCGGAAGAAAAACTTTTCAGGGATATTTTATTGCTCTCTAACGACTGGATATGGGAAATTGATCCGGAAGGAAGATACACCTTTACTTCAGGCCAGATCAAAGAAATCCTGGGCTACTCTCCGGAGGAGATCATGGGCATGAAAGTATTTGAGATTTTTGATCCGGAAACCCGCATGCAAACAGAGGAAGAACTTAGAAGAATCATGGCCGAGGGTAAACCGATCCGCAACCGTATAAACTGGAATATTTCCAAAGACGGCAGAAAAGTATGCCTGCTTACCAATGGCGTGCCTGTTTTTGATGAGCAAAACAGGATTGTCGGATACAGGGGTGTCGACAAAGATATTACCCGGCAAAAAGAAACCGAAGAAATACTCAGAAAAGAAAAGGCAAAACGGCAACAGGCCGAAAAGAAACTGCAAGAGGCACTTCGGTCTTCTGAAGAAAACTCCCGGTCGAAATCCATTTTCCTGGCCAAAATGAGCAATGAGATCCGGACTCCTCTCAGCGGAATCATCGGTACATCAGCTTTGCTTAAAGAAACACAGCTTACCAGTGAGCAAAGGGATTTCCTGGATATCATCGAAGTTTCGGCCAATAATCTTTTATCGATCGTGAAAGATATCCTGGATATCTCCAGGATTGAAGCCGGAAAAATTCAACTGGAAAAGAAAAACTTTAACCTGGTGGAAGTTCTCAACGACACAGAAAGAATGCTGGCACAAAAATCCAGGGATAAGCAGATCAATTTCTCGGTAAATCTTAAATCGGGTTTGCCCAAATATGTGAAGGGCGATCCCTTACGCCTCAAACAAGTACTGATTAATCTTACCCACAATGCCATTAAATTCACAAAAAAGGGCAGTGTAAAGATTACTGCTGAAAATATTTCCGAGAACCAGCAAGGAGTAAAGATTTTATTCTCGGTAAGCGACACAGGAATCGGGATGCCTGAACATCTGACAAAAAATCTGTTCAACAGGCTTTCCAGGAGTGAAGTGCCCGGCAAATTTAAAGGTATCGGACTGGGGCTGTTGATTTCAAAAAAGATCATTGATCTTTTTGATGGAGATATTGGTGTTGAGAGTACCGAAAGCAAGGGATCCAGGTTTTGGTTCACCATCCCTTTTGCACCTGGGGAAAATCCCAGCATACAACCCATGGAAAGTCCTTCCGACAACCATAAAAAAGAACAAAGAAAGCTTTCCGTGCTGGTTGCCGAAGACAATACCATCAACCAGAAAGTTGCCATGGCCAGTGTCCGCCAACTGGGGCATGATGTTGAAGTGGCCGTGAACGGGAAGATGGCGCTCGAGCTGTTCAAAAACAATCAGTACGATCTCATCCTTATGGACATACAAATGCCTGTTATGGATGGTATAACAGCAACCCAAAAAATCCGCGAACTGGAAAAAGAAAGAGGCATCAAGAAAAAGGTCATCATCGTTGCAGTGACAGCAAACGCTATGAAAGAGGACCGTGAAAAATGCCTTTCTTCAGGCATGGATCATTATATTACAAAACCCTTCAAAACAGATGACCTGCTCAGTATTTTCAGGATCAATGAAGTTTGATGAACTTTTTCACGAGCTGATCCGGACCATTGCTGATCCGTATAAAATAAATTCCTTCTTTGATTTCCCCGATCATTTTATCCAGTGATATGATGGCTTCATCGTGCTGTGAAATTTCCCGGGAAAACTGATTCATCAATCTGCCCCGGAGATCGTACAGGCTGATATCAATTCCAGGCTGTTTCAGGCCTTTAATGGTAATACCAAGATGTTCAAATGCAGGATTCGGGTGCAGGCTCGCAGAGAAGGATGAGGTTTCTATGCTTTCTGTACCGACCAGTGATTCCTCAACACTGATATAAACATTGTGGGTATCAATTTCGGTTCCCACGAAAAGGGTATCGGTAACAAGTCCCATGGTATAATCGACAGGAAGTGCTATTTTCACGCGCAATGCAAGGGAGTCCCATGCTCCCATTTCATATGGCAGTTCGATGGTCCATGGATCAATGTACCAGTTGAAACCCGCATCATAACCTTCCTGGTTGATATAGTTAACCGTTACGGGCACAGGATTGTTGTTGTAAACCATGGCGATCAAGCCTGTGTCGCATTGAACATATTCAGTATAAATCAGTGAATCCGGATGTGTTGTCACATCTGGATTTTCGGGGGGGCCAATGGTAAATACATGGGGATCGGCCGATCCTATAAAAGGATGTTTTTCCTGTCGTCCCGATTCATCCACTGCAAAAATATAATAAGATATATCGCTGCCCAGTTCCTGGGCCGGGATGCTGGCCCTGTACTGGAAACCGAAAGTGTTTTCCATGACCATGCTGCTGTATGGATTGTTATCAACCCTGTAATACAAAAAAACCGAATCGGCAACAACGGCTTCTCCACTGTAGGGTGTGATGGTTGCAGATACCTGGTAAGCATCCTCATAGGGTATTTCGCCCAGCAAGGGAAAATGCTTGATATAAAGCATTCCAAGGTCTGCCATGCCCCTGGCGCGGCAATGGATGGCGTCGGTATTATACCAGTTGTTATAAAAAATACCCACAATCTCATACCCCGGCATGGCTTCTTCATAAACATCCAGGGCTTCATCATCCAGGTTATCACCTGTTTGCGGCACCAGCACTTTTTCATTTACAATCAATGAATTAGTATAAGGAGTTGTCCGGCTATTTCCCGGAGTCATAACCCTGTAGACCTGATAATAATTTCCATAAGAACTCACCTGGTTGGCGAAGTAATCAGCAACATATTCATAGTCATCATACCTGGGATCACTTTCCGGTACCTGACCGATCAAAACTTTATCAACATCCAAAAATTTTCCCCAGCAATCGATATGTTCAATATAGTCGCCTAATGGATCAGGCAGGACATGGTATGTATGAATATTCAGGTAATCATCAACCAGTTCATCAATCTCCTCTTCCGTGAGATCCGGATTTTCGGTATAAACCAGGGTTGTGGAGGCTGCAATCCCGAGTCCATCCGTCATGTAATTTCCACCCGTGTGGATCAGATCCATTCCGTACAGGTCCAGTCCCTGGGCGTTGGCTACTTCGATTGGAATATCATCATCGTCAGGTCGGGGTCTGTTGTATGGAAAGTTCACGATCCCGAACTCACTTGGGTTTTTGGTAATATACCAGGGACCGTAATCACGGGTCCATTCGGAGTTGGTAGGTGCATGGATGAAATCACAGTTGTCAAGATTCACTCCGTTTTGCTGGTATAAATTGATGACCGTATTCTCTTGCGACTGGTTTGCCACAAGCGTAGTGACTCCACAATCTTCAGAGATTTCTGCGATCATGGTATATGGAATGGCAAATGGATACCGGATGAGTATGCTCTGCATTCTCTCAAATTCTGCAGTCTGGCGTACCGGCGCGGGTGGTGGATCTGTTGGATAGAAATCACGGCTGATCTGTTCCAGATCACGCGATTCCATTTCTTCTTCAGACAGATAATGTAACTTTTTGTAAAGGGGTACTTCTTTCTGAGCCATGAGATTAGAAAAAAGCAACAAAATTGTTCCCAGAGTAAAGACCAGTTTTTTCATTTTTATTATGCTTAATTTGCCATCAAAGATAAAACTCCTTTTGGACAAAAAATCAAATTTAAAATATTTAGAATCAATGTACGTTTTCAAAGCCCAATGTGATTTTTGTATATTTGCATTAGCATAAAAACTAAACAATGGACGTATTGATTTTATTATTTCGGTTTGGTGGCTGGGAAATCCTCATCATCGCCATCGTGGTTCTGCTTCTTTTCGGTGGCAGAAAGATTCCTGAACTGATGCGTGGTCTTGGCAAAGGCATTCGTGAATTCAAGGATGGCGTAAATCCTTCCGAAGAAGAAAAAAACAAATCCAAAGAAGAAAAAAAGACTGAATAATTTAGCTGCTCCGCGACAATATCCAATAGCTCGGGTTCAGCAGGGTTTTCCCTTTCCAGATTTCAAAGTGCAGTTCGGTTTTGTTATCAGCAGGATTGGTATAGACTACACCGATCTCCTGGCCGGTTATCACTTTATCTCCTCTTTGAATGTAGACTTTGTTCAGGTTTGAATAGACCGAAAAATATTCTCCGTGTTTGATAATAACTGCAATATTGGTATTGGTAATATATCTTACACTGATCACTACTCCATCGAATACAGACCGGGCCACCCCACCTTCACCGGTTAAAATATTGATGCCATTGTTCTTGATCTTAACCCGTTTCAGGACCGGGTGACGGTGTTCTCCGAAAGTACCGGAAATAATGCCTTTTTCCGCAGGCCAGGGCAACTTGCCTTTATTGGAAGCAAAATTGCTTGACAATTCCATTTCTGCCCGGCTCATTGCAAGATCTTCGCTGGCTTCCTCTGCTTTGGCTCTTTCTGCTGCAGCCCTCATCTCCTCCGCAATGATTTCTTCAATGGCAGCCTGCAGTTTTTCAGCCTCCTTTTCTTTTTCCCTGAGTTCGTCAGAAAGTTTTCTTTCTTTGCGATTCAGCTCATCCACGGTCCTGTTCTTTTCCTGCTTTTCGTCCAGCAATTTTTGAATCTCCGATTCCTTCTCCTTCATCAGGCTGATCTTTTCCTGCTTTTGCGCTTCCAGCTCGAGAATGGTCTGTTCCAGGTCCTCCTGGGTTTGCACAATCAGTTCAGCCTGGGTTTGGCGGTAAGCTCCATACTGCTGGAAATATTTCAGACGCCTGTAAGCCTGGTTGAAATCTTCGGCTGAAAAAACAAATACCAGCCGGTTGTAGATGCTTCGATTTTTAAAAGCAAAGTAAATCATCCTGGCATATTCATCCTTCAGATCCTTTAGTTCCTTTGTTAATTCACGTTTTTTTGTACTGTTTTCTGATATTTTTTCATCCAGTATTTCCGTTTCATTGGTGATGGTGGCAATCAGTTCTTCACGCCTTGATATCTTTTTTTCCAGGATAAGCAATTGGTTCAGGGAAGTGCTTTTGGATTTTTTTGTCTCCGTAAGCAGTTTGTTGGTAAAGCGGATGTCTTCTTCCAGTTTTGCCTTGCTGGCTTTCAGTTCTTCCTTTGTCTTCTGGGAAAATGACCAGAAAGGCAAAAAAATGAAAACGATCAGCAGTAAATAATATACATAATTTTTACCGGGTAAAAGCATCATCTTTTCAGAAAAATTTCAAGCCAAAAATAAGCATTTAGCGGATTCTTTCGTACCTGCCAGGAATATTAAAAGGAAAACGCAGGGGATCCTTCACAGCAATCTTTGAGAAGTTCACATCCACCAGAATATTTTCCCCGGCAGAAATCTCGAAGATCATTTTGCTGGGAAAAAGCTGACCTTCCACATCTTTGAATTCCTGGTAAAAAGCTTCCAGTTTCCTGTTTTGCTGGTTCAGTTCCCGTATGTTTACTTTTGTGATCTTAAAATTTTCGGGATCGAGCCAGATATTCTGCAAAAATACCTGGGGTACTTCGTGTTTTTTTACATATTTCTTCAGCTTTTGGCGTGCAGCGGTAGAAAGCCTGTATTCCATAGCATCGATCGATGCCCTGAACTTTTCAATTTCATAATACTGAAAATCGTTTCCGATGATGAAGGATTGCAATACATCGAAATCAATGCTGGTTTCGAGGAAGTTGTTCAGGAACTGGTAATCACCCAGGAAATAGGTATTGTTCAGGCGGTTGATATATTTCACGCTGTCCTCGCTGATCATCAGGCGGGCTACTTCGATCCCCAGTGCCGGAGTAAATGAAACCCAGATAAGGCTGTCTTTCTTAATCCTTATCTGTCCCTTGAAAGAAGTTTTCTTTTTGTCGATGACCAGGTCGATGTTGATCTTGGCCGAAAACCAGTTGAATTCAAGTTCATTATCCTTTAGCTTATCGAAAAGATAATCGGGGCCTTCTTCTTTAATGGGTTTCTTGATAACACTGCGCGTGGTTTTACAAGCATGCTGTGTAAACATCATACCTGCCAGGATGAAAACGCTGAGCAAAGTGTTCCAAAACCTGTTCCTACTCATAGTATTTCCTGTCCTTTAGTTTCTGCTCCAGTAATTCGGAATATCCTCCCAGTTCCTTGGCTTTTTTCCACCTTTGCAAGGCTTCTTTCTTCTTGCCGAGTTTATATAAAATATCTCCGTAGTGTTCATGCAGAGTTCCATCTTGCTCTCCTCCATATTCCATGGCTTTGATAATCTGTTTTTCTGCAGCTTCAAACTCACCGAGTTTAAACAACACCCAGGCATACGTATCCAGGTTTGCCGAATTGGCTGAGTCAAGCCGAACTGCTTTTTCGGCCATGGTCTTTGCTTTTTCTAGATTTATTCCCCGCAATGACAGATAATATGCATAGTTGTTCAATACCAGGGAATTGTTGGGATCCAGCTCCAGGGCTTTCTCGTAATACTCATCTGACTTTTCATGCTTGCCCAGTTGATTGTAATTATCACCCAGGTTTGCGTAAAACTGTATCAAGAGCGGATTGTTCTCAATGACAAAAGTTTTTCCTCTTTCCAGGTACCTGACAGCTTCTTCATAGTTTTTCAATTGTGCTTCGCTCACTCCGGCAAAAAAGTAAAGAAGGGGTTGTTGAGGAAAAAGTTCGACGGCACGGCTTGCCTCCCGTTTCATGGCTTTATAGTCCTCAAGTTCTGCTTCAATAAATAACAATTGCTCCCAGACCACATATTTACCGCTGTCGATGGAGATCACCTTTCTGAAGGCTTCCCTCGCTTCTTCAAATTTGTCCTGCTGATAGAGCAGGTCGGCATGGATCGAATGCGCTTTCGGTTCCTCCGGATGTGCTTCTATCAAAATCTCAGATAAAGCAAGGGCCTGGTCTTTATATTCAGAATACAATTGATTCACAGTATAATAGGCAAGTAGAATTTGTACCTTGGTATCTATATCGAGTTGAGGATTTTTAAATCCCAGCTTCAGTTCTTCAAAGGCTTTTTCCTGTTCTCCCGACTTTCTGTAAAAGTCAGACAAAGAAATATGCACATAGGGATCCTCGGGATCGATTTCAGAAATCTTTTTGTATGCTTCCAGGGCTTTTTCACGATTTCCCTGGTTCATGTAGGCTTCGGCCAGCAGTGCATAGTATCGGCTTTCGGCTGGATTGTTCTGAATCAGCTTTTGAATTTCCCCGATTGCTTTTTCCTCTTCGCCCAGGCTTTGATAGAGTTTTTGTTTTTGGATGGACAATTGTTCATTGATTCCTGCTCTTTCTTCAATTTCATCAAACAGCTCTATTGCCTTTTTCTTTTCGCCGGCGAAAATATACTTGCCTGCCAGCTCGAACTTATATTCTATATTATCCGGATTTTTTTGCACAAGTTCCTCCCAGACTTCAAGGCTTTCCTGGTATTGGCCTTTTTTCTCATAAATATTGGCCAGCAGCAGTTTATACCAGTCATTGTCAGGATCCAGTTCAGCAGCTCTTTGGGTTTCATACAATGCTTCGTCGAGCTTGTTTTTTTTCACCAGCAATTTGGCAAGTTCATAATGTGCTGCTGGTTCTTCGGGGTTTACCTCAATGGCTTTCTGGAAAAAATTGATGGCCTGCTCCGTATTTCCAAGCGATTTTTGCTTTACACCATCCAGGAAAAATCTTGAGTTGTCACCTCGCTCCTGTTGTTGTTCCGTTTTCTTTTTTAGATTCTCCGGGGGTTTTTCAGATTGAACCCGGCTGGATGATTTACATGCGTGAATCATCAGAAATCCTGCGAGGAGGATCAAAAATTGAAATGCTCGTTTTTTCATAAAAATTCTACTTTTCGCCCGTATGTCCAAATCCGCCTCCACCTCTCCTGGTTTCATTCAATTCTTCTACTTCTGTCCAAACTGCTTTTTCATGGGCAGAAATGATCATTTGCGCAATTCTGTCTCCATCAGCAACTGTAAATTCTTCATTTGAGAGATTCACCAGAATAACCTTGATTTCACCCCTGTAGTCGGCATCAATGGTACCCGGTGTATTTAAAACGGTAATGCCTTTTTTTGCAGCCAATCCACTCCGGGGTCGCACCTGTGCTTCATAACCGATGGGCAACTCAATGAACAGCCCTGTAGGAACCAGACCACGTTCAAGGGGTTTCAGGGTCAGGGGCTCATTCAAATTCGCTCTCAGATCGACACCCGCAGATGCATCTGTTTCGTATGAAGGCAAAGAGTGCTTGCTTTTGTTAACGATCTTAATCTTCATCCTTTTTCTTTTAAAGCTGCAAATTTAATAATATGTAATTAACTCTTCATTTGCTCAATTGTTGTAAAACATATTGGCAGAAAAACAGTTAGTTTAGCTCTGTTAATAAATAAACATTAAAATAAATTGCATAATTTTGTATAGGTGTAAACTGAAGAGATGTAATATCTTTCTCCTCAACTGACAAGTGCGCGCTTAGCATGCATAAAGGAATTGAAATATGATAGAGATATATCTAGCAATTGCTGTTTACCTGGGCCTCGATATCTGGTTTGCCATTGAAGGTTCGAAAAGGAAAATAGGTGCACTCAGGGCCTTTTTGATCAGTTTTCTGCTTACACCCATTGTTGGATTCATTTTCGTTTTTAATTCTGAAAAAAAATTCGCATTCTTTGAAGTACATTATCAATGTTCCCGCTGTGGTTATGAATTTACAGAAAAAACGTTGTATTGCCCACTTTGCGAAAAAGACGGCCACAAAGTTGAACTTGAAGAAGTGAAGAAAGTGATGACTTAATGCCTGGCGACCTGTTTGAGGTTTTTCCATTCCATTGCACCGGCAACAAATACATAAACCAGCATCAAGAAAGTATTCACTATGTATTTTGCCGTTTCAGATTTGAAATCAATCCATTGACTTACAAAAAATAATATCACAGCAAGTGCAATGTAAAAAACAACTTTCTTAACCTGGTAAGGTACGCTGTAATATTTGCGCATCAGGAAATATGAAAGGATCAGCATGCTGCCATAACAGGCAAAAGTTGCCCAGGCCGAACCCAGGTATCCAAACCTGGGGATCCAGAGGTAGTTCAGCAACAGTGTGATGAGGGCACCGAATATTGCCATCATGGCACCGTATCGGGTCTTGTTGGTGACTTTAAACCAAACCGACAAATTATAGTAAAGACCCATAAACATATACGCCAGCAGCAGAATGGGAATTACCGAGACATAGGATCTGAAATCCTTGCCCAGGATCAGGATGACAACATCTATATACAGCATAATGGCAAGAAATAAAAGAGAAGCGGCTATGCTGAAATAATTCATGAGTTGAGCATAGGTTGCCCTGGCATCCTTTTCCCCGGCATAAGCAAAAAAGAAGGGTTCAACCGCATAACGGAAGGCCTGGATGAAAAGGCTCATCAGGATGGCGATCTTATAGGATGCAGAATACAATCCCAGCTCGGCTTCAGCGATATTCTCCGGTAACAAATAGCGCAACATGATCCTGCCAAGGGTTTCATTCATAATCCCGGCAAGTCCTGCAAACAATAATGGCAAGGCGTATATGATCATTCTGGTCCATAAGGCTTTGTCAAATCGGAAGGATATTGAGAAAATGTCCGGTATCAGTAAAAGCAGGGTAATGCTGCTGGCGATCAGATTGCTGATAAAAATATAAGCGATCAGGCTTATTTGCGGATCGAAAAACATTTGTACCACCTGGAATAAAAATCCTTCATGATGGTTTTCAAGTATATAAGGACAGAACAAAATAAAGAAGAGATTGAAAAAAATATTGATTCCAATATTGATCATTTTGATCATGGCAAAACGCCTGGCCTTGTTCAGCATCCTCAGCCGGGCAAAGGGAATGGCCGACAATACATCCAGTGAAAGAATAATACCCAGCCATACCACGTACTCGGAATGTTGAGGATATTTGATCCAGTTTGCAATATCTCCTGAAAACAATAAAACGGCCATGAGAAAAGCCAGGGTAGAAACGAATAATGATATCAAGCCAGTGCTGTAAACCTTTTCCTTATTCTTTTCCAGCTCGGAATAGCGGAAAAAGGAAGTTTCCATGCCATAAGTCAAAACGATAAAAAACACGGCAACAAAAGAATACATCAGGATGACAACGCCATATTCGGCCTGGTCGAGGGTTCTTGTGTACAATGGAACCAGCAGGTAATTCAAAATTCGTCCAACAATACTGGGAACACCGTATATGGCAGTTTGTCCGGCAAGTTTTTTAAAAGGATTCAAGGATTGTTGTGCATTTATTGTTTCTCCTTGGGCAAATCTACGATAAAAGTAGTACCCGATCCCGGTTCGGAAGTAAAATCTATTGTGCCGCCAGATTCCATGATAATGCTTTTCACGATGGCCAAACCCAATCCCATACCACTGGATTTGGTAGTGAAATTGGGAGAGAATATCTTTTCCATGATCGCAGGTTCAATTCCAACCCCATTGTCCTTTACCGCTATCCGGTAAAGATCCGGGTATTCTGACAGGCCAAGGATAATCCGGGGTTCTTTCTTGCCCTCAACAGCCTGTATTGCATTTTCAATCAAATTATTAAAAGCACGCATGATTTGTTTCCGGTCTGCTTTAACATTACAGGGTCCGTCAATATTTGCTTTCATGCTAATATCTATGCCGCTGTTGTGGTACAATTCTATTTCCCTGTTCAGGATTTCACACAGATCTACGCTTTCCATTTGGCCCAGCGGCATTTTGGCAAAATCAGAAAACTCAGAAGCAATGCTTGAAAGTGTATCGATTTGTTCAATGATGGTATTGGATATTTTTTTGAATTGCTTTTCCCATGATTCATCTTTTTGTTCAATGATCCTTTTTAAATGCTGTATGCTCAATTTCATTGGGGTAAGAGGATTTTTGATCTCATGAGCCACCTGTTTGGCCATTTCCCGCCAGGCACTTTCCCGCTCTGAACGCGCCAGCATTTCCGCGCTTTTTTCAAGCGCTTCCACCATCCGGTTGTATTCATCAACGAGTTGTCCGAGTTCATCCTGGCTGCTCCAGTTGATCTTGTCCATGGATTGAACCAGTTTCAGTTTTGACATTTTTGACCGGATCAGCAGCAAGGGCTTTGTGATTTGTTGTGAGATGATTATGGTTAGGATAACTGCGATCACAAAAATGATCAGGTAAACATTGATAAAAGCTGTCAGGAAAGTAGATATCTCATCCTTTAGCGCGTCTTGCCTGGCAAAATAAGGAAGGTTCAAAATGGCGATCAGATCTTTCTGTGCATTCCGGAAGGGCTGATAAGCCGACAAATACTCGTAATTCCCAATCTTTTCCCGGTGAATGTAGAGAATTTTTTTTCTGTTCATGATCTTTTCCATGGCTTCGTTGTCCATTCTTTTGCTGATCAATCCTTCTTCAAATATCTGGGGCCTTGAAGAGGCAACCAGCTTCCCTGAAAGATCATAGAGATTGATGTCTGTAAAAAACACCTGGGAAAACTTCGACAGAAGTTCATTTATATAAGGATACAGATCGGGAGTAAGTTCTTCTATATTTGCCAGTTTATGCTCCATTTCGATGAGTACCGAATGTGATTTTTCGGTAAGAATATCGGTCGTTTTCTTGTTGTTAATACGGATGATATAGGCAGTAGATAAAACTCCAATAAAAAGAAAAGTAACAAATACAATGCTGATGATGGAGGTTTGTAGTCTTTTCCGGAAGGTCAACGGCCCTTTCAGAATCTCGACGGGTTTTCGTGTAACGAACAGAAAGACAAGAATATAAATTGAGAAAGTTACCAACAAATACGCCAGTGGAGCAATGAAATCAAAGAAATCAGTTGCTTTGTTGCTTACCACCAGATAAGAATCCCGCTCAAGTTTATAAAACTTATGCAGATAATCATTTCTGTTCAATTGCGCAGGCAGAGTATCTTGCATAAAATAATTATCAAGATTGATAGAGTACTGATAATTCCCAAATTTATATACCAGTTCCCCATCCCGGTATTTGGCTACAGAATGTTCTTTTAAAAAAGGATCCAGTTCACTGGCCTTATTGATCAACAACTCGGGATAACCCAGCCCTTCCGGAATAAATCTCGAATAAAACTCAATGAAGACCACATAATTATTCACACCCGTATCAAATTCAATCTTTCCAATATAATTCTTGTCAATTGTATTGTCATCAAGCAGAAAGAGGTTTTCCACGCTGGTTTCAATTCCCATATCATCAATAATACCTTCAAAGTATTCCCTGCAGTTGATGATGTAATCATCTGGTTCGATGATCAATTCTTTCAGACTGTCGCATGGCGTGATAAACACATCATATTGTTGCCAGAAAGGATCATTAAAGCGTTTCATAATTAAACGTATGAGCCTGTCCTCAGTGCTATCCGAGAGATAATCTGTATCAAGCAATGATGATATCTCCCGGCTCTCATGCATTTCATCACTTACTTTCTCAAAAAGATATTCAAGCAAGGGATTTTCCTGCATTGTGATTTTTTGTACAAGCAATTCCTGATTTTTACTATTCCTTGTTTTATCCGACCGATTGATAATTATGGTGGTGATTAATGCAAATACCAGCAGGTTAACGATAATAAAACCTACTGTTATTCTCTTTTTTAGACGTTTAAAATAAGCAAAAAGGCCGAGGAGGTATACTGCTATAAATATTTGAATAATAAAAGGTTGCTCTGATATAAACACGAAATTGAGTATTGAAATCACCAGGAGAATAAGCAGACCTAAAAAATATCTCTTGCCAAATACTTCTTCATACAATTGCATAAACCTGGAAGTGATCAGAAAGAAAATCATCAGCAGGGATGCAATGCTAAACAAGCTCAGTACACCTGCAAAACTCAATTCAAAGACATTGTCGAGCTGAAAGGGAATTGAAGAATCCAGCACCAGGCTCTGTATCTGATTTACGATCAAATCATATAATAAAACGCTTATGCAAAGCATCAAAAATGCAATCAAATTGCGGGTAGCACCAGGTATTTTCTTCCCAAAACCAAAAGAATCTGATCTTACAATCAGCAATACGATAACAAGCAGAAGGATTATATTGACAAAAAAATCGCCAAGGGAAGACATGATAAAAGAGGAAGCATAAAAATGAGCAGTAAACAGTTTTGTTTCGTAGAGAATATCGGGTATTTTAAAATAATAAAGCAAGCCTCTTATGATGATAATATCAATTGCAAATGTGATGTTCAGTAGGAGGTCGCTTTGAAAGATCTTAAAAAATTTCCTGTAGCTCCCATACAAAAATGCAATAAAAAACAAAAAACCAGCAAAATATAATATAAACAAGAGTATTTCTGTTCTTTGCGAAACCAGGTGTGATTCTCTGGTCCTGTTTATTGAGAATAAATACTCACCCTTGCTGTTGAATATGGCATTTTTTGAAGGATTGCTGATAAGCTCATATTCATTGGCATTTGAACAGGAATGAGCAAAAGCATTGACGAGAAATTCATTTTGATATGGATAATTTGATTTAACAAGAATAAAGGCCAAAGCTGACAATTCACTTCCACTGATCTCACTGAGCTGGTAATAACCATTGCTGAGTTTAACAAATTGTGGTAATTTTTTTTTATAAGAGCGATATTCGTAAGGGACTTTATTTCCAGTCCAGTAAACCAAGGAATCATCATCGAAAAGGAGTACTTCAGTTTTTTCCCTTTCCAACGTCTTTGCGATCTTCTGGATTCTTTTTTCATTTCCGGCATGTAATGATGAATAGGCTTCCAGAAGCTGTCCGCTCAAATCATGAATGTTTTTTTCACGTGAGACGACCTGTTTTTGGAGTTCTTCAGTGACCTCTTCCGTGCTTTGTCGTACGAAAAAACAAGAAATATAAGTAGCGATCAATAAGAGTAAAGCAGAAACAATTAAATAAATGAAAGATTTTTTCATTCTCAGCAAATATTGACGAACCCAAATTTAGCAATAATCAAACCAGAATCCTATAATTTCTTCAGTATGTATATCAAACTGCTATAGTTCATGTTTTGACGTGCTTTTATATTTGATTTAAAACCATTTATAAAAGCCATAGGATAGTGATAAAAACCCCGCTTATATTTCTCACTCAACAAAGAAATAAAATACGCATCAAAAACCAGGGGTTTAATATTTCTTAGCCTGAAACCAAAATTTTCGGCCAGCTTCTTAAAACTATGCTTGTTAAAATGATACAGATGTCGTGGTGTGTCCAGGGCAGCCCAATATTTTCCATAAAAAGAGGCATCCCAAGAATTGATATTGGGCACTGCAATGATCAATATTCCATCCTTGTCCAAACATCCATACAGGCATTTCATGGTTTCTTCCAGATCGGAAATATGTTCCAGCACGTGCCACAGTGAGATTATATCGAACTGCTGGCCTAATAGCTCACTTTTTTCTGAGTATACTTTGATTTGATGCTTTTCAATGGATTTTTTTCTTGCTTCTTCGTTCAATTCCAGGCCAGCAACCTGCCAATTTTTCTTTTTGAAATATGCAAGCAGATCACCCGTAGCAGATCCATAATCCAATATTTTTCCTGTATTTTTAACACTTAGCGTTTTAACAAGTCCAAATTTATTTTTAATTCCTATGGTTTTGGCAAACTTATACAAAAAGTCTTTCAGATTGTTGAGCTTATTTTTGTGTGATAGATATTCTTCGCTTTTATAATAATGCTCCAGGTGATCATCTTCAGGCCTGGGATTTGTAAAAACAAAGCGGCAAGCTGAACATTGCACCAAATTAAATTCTTCCCCCGAAAAGAAATAATCCCTTGTTTCTAGATAGGGTGAAAACTCCTTGCTTTTGCAAAGCGGACATTCCTTCATTTCATTCATCTGCAACTTTTGTTTCACGTGGAACAATATATTTATCTTCCCAGGTAAACCCTCAAAACAGAAATGTCTGCAGGAGATACACCACTGATCCTTGAGGCTTGTCCCAAGGTCTTTGGCCTGATTCTATTCAGTTTTTCCCTTGCTTCGAAGGATAATGATTTCAGCGCATGAAAATCGAAGTTATCCTTTAAGATAAAATCCTCAAGTGAGTTTAACTTTCCAGCCATTTCTTTTTCCTTTTTTATATATCCTTCATATTTTACCTGTATTTCAGCCTCCTCAACGCTTTCCTTATCTGGTTTTAAATGATCTATAAAATTACGCAGCTTTTTTGAACCTATAATTAAGTCGTTGATAGAAATCTGGGGCCGCAGCAATATTGTATCAAGTTTGTTTTTTTGTGGCAATTCCTTTGTATTCCGATTCTTAAGCACGGGGTTTAGCTCTTCTGGAATTGCACTTTCCTTTTTAATAAATTTTACGATCTGATCGATCTCTTTTCTTTTTTGCTCAACCCTGCGCATCCTATCATCGCTTGCCAGACCAAGTTTGTGGCTTCTTTCTGTCAATCTTAAATCAGCATTATCCTGGCGCAATAAAATTCGAAACTCGGCCCTGGAGGTAAACATTCTGTATGGTTCGTCCACACCTTTTGTGATGAGGTCATCGATTAATACACCGATGTATGCATCTGATCTACTGAGAATAAATGATTCTTCTGCATGGTTTTTAAGATGTGCATTTATTCCAGCCATGATCCCTTGAGAAGCTGCCTCTTCGTAACCGGTTGTACCATTGATCTGGCCAGCGAAATACAAATTCTCGATTAACTTGGTTTCTAAGGTATATTTAAGCTGTACTGGTGGAAAATAATCATATTCGATTGCATAACCAGGTCGAAATATCTTGGCATTTTCAAATCCCGGTATTTTTTGAAGTGCCTTGTATTGTATATCATCGGGCAATGAAGATGAAAAACCGTTTACATAATATTCAACCGTATTCCACCCTTCGGGTTCTATAAAAAGCTGATGCTGATCCTTATCGGCGAACCTGTCTATTTTGTCTTCTATAGAGGGGCAATACCTTGGCCCGATCCCTCCTATTCTTCCATTAAACATAGGAGAATCCTTAAATCCCAAACGTAATTGATCATGCACTTTAAGATTGGTAAAGGCAAGGTAACAATCTCTTTGCTTTTTTGGTATTTTGGTTGATGTAAATGAAAACTTACCAGGAAACTCATCCCCCTTTTGCACTTCCAGCTTGTTGAAATCTATTGTTCTTCCATCCACCCGAACAGGAGTTCCTGTTTTCATTCTGTCTGAGGCAAACCCAAGCCTGTTTAACTCTTCTGTAATTCCAACTGAAGCTTTCTCTCCGATTCTTCCGCCTCCAATTTTCTTTTTACCAATGTGTATGATACCATTCAGGAAAGTCCCATTCGTCAGAATTACTGATTTTGAGAATATCTCATGCCCCATGGAGGTTCGCACACCTTTAACATTTTTATCTTTAACGATCAGTCCGACAACCATATCCTGCCAAAAGTCTAGATTTTTTGTGTTTTCTAACATCTTTCTGTATTCTATCGAAAACAACATTCTGTCATTTTGTGTCCTTGGACTCCACATGGCTGGTCCTTTGCTTTTGTTCAGCATCCTGAATTGTATCATTGATTTGTCAGATACAATCCCGGAATACCCTCCAAGTGCATCTATTTCCCTTACGATTTGCCCCTTGGCAATTCCACCCATAGCAGGATTACAACTCATCTGCGCCATGTTCATCATATTCATCGTTATCATCAATACAGATGAACCCAGGTTTGCAGCAGAAGCTGCAGCTTCGCAGCCGGCATGCCCAGCGCCTACTACAATTATATCGTATTTCTTATTAAATATCATAAATTTTTTGTTCCACGTGAAACATATGCAGCAATATACTCATTCTCCTTCCTGCTCATCTCTCTTTTCTCTTCTTCAGTTTGATCCCTATATCCTATAAGATGCAAAAATCCGTGAAAAATAACTCTATCTCTCTCTTTTTCAATGTTTTGACCATATATTCCTGCATTATCTCTAATTCTTTCTTCACTGATATAAATATCTCCTTTAATTTTCTCATCATCCGATAAATCGAAACTGATAACGTCTGTATAATAGTCTCTCTTCAAAAATTCCTTGTTGATCTGTAACAATCTTTCATCATCACAGAATATATAATTTAATTCATTTAAATCCCGACCTTCTTCCTTTGTCATTTCTTTTAAAAATCGACGCAATGATATTTCCGCAAGGGAAATCTTTTTGATTCCTTCGAAAAAAAAACGAATTTCCGCCATAATTTTAGTGGTTTTTATGCTGCAATTTTTCAGCAGACTGGTAATATTGCGAAAGCTTTTTTCTACGGTGTTCTGCCTTCTGTTTGAACAAACCACCTATATCAAAACATAGGCTTATGCTTTTCTGATCATTGGAAACCTCCACCTGGTCTGTCAGCATTTCAATTAAAAAAATGCTTTTTTCTTCAGCCTCATCCTCCATTTCCCGTAAAAGGTCTGGTACCTTCTCCCCTTCCAGACTGAAAGAAATACTGAGCATTTTTTCCTTTTCCTGATTTATGCTGATCTCTTTCGTTTCCTTTCCTTTTAAAATGTCGATTGCTTCAAGTACAGATATCAGGATGTTTCCGAAATAACTGTCCGTCAAACTATATTGATTGCAAACATCTTCAACAAAACGTTCTACTTCCTGTAGGTAATTATCTTGCTTAATCAGAACTGCTGCCATTTGGAATTGTGTTTGTTATGATCCCAGAATTATGGAAGTATTCATTTACTCTCTTTTGATAAAATCTTTTCAATTCGGGATTCACAGTTTTTAAAAATTCTTTGTCTCCGGTTTTCATTCTTTTATACTCCAAAAAATTATCCGGGTTACTTCTTTTAACATTTTTTGATTCTTTTGATTCCCGCTCTTTTTTCTTTTCTCTTTCCATTTCGGCTTTTTCAGACTTAAGCAAACGCGTAAGTATATCTTTTTGCCTTTTCATGGTCTCATTGTTCAGAATTTTATTCACCAGCTCTTCTTCTGTCTTTTCCATTTCCTGCATGATCTCACCCATGCCACCGGCTTTAACCCCTTGCTCCTCGAGCTGATCCATATATTCCTGCATTCTCTTCCGGATTTGTGCCTGTTCGGCAGCCATCCTGGCAAATTGTTCACTCAATGAATTCTTGCCCCGTTTCCCATGCTGTCCTTTTCCTTCCATGCCCTGCTGCATTTTTTGCATACTCTCGTTTAGTTGTTTTTGCCATTGCTTTAAGCTCTTGGCTGTTGAGCCTTTCCCTCCTGGTTTGCTGCAACTCCCTTTGGAGGAAGCAGAACTCTGCATATTCATACTGTTCTGCATTTGCTGAAGCGCCTCTGCTAACAACAGCGCCAAATTATTCACAGCCGTCATCACATATTGCTGATCTCTGGCAACAAGCGCTGTTCTTCTTTCTTTCAGGTTTTCATTTACCTTGCGCAGATTGGTCTTAATATCCGCAATTTCTTTCGTTACATAAGGTTGAATCGCCATCTGTCTTTTGGCAAGCGCTTTTAAGGAATCTTCTACGATCAGCATATTGTCTTTGATGCTATTCTGCTCCTGCATGATGTTCACATAAGCGGGGTTTCTTGGATTCACATTGTCGATCTTGCTGATCAGTTCCTCCTGGTCGTAAGAGGTCTCAATCAGGTTCTCCAGGATTTCTCTGACAGTTTTCATATCCTCACCTGTACTTTCCTGCATACCACTGTTGAATGCTTCCATCATGGCCTGCGACATTTTCTGCATCTTTTGGGAAGCATTCTTTTGTGATTCTGAAGCATCATTCATTTTGCTGTTTTGCATGTTTTCCATGCTTTCCTGCATGTCTTTCTGAATCTCCTGCTCAAGGCTTTCACTGTCGAACTCCTTGTTCTTACTTTCCAGTTCCTGGTTTTTCTTTTTCAATTCTTCTATTTCCTTCTGTAACTGCTCAAAGTCCTTCCCAACTTTTTCCTGTTCTTTAAGTGCCGCGTCCTTCTCCATTTCTTTCTTTGCGTTCGCTTCACTTAGTTCTTTTTCTTTTTCCGATAATTGCTTCAGCTTTTCTGTAATCTCATTCAACATTTTTTCGTATTCAAACTGTTTGAGCATTTCAAGGTTCCTGTCAAGATTTTGCTCCATTTCTTCATTCGACATTTTTATCTTCTCCATCATCTCCATCACATCTTCCTTATTCATTTTCTCAAGCATTTCCTGAAGCTTTTTCAGCAGGGCCTTTGTTTCTTCATCCAGCACCTGCTCCAACATTTCCTCAATCTTTCGCTGCTTTTCCATCAGTTGCTGGTTCTCTATCAGATTTTCATTTTCCCGCTTTTGGTTTGCCTTTTTATTTTCTTTGACAAGGTCCTCTATTTCTGTCTGTAATTTATTCTGTCGTTTCAGCAGGTCTTCAATCCTGGACTTCTCATTCCAATCCAGGTTTTTCTTTTCAAGCATTTTTCTTGACAAAACATCAATTTCCTGATTGATCATATTCAATTCAATCAGTTTTTCTTCCATGCTTCTTTCAATTTCATCTTTCGTCTTTTTGATCCCCTTTGAAATTTCTTCTTTTGTTGGCAATTGAAATGAAAAAGTTTTTGATTTGGTACTTTTCGATCCATTTACTCCGTCATTGTCCCAGATCTCAAAGTAATAGATCATATTATCACCGGGATCCAAAGCTATTTCCTTAAAATCATTTGAATAATAGAATCTTTGCTCTTCAACATCAGGATCAATCAATTGCGTCAGCAGCATTTCTTTTTCCTTGGATTCATTGATTCTGTATTTAAAGGAAAGTTTTTCAAAACCATAGTCATCCTTTACGACACCACTGAAAAAAAAGCGGCTCTGCATGGAAGAATCCTGTTGTTCACTCACAATAATATCCGGGTAGGCATCTTTTATAACATTTACAAAATAGAAAAGTGTATCTTCATTTTGAGAAAATTTATTTTTGGGTTGAAAAAAATACCGGCTGTTTTGCAGCATTTCTTCCTGGAATTCAAAAACATTTGAATTCTTTTTCTCCAAATCATATACCTGCCCATTCAAACCAAAAAGCATTTCCGCTACCTGTTTGGTGTAAAACTTCCAGCCGACATTTGTTCCTTCCGGTACAATGATCTCCCCGTTATTCTCCAGGACTTCATTTTTCTTTTTGGTATATTCAGGGTAATCCAACAGCACATCGAAACCTGTCAATACCGGACGAGGAAAAACTTTCAGTGTATAAGTTTCGGAGCTAAACTCTTCAGATTGTATCTTAAAATCTACATCCTTGTTCAGGTTACTGAACATGAATGTAAAAAGATCCGGCTTTTCCTTTTTAAATTTAAGTCTTGACCCCGCATTGTTCAAATACAATCTTTCAGGTGACAGCTCACCTCTGGTATTCACTTCCAGCCTGAAATTATCGTCCTGAAGTGCACTCAAATCATCATTCATGATCCTTATGCTAAAAGGAGCAGGTCTTTCAAAATGCGTGTTGTATTGAACGATCCGCATGGAAGGTTCTGTGATCAGTTCAGGGGATGCAATTAATATAAAGACAAATAACAACGCAATGGGCACCAGGAATTTCAGGTATTTACGGTTCACACGGAAATCGACAGCCTGTTGAAACGAAAATGTTTTCATCTCCAACGTTCTTTGTTCTATACTGGCCTCTATCAATTGTATGCTTTGTTTCGAGTTTTCGCCCATATCCCTCAGTTGCAAGGTATTTAAAAGCTTATCGCTGATCTCCGGGAAATAACGGCCGATCATTCTCGCAGCCATTACGTCATCGATTGTTTTTCCCCAATTCAAAATTTTTATTAATGGCCTGATGACATATATGGCCAGAACAATGATTCCCAGAACCAAGATTCCATAGAACAGGGCAGTTCTAACTGAAATGTTGAAATATCCATTATATTCGAGCAGGTTTGGGATGAGGATTAGCAGTATTAAAATACCCAGGGACAGAATTGAACCCCGGATCAACATATTGGTATAATACTTCTTTCTGAATCTTTTCAGTTTGTATTTTATCGTGTCGAAACTTCCCATGCACAGCTTATTAAGATTATTTCTGTTTTAACGAGTTCTGCAGGTCTTTATTTTGATTCATATATACTTCGCTTCATATCCATTCTTTTATAAAACAGATCAATACAAAGGTAAGAATGTAAAGCTTTCTGATAATATTTACGTATAAAAACAGATTGTTGCATTGTTATATGAAAAAATCCCCATCCCTCACAGATTTCGTATCTTTGCAGCCTCAAAATCAAGGATGTTTATGGAAAATATGGAAGTCAGGGTAAGATTTGCACCCAGTCCGACCGGACCATTGCACATCGGTGGTGTAAGAACAGCTTTGTTCAATTTTCTTTTTGCCAGAAAATATAATGGAAAATTCATTTTAAGGATTGAGGATACAGATCAGAACAGGTATGTGGAAGGAGCCGAAGACTACATTGTGAATTCACTCGATTGGAGTGGTATAAAAGTAGACGAAGGGGTAGGCGTTGGCGGGCCATACGGTCCTTACCGGCAATCGGAAAGAAAGGAAATGTACAGGAAATATGCTGAGGATCTGGTGAGGGAAGGGCATGCATACTATGCCTTTGATACAACGGAAGAATTGGAAATGATGCGGCAGCGTTTACAGGAAGCCAAAGCGGAAAGCCAGCAATACAATGTCTCCTCACGCAATGAAATGAAGAATTCCCTCACTTTACCAGAAAAAGAAGTTCAGGAGAAGATTGCATCCGGTGAATCTTATGTAATTCGTTTAAAGCTTCCTGAAGATTCCATGGTTGAATTCTACGACGTGGTACTCGGTCATATTACATTTCATTCCTCCCAGCTTGATGATAAGATTTTGTTCAAATCCGATGGCATGCCAACCTACCACCTGGCCAATGTTGTTGATGACCACCTGATGAAGATTAGTCATGTGATCCGTGGATCGGAATGGGTGAATTCAACGCCCATTCATATTCTATTATACCGTTACCTGGGATGGGAAGATGAGATACCAGAATTTGCCCACATGCCGCTCATTTTGAAACCCAGCGGAAAAGGCAAACTCAGCAAACGCGATGGTGATAAAGAAGGTTTTCCCGTTTTTCCCCTGGAATGGAAAAATCCGGAAACCGGTGAGATCAGCAGCGGATACAGGGAATCAGGGTACTTCCCGGAAGCTTTTGTAAACATACTGGCACTTTTGGGCTGGAATCCTGGCGATAACAAAGAGATCATGGACCTGCCGGAAATGACGGACCTGTTTTCTTTGAAAAAAATAGGAAAGTCCGGGGCGCGTTTTGATCCGGAAAAAGCCCGCTGGTTCAACCACCAGTACCTGGTGAAAAAAGCAAATTCGCAGCTTGCCCGGCTTTTCATGCCCATTCTTGAAGAAAAAGGGATACAAACAGATCTTTCCTTTGTGGAAGAGATTGTAAACATGGTGAAAGAACGCGTCAACTTTGTTGCTGAGCTCTGGGATCAGTCCTTTTTCTTTTTTGTGGCACCTGCAGGTTACGATGCCAAAGTAGTAAAAAAGCGCTGGAAAGAAGATACTCCCGGGATGATGAAAGATATCATGGAACGCTTAAGTACATTGGAATCATTCGAAGAAGCTGTGATCGAGAAGAGCGTTAAATCTTACATTGAAGAAAAAGAACTGGGTTTTGGGAAAGTTCTGAACGCTCTTAGGCTTTGTATCGTAGGTTCAGGCATGGGTCCCGGGCTTTTTAAGATCATTGAAATGATTGGCAAAGAAGAAAGCCTGCACAGAATTGATAAAGCCATTCAGGAAATCAAAAGATAGGATCATGTCTGTAATCTCAGTGGAAGGAATGGAGTTTTATGCCTACCATGGTTGTATCAGGGAAGAGGCGATCATTGGTACCAAGTTCCTTGTGGACATTTTTATTGAAACCGATACTTTGGAAGCGGAAGAAACAGATGAACTGCGCTGCACGCTCAATTACCAGGAAGTGTACCTGGTGGTGAAAGAACAGATGGAGATTCGTTCCAATTTGCTTGAACATGTGGGCAGGAGGATTTTGCAGAGCCTCAGGAAAAAACATCCTGAAATTAATGATGCAAGCCTCAAGATTTCTAAAATGAATCCTCCGGTAGGAGGGAGGGTTGAACGTGTCAGCCTGCAAATGAAACTCAATGATGCATGAAGGAAAACGCATAAAAATTTGCAGCAAATGCGGTAAATCCTTTGAGTGCAGCCATTCAAAGGAATGCTGGTGCAATGAATATCAGATTTCTGAAAAAAACCTGAAATTGCTACGGGAAACTTTCAGGGATTGTCTTTGCCCTGATTGTTTGCTCGAATACGCGGAAAACAGCTCCGAAATCATTGACAATTAAAAGATAATTCGTAATTTTGCATTCCTTAAAAATAAGGTCTCGTGGCCGAGTGGCTAGGCAGAGGTCTGCAAAACCTTGTACGGCGGTTCGAATCCGCCCGAGACCTCAGATAACTAACTGTAAATCAGGACTTTCTGGAGATCAGAGGGTTCTGATTTTTGTTTTTTGGAGATTTGACCAAAAACAGCCCTTTTAGTTACCAAACTGTATACCAAAATCACTTGGGTAACTCTGAATTAAGTAATTAGTTTTTAAACACTTAAAAAGATGTTACCAGATGAGAAGAAACAGATTTCAAACCCTGTTCTACATTCGCCGGGACAGGATCGACAAAAAGGGCTTAGCGCCTATCTATGTGCGAATTACAATAGCCAACGAGTCAGCAAACATGGCAGTTGGCTGTAAAATCCATCCAGACGGATGGAATATCAGTAAAGGATTGGCGAAGATTGATGCCGAAAACGCTGATCAAATTAATCAGGATGTCGAATTGTTCCGCAAAAGAATCTACGAAATTCGCAGAAGGATGCTTGAGCGGGACCAGCTACTATCGGCAAAGAATATTATCCAGAGCTTAAAAGGTGAGGATGATAAAAAACACTCGCTCATCAACACCTTCCAGACACACAACAAGCTTATCGAAGAACAAATAGGTAAAGGGTACTCAGCAGACACCCATACCCATTATGAAGCCACCCTGAATCATATCATGAGGTTTTTAAAGACAACCCGTTTGAAGGAGGACATTTACCTGAAAGAAATTAATGGGTCTTTTATCCGGGACTTTAATCATTACCTACGTACAAAAATAAACCTGACCAACAATACTACGATGAAGCACCTGGTCAGGCTAAAGAAAATCATCCGTTTTGCCATAGGGAATGACTGGCTGGCAAAAGACCCGTTTTTTGGGATCAAAATACGTTTTGAGGCTTCTGACAGGCATTTTTTAACCAAACAGGAGCTGAGTGTCATGGAAGAGCTTGAGCTCAAAAATAAGAAGCTATGCAAGGTCAGAGACATATTTATTTTCATGTGCTACACAGGTATGTCCTATGTAGATGTTAAAAATCTGAAACCCGATATGATACGTAAAGGCATCGATGGCAATCTATGGATCATTGCCAAGCGGATTAAATCCAACTCCCGGTATTCAATACCACTTCTTCCCAAAGCGGTCGAGATATTGCGAAAATATGATCACAAGGATGAGGAATATTCCTTACCTGTAATGAGCAATCAAAAGATGAATGAATACATCAAGGAAATTGCTGTTAAATGTGGTATCAGCAAGCCTATAAGTTGTCACTCCGGTAGACATTCCTTTGCTACAACGATAACTCTGTTGAATGGTGTCCCCATTGAAACGGTGAGCAAGATGCTTGGGCATTCGGATTTACGTGTAACTGCAATATATGCCAAGGTTGTAGACACCAAAATCAGCCAAGACATGCAGGCATTGCGAACTAAACTTACGGAAAGTCCAAAAGATAAAAAGAAGTCCCGAAAGGTAAAATAAAACCAAAGGAGACTGCACAAATTGCGGTCTCCTTTCTCCCTCATTCATTTTTTATATTTGCCCTTTAAAATTTGCGGAATATGGGAAAGAAAAATGATCCGATTATTTTAAAAAATGGTCAGAAGTTGGGAGAAAAGAAGGGATTTACACACCTCCCCCCAGGAAGAATTTCAAAACAGGCAACAGGGATCGGAGCCACATATCATGAATTGGAATTATCCAAAAGAAACTCCATTGTGGTTTGCCCCACAAGAGCCCTTGCAGCTTCCAAGGCTAAAGAACATAAAGCATTCTATGTTGGAGGAGATTATGAGAATGTGGTTCGGGATTCAGTTGAAGAAATCCTGAAGCACTTGAAAAAGAATGCTGGAAGTAAATCAAGGTTCACAAAAGTCACAGCCGTCGCCGACAGCTTTATAGGACTTTACAATGACCTTAGAGATCACATCAATGAGTTCTTCGTCATGTTCGATGAAATTGACTCCTTCCAGTCCGAATCAGATTATCGTCCAAAACTTGAAGATTGTTTGGAAATCTATTTCAAACTGGATGATGACAAAAGGAACATGGTTTCAGCAACTATGCAGAAATCCTATTATGGCAAAATCAATGATGAGGACTTTACAGAAATTGTAGTTAATGGAAGTTCAAAGCCTTCATTGGAAGCAATACTTTCTACAGGAGATCCAATTAAAGTAGCAGCAACTAAGGTTCAAGAACTATATCAAAAACATCCAAACAACAAAATATTGGTTGCATTCAACACCATCGAAGGAATCAATTCTGTCATTAAAATACTACCATGGGATTTACAGCAGTCTTCTGGTATATTATGTAGTGAAGAAAGGATGAGAGAGCTTGAAGAAGATTATCAATCAGCACTTGTAGATGGTAAGTTAACGGATCATATTACTTTTATTACTGCAGCATACTTTTCAGGGATTGATATCCATGAAGAAACATCAACCATAATTGTCACCGACCACAGATATTGGTATTCGGCATTAAGCCTTCCAAAAATCTCTCAAATTTTTGGAAGATCAAGAAAAGGTTGCACAGAACGAATTTTTATCTACCAAACGAATGAAAAAAACTACAAAGACAACAACGAATTAAAAGATCATCTTAAAGAAAAGATTAAATATGCAATACACCTTCATTCCCACATCAAAAAGGACCTATTTTTTACAGACATGCAAAAAAACAAGGTTGACCAAATCTTAGACTTTGCAAAGTTTGGAGATATTGATTTACTTCGGTACGATAAGAAAATTGAAAAATACAAAACTAACTATCTGAACATTGATAACATTTTGCTACGGCAGCAAGCAAGGAACAATCTTTATTGTGAGAAAGAAACATCAATTAAAGAACTTTCAAACAAATACAAGGTAATTGAATCTGCATCAGATGCAACATTTACTTCAGATGATCTAACCAAATTGGATAAATTTGATAAACTAAGTAAAGCACAGCAGAAAGAGAAGCTTATAAAACAAATCGAACAACCCAAATATTCTTTAGAACCTCGCACAGTTGCGAGAGGATATAAATCATGGTTATTATTAATGTTTGAGTTCCTTCCTGTTTATGAGGTTGATAGGAACTATGAGACTATTGATACAAATCTGATTAAATTGGTAAAAGCGGATAAATGGGATCGAATAAAAAAGTACTACATGCAACTATCCATTTACAGTCGGATCAAGGAAGACAATAATCCGGTTAGCTCAGAAATCCAAAAACACTTTAAAGTAGGAAGCACATACAATCCCGATGAAATCCAGAAGGGCATGATTGCCATTTCAAAAAAAGTATCTCAACATTGTGATTTCAAGGAGTTAATCAATGCTGAATTTAAGGTAGATGAAAACTCAAAACCAACTTCGATTACTCATCATCTACATATAATATTCCAAACAACAAGATCGAGTAATGATCCCATTACGGGAAAGCAAAGAAGGAAAATCAAAGCATACAAGGGCTTGTCAATTTAGCAATGAACTGCACTTACCCCATTTTCTTCTATATAATACCATGCGAAAGAGCAGTTCATTTACAACTCAATCCCGGAAGACAAGTAAAAAGTAACATAAATATTTCCTTATGCCATATAACACACAATCTTTCTTCGTTTCTTTATCTTTGCCCTCAAATAACCACAATTTAGTGCCCCGATGAAAAAGAAAGAAGAAAAGAACTACAAGAGTTCGCCATTGTCAATATATTTCAGGAACCTGAACCGATACAAATCAAGTTGGACGATTGAAGAAATCCTGGTATTTGAAAAGTTTCTTTTCCTGTTCCGGGAATTTGGGCAAAAGGAATTTTACTACCAAAATAAACGACTTGAAAAGGAACTCCACATTAAAAGAACCAAACGTGAATCTGCTATGAATTCTCTATTTGACAAAGGATTCATCATTGTTTCTAACAACAAAGGAACCAATGGCAAAAATCTGTACTCCATTGACATTAAAAAGATCATAGAATCTCTTGATGACATCTACCATTTTGAAGAATACGATCAAAACCCGGAAATCTTAAAACAAGTTAAACATAATAAGGCAGAATTCTTAAAACATTACGTTACTAAAGGGCAGCCATCTCCAAAGAAAATAAAACTTGTGAAGAAGGGAAAAAATGAGAAGAAGTAATCTATTGTTGTTTTCAACACACTAATAGTTAAATTGCTTTACAACTTAAAAATTTATCTCTTAGTGTGCAGAAATCAACATCGCATTTTTCAAATCCAAATCCCGGAATGCAAGATAAAAATATACGCTTTCTCTTGTAGTATTCCCTCACCCTCTCATTTACCGTATAAATCCTTTTCTACTACTCCGGGCTATTAATTAATGTGTCCTTTCTATGCGATCAATACAAGAAACCAGGTGAGAATTTATACGTCCCAGAACCTCATATTGACACAAACTGCATGTTAATCCTTCACGCAGCGGACTGAAAAGCCGATGTACTTGTAGTATATATATCTACTTGATGTATTTTGATTGTAAATAAAAGAGTGATGAGTTGACCATCCAGGATCAAAATAATCTGTGGATGTCCAGTAACTACTACTAAAATGTAAGGCTGTGAATGTCCAATTCCAATTTAGGTTACCAGCAGGCAAACTTGCGAAACCAAACAAATCAATACCATTGCCATTTTCCATCCATCCTGATTTTGATTTTAAGTTCTTACCAGCATCAAAACCACGAAACTCATTATTATCCCACACGAAATGTCCAATTCCATAATAACTATCTGAAGCCCCTTCCAGAACCTTCCATTCCTCATCAGTAGGTATATGCCACCCATCTGGACAAATCCCCTTAGCCCCTTCTTGAGTTGTGTATTGCATCATTTCATCCCATTGGTATAATCCACCATATACATTACAGCTATCCTCAAAATCCAAAAAACAGTATCTCTCGATTATTTCATTATCTTCCATATCATGATCTCCGGTAATCATCTGCCCCACATTCAAATTCTCCTTCAACCAGCACTGACTGAAAATCTGCACCGTTTCATAAACCTGCCCTTCATATTCAACCGTTGGAGTTCCAATGCAGGGTATGTTGTAAGCAAACTGGAAAGTATAAATTTCGCTTTCCAGGGGAACATCTGTTATCCCGGATTCGAGAGTATCGATGTAACCGACATACAGGAGCTGATCTCCGAGGGTAAATTCAAAGAAATCTGAGCGGGCTGAGGACTTCATTTCTTCTATCTGATCATTGCCCCCGACATAGGATAAAAAGCTCTCTCGTCCTTTCTGTGGGCTTGCATTGATCAATTTAAGATAACGTTTATGACCCTGCCAGGAAAAGGAGATGAAATACATAGCTTCTCCACCTGGAATAAAACTGAATTCATGCATTCCGGGACTTAAGTGGTAAGACTTTGCCTGTATTAGCCTGCCATGAATGCTCGAAATGATCACATCCACTTTACCTTCTTCCGGGATGACAACCTTTAAGCTTGCTTCATCCACAACAGGATTAGGATAAGCCTTAACCCGGAATTTTTCATTGACTTCCTGTTCCTGAAGTCCAACATTAACATCCAGCACAAGCACGGTATCATTCCAGTAAAGCATCGTATCACATTCCTTTGTACGGTTCATGACCTTGATGCTGTCCAGTTGGGTGTAATAGGTGCTGTCGATGGCTGTGAAGGTGAGTTGCATGGTTTGTTGGGCGATAGTTCCCGTGATCGTTAAAAGGGTCAGACTGAGGGTGATGAATATTTTCTTCATTGTAATGGGGTTTGCACTGAAGGGTAAAGGTAATACTTGGATGGGATTAATGCAAGAGCAGATTTTAAGTAGTCAAAAAGGTTCGTTTTTTGCCGTTTCTATATATTAAATAATAGGATCGCCAAAATCCGTCCTTTTTTTGGGGGTTAAATGCCGGTGTCACAAATAATCAATCATGCTAACATTAGGTGGCTTTGAGTATTGCTTAGTGTTTCTCCATGAAGTTGTAACTCTACGAATACAATTGTTGGCTATTTTGATCCGGCATTCAAATTTTCATTATAAAAATCCATTATCCTCTGATCTGCAATAACATCATCCTCATGGATTTTTCTATTCAAGGTGATGCCATCCAAAGATTGACAACGGCTTAAAGCAGTATAAAGCTGCCCGTTTACGAAAGTGCCTCTTCCCAGGTCGATGATAACCTTTTCAAATGTCAATCCCTGGCTTTTATGGATGGTGATTGCCCAAGCAAGCTTGACCGGAAATTGTATAAACAACCCTATTGCTTTTGATGTAATAACACCCTTTTTCTTGTCCCATTCATATTTCCTGTTTTCCCAGACTTCTTTTTTTAATTCGTGAACCGAGCCGTCTTTCAGCCTGACTTCCATTTTATCCTCCCCAAGGAATTCAATCTTTGCAATGGTGCCATTGACCCAACGTCTTTTCTTTTGGGCATTGTCATTTCTCACAATCATTACCTGAGAATTTCTTTTCAACTCAAGGACAGGATCAGTAGGGTATTTTTCCTCTTTAAATTCGCCAAGTATCATTGCGCTAAAAAAATGACTTTTGTGCGGCAGTTCCTTTAATTTGGAGGAGTTTTCCTTTTTAGCCATATCATTAATTGTTGTCAGGCTTATGCTAAAATCTTTTGGTGCAGGAATATGATTTGGTTCATAGCTGCTATTGAGCTTTTCAATACCCTTTTCATCAATTGAGCAGTCTCTCACTTTATTTAAGAGCTTCACAAACTCTTTGTCTCTTTGCCTGTGGACCTTGGTAAATTCAAAATTTTCAGGCATCAACTTTTTATAAGCCCCACTATCAAAAAAATATTCACTATTATAGATGGTTTGAAATAACTCGAATTCAACTTCATCCTGGCTATCGACTACCGGGGGCAGTTGAAAAATATCTCCGACCAGGATTAATTGCTTCCCACCAAAAAGTTTATTTGGGTTCCCGCCGTTTACCCGGAGTGAGTAATCCAAACCCTCAAGTACGTCTGCCCTGAGCATTGAAACTTCATCAATGATAATGGTGTCTGTGGCTTGTAGTATTTTTCGCTGTGGGTGGGATTGGCTAAAACGGGTAATCTCCTCATCATTGGGCAGCAATGGTTTAAGAGGGAATCTAAAAAAAGAATGAATGGTTTGACCTCCTACGTTTATGGCTGCAATCCCGGTAAAGGCAAAAACCAGAACATTTTTATTCGTTGTTTTTCTGAAATAATGTATAAATGTAGACTTTCCCGTTCCCGCTTTCCCGGTGAGAAAGAATGAATTGCTTGAATTTTCGATCTTGTTGAAAAGCCTCTTTGCAGTTTTATCGTTTTCATAACCTTCCGGGAGTTTGATGTATTTGTTAAGGAACTCAGGGATTTCTTGCTCATCATATTCAGCTAAACTTTTTGCTGTCTTAAGGTTACCTTCATCAAGCTGTACGAAGAATTGAACCTCCAACATATTGTAAAGGAAAGGGTCACTAATATCCATCGAACTATTGAAATTAGCCAACTGTTTAAGGATATGATTTGCTTTCCTTATAACCTGATACAAGGTAATCTTTTCATTCTCAATACCACCTGGATAATCCGGACTAAGCTGACCCCCTCAGAGCCGGAATAGAAACACCTAATTTTAATTGTCTATTAGGACAATTTTCCGAATGCCAATCCGGCAGATATTGACCCCCTAAATTTTATAACAAGGATAAAAAATCCGGAGCATGTTGACCCCTTTGTGTGGGTGAATAATTATTAAATCCGGAGCATGTTGACCCCCTTGTTAAAAAAATCAGGTTTTATAGCGTTTTGTGGAGAAACAAATAATCCACAAATTAACAAGAACGCAAATGGCAGGAAAACCAAAACCTATGGGTACAATAAAACAACTATTAAGGCTTCACAAGAAAGGCCTGAGCAAGAAAGCTATTGCACGTAGTCTTAACATAAGCAAGAATACGGTGAAGACTTATGTGCAGAAGCTGGAGCAATCAAAAATGGACATTAATGCCTTAATGGCCCTGGAGGATCCTGTTTTGGAAGCAAAGTTTCTTCCAGGTAATCCTGCATACAAGGACATGCGTTATGAACACTTTAAAATCAAGGTCGAATATTTTTTGAAAGAACTGAAAAGAACCGGGGTAACCCAGCAACTCCTCTGGGAGGAGTACATTGCTGATTACCCTCAGGGATATAGCCGTTCACAGTTTTGCTTTCATCTTTCCCAGCATCTTAAAGCCAGCAAGCCATCCATGGTATTGCAACACAATCCCGGAGAAATGCTCTATATTGACTTTGCAGGGAAGAAGCTGAGCTATGTTGACCATCAGACCGGTGAGTTGATCTATTGTCAGGTTTTTATTGCTTGTTTGCCTTATTCGGATTACAGCTTTGCAATGGCGGTCAGCAGTCAGGGCGTTGAAGATTTTATCTATGCACTGCAACACTGCCTGCACTTTCTGGGAGGCGTGCCTGAGGTTTTGGTCCCTGACAACCTAAAATCAGCCATAGTAAAAGCCAGCCGGTATGAACCAGATGTTAACAGGGCGCTGGAAGACTTTGCCAATCACTATGGCATGACTGTTATACCAACACGAACGGGCAAACCCAAAGACAAAGCCCTGGTGGAAAATCAGGTTAAAATGAAATATACCCGGATATACGCCAGGATACGCAACATGCAGTTTTTTAATC
>JAIOZK010000031.1 GCA_021740625.1 Bacteroidales bacterium
CAATTCTTCTGGATTACGACCTGTGAAAGCTTTATGATGAAATTAAAAGGAAAGCCGTATGCGGGAAAACCGCACGTACGGTTTGACGAGGGGGTTACAGAGCGAGGATGAAGCCTTGCTCTGTACTCTACTCTACCGTCTTTGCGTGAAAATTAATTCTTTGTCTGATGGCGGGGATTTCGATGGGACAGTAAGGTGAAATTTGTGTAACACTTTTCAGCGAAGCTCTCGCCAGGTTTTTAATTTGTAAGAAAAAATGGGCCTGACATTAGGCACGGACACAGTAACAAGAAATATCCTGATAGTTGTTACGCAAAGTTGCGCCAAGAATACGCAGAGTTGCGCAAAGGAAAATGCTTGATCTTATTCTGGCTATTCCAAAATCATAGTAGGACTTTCAAAAGGATCATAACTCTGCGGTTCCTGGCGCCACCTTTGCGCAATTCTGCGTAATAGCCTTTAATACTTAACAACCCGATGAACTTCTTTGCTGTAACTATCTGTGTAATATATTTCCAAAAGATAAATGCCCGGGGGAAGACTGCTGAGATCAATAGTTAATGCATCTTCTGAAAAATTATTATATTCTCTGAGGCAAGAAGCTTCCAGAGTGTAGATCTTTATTTTCCCGATCTTATGTTTCTTCGAAACAAGGTTGATTTTGCTATGAAAAGGCACAGGAAAGACTCTGGTGAATTTCATTGTTTCCGCTGAAGTCCCGGTTGTATTGTACGAACTGCCTGTCAATGCAACCTGACTGGCGATTCTTTGATTTAGATAACCATTGTAAAGTCCATCACAATTAAAGGTAAGTATGTCATCATAATCATCCTGTACATGGGATAAAAATTGTACCGTCATTTCCAGACTGCCCTGGGCAGGAATTGTTGCCGGCAGGGATGTGATCAGTTGAAAAACTTCCTCATGATGGGAAGCACTGTTAATTTGTATTTCCTCATCTGTATGATTGCTCAGAACAAAGTTTGTTGTGGCAGGAGTGCCGGGTTCATTATTTCCGAAATCGATGGTGTCAGAATTTGAACTAAAAGTGCCCGTTTCCCAGTCGTCTTTGAATACCTGATATTGCCAAATGTTTTCGGGAAATTCCACCTCCCACTGTTTAATACGATTGATGTTAACTTCAGTATAAGCAACCGGCCAGGTGAATCCCCAGCAAATGAGCATGTTCCCCTTGTCAAGCAATTTCGAACTTCCTGTGGCAGGTGCATATACCGGGGGTATATTCATATACGTCCATACCAGCCCGGCGTTTAACTGTTCTTCGTTGATTATATATTTCATCGGCCTGGAAATACCCAGGCCCTGTTTGGTGTCATTGTTATAAACGCTCAGGGTATCACCTGTATAATAAATGGCATCATGCTGCCAGTAAAATCCTTGTGGATCATTTTCAATGGTGAAGGTGTTATTTTTGGCATGTTTGCCCAGCCGCCAAATGATTTCCCCGGTATTCCGGTTGATCTTGGTTACCTCGCACATGTTTCTGCAACTGACCACGAAGTGGCCGTCGGGAGTTGGATTTATCGAATTTGCATGAACATAATCCACTGTAGGTGCTGTAAGGCTGATCCCGACAGCATCGGTTATTTCAAAATGATCCCAGCTTCTCCATTGAAATACGACATTGTGGTTGGCATCCAGTTCCTGTATGACAAGTCCGATCACGGTTGCGTTCGGGTTTCCACCGGGTACAACCTTGCTCATATTTATCTGCTGGGCATCATAGGAGATGAGCAAATGATTGCCGTTTGCATACATATAAATAGCATGCCGGTCGGGGATATAACCATTCCCCATGGTCAGGGTGTCGAGATGTTCATATTTATTGTTCATGGTATAAAATACGCATTCTTCGGGATGCTCTTCGTCAAACTGACCGTAAACCAATCTGTTGCCTGGAATCACCTGCAGGAGGGATGTACGCATGTGCCATTCCCGGTAAAACAGTGGAGTGCCATATTTGTCGATAATAAGATTGTAAGGTGCGTAAGTATTGGTAGGTGACTCAACCGGCCTGGGGGTACAAAAAGCATAACCAGGATGGGGATTTGTCATAAAGGAAACCTGAGGTTCGGGAAAACTCTGTGGCAGCCCGTAATTGCCATAGGTGATCAGATTGATGTTTGTCTTCGTATTGGATCGTGTAAGAGGTGCCGACTGCAGGAGTTTTATTCTTTCTTTTTCTTCAGATTGATAGAAAGCACGCAAAAGATGCTTGTTATCGCCCGCTTTTATTGTAAAGTCAAACGTAAGAGCGGGTAGTACTTTGCCTTCAAGAGTTCTTACACCTTTAGAAATGCTGACAAATACTTTTTCTTTGTACTGGAAATTCCTGGAAGGAATAAAAATAAGGGTTTTTCCATCCTTGCTCAGTTTGAAATCTGCAGGGATGTTCCCGCTTTTGGTACCGCTTAATTTTATCATTTGCTCATTAACCGATGCGATATCAATCAAATCCCCGGTTCTCAGTGCAATCCGGTTTTCAGGATTGATATATTCAGAACCCGGTTCAGGAGAAACATATATCCATTCATTTTGGGCTGCTAAAGAACCTATTGTGAAAAATGTCAGCACAAGGAGCAGAATTAATTTTATGAAAGAACGCATAGTCAGTTTTTTTTATCTAAGTTAATGATCAGGTAAAGCTTATTTTCAAGACAGGCGCATTGTTAAAATGTTGCTTAATCATCTTTTAAAAACTTTTCAACATCCTGCCTCAACATCCCCTTTTTAATTATTTTTATAGAAATAGATTACGTTTTCTAAACAATATATAATCAGCTATTTAGATGTCAGAATTCACGCATTTGCATGTGCATACACAATACTCCATCCTGGATGGGGCCGCGCGCATTCCAGATCTGATCAAAAAGGCCAAAGAAAGTGGTATGAAAGCCCTGGCCATTACCGATCACGGCAATATGTACGGGGTGCTCCAGTTTTGCAATGAGGCCGTTGCCAAGGGAATCAAACCCATTATAGGCTGCGAGATCTACATTACCGAAGACCGCCATCTGAAAAGAGGCAAGCAGGACCGCAGCGGCAATCACCTCATCCTCCTGGCCAAAAACCTGGAAGGGTATCGCAACCTCTCCAGGCTTACTTCAAAAGGTTTCCTGGAAGGTTTTTATTATACCCCCCGAATCGACAAGGAAATCCTCAGGCAACACCGCGAGGGACTGATCGCCTCTTCCGCCTGCATCGGGGGTGAGGTGCCTTCAGCCATTCTGAACAAAGGGGAGGAAGCCGGTGAAAAAGTTCTGCAGGAATACATCGATATTTTCGGGGATGATTTTTATCTGGAACTGCAGAACCATAATCTGCCCGAGCAGCACAAGGTGAATCCCATCCTGGTAAAACTGGCGAAAAAGTACAATCGCAAAGTAATTGCCACCAATGATGTGCATTACATCAACCAAGAAGATTTCGATGCCCATCGCATCCTGATCTGCCTGAACACGGGGAAAGACCTGGATGATGAAAGCTCCATGGAGTACACCGGGGAGGAATACCTCAAAACTCCGGAAGAGATGAGCGCACTTTTCCCGGATTACCCCGAAGCAATCACCAACACCCAGGAAATTGTCGACAAGATCGAAGACTTTGACATCAAATCCAAGATCATCCTTCCCGTTTTTCCTTTGCCGGAAGACTTTGATGAAGAGTCTGATTACCTTCGGCACCTGACTTATGAAGGTGCCAAGGAGCTCTATCCGGAGATTACCAATGAGATCCGTGAACGCCTGGATTACGAATTAAGAGTCATCAACGACATGGGTTTTCCGGGTTATTTCCTTATTGTACAGGATTTCATCCGCAAGGCCAAAGAAATGGATGTGATCGTGGGTCCCGGGCGAGGCTCGGCTGCCGGTTCTGCTGTTGCCTATTGTACCGGCATTACCAATATTGATCCCATCAAATATAACTTGTTGTTTGAGCGCTTCCTGAATCCCGAGCGTGTTTCCATGCCCGATATCGACATCGACTTCGATGACGAAGGACGGGAGAAGGTCTTGGATTATGTGGTGGAAAAATACGGCAAAGACCGTGTAGCCCAGATCGTGACCTTTGGTACCATGGCAGCCCGCCTGGCCATACGCGACGTGGCCCGGGTATTGAAACTCCCTTTGTCCGATGCCGACCGCATCGCCAAAATGGTCCCCGAACGTCCCGGTACAACACTGAAAAAGGCATACAAAGAGGTACCCGAACTGAACGAGCTGAAGAAAAACGGGCAGCCTCTTGAATCCAAGACCCTGCAGTTTGCCGAAACCCTGGAAGGCTCGGCACGCCATACGGGCACCCATGCCTGCGGGGTCATCATCGGTCCCGACGACCTGATCGATCATGTACCCCTTAGCACTGCCAAGGATTCCAAGCTCATGGTAACCCAGTACGAAGGTAAACTGGTGGAATCGGTGGGTATGTTGAAGATGGATTTCCTGGGGCTTAAAACCCTGTCCATTATCAAAGATGCCATCGAGAACATCAGGCAGAGCAAGGGCGTCGAGATCAGCCCGGATGAGATCCCCCTTGATGATGAAAAGACCTTTGAGCTTTACCAGCGTGGCGATACGGTAGGTACCTTCCAGTTCGAATCGGATGGTATGCGGCTTTACCTGCGGGAACTCAAGCCCACCAGCATAGAGGATTTGATCGCTATGAACGCCCTCTACCGCCCGGGCCCCATGGCTTATATCCCCATGTTTATCAACCGCAAGCATGGCAAGGAAAAAGTGGATTATCCCCATCCCAAACTGGTGGATATCCTCAAACCGACTTATGGGATCATGGTGTACCAGGAACAGATCATGCAGACGGCCCAGATCATCGGGGGCTTCTCCCTCGGACAAGCCGATCTGCTGCGGCGTGCCATGGGAAAGAAGAAACGCGAAATCATGGAAAAACAAAAAGTGGTGTTCGTGGAAGGGGCAGCCAAAAGGGAGATCGAAAAAGAAAAGGCCGAAGAGATCTATGGCATCATGGAAAAATTCGCAGAATACGGTTTCAATCGTTCCCACTCGGCAGCTTATTCCGTGATCGCCTATCATACGGCCTATCTGAAAGCCAATTTCCCGGCCGAATACATGGCTTCCGTGCTCACCCACAACCTGAATGACATCAAGAAGATCACCTTTTTTATCGATGAGAGCAGACGCATGGGGATTCCCGTGCTCGGACCGGATGTGAATGAAAGTGAGATGAACTTTACGGTGAATGACAAAGGCGAGATCCGATTCGGAATGGCTGCCATCAAAGGTGTGGGGAGCAATGCCGTGAAAGCTATCGTGGATGAAAGGGAAGAAAATGGCCTTTACAAAGATGTGTTGGATTTTGCCAAGCGAATTAATCTCAAATCCGTGAATCGCAAATGTTTCGAAGCCCTGGCCCAGGCAGGCGCTTTCGATTGTTTCGAAGGATCTCACCGGGCACAGTATTTTTATCGCGAAGCCAGTGATGATACGATCTTTATTGAAAAAATCATCCGGCATGCAGCCACATACCAGGAAAAGCAGAACTCCAGCCAGGTTTCCCTTTTTGGAGATGACACGGATTTTGAAGAACCCGACATTGAACTTCCGGAATGTGAACCCTGGTCAAAAATACAACAACTTAAGAATGAACGGGATGTTACGGGATTTTATATTTCGGGTCATCCACTGGACGACTACCGAATCGAAATGGACAGCTTTTGCAGTCATAAGATCGGTGAACTGACACAAGACCTGCGGAAACTCAGAAATAAAGTGGTGAGCTTTGCCGGCATGGTCACCATGGCAGAACACAGGACCACTAAAAACAACAAACCATTCGGTCGCTTTGCCATCGAGGATTTTAACGACAGTATTTCCTTGATGCTTTTTGGAGAAGATTATCTGAAGCTCAGGCATTTCCTGGTGGAAGGATCTTACCTGCTGGTGAAAGCCAGGGTGGCGCCCCGTTTCAACAACGAAGCACAATTGGAGGTAAGGGTGTCGGGGATGAGTCTGCTGGCCGAAGCCATCGACCAGATGACCCATGAAGTCATTCTACGGCTGAACCAGGAAAGTGTAACCGATGAATTTATTTCCAGAATATCTGAACTCATCCGGGCAAATAAAGGCAAAAAAGCCCTCCGACTCAAAGTATATGATAAGGAAGAAAACGTAACCCTGGAATTGAAATCCAAAAAATCACGGGTCAATCCATCTGCACTTGTCAAAGATGTGAGTTCCATGCCTGAACTTGATTTCAAGCTTAGTTGATGACAAATTGGCGGAAGGCATTTATGGCAATATTTTTGACAAACGGACGTAAATAATTTTGTAGTTTTGGAAATATTTTAATCACAGAAATTTAAAAATCATGGCAAAAGAATTAACAGACACAAATTTTGATGAAACTGTCCTGAAATCAGATAAACCTGTAATCGTAGATTTCTGGGCCGAATGGTGTGGCCCATGTCGCATGGTTGGTCCCATTGTGGAAGAAATCGGAGCCGAATATGATGGAAAGGCAATGATTGGGAAAGTAGATGTGGACAACAATCCCGGCGTAGCTGCCAAATTTGGAATCCGCAACATCCCTACCATACTGTTTTTTAAGAATGGAGAAGTTGTTGATAAACAGGTAGGTGCGGTACCCAAGCAAGTGCTGGTGAATAAGCTTGAAGCACATTTGTAGAAAGATCGTGATTAATACTGGCAAGGTCTGAGATTGCATATTGTTGATCTTAGACCTTGTTTTGTATAAGTAATATATTAATCCTCATAGCGTTCAGTATCCAGTGAAATATTCCATTGATCAAAATCGCTTACAGCAGTTCGGCTCCATCGAATTCATCGCAAGACAAGTTGTGGAGGGCTTTATCACGGGCCTTCATAAAAGTCCTTTTCATGGCTTCTCAGTGGAGTTTGCCGAACATCGTCTTTATAACACGGGCGAAAGTACCAAACATATCGACTGGAAACTTTATGGAAGGACAGATAAGCTGTTTGTGAAACGTTACGAGGAAGAGACAAACCTGCGTTGCTACCTGGTAATAGACAACTCCTCTTCCATGTATTTCCCGATGAAGGGCAATGTCTCCATCGACAATCCCAACAAGATTACTTTTTCAGTTTATGCTGCGGCAGCCATCATGCAAATGATGAAACGCCAGCGCGATGCCGTGGGCTTGAATGTCTTTTCTGATACCCTGGAACTGGCCACCCCGGTCAAATCCAATACGGTGCATCATAAATATATTTACACAGAGATGGAAAAACTGCTGGAGCCCATCGGCAAAAATGTTCATCGTAAAACTTTTGCAACAGATTCCCTGCATCTGATTGCCGAAAAGATACATAAAAGATCCCTGGTGATCCTGTTCAGTGATATGTTCGAAACACACAGCGATAAAGAAGAGCTATTTTCTGCCTTGCAACATTTGAAGCATAATAAACATGAAGTTGTGCTTTTTCATATAACGGATAAAAACAAAGAAGAAAAATTTGATTATAAAAACCGTCCTTACCGTTTCATCGACATGGAAAGTGGTGATGAGCTGAAGCTAAATCCCAATGATGTGAAAGAACAATACAGGCAAAAGGTCTCGGAATTTTTTCATGAATTGAAACTTCGCTGCGGGTATTATCATATCGATTTTGTGGAAGCTGATATCAACCAAGGATTCGAACAAATACTTACTCCTTATTTGTTAAAACGCCAGAAACTTTTTTAACGATTGCTCCGCTGGTATTACAGTCTTTTTTTGGGGAGGTAGTCGTTCAAGAATTTTATAGCCACCAAGGCACAATTCCCCTGCGGGGAAGACAAAGGAAACACGAAGAAACAACTGACCTTTTATGTTTACTTGTTGTGTACTTCTTGCCTTGGAGTCTTAGTGGCATATTTAAAACCTAAGCCTCACCTGAAACTTCACTTCCGATTTCTTGTTTCTTTTTATTTCATTCAAACCCGAAGAGATCACATCCCGGTCGGTGAAAATGTTGATGGCATATCGAAGCCAGAACTCAAAGTGATAAGATATTTTATAATTCAGCAGGGCATAGATCCGGCTGCCTTTTCCATAATATGCCGGGATGCTGAAGGCGTACAAAACATCATGTTCATAAGCGTAAATCCTGGCATCGTAATCTGCGGCATCAAAAAGGGCATAGCGCAGGTGTATATCAAAGTCTTTCTCAGGTATAAAGTAAGCTACATCCTGATAAACCAGGTATCCGGGATGGATCCCTTCATGATCTTTGTAGCTGCTCAATACACTGCGGCTGGCAAAATGCCAACGCTCACTGATCTGGTAAGCAATATGAAAGCGGAGGTTTTGCCTGATATAAGCAGAAACAGGGGGGATAAAGGAATCAGCATTACTTTTATTCAATGCCTTCTTTTTGTATTTGTATCGTATATACATTTTGTAATCCTCTTCTTCCCAACTGGCCTGTAAAAAATATGCTTTGCCTGAAGACGGGGCATCTACCCTGAATTTAAGCCAGGGAAACCGGAAAAGATCGGCATAGGCACTCAGGCTTAGCTTTCGGTTTATCTTGGTGCTGGCACCTATATAGATTCCTTCTTCATTCTGATTGCCAGAACCCTCGGCAAATGCTCCGCTGAATAGATTTTGATATTTCCTGCCGTAATTCCTATACAGGACCGAAAGCCTGAACCTTGACTGTATAGAAGCATTCAGACCGACAATTCCTGCAATGCCCCCGTTTTTGCTCCTGCTCATCTCACCAAAAAAATTCAGACGCCCGATCATCAGGTCAAAGTCGATCCCGAAATTCAGGTTTTCATCACCCCGGAAAGCGTAGCGTTTTTCTGCTGTGCTGTCAGGCTTCAATGCAGCGGAAAGGCTGGTTTTTAATCCCGTCAGTCCGATTTTAAAGGCATAAGAATGGAAACTGATGTTTCCCCCCATGAGTTCCTGTACCACAGTGTTTTTGTCCTGCAGTTCATTGGGGGTTCTGTGATAACCTGTTTGCTGCAGGGAGCTGACTTCCAAAGCATTTTCATGGAGTGTATCCCAAACTGTCACATTGCCATCGATTTTGCTTTTTGCATAAAACATCGACAAATTCATCTTTTTATAGCTGAGGACGGTTCCGCCACCCCTTAGGTATCCATTCTCATTGGCCGAGGTATTGGGCCTGAGTTTTCGGGCGTATTTCTTGATGCTGTTGGGATCGCTCGACATTCCCATGGAAAAACCGCTCCAGCAGGTGAGCCCCTGGCCGAACATGGGATGGAAGTCACCAATGACAAGCTTTTCCACGATGCCCATATTTTCCAGCAACAAACTGCCTGAATAAAAATCAAAACCTTTTTTCAGTTTACCAACGGTTAACTTTTTTACAGAATCCGGAAGGTCGGTGTTGAGAAATATTTCTCCTGCATCTTTTTCCGCCAGGAATGAAAGCTTGAGTTTGCGTGGCAGTTCGTATTTGTATTTCAGATAAATTTTCTCCGGATTTCCGAGGTACCTGGAATTGGGTTTGCTGATCCATGCTGAATCAGATAAAACCGCGTATCCCCTTGCCTTTTCCAGTATCTGGCTGAAACGGAGAAGAAGATCATGTCTGCCATATTTAAATAATTTCCTGGGTGTAATTAACTGCTTCTCCTTCTGATTCTCAAATGTTATAAAAGGAGATAGCCTTCTGGCGGTTTCCTGTCCGAATCCATTCACATATTGCAATTCATAAATGCTCCGGATCGCATCATAGCGATGGATATAGGCCTTCAGATCATTGATCTGTATATCATCCAGCAAATGAAGTTCTGTAAGCCTTTCTATTTCTTTCATATCATTGATGTTCACGGGATCACCTGCCAGATCCTGTAGTTTCTCCGTGAGGTAAGAATAATCAAAATCTTCTTCCAGTGTTTCCGCCAGGGATTCAATGATGCTTTCGATATTGCCGCCGCTTTCTGCATGCTGGCTGGTCGCTGATGATGCGCAAAGCAAAAACAGTATCAATAAAACATATGTGCCATGCTGTTTTATCATTTCTTGAATCGATATTCGACGGATATTTCTGGAGAGAACCCAAGGACCTGGTGATATGCAGAGGCGACATCCAACTGGAAGTTTTTCCAGTGCAAACCACCGCCAAAACTCAGGCTGGCGGGTTTGCTGCTGAGACCAATGCGTCCGCTGCACAACTTATTGATTTCGTATTCCAGTCCGCATTTCAGGTTCAAAGGCAAATGGCTGTTTTTTTCTGATTCGAAACAAAAGTTTAAATCATCAGAAAAAAAATATGATAAACCAAATTTGAAATTCACCGGAAGCTTCTCTTCCGGGAATTCTGCAGTTTTTTGCTGCATGGGATGGGCAAGATGAGATCCAATGTTAAGTTTTTCACTAAACCTGTACAGTATACCGATCTCAAAACTGATCCAGCTTTTGTTGCCATAGCCTTCACCAAAACTGTTGCTCAGGTAATCGATCCTGAGTCCGGTAGAAAACTTATCTGACAGAGCTTTTCCGAAGGCAAGCCCGATCATGCTTTCGGAGTATAATGCATAGCCGAATTGCTGAAAACTTAGTCCAAAGTTGCCTGTTGAAGTTGGTACAACAATGCCAATAAACCTGGTGGAAAGTTCTTTGATCAAAAATCTATTCTTGTATGCTATTCCGGCAGAAATATTTTTTACAAGACCGAGCCCTGCCTGGTTGTTTTGCAGGCTCCAGAAATCTTCCCGGCAAACTGATGCATCCGCTATGGCAGCGGAAGCTGCACCGGCATCATAAGCAAATTTCTGTGCTACAGTGTTCAGGCATGACAGGAGTAAAGCGATAAAGAATAAGGTTGTTTTCATAAAGGGAAGTGCTTTCCTGTTATGCTTCTTTATTCCTTTTGGGATGGAAATGTCCCGGCTTTTTTGTTATTATTTATAAATTGAATTTCGAATAATGAACTCCCAATGTCGAATGTCGAAGTTAATGTCCCTGTTATCTTTTTACCTTCATCATAAGGAAGGAGGCAGCAAAAACAAGCATGATCAGGGCGATGATGCCGAACCCGTTTTGCGGGCCTGCCAGGTTTGCCAGTGGATTGAAGAAGACAGGTGAGAGAAATTGTCCGGTATAGACAAAGAAAGAAAGATTTCCGATCATTCTTCCGCGTATTTCTGAAGGAGCAATGTTGACCAGCCAGAGATTGCTGTTGGGCATCAGCAGGCCTGTTCCGAGACCCTGCAGTAGCAGTCCTGCCAGGAAAAGGATATAGATCTCTGCAAAGCAGATTATTCCGTAGCCCATAGCCATCATGGTAAAAGTAAAGGCATATATGGCATGATAAGAAAGTTGCTTCTTGATTTTTCCGTAGTGATATGAAATCACAGAACCCGTCAGAATGGATATACCCAGAGATAAGCCTACTATTGTGCTGCTGACTGGAGTCCTGTCATTCAGGAGAAAGGGAATCTCCATGGGGACGATGTAAAAGAAAAGAAACCCGAGAAAAGCGGTGAAATAGATCAGCAATACCCTGGGTGGGGCATGCTTAAGGTATTTGAGACTGAATGATTTTGTTTTGCGCTGAATTCGGTCTGGCTCGTAAATGAATTTCACCGCCATTACCATGATCAGCAGAGAAAAGAAATAAAGTGCAAAGGGCAAACGCCAGTTCAGGTCAGCCAGAACACCTCCCAGGAAAATGAAGACAACACCCCCCAGCCCCATGAATGAACCCTGGTAACCCATAAACCGGCGCCTCTCGGTTCCATCAAAATAATCACCAATGAGGGTAATCGTAGTGGTCATGGTTCCGGCTACGGCAACTCCCAGCAAAGCTCTTCCGGCCAGGAGGGTATAAATGTCTTTGAGGTAAAGACCAGAGGTTCCCGCAACAGCATAAAGCAAGAGTGAAATGATCAGGGTTTTTCTCCTGCCGTAATTGTCGATGATAAAACCGGCAATGGGCGACAGTATTGCAATGAACAATGCCGGAATGGTCAGGATAAGTCGGCTCATAAATGCTGCATGTGCGGTCTCCTTGAAAACTTCTTCCATCTGGGGGAGGGAAGGGGCGATGGTAGCGCCGGCCATGATGGTCATGGAACTGGCCAGCAGCAAAGTAGCTTTGATATAATATTTCCGGGCTGTTTTGATTTTTTATTATTTTGCACCAACGAATTTAACAAATGTTTGTCAATGAAAAATCAAACTGATATGGATACAAAACTTGTATATGAATTTCTGAATGATCTAAAAGCAAATAATGAGCGAGAGTGGTTTCATGCAAACAAGAAAAGATATAAAGCTGCGCTGAAAGAAGTAGAAACTTTTCTTAATCAATTAATCCCTGAAATAAAGAAGTTCGACAAAAGCATCGGTGTACTTGCACCCAAAGACTGCCTTTTCAGGATTTACAGGGATATCCGATTCTCAAAGAACAAACAACCCTATAAAACCAATTTTGGGGCGGTAATGGCAAGGGGTGGCCGCAAAAGTCCGTATGCAGGCTATTACATTCACTTCGAACCTGGCAGTACTTTCATGGGGGGAGGTATCTGGCATCCGCCATCAGATGTCCTTAAAGCAGTACGAAAGGAAATCTACTTTCATGCAGATGAATTTAAAAAGATCATCCAGGCAAAGGATTTTAAAAAATATTTTGGAGAAGTAAGCGGCGATAAGCTTGTCAGACCGCCCAAGGATTTTCCCAATGATTTTCCCGATATTGATTTATTGAAATTCAAGGATTATACGGCCATGCATGGCGTTGAGGACGATCTGGTGCACTCCGACCGCTTCATGGATCATGCCCTTTCTGTATTCAAATCCATGAAACCTTTTAATGATTTTTTGAACCGGGGGATTGATCTAAAGGAAGAATGAATTATTCTGATTGTCACAATCATACCCTGAAACCAGATGCGCTTTTGGGCTAAAGCCCATAGTAGTCAGTGTATTTCGAGCCCCCACGCTGAAGCATGGGGTAAGTTTCTCTGAACTAATTCCTGTTGTATAAATAAACAGCAAGAAATAATTTAGCATTGAATTGCCCCACACTTCAGTGTGGGGTAGCTGAGGACCAATAGCTTTCAAGATAAAGGGGCTTTGGCCCCGATAATCTTAAGCATCAATATTCGCATACTTCGCATTCTGCTCAATAAACTCCCGCCTGGGCGGAACTTCGTCTCCCATCAGCATGGAGAAAACACGATCGGCTTCGGTACCGCTGCTGATGGTTACCTGCCGTAGCTTCCGGGTTTCCGGGTTCATGGTCGTATCCCAGAGTTGTTCGGAGTTCATTTCCCCTAGTCCTTTATAACGCTGGATATGCAATCCCGACTCGGAGCCGTTTTTGGTCAGTTCTGCCACAACTTCTTTTCTTTCATCTTCCGACCAGCAATAGCGTTCCGCTTTTCCTTTGCGTATGAGATAGAGTGGGGGTGTGGCGATGTAAACATATCCCATCTCGATCAGTTCCAGCATATGCCGGAAAAAGAAGGTCAGGATAAGGGTGGCGATATGGCTTCCGTCCACGTCGGCATCCGTCATGATGATGATCTTGTGGTAGCGGAGTTTTTCGTGGTTGAGCGCTTTGGTATCTTCCTCTGTTCCTACCGAAACACCAAAAGCGGTAAAAATGTTTTTGATTTCTTCGTTGTCGAAGATCTTGTGCGGCATGGCTTTTTCCACGTTCAGGATTTTACCCCGCAGGGGCAGTATGGCCTGGAATTTTCGGTCGCGGCCCTGTTTGGCCGTACCACCGGCAGAATCACCCTCCACCAGGAAGATCTCGGATCTGGCCGGGTCTCTTTCCGAACAATCCGAAAGCTTGCCGGGCAGGCCGGTTCCTGTTAAAACGTTTTTCCTTTGTACCAGTTCCCGGGCCTTTCGGGCTGCATGCCTCGCTGTGGCCGCCAGCACTACCTTGTTGACGATGGTCTTGGCTTCCTTGGGATTTTCTTCCAGGTAATTGGATAGATGTTCGCTTACGATCTGGTCCACGGCACCCATCACTTCCGAATTACCGAGTTTGGTCTTGGTTTGCCCCTCGAACTGGGGTTCCATCACCTTCACAGAAATGATGGCCGTCAGGCCTTCCCTGAAGTCATCCCCGCTGATGTCGAATTTCAGTTTTGACAGCAGGCCTGATTTCTCCGCATAACTTTTCAATGTCCTGGTCAGGCCTCTCCTGAAACCCGACAGGTGTGTTCCACCTTCGATGGTGTTGATGTTGTTTACATAGGAATGCAGGTTTTCTGAGAAAGAAGTGTTGTACTGCAGGGATATCTCAACCGGGATTCCGTTTTTCTCTCCTTCGATGGCAATGGGCTCGGGCATGAGTTTTTCACGCGTGGCATCGAGGTATTCGATGAAATCCTTCAGACCGTGTTCGGAGAAGAATGACTCGCTTTTAAATTCCCCATCTTCATTTTTTTCCCGCTCATCGGTAATGGAAAGCCTGATGCCCTTGTTCAGGAAGGCCAGTTCATGCAAGCGTGAGGAAAGGATACTGTAATCGTAATCTTTAATAATAAAGATGCTGTCATCAGGTATGAAATTTATTTCCGTCCCTGATTTGGTGGTTTCACCAATGATCTTGACCGGTTCCTTGGGTCTTCCGATTTCATATTCCTGGAACCAGATCTTGCCTTCCCGGTAAACTTTTGCAGTAAGTTTTTTCGAAAGGGCATTTACACAGGAAACCCCCACACCGTGCAAACCTCCGGATACTTTGTAAGAGCCTTTGTCGAACTTACCACCGGCGTGTAGTACGGTCATGACTACTTCCAGTGCCGAACGTTGTTCTTTTTCGTGTAATCCTGTGGGAATACCCCGGCCATTGTCGCGTACCGTGATGGAATTATCTTCGTGTATAATTACTTCAATTAAATCGCAATATCCTGCCAGCGCCTCATCGATACTGTTGTCGACTACTTCGTGTACCAGGTGATGCAATCCCTTGCTGCTCACATCGCCGATATACATGGCAGGGCGCTTGCGAACCGCTTCCAAACCTTCCAGTACCTGTATATTGTTTTCGTTGTAAGAACTCGATGCTAAACTCTTTTCTTCGTCGGTCATAATCAGTTAGTTAAGTAAAATTAAATATGAACACAAATATAACTAAATTTAATGAATAAAATTGCCGAAACATGCTGTAAATAAAGGGTTTTTATTAACAATTTGGGTGTGGAAAAAGTAAGGGGTAGTTTTGAGGTTTGATCGCGAAAGTTTTGGAGAGAGTTTTGAGTTTTGAATTTTGAATTTTGAGTCCCGTTTAAAGGACGAGGATGCCCGTCTGCAGGACGGCATTTTGAATTTTGCATTTTGTTTTAAATAGATAAAGAACGGTTACTTAAAGCGGATTATATTAAGATTATTAATACTTTTATGAATATTTGCTAATTGAACAGAAGGTCAAAGACTTATTAATTGATTTTGGCCCGCCAAGAAAGAATGTAAGACCTTATTACCCTTTTATTAGGCTTGCAAATGATAATATTTGGAGCTTTAATAAATCAGAGTATATTGATACTAAAAGAGATTATCCAGGTAAGTATCTCATTGAAAACAATATAAGTGCTGGATTCAATTCTTTTGTACTGGTATCACTTAAACAGAATCCTGGACTTATAAAGAGGCTTGTAGATTTTATTCTTAATAATAATTTTCCTGCCTCTCTTCATCCGGATATTTTAAGATCGACAGGATTATCAGAATTTTTACCGAAGTCTGGTCAAATAAGAGATCCTAACTTTAGAGAGAAAATTCTTGTGGCATATAATTTCAAATGTGCAATTTGTGATTATGCGGTACGGATTAAAAATCAATTAGTCGGGGTTGAGGCTGCACATATTAAATGGCATCAGGCAGGGGGGCCAAGTGAAATAATTAATGGCATTGCTCTTTGCTCTTTACATCACAAACTTTTTGATTCGGGTGCTTTTACTATAAATGATGGCTTTAAAATAATCGTATCCGAGATGGTCAATGGTAGCGGTTCAGAAGAAATCCTATATAGATATGATAATAAGGAAATAAATTATCCAAGAAATAAAAAATATTTTCCTGACGATAATTTCCTTGAATGGCATGTTTGTGAAGTTTTTAAAGATTATAAGCTATTAAAAAAGTGAATTTTTAAAGTATTTAGGAAAGGACGCGATTACTGTCATTAATCAGGATCTCCTTGCGTATTGCACCCCCTATCAAACTCCATGTTATCCCAAAAATTGACAATATGGGTTGGGATAGGATTGGGTTAAATTTTGAGTGATGAAACCCCCTATGTTAAAGTTTGTTATTTATTAATTTAAAATGTTTTTTACCAGTAATTTAGACTAACTTTGCCAGGATTACTACTTTCTTTGTTACGCTAATTCAGAAGCTAGTATGAAATATTACAAGAGAGTCATAGAAAATGATGAAGTCCTTAAAAATGGGGAATTTGAATATTCCTCTTCCCATCATCCAGGGCGGCATGGGTGTTGGTGTTTCGCTTTCCGGCCTTGCCGCAGCCGTTGCCAATGAAGGTGGTGTTGGTGTTATTTCCAGCGCCGGCCTGGGTTTACTTTATAAAAAAACCGGCAGAGACTACCTGGAATCAAGCATACAGGGTTTAAAAGAAGAATTGCAAAAGGCACGCAAATTAAGCCTGGGTGTTATCGGTGTGAATGTTATGGTTGCCATGACAAATTTCGCGGATATGGTGAAAACGGCCATTGCCGAGAAAGCCGACATCATCTTCAGCGGGGCTGGTTTACCTTTGGATTTGCCTTCATTTCTCACCAAAGAAAGCAAAACAAAGCTGGTCCCCATTGTCTCATCTGAGAGAGCCACCCGCATCATTTGTGAGAAATGGAAAAAAAATTATGACTATCTCCCGGATGCCATTGTTGTGGAGGGTCCCAAAGCCGGTGGCCACCTTGGTTTTAAAGATAATCAGATCGATGATGAGCATTATTCTCTCGAACAGATTGTCCCCAAGGTTATTACTGCTGTTAAAATATTTGAGGACTCTTACAGTGTAAAAATACCGGTTATTGCTGCCGGCGGAATATATACCGGACAGAATATCTATGATATTTTAAAACTGGGCTCTTCAGGGGTTCAACTGGGAACACGTTTTGTAACCACGACCGAATGTGATGCCTCCGATGCCTTCAAGGCAACATACATCAATGCAAAAGCCGAGGATGTTAAGATTATAAACAGCCCGGTGGGCATGCCGGGCAGAGCCATCAGCAATGCTTTTATCGATAAGGTGAAGCTTGGTTACAAGCATCCGATCCGCTGTCCTTTCAAATGTATTAAGACCTGCGATATATCTTCAAGTCCGTATTGTATCATCAAAGCCCTTTTCAGCGCTTTCAAAGGAAAATTCGATCATGGTTATGCTTTCGCCGGTACCAATGCCTACCTGGCCAGCAAAATCATTTCTGTTAAACAGACTTTTCAGGATATCCTTGATGAATACGGCTTGAGTAAGTAATGTTTTGTGCCCAAAGTCCGAGTGATTTTTTAAATGGTGTTTTTATAAACATGCCGGTCTCATCGAATAATATTATTTTTGAAAAGAGGCAGCTATTGTGAGTAATTTTAGAAATTTGAAAAACGGTAAACAAAAAGGTGCAGTATCTGAAAAATTTTGGCTTGTCCTTGATAATGCTGCCAAGATTTTTCCGGCGCTTTTAAACGAGGAGTTTACCGCCGTGTTCCGGCTGAGTGCAGTATTAAAACATCCTGTCCGGATCCATGCCCTTTTTAAAGCTGTTGCGCTCATCGAGAAACGTTTTCCCTATTACAAAGTGCAGCTCAAGAAAGGATTTTTCTGGTACTACCTTGAGCATATCCCGCTCAAATTTAATGTTGAAGTTGACAATAAAAGACCCTGCCGGAGCTTTTCCAGAGACTCACTCATGATACGCATTCTGGTTTCGGGGAACAAAATAAACCTTGAGTTTTCGCATATTTTAACGGATGGAAGCGGTGCATTTGAGTTTTTAAAAAGCATTCTTCTTTTATATTCCAAAGAAACCGGCCATGAAATCCCTTCATCTTTTGAATATTTAAAACCGGCCGATCCTATTTCAGAAGAAGAATACGAAGATGCATACAAAAGATATTTCAAAGAGAAGATTCCTCCCATGGTGAAAAAATCAAAAGCATTTCACCTTCCCTTCCCCTTGAAGTCCAAACCTCGTTTTGAAATCATGAATGCCCTGGTTTCTGTTAAGGACATAAAGTCAAAAGCAAAGGAAAAGAATGTAAGCATAAACGATTATCTTGTTTCGGTATATTTGTTCGTTCTTCAGGAAATTAATAAAGAACTGAAGGATACAAAAAAGACAAAGAGCAAAAAGTGTATCCGCATTCAGGTTCCTGCTGATATGAGAAAGATTTTCCCATCCAAAACGATGCGCAATTTTTCTCTGTTTGTGATGCCTGAAATTGATCTCAGGCTTGGGGAGTATTCCTTCGATGAAATTGTAAAGTTTGTTTATCACCAGATACGTCTCGAAACAGATGAAAAGCTTATCAATAAAACCATATCAAGAAATGTTGGCGGGGAGAAAAAAATATATGTCAAGAGCATGCCTTTGTTTCTTAAAAGTCTTACCCTCAGGCTTAAATACTATTCCCTGGGAGCAAATCAATACAGTGGTGTGCTCACAAACCTGGGAATGGTGAAACTACCCCCTGAAACAGAAAACCTGATCGATCATTTTGTTTTTACTCCACCGCCACCCAATAAATTGCTGAAAGTAAGTTGCGGAATCATCGGATTTGATGATAAATTGCTAATCAGTTTTGGCAATATCAGCAAATCGAAAATGCTGGAAGACAAATTTTTTCAGTTCCTGAAAGATCAGGGAATACGGTTGTTATTCATGAACGAAAAAAAGTAAACAATGAAAATTTGTCCAAATTGCGGTGTTGAACTTGAAGGGAACACAAACTTTTGCCCCTTATGTGGCGAAGCCATCATTGATGAAAATACGGAGAATCCGGAGTATTTGAAACTGAGAAAGAAAGAACAACAGGAAAAGGTGTTGAACGCTTTCCAGAAACTGAGCGGCTTCCAGAAGAGAAAACTCTTTTGGGAAATATCAGGGATATTGCTATTTTCAGGTATTCTGATCACCCTGATCATTGACCTGCTTGAGGATAACAATCTTTCGTGGTCAAAATATACAGTTACAATATGTGCCATTGTTTTCATTAACATATCACTGTTTTCATTCTTATATAAAAGGATTTATTTGCTATTCCTGGGTAGCTTTTTAGCCTCCTCCGTTCTTTTGATTCTTCTTGATATGTTTAACAACAATATCGGCTGGGGAAAAAAATTCGGTATCCCTTTGCTTTTTGTCGCCTACCTGATTATTCTGGGACTTATTTTAATGATAAGAAGATCCCGGGAGAAGGAACTAAACCTGATCACCTATTCCCTGATCGCTTCGGGTTTGCTCAGTATTTGTATTGAAGCCATGATCTCACTTTATAATAATAAAGGCCTGGAACTGAGCTGGAGCCTGATCGTGATCATCTGTGTATTACCGGTTTCTTCATTGCTGCTTTTTATTCAGCACAGGCTAAAGAGAGGATTTGAGCTGAAAAGATTCTTTCATATCTGAAAGATTTTTTATTGAAAAATCAACAACAACTCATTCCACAAATCTCTTTGTAATACAAAAAATAAAAAAAAGCCGGAAGCCCACCCGTGATATAGGCCGAGTGACCATAAATTGTTGTATTTAAAATAAGCGTGAATAAAGATTAATTCCATTAGCAAAACGTAAATCATCAAAGAAATATCCGGATAATGAACAAGTGCAAATAGCAAACTCACCATGAGGTTCACCTGAAAATCAGTTATCTTTCCCTTGACAAGTGTTCTTAAATTACCGGCAACCAGCCCGGCGACAATAAACTGCTGGGTAAGGCCCCAAACGGGATATAGAATGAGGATCGGAAGAATATGCCAGTTGAGGATGGAGGTATTTGTAAGGGAAGCATACAACAAAGATGCTGTAATTACTATTATGCCAAATGGCAAGAGATAAAGCAATGATTTTTTGAAATACTGAAGATTAAATCCCCACTTATTAAGTACCAAAGGATCTGATTTATATCTCCGGAAAATGAAAAAAAACCAAAAAACAAGAGCAGCAGTAATATAAAAAATTGAGAAACCGGGTTTGCCAGCTACAGCAAACTTCAACAAAACAGTTAGCAGGACTGCTATGATGATATTCCATTTTCTTTTATCAGGATGCTGTTTCACCTTGCAATTAAAGAGTGACTTTTTTTTGAAGAATCTGACTTGTATTCATCTGTTTCTATTTGTTAAAAGTACAAATAAATTGATCCTTACACTTATTCAGTTAAACCGGTTCAATGAAAGAAATTGGTTTTTACAATTAAATTGCGTATTTTTAAGTCAAACATATGCTATCGATCTGCATTCCTGGATTATTCCCTTAAGAAATTAGATTTCCGGCATACAAAAAATAACAGTTCTGTCCAGTAAATCTGCGGATCTGAATAAATAATTTTTAAGAAAACATTATGCAAAAGCTAAAATTTGGTGTTATCGGCACATCCAGAAAAGCCGATGAGCGACGTTTACCAATCCATACCGATCATTTGTCACGTCTCCCGGAGCTTATTCGCCGCCAACTGATATTTGAAAAGGGTTACGGGTTTTCACTTGGGGTTTCCGATGATGAGATCGCCTCAATAACCGGCGGGGTGGCCTCACGCCATGAACTACTGGCAGGACTTGGAAATGTCATCATACCCAAACCGGTGGTGGCTGATCTACAGGAGCTGCGTGAAGGTGGGATCCTTTGGGGCTGGCCGCATTGTGTGCAACAGGAGTCAATCACACAAACCGCCATCGACCGCAAACAAACACTTATTGCCTTCGAGGATATGTTCGCATGGGATCCACAAGGAAATGCAGGACGCCATACCTTTTATAAAAATAATGAACTGGCAGGTTATTGCGCAGTTTTACATGCTCTCCAGCTTAAAGGCATTGACGGCCATTACGGCGATCAGCGTAAATGTATAATTTTCAGCTTTGGCACGGTAAGTCGTGGTGCGATTTATGCTCTCAAAGCAAGGGGTTTCAGGGACATTACCATAATTATTCAAAGGCCTGATTATGAGGTGCGCGAAGAAATTCTGGATGTACATTATGTTCGTTTAAGAAAGGGAAAAAAAGGAGAGTCACGCCATATCATTGTGGAGCATGATACCACCGAGCGGCCCCTGGCAGAGCTGATCAGCGAATCCGATATTATCATCAACGGAATATTTCAGAATCCGGACAAACCCATCATCTTCGTTAAAGAAAATGAAAAACATATTTTAAAACCGGGTTGCCTGATCATTGACGTTAGTTGTGATGAAGGAATGGGCTTTTATTTTGCAAAGCCGACTACATTTAAAAATCCCATGCTGACTTTTGACAAAATTGATTATTATGGTGTCGATCATACCCCGAGTTATTTATGGGAAAGTGCCACCAGGTCGATCTCAGCTTCTCTTATCCAGTACTTGCCTGCATTGATTGAAGGGCCCGAAAGTTGGGAACGCAATGCAAGTTTGTGCAATGCAATAAACATTGATAAAGGAGTGATCAGAAAAGTTTCAGTATTATCATTTCAAAATCGACAACCAACCTATCCCCATGCTATAAATTAAACCATTAAAATGAATACGTCACACCGCCCAGCACATTGATTTTCTGCACCGGATAGTTATACCATCTCATGTATTGTGAATTGCTCAGATTATTTAGGTTAAGAAATGCTGACAGGTTTTTGTTGAAACGGTACTCCAAACCCAGGTTCAGGTCGAGCCAGCCGTCGACTTCTTTGTCCATGTAGCCGGCTTCTTCGGTATCCAATATCAGGGCGTTCATCTTTCCGTAGGCGATGAGTTCACCGCTCAAAAGTATCCTGTTATTGATGTTGTAATCTGCGCCCAGGTTTACCTTGTACTGGGGTTTATAATAAGCTTCGCTGATGGAATCGGTGCTATAGGTGAAATAATCGGCCGTCAGGCGCAAACGCAACTGCTCTGTATGACGGTACCCGATCTCAAATCGGGCATTTACCATGCTGGCATCATCATAAACAACCGTAAAGGCATTGTTCAGCGTATCTGTGCTGCCAGCCGTGGAAGCAATAAAGAATGGCATATTCTCATAAGAAGCGCTTCCGGCACGTATGGTGTAATCTACCGTTTCCGCCACATTGCCGGTGATCCCGCCGTAAAACTCCATTTTGTTTTTGGTGTAAGCGGTCGGGATTGTGCTCGTGATATAAGGATTCTCATCTGCAAACTTCCTGAAGCTTGATTTTTCAACGCCCCCGGTAAACCCGACAAATGCTGTCAGATAGCGCGGAACGATCTCCACCATCCCCTTGATGTCGGGGAAGAAATCTACATTGTTGCTGGAGTCCAGGCCAAAGGCCGTGGTAAAACCCACCCGCAATTGATACAGGCCGAAGTTCAGGTCTGCATAAGGCTTGATGCGAAAGACCCCATCGCTGTAATCTGTGATGGAATCGGTCAGGCTGTAATAATCCAGATCAAGGTCCAAACCAAAAGTGCTAACATGATCGTCGAATAATTCAACGCCTTTGTTTAGCCCGGCACCCAGGCCAAAACCATGTTCGGAGGTTTCATAAAAGTCGGAAATGTTGTAATAACTGATCCCCAGGTGATGCCCCAGCTTTTCCGCATCGGTGTAGTTGCTTTTGATGGCGGCATTCAATCCGAAGGCCTGGAAACGCTGTTTCAGATCCTCTTTTTCAAAATTCAGCGAATCCATCAGTTTGGGCATGATGCCGTAATAATGCAATACATTTCTTTTGTAAAAAGCCCTGCTTTTGAGGGTGTGATGCTTGAAGAATTTTTTAAACCAGATCTCACCCAGGTTGTTGCTGAAAGTAGAATATTTATAGTCTTTCAGTTCGCTGTTAGAAGAGTGGTGTTTCAGGTGAAGCCCGAATTGTGTTTCCTCGTTTCTGAGTGAATTTACAAAAAATTCACCGTAGGGTGTGGCATAATTGCCAAAACCGACTTTGATATAATTGCGGTAAAGTTCATTCAGTCTTTCGCCCCTGACGCGTGCAGGTCTGAGTTTTTCAAGCTCAATACGGGTATTCAGTTGTACAGGCGTGATGCTGTATGTAAGTTCGGGAAGTTCAAATTCCTGTTCTTCGATCTGTGGATTATAATTGATCTTGTAGGCATCTGTTATGGTAGGCGTATAAGAACCGATGATGGTCACTTCTTCCTGGTATCCCGACTGGGGATCCTGGGCCATTACAGAAGAAATCGAAACCATCAGCAGGCAGATGATGCATATTCTGGAATTTATTATGCTTTTTGACTGGAACATATAAAATGCTGATTTTATCGCTTGTTTTTTCATCTTAAAAATCCTCCCCTTCATTTTGTTCGACATTCTGACTGGCAGCATTTTCTTGTTCCACGATCTGTTTCAATCGCTTTTGCGCCAGATCTTTCAGGTCCTCTCCCTTATAGTTGTCGATGATACTTTGCAGGGTTTGTTTGGCCTGGAAGAAATTATCCAGCTTTACATAAATATCTGCCAGGAGGATAAAGGATTTGGCCACCCAGAAATCCTGTGAGGCATATTCATCCACAAGCTGGAAGATGGTCTCTTCCGCAGTATTCAGTTCATTGTTCTCAAACTGAATGTATGCCACATAGTATTTGGCCTCGGCACCCATTTCGTTTGTGGTCAGTTTGTCCACAACTAAAAATTCCCTGGCAGCTTCGTTGTAATTGTCAAGGGCGAAATAGGATTTGCCCAGTATATAGTGCGCCCGCAGGCTTTGATCGGCACTTACTTTGTCATTTTTCAAAAGCTTCTGCGCTGCATCAACCGCCTGCCGGTAATTATCAGAATAAAAACTACTGTTCATCATGCCTTCGATGGCAATGTTGATATTGACATTGCTGGTGGCAGCCTGTTCTAGTGCTTTGTAATGCCGATAGGCATTTTCATACATTTTCAACTGGTAACTGATGCGGGAAGCTTTCAGCAAAGCATTTTCGGTAAATGTGCTTGTGGGTTGTTCAATAACGTATTCAAGGTCTTCCAGTGCTCTGATCTGATTGTCCTGTCTTAATTCACAATCGGCCTTATAATAATGTACATTGACCAGGAAAGCCCCGTCGGGGAATTTGTCTATGTATTTCTCAAATGATGGAAGTGCCTGATCGCAATTGCCCGACATATACTGGTTCTCGGCTGCAATATAGGTCAGGGAGTCCTGTTCGGAAGTGCTGACTTTTGCATAGGGCAGGTCTTTGGAGTAATCAAAATAGTCGTTCACTTTGTTGAGATCGATGTAGATGTTTTTCAGACTTGCCAGCGCCTCACGTGCCTCCGAAGTGTTGGGGTACTTTTCGGCTACCTGCTTCAACAGTTTGATGGCATTGTCATTCTGATCATTGTTATAATAGATCAGGCCCGATTTCAGCAAACTTTTTCTGGCATAAGGACTGCTGGGCGATTCTTTCACCAGCTTGTCGAAATTCACAAGGGCGCTGCGGTTGTCGTTCATGATTAGATGGGAGGTGGCAATTTCATAAAGCGCATCATCATAATAGGGCGATTTCTTATGATATCTCACCAGGCGGTTAAGTGTACTGACTTTCTCTTTGAATTTTCCGAGGGCGCCATACGACATGGCTTTCTGGTAATAAGCATAATCCTGGTCACTCTTGTTCAGGCGCAGTGCCTCGTTGTAATATTCGATGGCAGTTTGATATCGCTTGTTGATGAAGTAGCAGTCTCCCAGGCGCAGGTACGCATCGCTCATCAATCCCGGGTTTTTATTTCCGGAGGTTTCCAGGAAATCCCTGAAATTATCCACAGCATCCGAATAATCTTTCCTTTTAAAATAAGTGTAACCGAGGTTGTAATATGCTTTGCTGTATTCGGGCAAAACGCGGGCAGCCCGGTCGTTTAAGAAAAGCTTGTAGTACTTCATGGCGCCCCACCAGTTTTTCAGGCGGTAAAAGGCATCGCCCATCCAGTAATTGGCCTGGGCTGTGATCTTTGCATCGTAATCGTATTCTGTTGCGGTTTTGAAGAGCTCGATGGCTTCTTTGTACTGCCGTGTATTGAATAACTCAATCCCGCGGTAATAAGCTATTTTTTGATAGGCCTTTTTCAGTTTGGTGGTTTTGTTGTTGATCTTCTCAATGGATGTCAGGGCTGCTTTAAAATTCTTTGTCGAAAGATACAACTGTGCCAGCAAGTTATAGGCTTCGGGCAATCTTTCGGAATCCGGGTAATCCTGAATGTATTTGTCCAGGTAGCGGATGGATTCACCGTAAGGATCATGGGCAACTTCCACGCTCAATTTTGCATAATTGAAAAGTGCATCTTCCTTGATGTCCTGGTCAAAATCCATCTTATAAGCAGAAAGAAAAGCATTGGCCGCATATTTTTTCTGATCCGTTCGGATATAGCAATCGGCCAGGTGGTAATAGGCATTTTGCGAAAGGGAATCCTCCACAGAAATTACATTCTGAAAATGACTGATAGCATTGTCAAAACGGTCGGTCCTGTAGTAGGAGTAAGCGATCTGGTAGTTGTCTTCCCGGCTCAGGGAATGACGTGCAGCCCTTTTGTATTCTTCCAGGTATTGCAGGGCATTTTCATAATCTCCTGCCCGGTAAAAAGCATCTCCTATGATTCGGGCAATCTCTGCTTTCTTTCGGTAGTCGGCATCCTGGTATAGTTCAGGACCCAGTTCCAGTATTTTATCATAATTTTCCTGGTAATAATAAATATGCAGAATATAATAAGGGATCACCCTGCTGAATGAGCGGTCGTTTTTCAGGTCTTCAAATTCCTCAAGCGCCATAAGGTAATCACCTTCTTCGTAAGCTATATGCCCGTAATAATAAGAGGCTTGGTCGGCGTATGGGTTTCTGCCATCTTTGACTGTGGCAAATCGTTTTTTGGCATTGGCAAAGTCATCCTGATTCAAATAGCAAAAGCCTGTTTTAAAATTGTATTCTGTGCTTTCATCCCGGGAAAGGTCGAAGCGGTTTACTTCCTGAAAAGATCTCAGGGCAGAGCGGTAATCACGCTGGTCAAAATGCAAACGGCCGAGCTGGAAAAAAGCCCTGCCGATCTTTGCACTGGTAGGGTGCTCCTCAATAAATCCGGTAAGCTTGTATTCGGCATTGTCGTTGGTAAGCTCCAGCGCACAAATGGCGCTGTAGTATTCCGCATTGGTCTTCATTTCGGAAGGACTTTCATTGATATCCAGAATGATCTGATCGAAAATCTCCTGGGCTGCGGCATATTTTTCTTTGTTGAACAGTTCAAGCGCAGTGCGATATCCGGCAGCAGGTTCATCGTAAACGGCAGTTTCCTGTGTAAAAACTTGCAGTGAAATCAAAATAAAAAAGGCTGATAAGCATCCTTTTAGGTTGAATAAGGCTTTGATCATCATGTTTGCTTAATTTGAAAAATAAAAGTAAATATTAACCCATATTGTCAGAATGTAAATGTGTTTGAGTTTTCAACATAAAAGCAATAATTTCTTAACGGTGATGTCAAGTTCTTATTTTAGAGAATCTCCGGGCAGTTTGTATTATTATGATTATCTTTAATTTTCAATTTCATAAAGTATCCATATGCTGAAACTGCAGTTCAAGGATAAGATCAACATTGGCTTCGGGGTATTCTTCCTGCTGTATGTGATCGCGATGTTGCTGGTGAGTATCTTCACCCTCCGTAAATCGTTTGAGCAGGTTTATCAACGCGAACTGGTGAATATGACTGAATCCATATTCCATATTGCACATGCATCTTTTGAGGATACACAGAAAATGCTCAATGATAATATCAATGTGTTAAAGCATTTTGTTGGCGACAGGTCCAGAATTGATTCATCTGAAAAGATCGAAGTGAGGATTGAAAACCAGATCAGCCGGCAAAGCAAGCTTAAAGAAATTCCGCTTATGTTTGTGGACAATCATGTAGGATTAAGCAAAAAGGTAAGCTTCAACAATGAATTGGTTGATTACATCACCCGGCAGATTGGTGCTACGGTTACGATCTTTCAACTGATTGACGAAGGTTTGCTCAGGATTTCAACTTCTGTTCAGCGCGCCGATTCAACTTATGCCAATGGAACATACATTCCCACTACATCGCCGGTATACAGGACCATCCTCAATGGAGAGACCTATCAGGGCAGGGCTTATGTGGTGGATGATTACTATATCACGGCCTATCGTCCGCTCTATCAGGGAGATCAACTCATTGGGGCTTACTATGTAGGCGTGAGGCAAAGCAAGCTGGATATGCTCAACCGCACCATCAAAAGTTATAAACTTGGTGAAACTTATTTTCCCTATGTCATTTCAACGGAGGGGGATGTTGTGATACACCCTTATATTGATGGTGGTAATATATTGCATGCCAGAGATTTGAATGGTCGTTTCTTCATCAGGGAAATGGTGGAAAATGTGCTGGAAAACAAAAATTATTCCGGAAGCCTTGAATATGAATGGACCCATGAAACAAAGGAAACTCCTGTCACTCGTGTGATCTACTATAAGTATTTTCCACAAATGGATTGGATCATTGCGGTGGGAATCAACAAAGAAGTGATATACAATCCCCTCTATGAGCAAATTACAACAACCATTATTGTTTCTCTGATCCTTTTCGTGATCGTATTGGTTTTTGTATTCCTGATGGGCCGGGTTTTTACAAGGCAATTGAAATCGCTTACGGCGGGTATTGAGCAATTTTCCAGGAAGAAATTTGATGTCAGGATACCGGTAAAAACCAGTGATGAACTTGGAATGGTGGCAAAAACCTTCAATAAAATGGCAGCCCAACTCAGGTCTTTTTATGAAGATTTGGAAAACAAGGTAAAAAAAAGGACAGAGGAAATTACAGAGATCAATCAAAAACTCCTGAAACAAAAGGAGGAATTAGAAGAATCGCATGAAGAGATCATGGCTTCTAATGAAGAATTGCAAACACTGAACGAGGCCCTTACGGAAAGTGAAGAAAAATTCAGGCGCCTGGTAGAAAACCTCAAAGAGGAGTACATTTTTTATTCTCAGTTACCCGATGGAGGCTACAGCTATATCAGCCCATCCGTTAAAAATGTATTGGGATATTCGGTGCAGGAAGCCATGGGTGGACTTACCAGGTTTCTTACAGAAGCTGAGGAGAACAAGGAGGCTTTAGAAAAGGTCAGGGAGGGTTTGAAGGGAAAAAGGCAGGAAATATTCACCCTGGAGTTTTACGACAGCCAGGGAAATCCCAGGACCTTTGAGGTGACCGAAACACCGGTATTTGATAAGAGCAAAAAAATGATCGCACTGGAAGGGATTGCAAAAGATATCACCCAGTATATAAAAAACCAGAAGATCATCCAGCGTGAAAAAGAATTAGCAGAGATGATCCTGAAGGTTGTTCCCAGTGCTGTGTTTACTGTGAATCAAGATGCAGAAATTACCTCCTGGAACCAAAAAGCCCGGGAATTAACAGGTTTTTCTGCGGCAGAAGTTATGAACAAACCCTGCCAGGTTTTTGCCGAATCACCTTGCAACAAAAGCTGCGGTTTGTTTGATGATAAAGTTGAAAAGCCTATCAGCAAGAAAGAGTGTACCATTGTTACCAAGCATGGCAACAGGCGAACCGTCATCAAGAATGCCGATCTGTTGAAAGATTTGAATGGGAATGTGATCGGTGGTATTGAGAGTTTTGAAGATATAACGGAACGAAAAAATGCCGAAGAGAAGATCAAAAAGGCCAACAAGGAGCTTTTTGCACAAAAGGAAGAATTGCAACAGGCGCTGAAGGATCTGGAGGAAGCGCAGAGCCAATTGATACAATCGGAAAAAATGGCTGCACTCGGACAATTGATAGCGGGTATCGCGCACGAGATCAATACACCCCTGGGCGCTATCAACGCTTCATCCGGGAATCTTGCTGATTCGCTGGGTACGGCTGTGGAAAACTTACCCATGCTTATTCGCAACATGGCCCGCGATGGCATCAATCTTTTTATCAAACTGCTCCGGCTGATCGAATGGGAGCTTCCGGAATTATCCTCTCGTGAGAAAAGACAATTGAAAAAACAACTGGTGAAAAAGCTGGAAGCGGAGAGGATCGAAAATCCCGATTCCATTGCGGAATCGATCATTTATATGAAGCTCCAGGGAAATGTCGATACGCTTATGCCTTTGCTGGTCCAAACACCCAATGCCGGCTTTATCGTTTCTTATACCCGCAATATCGTATCGGTTCAAAAAAATTCAAAAAACATAGGATTAGCTGTCGAGAAGGCTTCCAGTGTGGTGAGCGCCTTGAAGAAGTTTATTCACAAAGATCAGACCGGTGAAAAAGTCAGGACCAACATCAATGAAAACCTGGAAGTGATATTTACCCTGTTTGCAAATAAATTCAAGAAGGGCATCGAATTGCAAAAGGAACTGGGCGAGATACCGGAAGTGAAGTGTTATACGGACGAACTGAATCAGGTGTGGTCGAACATTATACAAAATGCCATACAGGCAATGGGTGACAAAGGAACATTGTTTGTGAAAACAACAAAAGATTCGGGGCAGGTTCATGTGTTGATCCGTGATAGCGGCCCCGGTATTCCTGAAGAAATAATTGATAGAATATTTGAGCCCTTGTTTACAACCAAACCCCAGGGAGAGGGCAGTGGTCTTGGACTGGATATCGTGAAGAAGATAATCGAACGGCATAAGGGAAACATCAAAGTGGATAGCAAACCCGGAGAGGGTACGACATTTATTGTTTCCCTGCCACTAAATAAATAATGAGCATGATGAATAAGAAAGTTATTGTATGTGTTGATGATGAGCCTATGATCCTGAGCAGTCTGACCGAACAATTGCAAAAATTATTCGGAGAACAGTATCAGTATGAAACTGCTGAAAATGCAGAAGAAGGCATGGAATTGCTGGATGAGCTTAAAAAAGAAGGTACCGAAGTCATGGCCATTGTTTCCGACTGGCTGATGCCGGATGTTAAAGGCGATGAATTCCTGATCAGGGTGCATAAAAAATATCCTGATATTGTGAAGGTAATGCTTACCGGGCAGGCAAACCAGAAATCCATCGAAAATGCCAGACAACATGCCGGGCTGCATGCCTGTATTTATAAACCCTGGACTGACAACGACCTGAAAGTCATTATCAACACAGGTCTTGGTGAAAAATCTGACGAAATAGCGAAATAATTATGAACCGACCTGTTATATTATGTGTTGATGACGAAACCATCATTACAGATGCGCTGAAGGATCAGCTTCAGCATAGCTTTGGTGAGGAGTTTGAAATTGAAACCTCTGATAGTGGAGGAGATGCACTGGAGCTTTTCGAAGAACTCTTGCAGGACAATCGTGAAGTACCGGTGGTGATTGCCGACTATATCATGCCGGGCATCAAAGGAGATGAACTGCTGATCAGCATTCATAACAAGGATTCTATCACCAGGAATATCCTGCTGACCGGTCAGGCGAATCTCGAAGGCATTACAAATGCTGTCAATAAGGCCGATTTGTACCGTTTTATCCAGAAGCCCTGGGATCTGGATGATCTTACACTTACCATCAAAGAAGCTGCCAGGAGCTATTTTCAGCAAAAAACAATTCAAAAACAAAACAAGGAATTATCGGAACTGAACAAATCACTTGAAAAAAAAGTAGGTGAAAGAACATATGAGTTGCAGGAATTAAACAACACAAAAGATAAATTTTTTTCGATCATCGCCCATGATCTGAAAAATCCTTTCAATGCCTTGTTGGGGTTTTCACAACATCTTGTGGAGGAGTATGAAAATACATCCGGGGAAGAAATTAAAGAAATGCTTTATGCGATGAAAGAGGCTTCCGAAAATGCTTACAAGCTTTTGCAGAATCTGCTGGAGTGGTCGCGCTCTCAAACCGGACGAATTTCCTGGAATCCCGGTAAATTATTTATGGAATCCCTCATTTCTGAGAATATTGATATTTTGAAAAAGGCTGCGATTAACAAGAATATTAAATTCGAAGTGGATCTTCCCGATGTTTTAATTGCTTATGCGGATGAAAACATGGTGAAAACGATCATCCGGAATTTGTTGTCAAATGCCATTAAATATTCTTATGAAGGCGGAAAGATCACTGTTTCCGGAAAGGTTGATAGTAACTACATTCGTATCTGTATCGCTGATCAGGGAGTAGGGATCGACGAGGAAGGTAAAAAGAAACTCTTCAGGATCGATTCCGATTATTCTACCACAGGCACTGCCAATGAAGAGGGAACCGGTCTGGGTTTGATCCTTTGCAAAGAGTTTGTTGAGAAGAACAAAGGTGAGATATGGGTGGAAAGCGAAAAAGGCAAAGGAAGTAAGTTTTGTTTTACATTGCCGGAGAAGAAGGTACAATAACTTCTGCTTATTCCGGTAAATGGCTATTGCTTTCGCTCGGATTTTTATACCATTCCTGATTAACGCTTCCTCCCGATTCTGCCCATGCCCTGAATCCGGGATAAGCTACAATGATTACCATCCTTTCATTGGGTATCCGGAATTCTACTGCAAATAATAAGTATATTTGGAACAAACGGATCAGTTAAAATATTTTCCACTTCAATTTGTATTTTAATTAAATTTGACTTGTAAAGTTTTTCTTAAATGGGGGTTAACTTTTTTAATATCTTGCTTGCCTTGAATTTTTTAATGCTGCTTTGGGCAGGGGCTCCCATAAATAGGGACTCAACTCAATATTCAGAGTTGGAGGACGATTTAATTTCTCTTCAAAACAAAGAACAAATTGATAGTGCAATTAATAAAGCATATGCGCTGAATTATTCTGATCCTGAGCAAGCCCTGAATTTGGCTGAAAATGCCCTAATTCGTTCCAAAGAATTGTCATATACTTCGGGAATAGCATCTGCATATTCTAAAATGGCTATTGTTTTTAAAAACACAGGAAAATATGAGAAAGGCATTGCTGCATGCGATTCTGCTCTTAAATACTCAAGTTTCATAAACAATAGTGAAATCAAAGCACAGGCCTTTAACACCAAAGGAACCATTTACTATTATCAGTCCAAATACCGGCTTGCTATTAATTGGTATGAGAGATCTCTCGAAATTTATAAAAGCAGGGAAATGGCATCACATGCTGCGACCCTGCTGAATAATATTGGTTTGGCTCTTAGCGAGCTAGCTGATTATAACCAGGCATTGGATTATTATTTTGAGGCCTTGAAAATACATGAACAGGAGAACCATAAAGAAGGAATTGCCCTAACCCTGGCCAATATTGGAATCGTTTACTTTAATCTTGGTAATCTGGATAAAGCAATGGAGTTTTATGGGAGATCATTAAACATAAGGTTGGAAATAAAAGATGATTTTGGTATTGCTTCATGTTATACCAATATGGGGAATGTTTATATATCACTGGGCAAAAGCGATACGGCCCTGAATTGTTACAGAAAGGCTTTGCGTATATTTCAAAACAAAAAAGACATCAACAATGTTGCATCTACCTATTTGTTGTTTGGGTATTATTTTATAAGCAATGGCGATTACGACAGTGCGCTGATTTATTACGACAAGGTCTTACAAATCGGAAAGGAAATTAAAAGTGAGAATAATATTGCTCATGCAAGTCTTAACCTTGGCTTTTGCCATATCAATTTAGGAAACTATGATGAAGCCTTTGATTATTTGTTGCTGAGCAAGAGATTTTTTGAAAAAACCGGTGATAGGAATATGCTTCAATATCCTTATCGTGCGCTAACTGATTATTATGAGCTTGTCGGCAAATATGATTCTTCCTTGGCATATTATAAAAAGTACTCTGATCTTCATGATAGCCTTTTAAGGGTAGAATCCTCCAAAAGGATCACTGAAGCTGAATTGTTATATGATTCGGAAAAACAGGAAAACAAGATAGCTTTGCTCACCAAAGAAAAGCAAATTAATGATATTCAGTTGCAAAAGCAGAAGCAATACCGGAATACATTGATTGTCGGAGCACTTGTGATTATATTATTTACTGTGTTTTTAATATGGCGGTTTTTTGAAAAGCAAAAAGCCAACAAGCTTTTACGATTAAAAAATGAAGAACTCGCCAAAAAAAGCCAACAAATACAAAATCAAAACAGGCAGATAGAAGAACAAATTGAAAGGTTGAAAGAATTGGATGAAACAAAAGCAAAGTTCTTTGCCAACATTTCGCATGAATTCAGAACACCCTTAACCCTCATCAAAGGTCCGGTAGAGGACGTTTTGCGTAGCCACGAAAATAAACTGATCGATGAAAGAAGACGCAACCTTGAGGTTTCTCTGGAAAATATCAATAAGCTCAGGAAATTGATAGATCAGATTCTTGACCTTGCCAAATTGCAGTCAGGAAAATTAAAACTCCGTACGCATCGGCAGGATCTGATCGCTTTTCTTAACAGGCAAATAAATTCCTTTCAATCTGCATTGGCCCGTAAACCCGGATTAAACCTGAGTTTTCATCATGCTGATCAAAAGCTGTTCCTTTACTTTGATGAAAATAAACTGGAAACCATTTTTATCAATATTCTCTCCAACGCCGTAAAATATTCAGCAGGGAAAGGAGAATTAAAGATATCCGTTGAAAATGGCAGGGATCACACAAAACCAACCGGTAATTTTATCAGGATAAAGATATCTGATGACGGCATCGGAATCAAGCCCGAAGAACTTGAGCATATTTTTAGTCGTTTTTATCGTTCACAATCAGCTTCAAATTCAAATTTGGAAGGAACCGGAATTGGTCTTGAGCTGACCAAAGAGCTGGTTGCATTGCATGGAGGTGAAATCTGTGTGGAAAGCGAATACGGAAAGGGTACAACATTTATCATTGATCTTCCTGAAGGGAAAGATCATCTTTCGAATGATGAAATCGTGCTTGAAGCAGAAAATGAGATGCTTGCGCAAACCTACATGTCGGCGAAAGTGGAAAAATCCGGTTCTCAAAAAAATGCTACAATACCTCAGGAATTTGAAGGAGCGAGACAGAAAATCTTGCTGGTAGAAGACAACACTGAGATGAGAAATTATATTCTGGGCCACCTGAAAGGAAATTTCGAAGTTCTTGAAGCAGAAAACGGGAAGGAGGGATTGGAGAAAGCATTAAAAGAAATGCCCGATTTAATCATTTCCGATTTGATGATGCCGGTGATGGATGGTTTGCAATTTCTTCAAAAAGTGCGCGAAAACAAATTGCTCCATGATGTAGCTTTTATCATGCTCACTGCCAGGGCTGATGAGGAAGACCGGCTTAGCGGATACAAAGCCAAAGCAGATGAATATATTACCAAGCCGTTCAGTTCGGAAGAGCTTATTTTAAGGGTCAGCAATTTGCTTTATACCAGAAAACACCTGGAAGAAAAATACAGCAGGAAAGTAATTAACATTGATTTTGAAGACAAAAATCTGATTCCTGCAGATAAGGAATTTTTAAACCGGATGAAAGCCATCGTAATTGAAAATATTGCAAATACCGGCTTTGAAATGAAGGACTTTGCTGCAAAGGCATTTCTGAGTGAAAGACAATTGCGCAGGAAATTAAATGAAATCTCCGGTGTAAGCCCGGTTGAATTCATACGGCAAATCCGGCTTTTAAAAGCAAAAGAATTGTTAGAAAACAAAGTTTATTTTAGCATTGCTGAAGTATCGGCAGCCGTAGGTTTTAACAACCCACATTACTTTTCTAAAATGTTCAGAAAGATGTTTGGTTTAACTCCAAATGATCAGTTGGGCAAAAAGATTTCCTGATTTTAATTCTTATACATTCAATTCGGACAAAATATAGCACAAATCGGACGACTTCTCCAAAACGCTTGCATTTGAGGGATTTAAGCTGATAAATTTGAGGTGTGAACCCCAAACAATGATCGCGTTATGGATACAAAAAATGATGTTTCCCGAAAATTAATTTTAACTCTTTTCTTGGTTTTTTCACTCTCTGGCCTCATGGGACAGTTACAGATCGGTACCGGGACAGCTAATGAGTATTTGCCAATTCGTCCCTGGTGGGATTATAGTTATTCGCAGGTAATATATTTACAAACAGAGATCAATGCATCAGGAGATATTACCGAACTGCAATGGTATTTTGATGGAGCCTCCTTAAGTAATTCCAATGATTGGACCATCTATATCGGGCATACTTCGAAAACTGAGTTTTTGTCAGGATCTGACTGGATAGCTGTTTCCTCATTAACCCAGGTGTGGAGCGGAACATTTCCCGATCCGGGAAGTTCAGGTTGGATAACTTTTGACATTACGGATTTTTACTACAATAATTCTGATAATCTGGTGGTTGCGGTTGATGAAAATAAACCCGATGAAAATGGATACTCAGATTACTTTCATAATACTTCAGTTTCTACATACCGCGGATTGGTAGAATATTCCAGTTCAAATATTGACCCGGCATCTCCTCCTTCGGGATTAAGAAAACAATACATAGCCAATATAAAGATTGTGATGGGTAGTTCTACCTGTCCGGCCCCGTCTGATTTAACAGAAACCAACATTGCCCAAACAACAGTTGATCTGGGCTGGACAGAAAATGGCAGCGCAACTAGCTGGGATATCGAATATGGCGCTGCTGGTTTCTCTTTGGGAACGGGTACACAGGTAACAGGTATTGCTTCAAATCCTTACTCGCTTTCCGGCCTCACGGCCAATACGGAATATGATTGGTATGTCAGGTCCGATTGTGGCGGAGGGGATGCAAGCTCTTGGACCGGCCCCGGGAATTTTACAACACTTGCAGCAGTTCAAACGCTGCCCTTTACTGAAAATTGGGAAAGCGGTAGCATAGGAAGTGCCTGGAATACCTATACTGCCGGATATGCGCTTATGCAAGTGAATGCAGCTTCAAAGCATAATGGTAGTTATGGTTTGGAACAATACGCGGATGACGGAAGTTATACTAAACCTTCAGGCCTGGCTGATGCTTATACAAAAGCACAACCCGGTGGTGTGAATGCTTCATGGACCAGCTGGAATTATTTCAGCCTTGATCTTTCTGCTGCAACGGCCCCGGAGTTTTCTTTTTGGTATGCTTTAGGACGCAGTTATAACGATAATTATAATTTCTTCTGGGTGCAAATTGATGATGGATCCGGGTGGACTGATTTGTTTGCTACGCAACCCGATGGTGATCCAATCCCCTATGAAAGAAAAACCTTTGATTTAAGCTCATATACCGGTGGAACGGTTCATATACGCTTTTTCCACAATGGAAAATATGATGACGATTATCTTTATCTGGATGATATTTCGGTGAGTGAGTTTACCTGTCCGGCACCGTCAGACCAATCGGTTAGCAATATTAGCACTACATCTGTTGACTTGGGGTGGACAGAAAACGGCACTTCAACTTCCTGGGACATCGAATGGGGCGCGCCGGGGTTTACCCAGGGCACAGGCACAATGATATCCGGAACAACATCCAATCCTTATAATTTGTCCGGCTTATCGGCCATCACGGCTTATGATTGGTATGTACGTTCCGACTGCGGAGGTGGAAGTTCCAGCAACTGGACAGGGCCACACACCTTTAGCACTACCATCAACTCTTTTCCCTGGACTGAGGGTTTTGAAAACGGGGGTTTTATCCCTGACGGCTGGACACAGGAGTATGTGTCAGGGATCCACAATTGGGTTTTTCAAACAGGCGGGTACAGCAATTCAAATCCCTCAAGTGCTCATACCGGAACATATAATGCAGCTTTTACATATAGCAGCAGTGGTACAAAAACCAAGCTTATCACGCCACAGTTTGACCTTGACGGACAATCAAATCCTCAGTTAAGATTTTGGCATACACAAGCTGTATATGAGGGGGATCAGGATGAATTGAGGGTTTTTTATAAAACATCTGCCGGGGGAAGCTGGACAATGATCGCTGAATACACCTCAAGCATTACTAGCTGGACACAGGAAATAATTAATCTTCCCAGTACTTCTTCAACCTATTACATTGCTTTTGAAGGCTATGACGATTTTGGCTATGGAGTTTGTGTAGATGATGTTGAAGTTTCTGTTTCTGCCTGTCCTGCGCCTTCATCTTTGTATGCAGATAATATTACCCAAACATCGGCTAATTTAAACTGGACTACAGGAGGGGCCTCAACATGGAATATTGAATATGGCCCCGAAGGCTTTACACAAGGTGCCGGAACCATGATCACCGGAACAACATCGAATCCATATTCATTGAGTGGGCTTTCAGCAGGCACTGCTTATGATTTCTATGTGCAGGATGATTGTGGCGGGGGTTCACAAAGCTTATGGTCCGGCCCTTGTTCTTTCACAACAGTATGTGATGTTGTTAATACATTTCCCTGGACTGAGGATTTTGAAAATGGTGGAAACAGACCGGATTGCTGGACAGAAGAATACAATGTGGGCTCCCATGACTGGGTGTTTCAGGATGGGGGAGATATCTATCCTTTAAATGCACATAGTGGATCATACAATGCCGCATTCATACATGAAAACACAAGCTCTTCAACAAAACTTATTACCCCGCCATTGGATTTGAGCGCTTTGACCAATCCTCAGATTTCCTTTTGGCATGCCCAGCTTGAATACAATTATTTTGGTACAATTTATCAGGATGAATTAAGGGTTTATTATAAAACTAGCTCTGATGGGGTGTGGACTTTGATTCCGGGGGCAGAGTATACTACACAAGTGGCTGACTGGACTGAAGTTGTTTTAAGTCTGCCAAACCCCAGTACTGAATATTATATTGCTTTCGAAGGTACAGATGGGGATGGGCAGGGTGTTTGTATTGATGATGTGGAAGTGGATGGAAGTATCACATGCCTGCCTCCCACTAACTTATTGGCCAGCAATATCGGAAGTACTTCCGTTGATCTGAACTGGACAACAGGGGGCGCAACCACCTGGAATATTGAATGGGGTCCGGCCGGTTTTGTTCAGGGAAATGGCACATTGATTACCGGCACTACAAATAACCCTTACAGCTTAAGCGGTTTATCAGCCAATACAGCATATGATTTTTATGTGCAGGATGACTGTGGCGGTTCGCAAAGCACATGGACAGGTCCGGCGACATTTTGTACTGTAATTAATATTTTTCCCTGGACAGAAGGTTTTGAAAATGGCGGAGACAGACCCGATGGCTGGACAGAAGAATATGTAAGCGGTACCATTGATTGGGAGTACAGAGATGGGGGCGATGGCGGAATTCCGGCCCATGCCCATACCGGGTCCTACAATGCCGAGTTCAGCTTTAATACCGGCGATGCTACAATGCTGATAACTCCTGTATTTGACCTGACAGCTTTGGGCGATCCAAGCTTGGATTTCTGGCATACACAAGATGAATTCATGGGTGGACTAAGTACATTAACAGTATATTACAGAATATCGGAAAGTGACCCCTGGACTATGGTACCCGGAGGAAATTTTACAACGGAGGTTGATGAATGGACCATAGAAACACTTGATTTGCCTTCCCCGTCAGCAACATATCAAATAGCTTTTAAGGCTACTGATGGCGGAGGAACAGGTGTATGTGTGGATGATGTTAGAATAATGGATAACACACCCATGCAATGGGTTTCCAGTACTTGTACCCAAAATACAGCCTATTCGTACAGAGCTAATTATCAGCAAATAATAGGTATTGAAATTGAAACACAATACATATCTTCTCCCATAGAAATCACCAGTTTCAGAGTGAATACAAATGGAGGGACCGTTTATTTTCAAAATATCAATGATTTTAGCATCTATTATACAGGAACTTCTAATGTGTTTGATGAACGGGATCTCTTCAATTTTGAAACAATAAATCCTCCAAGTGGAGGTCCAACCAATTACGATATCAACGGTTCACAATTCCTGACAGAAGGCACCAACTACTTTTGGCTGGCAGTGAATGTTGAACCATTAGCCGTTCCGGGAGAAACCATTGACGCGGAATGTTTGCAGATTACAACAGCATCAAAGGCTGTTTATGTTCCCGATATAACTGCACCTGCCGGAAATTCTGAGATTCATGCAGATATGGCGTGGACAGGGGCGATTAGCAACGATTGGAATCATACTGGCAACTGGGATCCGCCAGGACCACCGGATACCTTTATTCCGATAGTGATTCCTTACGGGACTTCAAACAACCTTCAGCTAAATGGTGATTTGGTAATTTATGGCTATGGGGGCGATTACAATTGCTATTCACTTGAAATTCAACTGGCAGCTAGTGTAACAAATACAGAGGACCTGGATTGTTTCGGAGATATGGAGGTGGCAGGCACGTATACATCTACAAACAATGCTTCTAATTCGCATAAAATTAACAGTGGAGGTGAACTGTATATTACAACTTCAGGCGTGGTAAATATTGGAAATAATATTAATGGAGAAGCTGATTTGATTGTTGGCAGTGATATCCATTCAGGTGGAACATTGATGAATATTGGAGGGGAGCTTTATGTTGCCGACCAAATCCACCTTCATGATAATGCAACTGTTATTACCGGAAGCCAGGCAATCATTTTTGCGGGAAAAGGAGGAGGTGGGTCTCCTTACAGTTCCGATAATCCTGCCACATTTTACGTTGAAGACGGCGCATTGGGCAACATTATGAATGCAACAATTAAAGTTTGCGGAAAAACTTCGCCCGGTTATAATACTGTGGATATTCGATCAGAAGATTTTGATTTATCAAGTAACGCTAACTTTGAGATTTGTCATGCTGATGCAGCCACTCACTATGATGCCAATGTAAGTATTGTGGATGGTGCTGAGATGGTGAATTTTATTGTCAATAAGCCGGGAAATGAGGTTGTTCTGCAGAGTAACTTAAATTGTTCCGGAGACTTCATGCTCAGACCTGAAGCACAATTTACCGTGGATGCAGGCAATACCATCAGTGTTGCGCAGGATTTTAAACTTGAATCTGATGCAAACGGGACGGCCTCTTTTATTAATTACGGAAACCTGATGGTGGGAGGTCAAGCAACGATGGAATGCTGGATCGACGGATACGGTGGCGGTAGTGACCTGGATGGATGGCACTTCCTGTCTTCGCCTGTAGCTGGTCAGTCTATGAACTCAGGTGGTTTTACAACGGATCCCGGGAATTTTGATTTTTACCGCTGGCATGAGCCCAGTAAAACATGGGAAAACTATGATATTCACCTTTGGGATACTTTTTCTTTAGGCACCGGATATCTGGTAGCTTATGAAACCGGGGCTACAAAAACCTTTACAGGAGATGCCTCAGGATTTAATACTTCTGATGTTGGACCACTGCTTGTTACGAATAATGGTGCAGACCCACATGGATTTAATCTTTTGGGCAATCCTTATCCAAGTGCCATCATATGGGATAATGCCTGGGCAACTGGTTCGATTGCCAGCTATGTCAAAATCTGGAAAGAGTCTGCTTCTTCATATATAGATATTGCTAATGGAGAAATTATTCCAGCTTTGAACGGCTTTATGGTATATTCCCATGATGATGAAACGACAGTTAACATTCCGGCCTCAGCCAGAACACATGATGCTGCGGCCTGGTTTAAGAATGATGTGCGTAAGGTCAAACTACTTGCTCACGATATGGATCAGACTGTTTACCAGGAAAGTGTAATATTATTTAATGAGAATGCCACATCCGGATATGATCGATTTCTTGATTCCAGATACCTGCATGGCTACGCCCCTGCTTTATATAGTTTTGCTGATGGTATTGGCATGTCTACCAATGCTATTGCCTGGAATTCAGACCTGGTCATTCCGTTCTGCTTTGAGAAAAATGCTTCTTCAAACTTCATGATCGAACTGGCCGAAAGCATCGAAGGGATGGATGTTTATCTGAAAGATCTCAAAACCAATACAAGCATTAATCTTAGCGAATATGGGACCTATGCCTTCACCTCGGCAGAAGGGGATGATCCATATCGATTTGAAATTTTGTTTGTTGCTGCTGGTATTGAAGTTATGCAGCCCCTGGCCGGAGCGCACATCTACTGCGATGGCGATATCCTTACCATCGATAATTTGAAAGGTGAAATCAGAATGGATATAATCAACATTCAGGGATGCATCATGCAATCCGAAGAATTTAGGAGCAATGGTCATGCTGTATTTGATGTTCAATTGCCGGGTGGTATTTATCTGGTGCGCATATACAACAATGGAGAAGCGAAGACAACAAAAGTATTTGTGAAATAATCCTCAATTGCAGATAGATATGAGAAAAAAAATATTGAAAATGTTATTTGTATTTGCCATTTTGCTCATGAGTAATGGAGTTTTTACCCAGACCGGTGCACCTTTGCCACCGGGTCATGGTGAAACGGATGATCAACAGGGGCAGGCAGCGCCTATTGGCAGTGGTGTTTTCTTACTGATAGGAATGGGAGCAGCCTATGCCGGCAAAAAAGTATATGATATTAAAAGAAATCGCTACCAGGATTAGAAAACAACTGATCATGGCTACGGGTTTTTATTTCAAATCTTATGGCTGATAAGAATAAAATCCCCCCTCACGAATAAGGGAGGATTTTTTTAACAAGCCCGTAAGCGGGATTCTGTTTTAAACTGTCATTTATCTGGCCCCTGCATTGCTGCAGGGATCTAGCAGCCAACCCCCCGGGATCGGACGGGCCGCCCTTATCCTTGCGGACCCCCGGTATATTTGGCCTTTCAGCCCATGAGGTTTGCCTGCATGCTGCGTCACCGCAACAAGCCGTGGTCTCTTACACCGCGTTTTCACCTTTACCCGCCGTAGCCCTGGCGAAGGCGGGCCCTCGCTCAAATAGCCACAACAAGGCAGTCTGTTTTCTGTGGCACTTGCTGTATCCCACCATATGGTGAAACCCTTCCCGTTAGGAAGCATGGCGCCCTTTGCTGTCCCGACTTTCCTCCACCCGTATGGGCAGCGACAGCCCGGCTTGTTAAGAACGTTGATCCAGGCAAATTCGTTGAAATGATATTTGCCAGTAAATATGTTGTATCCGGTTTTTTTATGCTGGATTTTACCTTCTATCTTGTCTTAATGCAAAGATACACAAAGGATACAAGTCCAATAAATGATATACGCAATCATTTTTAGAATGTTCCACTTATGTTTATTTTTGTGTTTGTTATATTTTAATCGTATGGATATGATACTACTTGGTATGTTTGGCGGTCCGGAGATCATCATCATTGCTGTGGTGATCCTGCTGCTGTTTGGCGGCAAGAAGCTGCCCGAGCTAATGAAAGGTCTTGGCAAAGGCATTCGTGATTTTAAGGATGCCACCAGTGGGAACGACATGAAAAAAGAATTTGATGATGTGAAGAAAGAAGTCCGCAATGCAGGAGAAGGTATGAGCAAGGCCAATGATGCGGCAAAATCCCTGGGAAAACCCTTGCGGAAAAAATAAGTCTTTCCCGGGGCAATTCTGTTGGCTTGCATTTCAGATACGCAAAACCGGTTAGAAAAGTCAGGAAGCTATTTTCCTAAATCGTACAATCGCCCAATCAATCACCCACCCATCCAATATGCATAATTTGGAAATATTAATATCGCGATTAAACGATTGTACGATGTATCGATATTCGAAGTAGTATCTCGTCCGATTCATGTTTTCAGTTCACTTCGTTCCTGAAAATATAGTCCTAAAGTTTCGCACTTAATTTAAATGTCTGTTATTACCTGTTTATAGAGAAAGATTGTTTTTCTATGTTGTTGAATAACAGTCAATATAAGTTTTCCTTTTTCGTCATGCCGCATCATGGTGCATATAATCCTCTTGGA